>NZ_RBDY01000018.1 GCF_003626575.1 Streptomyces radicis | reverse complement strand
TATACACCCAGTCCTCATTCCGATGCCCGTACAGATGCGTCAACTCCACCGTCGCCTCCGCACAGTCCACACGTATCCGGCTGACCTCATCAGGCGACAACACACTGTTGACCACCGTCGCCACCGCCCCGTTGGCGAAACGCACCAGCGCCGCGGAGACATCCTCACTCTCCACGTCATGCACCAACCGCGCCGCCATCGCCCGAATCTCACTCCACTCACCCAGCAGATGCAGCAGCAGATCGAACTGATGGATCCCATGCCCCATCGTCGGACCACCACCCTCGGAGGCCCAACGCCCCCGCCACGGCACCTCGTAATACGCCGCATCCCGAAACCACGTCGTCTGGCAGTGCGCCACCAACGGGCGACCCAACTCACCACTCGCGATCAACTCACGAGCGTGCACCGCACCCGACCCGTACCGATGCTGGAAAACCACCGACGCGAACGCACCCGACGACTCCTCCGCCGCCACCACCGCGTCACACTCCGCCAACGACAACGTCAACGGCTTCTCACACAACACCCACGCCCCCGCCCCCAACGCCGCCACCGTCTGCTCACGATGCAACGAAGGCGGCGTCCCGATCAACACCAGGTCGGGGCGTTCGGCCGCCAACATCGCACCCACGTCCGCATAGCCGCGCACACCGTCGAAGCCCGCGGCGGCGGCCGCCTCGCGGAACGCGTCGAGCCGCTCGGGGGCGATGTCCACGGCCGCCGTCAGCTCGACCCGCTCGGCATGGGCCCGCAGCGCGGGCAGATGGCTCCCGCTGACGATGCCACCCGTGCCGACCACGGCCACGCGCGCACGGGATGAGGGAGGGGGCATGAGGGAAGCTCCTCGGGTGGGTAAGCGCTTGCTGACCCCTGGACCCTAAGCTCAGGTGATCGATCACACAAGGGCTTTATCCCGGTTTCACGCCCCGATGATCTTCCGGTGGGGCCGCCCTCTCATAGACTGACCGGCGGCCGACGGGGCCCGGGGACATCCGAAGGATGGACGGGGACGACGCGGAAGGGGCGGCGGACATGGCGAAGGAGTCGCTGCCGCGCCCGCGGACCGCGGGAAGGCCCCCGACCATCCACGAGGTCGCCAGGCTCGCCGGGGTGTCCCACCAGACCGTGTCCCGCTTCCTGCGCGACGACCCGACCATGCGCCCCGACACGACCCGCAGGGTGGCGCGGGCCGTCGCCGAGCTGGGGTACCGCCCCAACCTCGCGGCCAGGACGATGCGCACCCGCAGGTCGAACCGGATCGCCGTGATCCTTCCCCGCTCCACCGAGCGCATGCCCACGAGGATGCTCAGCGGTGCCGCCGCCGCGGCGCACGAGGCCGGATACCGGCTCGACGTCGTGAGCCTCGAGGGCGACGCCGCCGAGCGCGCCGCCCATCTCGAGTCCCTGCTCCAGCCGGAGAGCACCGACGGGATCCTGTCGTTCACGTCGCTCGGCACGAACGCCGGTGACCCCGCGCCGTCCGACTTCCCCGTGCCGATCGTCATCGACGGCGTGTACGACGACCAGATGCGCTCGCTCGGCGTGTTCGCGGACGCGTCGATGGCCGCCGACATGCTGCGGCACCTGGCGGACCTGGGCCACCGCCGCTTCATCCATGTCACGGGGCACCCCGACTGGGCCTCGGCGCGGGACCGGCGCGCGGTGTACGAGGCGACCATCGCCGAGCTCGGGCTCGAGTCGGTCGCGGTGGTCGAGGGTGACTGGAGCACCAAGTCGGGCTGGGACGCGGCGACCCGGGTCATCGCGGGCTCGGGGGCCACGGCCGTGTTCGCCGCGTCCGATCATGTCGCGTTCGGTGTGATCCTGGGGTTGCAGAGCCTGGGCATCCAGGTGCCGCGCGACGTCAGCGTGTTCGGCTGGGACGACGACGAGGTGGGCCGTTACTTCAGGCCGCGCCTGACCACCATCAGCGTCGACCGCGAGCGCCAGGGGCGGCAGGCCGTGCGGCAGTTGCTCGCCCTGCTACGCGGGGAGTCCTTGCAGGTCAGGCCGGTGGGAGCGGCGGACCTCAACCGGATCATCCTGCGCGACTCGACGGGCCCCGCGCCCCGGCCCACCGCCTGATCGCGCCCGCGGCGCACCACCCCGGCGGCGCCACCCCTCCGGGACATCTCCGCGAAACAACGGGTGCAAGGACCTTGTGTGAACGATCACTCGGCCCCTAGAGTCGCGCCACGCCGGCGCCGGCGTCTCGTGGGACGCGCTGCGCACGGTCCCTTCGCATGGAGAGGCGACTGAAGGTCATGTGCGTGAAACGAGCTCAACAGCGCCGCAGAGCGGACGCGCCAGGACGGCGTCATGAACGGTCGGGGCCACCACGGGACGCGGAGGGCTTCCGGTGAGCGCGCTCGGGGAGTTCAGGAACCTCAGCCGTTCGCGCTCCCGGCTCGACACGGCGGGGAAACAGGAGCGGTCGCGCGACAACAAGGCCGCCGCGTTCTTCCTGGCCCCCTGGGTGATCGGACTGCTCGGCATCACGGTCGGGCCGATGATCGCGTCGCTGTATCTGGCGTTCACGGACTACAACCTCTTGCAGGACCCGGAGTTCACGGGACTTGACAACATCAGGCGGATGTTGACGGACGACCGGCTCGCCCAGTCGCTCCAGGTCACGTTCACCTATGTCATCGTGTCGGTCCCGCTCCAGCTGGCCGTCGCGCTGGCCCTGGCGCTCGTGCTGGACCGGGGCATCCGGGGGCTCTCCCTCTACCGCTCGGTCCTCTATCTGCCCTCGCTGCTGGGCGCGAGCGTGGCGATCGCGGTGCTGTGGCGGCTGGTCTTCGGCACCGAGGGCCTGGTAAACGCATTCCTTGCCCTCTTCGGCGTGGAGGGCCCGGGGTGGGTGACCGATCCGGACACCGCGCTCGGCACGTTGGTCATCCTGCATGTGTGGACGTTCGGCGCGCCGATGGTCATCTTCCTCGCGGGCCTGCGGCAGATACCGCGCGAGCTGTACGAGGCCGCGGCGACCGACGGGGCGTCGAAGAAGCGGCAGCTGTTCTCCCTCACGCTGCCGCTGCTGAGCCCGATCATCTTCTTCAACCTCGTGCTCGGGCTGATCGGCAGCTTCCAGTCGTTCACCCAGGCGTACATCATCTCCAACGGCAGGGGCGGGCCGAGCGATTCGACGCTCTTCTTCTCGCTCTACCTCTATCAGGAGGGATTCGGCAGCTTCCGCATGGGCTATGCCTCGGCCCTCGCGTGGCTGCTGCTCATCATCATCGGAGCCTTCACGGCGCTGAACTTCTGGGCCTCCAAGTATTGGGTTTTCTACAATGACTGACGCTTATCCGACCACCAGGCGGCGACGCGTCGCCCGCGTGATCAAGCACGTCGGCCTGATCATCGTGTGCCTCCTGATGCTCTATCCGCTGCTGTGGATGGTGGCCAGCTCGCTGCGCCCGAACTCCGACATCTTCACCAGCTCGGGCCTGTTCATCGACACCTTCGACTTCGACCACTATCCGAACGGCTGGGACGCGCTGGCGTACCCGTTCAGCACATATCTGCTCAACTCGTTTCTGGTCGTGCTCGGTTCGGTGATCGGAAATCTCATCTCGTGCTCGATGGCGGCCTACGCGTTCGCGCGCCTCCGCTTCAGGATGCGAGGGTTCGCCTTTGTGGCCATGCTGGTCACGATCATGCTGCCGATCCATGTCCTGATCATTCCGCAGTATGTCTTCTACGCGCAGCTCGGCTGGATCAACACCTATCTCCCGCTCATCGTGCCGAAGTTCCTGGCGACGGACGCGTTCTTCATCTTCCTGATGGTGCAGTTCATCCGGGGCATTCCCCGGGAGCTGGACGAGGCGGCGCGGATCGACGGGGCGGGGCATCTGCGCATCTACGGGCAGATCATGCTGCCGCTCATGGTGCCCGCGCTCGCGACGACGGCGATCTTCACGTTCATCTGGACGTGGAACGACTTTTTCACGCAACTCATCTTCGTGACCAAGCCCGATCTCTACACGGTGCCCGTGGCGCTGCGTTCGTTCATCGACGCACAGACCCAGTCCGATTACGGCGCCATGTTCGCCATGAGCGTCGTGTCGCTGATCCCGGTGTTCCTGGTGTTCCTGTTCGGCCAGCGATTCCTGCTCCGCGGCATCGCCACCACAGGCGGCAAGTAGCAAGGGAGGATGACCATGAAACGTCATACGTCGCGCACGGTACGCGCGGGCGTCGCCGCCGCCACGGCCGGGGTGACCCTCGCCGCCTGCGGGGTGGGGGCCGATCCCGTCCTCCATCCCGAGCTGTCCGACGAGGACGTGACCATCAGCATGAACTGGTGGGGCGCGGACGCCAGGACGCAGCAGACGATCGAGGCGATCGAGCTGTTCGAGGAGGAGTACCCGAACATCGACGTCGAGCCGCAGTACGCCGACTGGACCGGCTACTGGGACCGGCTCGCGACCACGACCGCGGCCGGGGACATGCCCGACGTCTCGCAGTTCGACCAGATCTATCTCTCCTCCTACGCCGAGCGGGGCGCCCTGCTCGACCTCGCGACCGTGAACAACATCCTGGATGTCTCGGACCTTGACCCGAACGTCCTGGACACGGGCCGCGTGGACGGCGACCTGTACGCGGTGCCGACGGGCGCCACGACCAACGGCATCCTCATCAACACCACGCTCTTCGAGGAGTACGGCGTCGAGATCCCCGACACCACCTCGTGGACGTGGGAGGACTTCGAGCGCACGTCGATCGAGCTGAGCGAGGCGTCCGACGGCGAGGCGCACGGGCTGAGCCCGTTCGGGGGCGACTCCTTCTCGCTCACCGTGTGGGCCCGCCAGCACGGCGGGCAGGTCTTCGACGAGAACGGCGAGCTCGCCCTCGACCCCGAACTCCTGATCTCCTACTGGCAGCGCACGCTCGACTACATCGACAGCGGGGCCGCGCCCTCGGCGTCCGAGCTGAGCGAGACCCTGGGCCTGCCGCTCGACCAGAGCGGCCTGGTGACGGGCAGCACGGCCATGGGGTTCATCCCGGCCGGGCAGTTCATCGCCTACCAGTCGGCGGCGCCCGACTTCGACTACACCCTGGCCAACTGGCCGGTCGACGCCGACACGGAGGAGGGCTTCCAGTATCTGAAGCCCTCGATGTACTGGTCGGCGGCCTCCACGACCGAACACCCCGCCGAGGCCGCCCTGTTGATCGACTTCCTCTCCAACGACACGCGCGTGGCCGAGATCTTCGGCCTGGACCGGGGCGAGCCCGCCAACCCGGCGTTCTGGGACGCCGTGGAGCCGCTGCTCGACGAGGCGGGCAGGGAGTCGCTGGCCTTCACCGAGGCGATGAGCGAGGAGGTCGGCGACACTCCCCCGATCACCCCGAGCGGGGCCAGCGACATCGAGGTCCTGCTCAACCGCTACTACCAGGTGATCATCTTCGGGCAGTCATCGCCCGAGGAGGCGACGGAGGACTTCTTCAACGAGCTGGGCGACGCGATCAACGCCGCGAGCTGAGGGCGGCGGTGCCGCCAGGGCCTGACGCGTGGGCGGCCGCGGCACGGGGTGCTGCGGCCGCTGCCCGCGGGGTCGGCCGGGGACCGGCGCCCTCCCGCGTCCGCCCCTCGCGGGAATCCCGTTTGATCGTCCGCACCCGCCGGGGGAGGCTGGTGCCCTTCCCCCGGCAGGAGGCATCGCACCCATGGCCATCAGCCCCTCGCGCCACGGCGTCCAGGTCCCCGACGCGCTCGTCGCCGCGCACGCCACATACGCCGGGGAGCGCGGGCGGGCGTGGGCGGGCGCGCTGCCCGCGCTGGTCGACGCGCGCCTCGACGCGTGGCGGCTGCGGACGGACGGGCCCGCCGCGTGCGGGGCGGTCGCGCTCGTGGTGCCCGTGCTGCGGGCGGACGGAAGCCCGGCCGTGCTCAAGGTCCAGCCCGTCGACGACGAGACCGAGGGCGAGCCGACCGCCCTGCGCGCCTGGGGCGGCGACGGCGCCGTGCGCCTGATCGACCACGCCCCCGCAACGGGGTCCATGCTGCTCGAACGCCTCGACGCGCGCCGCTCGTTGGCCACCGTCGCCGATGACCTGGCCGCCCTGGAGACGCTCTCGGGGCTGCTCGCCCGGCTGACCTCGGCCCCCGCGCCCGAGGGGATGCGCCGCCTCGGCGATATCGCAGCCCGCATGCTGGAGCGCGTTCCGCCCGCGCTGGCCCGCGTCGCCGACCCGGAGCGCCGCCGCCTGCTCGACGCCTGTGCCGGCGCGCTCGCCGAGGTGCGCGGGGAGCCGGGCGACCGGCTGCTGCACTGGGACCTGCACTACGACAACGTCCTGGGCGCGCACCCGTCGGACCCCAGGGAGCCCTGGCTGGCGATCGACCCCAAGCCGCTCGCGGGCGACCCGGGGTTCGACCTGCTCCCCGCCCTGCACAACCGCTGGGACGACGTGGTCGCCACCGCGAGCGTGCGCCGGGCCGTTCTGCGGCGTTTCGACCTGATGACCGAGGTCGTCGGCCTCGACCGGGGGCGCGCGACGGCCTGGACGCTCGCCCGTGTGCTCCAGACCGCCCTGTGGGACCTCGAGAACGGCGACACCACCGCGCACAGCGTTCCGGACGTCGCCATCGCGGAGGCCCTGCTCGCCGAGCGATGAGAACGGCCGGTGGGAACGGCCGGTGGGAACGGGCAGCGAACGGGCAGCCGCGGCACGTCCTTTGGTCTAGACATGCCCATGCCATACCTCTAGGCTCTGCCCCCAGACGTGAGAGCGCTCTCGGTCTCCCTTGTTCCGCCCCCTCACAGGTAGAGCAGAGAAGGAGCACCCCCACCTTGACTTCCTCTCCCGCCTAAAGGCGGGGGGTTCCAGCGGTCGCCCGCTGGGTTTCCTGCTTCACCGACGACCGCCCTGTCCGGGAGGACTCCCGTTGAGGTCTTACACCGTCTCCACAGGCTGCTGCCGCCAGCCCGGCGGCCAGGATGGTGCGTGCCGCGTTCACATCACGGTCATGCGTGGTGCCGCACTCACACGTCCACACGCGGACGTTCAGCGGCAGTTTCCCGCGGACCGTGCCGCAGGCCCCGCACAGCTTCGAGCTGGGGAAGAAGCGGTCGATCACCACGAGTTCACGCCCGTACCAGGCGCACTTGTACTCCAGCATGGAACGCAGTTCCGTCCAGGCCGCGTCCGAGATGGCGCGCGCGAGACGCCCGTTCTTGAGCAGGTTGCGGACGGTGAGGTCCTCGATCACGACCGTTTGGTTCTCACGGACGAGCCGAGTGGTGAGCTTGTGGAGGAAGTCCCGGCGCCGGTCGGCGATCCGCGCATGGACACGGGCCACCTTCCGGCGGGCCTTCTCACGGTTGTTCGAGCCCTTCGCCTTGCGGGACAGCTGGCGCTGTGCGCGGGCCAGGCGGGCGCGGTCGCGGCGCTCGTGCCGGGGATTGGCGATCTTCTCCCCGGTGGACAGGGTCACCAGGGAGGTGATGCCCGCGTCGATACCGACCGCGTTCGTGGTCGCCGGGGCCGGGACCATGGTGTCCTCGCACAGCAGGGACACGAACCAGCGGCCCGCCGCGTCGCGGGAGACGGTCACGGTGGACGGCTCCGCCCCCTGGGGCAGTGGACGCGACCAGCGGATGTCCAGGGGCCCGCTCATCTTCGCGAGCGTCAACTCCCCGTCACGCCATGTGAAGGCGCTGCGGGTGTACTCGGCCGACGCGCGCGACTTCTTCCGGGACTTGTAGCGGGGGTATGTGGCGCGCTTGGCGAAGAAGTTGGTGAAGGCGGTCTGGAGATGCCTGAGGGCC
Source organism: Streptomyces radicis (assembly GCF_003626575.1). Classification (GTDB taxonomy): domain Bacteria; phylum Actinomycetota; class Actinomycetes; order Streptomycetales; family Streptomycetaceae; genus Streptomyces; species Streptomyces radicis. The sequence goes on along the minus strand of NZ_RBDY01000018.1, from coordinate 120,384 downwards.
TGCTGGAGCGGGACGCAGGACACCTCGCCCAGGAAGGCGAGCTCCTCGGTCTTCTTCCATCCGGTCAGCATCGCCGACGACTCCACGTAGGAGACCCGGCGCTGCTCGCCATACCAGGCGCGCGTGCGTTCCTGAAGCGCCTTGTTGTACACGAGACGGACGCAGCCGAACGTCCGCGACAGCTCCGCCGCCTGCTCGCTCGTGGGGTAGAAGCGGTACCTGAACGCCCGCTTGACCTGCCGCGCCATACCTCACACCCTATCAACCCCCATGTGACCCAAGGGTGTCGATCGGTGGCCGTAGACGCCGAATCGCCCCGGCGGCGATTCGCCTTCCCCTGCCCTGCTCCACAAGAGCTTCGTTTCCTCCCCGGCCCGAAGGCCGGAGCATCCACGAAGGAGACCAGATGAGACGCACCGCAGGCATTCGCCTGTCCCTGTCGGCGCTGCTGATCGCAGGCGCGCTGACCGGCACCGGCGCGGTCGCCGCCGAGCGCTCCTCGGCCGAACAGCCCGTCGCCGAGCCCGCGTTGGTCGACGCCCTCGAGCGCGACCTCGGCCTCTCCGAGGAGCAGGCCGTCGAACGCCTCGCCCAGGAGGCCGACGCCGTCGCCATCGAGGCGGACGCGAAGAGCGCGGCGGCCGAGGCGTTCGGCGGCAGCTGGTTCGACGCGGAGGCCGGGACCCTGGTCGTGGGCGTGACCGACCGCGAGTACGCCGAGCCCGTCCTGGCCACAGGGGCCGAGGTCGAGCTGGTCGACCACACCCAGGCGGCCCTCGACGCCACCCTGGTCGCGATCAACGACCTGGCCGGGCCCGAAGGGGCGCCCGAGGGCGTGAGCAGCTGGCACGTGGACCCGCTCGCCAACAGCGTGGTCGTCAACGTCGTCAGCGGCGCCGAGTCGGACGCCGAGGTCGCCGCGTTCCTCGCGGACGCGAAGGCGGAGGGCGCGGTCGAGGTCCGCTCCGTGGCCGGGGCCCCGCAGACCCTCGCCGCGGGCACGGTCGGCGGCGACCCCTACTACACGGGCAATGTGCGCTGTTCCATCGGCTTCTCGGTGCACGGCGGGTTTGTGACCGCGGGGCACTGCGGCGGGGGCGGCGCGGCGGTCTACGGCTGGGACCGCTCGCTGATCGGGCACTTCCAGGGCTCGTCGTTCCCCGGCAACGACTACGCGTATGTCAGCGTGGGGAACGGCTGGTGGACCGAGCCGGTCGTCCTGGGCTGGGGCACGGTCTCCGACGCGCTGGTGCGCGGCTCGAACGAGGCGCCCGTGGGCGCGTCGATCTGCCGCTCCGGCTCCACCACCGGGTGGCACTGCGGCACGCTGCTCGCCAAGAACGAGACCGTCAACTACAGCTCGGGCGAGGTCGTCTACCAGTTGACCAAGACGAGCGTCTGCGCCGAGGGCGGTGACTCGGGCGGCTCCTACATCAGCGGCGACCAGGCCCAGGGCGTGACCTCGGGCGGCTGGGGCAACTGCTCGAGCGGCGGCGAGACGTGGTACCAGCCGCTCAACGAGATCCTGTCCGTGTACGGGTTGACCCTGCACACGGCCTGACGCGCGGCACCGTGCGGAGCGGGTGGACCACCACGGGAAGGGGGTGGTCCACCCGCTCCGCCGTTCAGGCGCCGGGGGCGGCGGCGAACGGGCCGTGGGCGAAGGCGCGTTCGGCGAAGCGCTCGCCGATGCGGCGGTGGGTGGCCGCGTCGGGGTGCAGCTCGTCGGGGAGCGGCAGCTCGGCGGCGTCGGCCTCGCCGTAGAGGTCGCGCCCGTCGATGAGGTGGAGGTTCGGGTCATGGGCGGCCCGTTGCGCCACGATCCCGGCCAGCTCGTCGCGGATGACGCCCAACGTCAGCTTGCCGCCCGCCCGTTCGGCCGGGTCGCCGGTGGCCTTGAACCTGAGTCGGCCGGTGCCGAAGGACTCGGGGTCGGGGACGCTCGGCCCCGGCGTGTCCTCGTGGATGGGGCACAGGATGGGCGAGACGACCAGCAGGGGCGCGGTGGGGTGGCCCTCGCGGAGGGTGTCGAGGAAGCCGTGCACGGCGGGGGTGAAGGCGCGCAGCCGCATGAGATCGGTGTTGACCAGGTTGATGCCGATCTTGACGCTGACCAGGTCGGCCGGGGTGTCCCGCATGGCGCGCGCGGTGAACGGGTCGAGCAGGGCGCCGCCGCCGAAGCCGAGGTTGATCAGCTCGACGCCGCCGAGCGACGCGGCGAGCGCGGGCCATGTGCTGGTCGGGCCCGCGGCGTCGGAGCCGTGGCTGATCGAGCTGCCGTGGTGCAGCCACACCCGGCGGCCCGGGTCGGGCGTCGGCTCGACGGGGGCGTCGGTGCGCAGGGCGACGAGCCGGGTGGTCTCGTTGTGCGGCAGCCAGATCTCGACGTCCTTGGCCTCGCCCGGCAGGTCGGCGAAGCGGACGGTGCCGGGCGGGCCCTCGCGGTGCTCGGCGGTGCCGGTGGCCATGTCGATGGTCAGGGTGTCGCCGCCCGCGACGGATGACCGGCCGACCTGGCGGCCGTCGACGAGCAGCTCGTACACGCCGTCGGGGCGCGGTGGGGCGCCCACGTAGACGCGCTTGGTGGGCACCGTGTCCAGCTCGACGGCGGTGGCGCGGGTGCGGAACGCCAGGCGCACGCCCGAGGGTTGGGACTCGGCCATGGCCAGCTGGCCGTCGGCGTACTGGGCGCGGGCCCAGGCCGGGAGCCGGTGCGGCAGGAGGCCGCGCCCCGTGGGCTCGAGGTCGAGGGCGCCGCGCAGCAGGTCCGCGGTGACGGGGGTGGTGATCCAGGGGTGCTCGGGGTGGTGCTCGGTGCGCATGGGTCTCAACCTGTCGGGGGGAACGTTCGGGGGGTGCCGCCCGTCACGCGGCGGGCCAGCTCCGCAGCAGGGCGTCGAGGGCGTCGAGGATCCGCGTCCAGGTCTCCTCGCTGTCGGGGGCGCTGTGGTCGAAGCCGCCGCCGAGCTCGAGGCTGACGTAGCCGTGGAAGACGCTGCCGAGCAGCCGGACGGCGTGCGTCTGGTCGGGCTCGGTCAGGTCGTAGCCGCGCAGGATCGCGCGGGTCATGTGCGCGTGCCTGCCGCCCGCGCTGGCGGCGGCGGCCTCGGGGTCGAGCCGCAGCCTGGCGGCGGCGTAGCGGCCCGGGTGCTCGCGGGCGTAGTCGCGGTAGACGTTCGCCAGGGCGGCCAGGGCGTCCTTGCCCGCGCGCCCGGCCAGGGCGGCGGCGCCCCGGTCGGCCATCTCCTCCAGGGCGAGCAGGGCGATCCTCGTCCTGAGGTCCTGGGAGCTCTTGACGTGCGAGTACAGGCTGGCGACCTTGACGTCGAACCGCCGGGCGAGCGCCGAGACGGTCACCTGGTCGAACCCGACCTCGTCGGCCAGCTCCGCACCCGCCCTGGCCAGGCGTTCCGCGGTCAGCCCCACGCGCGCCATCACGGCTCTCCTCTCCGCGTTTCCTGGGGCCATTATGCAGCTACCTACAAGCTATAGGCAAATCCCAGGAACATTCAGGTTGGCGCCCGTCCCCAACGGCCCGGCCCGAACGGTCAGTTGGTGTCCGCGCGCCAGTACCCCAGGGCGTGCACGCGACGCCGGGGCAGGCCGACCTCCTTGCGCAGGAACGCCCCGAGCTCCCGTGTCGTGCGCGTGTCGCAGGCCACCCAGGCGTAGACGCGCTCGGGGTCGTCGACGAGCGCGGGCAGCGCCGCGCGCACCTCCTTCACCAACTGCCCGCCGCCGTCGATCCGTTCGACCAGGCGCAGCTCGTGCCGCTCGGCGTCCACGCGGAACGGCAGCTCCCGGTCCCCCGGGTCGGGCGCCTCGAACCAGATCGTGGCGTCGGCCTCGGGGAACGCGTCGAGCAGGGAGTTGACCCCGGGCAGCGACGCCGGGTCGCCGACCACGAGCAGGCGCGAGGGCTCGGGATCGGGCCGGTCGAAGCCCGTGCCCTGCACGGTGGTGTCCACCGTGGCGCCCGGCTCGGCGGCGCGGGCCCAGTCGCTCGCGGTGCCGTCGTGCAGCGCGAACTCGAGCGAGAACGTGCCCGCCCGGGGATCGGGGTCGACCAGCGTGTACGCGCGCTGGTGCGGCTTCCCTCCCCGGTCGAACCACAGGCGCGCCCACATCGTCGGATGCGGCGGAACGGCGGCGAGCAGGCCGCCGTCGGTCACGCGCAGCCTGCGGTACCGCTCGGTGACCGCCTCGACGCCGGTCACGGTCAGCGTGAAGTCCTTGCCGCGCATCAGCTTGAGCACGGCGCCTTCCCAGCCGTGGGCCATCAGGGCCTCCCCTTCTCGAAATCCTCACCGCGGCTCGACAGCTCGGTTGCTCGCCGACCGCATCCCCGCATAAGTTAGGCAAGCCTAACCTAATATCGGGTGGCCGAGTGAGAAGAGACCATGGGGGCTTCGTGACCGTCGACATCCACCGCGACCCGTGGGGCATCCCGCATGTGCGAGCCGGCAGCGCCGACCGCCTCGCCCATGCGCAGGGCCTCGCCGCCGCCCGCGACCGGGCCTGGCAGCTGGAGGTCGACCACCGCAGGCTGCGCGGCACCTCCGCCGCGTTCCTCGGCCCTCGCGCCGTCGGCTGGGACATCCTGGCGCGCCGGGCGCGCCTCGCGCAGACCGCCCGCCGCTGCTTCCTCGCCCTCGACGACGCGACCCGCGCCTGGGTCACCGCCTACACCGATGGCGTCAACGCCGCCCTGCCCCAAGCGGCGGGCGAGGCATCGGAGTTCGCCGACACCGGTGTCACGCCGGGGCGTTGGCAGCCCTGGGTGCCGCTGGGCATCTGGCTCTCCACCCACCTCCTCTTCACGGGCATGCCCGCCAAGCTGTGGCGCGCGGAGGTCGCCCACCGCCTCGGCCCCGGGGCCGTCGAGTGGTTCAGCGGTGGCGACATCGCCACCGCGGGCAGCAACGGCTGGCTGCTCACCGGCGAACACACCGCGTCCGGCGCCGCGTTGCTCGCCGGTGACCCGCACCGCTATGTCGAGGATCCCGGCTGCTACCAGCAAATACGGCTGGCCTGCCCGGAGTTCGACGTCATCGGCCTCGCGCTCCCCGGCGTCCCCGGCATCCCGCACTTCGGCCACACCGGCACGGTCGCCTGGGGCATCACCAACGCCATGGCCGACTACCAGGACCTCTACCGCGAGCGGCTGCGCCGCGGCGACGACGGCGTCGAGGCCCTGGGCCCCGACGGCTGGCGCCCGACCGAGCACGGCGTGGAGACCGTCGAGGTGGCGGGCGGCGACCCCGTGACGGTCGAGGTGATCGAGACCGAGCGCGGCCCCGTGATCATCGGCGGCCCCGACGACCCCGAGGCCATCAGCCTGCGCCATGTCCCCCGCGTCACCGGCGCGTTGGGCTTCGCGGCCCTCCCCCGCCTGCTGCGCGCCAGGACCGTCGCGGACGTCGACCGCGCCCTCGACGCGTGGGTCGAGCCGGTCAACGTCGTGCTGGCCGCCGACACCGAGGGCGGCACGCTGCACCGCGTCGCCGGGCGCGTCCCCGTGCGGCACCCTGACAACAGGCAACGCCCCGTGCCGGGTTGGGACCCGCGCCACGCGTGGCAGCCGCACGCGTACGAGCCGCTGGGCCGCGCCCCGGTGGACGGCCTCGCGGTGATGGCCAACGAGCGGGGCCTCGCCGCGCCGCTCGGCGTGGAGTTCCTGCCCGGCCACCAGCACCGCCGCATCGGGGAGTTGCTCGACGGCGCCACAGGGCTCAAGGCCCAGGACATGGAGGCCGTGCACGCCGACACCGTGGCGGGCGGCGCGGGCGCGCTGCTCGACGCGATGAACCGGCTGGCCGACCTGTCGCCCGAGGCCGCCGGGCTCCGCAAGCGGCTCATCGACTGGGACCGGCGCATGGACGCCGACTCGAAGGACGCCACCGCGTACGCCGCCGTGCGGGCCGCCTGTGTCCGCCTCCTGGGTGAACGGCCCCCGTTCACCGCGCTCGCCGACCTGGCGGACCAGGGGATCACCCCCGCGCACGGCGACCGCCCAGGGCCCGCCTGCCCCGAGGTGCTGCGCCCCTGGCTCGACCCGCTCCCCCGCATCGCGTTCGCCCTCACCACCCTGCTCACCCCCGGCACCGTCCCAGGCCTCGACCCCGACCCGGTGGTGCGCGCGGCCCTTGACGAGGTCGCCGCCACAGGCGACGAGCACCCGCCGTGGGGCGAACGCCACCGGCTGGCCGCCTGGCGGGCGCTGCCAGGACCCCCGTCGTTCGACATCGGCGGGCTCTCGGGCGACGCGGACTGCGTGCTGGCCACCGCGAGCGTCCCCGGCGTGACGGACGTCAGCGCGCGCGGGCCCGTCGCCCGCTATGTGTGGGACCTCGCCCGGCGCGCGGACAGCCGCTGGATCGTCCCGCTCGGCGCCCACGGCACCGCCGACCACCCGCACCATCACGACCAGGCGCCGCTGTGGCGCGCGGGCCGCCTCACCCCGGTGGTCCTCGACGAGGGGCGCCTCACCCATGAGGACTCGATCCCCGTCGGTGCCTCAACGGCCGTGCCACGCCCGCCCGTTCACCGCCGCACCGTCGAGGGCTTCGGCACGGTCACCGTCGTCCCCGTGGACCCCGTGGCCGACCTCGACCTGATCCACGGCTGGGTGAGCGACGAGCGCGCCACGTTCTGGGGGATGAGGGACGCGGGCCGCGAAGGCGTCCTGGAGATCTACGAGTTCCTCGACTCGCTCGACACCCACCACGCCTATCTCGTGCACCGCGACGGCGTGCCGGTGGCGCTCTTCCAGACCTACGACCCGGCCGCCGACGAGGTCGGCACCCACTATGACGTCCAGGAGGGCGACCTCGGCGTCCACCTCCTGATCGCGCCACCCCAGGGCCCGCTGCGCCGGGGTCTCACCACCGGGCTGATGCCGACGCTCGTCGCGTTCGTCCTGTCCGACCCGGCCGTGCGGCGCGTTGTCGCCGAGCCCGACACCCGGAACACCAAGGCCGTCGAACGTGCCCTGCGCACCGGCCTCGAGCTCGGCCCGGTCATCGAACTCCCCCACAAACGCGCCCAGTTGGCGTTTCTGACCCGCCCCGAAAAGGGGTGAGGACATGGCGACAACGCGCCCGGGTCGCGGCGCGCGACGGCGTTGACCTGACCGGATCCCGCCGTCCCATCGGTGAGATCCGCCACCATCGCGGCCCCGCCCCGACCTCCCCGGGGGCGGGGTCGAACCGCATTGCATTGCGGCAATTTTCGGCAAGCTCTTTCAATCTCCTGGTGTCGCTGTTACGTTCCCATGAGCCCGGCGCCGCGGTGGCCAACCCCCCTCACACCCCAGGGATGACATGAGCCAGCACCTCGCCGACCGTTCCCACCCGGTCAACGGCACCCCACAGAAGGCCCACCGCCCGTCGGAGTGGTGGCGTGACGCGGTCATCTACCAGGTCTACCCACGCTCGTTCGCCGATGGGAACGGCGACGGGATGGGCGACCTCGCGGGCATCCGCGCCCGGCTGCCCTACCTGGCCGAACTCGGTGTGGACGCCGTGTGGCTGAGCCCCTTCTACGCCTCACCCCAGGCCGACGCGGGCTACGACGTCGCCGACTACCGCGCCATCGACCCGATGTTCGGCGACCTCCACGACGCCGACGCCCTCATCCGCGACGCCCACCACCTGGGCCTGAAGGTCATCACCGACCTCGTCCCCAACCACTCGTCCGACCGCCACGAGTGGTTCCGGCGCGCCCTGCGCGAGGGCCCGGGCTCGCCCCTGCGCGAGCGCTACCACTTCCGCCCCGGACGCGGCGTGGACGGCGAACTCCCGCCCAACGACTGGGAGTCCATCTTCGGCGGCCCCGCCTGGACCCGCGTCGACGACCCCGAAGGCACCCCGGGCGAGTGGTACCTCCACCTCTTCGCCCCCGAACAGCCCGACCTCAACTGGGACAACCGCGCCGTCCACGACGAGTTCCGCTCCGTCCTGCGCTTCTGGCTCGACATGGGCGTCGACGGCTTCCGCATCGACGTCGCCCACGGCCTCGTCAAGGCCCCAGGACTCCCCGACATGGGCGACCCCGGCCAACTCCACCTGCTGGGCACCGATATCCAGCCGTTCTTCGACCAGGACGGCGTCCACGAGATCTACCGCTCGTGGCGCACCGTCCTCGACGAGTATCCGGGGCCCCGCATCGGCGTCGCCGAAGCCTGGACGGCCGACGAGCGGCGCACCGCGCGCTATGTGCGCCCCGACGAGCTGCACCAGGCGTTCAACTTCCACTATCTCCGCGCGCCTTGGGACGCCGCCGCGCTGCGCCGCGCCATCGACTCCTCGCTCGACTCGATGCGCCCGGTGGGCGCGCCCTCCACCTGGGTGCTGTCCAACCACGATGTCGTGCGCCACCGCACCCGCCTCGGCGGCGGCCTCGAACGCGCCCGCGCCGCAACGCTGTTGATGCTCGCCCTCCCCGGCTCCGCCTACCTCTACCAGGGCGAGGAGCTCGGCCTGCCCGAGGTCACCGACCTCCCCGACGAGGCCCGCCAGGACCCGGCGTTCTCCCGCCGCGGCGCCGACGGCGACGAGGGCCTGCGCGACGGCTGCCGCGTCCCCATCCCCTGGACCCCGCACGGCCCGTCCTACGGCTTCGGCGACGGCGGCAGCTGGCTGCCCCAACCCCCCACCTGGGCAACGCTCTCGGTCGCCCGCCAGACCGGCGACCCCGCCTCCACCCTCGAGCTCTACCGCGCGGCCCTCGCCGCCCGCGCGATCAACCCCGCGCTGGGCGCGGGCGATTCGGTCCGCTGGCTCGACGCGCCCGATGGCGTCCTCGCCTTCCGCCGCGACGCCCCGACCGGCGAGGCGGTGATCTGTGTCGCCAACACCGGTGGCGCCGCCGTGGACGTCGGCGACCTGCTGCCCGAGACCGCCTACAAGCTCCTGGCCAGCGGTCCAGGCGCCGACGGCACCGAGGTGCCGCCGGACAGCACGGTATGGTGGCAGGCGTGAGAGACGCTGGTGGGGTGCTGCCGCCGCCCGCCCGGCTGGCCGACATCGCGCAGCACGCCGGAGTCAGCGAGGCGACGGTGAGCCGCGTGCTCAACGGCAAGGCGGGCGTCGCCGCGGCCACCCGACAGAAGGTGCTCGCCGCCCTCGACGTCCTCGGCTACGAGCGCCCCACGCGGCTGCGGCAACGCAGCTCCGGCCTCATCGGGTTGGTGATCCCCGAGCTGACCAACCCGATATTCCCCGCGTTCGCCCAGGTCATCGAGCAGGTGCTCGTCCGCAGCGGCTACACGCCCGTGCTGTGCACCCAGAGCCCGGGCGGCGCGACCGAGGACGAGCTGGTGGAGCAGCTGGTCGACCGGGGCGTCACGGGCATCATCTTTCTCTCGGGGCTGCACGCCGACACCACGGCCGACCCCGAGCGCTATGCCCGACTCACCGGGCGCGGCGTGCCGTTCGTCCTCATCAACGGCTTCAACCCCGCGATCAAGGCGCCCTTCGTCTCCCCCGACGACGCCGCCGCGACGCGCAGGGCGGTGCAGCACCTCAGGGCGTTGGGCCACCGGGACATCGGACTCGCCGTCGGGCCGCACCGGTTCGTGCCGACGCAGCGCAAGGTCGCGGGGTTCCTCGATGAGACGGGCGGCCAAGGGGCCGTTCAGCACACGCTGTTCAGCGTCGAGGGCGGCCAGGCGGCGGCCGCCGCCCTGCTGGACGCGGGCTGCACGGGCATCGTCTGCGGCAGCGACATGATGGCCCTCGGTGCGGTAAGGGCCGTGCGGCAGCGGGGACTTGAGGTGCCGGACGACATCTCGGTGGTCGGGTACGACGACTCGCACCTGTTCGCGTTCACCGACCCGCCGCTCACCACCCTGCGCCAGCCCGTCCGCGCGATGACGAGCGCGGCCGTGAACTCCCTGCTCGAGGAGATCAGCGGGAACCTCGTCCAGCACACGGAGTTCGTCTTCCAGCCCGAGCTGGTCGTCAGGGGCTCCACCGCCACCCTGCGGGACACCCGTCTCCCCTGACGCCGCGCGCACACCCTCTTCACGGGAACGTCACCGTTCCACCCCTGGCCCATGCTGCAAGTCCTCTGTAACTTTCAGGACGAGCCGCAAGAACTTGCGATCACCTTGCGGAAACTCCTGGAGAGCCGTGGCGCGTCGGATCTCTCCCCCAGCGTGATCCAGGAGACCGCCGAGCCGGGCCTGTCTGCCGTGCGGCCCCCTGGCCACGTGATCCCCCCACGCCAGAACTCGGAAGAGGAGCAAGCTCCGTGCCCCACATCAGCAAACGACTCGGAATCGCCACGGCCGTCGCGGCCGCCCTGACCACCACCATGGTGGCCGTCCCCGCATCCGCCGAGCCCTCCACGTCGGCGGCGGCCGAGGGAGACGTCATCGCCAACCTCTGGGCGTGGAACTGGCGTTCGGTGGCCGCCGAGTGCACCGACGTGCTCGGCCCCGCGGGCTATGGCGCGGTCTGGGTCGCCCCACCGGCCGAGTCCTTCGCCCACCCCGACGGCGCCTGGTGGGACATCTACCAGCCGTACAGCTACGAGTTGAGCGGGCGCTTCGGCACCCAGGACGACTTCGCCGCCATGGCCGACGCGTGCAACGCCGCCGGGGTGAAGGTCTACACCGACGCCGTGATCAACCACACCGCCGCCCAGCCCGGCACCAGCTACGGCGGCACCCAGCTCACCGACAAGTACGCCCCGCCGATGTACGAACGGGCGGACTACAACGTCGACATCTGCAACCGGACCATCAGCAACTGGAACGACACCTGGGAGGTCCAGAACTGCGAGTTGCTCGGCCTGCCCGACCTCAAGACGGGCAACGCCGACGTTCAGGCGTCCATCGCCGGATACCTCAACTCCCAGATAGCGCTCGGCGTCTCGGGCTTCCGGGTGGACGCGGCCAAGCACATCCCCGCGGGCGACCTCGAGGCGATCGTGGGCCAACTCGACGCCACCGCCGACGGCTCGGCCCCGTTCGTCTTCCACGAGGTCTTCCCCGGCGCGACCCTGCAGCCCGACGAGTACTACGGCAGCGGGCGCGTCCTGGACTTCACCTACGCGGACCAGCTCAAGGCCGCGTTCCAGGGCGACATCGCCAGCCTGGCCGACTTCGGGCCCGGGCTGCTGCCCGCGGAGAACTCCGTCTCGTTCGTCACCAACCACGACACCGAACGCGACGGCCGCCACCTCACCTACCGCGACGGCGACACGGCCGTCCTCGCCAACGTCTTCCAGCTCGGCTGGAACCACTCCGCCCCCACCGTCTACGCCGGATTCGAGTTCGAGGGCCGCGACGACTCGCCGCCCGCCGACGGAAGCGGCTTTGTCACCGACACGGACTGCTCCAACGGCTGGTACTGCCTCAACCGCGACCCCCGCGTCACCGGCATGGTCGCCTGGCACAACGCGGTCGGCGGGGCCGAGGTGTCCGACGTGCAGTCGCCCCAGGGCAACGTCCTCGGCTTCGGCCGTGGGGCGAGCGGATTCGTCGCCATCAACAACGGCGCCGAGGCGGTGAGCGCGGAGTTCACCACGGCCGTGCCCGACGGGACGTACTGCAACGTCCTCGACGAGTGCGCCACCGAGGTGACCGTCGCGGGTGGCCGGGTGGCGATCGAGCTGCCCGCGAAGTCCGCTGTCGCGTTCCACGTGGGGTAGTTGACGGGCGGTCGACGGCGGGCGGCGGCTACTGGCTGGCCTTCCTCCCGCTCGCCGTCGGCCGACCACTGCTTTCGGGGTGGGTGGTCGGCGGCGGGCGTTCTGGGTGGGGCGGCTACTGGCTGGCCTTCCTCCCGCTCGCCGTCGGCCGACCACTGCTTTCGTGGTGGGTGCGGGTCAGAGCTTGGCACCTACGGGAGGGGGGGCGTCGGGTGACCGGCCGTCCCGGTCACCGGCAGGTCTCGCCGTTGGCCGGGGCCGTTCGCCGAACGGGCGCGGCCGCGCCCGTAGTTGGCGGCCGTTCTCCCGGTGGTCAGTTGCGGTAGCGCGCACCCTTCGGGCCTGCCCTGGCCGCCGCTCTCGTCGTTCACCGCGCGCACGTTGAGCTTATGGAGCGGGCCGGTCCGGGGCCGGGCGCGCGTCGTTCAGCGGGCCCACCGGGCTTTATGTCCCGCTTACGCGAGGACCGGGTCTCTTCTGAAACAGGGCACACTTTGTGTTGAACAGAACGTGCGCCGTTTCAAAAGAGCACCCGCCCCGGCATAAGCCGCGGATAAGCACCGGCCCGCTACCTCAGCTCAACGGACGCCAGGAATGAAAACGCTTCGGGCGGCCAGGGCAGGCCCGAAGGGTGCGCGCTACCCCAGCCGACCACGCAGAGGTCGGCCACTTTCAAGGCGGTATCCGCTGCGCCCGTTTGGCGAACGGTCCCAGCCAGCGACGAAACAGCCCGGTGACCGAGACGGCCGGTCACCCGAGGCCCCCTCCCCCGTAGGTGCCAGCTCTTACCCGCACCCACCACGAAAGCAGCACTCGGCGGACGGGGAACGGGAGGACGTCCAGCCCGTAGCCGCAAGCCCACCCACCAACCGACCACCCCAAAGACGCCCGCACCAAAGCCATCGCAAACCCTGTCGCAAGAACTTGCGAGCTGCTAGCTTGTAGCCCGCTCCCCGGTCGACCGAGGGTCGAACCCCGACCTACGCGCCCGGCCGACCGGGGAGGTTCCGCGCGCCCACGCACGCCCCCGCGCAGCAGACGCGCCACCCACGCCAGTGATGTTCTCCCTGGCCACGCACGCAAAGCCCCACCGCCGCCCCGCCTCACCCCCCCACGCGAGACGCGCACAGCGCGCACAGCGCACAGCCCGCGCAGCGCAAGGGCTTCACGCCACCCACGATCGGCGGTACCCTCCCCTCGCCGCAACTTCTTCCACAAGAACTTGCAGCCCCTTCGCCGGAGTTGAGGCGCGCAGCACGGCTTGCCATCCCCCACCGCCCCTCGCGGTGACACCTGAGGAGAGCCGTACCACCGATGAGATCCTGGCTGAGAAAACATCCCCTCCTGGGGCGGTTCTGGCCCGCCCTGGGCCTGATCGCCGCCCTGCTCGCGTCCAGCGCCCCCGCGTCCGGGGCCCCGGCGGACGAGCCGACGGCCGAGGTGGCCAACAACGCCACCGTCTTCTACCACACCGGGACCAGGGACTGGTCCGCCTACTACCTGCACTACGCGCCGACCGGCGGCGCGTGGACGACCGTGCCAGGCGTCGCGATGGAGGCGGCCTGCGACGGCTGGGTCAAGCGCGCCGTCGACCTGGGTGACGCGACGGGTTTCCAGGCGACGTTCACCGATGGCTCGGGCACCTGGGACAACAACGACGGCGCCAACTACCAGCTGGGCGCCGGGCCGATCGCGGTGCGGGACGGTCAGGTCTCCGTGTCCGACCCCTGCGGCGCCGCCCCGGACCCCGACCCCAACCCCGACCCCGACCAGAACCAGGCGCGGATCTACTTCTCCACCGCCACCCTCGGCTGGCGCACCGTCAACCTGCACTACCGCCCCGACGGCGGCTCCTGGACCGCGGTGCCCGGCGTGGGCATGACCGAGGCGTGCCCCGGCTGGGTCACCCGCACCGTGGACCTGGGCGCGGCGACGGAGTTGACGGCGGCGTTCAACAACGGGTCGGGCACCTGGGACAACAACAACGGCGCCGACTACCGCATCGGCACGGGGCTGACCACGGTCGCGGACCGGCGGGTGGTGCCCGACGCGACCGACCCGTGCGCGGGCCACGAGCCGGACACCGAGGCCCCGACGACCCCCACAGGCCTCACCGCCGAGGTCAACGGCGTGGGCGTCGTGGTGAAGTGGGACGCTTCGACGGACAACGTGGGCGTGACGGGATACCAGGTCACCCTCGCGGGCGGCCCCGGTGGCACGGCCGTCGCGGACACCACGTCGACGGTGTGGTCCAGGTCAGGGCTCGAGCCGCGCACCGACTACGCGTTCAGCGTGCGGGCCAGGGACGCGGCCGGGAACCTCTCGGCGCCGACCGCCCCGGTGGAGGTCACCACGGGCGAGGCGCCCCCGGCCCCCGCCGCGGGGGAGCCGATCGGGACCGATCCCCGCGAGGACCCGATCTACTTCGTGCTCACGGCGCGCTTCTTCGACGGCGACAGCTCCAACAACCGGGGCGGCTCCCAGCACGAGCGGTCGGGGAACGCGAGCTATGACGACCCCATGTTCCGCGGGGACTTCAAGGGGCTGGTCGAGAAGCTCGACTACATCAAGGCGCTCGGCTTCTCGGCCGTCTGGATCACCCCGGTGGTCCTCAACCGGTCCGACTACGACTACCACGGGTACCACGGCTGGGACTTCTACCGGGTCGACCCCCGCCTGGAGTCCACGGGCGCCACATACCAGGACCTGATCAACGCCGCCCATGCCATGGACATGAAGATCTACCAGGACGTGGTCTACAACCACAGCTCCCGATGGGGCGCCAACGGCCTGTATACGCCGACCGTTTACGGCGTCCAGGACGAGCAGTGGGACTGGTACTACGACACCCCGGAGGCGGGCCGGGAGTACGACCCGCTGGAGGAGGACGCGGAAGGGCGCCCGTACAACGGCGACCTGTGGTCGACCGATGAGCCGACCGGCAACACCTGCGTCAACTGGGGGCAGCCGACCGGGTCGACAAGCCCCGAGGGCTACCGCATCTACCACTGCCAGTGGCCGAGCCCCACCTCGGGGATGTTCCCGGAGGAGTACTACCACCAGTGCTGGATCGGCAACTGGGAGGGCGAGGACTCGCGGAGCTGCTGGCTGCACGACGACCTGGCCGATCTCAACACCGAGAACGCGGAGGTGCAGGACCACCTGATCAACGCCTACAACCGCTTCATCGACATGGGCGTGGACGGCTTCAGGGTCGACACGGCGGTTCACATCCCCCGGATCATGTGGACGCGGCATTTCCTGCCCGCCATCCACGAGCGCGTCGAGGAGCGTTTCGGCGCCGAGAAGGCCGAGAACTTCTTCGTCTTCGGCGAGGTCGCGGCGTTCGTGAACGACAAGTGGAACCGGGGCTCGGTCAACCACTCCGCGCAGTTCTTCACGTGGCAGCCGCGCCAGGAGTACAGCGCGGACGACGCCGAGGCCGTCCTCGAGGAGTACGAGCACGAGAACGGCCTGGGCACCGGCGGCCAGCCGACCTCGGACAACGCGTTCCTCGACGGCAACGCCTACCACGCCCCCGACCGCGGCCGGTTCTCGGGCATGAACATCATCGACATGCGCATGCACATGAACTTCGGCGACGCGGCGAACGCCTTCCACAACGGCAGGGACTCCGACGACTCGGTCAACGACGCGACCTACAACGTCGTCTACGTCGACAGCCACGACTACGGGCCGAACAAGAGCAGCACGCGCTACGCGGGCGGCACCGACGCGTGGGCCGAGAACATGGCGCTCATGTGGACGTTCCGCGGCATTCCCACCCTCTACTACGGATCGGAGATCGAGTTCCAGGCCGGGCAGCGGATCGACTGCGGGCCGACGTGCCCCCTGGCCACCACGGGCCGCGCCTACTACGGCGACCATGTCGAGGGCGAGGTCACCGCGGGCGACTTCGGCGAGGTGGAGAGCGCGAGCGGGGCGGTGGCCGAGACGCTCGAGCAGCCGCTGGTGCGACACGTGCAGCGCCTCAACCAGATCCGCCACGCCATCCCCGCGCTCCAGAAGGGCCAGTACTCGACCGAGGGCGTCGACGGGCACATGGCGTTCAAGCGCCGCTACACCGACACCGCCGCGGGCGTGGACAGCATGGCCCTGGTCACGGTGACACACGCGGCGACGTTCACCGGCGTCCCCAACGGCACATGGACCGACGCCGTCACCGGCGACACCGTCCAGGTCACGAACGGCACCCTCGCGGTCGACGCCCCGGGACAGGGCAACCTCCGCGCCTATGTCCTCGACACCGAGCTCACCCCGGCCCCCGGCGTGATCGGCGCCGCGGGCCCCTATCTCCACTGACCGCGTCTCCACCGACCGCCGAAGGCGGGCCGCCCGACCCCCGAAGGGGTCCGGCGGCCCGCTCACCCCCTATGCGGGCGCGGGCGCGTAGCCGGTGGGGCGGGTGGTGAACGTTCCCCGCCCCTGGGTCCGGCTGCGCAACCGGGTGGCGTAGCCGAAGAGTTCGGCCAACGGCACGGTCGCGGTGACCAGGGCCGTGCCCGCCCGCGCCGCCGACCCTGAGACCCGGCCGCGGCGGGCCGCGAGGTCGCCGAGCACGCCGCCCACGGCGTCCTCGGGCACGGTGACCGTGACCTCGACCACCGGCTCGAGCAGCACCATGGCGCTGGCGCGCAGGGCCTCGCGCAGCGCGAACCTCCCGGCCGTGCGGAACGCCATCTCCGAGGAGTCCTGCGGATGCGTCGCCCCGTCGGTCAGTGTCACCCGCAGCCCGGTCACCGGGTGGCCGCCGAGGGGGCCCTCGGCCAGCGCGTCGCGGCATCCGGCCTCCACGGCCTTCACATACTCGCGCGGCACGCGCCCGCCCACGACCGTGGACCGGAACGCGAAGCCCTCGTCGCCGCCGCCCGCCCCGGCGTCGAGGGGCTCGACGTCCAGGACGACATGGGCGAACTGCCCTGCTCCGCCGTCCTGTTTGACGTGCCGGTAGACAAGCCCCGACACGCCGCGGGCGACCGTCTCGCGGTAGGTCACCCTCGGCCGCCCCACGTTGACGTCGAGCCCCTGGGCCCGGCGGATCTTCTCCACCGCCACCTCGAGATGCAGCTCCCCCATCCCCGAGAGCACGGTCTGCCCGGTCTCGGAATCGGTCCTGACCAGCAGCGACGGGTCCTCCTCGACCAGTCGCGCCAGCGCGGTCGCCAGCCGCCCCTGGTCGGTGCCGCCGCGCGCCTCGACCGCCACGGACACCACGGGATCGGCCGCGGCGGGCGGTTCGAGCAGCAGCGGGTCCCCGGGGCCGCACAGGGTCGCCCCCGCGCGGACCGCCTTGGGCCCGACCAGCGCGACGATGTCACCGGCCACCGCGCGGTCCACCTCGGCGTGCCGGTCGGCCCGCACCCGCAGGATCCGGCCGACGCGCTCGGTGCGCCCCGTGCCCGCGTCGAGCAGCGTGTCACCCTTCCGCAGCGTTCCCGAGTAGACGCGTACCGAGGTGAGGCGTCCCGTGGCGGTCGCGTTGACCTTGAACGCCAGTGCGGCGAGCGGCCCTTGGGGGTCCGCGGCCCGCTCCCGCACGCCGCCCTCCCAGGTGCCGCGCACCGCGGGCACGTCGAGCGGCGACGGCAGGTAGGCCACGACGGCGTCGAGCAGCGGCTCGACGCCGCGGTTGCGGTAGGCCGAGCCGCACAGCACCACGACGCCCTCGCCCGTGCGGGTCAGGTCGCGCAGCGCGGCGGACAGCGTCGCGGCGGACAGCGCGGACTCCGCGCAGAACTCGTCGAACGCGCCCTGGTGCAGCTCCGCCACCGCCTCGTCCAGCAGCCGACGACGCCGCAGCACCTCGCCGGTCAGCGCCTCGGGCACCGGGCCCTCCTCGCACGCGCCGCCGCCGTCGGGCCACACCAGCGCCCGCATGCGGACCAGGTCGACCACGCCGGTGAACGCGTCCTCCGCGCCGATCGGCACCTGGACCACGAGCGGGGCCGGGTGCAGGCGCGCGCGGATCGACGCCACGGCGGCGTCGAGGTCGGCACCGGCGCGGTCGAGCTTGTTGACGAACGCGATCCGCGGCACGCCGTGCCGATCGGCCCGCCGCCACACCGACTCGCTCTGCGGCTCGACGCCCGCGACGCCGTCGAACACCGCGATCGCGCCGTCGAGCACGCGCAGCGAGCGCTCCACCTCGTCGGAGAAGTCGACGTGGCCTGGGGTGTCGATCAGGTTGACGCGGTGCCCGTCCCACGCGCAGCTGACGGCCGCGGCGAAGATGGTGATGCCGCGGTCGCGCTCCTGGGAGTCGAAGTCGGTGACGGTCGTGCCGTCGTGGACCTCGCCCCGCTTGTGGGTGGTGCCGGTGGCATACAGGATCCGTTCGGTGACGGTGGTCTTGCCCGCGTCGACATGGGCCAGGATGCCCAGGTTGCGGACGGCGTTCAGGGGGTTGGTGGGGGCGGTACGCACGGCCCTCGGCCTTTCGGGTGTTCGGGAACGGACAGCGCGATTCCCGGACGAGACGGCCCTGTTGGGCGATGCCCATCGGGGCGGATGATCAGGCGTTCGTCACGGACGTCCGGACCGGCCGCGCAGCCGGCGCCGGGCGTCCCGAGACACCAGGATCACCTCGTACCGTGACCGGGGAGCGGCGAGCGCGACATGGTGACGCATGGCCTGACTCCCCCCACCGGTCGGAACGCGCCCCGCCTCAAGGGGGCGCGCGATTCGGGGCGAGTGTAGTGAACGCGCCCCCGCCCGCGCACCCGTTTTCCGGCGCCGAGGTGTCATCTCCCTTTTCCGGTAGGCCACTTAAGCCTTCTCGGCTAGGGTCCGTCGTCACGACACCACGGGGGACACACATGGCATCACGGAACGGCAGGGACGCGCACGCGGAACGCGTCGCCACCGCGTACAACGCGCTCAACGAGAAGGGGTACTTCGCCGACGAGATCGGCGGCAACGAGGGCTATCTCGGCGGGCTGATGAGGCACTACGTGCCCAAGGACGCCATGAGCGTCCTCGAGGTCGGGGGCGCGACCGGGCTGTGGATGCGGCAGGTGCTGCGCGCCAGGCCCGCGCTGCGCGACGTCACCGTCGTCGAGCTGTCGGACGCGGCCGAGCGGTGCAGGGCGCGCCTGGCTCCGCTGCTCGCCGACCGGCCCGCGGGGCGCCTCGAGGTCGTCCAGGACGACTTCCTGCGGGCGGCGGACCGGCTCAGGCCCGCGGGGACCGTCGTGAGCAGCTTCGTCGCCGACCACATGGGCGATCCCGCGGCGTATCTCGCCCGGCTCCACGACCTCGCCGAGCCGGGCGGCCGCGTCATCGCCGTCGAGGTGCAGACCAGCGAGCGCGCCCCGTTGGGCACCGTCACGCCCGGGGTCGTCGCCGCGAGCTTCTTCCGGCTCTGCGGCGTTCACCTCAGGCTCGGGAAGCTGCCGCCGCTGCGCGGCGTCCTGCGCTCCATGCCGCTGTACAAGCTGTCGGACGAGGAGGCGTTCAGGGAGCTGCGGTCGTCGACCGACGCCTACGCGTTCCCGCGCGCGGCGTGGCGGGCGGTGCGCGACGCCTACCCGGGGGCGGTCTATCACGACCTCGGCATGG
Organism: Streptomyces radicis; assembly: GCF_003626575.1. Taxonomy (GTDB): domain Bacteria; phylum Actinomycetota; class Actinomycetes; order Streptomycetales; family Streptomycetaceae; genus Streptomyces; species Streptomyces radicis. The sequence continues at coordinate 101,148 of NZ_RBDY01000018.1, read as the reverse complement.
CGGGCATGCTCGTGCTGCCCAAGCCCGCCACCGCCTGAGGGCCGAGCATGGCCGTCCAGGAACGGTCGACGGCGCCGACGGAAGTCCGCGCGTTCGCGACCGCGCTCACCACGATCACCTGCCGCTGGGAGATCACGATCGTCATCGTGGTCCAGTCGCTCGCCCTCTACGTCTTCGGCGAACGGGCGGGCGGCGGCGCGGTGACGGTGCCCGAGGCCGTGGGCTGCGGCCTGTTCGGGCTGTTCGCGCAGGGGCTTTGCAGCGTCCTCAACGACATCACCGATGTCGCCGCCGACCGCGTCAACCACCCCGAGCGCCCCTTCCCCTCGGGCCGGGTCCCGATCCGGCACGGCTGGTACGTCGTCGGCGGCTGCCTGGCCGGGGCGGTGCTGTGTGCCGCGCTCCTGGCCACCACGCCGTTCGGCGCCGCCGCCTTCGCCGCGCACCTCGCGCTCTCGGTCCTCTACTCCGCGCCCGGCGTGCGCTGGGGGCGGCACTGGCTGCGGGGCCCGTTGACCCTCGTCGCCTCGACCGTGTGCGGGATCCTCGCCGTGCTCAGCTGCACGGCCCTGTACGCAGAGCCCGGCGCGGGCCGGGACGCGGTGCTGCTGGTGGGGGTCGTCTGCTTCCTGCACCACCTGCTGGTCAGCCCGCTCAAGGACCTGAGGGACGTCTCGGGCGACGCGGCGGACGGCGGCAGCTCGCTCGCCATGCGCCTGCCGCGCGCCGGGATCCTCGCCCTGGGCGTGACCGGCTATCTGGCGCCCTGGGCCGTGCTGTTCGCGGGTGCCAGGTGGATCGGCGGTGACCTGGCGACGCCGCTCTCGGCGCTCGCCGCGCTGCTCGGCGCGGGCGGCGCGGTGCTGGCGTGGCTCGTGGTGCGGCGCCCGGCGCTGCTCGAAGGCCAGCGCTTCTGCTGGTTCGCCGAGCTGGGCCTGCTGTTCCTTTTCCAGTTCTCGCTGCCGGCCGCCGCGCTGGTCTGAGGGGGGATTCTCGTGCTGGCCGATGTGCTGTCCGCCGCGGGCGGGATCGCGTGGACCATCGCCTATCTCGGCATCATCAGGCGGGGGTTCGCCGACCGGACCTATGGGATGCCGTTCGTGCCGCTGGCGCTCAACGCCACCTGGGAGTTCACCTTCGGCTTCCTCGAGCCCAGCCCGTGGGCGCTCCAGGTCGTGGTGAACATCGTGTGGTTCTGCTTCGACGTCGTCATCCTGGTCACATACTTCCGGTATGGGCGCGAGGAGTTCGCGCGGCTGGCCGACGCGCGGTGGTTCGTGCCGTGGAGCGTGGCCGTGCTCGCGGGCTCGCTCGCGGTGATGTACCTGACCGCACGGGAGTTCGCGGGCGACCCCGACCACCCGGTGGACGCGTACTCCGCGCTGTTCTCCAACCTGGTGATGTCGATGTGCTTCATCGGCATGCTGCTGCGCCGGGGCAGCTCGGCGGGCCAGTCGATGACGATCGCCGTCAGCAAGGCCGTGGGCACGGCCGCGGTGACCGTGATGGTCTTCGACGACGTGGGCAGCGCCCTGGTCCTGACCACGGGCGCGTGCGTCCTGGCCCTCGACGTGCTCTACGCCGTGCTGCTGCGCCGCCGGATCCGGGAGGAGGGCGGGGAGGCCCGTCGGGCGGCGGAGGCCGGGGACACCGGGGAGGCCGGAAAGGCCGCCGCGGCGACGGCGCCCTGACGGGTCGGATCGCGTCGGGGCGCGTCGGCGGGGTCGGGCGCGGTCAGGCCCGGTCCACCGCGGCCAGGATCGCCCCGGCCAGGTCCTTGGGGCGGGTGAACTGCGGCCAGTGGCCCGTGGGCAGGTCGACGATCTCGACGTCGCGGATCCGCGCCAGCTCGCGCGTGAAGGGAGCGTCGCCCGCCAGCCACTCCCGCAGCGCCTCGCCCGTGAACTCGCACGCGATGACCGTGGCGGGCACGTCGAGGCGCCGCTCGTCCGACAGCCGCTGCCGACCGGCCGCGACTCCCTGGGGCGAGGGGACGGCGCGCTCGCGGAACGCCGCGCGCAGCGCGTCGTCCAGGTCGACCAGGTCCTCGGGCTCGAACAACGACCAGTCGGGCAGCGGCACTTCGCCGTTCGCCGCGGGCAGCTCGTCGTTGATGACGGCTCCCTCGCCGAGCGGCACGCTGTCGACATACACCACGCGGGCGAGCCGGTCGGGGCGCGCGTCGGCCGCGCCGAAGGCGATCGCGCCGCCGCCCGAGTGCCCCACGAGCACGATCCCGCCCGTGCCCGGAGCCGGGTCGAGGGAGTCGATCACCCCGACGACGGCGTCGACGTGGTCGCGCAGGGTGATGCCCGAGCGGGCGGCGTCCCTCGACTCCATGCCGGGCAGCGTGAGGGCGTGGGCGCGGTGCCCGGCCTCCTCGAGAACGGGGGCGACCTCGCCCCACGACGAGCCGTCGAGCCAGAGTCCCGGGATCAGAATGATGTCCATGGGGCGAGGCTAGGACAGGCCACTGACAACGCCCGACGAGCGGCCCCCGACCCCGCCCCCGCCCCGATCCCGACCCCGACCCGGAGCCGGGAGGGACGCGGTCAGGGCAGCGTTCCCGTCCACTGGGGGTGGGCCGTCGTGTCACCCGAGGGGGCGCGGGTGCCGACGAAGGTGACCTCGCGGCCGTGTTCGCCCGTGTCCATGCTCCAGCTGAGGGTGACCTTCTCGCTCGCGCCCGGCTCCAGCGAGCCCTGGAGGCTGTCCGTCAGGCCCTCGACATGGATCACCAGCGCCTCGGCGCCGTCGGCGACCGACATCGCGTCGAAGACGAAGTCCGAGAGGCTCAGGACCTGTTCGCTCTCGTTGTCGAAGACGACCTTGGCCGTGAACGCCGTGTGACCCTCGGGGTAGGAGTCGGTCTCGCCGCGCTCGGTGCGCTCCTCGAGCTCGTCGACGCTCGCCATGACGCCGTCCCGCCATGTGTAGACCTCGCCCACCGCCAGGTCCGTGGAGGAGCTGGGCGACCTGGGCTCTCCGAAGGGATCGGAGTCATCCCCGCCACAGCCGGTCAGCGAGACGAGAAGCAGCACGGAAACGACCGGCGCGATGGCGCGTTGACGCATATGGAGGGCCCCCTGTCGGCAAGGTGAGAACGCAGCCTGCCGTCTCTCCCGCGTGCGGGCGAGCCCAAGGGCGGCAATGTATCCCCTCTGTTACGGATGTTGTCACTCCGTAACCTCGTATAACGTTTTACCAGGTCACGGCGGCGGCCACCGCCGCCACCGCGTGCTCGGCGAGCAGGATCGTGTAGTGGTTGGTGTCGGGCACCTGGTGGACGGTGACCGTGGCGGGGTCGAGGCCCGCGGCGGCGACGCGCTCGGGGTCGTAGAGGGCGCGGGGCTCGTTCAGCAGGCCGCGTTCGGCCAGCAGCAGGGTGGCGGGGTCGCGCAGCCGGTGGACGGCGGCCAGGGTGGCGGGGTCGGACAGGACGTCGGCGCCGTCGGCGCGCACGGCGTCCAGCACGCACGCGCTGCGCATCATCGGCGGCTCGCCGACCAGGTCGCGGTCGAGGTGGTGGCGCAGGTCGTCGCCGAAGTGGTCGGCCAGCGCGGGGTGTTCGCGGAAGTACGCGTGGTAGCTCGCGCGGTCGGGGAACGTCAGGGAGAGCCGTCGCATCGCGGGGCCTATGACCGCGTCGAGCAGGGCGTCGATGTCGTGGCCCGCGGGGGCGGGGAAGCCGAGGCCGCCGTCCACCAGGACCAGGCGGGCGAAGCGGCCCGGGTGCGTCGCCGCGGCCAGGGCCGCGACGAACGCGCCCATCGAGTGCCCCAGCAGGATCGGGCGGGGGCCCCGGGCGTCAACCGCCGTGTCACCCCCCGTGCCCCCCGCGGCGTCACCCAGCGCGTCGGCCAGGGCGAGCACGTCGGCGACATGGGCCGACAGGCCGTAGGGGCCCGGGAGTTGGCGGCTGGCGCCCCGCCCTCGCAGGTCGGGGGCGTGGACCGGGGTGCCGTTCGCGGCCAGGGCGCGGGCCAGGGGGGCGAGGAAGCGGCCGTTGGACGTGATGCCGTGCAGGGCGATCACGGGCGGTCCCGCGGCGCCGCGCGCGGGCCAGTGGGTCACCGCGAGGTCGCCGCCGCGCACGGGCACGACGTGCTCCACGGCGTTCACCGCCGCCTCCCGCGCCCGAGCGCCGCGAGTCCGCCGGGGGCGGCGTAGACGGCGACGACGAACAGCGCGCCGAGCACCACGAGCGGCTCGGACAGCGGAGCGGCCAGCGGCTCGGGCAGCCCGGCGACCGCGTCGGAGACGCCGAGGGCGGTGAGCCGGTGGTCGAGCCAGATGAACAGCGCGCCCCCGATGATCGGCCCCCACCGCGTCCCCGCGCCGCCGAGCACGACCATCACCAGCAGGGTGAGCGTGAACTCGGCGGTCGTGGTCTCGGGCGTGGCGCCCGAGGTGACAAGCAGGTGGACAACGCCGCCGAGCAGGGCGAGCGCGGAGGCCAGCACGAACGCGCCCAGCTTGTGCAGGAACGGGTCGCGGCCGAGCACGGACACGCGCTGCTCGTTGTCGCGGATCGCCTGCCACACCTTGCCGACGGGCGACGCGGTGACCGCCCACACCAGCGCGGCGACGAGGGCCAGGTAGCCGAGGGCGAGCCAGTAGACGTTGACGGTGTTGCCGATGCCCACGAACAGCGAGGGAACGGCGTCCGCGTCGAGCGGCAGGCCCTCCTCGCCGCCGGTGAGGCCGCCGGGGTTGCGCTCGACCCAGATGGAGCCCGCCTGGGCGAACGCGAGGGTGACCATGGCGAATCCGATGCCGCCGAGCGCGAGCGGCAGCAGCGAGATCGCGCCCAGCAGGCACGCGGCCGCGGTGCCCGCGGCCAGCGTGAGCGCGGCGGCGGGCAGCAGGGTCATGTCGAGGCGTTCCATGGCGAGTTGGGTGCCGTAGGCGCCGCCCGCGATCCACAGGGCATGGCCGAACGACAGCAGCCCCGTGCGCCCGAACAGCACGTCGTAGCTGAGCGCGAGGCCCGCGAACACCAGGCAGAGCGCGAAGAGTTGGAGCGACCCGGCGGAGTTGACCGGGCCGTCGAGGAGCAGCGGCACGTCGAGGGCCGAGTAGGGGAGGGTGAGCAGCGCGAGCGCCACGCCGCCCGTGACCAGCCAGGAGCGTCGGCCCCCGAGGCGGCCAACACGCCCCGCGGGCCCGGCCGTTCGGGCCCGTGGGCCCTTGGCGGTCGGTGCGGTCGTCGTCATGCGGTGCCTCCCGGGGGGATCGCCCGGCGCGGGGCCGGGGGGCGGGTCACGCGGCGCAGGGCGGCCAGGGGTCCCTCGCGACCCGGCGTGGGCCGGGCCAGGATGACCAGCGCGAGCAGGATGACCACGGCGATGTCGCCGAAGCCGCCTGAGATGTAGTAGTTGGCGTACTGCTGGACCAGGCCCACGGCGAGGGCGGCCCAGGCGACGCCGGTGATGGAGTGCAGGCCGCCGATGATGACGACGACGAACCCGAAGATCAGCAGGCCCGTGCCGCGGTGCGGGGAGACCGAGCCGAAGTAGACGCCGCCGAGCACCCCGGCGAGCCCGGCGAGGGCGCCGCCGAGCGCGAAGACGAGCGTGAACGCGCGCGTCACGTCGACGCCGAGCGCGCTGACCATCGCCCGGTCCTCCACTCCGGCCCGCACGACGAGCCCGTAGCGGGTGCGGGTCAGCAGCAGGTGGACCCCGACCAGGACGGCGAGCGCGGCTCCGATGAGCAGGAAGCGGTTCACGGGCACCTGGGCGCCGAGGACGCCGACGGTGCCGGAGAGCGCGTCGGGGACGGGGAACGTGCGGGAGTCGGCGCCCGCGTAGGACTGGACGAGGGCGGGGATGGCGAGCGACAGGCCGACGGTGACCAGGATCTGCTCCTTCGGCCTGCCGTACAGCCGCCGGATCAGCAGGAGTTCGGTGACCGCGGCGAGCGCGAGCCCGGTGAGGGTGCCGATCAGCAGGGCGGCGAGCAGCCCGGGGCCGCCGCCGACGGCCTCCGCGGTGCGCCAGGCGGCGTAGGAGGCGACGGTCAGGAAGGCGCCATGGGCGAAGTTGAGGACGTCCATGAGCCCGAAGATCAGGGCGAGCCCCGAGGCGATGAGGAAGTACAGGGCGGCCAGGCCGAGTCCGGTGAGGGTGAGCAGTACCAGGGTGTTCATGCGGGGGTGTCCTCCTCGGCTGCCAGGCCGTGGCGCGGGGTCCCGGCGGCGCGCCCCACGCCGAGCAGCGTGGTGGTCAGCTCGCGGTCGGCGAGCAGCTCGGCCGCCGAACCGGCGTGCACCACACGGCCGTTGTCCAACACCACGGCGTGCTGGGCGAGTTCGCGGATGACGGCGAGGTTCTGCTCGACGAGCAGCATCGGCACCGCGCGCGCGGCGCGGCGCAGCGCCTCGGCGACCTGCCGCACCACGCGGGGGGCCAGGCCCTTGGTGGGCTCGTCCGCGACGATCAGGCGGTTGTCGTTGAGCAGGGTGCGGGCCAGGGCGAGCATCTGCTGCTGGCCGCCGGAGAGGGTCCCGGCGCGCTGCCTCGCGCGTTCCCGCAGGTCGGGGAAGAGGTCGTGGACGAGGTCGTAGGCGGGGCGGCCCGCGCCGCGCCGTTCGGCCAGGGTGAGGTTCTCGGCGACGGTGAGCGAGCCGAACACGCCCCGGTCCTCGGGGGCGTAGCCGATGCCGCGCCGCACGGTGGCGTGCGGCGCCTCGCGCGTGATGTCGTCGCCGTCGAACGCGATCCGCCCGCCGGTGATCAGGCCGCCTTCGGGGAGCACGCCGAGGATGGCGCGCACGGTGGTGGTCTTGCCGACGCCGTTGCGGCCCATCAGGGCGGTGACGCCGGTGGCGGGGACGTCGAAGGCGACGCCTTGGAGGATGCGCGACCCCGCGATCTCCACCTGGAGGCCGTCGACGGTGACCAGCGGCCCGGCCGGGGAGCGGCTCACAACTCCTCCCCCAGGTAGGCCCGTTGCACCTCGGGGTCGGCCATGACGGCGGCGGGGTCGCCCTGGGCGAGCAGAACGCCGTGGTGCAGCACGGCGATCCGGTCGGCGAGGTCGATGACGACGTCCATGTGGTGCTCGACCATCAGCAGCGTGCGGCCCTCCTCGCGGTGCAGCCAGCGGATGACCTCGGTCAGCTCGCCCACCTCCTCGGCGGCGACCCCGGCCATGGGCTCGTCGAGCAGCATCAGCCGGGGGCCGTCGCCGTGGATGGTGGGGGCGAGCAGCATGGCGAGTTCGAGCTTGCGCTTGTCGCCGTGGGACAGGCCGCCCGCGAGCTCGGCGGCCCGGTGCGACAGCCGCACGCGTTCGAGCACCCCCGCGGTGTCCGTGCCGGTGACGCGGCGGGCGCCCGCGGCGCGCGCGGCCAGCTCGACGTGCTCGGCGACGGTCATGGTGGGGAAGACGGACGAGGACTGGAACGTGCGGCCGAGGCCCAGGCGGGCGCGGCGGTGCGGGGGCAGCCGGTGCACGTAGACGCCCGCGAGGGTGATCGTTCCGCCGGTCGGGCGGGTGACGCCGGAGACGAGGTTGAAGAGCGAGGTCTTGCCCGCGCCGTTGGGCCCGATGAGCGCGAGCAACTCGCCCTCGGCGACGGTCAGATCGACGCCTCCGACGATGGTGGCGCCGCCGATGGACCACGCGAGGGACGTCAGGGTGAGCACGGGCGGCGCGGCCACCGCGGTGGAGGTCGGCTCGCTCATGTCATTCCCCCGCGGCCTCGGCGGGGGCCACCGTCGCGGGGTCCAACGTGCGGACCACGGACGGCACTTCGCCCTCGAACCTGGCCTCGAACATCGGCTGGAGCAGCGCGTGGTCGCCCTCGCGCACGGTCTGCTCGCCCTTGACGCCGGAGAACGACCAGCCCTCGAGCGCGTCCACCATCGCCGCGGTGTCCCCTTCGGCGCCGCCCGCGCGGACCGCCTCGACGACCATCTGGGCCGCGGTGAAGCCGTCGGGGCTGAACAGGTCGGGCTCCCAGCCCTCTTCGGCGAAGTACTCCTCCATCGCCCGCGCCTCGGGGGTGTCGGTGGCGCCGGGGACGTAGTGGGCGAGCAGGGTGACCTTGTCGCGCGCCGCGCCGAACACCGGGTAGGTCGCGCGGATGTCGAGCCCGGTCACCACGGTGGCGGCGTCGAGCACGCCCTGCTGGTCGAGCGTGGTCCACATCGTCTGGGCGGTGTCCCCGGCCCATGCGACGAACACCAAATCGGGGTCCTGGCCGAGGACCTGCGCGGCCGACGGGGTGAGGTCGGTGGCCGACGGCGGCACCAACACCGAGGCCACGTCGAGCCCTTGGCCGGTGAGCACGCTCTCCACCGCGGTGACGTTGGCCTGCCCGAACGCGTTGTCCTGCGCGAGGACCGTGACCCGGGCGCCGTCCAGGTCGCCCTCGCCCGCGGCCAGGATCTCGCTCGCGGTGACCACGTCCTGGTAGGTCTGGCGGCCCGAGCGGAACGTGAAGTCGTTGATCCCTGTCACGCTGTCGGTCGCGGCGGGGCCCGTGATGTAGAGGACCTCGTTCTGCTCGGCGAGCGGCGCGACCTGCACGGCGACGCCTGAGGAGGCGGTGCCCGCGATGATGGTGGCGCCCTCGTCGATGCGCTGGCGGGCCAGGCTCACCCCGGAGGACGGCTCGCCCGCGTCGTCGGAGCGCACCACGTCGATGGCGACGCCCTCCACCTCGCCCGTGCCGCCCGTGGCGTGGTCGAGCCCGGCCTCGAAGCCCTGGAGGTACTGCTCGCCGTAGGAGGCCAACGGGCCCGAGGTGGAGGTGATCAGGGCGACGGTCACCGCGTCACCGCCGCCCTCCCCCTCCCCGTCCGAGCCGCCAGGGCTGGAACACGCGGTGGCGAGGACCGCCAGCAGGGCGGTCGCGGCGATGCTTGCGGTGACGGGTCTCATGGCGCGGCGGCTCCCTGACTCGGCTCGGTGCGGTGCTCGTTGCCCGGCTCGGCGCCGGGCCGGTGCCCAGCGGCGATCCGCAGCAGCGTCCGCCGCGCCGCGTGTCGCGGCAATGTGCGCGGGACACACAGCGGGGCCCCCTCCCATGGCCCCGGCAGCCGTAGGGGCGCCGTCCGCGGCGACCTACGGTGCGCCACGACCCCCACACACGAATCCATCGGCGCCGGAGCGGGAAGGGCCGGTGCCGGAAGGGACCACCCCCATGAGAGTCCCCAGAGAAGTCCCCATGAGAGCCCGCGTCAGACGTACGGCTCTCCGCGCGCCGCGCCGGGCGGCGACCCTGCTCGCCGCCCTGGTGCTCGGCCTGATGTCCGTCCTGTCGTCCGGCGGCCCCGCCGCGGCGGCCACACCCCTGGAGCGGGTGTCCTCGTTCGGCTCCAACCCCGGCAACCTCGTGATGTACCGCTACGCGCCGCCCGGGCTCGAGCCGGGCAGCCCTGTCGTGGTGCTGCTGCACGGCTGTGGCCAGAGCGCGCAGAGTTACGTCGACGGCTCGGGCTGGCAGAAGTTCGCCGACGCGGGCGGCTTCACGCTGGTCGCCGCCGAGCAGCAGGCGGGCAACAACGTCAGCCGCTGCTTCAACTGGTTCCAGCCGAGCGACATCGCGCGCGGCGCGGGCGAGGCGCTCTCGGTGAAGCAGATGGTCGACCACACGGTGTCCTCGCTGGGCGCGGACCCGGGGCGCGTCTACGCCACGGGCCTCTCGGCCGGCGGCATCATGACGGGCTCGCTGCTTGCCGCCTACCCCGACGTGTTCGCGGGCGGCGCGATCATCGCGGGCGCGCCGCACGGCTGCGCGAGCAGCATGCTCGACGCGTTCTCCTGCATGTTCCCCGGGCGGACGGCGACGGCCGCGAGCTGGGGCGACCGGGTGCGCTCGGCCCACCCGGGCTTCACCGGCGAGCGGCCCTCGGTGTCGCTGTGGCACGGCGGCGCGGACTATGTGGTCGCGACGGCGAACCTGAACGAGTCGGTCAAGCAGTGGACCGACGTGCTGGGCGGCGACCAGACGGCGGACTCCACGTCGCAACTGCCCGCCGACACCACGCGTTCGGTGTACGAGTCGGGCGCGGGCCAGCCCCCGGTGATCGGCTACCTCACGCCGGGCAACGGCCACGGCACGCCGGTCGCCCCTGGCACCGGGCCCGAACAGTGTGGCACGGCGGGGGCGTTCTTCCTGGACAGCCTGTGTTCGAGCCACTGGATCGCCCGGGACTGGGGCCTGACCGGCTGAACGGCCGGGATCAGCCGCGGTCCTGGCCCGGCTCGCCGGTCAACAGGTGGAGCCGCAGGGCGAGTTGCAGCTCCAGCTCGCGCTCGGGGCTGTTCCAGTCGGGTCCGAGCAGCGCCTCGATGCGGTCGAGGCGCTGCACCACGGTGTTGACGTGGACGTGCAGGTCGTCCTTGGCGCGAGTGAGGCTGCGGCCCCGGCCGAAGTAGGCGCGCAGGGTGCGGATCAGCTCGGTGCCGCGGCGGGCGTCGTAGTCGAGCAGCGGGCCAAGGGTGGCGGCCACATAGCCGCGCACATCGCGGTCGTCGCCCAACAGCACGCCGAGGAAGCCGAGTTCGGCGGCGCACGCGCCGTCGCCCACCCGGCCGAGCACCCGCAGCGCGCGCAGGCAGCGGGCGGCCTCGGCGTGGGCGGCGGCCAGCGCCGCGGGCTCGGCGGCCGGGCCCGCGGCGCCGACGGTGACGGGGGCGCCGACGAGCTGCGACATCTGGGCCGCGGCGGCCCTCGCGGCGGCGCCCGCGTCGTCGGCGGGCAGCAACATCACGATGGCGCCCGCGTGTTCGGCGCTGACGCTCTCGGTGCCGAACAGGTGCTGCCTGGCCGCGGCGGCGAGGCGCTTGCGGGCCTCGGCCGAGGCCTCGGCGACCAGCAGCAGATGAGGGCGGGACAGGTCGACGCCGAGCCGCCTGCCGCGTTCGACCAGGCCCTTGGGGTCGCGGTCGGGGGCGGTGAGCAGGTCGGTGATCAGCTCGCCCCGGATGCGGTTCTCGGCCTCGGCAACCGAGCGCCGCAGAAGCAGCAGCAGCGCGGTGACGACCCCGGCGCGTTCGAACAACCGGCGGTCGGCGTCGGCCAGTTCGGGGCGGCCGTGCAGCACGAGGCCCCCGAGCAGCTCCTGGCCCGCCCTGGCGGCGCACACCCAGCGGTCGCGGCGTGGCACCGCGCGGGCGGTGGCGTGGGAGTCGGCGACGGCCTCGGCCAGCTCGTCCGGGTCATGCCGCCCGGTGAACGCGCCGCCCCCAGGGCCCACCGCGGCGAGCGGGCGGCCGCCCGCGTCGTGCAGGGTGATGGCGCCGCCGAGCAGCCCGGCGACGGCCGACGCCACCTGCGAGAGCTCCCCGCCGCGCAGCACCAGGTCGGTCAGCTGGTCGTGTGCCTCGGCGGCCCGCTGCATGGCGGCGGAGTGGGCGCGGATCACGGCGTTCGCCTCGGCGAGCTCGGCCAGCGTGGCGCGCGTGTCGGCCAGCGCCCGCGCGGTGTCGATGGCGATGGCGGCGTGCGCGGCCAGCGAGCACAGCAGCGCGACCTCGTCGGGCGCGAACGTCCGCGGGGAGCGGTCGGCGGCGAAGAGCACGCCGATCACCTTGCGGTCGGGGTCGCCGCTCGACCCGAGGACCAGCGGCACGCCCAGGATCGCCACCAGGCCCTCGTCGAGGACGCCCGCGTCGATCGTGGAGGTGTGCCGGAACCGCTCGTCCGTCGGATACGAGGGGGTGGCGTAGGGCGTCGCGGTCTGGGCGACCAACCCCCCGAGTCCTTCGCCGAGTTCGAGGCGGAGGTGCTGGAAGAGCGGGGAGACCGAGCCGTCGGTGACCCGCATGTAGGTGTCGCCCGCCTCCTCGTCGGGGAGCGTGAGATACGCGGTGTCGGTGCCGAGCAGCACGCGGGCCCTGCGGACGATGGAGGTGAGCACCGCGTCCAGGTCCCGCAGCGCGGCCAGGTCGCCGACGGTGTCGAACAGCGCGGTCAGCTCGGCCTCCCGCCGCCGGTGCTGCCGCAGGGCGCCGCGCACCCGCAGGGCGACGGCGGTGGCCCGTTCGATCTCGGCCAGCTCGTCGGGCGCCACCCCGGCCCGCCGTGCCTCGGCGGCGACCGCCCCGAACTCCTCGGCGGGCGCGCCCCCGGCGAGGAGGTCGAGGAGCACGCGCACCCGCGAAACGGCCGACGCCGCCTGTGGTCCCATGTCCGGCCATCCTGGCAGGCGACGCGGCCCCTGCCCATGGGTGCGGCACGGGCGGTGGTCCGGTGCCCGAACGGGGGTGGCGCGGGCGTCAGTTGGCGGTCCAGCCGCCGTCCAGGGGGAGGGAGGCGCCGGTGAGGTAGGCCGTGTCGGGGCCGCACAGCCACAGGACGGTCCTGGCGACCTCCTCGGGCTCGATCAGGCGCTTGATCGCGGCCCGTTCGAGCATCACGCGGCGCACCACGTCCTCCTCAGGCATGCCATGGGCGGCGGCCTGGGCGGCGATCTGGTTCTCGACCAGGGGGGTGCGGACATAGCCGGGGTTGACGCAGTTGCTCGTCACCCCGTGCGGGGCGCCCTCGAGGGCGGTGACCTTGCTCAGGCCCTCGATGGCGTGCTTGGCGGTGACATAGGCGACCTTGAACGAGCTGGCGCGCAGGCCGTGGACCGAGGAGACGTTGACAACGCGTCCCCATCCGCGCGCGTACATATGGGGCAGGGTGCGGCGCAGGATCCGGAAGGGCGCCTCGACCATGACGCGCTGGATGAGGGTGAAGCGGTCGGGCGGGAACTCATGGAGAGGCGCGACGTGTTGGAGGCCCGCGTTGTTGACCACGATGTCCGCGTCGGCGGGGAGCGCGTCGACCGCGGCGGGGTCGGCGAGGTCGGCGACGACGGCCGTTCCGCCGATCTCGTCGGCCGTGGCGCGGGCGCCGTCCCCTGCCAGGTCGACCACCAGGACATGGGCTCCGGCCGCGGCCAGGGCGCGCGCGCAGGACCGGCCGATCCCGCTGGCCGCGCCGGTGACCAGGGCGGTGCGCCCGGTGAGGAACGCGGCGGGCTCGGTGCCGTTCGGGTTGCTCTGCATGGCCGCACAGTAGGAACGACGGCGGGCGGCCCCGATAGGGCGGACCGCCACTGTTTCGTCCCGAGCAGTGGGGGCCCGAGCCATACCGCCGCCGCGTCGGCGGGGCGGGTGGGGCGGTGGCCAGGGCGGGCGCGCGGCGGTGCGCCCGTAGGGGTGACGGGCGGGGTGACGGGCGGCGCGAACGGCGTGGCCCCGGGGGCGGCGGCGGTGGCGCGGACCGACACTCGCGGCGCGGCGATCGCGCCGCACCCCCGTCCGACGCAGCCGCAAGGAAAGGCCGCCCCCATGTCCCACCACCTCGACTCCCCCCAGGCCCTCGACGACGCCCGCCTGGACATCACCGACCTGTATGTCTTCCGCGGCGAGACGGGCACGGCGTTCGTCCTCGACGTCTGCCCTTCGGCCGCGGGGCAGGACGCGCCGCGGGGCTTCCACCCCGAGGCGATGTACGAGATCAAGATCGACTGCGACCACGACGCGACCGAGGACCTGACCTACCGCTTCACCTTCGGCGACCGTGACGCGCGGGGGCGCCAGGAGTTCGAGATGCGCATGCTGACGGGGGCGCAGGCGCGGGACGCGCGGGCGTCGGGGACGGTGATCGCGGGGGGCTTCACGGGGGACTCCGTGACGGCGGACGACGGCCTGCGGATGTGGACGGGCCGCGCGCACGACCCGTTCTGGATCGAGCCGACGGTGCTCAAGGCCGTGGGGGCGGCGTTCGCCCATGGCACCCGCGTCGACCTGTCGGGGTGGAGCCCTTCGTCGGCGACCAATCTCTTCGTGGACAACGAGGTATACACGATCGTGCTCGAGATCCCCGACGAGGCGCTGCTGCCGGTCGCTGGCGCGGACCGGCGCATCGACGTGTGGGGCCTGACGAGCCTGGCCACCGACGCGGGCGGCTGGCGCATCGTCAATCGCTATGGGCACCCGATGGTGCACCCGCTCTTCGCCCAGGAGAACGGGGAGTTGGGCAACCGGCTCAACGCGACACTTCCCGCCGACGACATCAAGGTCCACGGGGAGACAGTGGCGAACATGGTCGCCGGGGTCGTCGCCGCCTATGGCACGGCCGACGACCCGGCCGCCTACGGCAAGGCGTTCGCCGCCAGGATCTTCCCCAACGTGCTGCCCTACGCCGTCGGCAGCGCGGCGATCTACGGCTTCGCGTGCTGGAACGGCCGCGCGCTCACGGACAACGCGCCCGACGTGATGTTCTCGCTCGCCGCCAACACGCCGCTCGGCATCGGCCTCGACAAGGGATCCACCTCCGCCCACCCCTCCCCCACGTTCCCCTACGTCCCCCGCATCGACTGACCCCGCGGCTCCCATCCCCGGGGCGCGCGCCCCGGGGGTGCCGTCGTGGTGGGTGACGGGTGTGCACGAGGCGTTGACAAGCGGGTCACATGCTTTAAGTTCCCTTACTGCGCCTCGCAAGAGATTGACGTAAACAACTCAAAAATCTTGATGTCTCTTGCAAGTTCGCGGCAGTGGCCCCCATCCGACCTGCGTTCGGGACAGAGGACACCATGAGACGCACACACCACAGCCGACGGCTGGTCAGTGGCATGGTCATGACCGCCATGCTGGCCTTCGGCCTGCTGCCCACCGCCGCCTCGGCGGCCCAGGACGTCAACCTGGCGCTCGGCAAGCCGATATCGGCCTCGTCGACGACCCAGGGCTATGTCGCCACCCACGCCAACGACGGCAGCCTCACCAGCTATTGGGAGTCGGCGGGCCACCCGTCGACCCTCACGGTGGAGCTGGGCACCGACGCCGACCTCGACTCGGTCGTGGTGGGGCTCGACCCCGACCCGATCTGGGGCCCGAGGACCCAGAGCATCGAGATCCTGGGCCGCGCGCGTGACGCGTCGCAGTTCACGTCGCTCGAGGCCAGGGCCGACTACTCCTTCAGCCCCTCGGGCAACCAGAACTCCGTCACGATCCCGGTCGCCGGGCGCGTCGCCGACGTCCAGCTGCGCTTCCACGGCAACACCGGCGCGCCCGGCGGCCAGGTCGGCGAGCTCCAGGTGTTCGGCACCCCGGCGCCCAACCCGGACCTGACGGTCACCGACCTGTCGTGGACGCCGGAATCCCCGCTGGCGAGCGACGAGATCATCGTGCACGCCACGGTGGAGAACGCCGGGAGCGCCGCCGCCGCTGCCACCACGGTGGAGGTCAGGATCGGCGGCGCGGTCGCGGGCAGCGCGCCCGTCGGGCCGCTCGGCCCTGGCGAGTCGGCGACCGTCCCGGTCGCCGTCGGGCAGCGCGCCGAGGGCAGCCACGGCGTCTCGGCCACCGTGGACCCGGACGACGACGTCGTCGAACAGGTCGAGACGAACAACACCCTCGCCGCCGACGAGGACCTGGTGGTCGGCCGGAGCCCGGGGCCCGACCTGACGGTGCTCGGCATCGCCGCCAACCCGGCCAATCCCGCGGCGGGTTCACCGGTCTCGTTCACCGCCGAGGTGCACAACCGCGGCACCACCGATGTCGCCGCCGGCACCGTGACGCGGCTGACCGTGGGCGGCACCACGCTCAACGGCACCACACCGCGCGTCGACGCGGGCGGGACCGTCGCCGTCGCCCTCGGCGGCACCTGGACCGCCACCGACGGCGGAGCGACCCTGACCGCGACGGCGGACGCCACCGATGTGGTCGACGAGACCGACGAGTCCAACAACGTCCTCACCGAGGCGATCGTGGTCGGTCGCGGGGCCGCGCTTCCGTATGTGGAATACGAGGCGGAGGCGGGCGAGTACACCGGGGAGTTGCTCCAGGCCGACCCTGAACGGACGTTCGGGCACACCAACTTCGCGTCGGAGTCCTCGGGGCGTGAGTCGGTACGGCTCGACGCGGTGGGGGAATATGTCCAGTTCACCTCGACGGCTCAAGCGAACGCGATCGTGGTGCGCAATTCGATCCCCGACGCCCCCGGCGGGGGCGGGCAGGAGGCGACGATCAGCCTGTACGCGGACGGTGAGTTCGTCCGCAAGCTGGAGCTGTCGTCCAAGCACAGCTGGCTCTACGGCAACACGGACGATCCCGAAGGACTGACCAACACGCCGCAGGCGGACGCGCGGCGGCTGTTCGACGAGTCCCACGCGCTGCTCGACGAGTCCTATCCGGCGGGGACGACGTTCCGCCTCCAGCGCGACGCCGGTGACAATGCCTCGTTCCACATCATCGACCTGGTGGACCTGGAGCAGGTCGCCCCGCCGAGCGCCAAGCCCGCGGAGTGCGTCTCGATCACCGAGTACGGCGCGGTGCCCGATGACGGGAACGACGACACCGCGGCGATCCAGGCCGCGGTGACGGACGACCAGAACGGCGTCATCGACTGCGTGTGGATCGGCCCTGGCCGGTGGCGGCAGGAGCAGAAGATCCTCACGGACGACCCGTTGGACCGGGGCCCGTTCAACCAGGTGGGCATCAGGGATGTCACGATCCGCGGCGCGGGCATGTGGCACTCGCAGCTGTACACCCTCACCCCGCCGCACGAGGCGGGCGGGATCAACCACCCGCACGAGGGGAACTTCGGGTTCGACATCGACGACAACACCCGGATCTCCGACCTGGCGATCTTCGGCTCGGGCACGATCCGCGGCGGCGAGGGCGGCGCCGAGGGCGGGGTGGGCCTCAACGGGCGCTTCGGGCAGGACACGAAGATCAGCAATGTGTGGATCGAGCACGCCAACGTCGGGGTCTGGGTCGGCCGTGACCACAGCAACATCCCCGAGCTGTGGGGCCCGGGCGACGGGGTGGAGTTCTCCGGCATGCGGATCCGCAACACCTATGCCGACGGCATCAACCTCACCAACGGCACCAGCGACTCCACGGTGGTCAACTCCTCCTTCCGCACCACGGGGGACGACGCCCTGGCGGTGTGGGCCAACCGCTATGTGCGTGACCCGGCCACCGACATCGGCCACGACAACACCTTCCGCAACAACACCATTCAACTCCCCTGGCGGGCCAACGGCGTGGCGATCTACGGGGGTTATGGCAACACCATCGAGAACAACGTCATCTCCGACACCGCCAACTACCCCGGCATCATGCTGGCCACCGACCACGACCCCCTGCCCTTCTCCGGACAGACCCTGATCGCGGGCAACGAACTCCACCGCACCGGCGGGGCGTTCTGGAACGAGGACCAGGAGTTCGGCGCGATCACGCTCTTCGCCGCGGGCCAGGACATCCCCGGCGTCACCATCCGCGACACCGCGATCCACGACTCCACCTACGACGGCATCCAGTTCAAGACCGGCGGCGGCAACGTTCCCGATGTCACGATCGAGAACGTCACCATCGACCGCTCCACCAACGGCGCGGGCATCCTCGCCATGAGCGGCGCCCGAGGCAACGCCACTCTCACCGATGTCACCATCACCGACTCCGCCGACGGTGACATCGTCATCCAGCCCGGGTCGCAGTTCCGGATCGACGGCGCCCCGGCCGCCGCCTCCGATCCGGCGGCGGGCGACCGGCCCGTCAACGGGGCGACGACGCAGGCCGGTTCGGCCAGGGCCACGCGGCGCGGCCGCCGCACGACCACCTGACCCGAGGCCCGTTGAACCAACGACTCGTCGTCGGTTCAACGGGCCGCCCGTCAACGCCCCACCCGCACACGGGCCATACGAAAGCCCCGCCGTGGGGACGACGAGGCTTCGACTCGGTGGTGAACAGGGGCAGCGGTTCGGCCGCGTCAGCGGCGTAGTTCGCCACGCTTGAGGGTTTCGACGAAGCCGTCCCAGCTATCGGCCGAGAACGTCACCGCGGGGCCGCTCGGCGCCTTGCTGTCCCGCACGGGAACGACGCGCGCGATTCCTTCCCCAACCTCCAGGCAGTCTCCGCCGTTGGTGCTGTAACTGCTCTTGCGCCACGTCACCGGCAGCGCGTCAGCGTTGGTCAACGGTCCAGCTCCTTCATGTGGGCGCCGATCAGATCGGCCGACGCTTTAGGTGAGAGGGCCACGGCCCTGGGTGAAGAGTGCCCCACCCTTGAGCGCGATCATGAATCCGTCCCACTGATCGCCTGAGAAGACCAGGGCCGGGCCCATGGGGTTCTTGGAGTCCCGCACGGGAACGGCATGTGTGATCCCTTCTCCGATCTCCACACAATTGCCGCCGTTTGTGCTGTAGCTGCTCGTCCGCCACGCGGTGACGGTCAGCGTTTCGGCGCGGTTCATCGGTCTCGTTCCTCCAGGTGCCTGCCGATCAGTTCGGCGGTCGCGTCGTGCGACAGGGCGGCAGCCCTAAGAAGATCATAGGCATGGCCACCGGCGGCTACTTCGGTCGTGTCGAGAGCCATACGGCCCTGTGAGAAGCCGTCCACGTAGAGCACGTCAGCTCCTTCGTCGAACCCCAGGAGTGTGAACGGCCCGGCCAGCCCGGCATGGGCGACGACCGTGCGGGGGACCACCTGGATCACCGTTCGAGGGTCTTGCCCGGCTGTCAACAGGCGCTCGAGTTGGGTGCGGAACACGTCAGGGCCGCCGATCGAACGCAGTAGGACGAACTCATCCAGGACGAACCATGTACGCGGCGGAGTCTCCTTCTCGAAGACCTCCTGACGCGTCATGCGTGCGGCAACCAGGTCATCAAGGTTGTCAGGGCGTACCGCGCTGAGCATGGCCCGCGCGTAGTCCTCCGTCTGGAGAAGCCCCGGAATGATCTGACTCTCGAACACGCGCATCGACGTTGCCTCTTGCTCCAACTCGACGTACGGCAGGAACCACGAGGGGTAGGCATACCGGATCACCAGCGGGTACAAGCGGCTGAAGTGCCCGCCCGTGCCGAACGCCGCGTCGAGGTCACGCGCAAGATCCTCGGACGGCACGCGCTTGGCCGCCTCCACCTTGCTGAGCATCGACTGCGTGGTGTGCGCCTTCCTGGCTCCCTCCTCCTGGGACAGCCCCGCATCCTGGCGAACCCTGCGTAGCTCTGATCCGAAGAACGCCAGCAACGAGGACGCGGGATCGGGGAACTCCTCCGCTTCAACGGTCACGTCAACTCCCTCCGATATGACTGTGCCGCTGGCATGACTCACCGTCATGACAGCGGCGCAGTCATGGCGTTGTGCCTGTTCAGCGTACGCGCGCCGGGCAACCCTTGTCATACAGACAGTAGTTGCCGCTCGAAAGAGCGACGAGACGCAAGAGGTTCCCCATGGTTCGTACCCCCGTGACGCCCCCCGGAGACTCGTACGTGGCTCTTCCATCGACTCGGGGCAACGTGGCCCACGTGCTCATCGACGGCCCGAACGCAGGGAAGGGACTGGTGCGGTGAGCGCCCCGCCCCAGCCTGCCGGGGGGCAGCGGGGGCAGGGACGGCAGGGGGACGAGACGGAGATCAGGAACGCGCTGCGCGACTTGTTCGCGCTTCTGGGGATCGGCGCACTCGTCCAGGTCGGCACCGTGAGTGTGCAACGAAGCATCGTCATCAGTCCGTTGACACTCGGCGATGCCCGCAGGCTGGTCGAAGCGCTTGATTCGTGCGAGCGGACACAGTCGACCCCCGGCAGGGGGTACCGACCGTGACCGAGAGCTGTAGGCATCGGGAGCTGGAGACGCGCAGCGACGGCGGAACGTACTGCAAGGGATGCCACGCCCAAATCTATCTGGCGCAGAAGAGGGTTTCTTGATGCGCACGTCCGCCGAATTGGTGCGCGCCGGGGACCTGATCGAGATCAAACAG
This sequence comes from Streptomyces radicis, assembly GCF_003626575.1. Classification (GTDB taxonomy): domain Bacteria; phylum Actinomycetota; class Actinomycetes; order Streptomycetales; family Streptomycetaceae; genus Streptomyces; species Streptomyces radicis. The sequence goes on along the minus strand of NZ_RBDY01000018.1, from coordinate 81,436 downwards.
AAGTCATACAGGGTCCGATGGCGCACGAAGTCGCACCCGAAAAGCGTTCGTATCATCTTCTGCACGGGAGAAGAGATAACTCTTCGACGGGTCACGGAAGTCGACATTGTCGGGTGGGCATGGGATTCCACTCCGCCGCAGAAGAGGAGGCACAGCCGTGGACGAGGGACACGGCACGCCCGCCGAGCTATGAGGACTTGAGCCCGCCGCAGCGGGTAATGGCACGCGCCTGCCGAGCCCCGCACCATCCTGGACGTCGCATTCGCGTGCATCGAAGTCCGCGCGGTGCCGTGTGGGAGACTGCGGGGCATGTCGACCACTCGTATGGCGTTCGAACAACTTCCGTCTGTGGTTATCAGTGCCGTTGAAGAACGCACCGGACCCGTTCTCAAGACCGAGTCCGCAACCGAGGGACGGAACAGCCAGGTCGGGGCGCGTGTCCATTCCGAATCGGGGGTCTGCTTCATCAAGGGACTCCGCTCGGATCACACATGGGCATGGACGCAACGCCGCGAGGCAGATGTCAACCCCCATATCCGGAAAGTCGCCCCGGCGCTGCTCTGGGAAGTCGAAACAGACGGATGGCACCTACTGAGTTTTGAGGCGTTGGAAGGACACCACGCGGACTACTCGGCGGACTCACCGGACCTGCCACTCGTTGCTGACGCGCTGTGTCGATTGGGTCGGATTCCCTGTCCCGACGTCGAATTGCGAAGGGCCGAGCAGCGTCTGGCGAAGTACGTGAACAACACCGGAGATGCCGAGCAGTTCGCCGGAAACTCACTGCTGCACACCGACATGAACAATGCCAACGTGCTCATCGACGGGCGGGCATCCCTTGTCGACTGGGCGTGGGCCACTCGCGGAGCGCCATGGCTGGACGCGGCCTACTGGGTGATATGGCTCATGGCGGCGGGCGGTCACACCGCCGCATCGGCCGAACACTGGGCCCGTCGGATTCCCGCGTGGCACGCGGCCCCCGGTGTGGCAGTCAATGCCTTCGCCCAGGCCCATGCGAATCTCTGGGAGGAGATCGGCGGAGATGAGCCGGACCCCTGGACGGCTCGGATGGTGCGGGCGTCCCGTGAGTGGGCCCGCCATCGGAGCACTGCCCGTGCCATGGCGCGCCAGGTGCGATGAGAGAGGCAACGCTCCTTCCCCGCACGGGTGGTGACACGGCGACGCGCGGTTGGTTGGATGCGGCCATCGCCTTCCGGTCGAACCCAGGAGCGTCCCGTTGCGCCTCTCACGCCGTGCCCTGCTGTCGGCCGTCCCCGCCGCGCCTCTCCTGGCGGGGGCGCTCAACTCCCCCGCCCAGGCCGCCCCGAGAGGCGCGGACCACGAGCGGATCCTCGCCAACACCGTGGCCCTGCTCGCCGGAACGCCCGAGTCCAACGCCCGCCCCGAGACCGCCGCCAAGCTCGCCGCGATCGACACCACCGCGCGCGACCGGCTCGCCGCCCTGGACGCGGCGGGCCCAGGCGAGCTGTTCCTCGGCGTTCCCCTGGGCGAGAACGACGCGCACCTCACCACGTCGTTCCGGTACCTCGCCGAGATCGCCCTCGCCACCCGCGTCCCCGGCGGCCCGGCCTCCGACCTGCCGGGCAACACGGCCGTGCGGAGCCGCGTCATCGACGCCCTCGCCTGGCTCCACGCCACCCACTACGGCGACCAGTCGACCGGCTACTACGGCAACTGGCACAACTGGGAGATCGGCATCTCCACCCACCTCAGCCGCGCCCTGGTCCTGCTCGCCGACGACCTCGCCGCCCAACGCCCCGACCTGACACCGGCGTTGGTCGCCACCATGGACGCCTACCTGCGCAACGGCGAGGACGGCGACGTCGACCTGGACTCGCGCTTCCACACCGGCGCCAACCTCGCCGACATCACCACCAACCGCGTCCTCCAGGGCGCCGTCCTCGACGACGCGGCCCGCGTCACCAAGGCCGTCGCCGACCACCTCACCGTCTACGCCACCATCGACCCCTATGACCTCAGGCATGGCGTCACCGACGGCTTCTACGCCGACGGCTCGTTCATCCAGCACGCGTCCGTCGCCTACACCGGCTCCTATGGAACGTCCCTGCTGACGCGGGTCGTTCAGACGATCAAGATCCTCCAGGGCACGGGCCATGGCCCTGAGGACGGGTTGAACGGGCTCGTTTCCACCGTCACCGGCTGGCTCGCCGACGGGTTCGCGCCGGTCATCCACGAGGGCTGGATGATGGAGCTGGTCAGGGGCCGCGCCGTGTCGCGGACCACGACGGGCTACGCGGCCGTGGCGACCGTCGTCGAGGCCGTGGTCGACCTCTCCGCCCACGCGACGGGCGCCGAAGCGGACGCGCTCAAGGGCTATGTGAAGCATGTGCGGGAGACCTCGCGCGCGCCCCTCGACCCCACGGCGTTCCTCTCCCCGGTCAGCGTCGGCCGCTACGCCGACATCCTCGCCGACGCGTCGATCCCCGCCGCCGACCTCAACCCGCCCGCGCGGCACGCGGCGTTCAACGCCATGGACAAGACCGTCCACCGGCGCCCCGGCTACGCGTTCGCCCTGGCCCGCAGCTCGTCACGGATCAGCAAGTACGAGTACATGAACGGCGAGAACCTGATGCCCTGGTTCCAGGGCGAGGGCGCGCACCACCTCTATCTCTCGGGCCAGGACCAGACGTCGGGCCATGGCACGGCGTTCTACGCGACCGTCTCCCCCACGCGCCTCGCCGGGGTGACCGCTCCTGTCGAGGAACGGCGCACGGTGCCCGAGCTGTACGGGGGGTTCTGGTACGACAACCCCGAGGCGGGCTTCACGTCCTCGTCCGAGGCGCAGAACACCTATGTCTACTTCCCGCGCGGCACCCACCCGTTCTCCGGCGGCGCCCGCCTCGGCGCCTATGGCGTGGCCGGGCTCGCGCAGTCGCAGGACGCCGCGTACGCCGCCGCCCAACAGGGCCTGCTCCCCCCGGACTTCGTGGTGCACCGCAACGCGGAGGCCACCAAGTCGTGGTTCATGTTCGACGACGAGATCGTGGTCATGGCCGCCGGGGTGGGCGACCCGGCGGGGCGCGCGGTGACCACCACGGTCGACGCCCGCGTGTCCGAGCCCGCCGACGAGATCGTGCTGAGCGGGCGCCTGGCGAACGGCGACCGCTGGTCAGGCACGGGCGACCGCGCCGCGCCTCTCGCCTGGCTGCGCTGGGCGAACGCCACCCGCGCGACGGCGGTCGGCTATGTCTTCATCGGCGGCGAACGGCGGCCCGCCGTCACCCTCGACACGGTCACCCGCAGCCTGCGCGCCCTCCGCGCGGCCAACCCCGACACCCCCGTCACCCGCCGGGTGTTCTCCCTGACCTTCGAGCAGCCCCCGGGCGACCGCCCCCGCGCGATGGCCTGGGCGCTGGTCCCCGGCGCGAGCGAGCGGCGGCTGCGCGCGTACGCCCATGGCCCGCTGGCCGTCCTGTCCAACACGACGCGCCTCCAGGCCGTCGAGCACACGGGCCTGCGGCTGCTCGCCGCCAACGCGTTCGCCCCCGGCACCCACCGCGCGGGCCGCCTGAGCGTCGAGGGCCCGGCGTCCGTCCTGCTGCGCGAGGCCGACGACGGCACGGTGTCGCTGGCGCTGGCCGACCCGACGACGGAACGCGACCGGGTGGCCGTCGTCCTCCGGGGACGGCGGCTGCGGCCCGTAGATGTTGACGCGGGGGTGACAGTGCGGGGCGTGCCCGGTGGCACGCGGATCGAGGCGGCGACGGGGCGGGCGTATGGGCGGAGCCTTGTCGCTCTGCTGCGTGAGTAGGGCGTCCGGCCGGTGGCCGCCGCTCGTTCAGCCACCGCCGGTGGTGACCCGCACCGTGTTGGACGCCGGGCCGTGGGTGAACGCGCGGACGCGGTAGGAGGCCGTCTTCTCCTCGGGGAGGGTGATCAGGCCATAGGAGTTGACGTCGGGGTCGATCAGGGCGATCGGGCCGTAGAACGGGGCGCCGCCCTCGACGCGGGACTCGAGCAGGAAGCCCTCCTCGTCCACCGCGCGGTCGGTCCACGTGAAGTGGATGCCGTTGGCGTGCTTGATCTCGGCGGCCAGGTCGGTGGGGCGGGCGGCGTCGGGGCTGCTCAGGGGCGCGCCGTGGACCGTGGCGCCCTCCCGGGTGACGGGCTCGAGCCACGTGTGGTCGGCGTTCTCGTCCTCCTCCGTCAACTCGCCATCGGGCAAGGCCACGTCGACCGACTCCGAGGCCGGTCCACGGAAGGTCACCAGCCGGTAGTGGAACGGCGTCCCCGGCATCAGGTCAGGGTGGCGGTAGGTCGTCACCTCGGGCGGGAGGTACTGGAGCGGGGTGTAGGGGCCGCCCTCCTCCGTGGCGAACTCCAGGACCCAGCCCGCCACTTCGGCGCCTGCCTCCCAGCTGAGGTCGATGTCGGTGGGCGTGGTGAGGGTGGCCGTGAGCGTGGGACCGCGCTCCCCCGCTGGTGGCGGCCCCGAGCAGGCCGCCACCAGCAGGGCGAGCGCGAGGAGCGCGAGCGGGAGGGCGCGGCGCGTCGCGGCGCTCACCTCCGCCAGAAGTGGACGCCGCTCCAGGTGACCGTGGCAGGTCCCGCGCCGCTGTTCGTGCGGTAGGCGCCGAACTTGTCGTAGAAGCTGCCGCCCGGGCTCGCGTAGGTGTGGACGCGGGAGCCGTTGATATACGTGCGGTGCTCGCTGCCCACGTCGTGCACGGTGTTGACGCGCACGGTGGCGCCGACGGTGCCCGCGTTCGAGAGCGTCTGGCCGCCGTGCACCGCGTAGAGCCTGCCGCCGCGCTCGACGGCGAGCATGAAGTACGGCCCCGAGCCGGACTCGTGGAACGTCTGCTTGAGGCTGATCCGCGTGCCGCTCATGCTGTCGACGCGGAACGAGCCCTCGAACTGGCGGCTGCCGCCGGTGTAGGTGTCGTAGCGGCGTTCGGCGCGCTGGTCGCCGCTCGCGGTGGAGCACGTGAGGCGGAACGTCAGCCCGTCGACCTGGCCGCAGCCGCGCTCCTGGACGTTGAACCCCGGCGAGGTGGAGGTCCATCCGCCGGGCTCGACCTCGGCGGACGCCGGGCCCGCGGCGAGCAGGGAGAGGGCGCCCGCGGCGGCGAGCACGGCGAGCGTTCGGGGACTTCTGCGCATGCGTCACTTCCCTGGTGGTGGAGGGTGGAAGTGAGGGGACCGTAGGTCCGCGCCCCTGGCCCGTCAAGGGACGTCCTGGCGTTTCCGCAGGTCAGGGGGAATCCCGGGAAACGGACGCCCCCTCACCCTGGATCGGAAGCCGACGCCGTTCACCGGCGAGCGCCGCGGCCACGGCGTCTTCCCGCCGCCCGAGCACCCTTAGGATGTGTCGCACCGGCTGGGGCCGGTGCGACCAGAGGGGTGGCCGAGAGCGTCATGAACGGGAACGCAGCCGAGATCGTCCGGTGGAGCGCGGCGCGGATCGCCGCCGCCGTCCGGGCCGGGGATGTCTCAGCCGTCGAGGTGACGCGGGCTCATCTGGCGCGGATCGAGGCGGTGGACGGGAAGGTCCACGCGTTTCTGCACGTGAACGCCGAGGGCGCCCTCGCCCAGGCGCGCGCCGTGGACGCGCGCCGGGCGGGCGGTGAGCGGCTCGGGCCGCTCGCGGGCGTCCCGTTGGCGCTCAAGGACGTCTTCGCGACCCGGGACATGCCCACGACGTGTGGCTCCAAGGTCCTGGACGGCTGGGTCCCGCCGTATGACGCGACGCTGACGCGGCGGCTGCGGGAGGCCGGGGTGGTGATCCTCGGCAAGACGAACATGGACGAGTTCGCCATGGGCTCGTCCACCGAGAACAGCGCGTACGGCCCCACGGGCAACCCCTGGGACCTGTCCAGGATCCCCGGCGGCTCGGGCGGTGGATCGGCGGCGGCGCTCGCCGCGTTCCAGGCGCCGCTGGCGATCGGCACCGACACGGGTGGCTCGATCAGGCTGCCCGCCGCGCTGACCGGCACGGTGGGCGTGAAGCCGACGTATGGCGCGGTGTCGCGTTACGGCCTCGTGGCGTACTCGTCGTCGCTCGACCAGGGCGGCCCTTGTGCCCGCACGGTGCTCGACGCGGCGCTGCTGCACGAGGCGATCGCGGGGCACGACCCGCTGGACTCGACGTCGATCGACGCGCCCGTGCCGCCCGTGGTGGCGGCGGCGGGGGCGGAGGAGATCCGCGGGGTGCGGGTCGGGGTGGTCAAGGAGCTGGCGGGCGAGGGGTATCAGGCGGGCGTGGAGCGGCGGTTCGGCGAGGCCGTCGAGCTGCTCACCGCGCTCGGCGCCGAGGTGGTCGAGGTGTCCTGCCCGTCGTTCGACGACGCGCTCGCGGCGTACTACCTGATCGCGCCGAGCGAGGCGTCGTCCAACCTCGCGCGCTTCGACGCCATGCGGTACGGGCTGCGGGTGGGCGACGACGGGGCGCGCTCGGCGGACGAGGTGATGGCGCTGACGCGGGAGGCGGGGTTCGGCGCCGAGGTCAAGCGCCGCATCATGCTGGGCACCTATGCGCTGTCCTCCGGGTACTACGACGCGTACTACGGCTCGGCGCAGAAGGTGCGGACGCTGATCGCGCGGGACTTCGACGCCGCGTTCGCGCGGGTGGACGTGCTGGTGTCGCCGACGACGCCGACCACGGCGTTCCCCCTGGGCGAGCGGGTGGACGACCCGGTGGCGATGTATCTGGCGGATCTGTGCACCATCCCGGCCAACCTCGCCGGGAACGCCGTGATGTCGCTGCCGTGCGGCCTCGCGCCCGAGGACGACCTGCCGGTGGGGATGCAGATCTTCGCGCCGCCGATGGCCGACGACCGCCTGTACCGGGTGGGCGCGGTGCTCGAACGGGCGCTGACCGAGCGGTGGGGCCGCCCCCTGCTCGACCGCGCCGCCCAGCTGTGAACCAGCCGTCACCGCGAGGCGTCGCGGCGGGTTGACGGCCGGGCGGGGGCGGCGCCGTTGCCGTCCCCGACCGGCCGGGTGGCGTCTCAGTGGTGGTCGGGGGGCGGTCCGGGTATGGAGCCGTCCTCGTTGCTGACGGTGAAGATGCCGACCATGCCGTGGTCGGAGTGGCTCTGGACGTGGCAGTGGTACATCCAGTGGCCCGGGCCCACGTGCTCGCCCGCGTAGACCTGGAAGCCGAACGAGTCGCCCGGGCCGCAGATCTTGTTGTCGATGACGCGCGTGGGGTCGTTCGCGTCGGCGAGGAAGCCGGTGCGGTTGTCCGCCCAGCGGTGACCGTGCAGATGGAACGTGTGGTAGAACTCGCCGTGCGTGATCACGATGAACTCGGCGCGTTCACCGATCTTCGCCGCGAAGTTCGGTCCCTGCTGAAGGTTGTTGGTCGTCATGTCGTTGAAGACGACCGTGAACTGCTTGTCCGGCAGGATGTCGCCCCTGCGCCGGACGATCAGGCCGCCGTACAGGCCGCGTTGGAGCCCGCCGGTGCCGTGGTCGGTGCCCACCACGTGGTCGTGGTAGTTCCAGTAGCCCGCGCTGCCCGGGATCAGGGTGCCGTCGTCGCGGGTGCCCAGCTCGTGGGAGTTCCACGTGTAGAGGCGGCTCTCGCCGGGCGCCACCACGCTGTTGGTGAGGCGCGTGCCGTCGCTGTCGATCGCGTAGTCCACGCCGTGGACATGCAGGCTGACGTCGACATCCAGGTTGTTGACGAGGTCGATCTGGAGCGTGTCGCCCTCGTACATCTCCAGCAGGGGCCCCGGGATGGTGGCCTCGCCCGGCTCGAAGCCGTAGCCCAGCTGCCCGTCGGGCAGCTGCTCGGCGTAGAGGATGAAACGACGGACCTCGCCCCTGGCCGCCGGTCGGTGGGCCAGGTCCTGGGTCGCCGCCCGCGCCTGAGCGGCCGTCAGGCCGGCGGGCGCGAGGGCCGCCGCGGCCGCGCCGCCGGCGAATGCTCGTCGGGAGAAGGCTGGTCGTCGCATGTGCTGGCCTTCCTCATGGTCACAACGACTCTGACGGCGCCTCATGGTATGACCACGACAAGAGTTTGCCCACCCTCAGGACAAAGTTTCCCTGTTTTCGGTCATAGCCATTGGCGACCCAGCAAAAGAGGTCTAGCTTCCTAGGGCGTTGCTGCTGTCACCTGAGAGGGGCGCGCGAGCTATGGGCCGCAAGCCACAGGTATGGGCGCTTGCTGTGACCATGTTGATCACCTTGCTGGGCACCGCCCCGGCCGCCGCGGAGAACGACCGGGCCGCCGCCGGGCAGGCCAGCCGGCTGCCCGGCGCGCAGGACCCACGCGTCCTCGTCTTCCACGGCGCCGACGCACCCGAGGACCGGACGCGGGCCGGAGTCGAGGCCGTCGAGGCCCTCGGCGCGGAGGGACCCGCCGCCGAGCGCTTCGCCGTCGAGTCGACCGACGACCCTTCGGTCTTCACCCCCACCGAACTCACCGCGTTCAACGCCGTCGTCTTCCTGTCCGCCGAAGGGGCCGTGCTGGACGCGGCCCAGGAGTCGGCCCTCCAGAACTATGTGCGCTCGGGGGGCGGCTTCGTCGGCGTGCACGACGCGGCCCGCGCCCAGCCGGAGTCCGAGTGGTTCACCGGGCTGATCGGCTCGCGCCCCGACGCGGGCAGCCCCGCCGACCCGCAGCGGGCCGTCGTCGAGGTCGGCGACCGGGTCAACCCCGCCACCAGGGGCCTGCCGCTCGAATGGGCCCGCAACGACGTCTGGTTCGACTGGGAGAGCAACCCCACGGGCGAGGTCCACACCGTGGCCAGGGTGCGGGAGCGCACCTATGAGCCGGGCGAGGACGCCGAGGGCTGGGACCACCCGATCTCCTGGTGCCGGGACTACGACGGAGGCCGGTCGTTCTACACCGGCATGGGAGGCACCGAGGCCAGCTTCGGCGAGGCCAACTTCCGCAAGCACCTCCGCGGCGCGTTGCTGTGGACAAGTCGCCTGGCTCGCGCCGACTGCCAGGCGACCATCACCGACAACTACGCCGCGGAGCGTCTGACCCCGCCCAACCAGCCCGAGGCGCTCGACCAGATCGGCGAGCCGCACGGGCTCGACATCGCCGACGACGGCCGGGTGTTCTACATCGGCCGCGGCGGGCAGTGGAGCAACGCCCCCGTGGTCACCGACTGGAACGACCCGGACATCGGCCTCGGCCCCGGCACCGTCCATGTCTACGACCCGGCCACCGAAGAGGTCACCCTCGCGGCGTCCCTCGAGGTGTTCGGGAACAAGGGCGGCGGCGGCGAGCTGGTGAAGATCGAGGAGGGCCTGGTGGGCATCGTCCTCGACCCCGACTTCGAGGACAACAACTGGATCTATCTGCACTGGACCCCGCACTCGGAGATCGACCGCGAGGCCCACATGGCCGAACGCCGGGTCTCCCGCTTCACGTTCGACCCCGAGTCGGGCCAACTCGACCTGGCCTCCGAGGCGGTGCTGCTGGCGTGGCCCGTCCAGATCCACAGCTGCTGCCACGCGGGCGGCGGGATGGACTTCGACTCGGAAGGCAATCTGTACATCGCCACGGGTGACACCAACTCCTCGCAGTTCAGCGACGGTTACTCGGGCAACAACCCCGAGCCGAACCACCAGGGCGTCTCGTTCGCCGACGCACGGCGGACCGCGGGCAACACCAACAACCTCAACGGCAAGATCCTGCGGATCCACCCCGAGGACGACGGGACCTACACCGTCCCCGAGGGCAACCTCTTCACCGGCGAGGAGGAGGGCGGCGGCAAGACCCGCCCCGAGATCTATGTGATGGGCGTGCGCAACCCCGCGCGCATCGCGGTCGATCCGGAGACGGACTGGCTGTACGCCGGCTGGGTCGGCCCCGACGCGGGCGAGCCGAGCAGCACGTGGGGCCCGGCGAAGTACGACACGTTCGCCGTCATCACCGAGGCGGGGAACCGGGGTTGGCCCTACTGCATGGGCAACCGCCAGCCGTACCGCGACCGCAACCTGCCCGACCCGACGCAGCCGCTCGACTGGTACGACTGCGACGCGCCGCGCAACGAGTCCCCCCACAACGACGGCCTCGTCGAGCTGCCGCCCATCACGGGGAACAACATCTGGTACTCCCCGCAGGGCGGCGGCCCCGACTACCCGAGGAACGCCGATGGCATCCCCAGCTATGAGCTGGACGAGCAGGAGTTGCTGCTGCCCTGGCTCACCGGCGGCGGCCAGGCCACGATGAGCGGCCCGCTCTACCGCTACGACGAGGGCACCGCGAGCGACGTCGCGTGGCCCGCGTACTGGGACGGCAAGTGGTTCGTCGGCGACTTCTACGACGCCGACCAGCCGCGGCACGCCGTGGTGATGGACCCGAGCAACGCGGGCAACGGCGGCCTCCCGGTGCACGCGGAGAGCCTCGACGCGATCATCCCGGTCGGCGACGGCGGCATCCGCAACCTCATGGACTGGAAGTTCGCGCCCGATGGCTCCCTGTATGTCCTGGACTACGGCCGCGGCTTCTTCAACGCCGACTCCGAGTCCGCCCTGTGGCGGATCACCTACCAGGGCGGCCCCGCCACCCCCGCACCCGCGGACCTGGCACGGCGGTGACCGGCACGGCGGCACCACCGCGGTAACGCAGAAAGGTCGAAAGAGCGTGAAATCGGCGAACAGACACGGCGGCGCCCTCGTGGGCGGCCCCCGTCGGCTGCTGATCCTGCTGATGACCCTGTGCCTGGCGGCACTCACCATGTCGGCCGTCCCGGCCGCGCAGGCCAAGCAGCCCCAGGGCGGCGGCGGCGCTGAGGTCGCCCAGGCCCAGACGTTGACCTGGACGGCGGACAACGACATCACCCGCTACAAGACCGCCCCCACCACGGCGGTCGCGGGCGAGACCACGATCGTGTTCGAGAACAGCGCGGCCACCGGCAACACCACGTCGATGCCGCACACCCTGACGTTCGACACGTCGAACCCCGACTACAACAACGACGTCAATGTCAATCTCATGGCCACTCCCAACGACGTCAACGGCGGTCGCTGGGAGGTCACTGTGGACCTCACCCCCGGCACCTACCGCTTCTTCTGCGCCATCCCCGGACATGGCCAGATGCAGGGCGAGCTGGTGGTCACCGAGGACGGCGGCGGTGGCGAGGACACCACCCCGCCCGAGGTGACCGCCACGGTCGAAGGCCAGCAGAACGAGGCGGGCGACTACGTCGGCAGCGCGACCGTCGAGCTGACGGCGACCGACGAGGGCTCGGGCGTCGACAGCATCGAATACGCCCTGGACGGCGGGGAGTTCGCCCCGTACGAGGCCCCCGTGGTGCTCAACACCGTGGGCGAGCACACCGTGGCCTACCGGGCCACCGATGTGGCGGGCAATGTCTCGGACGACCAGTCGACCACGGTCAACGTCGTCGAGCCGTCGGGCGACGACACCACGCCACCCGAGGTCACGGCCACCGTGGACGGCGAGCAGAACGCCGAGGGCGACTATGTCACCATGGCGACCGTCACCCTGGAGGCCACCGACGCCGAGTCGGGCGTGGCGGGCATCGAATACGCGGTCAACGGCGGGGAGTTCACGCCGTATACCGAGCCCGTCATGGTGCACAGCGTCGGTGACCACACGGTGAGCTACCGGGCCACGGACAACGCGGGCAACTCATCGGAGGCGGGCAGCACCAGCTTCACCGTCGTCGAGGACGGCGGCGAGGACCCGGGCGACCCGCCGCCCGCCGACTGCCCCGAGTCCGACGACCGCCCGCTCGTGGTCCTCGGCGACACGGTCACCCAGGTGCCCAACCGCACCGACCCCGAAGGCTGCACGGTCAACGAGGTGATCGAGGACGAACGCGCCTGGTCGTCCAACGGCTCCTTCCTGTCCCATGTGGACGAGGTGACCGACGTCCTGGTGTTCCAGGGCGTCATCGACCGCGGGAACAAGGCCGAGATCCTCGAGGCCGCCGAGGTCTCGGGCGTCGGCGCCCCGGGCAACCGCGAGGGCTACGAGCGGATCTTCGACGGGACCGCGCAGTCCCTCGACCGCTGGGGCCATGTCGGAGGCGGGGCGTTCAACCTCAACGAGGACGGCTCGATCACCAGCAGCACCGAGGTCGAGGGCATGGGGATGCTGTGGTTCCCCGAGGCCCAGTACGGCGACTTCGTGCTCCGGCTGAAGTGGCGCGACGACACCTCGGGCGGCACCGCCAACAGCGGCGTCTTCGTCGGCTTCCCCCGCGTGCACAACCACCCGGAGGAGTCACGGCCCGAGTGGGTGGCCATCAAGTACGGGCACGAGGTCCAGATCTCCGACAACCGCGGCGGCGACCAGTACAAGACCGGCTCCATCTACGGATTCGACCTGGTCAACCGCGGCGAGTCCATGCCGACCCCCAAGGGCGTCTGGAACGACTACGAGATCCGCGTGGTCGACGGCCACTACACCATCACCCGTAACGGGCTGCTCATCAACGAGTTCGACAACACGCCGGGGCAGCTGTTCTCGCCGCCGCGCGCCGACGACCCGGGCACCGACGGGCGGCAGCACGAGACGGGCTACATCGGGCTCCAGACCCATGGGACATCCGATGTGATCACGTTCCGCGACATCAGGATCAAGGAGCTGTAGAGCTCCCCCGACCGGGGGGACGACAGAACCCGCGCACCCACGCGCCCCCCACCCACGACGGCCCGCCGCACCCAGCGGCGGGCCGTCGGCTCGTCACGGCGGGCCACCACCACGGAGGCGGGAGGCCCCGCGGCGGATATGTACTACGATAGGTACATGTCTCTGAAGCGTACCAACGTCTATGCCGATCCCGAAGACCTGGCGATCATCAAGGAGGCGGCCCGCCGCCGGGGCGTGAGCGAGGCCGAGATCATCCGCCAGGGCATTCATCTGGCCGCCATGGCGCATCGCGTCTGGGACGAGCCCCTCTTCTCCCGGACCTTCGAGGGGCACGGGCGGACTCTGGAGCGGGGTGACGTGCGAGAGGCCGTCGCCGATGCCGTCCACCGGGAGACGAAGCCCGGGACCAACGCGTGATCATCGTGATCGCCGACACCTCGGGCCTGCTCGCGGCGCTCGACTCCACACACCCGGAGCACCAGGCGGCCAACGAGGCGATCATGGCCGCCGGTCTGCTCGTGATGTCGCCTCTGCTCCTCGCCGAGTTGGACCATGTCGCCACCAGGGAGCTGGGCCGGGCGGCGGCGGTGAGCGCCGTGGACGACCTCAGGCGCTGGCTGGCTCGGGGCCGCATCGCTCTACCCGAAGTGTCCGAGCAGCACCTGGCCGCCGCGCAGGCGCTCCGGGGCCGCTACGCGGCTCTCGACCTCGACCTGGCCGACGCCGTCAACGTCGCCCTGGCCGCGGACTACGACACCGACGCGATCCTCACCCTGGACCGTCGCGATTTCCGCGCGGTGCGCCCCCTGGGCCGCCACAAGGCATTCCGTCTCCTGCCCGACGACCTTCCCCTCTGACCCCCGCTGACCCCCTGTGACGGGGTCAGGTACTCGCGGCACGGGCCGGGGACCCGGGGTCCCGGGGTAGCGATGACGCCCGCGCGTCCGATTCGGCAGCAAGCTGACGCGTGGGGGTGCAGCAAGCTGACGCCCGGGGCCCTCCCGGAGTGCACCGCTACACGAGTAGCGTCTGGCCCGCCGAAGACCGGAACTTCACAGGGGGCCTCTCGATGCGGTTCCACGTGCTCGGGCCACTCGCGATGAGCGAGGGTCAGGAAACGGTCGTCCTCCAGCCCTCCAAGCCCGCCAACCTCCTGGCCGCCCTCCTGCTGCACTCCAACACCGTGGTCTCGTCCGACTACCTCCAGCGGATGGTGTGGGGCGACACCCAACCGGCCACCGCGCGGGCGGCGTTGCAGACGTGCGTGCTGCGGCTGCGCCGCCTGTTCACCAGGCATGGCGTGCTCGACGCGGCCATCGAGGCGGTGCCGGGCGGCTACCGGATCACGGCGAACGCGGGCTCGTTGGACCTGGTGGACTTCCGCGAGACCGTCGTGGGGGCCCGCGCCGCCGAGGACCCCGAGACCGAACTCGCCCTGCTGCGCGCCGCGTTGTCCCTGTGGCAGGGCGCTCCCCTGCCCAATGTGCGCTCCGGGGCGCTGCACAGGGACGAGGTGCCGCGCCTGGTGGAGGAGCGGCTCGCGGCGCAGACGCGGGTGTGCGACCTGCTGCTCGCGCTCGGCCGCCACGGCGCGGCGCTGGTCGAGCTGTGGGGGCACACCAGGGCGCATCCCGACCACGGCCGCTTCAGGGAGCAGCTGATCGAGGCGCTGTACCGGTCGGGGCGGCAGACGGAGGCGCTGGCGGAGTGCCGGAGGTTCAAGGAGCATCTGGCGCGGGAGCTGGGCATCGGTCCTTCGGCCGCGTTGCGGGATCTGGAGCTGGCGATCCTGCGCGGCGAAGCCCTCGGCCCGGTGGCCGGGGCCGCGGCGGCGTCGGCGCCGCCCGCGCTGCCGCCCGTTCCGTGGTTCACCGGGCGGGCGCGCGAGGTCGCGGTGCTCGTGGACCGGCTCGGCGCGCCCGCCGAGGCGCCCGTGCTCGAACTGGTCTGCGGGGCACCGGGGATCGGGAAGACCGCCCTTGTGCAGCATGTGGCGCACGTGGCGCGGGACCGCTTCCCCGGGGGGCGGCTGCTGGTGCGCATGACCGACGCGGCGGGCGCGCCACGTCCGGCGGCCGAGGTGACCGCCGAGCTCGCGGCCGGGCTGCCCGCGCCGGGCGCGGGGTGGGCGCTGCTGCTGCTCGACGACGTGGCGGACGCGGAGCAGGCGCGGCCCGCGCTGGCCGCGGCGGCCGGGTGCGCGGTGCTGATCACCAGCCGCAGGAAGCTGGCCGGGCTGATCGCGACGCACGGCGGGCGGGTGCATCGCCTCGAGACGTTCGCGGCCGAGGAGTCGCACGCGCTGCTCGCGGCGGTGCTCGGCGGCGACCGGGTGGCCGGGGAGCCGGTGGCCGCGCGGGAGTTGGCCGACCGGTGCGGGCACCATCCCCTGGCGCTGCTGATCGCCGCGGCGCGGCTGATGACGCGGCCCGCGCTGCCGCTGGCCGACGGGGCGCGTTGGCTGGCCGATGACCCACTGGCCCATCTGGCGCTGACCGACGATCCGGGCATGTCGGTCGGCAGGGTGCTCGCCGCGGCCCTCGACCGCCTCGACCCCGGGCTGGCCGAGGCGTTCCTCACGGTGGGGCGGCTGCCCTCGCCCGTGGTCGGCGCCGCCGACTGCGCGGGGCTGCCCGGCTTCGCCGAGCCGGTCGCCGAGGCCGCGGCCGTGCTCGAACGGCTGGCCGACGCAGGGCTGTTGGAGGACGGGCCGCCGGGGCCCTATCGCGTCCACGAGCTGCTGCGGCTGTACGCGGGCCACGCCGATCGGGGCCGCGTCAGAGCGAGAGAGAAGGTGTGACAGGGATGGCCGACGCGTTCGACCGCCTGGCCGGGACCAGGCCCCGCATCCGCCGGGACGTGCTGTTCACGCGGACCCCGGGGGGCGTGCTCTTCCACAACGCGGACGGGGGATTCCATCTCACCGGGAAGACCGCGTACCGGTTCGCGTCCGTGCTGGTGCCGCGCCTCGACGGGAGCGCGCGGCTCGACGAGCTGTGCGCCGGGGTCGGCGACGCGCAGAAGGCGATGGTGGCCACGCTCGTGGACTCCCTGTTGGAGCGGGGCTTCGCACGCGACGTGCGCGACCCGGGGAGCGGGGGCGCGGCGCTGCCCGACGCGGTCAGCGCGCGGTTCGCCGCGCAGATCGCCTATGTGGACCACTATGTGGACGGCGCCGAGGGGCGGTTCGCGCGGTTCAGGGGGACCCGGGTCGCGGTGCTCGGCGCGGGGGAGACGGCGCGCTGGTGCGTGCTGAGCCTGGTCCGCAACGGCTGCGGCGCGGTCGCGTCCGAGGCTTCCGTGCCCGAGGCCGATGCGGAGGCCGCGGCGCTCGCCGCCGATGGGGCGCCGGTCGAGCTGACGCGGCTGCCCGCGGGGCGTGCGGCGTTCCCCGAGCACGACGTGGTCGTGGTGACGGGCCGCGACGCGGCCCCGCGGACGCACCGGCTGCTGGCCGCGGGTCGGACGCCGGGCCAACTGGTCATTCCCGCCTGGACGTTCGGGGAGCGCGCGGTCGTGGGCCCGCGTTCGGGTGACGAGGACGCGGACGGCGGCGGCTGCTGGTCGTGCGCGCTGCTGCGGCTCGGCGGCAACGTGGACGCCGCGGCGGCGGCCGAGCTGTGGAGCGAGGTGGCGGGTGGCGCGAGCGCGGCGGCGGGCCCGCCGGGCGGGGCGCTGGCCGGTCCCGTGGCGGCGATGGTCGGGAACCTGCTCGGCTTCGAGATCTTCCGCACCGCGACCGGTGCGCTGCCGCCCGAGACCGCGGGGCAGGTGTTGATCCAGGACCTCGACTCGCTCGACGTGGTGGCCGAGCCGCTGCACCCGCATCCGCGCTGCCGGTTGTGCGCGGGCGCGCCGGGGGCGCCCGACGAGGCGCCGGGCGAGCTGGCGGTGGCGCGCGCGGTGACGGTGGAGTCGGCCAGGGACGCCGAGGATCTGGTGGCCGACCTCAACCGGGTCTCCGCGGCCCTCGTCCGCCCGCACACCGGCGTGTTCACGCGCTGGGACGACGAGGCGCTGCCGCAGACGCCGCTCAAGGTGACGCGGCTCGAGACCGTTCCGGTGGCCGGAAGGCCGCGCCTGATCGCGGCGTTCGACGTGCACCACCTGGCCGGGGCCAGGCAGCGGGGGCTGCGGGCGGCGGCCGGGGTGTGGACCGAGCACGCGGTCCCCGCCGGAACGCTGCCGGGAGGGCCGGGCGAGCTGCCGACCGTGACGCCCGAGCGGCTGACCACGGGCGGGGGCGCGTTCACCGGCGATGACATCGCGGCCTGGACGGCGGTCACGTCGCTGCTCACCAAGGAGCGCGTCGCCGTGCCGACGGCGGCGCTGCGCCCGTTCGGCCCGCACAACCGGGACCGGCTCGTGCTCGGCGGCGCCGCGGGCGTGGGGGCGGGGGCGACGCCGGGTGAGGCGGCGGGGCACGCGTTGCTCTCCGCGCTGGCGCACGAGGCGCTGCTGCGCGCCGTGCGGGGCGCCGGGCGCGTGTCCCTGCTGCCCGCGCCCCCTGAACGCGCCGGTGATCGACGTTCCGATGCCGAACGCGCCCCCGCCGAACGCGGCGCCGCCGAATTCCTCTTCCTGCACCGCTCGGCCGGGACGCTCGGCGTCGCGGTCGAGCTGCTCGACCTGGGCGAGGCCGAACGCACGGGCGTGCACGTCGTGCTGGCGCGCGGGACCGGGGGCGCCGCGGCCGGGCGCTGGGCGGTCGGGGCCGAGCTCGATGGCCGGGCCGCGGCGGTGGCCGCGCTGCGCGACCTGCTCGGCGCGGTGCAACTGGCCGCCGCGACGGGCGAGGAGCCCGACCCGGGGGACCCGCTGCTCGCCGACCTGGCGCCCGGCGCGATCGCGGTCACGGCCAAGGGCGCGCCCGCCGACGAGGCGTGGGAGTGGGGCGCGCCTGTGGCGTTCGCCTCGGTGCTCGAACGGCTGCGCGTGGCGGGGCGCGACGTGCTGCGCCTCGCCGACACCCCGGCCGACCTGCGGGCCGGTGGGCTGCACACCGCGCGGATCCTGGTGACGCGGGGCGGCGATGGCGACCACTGAGCCGCTCGACGACGCGTGCCACGAGCTGGCCGAGCTGATCGACGCGACGCTCGCCGCGCTCTCCCCCGCGCCGGGCGAGCGCCCCTCGGTGTCCGTCGAACCGCTGGGCGTGGCCGACGCGTTCGCCGACACGTCGCGCGCCGCGGGCGAGGCCGTGCCGGTGCGGATCCACGGGCGGCACGCCGTGGTGGGGCCGCTGCCCGGGCCGCAGGGCGCCGCGCCCTGCGCCCGCTGCCTCGAACGCCGCTGGCAGTCGGTGCGCTCCCCCGCGCTGCGCGACGCCGTCGAGCTGGGCGGGGACACCGCGGCGGTGGGCCGCACCCCGTATGCCACGCCGTTCGCGGCGCACGCGCTGGCCGCCGTGACCGCGGCCGCGCTCGCCGAGCCCGGGGGGCGGCCCTCGGTGCACCTGGTGGACCTGGAGTCGCTCGCGGTGCGCCGCTATCCGCTGCTCCCCGACCCCGAGTGCCCCTCGTGCGGGCGGCCCGAGCCCGACACGGCCGAGGCGGCGACGCTGACGCTGCGCCCCGCGCCCAAGCACGGCCGGGGGGCGTTCAGGGTGCGGCACCTCGACTCCTACGACCTGCCGACCGACGCCTACGCCAACCCCGTGTGCGGGGCGCTCGGCCCCTCCGTGGTCCACGACGTGTCGTCGACGTCCACCTCGGCCGCGATCGGCTGCTTCTCGCTGCGCTCGGGCGACTATCTGCGGGAGACGTTCTGGGGCGGGCACACCGACACGTTCCGCGACAGCGTCAGGGTCGGGATCCTCGAAGGGCTCGAACGCTACGTGGGCATGCGCCCCAGGGCGCGCGCGTCCGCGGTGCGCGACAGCCTGGACGGGCTGCGCGCCCGGGGCGTCGCGGCCCTCGACCCGCGCGAGTGCGGCCTGTACGGGGAGGAGTTCCACCGCGCGCGCCCCGACATCGCGCCGTTCACGCCGGGGCGGACGCTGCCGTGGGTGTGGGGGTACGCGCTGGGCGCGGGGCGGCCCGTGCTGGTGCCCGAGGTGCTGACGTACTACCACGCGCCGGGGCTCGCCGACCGCTTCGTGCAGGAGAGCTCCAACGGCTGCGCGTCGGGCGGCTGTCTCGAGGAGGCCGTCTACTTCGGGCTGATGGAGGTGATCGAGCGCGACGCGTTCCTGCTGGCCTGGTACGGGCGGGCGGCGCTGCCCGAGCTCGACCCGGCGAGCAGCGAGCGGGCCGCGACCCGGCACATGGTGGACCGGCTGGCGATGTACGGGTACCGGGCCCGCTTCTTCGACACCAGGATCACGTTTCCCGTGCCGGTGGTCACCGGGGTCGCGGTGCGCGAGGACGGCGGTCTCGGCCGCATGTGCTTCGGCGCGGGGGCGGGGCTCGACCCCGAGGCGGCGCTGGCCGCCGCGCTGTGCGAGATCGCGACCGACGCCGTCAACCTGCCGGGCCGCACCGCGGCGGACGAGGCGCGGCTGCGGGCGATGGCGGCCGACTTCGACCTGGTCACGGCCCTGCACGACCACCCGCTCGTGTACGGCGTGCCGGAGATGGGCGAGCACGCGGCGTTCCTGCTCGGCGCGCCTGGCGAGCCCGAACGGCCCAGGCACGCGCTGCGGGAACGGTTCGGCGACGGGTCGGTGCCGCCGGTCTCCGACGACCTGCGCGACGACGTGGCGGCGTGCGTGGCCGCGGTGACCGGGGCGGGCTTCGAGGTGATCGTGGTGGACCAGACGGCGCCGGGACAGCGGGAGTTGGGGCTGCGCACAGTGAGCGTGATCGTGCCGGGGCTGCTGCCCATCGACTTCGGCTGGGCGCGGCAGCGGGCGCTCGGCATGCCGCGACTGCGCACCGCGCTGCGCGAGGCGGGGCTCGCCACCCGCGACCTGACCCCCGACGACTTCAACGCCGCGCCCCACCCGTTCCCATGACCGACCGTTTCATGGCCCGACCGTTTTATGGCCCGACCGTTTTATGGCCCGACCGTTTCATGGCCCGACCGTTTCATGACGACCGCCGACCGAGACCGACCGAGGGAGGTTCCCATGGGGTACGCCCATGACTACGCCACCGCGATCCTGCACCGCGGCCGGACCCCGATGGAGCCGGTGGACTTCGTGCCCGACTGGGCCGACGGGCCGCGCAAGACCAAGCACTACCCGGGCGCGGACGCGCTGCCGCTCCCCGACGGCGGGCCTTGGCCGCGGGGCGCCACGGTGGCGCGGGGGCTTGCGGGCGGGCCGGGTGGCGGCCCTGGGGAGCGCGTGGCGTTCGACCGCGCGCTGCTGGGCGAACTGCTGCGGGACTCCTACGGGTTGACCGGCCGCCGCCTGGGGGTGCAGGCCAACACGGACCTGGACGCGCTGCCGTTCTACCCCCTCGCCAACTGGTCGCGGGGCACCGCGTCGGGCGGCGGGCTCTACCCGGTCGCGATCTACTGGGTGTCGGGGCCGAGCGACCCCGCGCCGCCGGGGGTGCACCACTACGCCCCGCGCCACCACGCGATGCGGCGGCTGCTGACGGGCGATGTCACGGGCGAGGTGCGGGCCGCGCTGGGCGAGGACGCGCCCGGCCCGGTGACCGACCAGTACCTGGTGCTGGGGATCAAGTACTGGCAGAACGCGTTCAAGTACAACAGCTTCTCCTTCCACGCCGTCTCGATGGACCTGGGGGCGCTGCTCGGCACCTGGCGCATGTGGTTGCGCGCCAGGGGCGTGGAGGTGGAGCCCGCGCTCTGGTTCGACGAGGAGCGGCTGGCGCGGCTGCTGGGCGTGAACGCCGCCGATGAGGGCGTGTTCGCGGTGGTGCCGCTGCCCTGGACGGGGGCGCGCGAGCCGGGTCCCGCGCCCCGACGCGCCGCGGTGCGCCGCAGGGACGCCGAACGCTCCCGGCGCGTGCTGTCGTTCGAGGCGTTGCGCGCGATGCAGGAGGCCACGTCGGCGCACGCGGGGCGCCGCCCGGCCCGGGGCGCGCTGGCCCGGGCCGCCGCGCTGCCGCCGCCCGAGGGGGCGACCGTGGCGCTGCCGCCGCCCGCGCCGCTCGACGCGGGGGTGCGGGGCGCGTTGCGGCGCAGGCGCAGCAGCTTCGGCAGGTTCGCCGCGGGGCGCCCCGTGACCGGCGCGCAGCTGGCCGCCGCGCTGGCCTCGGCCGCCGCGGGGTCGCGTCTCGGCGGGGACGGCGAACGGGCGGGCGCCGACGGGCTGGTGAAGCTCTACGCCTTCGTCAACCATGTCGAGGGCGTCGCGCCCGGCGCCTACGCCCATGTGCCGGAGCGGGGGGCGCTGCGGCGGATCGGCGAGGGGCCGCCGGGCCCTTTCCTCCAGAGGAGCTATTTCCTGGCCAACTACAACCTGGAGCAGGCGGGCGCCGTCCTGGTGCCCACGGTCCGCACGCACGCCGTGCTCGACGCGGTGGGCGACCGCGGGTACCGGCTGGTCAACGCGCTGATCGGCGCGGTCGCGCAGGCCACCTACACCGCGTCGGCGGCGCTGGGCCTCGGCTGCGGGGTGGCGCTGGGGTTCGACAACGTCGCCTACCGCGAGGAGTTGGGGCTCCTGGAGACCGACGAGGCCCCGCTGCTGATCATGATGATCGGAAACGAACGTCCCGCGCCCGCCGACTTCCGTTTCGAGATCGTCCGGTGAACGGGGGCGGCGGGGCCGAGGGCTGGGAGCTGGGGCCGCGCTTTGTCGCGCGGATCGCCGGGCTGCCGGTGGATGCCGTGCGCCGGTTGCGCGCGCCGGGCGCGCGCCGTTGGGCGGACGAGGTGCTCGACGAGGGGGAGCGCCTCGCCGCCGCCGGTGGGCGGGTCGGGGACCTGCTGCACGGCCTGGTCGGCGGCCTGGACGACGAACGCGCCCGGCGCGCGCTGCTGCGGCTGCGCCGTGCGGTGTTCAACAACCGGCTGCCCGCCGACCCGGCCGCCGCGTCCGCGCTGGTCCACCGCCTCGACCGGGCGGCGGGCGAGGCGCTTGACGCCTGGCTCGAAGGGCGCGGGCGGCTGGCCGAACGCGAGGCGGCGGGCGAGGCGTTGCTGGCCGCGCAGGGGGAACGCGCCAGGGGCGAGCTGCGCAGGCTGGCCGCGGGGCGGCGGCTGCGGGACGGGCTCCTGCTGGCCTCGCCCGCGCTCGACGCCCAGCTCGACGGCTGGCTGGCCGCGCCGCCCGGCGGGGGCGACAAGCGCGCCCGCAAGATCGAGCGGTCACTGCTCGCGTATGTGTACCGGACGGCCTGCAAGACCAGCCCGTTCAGCTCGTTCACCGGGGTCGCGCCCGGCACGTTCGCGCGGGGCGCGGGCCAGGGGCCGGGCGAGCTGCGCTCCTCGGGGCCCTGGGTGAGCCATCCCCGGCTCAACGTCCTGGCGCTGGGCCGGATCGCCGAGGCGATCGTGGCCGACCCGGCGCGCCGCGCCGACCTGCCGGTCGCCCCGGCCTCGGGGTGGGGCAGGGACGAGGACCGGGTGCGCTATGTCCGGCGGTGGGTGACGGCGGGCGACGACGACACGGCCGTCACGTTCGACGCCGTGCGGGACCGGCTGTTCTTCCTGCGGCGCAGCGGCGCGCTCGACCGGATGCTCGACTTCTTCGACACCCGACCCGAGGCGCGCTACGGGGAGTTGGCGGCCTGGCTGGCCCGGGCCCTGGACGCGCCGGAGGCCGAGGTCGAGGAGTATCTGGCGGCGCTGCTGCACGTCGGGATGGTTCGGGTGCCCACGCTGACGGTCGGGGTCCACGACACCGATCCGCTGCGCGCGCTGGGGCGTTCGCTGCGCGCGCTCGGCCGGGACTGGGCGGACCGCACGGCCGCCGCGCTCGAAGGACCGCTGGCGTGCCTGGCGCGTTACCCGGCCGCGGAGCCCGAGGAGCGGCGGGCGCTGCTGGCCGAGCTGCGCGACCGACTGGCCGCGATCCAGCGGGACTTGGGCGAGGAACGGCCACGGGTGCCGCGCACCGTGCTCTACGAGGACGTGGTCGCGCCCGCGGTGACCGCCGACCGGGAGCGCTGGGACGAGGTGCTCGCCGGGCCGCTGCGCGCGATCGAGCGGGTCCTGCCCGCGTTCGACCTGACGCTGCCCCAACGGCTCACGTTCAAGGGGTTCTTCCTGGCCCGGCACGGCATCGGCGGGCGCTGCGACGACCTGCTGCGGCTCATCGACGACTTCCACGAGGACTTCTTCGACCAGTACCTGTCCTTCGCCGCGCGCCGGAAGACGTTCGACGCGGCGGGCGAGTACGTGCCCGAGGAGAACTGGCTCGGCCTGCCGCAGCTCAAGGCCCTTGACGCGGCGCGTTCGGCGTTCATCGCGGGGATGCGGGCGCGCTGGGCCGCTCGCGCCGCCCCCACCGGCGGGGACCCGGGCGAACTCGCCCTGGACGACGCACTGTTGGCGGAGACCGCCGCCGAGCTCGCCGGTCTCGAGCAGGGGCCGAGGCCGCACGCCCACCATGTGCAGCTGGCCGAGCGGCGCGGCGGCGGGCCGCTGGTCGTCCTCAACCGCTCCTACGGCGGCCTGTCGTTCCCGTTCAGCCGCTTCACCCACTGCCTCGACCCCGGCCTGCCGGGCGCGTTGCGGGAGCGGGCCGCCCGACTGCGGCCCGAGGGCGCGGTGTTCGCCGAGGTCACCGGTGGCCCGGTGACCAGCAACCTCAACCTGCACGCGCGGCTGACCGATTGGGAGATCGTCTGCCCCGGCGAGACCAGCGGCGCTCCCCCCGAGCGGCGGATCCGCCTTGACGAGCTGGTGATCGAGCACGACCAGGCCGCCGACCGGCTCGCGCTGCGCGCGCCCCGGCTCGGCGTGGAGGTCATCCCCGTCTACCTGGGCTATCTGGTGCCGCTCGCGCTGCCCGAGGTGCCGCGCACCCTGCTGCTGCTCTCCCCCACCTCCATGGCGCCGCTCGACGTGTGGGGCGGGGTGCCCGAGGGCGAGCCGCACCGCGGCGTGACCCGCCGCCCCCGGGTCACCCACGGCAGGCTCGTGCTCGCCCGGCGCTCGTGGAGCGCCCCCGCGACCGCGCTGCCGCTGCGCGGACGGGGCGTCGGCGAGGCCGAGTGGTTCCTCGGCTGGCACCGCTGGCGGCGCGAACAGGGCGTGCCCGACCGGGTGTTCGCGACCGTCGCGGACAGCGGGCAGCGCGGGGCGACCGGCGCCAAGCCGCACCATGTGGACTTCGACAGCCCGCTGTCGCTGGCCGCGTTCGAGGGGCTGCTCAAGGACGCGGGGGCGCGCGTGGTGCTGCGCGAGGCGCTGCCCGACGAGCACGACCCGGGCACCGCGGCCGACGATGGCGGGCATGTGACCGAGCTGGCCGTGGAGACGGCGACCCCGGCGAGACCCCAGGCCGAAGGAGACACCCCGTGACCGAGACGCCCACGGGCCGGTGGCAGGCCGTCCACATCCACTACGCCGCCAACCCCCGTCCGCTGCTGCTGCACTGCGTGCGCCCGCTGATCGCCGAGCTGTCGGCCGATGGCCTGCTGGCGAACCACTTCTTCATCAACTACTGGCTCGAAGGCCCCCATGTGCGGCTGCGGCTCAAGGCGGCCACGCCCGAGGCCGAGCCCGAGGTGCGGCGCCGCGCCGAGGCCGCGATCGACGCCTTCCTGGCCGCGCGGCCCGCGCTCTACGAGGTGGACTCGGGCTTCCTCAACGACTTCTACAACCAGCTGTTCGACATCGAGTTCCCCGGGGCCGAGCGCGCCGCCCATCTGGACGCCGGGGGCCGCATGCGGCTCATGCCCAACAACTCGCGGCACTGGACGCGTTACGAGCCCGAGTACGGCAAGTACGGCGGCGCGGCCGGGATCGCGCTGGCCGAGTGGCACTTCCGGCACTCGAGCGATCTGGTCATCGACGCGCTGGCCACCAAGAATCTCCATCTGCGGACCGTACTGCTCGGCACGTGCGCGCAGTTGATGGTGGTGATGGCCGCCGCCTTCGTCCCGGACGACGAGGCGCTCGCCGACTACTTCGACAGCTACTACGCGTTCTGGCACAAGGCGTTCCCCGGCACCGGGTTCATCGGCTCGACCGAGTACGAGCGGAAGGCCGACGAGGTCGCGGGCGACCTGGCCCGCTGGCACGCCCTGGTCCGCGACGCGGCCGCGCCCGGCGGCGGGGCGAACGGGGCGCGGCTGCCCGCCTTCCTGGCCCGCTGGGCGGAGCACTGCGGTCAACTGCGCGACCGCGTCGTCGCGTTGGCCGACCGGGGGGACCTGGTCCTCCGCTCGTGGGACGGCGAGCGCGACGAGCGCGTCACCGACAGGCACGAGGCGCTGGTCCGGCTGCTCTCGCCCTATATGCACATGACCAACAACCGGCTGCACGCCACCATCCAGGACGAGGCGTATCTCGCCCATGTGTGGGGGCGCGCCCTCAGGTCGTCCTCGGCGGCGCGGGGGTGAGCGCGATGGAGACCCTGGCGGGCCTGCGGCCGAGGCTGCGCCCCGACGTGCTGCTCAGCGAGCCGCTGCTGCGCGGCCCGAAGACCGTGCACCTGGTCAAGGACCCGGTCGGCGGGCGGTCGTTCGAGGTCGGGCCGCGCGAGGGCTTCCTGATGGCACGCCTCGACGGCGCGCGCACGCTGGCCGAGATCGGCGACGCCTACGCGGCCGCGTTCGGCAAGCGCCTCGGCGAGGCCCACTGGCGGCATCTCCTCCAACTCCTGGGCGGCCGTGGCCTGTTGGCGTCGGACGGCCATGGCCTGTCGGCATCGGACCAGGGCCCCGGCGCCGACCCGGGGCGGGCGCGGGCCGAGCGCCCGCGCAACGGCCTCCCGCGGGGCAGCGTCCGCCTGGTCGCCGACGCGCACGCCACCGCGACCCGCCTGCACCGGGCGACGGGCTTCCTGCTGCGCGGCCCCTGGCCCGCGCTGCTGCTCGCGCTGGTCGTCGCCGCCGAGGCCGCGCAGCTCGCACGGCTCGGCGAGCTGCTCAACGGCGTTGAACGGGTATTCGGCAACCCGGTGCTGCTCGCGGGCGTGGCCACGCTGCTGTGGTTCTCGACGGCGCTGCACGAGCTGGCGCACGGCGTGGCCGCGCGGCACTACGGCGGCCGGGTGGGCGAGATCGGGCTGCGCTGGCGGCTGCCCGTGGTCATCATGTACTGCACCGTGGACCACTACCCCTGGCTGTCCACCCGTCGGCACCGGATCGTGGTCGCGGCGGCGGGCGCGGTGACCAATCTGCTGTTCCTTCTGCCGTTCACCGTCTGGTGGTTGGCGGCGCCACCCGGCGCCACCAGGGAGGCACTCGCCGGGCTGCTGTTCCTCGGGAGCCTCCAGGCCCTCGCCATGCTCGTCCCGCTGCCGCCGCTCGACGGCTACACCATCGTGGGGCAGGCGCTCGGCGCCACCCGGCTCGCCGAGTCGAGCCGCCGCTACCTCGCGCTCGCGCTGCGCCGCGACCCGGCCGCCGCGGCCTATCCGCGCCGGGCGCGGGTGACATACACCGCGTACGGCGCGTGCGCTGCGCTCATCGCCGGGCTGCTGCTCACGGCCCTCGTCCTGCTCGCCACCGCCCTGCTGACCCCGTGAGCCGCCGCCCCCGTCAAGCCGCTGATCCCGTAGGCCGCTCCTCCCGTAAGACCAGGTGAAACCATGACGAAGGAACCGACCGTGTCCCCCACTCCAGGCCCCGGCGACGACGCTCAGCCCGCGGTCGTCCTCACCGGGGTGCGCAAGCACTACGGCGCCACGCGGGCGGTTGACGGGGTGTCGTTCACCATCGCCCGCGGGGAGTTCTTCGGGCTGCTCGGCCCCAACGGCGCGGGCAAGACCACGCTCATCGAGATCATGGAGGGCCTGCGCGAGGCCGACGCGGGCACCGTCGCGGTCCTCGGCACCAGCCCATGGCCGCGCGACCGGGCGCTGCTGCCGCGCCTCGGGGTGCAGACCCAGTCGTCGGCGTTCTTCGTCCGGCTCACCGCGCGCGAGCACCTGGCGACGGTCGCCGCGCTCTACCGCGCCGAACCCGCCGCCGTCGACCGGACGTTGGCGCTGGTCGGCCTCGCCGAGCAGGCCGGGACGCGGGTCGAGGACCTGTCGGGCGGGCAGCGCCAGCGGCTCGCCATCGCGTCGGCCCTGGTGCACGACCCCGAGCTGCTGTTCCTCGACGAGCCCACGGCCGCCCTCGACCCGCAGGCCCGCCGCGCGCTGTGGCGGGTGCTGCGCGACCTCAAGGGCGCGGGCCGCACCATCGTCTACACCACCCACCACCTGGACGAGGCCGAGGCGCTGTGCGACCGCGTCGCCATCATGGCCGAAGGGCGGGTCTCCGCGCTCGACTCCCCCAACCGCCTGATCGCGGGCGCCACTTCGGCCACCCGGCTCCTCGTCCCGGCCGAACGCCTCACGCTGGCCCAGGCGTCGGACCTGCCCGGCGTGTCGCGGGCGAGCCTCGAAGGGGACGTGGTGGTGCTCGAGACCGAGGACCCGGGGCCGCTGCTCGCGGCCGTCGAGAGGACCGCGGGCCTGCACGGCGTGCAGACGCGGACCGCGACGCTCGAGGACGTCTACCTCACGATCACCGAAGCACGGAGCACGAGCGAACGGAGCACCACCTCATGAGCGCCTACGCCGCGCTGCGCGGGGCGGGTTACCGCGCCTACACCCGCGACCGGACCACGCTGTTCTTCACCTTCGCCTTCCCGCTGCTGTTCCTCGTGGTCTTCGGGCTGATCTTCAGCGGCCAGGACGTGGAGGAGAGCGGCCGCCCCTACATCAGCTACATCGCGCCCGGCGTGCTGTCGTGGGGCGTCGCCAACGCGGCGGTGTTCGGCGTGGCGTTCACGCTCATGCAGTGGCGCCGCGACGACATCCTGCGGCTCATCCGGATGACGCCGACGCCGCTCTCGGCCGTTCTGGGCTCGCGGTTCGTCCTGGCGCTCGGCATCGGGCTCGTGCAGGCCGCGCTGTTCGTGGCCGTGGCGCTGCTGCCCGCGTTCGGCCTTGCCCTGTCGGGGCGTTGGCCGCTCGCGGTGCCGCTGCTCGTGCTCGGCATCACGGCGTTCCTGGCGCTGGGCGCGATCGTCGGCTCGTTCACCTCGACGCCCGAGGCGGTGGCCGCGGTCGCCAACTGCCTGATGGTGCCCATGGCGTTCCTCTCGGGGTCGTTCTACCCGCTCGACGCCATGCCCGAGTGGATGCGGACGCTGTCGTGGATCCTGCCGCTGCGGCACCTCAACGACGGGGTCTCCGGCGCGTTGACCGGCTCGGGCGACCTCGGGGACCTGGGCGTGGCGGCGGGCGGACTCGCCGTGTTCGCCGTGGTGTTCGGGGTCGTGGCGGTGCGCTGCTTCCGCTGGAGCGACCGCGTATGACGGTGGCCGCGGCACCGGCGGGCGGGGTGGCGGGCGGGGTGGCGGCCGCGCTGGGCGAGGAGCTGGAACGGCGCTGGCGGGCGGCGGGGCGCCCTGGCCCCGCGCCGCGCGTGGCGGCGCTCGGCGTCACCGACGCGCTCGGCGGCGACGGCGACCCGCACGCCACCGTGCACCTCACCGCCCGCGCCGCCCTGATCGGACCCTGGGGCGCTCCCCCGAACGGCCGCTCCGCGTGCGGGCGTTGCCTGGCCATGCGCTGGCAGCGGCTGCGCACCCGGTCCGAACGCGAGGCCATCGAGGGCGGGTTCACCCCCGAGGCGGCGGGGGCGTGGCCGGTGCTGACCGCGTTCGCCGTGGACGCGGTGTGGGCGGCCTGCCGCGCCGTCGGGCAACGGGCGCTCGGCGACGGCGAGTTGGCCCGGGTGACCCGGGTGGACCTGGGCACGCTCGCGCTGGTGACCTTCCCCGTGCTGCCCGAACCACTCTGCCCGCACTGTGTGACCCCGCGCCCCGACACCCGGGAGCGCGCCTCGTGGCCCACGGTCGCGGTGCCCAAGTCGGCGGCGGGCCGCTACCGTTCACGGCCCGCCGCCTCCTATCCGCTGCCCGAGGCGGCGCTGGCCAACCCGGTGTGCGGCGCCCTCGGCGCCCGCACCCACCTCAACCCCGCCGCCACGACCACCGCCCCGGTCTCCGGCAGCAACTTCGTACGCGGCTATGCCGGGTTGACCGATGTGACCTGGAGCGGGCAGGCCGACCGGTACGCGGCCAGCCGCACCCTGGCGTTCCTCGAGGGCCTTGAGCGCTACGCGGGCACCCACGCCAGGCGCGGGCTGCTCCCGGTGACCGGCTCGTTCCACGAGCTGGTCGAGCGCGAGGGGCGTGACGCGGTGCTCGACCCGGCCGCGTGCGGCTTCTACGCCCCCGAGACCTACCGCGACGACCCGATGGTCGGCCCGTTCGACCCGGACCGGGCGATCCCGTGGTTCTGGGGGCGCTCGCTGCGCGACCGGCGGCCCGTCCTGGTCCCGGCCAGGCTGGTGCACTACAGCGCGGGCGTCGCCGCGGACAACTTCGTCTTCGAGTGCTCCAACGGCTGTGCCACGGGCGGGAGTCCGGTGGAGGCCGCGCTGTTCGGGCTCCTGGAGCTGATCGAGCGGGACGCGTTCCTGCTCACCTGGTACGGGCGCCGCCCGCCGACCCGCCTCGACCTGGCGTCCACGACCGACCCGGGCGTGCGCGGCATGCTCGACCGCGCCGCGCTGCTCGGCTACGACGTGCACGCGTTCGACACCAGGAGCGACCTGCCCGTCCCGGTGGTCACGGGGCTCGCGGTGCGGCGGGACGGCGGGCCCGGGCTGCTGTCGTTCGGCGCGGCCGCGGGCTTCGACCCGGCGCGCGCGGTGGCCGACGCGCTGAGCGAGGTGCTCACCTACATCCCGCACCTGCCGTTCCAGGTGGCCGCGCGGCGCGCCGAACTCGACGCGATGGCCGATGACTTCGGCCTGGTCCGCCAACTGACCGACCACGCCCAGCTGTACGGACTGCCCCGCATGGCCCGTTACGCGGCGCCCTTCCTCGACGCGGGCCCCGCGGTGCCGATCGCCGAGGCGTTCGCCGACTGGTCCCGCGCCCGGCCCGCCACGCTCGACCTGCGGGACGATCTGCGGTGCGTGGTCGACGCGTTGGCGGCGGCGGGCCACGACACGATCGTGGTGGACCAGACGACGCCCGAGCAACGGGGGATCGGCCTCCACACGGTCACCACCCTGTCCCCTGGGCTCCTCCCCCTCGACTTCGGCTGGCGCCGCCAACGGGCGCTGCGGATGCCCCGCCTTGGCCGACTGGCGGCGGAACGAGGGGAGTTCACCCCCGCCCCCCACCCGTTCCCGTGAGGCGTGGGATGCACGAAGTCGACCGCTGCTCGGGCTCGTTGAGCAGCCGGACCGGGCCCGACGTGTCGGGTGACCACCTCATCGGTGGCGCTTCTCCTGTTCGTGCAGCGCCTCGGCGTCCTCGATCGCGCCCCATCGGCGCGCCAGCCCGAAGTGCCGGGACCGGGGCTCCTCGGCCGTGGCCACCCACGTGGCCAGGTCGGCGGCGACATCCGCCGCGCCGCGGCCGCTCGTGGTGAACTCCCGGTCGACGAGGCGGCGGAGCGCGTGGGCGTCCTCGATCGCGTCCTCGACCTGATCGGGGCCCCAGCCGCGGGCGGCGAGGCGCGCACGCCGGTCCGCGTCGTCACAGTCGAGGCGCGCCCAGGCGACCGACGGCACACCCTCGGCGCCCGCCGCGGCGGAGTTGGGCGGCGCCCGCCGCTACCCCGTCCCGGGCGCGTTCGGCGGGCCCGGCGTTCCCGCCGGGAACTCCTCCGTGCCGAGCACCCGGAGCAGCTCGAGGCGTTCGCGGGCCTCCGCGTTCGCCGGGGTGAGGACCAGCAGGTACTGGCGCTGGTCCGGGGTGACCAGGGTCTCGCAGTCCACCAGCACGCGGCCCACCCGTGGGTGCAGGAACGTCTTGCGGTCGGCGCGGCGGACCTCCACCTCGTGTTCGGCCCAGAGGCGGCGGAAGTCGGCGCTCGCGGCCCGCAGGCGTTCGACGAGTCCGGTGACCGTGGGGTCGCCCGAGCGGCGCCCCGCGACCGCGCGCAGGTCGGCCACGAGCTGGCGCGCGTGGCGTTCGTGCTCATCGGGCGGGCCGATGGCGCGGGCGGCCGGGTCGGTGAACCAGCGGAACGCCGTGTAGCGCCGGTCGCCCGAGAAGCGGGTGTGGTCGCCCGTCAGCAGGACGGCCGGGCGGTTCTTGGCGAGGATCTCGCCCAGGTCCGACAGCACCAGGGCCGGGGTGTCCCCGAGCAGGTCGAGCATGCGGATCAGACCGGCGCGCGCCACGCGGGCCACCGCCTCGGCGGGCGAGGGCCGGTGCCCGGCCAGGTGGAACAGGTGGTCGCGCTCGTCGTCGGAGAGCCGCAGCGCCCGGGCCAACGCGCCGAGCAGCTGCGTGGAGGGCTGGCTGCTGCGGCCCTGTTCGAGGCGCACGACGTAGTCGACGGACATGCCCGCGAGCATCGCCACCTCCTCACGGCGCAGGCCAGCCGTGCGGCGGCGGGGCCCGTCGGCGAGGCCCACCTCGGCCGGGCGGATCGCCGCGCGTCGGCGGCGCAGGAAGTCGGCGAGCTGGTCACGTTCCATGGCGCCATGGTCCCTCGCGGCGGGCGAGGCGTTCCAGGGAGCGGCGCTCCCACGATGAACGCTCCGCTCCCGCGCGACGCGGCGCCGACGCAGGCTGGGTGCCGGAACGACGACGGACGACGAAGGAGAACGACGATGCGGACACGAACCCTGGGCAGCACGGGTCCGGCCGTTTCCGCGCTCGGCCTGGGCGCGATGGGCATGTCGGGCGCGTACGGCGCGGCCGACCGGGCGGAGAGCGTCGCCACCGTGCACGCCGCGCTCGACGCCGGTGTCACCCTGATCGACACGGGCGACTTCTACGCGATGGGGCACAACGAGCTGCTGCTCGCCGAGGCGCTGCGCGGGCGGGACCGGGACAGCTACCTGCTGAGCGTCAAGTTCGGCATGCTGCGAGGCCCTGGCCCCGCGTTCGGGGGGCATGACGCCCGTCCCGAGGCCGTGAAGAACTTCCTGGCCTACTCGCTGACCCGGCTCGGCACCGACCACATCGACATCTACCGCCCGGCCAGGCTCGACCCCGCGGTGCCGATCGAGGAGACGGTGGGCGCGATCAAGGAGATGATCGACGCCGGGTATGTGCGGCACCTGGGCCTCTCGGAGGTCGACGCGGCAACGGTCCGCCGCGCGCACGCCGTGCACCCGGTCGCCGATCTCCAGATCGAGTACTCGCTGATCTCCCGCGCGGTGGAGGCGGAGGTCCTGCCCACGCTGCGGGAGCTCGGCGTCGGCCTGACCGCGTACGGCGTCCTCGGCCGCGGCCTGATCTCCGGGCACTGGTCGCCGGGCCGCAGCGCGGGCCCTGGCGACAGCCGCGGCTTCAGCCCGCGGTTCTCGAGCGGGAACGTCGAGCACAACCTCGCCCTCGTGGACGCGCTGCGGCGGGTCGCCGGGGCGAAAGGGTGCACGGTCGCGCAGCTGGCCATCGCGTGGGTGGCCGCGCGGGGCGAGAACGTCGTGCCGCTCGTCGGCGCCCGCACCCGTGAGCGGCTGGCCGAGGCGCTGCCCGCGCTCGACGTCGATCTCACCGCGGACGACCTCGCCGAGATCGAGAAGGCGGTACCCCGGGGCGCGGCACGCGGCGACCGCTACCCGTCGGCGTTCATGGCCGACCTGGGCGTGGGCAACTGAGGTCGCCGCCACGAGGGGTCAGGGCCGGGGCGGCGCTGTCCTCCGGCTACCGGTCGGCGGTGCCTGGTCGGACGACCCACCGCATGGGCTGTCCCGTGATCCCCCGGATCATGTCGAAGTCGCCGTCATAGTGGAGGACCGTGAGCCCGTGCCGCTGCGCGACAGCGGCGATCAGCAGGTCGGAGAGCGAGAGGGCCCGGTGGAAGCCGCGGCGCAGCGCGTCACGCTGGAGCCACAGAGCGCGCTCGTGCTCCTCGTCATTGCAGGGGGCGTGGTCGAAGCCGCGGAGGCTGGCGCGAATGCGGGTTGCCTCCTTCTTGGTGCGGGCGCTGAAGACCATCTCGTATTCCACCACCGCGCATGTACTCAGCAGACCGCGGTCGTGGAGACCGTCGAGCACCGCCGCCACTTCGGGCTTCCCCCACCGCGCCAGAGCCGATTTGTCGACCAGGAAGACACTCACGCCGCGCCGCTCTCACCGTCCCTTGAGCGGGTCCCGGCCGGGCCGGTGTTCTCGATGATCTCGCTGAAGTCCAGCTCACCCGACTTCACCGCGTCGGCGAATTCCCGACGCAGGCGCCGCTTCACCGCGTCCTCCATGGCCGCGCGCACGGCAGCCGCCTTGGTTCTGGTGCCATACAGTCGCATGGCCTCCGCGACGATCTCGTCGTCGAGGTCGATGATTGTGCGAGACATGACCACTCCTCCCGATCTCACTCCGGGAAATGATATCGCCCCTGCGGCCTATGCGATATCGAATGCCGGTGCGCGGAGCGAATGAGCTGCCGCCCCCGCCACGGGCCGTGGCGGGGGCGGGGGTCTGCGGCCCGTGGTCAGGCGGAGCAGGAGGTCGTGCTCGTGGTGCTCGAACACGTCGAGGTGGAGGAGCAGGACGTGGACCCGGCGAGGACGACCTCGGCCTCGTCCGAGTAGTCGGAGATCTCGAAGGTCTCGGACTCGAGCTCGAGGATCTCGTCGGCCAGGGTGGACAGCTCGGGCTTGCCGCTCATGGGGGGCTCCCTCGGTAGGGGGTCGAACGCCGGGGTGACCGGCCGTGCCGGTGGCACGCGGCCATTCCAGCGCCCGCCGCCGCCAGAACGGGCCGTGGACCGCTGTCAGTTCGCCGTCAGTCCGCCGTCACCCCCTGACAGCGCAAGGGCCGCGTCGCCCGGCAGCATGGACGGCGTGACGCGAGCGGATCCCGGGGTGCTGAAGGCGGCGCTCGAGCTGTATCTGGACCTGCACATGCACCCCGAGCCCTCGGGCGACGAGGAGCGCGGCGCGGGGCTGCTCGCCGACTGGCTGGCCGAGGACGGCTACGCCGTCACACGCGGCCTCGGAGGCCATGGCGTCGCCGGGGTGCTGCGGCGCGGGCCCGGGCCCACGGTGCTGGTGCGCGCGGAGCTCGACGCGTTGCCCGTGCACGAGGAGACCGGCCTGCGCTATGCCAGCCGCGTGCCCGGGGTGGCGCACGCCTGTGGGCACGATCTGCACGTGGCGGCGCTCGCGGGCGCCGCGCGCCTCCTCGCACGCGGGGCGCGCACGGGCGGGGGCGAGGGCGGGGGCACGCTCATCGTGGTCGGGCAGCCCGCCGAGGAGACCCTGACCGGCGCGCGGGCGATGCTGGCGGACGGCCTGTTCGCGCGGTGCGGAACGCCCGACGCGGTGCTCGCCCAGCACAGCGCGCCGCTCCCCGCGGGAACGGTCGCGCACGGCGCGGGCCCGGTGCTCGCGGGCAGCAGGGCGCTCGACGTCGTGCTGCACGGCACGGGCGGGCACGCGGGGGCGCCCCAGCTGACGGTGGACCCCGTGGTGGCCGCGGCGGCGGCCGTGCTGCGGCTCCAGGCGGTCGTGTCGCGCGAGACGTCACCGGCCGAGCAGGCGGTGCTCACGGTGGGCAGGCTGCGGGCGGGCGAGGCGGCCAACGTGGTGCCCGACCGCGCCGAACTCGGCGTCAGCCTGCGGGCGTTCAGCGAGGCGGCGCTCGACCGCCTCGAGGAGGCGACCCGGCGCGTGGTCACCGCGGAGAGCGACGCGTCACGCTGTCCCGCGCCCCCGTCGTTCCAACGCGTCTCCTCCTCGCCGCCGTTGGTCCAGGACGCCGGTCTCGCCGATGCGGTCAGGCGGGGCCACGCCGAGGAGTTGGGCGAGGGCCGGGTGGGCCGCTGGCCCCCGGCGACCGCGGCGGAGGACTTCGGCTGGTTCGGCCCGGCGGGCGAGGAGCTGCACGGGCGGCGCGGGATACGGCTGGCCTACTGGATGCTCGGCACGGCAGGGCCCGCTCCCGGCACGGTCGGCGCCGCCCGGGGCGCGGTGCCGGGGAACCACTCCCCCGCGTTCGCCCCCCATGTGCGGACCGCGCTGCCCACGGGGATCACCGCGCTCGCCGTCGCCGTTGAACGGGCCCTGCTCCACTGCGCGTCGGGCGACGCCCTCCTACGATGAGGAGCCCCCGGAGGAGGAAGGACCGCGCATGGCCGCATCCCCGGGCGCGTCGGGGCCGACCGATCGCGCAGCGCGGCTGGCCGACGAGGCCGGTCTCGGCCCGTGGGAGCGCACCGTGCGCGTCAACAGGAACGCCGACCTCGACCCCCTGGTGAACGCGATCATCGGGCTCGTCGTCGCCGTCGGGCTCGGCGTCGGCGCCTGGGGCATGGCGCGGGCCGAAGTCCCGGCGCCACTCTGGCTGGTGACGCTGGCGCTGTGCGCGTTCCTGGTCGGCCACGGTGTCCTCTTCGCCGCCGAGGCCGTCGCCCGGCGGCGGCGCGGGCCCGCCCTGGTCCACCTCTTCAGGGACGGCCTGGTGCTCGAGCGGACCGCGTCGGCGGCCTGGCCCGTGCCCTATGGCCACCGGTGGCTGGACCACGTCGAGTGGAAGGCCCCGCACGAGCCGAGCTCCGCCACCCTGGTCGCCCTCCATGTCCCGCTGTCCGACGGGGAGTTCGCGCGCCTGGTCGGCCGCACCGACCCGGACCGGCGGGATCTGGCCGACCTGGCCGCCCGGTGCGGCCTGCCGTCCACGCCACGGCGCGTCGAGCCCCCGGACGGCGAGCCCGCCTGGTAGGCGCGGGGCGGCCCGTGGCGACCCGGGGCACGCGGCGTCACAGCCAGCCGCGCTCGCGGGCCAGCAGCGCGGCCTGGGCGCGGGTCGAGGCGCCGAGGCGGCGCATCACGTCGGCGATGTAACGGCGGTAGGTGCGCACCGAGACGCCGAGGTCGCGGGCGCCCGCCTCGTCCTTGCCCGCCGTGCACATCAGGCTGAGCACCCTCATCTCGCCCGCGGACAGCGGGGCTTCGGCGTCGACGGGGCGGCGAAGCTCCACGGGGATGTCCTCGCCCTGGTCCCAGATCCGTTCGAACAGCCCGGCCACGCTCGCCAGCAGCACCCCGCCGCGCACGAGCAGCGCGCCACGGCCCGCGTCGTGCGGGTCCTGGGGCATCAGGGCGGCGCGCCGGTCGTAGAGGACGACATGCTCCGTGAGCTGCGTGGCCACCCGGATCCGGGCGCCGCGCGAGGCCAGCTCGGCGTAGTGCGCGCGGGCGTGCGGGTGGTCGAGGGCGGAGTCGGGCACGACCACGCGCCGGCGCAGGCCCCGGCGCAGCACGCGCAGGTCGAGGGCGCGCAACTGGGCGGCCTGCGGGGAGGCCAGGTCGGGGCGGGGCTCGACGGAGGCGACCTCCTCGCGGGCGAAGAACGTCAGGTCATCCATGCGCCCGCTGATCTCGCTCCAGCCACGCAGCTGTTCGACGGTGGGGGTCGCGGGGTCGCCATCGGACGCGCCGGGGGCGGGGGAATCGCCGCGGGTCTCGGCGCGCAGCGCGGCGACGATGTGGTGGGAGCGGGTGATGCGCTGCACCTCCTCGTAGAGGTGGCGCAGGCGCAGCTCGGTCAGGCGCGCCACGGCCGTCTCGGGATCCGCCGGTGTCAGGCGCTCCGGCGGATCTCCGGGTCTGAGGAGGCGCAGCCGCAGGAGGCGGTCGAGCGCGCGCCCGGCCGCCTCCTGCTCGATGTCGAGGGCCAGGTGCAGGTCGGCGGCGGCGCTGTTGGGATGGCGCAGGAAGTGCCGGTAGATCCGCTCCTCCGACCGGGACATGCCGAGGACAGCCATCTCGTTCGCCTGCACAACAGCCGACCTTCCTACGGTGGGGGTGACGGCAGGCACAGGGTAAGGGCTGGCCATGACCCGCCGGTGGCCGAGAACCGATGGTTTACTGCCCCGTCGTGTCGCCGGATGAACGCCGTGCGAACCCCAGTCGCACGCGGGAACGCCCCTATGCCGGGCCCCCGGGGCCCGCGCCCGCCTCCTCAGGGGAACGGGCCGCCGCGGGCGTGGTCGGCCAGCACCTGGGCGATGACGTGGCGGGCGTTGGCCGCGATGCCCGGGTTGGTCTCGTGGTAGTAGGGGAGTTGGGGAAGGGCCATGGCCAGGGCCTTGCCGCGGCCCCTGAGCCAGGTGGCGTCGTCCACGCCGACGGCGGCGCGGAAGCGGTCGCGGGCGCCGGGCGGCAGGAGGTTCCAGGCGGGGACCAGGTCGCACGCCGGGTCGGCAAGACCGGCGGTGGCGACGTCGAGGACGGCGGCGAGCCGTCCCCCGGCGACCAGGAGGTTGCTCGGCATCAGGTCGGCGTGCGCCCACACGGGCGGCCCCTCGGGCGGGGGCGCGGCGAGCGACGCCTCCCACGCCTCGGTCGCGGCGCGGGTGTCGACCGGGAGGCCGAGCGCGTCGATCCGGCCGAGCGACGCGCGGATGGCCGCGTCGTCGACGGCCAACGGCCCGCCCCGGTAGGCGGGGGTGGCGTCGGGGAGGGTGAGCGACCTGAACGCCCTGACGAGTGCGGCCAGTTGGTCGGCCAGCCCCTCGGGGTCCGCGAGCCGCCCCTCCCTCGGGGGCTCGCCAGGCAGCCAGTCGGTCACCGACCAGGGCAGCGGGTAGGCGCCGGCGGGCTCGCCCCGGCCGAGCACCGTGGGGACGGGCACGGGGAGCCGCCCGGTGAGCAGCCGCAGCATACGGCGCTCGCGCGCCACGTCGTCGGCGAACCTGGGGGTCAGCGGCAGCCGGACTGCCATGGTGGGGCCGAGGCGGAACAGCGCGTTGACCGTGCCGGTCGAGGCGACCCGTTCGAGCGGCAGGTCGGCCCAGTGGGGGAACTGCCGTGCGAGCAGCCGCCGTACGAGCGGGACGTCCACGTCGAGTTCGTCGTCGTGCATCTTGGGCGTGCGCATGGATACCTCATCCGGAGGGGGTGGGGGGCGATTCCTTCCTGGGTGGACATGCGCGGAGCTCGCATCGGGTGGTCCCCTCGGTCGTGTCGTGGGCGCGGCGCCCCGCCGGGCGCGGAGGGCGGCGTCAGTACAACAGAGGGGCCCGACACGGGCAATCGACTTTCCCGGTCACGTTCGGCGGGTCACGTTCCCGGTCATGGCGTCGCCTCCGCCGCCTCGGTGGCGGCGGGGCCGCCGGGGGTGCGGGCGGCGAGTGCCATCGAAAGGCCCTGCGCCTGGACCGTGCCCGAGACGACCTCCCTGGCGTGCGAGCCCGCCACGGGCAGCGGCTGCCAGGCGCGCAGCACGGTCGCGGCGACCACGGCGAGCTCGGCCCAGGCGAACGTCTCGCCGACGCACCGGTGCTCGCCCACGCCGAACGGCAGGAACGCGTGGGGCCCTGCCGCCGCCCCGCCGGGCCGGTCGGCGAGCCAGCGGTCGGGGTCGAAGCGCAGCGGGTCGCGGTGGTGGGCGGGGTCGCGGTGCGGGGCGGTGAGGCTGTAGAGCAGCCCGGTGCCCGCGGGGACGCGGTACGGGCCGAGGTCGACGTCACGGGCGGCGGTGCGCAGGAGGAACGCGTGGGGCGCGTGCAGCCGGGTGACCTCGCGCAACACCCGTGCGGTGTAGGGGAGTCGGCCGAGGGCGTCGAGCGTGAGGCCGTCCCCTGAGCCGTCGGGCGCGGCGCGTGGGAGGCCGTCGAGCTCGGCCATCAGCCGGGCGCACACGCGGGGGTGGCGCAGCAGCTCGTGGAAGAGCCAGGTGAGGGTCGTGGCGACGGGCTCGGTGCCCGCGCCGAACATCGTGATGGCCTCCGACCGCACGGCCGCCTCGTCGAGCGGGGAGCCGGTGGCGGGGTCGGGCGTGGCGCGCAGCAGGGCGAGCAGCGTGCGTTCCCCGTCGCCGTCGCCGCCGCCGTCGCCGTTCGACTGGCCGCCGCGGGCCAGGGTCTGGTCGACGACGCGGTCGAGCACGGCGAGGGCGGCGTCGTATCCGCGGTTGACCGGCAGGGGCAGCCTGGCCAGCGCGCGGTGGGGGTAGAGGGACCGCACGAGCTGGCCCCTGACCAGGTCGGGCAGCGCCCGGTGGAAGGCGAGCGCGGAGTCGGCGCGCAGCCGGGCGCCGAACAGCGCGCGGGTGACGATCTCGAGCGCGAGGTGGTTCATCTCCCTGGCCACGTCGATGACATGGCCGTGCCGCCAGCGGCCGACCCGTTCGCGCGTGACCTCCTCGACGACCGGCACACAGGAGGCGACGCGCTCGGCGGTGAACGCCGCCCGCAGGGTGTCGCGGACGCCCTGCGGCGGGCAGTCGTGGGCCAGGCCCACGAGCAGCGTGTGGACAAGGGCGGGATCGGTGACCACGCACACGGTGCGGGGGCCGAGACGGACGCGGACCACGCCGCCCACGCGGCCGAGCGCCCCGATGAAGCCGAGGGGGTCGCGCAGCAGCGCGGGGGCGTGCCCCAGGACCGGGATCAGGCCCGGCGCGTGGGGAATCGTCCGATGAGCGTGGTGCGGCACAGTGACCGTGTCTCCTCGGGGTCTCCTCGGGGTTCCCTCGGGATCAGGACCCGACAGCTCCCCCCTTTCCGCGCCCGGCGCCCCGCTAGCCCCGAAACGCCGCACATCACCACATGGAGTGAGAAACGGCCGCCCCGACCGACCGGCCACGCGCGGAACTTAGGATCGACGCGTCGCATCATCGATCAGAGCGGGACGTCATGAGTCACATCGCCATGTTCTCGATCGCCGCCCACGGCCATGTCCATCCGAGCCTGGAGATCATCAGGGAGCTGGTGGCCCGCGGGCACCGGGTGACCTACGCCATCCCCGACCGGGGCGACTTCGTGGCGACCGTCCGCGGCGTGGGCGCCGAGCCGCGGGTGTACCGCTCGGTGCTGCCGACCGACGAGGAGCCCGAGGCGTGGGGCACCGAGGTCATCGACAACGTCGAGCCGTTCCTGAACGACGCGGTGCGATCGCTGGGCGAGCAGGCGGCGTTGTACGAGGGCGACGAGCCCGACCTGGTGCTCCAGGACATCGCCGCGTATCCGGCGCGCGTGCTGGCGCACCGGTGGGGCGTGCCGATCGTGCAGCTCTCACCCACCTATGTGGCGTGGGAGGGGTACGAGAAGGAGGTGGCCGCGCCGCTGGTGGCGGAGCTGAAGGCGTCGGAGCGCGGCCGGGCGTACTACGCGCGGTGGCGGGCGTGGCTCGACGAGAACGGCCTGCCCGACATGGCCCCCGACCACTTCATGGGCCGCCCCGACCACGGCCTTGTGCTGATCCCCCGGGCGCTCCAGCCGCACGCCGACCGCGTGGACCCGGCGCGTTACACCTTTGTGGGCGCCTGCCAGGGCGACCGCTCGCACCAGGGGGACTGGGCGCCTCCCGCGGGGGCGGAGGGGCGCAGGGTGCTGCTGGTGTCGCTGGGGTCGACGTTCACCAAGCAGCCCGCGTTCTACCGGGCGTGCCTCGACGCGTTCGGCGACGTGCCGGGCTGGCACGTGGTGCTCCAGATCGGGCGGCATGTGCGGCCCGAGGAGCTGGGGCCGTTGCCGGGGAACGCCGAGGTGCACCCGTGGGTGCCGCAGCTGGCGATCCTGCGGCGGGCGGACGCGTTCGTCACGCACGCCGGGGCGGGCGGGGCGCAGGAGGGCCTGGCCACCGCGACGCCGATGGTGGCCGTGCCGCAGGCGGTGGACCAGTTCGGCAACGCGGACACGCTCGAGGCGCTCGGGGTCGCCGTCCAGCTGCCGAGGGAGGAGGCGACCCCGAAGGCGCTGCGCGAGGCGGTGGAGCGGCTGGTCGGCGATCCCGAAGTGGCGGCGCGCTGCGCCGCGTTGCGCGCCGAGACGCTGGCCGAGGGCGGCACGACACGGGCGGCGGACCTGATCGAGGCCCGGCTGCGCTAGGGCCTGTCCGGCGGATCACTCGGCCCGGGTGATCGGTTCGGCCAAGGCCGATCACGTCGGCGGCGAGCGGCCGTCCGCTCCCGGCTCCGCCGTGACCCGCCGGGAGGGCGCGGTCTCAGGCCTTCGCGTCGGGGCCCGCCACGGGCGTACCGCCGGTGATCACCGTGCGGGGGCGGGTCGGGTCCCACAGGGCTGCGGGGTCGTCGAAGGGGCTCGCGGACAGCAGGAGCAGGTCGGCGCGGGCGCCGACGCCGATCCGGCCGAGGTCGGGCCGCTTGAGCAGGCGGGCGTTGACGGCGGTGGCCGAGCGGAGGCACTCGAGCATCCCCGCGGCCTCGGCCTGGAGGCGGAGGCCGACGAGCTGGTCGTCCTCGAGGTCGCCCATCAGGTCGGTGCCGAAGCCCACGGGAACGCCCGCGGCGTGGGCGAGTTCGACGGCGAGCGCGCCCGCGTCGAGGACCTCGCGGTTCTTGGCGCGGGCGAAGTCGGGCAGGCCGATCTCGGGGCCGCGGCGGTCCATGGCGTCATAGGCGGCGAGCGTGGGCACCAGGAACGCGCCGTGCTCGGTCATCAGCGCGGCGGTGGGGGCGTCGAGGAGGTTGCCGTGCTCGATGGAGCGGACTCCGCCCACCACGGAGTGGCGGATGGCCTCGGGCGAGTAGGCGTGCGCGGCGACGTAGCTGCCGCGGCGGGTGGCCTCGTCGGTGACGGCGGCGACCTCGTCGGCGGAGTACTGGGCGGGCCTGATGGGGTCGGTGGGCGAGACCACGCCGCCCGACGTCATGATCTTGATCGCGTGGGCGCCCTTCCTGAAGCGCTCGCGGACGGCGACCCGCAGGTTGTCGGCGCCGTCCACGACCTCGCCCATGTGGCCGCCGTGCAGGCAGATGTCGCGGTCGGCTGGGCGCGCGTCGCCGTGGCCGCCCGTCTGGCTGAGCGCGGGTCCCGTGTAGAGGTAACGGGGCGCGGGGATCAGCCCGTTGTCGATCGCGCGGGCCAGGCCGAGGTCGCCGCCCGCGACGTCGCGGACGGTGGTGAAGCCGCGGGCCAGCGCGCGGCGGAGCCTGCGGGCCCCGGCGAGGGCGAGGTAGCTGAGCGGGCTGGTCTGGTACTCGAGGCCGTGCAGGGATATGCCGTAGGCGTGGAAATGGGCGTCGATCAGTCCCGGCAGCAGGACCCGGCCGCGGGCGTCGATGACGCGTTCGGCGCGGCTGACCGCGGTGTCGAGCTCGGCGACGGTGCCGTCGGCGACGCGGACGGATGCCTCGCGCAGCTCGGCGGACCAGCCGTCGAAGACCAGGGCGTTCTCGATGGTCAGGTCGCCGGCGCGGGGGGTGGTGCTGGTCATCGTGCTCCTTCGTGGGCGGGGGCCGCGGCGCGCAGGGCCGCCGTCGCCTCCTCGTCGACGGTGAAGGCGTCGGGGTGCACGGCCACGCCGTAGCGCTCGCGCGCGGCGGCGGTGGAGACGAAGCCGTTGCGCACGTCGTGGGCGACCGCGGCGGGGTCCCGGGTGAACGGGTCCCCGTAACCCCCGCCGCCCCCGGTCTCGTTGGCGAGGGTCTCCCCCGCGTCGAGGCGGTTGTAGCTGCCGCCCTGGACGACCTCGCGCTCGGTGCCGCCGTTGAGGACGACGCGGTTGGGCTCGCCCTCGTCGCCGCCCGCGATGGACCAGGGGCGCGTGCGGGTCTTGTAGACCAGGCAGATGCCGGTCGCCGGGGCGGTGAACCGGTAGACGCGGCTCACCCCCACGCCGCCGCGGAACCGTCCGGGGCCCCCGGTGTCGGGTCGGTAGCCATAGGACTCGATGATCATCGGCGACTTGGTCTCCAGCACCTCGACCGGGTTGTTCCGGCACCCAGGCTCGGACAGGTGCATGATGCCGTCCTCGCCGTCCGCGTCCAGGGTGGCGCCGAAGCCGACGGCCTCGTTGGTGGCCTCCAGCCAGGGCTCCCCGGTGCGCGGGTTGACGCCGAGGCCCATCATCGAACACACGTCGCCTCCGGAACAGGCCGGGACCAGCTCCGGCATGCCCTGGGCCAACGCCTTGAGCACCACCTCGCCCGCGAGCAGCCCGGTCCACAGGGTGAACGTGGGCATGGGCGGGACGGCGTGCATCACGGATCCCGGCTCGGTGACGACGCGCAGCGGCGCGAAGTTCCCCGCGACCACGGGTGAATCGGGTGTGGTCAACGCCTTGAAGACCAGGCTGGAGAGGGCCTCGGTCTGGCCGGGCGGGAGATTGATCGGGCCGCGAACGTCCTTGGCGCTTCCTGTCCAGTCGACGATCATCTCGTCGTCGGTGACGGTCACGGTGGCGGTGAGCCTGACCAGCGTCTCGCGGTCGACGCCGTCGCTGTCCACGAAGTCGGTGGCCGTCCAGGTCCCCTTGGGCAGCTTGGCGAGGCCGATCCTGGCGAGCCGCTCGCCGTGCTCGTTGATCGAACGCATCGCGCCGAGCAGCGCGTCGCGGCCGTACTTGCGGGCGATCTCGCGCGTGCGGCGCACGCCGGTGACGCACGCGGAGACCTGGGCCTGGATGTCGCCGATGGTGCGTTCGGGCATGCGGGAGTTGAAGCGGATGACGTGGAACACGTCGTCGTTGCGCTCGCCGCGCCGGTAGAGCCTGACGGCGGGCAGGATCAGGCCCTCCTGGGAGACGTCGGTGGAGTCCAGGACGTAGCCGGGGTCCTTCTGGTTGAGGTCGAGGATGTGGATGCGGCAGGAGGCGAAGCCGATCAGCTCGTCCTCGTCGTGGATGGGCGCGAAGACCAGCGGGTCGAGGGTGTGGGCGGACGCCCAGTAGGGGTAGTTGAGGATGAAGACGTCGCCGGGCCGCATCGCGTCGGCGCCGAGGAACTCCAGGGACTTCTTGATGCCGTAGTCGTTGCCGCGCGTGAAGATGGCGATGCCGGGGGCGTCGGCGACGACGTCGCCCGCCGCGTCGTG
This sequence comes from Streptomyces radicis, assembly GCF_003626575.1. Classification (GTDB taxonomy): domain Bacteria; phylum Actinomycetota; class Actinomycetes; order Streptomycetales; family Streptomycetaceae; genus Streptomyces; species Streptomyces radicis. Next base: position 38,081 of record NZ_RBDY01000018.1, on the reverse strand, counting down.
GATGCCGATGCCGTAGTCGTGGATCTCGTAGACGACGGTGTTGTACGCGGTGCGGCACAGGTTGCGGGCCACCTCCTCGGCGGCCGACAGCAGGGCGTGCCGGATGATCTCGATGGTGATCGCGTCGGTCATCGTGTCTCGTCCCTCTCCTCTTCGGCGCCTGCGGCGGCCTCGGCGGCTTCGGCGGCCGCGGTGCCTTCGCGGGCCACGGCGATGACCAGCTCGCCGAGGGGGCCCACGGTGAGCCGGTCGCCCGCGTGGATCACGGTGGTGGCGGTGTGCTCGGTGACGACGGCTGGCCCTTCGACGGTGTCGCCGCGGCGCAGGTCCTCGCGGACATGGAGCCCGTAGACGGTGACGGCGCCGTCGGGGCCGTGCACGTGGCGCGTTCCGCCGGGGACGGGGCCGCCGTCGTCGCGGGCGGGCAGCGGGGGCAGCTCGGGCTGGTCGACGCGGCCGACGGCGTGCAGCCTCAGGGTGGTGATCTCGACCGGGTCGTCCATGACATGGCCGTACTGGCGCTCGTGCAGCTCGGCGAAGACGGCGGCGATCGCGGCCACCGGGTCGTCGGCGCCGTCCGGGTAGGCGACGCTGACGGAGTGCTCCTGCCCGGCGTACCGCACGTCCACGGTGCGGGTGAGAGCGCGGCGTTCGGGGCCGAAGCCCTCGTCGGCGAGCAGGGCTGCGGCCTCGTCCTCCATGGCGGCGTAGGCGGCGTCCACGGCCGAGCGGTCGAGGTCGGCGAGCGCGGTGACGGAGGTGCGGGAGAAGTCGTGCTGGACGTCGGCCATCAGCATGCCGAGCGCGGAGAACGCGCCCTGGCCCGGCGGGATGATGACGGTGGGGATGCCCAGCTGGCGGGCCACATCCACGGCGACCAGGCCGCCCGCGCCGCCGAACGACAGCAGCGCGAAGTCCTTGGGGTCGTGGCCGAGTTCGACGGTGATGGCGCGCACCGCCCCGACGATCTTGGTGTGCGAGATCCGCAGCACGCCCTGGGCCAGCTCGGTCGGGGTGAGGTCGAGCCGGTCGGCGATGGGGGCGAGCGAAGCGAGCGCGGCGTCCGCGTCGAGGGCGAGGGTGCCGCCGAGCGGGGTGTCCTTACCGAGGTAGCCGACGGCCAGGGCGGCGTCGGTGAACGTGGGCTGCGTTCCGCCGCGGCCGTAGGCGACGGGCCCTGGCACGGCGCCCGCGCTGCGCGGGCCGACCTGGAGGGCGCCCGCGTCGTCGAGGAACGCGAGCGAGCCGCCGCCCGAGCCGATGGTGTGGATGTAGAGGGACGGGGTGGTGATGGGCAGCCCCTCGAACTCGGCGCCCTGGCGCAGCACAGGGCGGGAGTCGAGCACGAGGGAGGCGTCGAGGCTGGTGCCGCCCATGTCGATGGTGATGAGGTGGGGGCGCCCGGTGAGCCTGGCGAACGCGGCCGCCCCGACGACGCCGCCCGCGGGCCCCGACAGGATCAGGTTGACGGGCTGTTCCCTGGCGGCCGGCGCGGTCATGCCGCCGCCGCCCGAGCGGGAGATGAGGAAGCGGCCCGTGAAGCCGCGTTCGGCCAGCTCGGTCTCCAGGAGCTCGAGGTAGCGGCGGACGACGGGCTTGATGTAGGCGTCGAGCACGGCGGTCGAGGTGCGCTCGTACTCCCGGTACTCGCGGGACAGCTCGTGCGAGACGGTGACCTCGACGCCCGGGCACGCCTCCCGCAGGATGTCGCGCATCCGGCGCTCATGGGCGGGGTTGGCGTAGGAGTGGAGGAAGGCGACCGCGACGGCCTGGTAGCCGCGCCGGGCGATCTCGTCGGCGACGGCGCGGGCGTCGTCCTCGTCGAGCGGGGTGGCGGCGGTGCCGTCGAACCAGCTGCGCTCGGTGACCTCGAACGTGTCGTAACGCTCGAGCAGCGCGGGCGCCTTGCGGTGGCGGATGTCGTACATGGCGCGCCGGTCGGTGCGGCCGAGCAGGTAGACGTCGCGGAAGCCGCGCGTGGCGACGACGGCGGTGCGGGCGCCCGAGCGGGTCAGCAGGGAGTTGAGGCCGAGCGTGGTGCCGTGGTGGAACATGGCGACCTCGGCCAGGTCCACGCCGATGCGGGCGAACGCGTCGAGCACGCCCTCGGTCGGCGCGTGCGGGGTGGTGGCCACCTTCTCGAAGCGCAGCTCGCCCGAGGCCGGGTCGAGCATGACGACATCGGTGAACGTTCCTCCGACGTCGATCGCGACGCGGATGTCCTGGGGCATGGCGGGCCTTTCGAGGTCGGTCGTGCAGAGGGCTGAGCAGCTAGCGCCGGGTCCTGCCGACGGCCGCGAGGGCGACGGCGGCGAGGATGATCACGCCGGTGACCAGGTCCTTGAGCTGGGGGTTGAAGTCCAGGATGTCGAACCCGTTCCCGATGAGCGCGATGAGGAACACGCCGGCGACCGACCGCCAGACGGCCCCGACGCCGCCGTGGATCGAGGTGCCGCCCAGGATGATCGCCGCGATGGCCTGGAGCTCCATGCCCGCGCCCGCCTGCGGCTGTCCCGAGGCGATGCGGGAGACGGCGATGGCGGCGGCGACGCCCGCGGCCAGGCCGCTGAGGGTGAACACCAGGATCTTGACGCGGTTCACGCGGACGCCGGAGAGCTCGGCGGCCTCGGCGTTGCCGCCGGTCGCGAAGACATGGCGGCCGAAGACCGTGCCGGAGAGCAGGAACCACAGCAGCGCGACCACCCCGGCGAGCACCCACACGGGGATGAAGACGCCGAGAAACTCGCCGCGGCCCAGCTCGGTGAACCCCTCGGCGGTCACGGTGATCAGCGCGCCCCCGGTGATGAGCACGGCGAGCGCCGAGTAGACCAGGGACGAGGCGAGGGTGGCGAGGAAGGAGTGGATGCGCAGCGCGGTGACCACCAGGCCGTTGACCGCGCCGAGCGCGAGGCCGATCACGGGCGCGGCGGCCAGGGCGAGGGCGACGTCGCCGGTCTCGCTCGCGAGCCAGGCGGCGGAGACGCTGGCCACCGCGAAGACGCTGGCGGTGGAGAGGTCGAAGTTGCCCGAGACGATGACGAACGTGCCCGCCGCGGCGATGATCGCGAGCGGGGCGTTCTGGTTGAGGATGTTGAGCAGGTTGTCGCTCGTGAAGAACGCCGAGCTGGCGAACGACAGATAGACGGTGACGACCACGAGCAGGATGAGGACGGCGTAGTCCTTGGCCAGCAGCAGCGGCCGCGGGAAGGCGGCGCGCCGCCCCGGGATCTCGGTGGACGTCGCGGTCGCGGTGCTGGTCACGGTGCTGCTCCCTCGTGCTGGTCCGCGCCGAACAGGGCGGTGAGGATCCGGTCGACGGTGGTGCGTTCGGGCACCACCTCGGCGAATGTGCGGCCGTCGCGGACCAGATGGGCGCGGTGGGCCAGGCCCATGACCTCCTCGTGCTCGGAGGAGATCAGCAGGATGCCCACGCCTTGCCGGGCGAGCGCGACGACGAGTTCGTGGATGGCGTACTTCGCCCCGACGTCGACGCCGCGGGTGGGCTCGTCGAGGATGACGAACGCCGGGTCGCCGAGGAGCGCCTTGCCGATCAGGGCCTTCTGCTGGTTGCCGCCCGAGAAGCCGCTTGTGGTGAGCTCGGTCCTGGCGGGGCGCAGCGCGAGGCGCTCGGCCAGGGCGTTGACCGCGGCGCGCTCGCGGCGGCGGCTGATGACGCCCGCGGTGGCGAAGAGGGTGGCGTGCGCGAGGGCGATGTTCTCGCGGATGGGCCGCTCCAGGACGAGGCCCTGGCCGTGCCGGTCCTCGGGGACCATGGCGAGGCCCGCCGCGATGGAGCGGTGCGGGCGGGGCCTGGCGTGTGGCGTTCCGTCGAACGTGACGGTGCCGCCGGTGATCCGGTCGGCGCCGTAGATGGCGCGGGCGATCTCGGAGCGGCCGCTGCCGACCAGGCCGAGCAGCCCGACGATCTCGCCGGGGCGCACGCTCAGGGACACGTCCACCACGCCGTCGGCGGTGGCCAGGTGGGCGACCTCGAGGATCGGGGGCACCGACGGGTCGACGGGCGGCGGGCGTTCGGGGAAGGTGACGGCGAGGGGGCGGCCGAGCATGCCCTCGATGAGGCTGGGTTTGGTCTCGTCGGCGGCGTTCGCGGTGCGGACCAGGGCGCCGTCGCGCATCACGGAGACGCGGTCGGCCACGTCGAGGACGGCGTCGAGGAAGTGGGAGACATAGACGACGGTGCGGCCCTGGTCGCGCAGGGCGGCGATGAGCCGGTGGAGCTGCTCGGTCTCGTGGGCGGTCAGGGACGAGGTGGGCTCGTCCATGACGATGACCCGGGCGTCCCTGGCGAGGGAGCGCATGATCTCGACCTTCTGCTGGTCGGCGATGCCGAGTTCGGCGACCCTGCGGCGCGGCGGGAGCCTGAACCCCGCGAGCGCGCACACGGCGTCGAACGCCGCGTCGTTGCCGTGGCCTCGGCGCAGGACCCCGGCGAGGGAGCGCTCGCGGCCGAGGAACACGTTCTGCGCCACGGTCAGCTCGGGCACCAGGGCGAGCTCCTGGGCGATCATCGCGATGCCGTGGCGGCCCGCCCTGACCGGGTCCCAACGGCCCACCTCGGCGCCGTCGACGGCCAGCGCGCCCCCGTCGCGCTGGTAGACGCCCGCGATGATCTTGCCGAGGGTCGACTTGCCCGCGCCGTTCTCGCCGACCAGGGCGTGCACCTCGCCGGGGAGCAGGTCGAGGTCGACCCCGTCGAGGGCGTGGGTGCCGCCGAACCACTTGGAGACGCCGCGCAGTTCGACCACGGCCCGGCGGTTCGGGGCGCCGGTCCCCGCCGGGGCCGCCATCAGCCGTTCCACTCGCCGGTGAAGTCCTCGACGGTCGCCAGCGAATCGGCGTCGGCGTAGGGCTCGACGCCCTCGGGCCCGACCGCGTCGGCGTCCACGACGGTCTCGACGGGGTCGCCCGCGATGGCGTTGGCCAGCTGCTCCATCGCGGCGGCGCCCATGGAGACGGGGAAGTTGACGTAGTCGGCGGCCCAGCGGCCCTCGCGGACGGCCTGGAGCGCCTCGGTGGTGCCGCCGCCCCCGGTGAGGTAGACGGTCGAGGGGTCGATGCCCGCGTTGGTGAGGGCGACCTCGGCGCCGAGGGTCATCTGGTCGGCGTTGCTGAGGATGACGTTGACGTCGCGGTTCGACTGGAGGGCGTTGGCGACGCCGGAGAGCGACTGGTCACGGTCGTAGTTGCCCTCGAGGGTGGAGACGATCTCGATGTTGTCGTTGGCCTCGAGCACCGACTGGTAGGCGTCGCGGCGGGCGACGTCGAGGGGCGAGGAGAGGTTGCCCACGACCAGCATCACCGAGCAGGGGTCGAGGTCGGCGCAGTAGGTGACGACGTCCTCGGCCTGCCGCTCGGCGGCGGCGGTGGGCGAGACGGCGACGGTGGAGACCACGCCCTCGACCTGCGGCTCCAGCTCGTCGATGTCGGGGCCTATGGGGTTGAGGACGGAGACCACGGGCAGGTCTCCGGTCATCGGGAACGCGGCGGTGAGGCTCGGCCCGTCGTGCGGAACGACGATCACGCCGTCGTACTCGCCGCTGGTCGCGGCGTTCTGAAGCTGGGACAGCTGGGTGGTGGCGTCGAAGCCGCCGTCCAGGATCTTGGCGTCGACCTCGAGGCCGAGGTCCTCGGCGCCCGCCACGACGCCCTCGTACACCGCTTGGTTGTAGCCATTCTGGGCCGAGGCCGCGAGGACCGCGACCTTGTAGGCGCCGCCCTCGGCGGAGCCGTCGCCGCTGCTGTCCTCGGCGGCGCAACTGGTGGCGAGGAGAGCCACCGCTGCGGCCGCCACCAGGGCTTTCATCGATTTGTGAGCCATCGTCGCCCTCCCGGCGGCTAGGTGTTGAGGCAGTAACATGTCACATGTCGCATGCCGGAGCAATGAATCCTGGCAGGATTTTTCCGGCCCGAAACAGTCGGCCACCGACTATGCAATGTGACATTTTACTGATAGGAACAGAATCGCACGAGCTACGAGGAGTTCTCTCATGACCGCTGCTAAGCAGCCCTGGCACGGCGTCCATGTGGCCACCGCGCTGCCCTTCTCGGACGAGGGATACGCCGTCGACTGGGACGGCTTCGCCGAGCACGTTTCCTGGCTTGCCGCACAAGGGTGCGACGGCGTCTGCCCCAACGGCTCGCTCGGCGAGTACCAGAGCCTCAGCGACGAGGAGCGCTCCCGCGTGGTCGAGACCGCCGTCGCCGCCGCGCCCGAGGGCTTCGGCGTGATGCCGGGCGTCGCGGCCTACGGCGCGCTCCAGTCCCGCCGCTGGATCGAGCAGGCGGCGGAGGCGGGAGCGTCGTCGGTCCTGCTGCTCCCGCCCAACTCCTACCGCGCGGACGACCGCACGGTGATCGCCCACTACCGCGAGGCCGCCAAGGTCGGCATCCCCGTGGTCGCCTACAACAACCCCTACGACACCCGCGTCGACCTCACCCCCGAGCTGCTCGCCGAACTCCACGCCGAGGGCCTCGTGGTGGCGGTCAAGGAGTTCAGCGGCGACGTCCGCAGGCCCTATCAGATCCACGAACTGGCGCCCGGGCTCGACCTGTTGATCGGCGCCGACGACGTGCTGCTCGAGCTGGCGCTCGCCGGGGCCGTCGGCTGGATCGCGGGCTACCCCAACGCCCTGCCCGAGGCCACCGTCGAGCTGTACCGGCTGGCCACGTCGGACGACCCGGCCGACATCGCCGCCGCCCTGCCCCTCTACCGCGCCCTGCACCCGCTGCTGCGCTGGGACTCCAAGCCGGAGTTCGTCCAGGCCATCAAGCTCTCGATGGAGCTGGCGGGCCGCAAGGGCGGGGTGTGCCGCCCGCCGCGCTCGCCGCTGCCGCCCGAGTCCGCCGCCGCGGTGCGGGCCGCGACCGAGGCCGCGCTGGCCGCCGGACACCGCTGATGCGCTCGCGCCGCGTCCTGCACACCGTCGAGAGCCACACGGAGGGCATGCCCACCCGCGTGGTGACCGGCGGCGTGGGCACGCTCCCCGGCGCCACCATGGCCGAGCGGCGGCAGCGGTTCATCGACGACAACGACGCGCTGCGCACCCTGTTGATGTACGAGCCGCGCGGGCACGCCGCCATGAGCGGGGCGATCCTCCAGCCGCCCACCCGCCCCGACGCCGACGTGGGCGTGCTGTTCATCGAGGTCTCCGGGCTGCTGCCGATGTGCGGCCATGGCGCGATCGGCGTGGCCACGGTGCTGGTGGAGACCGGCATGGTCGAGGTGACCGAGCCGGTGACCACCATCAGGCTCGACGTGCCCGCGGGGCTCGTGGTCGCCGAGGTGGCCGTGGAGGACGGCGCGGCGCGCTCGGTGACGATCCGCAACGTGCCGTCGTTCTCCTTCGGCCTCGACCGGCGCGTGACGGTCCCGGGGTTCGGCGAGGTGACCTACGACCTGGCGTTCGGCGGGAACTTCTACGCGATCACCAGCCTGGAGCGGCTCGGCCTCCCCTTCGACCGCGCGGCGAAGAACGCGCTGCTCGACGCCGGTCTGTCCCTGATGGACGCCATCAACGCCCAGGACCCGCCCGTCCATCCGGAGCGCCCCGACATCACCGGGTGCCACCATGTCTACCTGGAGGCGCCGGGCTCGACCGCCGCCCACTCACGGCACGCGATGGCGATCCACCCCGGCTGGTTCGACCGCTCACCCTGCGGCACCGGCACGAGCGCCCGGATGGCACAGCTGCACGCGCGTGGACGGCTCGGACTCGGCCAGGACTTCGTCAACGAGTCGTTCATCGGCAGCCGTTTCACGGGGCGGCTGATCGAGGAGACGACCGTGGCGGGGCTGCCCGCGGTGGTGCCCACCATCACGGGGCGGGCCTGGATCACCGGCACGGCGCAGTACCACCTCGACCCCACCGACCCGTTCCCGGGAGGATTCCTGCTGTAGGCGGCGCACGCCGCGCCGCCCTTCGGGGACGCCAGAAGGACGTTATGACCTCTTCATCCAACTTCACGCTGCTGACCAAGCGGGAGAGCCTGCGCGAGACCGTGGCGCACGCGCTGCGGGCGGCCATCATCTCGGGGGAGATGGAGCCCGGCGTGGTGTACTCCGCGCCCGCGCTCAGCGCGCGCTTCGGCGTCTCGGCGACGCCGGTCCGCGAGGCCATGCTCGACCTGGTGCGGGAGGGCATGGTCACGTCCGTGCCCAACAAGGGCTTCCGGGTCACCGAGGTCTCCGAGGCGGACCTGGACCACATCACCGAGCTGCGGCTGCTGATCGAGCCGCCCACCATCCGCCGCGTGGTGCCCCTCGTGCCGCGCGGCGACCTGCCCAGGCTGCGGCGCATGGCCGACGAGATCGTGGACTTCGCCGAACGCAAGGACCTGGTCCGCTACACCGAGGCCGACCGGCTCTTCCACCTGGAGCTGCTCGGCTACAGCGGCAACCCCCGCCTGGTGGAGACCATTTCGCGGCTGCGCTCGGGCACCAGGCTGCTGGGCCTGGCCGCGCTGGCCGAGACGGGCGAGCTGCGGGAGTCGGCCGAGGAGCACCTGGTGCTGATGGACCTGATCAGGGACGGCGACGAGCGGGGCGCGTTCGCGCTGATGAACCGCCACATCGGCCATGTCCGCGGCAAGTGGGCGGGCGCCCACGAGGAGGCGCTCGCCGGGGGCGGCGCCGAGGGGGCAGGGGCGCCATGAGCGGCCGCGGCCCCGATGTCGTGGTGATCGGCGCCGGGATCATCGGGGCGGCGGGCGCCTGGTTCGCCACGCGGGCCGGGCTGCGGGTCACCGTGCTCGACCGAGGGCCGCTCGCGGGCGGCACCTCGGGCCGGGGCGAGGGCAACCTCCTGGTCTCCGACAAGGAGCCTGGGCCCGAGCTCGACCTGGCGCTGCTGTCGCGACGCGTGTGGCGCGAGGACCTGGGCGAGCACGCCGGTCTGTGGGAGTTCGACGAGAAGGGCGGGCTCGTCGTGGCCGCCACCGACGCGAGCGCGGCGGGGCTGGCCGAGCTGACGCGGCGGCAGCGGGCCGCGGGCGTCGACGCGGTGGACGTGGGCGCCGACGAGCTGCCCGCGTACGAGCCGCAGCTGGCGCCAGGGCTGCGCGGCGGCGCGTTCTACCCCGGCGACGCCCAGGTCCAGCCCATGCTCGCGGTCGCGCACCTGCTGCGGCTCGCGCGCGATGGCGGCGCCGAGGTCCGCACGGGCGTCGAGGTCACCGGGCTGCTGCGCGACGGCGACCGGGTCACCGGCGTGCGCACCGACCGGGGCGACATCCCCGCGGGGAACGTCGTCAACGCCGCGGGCCCATGGGCCGGTTCGGTCGCCGAGCTGGCCGGGGTGCGCCTTCCCGTGCTGCCCAGGCGCGGCTTCGTGCTGGTCACCGAGCCGCTGCCGCCGACCGTGCGCCACAAGGTGTACGCCGCCGAGTATGTCGGGGACGTGGCGAGCGCGGACGCGGCGTTGCAGACCTCGCCCGTGGTGGAGAGCACCGAGTCGGGCACGGTCCTCATCGGGTCGAGCCGGGAGCGCGTGGGCTTCGACGGCTCCCTTTCGCTGCCCGCGCTGAAGCGGCTCGCGGCGAACGCCGTCGCGCTGTTCCCCGCGCTCGCGGGCGTCAGGGCTCTGCGCGCCTACCACGGGTTCCGCCCGTACTGCCCCGACCACCTGCCGGTCATCGGGCCCGACCCCCGCGCCCCCGGGCTGTGGCACGCCGGCGGCCACGAGGGCGCGGGCATCGGGCTCGCCGCGGGAACGGGCCTGCTGCTCGCCCAGGCGCTCACCGGCGCCACACCCGCGCTCGGCCTCGCGCCCTTCGCCCCCGAGCGCTTCGACGAGGGAGACCCCGCGCCATGACCGCCGAACTGCCCACGTTCACCCTGACGTTCGAAGGCCGCCCGCTCACCGCGCGCCCCGGCCAGAGCGTCGCCGCCGCGCTCACCGACGCGGGCATCAGGGCGTGGCGCGCCACGCGCGGCGAGGGCGCGCCCCGCGGCCTCTTCTGCGGCATCGGCGTCTGCTACGACTGCCTGATCACCGTGGACGGGCGTCCCGCGCAGCGCGCCTGTCTGGTCCCCGCCGCCGAAGGCATGGCGCTCACCGGCGCCCCTCCCCCGCTGCCCCGGCCCTCCGGCGCGGATGAGGGGAACGCCTCATGAACGAGCGGCCGTTCGACCTGGCCGTCGTCGGGGCGGGGCCCGCCGGGCTCGCCGCGGCCGTCGCCGCGGGCGAGTCCGGGCTCAGGGTGGCGCTCGTGGACGCCGGGCCCAGGCCGGGCGGGCAGTTCTGGCGGCACGCCGAGGGCGCCGACGGCGCGGGCCACCACGACTGGGAGACATTCGCCTCCCTGCGCTCGCGGCTGCGCCGCCTGACGGCGGGGACCCGGGTGCGGCACCTGCCGCTGCACCAGGTGTGGGCCGTGGACCGGGCCGGTGACGCGCCGTTCACGCTGCGTCTCACCCCGGCGTTCGACGGCGCGACGGACGAGGTGACACCCGCCGTGCGGGCCCGCGCCATCGCGCTGTGCACGGGCGGCTACGACCGCCAACTTCCGGTGCCAGGCTGGACGTTGCCCGGGGTGATGGCGGCGGGCGGCGTTCAGGCGCTGCTCAAGGGCTCGGGCACGGTGGCGGGCCGCCGCGCCGTGGTGGCCGGGACGGGCCCGTTCCTGCTGCCGGTCGCCACGGGCCTCGCCGCGGCGGGCGCCGAGGTGGCGGCCGTGGTCGAGGCGGCCCGTCCGGCGGACTGGCTGCGCCGCCCGCTGGGCGCGGCGGCCGTCCCGGGCAAGGCCGTCGAGGGCGCGGGCTACGCCGCGGCGCTGCTGCGGCACCGCGTCCCCTACCTCACGCGCAGCGCGGTCACGCGCGTGCACGGCGGCGACGAGGTCACCGCCGTCACCGTCGAGCGCGTGGACGGCTCGGGCCGCGTGGTGCCGGGCCGCACGCGGCGCCTCGCGGTGGACCTGGTGGCGTTCGGCTGGGGTTTCACGCCCTCGCTCGAGCTGGTCGTCGCGCTGGGCGCGGGGACCGAACGCGGCGCCGACGGCTCGCTCGTCGCGACGGTCGACCGGGCGCGGCGGGCCACGGTGCCCGGCGTCTATGTGGCGGGCGAGGCGACGGGCGTGGGCGGCGCGGCCAAGGCCGTGGCCGAGGGCGAGCTGGCCGGTCTCACCGCCGCGGTGGACGCGGGCCGCCCCGCGCCCACGAAGCGCGGCAGGCGGCTCGCGGCCAGGATCGCGCGGGCGGAACGGTTCGCGGAAGCGATGCACGCGGCCCATCCCGTGCCGGAGCGGTGGACGGAGTGGCTGACCGAGGCGACGGTGCTGTGCCGCTGCGAAGAGGTCACCGTGGGCGCGGTCGAGCGGGCGCGCGAGGACCTGGGCGCGGGGGACCCCCGGACCGCGAAGCTGCTGGCCAGGCCGGGGATGGGCTGGTGCCAGGGGCGGGTGTGCGGGTTCGCGACCGCGGCGCTGCTGGCCGCGGGCGCCGGTCGGGCGGTCACGGCGGAGGACCTGCGGGCGCTGGGGAAGCGCCCGTTGGCCGCCCCGGTCACCCTGGGCGAGCTGGCCGCGCTGCCCGAGCCGCCGGATCCGCCGGACTTTCCGGATCCGGACACCGCTTGACGGCGGCCGATCCGGCGCGTTCCCCTCGAACGTCGTGGTGCTCGACACCGGAAGCGGCCTCAAGTACCCCGGGACGGTCGGGGTGACGGTGCCGACGCCGCCCGTGGACGGGCGCGTCCCCGGCCGACCGGCGGCGTCCCGCACCCGGGTTGCGCCATCGGGTGGGAAAACGGCGTGACGCGGCGTCACGCACCGTACGGCGGGCGGCCCCTTGCTTACCTTGCGCAGGAACCCGAGCAAGGAGGGGCCGATGGCCGACCGCAGTGCACCGCCCGCGTCACGCCGACGCGGCTACCCGATGGGGCTCTCCGGCGAGATGGTCGCCGAATTCCTGGGAACGTTCGTCCTGGTGCTGCTCGGCATCGGGTCGGTGGCGGTCGCCGTCGTCGGCCTGCCGGGCTCGGGTCGGCAGCCGGGCGACTTCACGGCCGCGAACTGGCTGATCATCGCCTGGGGTTGGGGTCTCGGCGTGGTCTTCGGCATCTATGTGGCCGGTGGCATCAGCGGCGCGCACCTCAACCCCGCGGTGACCCTGGCCCTCGCGGCCAGGCGCCAGTTCCCCTGGCAGAAGATCCCGGCCTACTGGCTCGCCCAGATCATCGGGGCGTTCACCGCCGCGGCCCTCATCTACGCGTCGTACCGCTGGGCGATCAACGACTTCAACGACAAGGAACACACCGGCAAGCAGGTGTCGCTGCCGACGTTCTCGATCTTCGCCACCTTCCCCGCCGAGTACATGGGCGACTCCAAGTGGGGCCCGCTCTTCGACCAGATCGTGGGCACCGCGATCCTCCTGCTGCTGATCTGCGCGCTGCTCGACAACCGCAACACCGCGCCGCTGTCCAATCTCGCGCCGTATCTGATCGGCCTGGTCGTCGTCGTCATCGCGCTCTCCTACGGGACCAACGCGGGCTACGCGATCAACCCCGCCCGCGACTTCGGGCCCCGGCTGTTCACGTTCTTCGCCGGCTGGGGTGATCTCGCGTTCCCCGGCAAGTTCGAGTGGTTCGACTTCTACTGGTGGATCCCCATCGTCGGGCCGCTGATCGGCGGCCTGGTGGGGGTCGCGGTGTACGACCTGCTGATCAGCCCGATCATCAGGGCGCGGACCGCGGGGACCGCCGAGGAGGGTCCAGGGGAGCCCCCCACGGCCAACCGCTGACCTTCCCCCTCTCCCTTCTCCTTCCGCCGGGCCCTCCGCCCGCCCCGCTCCCGGGGTGGGCGGAGGGCCCGGCTTCGTCGTCGCCCGGGTTCGTCGTCGTCCGGTATGACGGGTATGCTCGGTGGCGCGAAGGGGAGTAGTCCCGCGATACCGGCTGGTCGACACGCTGGTGCCCCGCCCTCGGCGGGGGACCCGGCCGCCGGGCCGTGGCCCGTGCGGGCCGCGGTGGACGAGACCTTCGGCCAGGTATGACGCGCCCGCGCCCATGTGCGGGCGCACCGTCGTGCCGGGCCGAGTGGTCCTCCCTCCGCGCATGGCGGGTGAGCGGGCGGCGCGGTCCGGCCCTCGCAGAAAGCCACCCGGACATGTCCATCGACCTGCTTGCGGTGCTCACCGCCTTCGGACTGATCTTCCTCGCCGAGCTGCCCGACAAGACGATGTTCGCGTCGCTCGCCATGGGCACGCGGATGCGGCCGCTCTACGTGTGGTTCGGAACGTCGACCGCGTTCGTCGTCCATGTCGCGATCGCGGTGGGCGCGGGCAGCCTCATCGGGCTGCTGCCCGACTGGAGCGTGCGGCTGGTCTCGGCCGCGCTCTTCGGCCTCGGGGCGTTCCTGCTGCTGCGCGGCGGGGACGACGACGAGGACGAGGAGGCGGGCGCGCGGAAGACGGTCACGGGCTTCGCGCCCGTCTTCGCGACGGCGTTCACGGCCGTGTTCATCAGCGAGTGGGGCGACCTCACCCAGATCACCACGGCCAACCTCGCGGCCACCAACGGCGCGCTGTCCACCGCGATCGGCTCGGCCGCCGCGTTGATGAGCGTCTCGGCGCTCGCCCTGCTCGTCGGCCGCTTCATCGCCTCGCGCGTGCCGTTGAGGACCGTGCAGCGCATCGGCGGGCTCTGCATGCTCGGCCTGGCGATCTGGTCGCTCCTTGAGGTCTTCGTGGGCTGAGGTCTTCGTGGGCTGAGGTGTTCGCGGGCTGAGCCCGGCGGTCGCGCCACGCAAACGGAGCGTCACCTTCCGGTGTCTCCACGTGCCTTTGTGTCGTCCGGGCCATGGTTTCGCCGGAAGGTGGCGCACTTTCTCTTGACGGCGGTCAAAGTCCTTTCTACGTTGTGCGCCATGACAGGCGCGGTCTTGGAAGCCTGTCCCCGGAGTCGACACAGATCCCCCTCCTCTCCCCTCTCTCTCCCGTCTTCCACGCCCTGAGCCCTCCGTGTCGCGCGATGCCGCGGCGCGGCGCGGGCGTGCCACTCACGACCGCACAACTGACTGGAGCCGCCCTATGTGTTACGGCATCTCGAATGACAGGGCCCTGGCCGAGGCACGCGCCCATCACGGCCCCGGAAGACGGTCGCTGCTGCGCGGCGCCGTCGTCGGGGCGTTCGGCGCCGCGGCGCTCGGCGCGGGCGGGGCGGCCTCCGCCCAGGCCACGCCGCGTGGCCGCGGTGGCTGGGGCCGCGTGCTCGTGCCGCCGGGGCGCATAAGCGTCCAGCTCTACACCCTGCGCGCCGACCTGAACGGCGAGATCGGATTCGACGCCACGCTGCGGGAGTTGTCCGACCTGGGCTACCCCAGGGTCGAGCAGGCGCTCGGCTACTTCGGGCGCAGCGCCGCCGAGCTCAAGGACTTCTACGACGACCTGGACATCAGCTGCACCTCGAGCCACGACGGGATCAGCGCGGACGAGGCGGCTCTCGAGACCAAGCTGCGCAACGCCAGGACGCTGCGGCAGTCCTTTGTCAACGTCCCCTACCTCAGCTCGCCCGACAAGGACCAGTGGAAGATCTGGGCCGAGCAGATGAACCGCGAGGCGGAGGCCGCGCGCCGGTTCGGCCTGCGCTACGGCTACCACAACCACGCCCACGAGTTCACGACCGACCTCGGGAACGGCGTCACCCCGTGGGATGTGTTCATGGCCGAGCTCGACCCGCGGCTGGTGCACCTGGAGATCGACCTCTACTGGGCCGTCACGGGTGGCATCGAGTCGGGCGACGGCGTGGACGACCCCGAGCAGTTCACGATCGACGTGATCCGCTCCTCCCCGCTCGAGGTGCTCCAGTACCACGTCAAGGACCGGGACCCCGTCACCGGTGACATGGCCGACTGCGGCACCGGAATGATCGACTTCCCGCGCATCTTCAAGGCGCACAAGGTGCGCGAGTACATCGTCGAGAACGACACCCCCGACGTGACGCCGATCCGGTCCGCGGAGGTCGGCATCGGGTATCTGCGCGGCCTGAGGTACTGACGCGGCCGACGGCCTTCCTCAAGACCCCGGCGTTCCGCTCCCTGTGCCGCCGCCCGCGGCGGCTGCCCCGCGTCCTCATCGCACCACCAGGAAAGAGTCGCCATGCGCACCACCTCCACCTTCGCCATCGTCGCGCTCGCGGCGACGGCGCTGTTGGCCGCGTCCGTGCCAGCGGTCGCGCACGAAGAAGGGCCGGAGCACCACGCCCCGGCCGAGTCGGACTTCCAGAAGGTCATCCTCAACGACACGCCCGGCGAGCCCATCGACTTCGTCGTCCTGCCGGACGAGCGCGTGCTGCACACCACACGGAACGGCCAGGTCTGGCTCAACGACCCCGAGACCGGCCTCAATTCGCTCGCCGCCGAGCTGGACGTCTACCAGCACGACGAGGAGGGCCTCCAGAGCATCGCGGTCGACCCGGGCTTCAACGGCCGTTCCAACAGCTGGATCTACCTCTACTACGCGCCCACCCTCGACACCCCGGTGGACGACCCGTCCACACCCGACGTCAACGAGGGTGACGCGCCGTTCACGGGCGACCCCGAGGACTTCGAGCCGTTCGAGGGGGTCACGCGACTGTCCCGCTTCAAGCTGCGGGGCGACGAGATCGACCTGTCGACCGAGCAGCAGATCCTCGACGTGGAGGCCGACCGCGGCATCTGCTGCCACGTGGGCGGCGACATCGCGTTCGACGACGACGGCGACCTCTACCTGGCGACGGGCGACGACACCAACCCGTTCGAGTCGGACGGCTACACGCCCATCGACGAACGGGCCGACAGCAACCCCGCGTTCGACGCGCAGCGGACCTCGGCCAACACCAACGACCTGCGCGGCAAGGTGCTGCGGATCAGCGTCGAGCGCGACGGCTCGTACACGATCCCGCGCGGCAACCTGTTCCGCCCTGGCACCCCGGACGCGCGGCCCGAGATCTATCTGATGGGGCTGCGCAACCCGTTCCGCATCGAGTACAACCGGGAGGCCGAGCAGCTCTACGTCGCCGACTACTCCCCCGACGCCGGTGACCCCGACCCCGAGCGCGGGCCCAACGGGCAGGGCAAGTGGCTGAGCGCCGAGGAGCCGGGGAACTACGGCTGGCCCTACTGCGCCACGGCCGATCTCCCCTACCGCGACTACGACTTCGGCACGGAGGAGTCCGGCGAGGAGTTCGACTGCGCCGCGCCCGTCAACGAGTCGCGGCACAACACGGGGCGCACCGAGCTGCCCCCGGTGGAGCAGCCGCAGATCTGGTACCCGGGCGACGAGTCGGCCGAGTTCCCCGAGCTGGGCACGGGCGGCGTGGGCCCGATGGCCGGTCCCGCGTACGACTACGACCGGCGCGCGGCGAGCGGCCCCCGCCCGGTGGCCTGGCCCCGCGAGTACGACGGCATCCCGCTGTTCTACGAGTGGACCCGCAACTGGATCAAGGGAGTTGAGCTGGACCGGCACGGCAACCTCGAGGGCATCAGGGACGTGCTGCCCTCGATGGAGTTCTCCGGGACCATCGACATGGAGTTCGGCCCCAACGGCGCCCTCTATGTCCTGGACTACGGCGCCGGGTACTTCGCGGAGAACCCCGACGCGATGCTCGCCCGCATCGACTACGTGGGCCCCGGGGGCAACAAGTCGCCGGTGCCCGTGGCCTCGGCCGACGTCCTGGGCGGCCAGGCCCCGCTCCAGGTGGCGTTCTCCAGCGAGGGCACGGCCGACCCCGAGGGTGACCGGCTGCGCTACGCCTGGGACTTCGACTCCGACGGCCGGGTGGACTCCACCGAGCCCAACCCCACGTTCACCTACGAGGAGAACGGCGCCTACACCGCCAGCCTGCGGGTGACCGATGTCGGCGGCCGCGACCGGGGCCGCTCGGCCTCGGCGGAGGTCAAGATCGTGGTCGGCAACGAGGTGCCCGTGGTGGAGTTCGTGACCCCGTCGGACGGCGACGAGTTCGCGTTCGGCGACACGATCCCGTTCGAGGTGACGGTGACCGACGACCAGGAGGTCGACTGCTCGCGGGTGACCGTGACCTACATCGTGGGCCATGACACCCATGGCCACCCGCAGACCTCGGCCGCGGGCTGCACGGGCACGATCAGGACCACCGTGCCCGGCGGGCACGACCCCGGTGAGGACAATCTGCGGGGCGTGTTCAACGCGTCCTACACCGACCCCGGCGTGGACGGCCTGCCCCCGCTGACCGGCAGCGCCGAGGTGATCCTGACCCCGACGCACTGACCGGCGACACCCGGCACCACCCCGCCGCCCCGGCCCCGCACCCGCGAGGCCGGGGCTCCGGCGCGTGGCGACGGGTCAGAGCCAGGGCGGCAGCTTCGGCAGGCCCTCGGGCACCGCGCGCCCCGTGAGGTAGGCGGCCAGGTCGGGGGGCGTCAGCCCGGCGAGGCCCGCGGCTGGCAGCTCGTCCCTGGCCGCGCGGCGGGCGGTCACCTCGGCGGCGAGCGCGGCGCAGAACCCCTCGGGCAGGTCGGCGAACGTGACGCCCGCGGCCAGATCGACGGCGTGCACGCACACCTCGCGCGCCCGCATCCAGGGCACCTCGGCAGCCGTGACGGTGCGGCCCTGGGCGGTGACCACCTCGGCGGACCAGGCGCGTTGGGGCAGCTCCGCGGAGGCGGCGGCCAGCGCCTCGGCCGACTCCCGTGCCCAGGACCTGAGTTGGGGCGCGGGGCGGCGGGCGCCCTCCTCGATGTCGGCGGCGCGCCGCTCGGGCGAGGCATACATGGGGGTGCGCTCCCCGGTGCGCGCCCAGTGCAGCAGACGGCCCAACGCCTCGGCGTTGGAGGCCACATGGGCCAGCACATGGCGGCGGGTCCAGCCGGGGAGCGCGCTCGGCCCGCTCAGCTCGTCGTCGGTGAGGCCCTCCACCGTCGCGAGGAGGAGAGCGGTGCCCTCGGCCGACCACGCCGCGGCCCTGGCGTTCGCGCTCATGCGGCGCGGGCCGTGTTGGTGAGGCGGCCGATGCCCTCGACCTCGGTGACCAGCACGGATCCCTCGGTCAGATAGCGCCTCGGGGTGCGGGCGTGCCCGACGCCGCCCGGGGTGCCGGTGGCGATGACGTCGCCGGGGTTCAGGGTGAGGATCGTCGACAGGTAGCGGACCAGGGTGACCGGGTCGAAGACGAGGTCGGCCGTGGTGGACTCCTGCACCTTCTCACCGTCGACCGTGGCGCTCAGGGTGAGCGAGGGGCGGACGCCGCCCGGGAGTTCGTCGGGGGTGACCAGGGCGGGCCCGAACGGTGTGGTGCCCTCGAACGTCTTGCCCTGGAGCCACTGCGGGGTGCGGTACTGCCAGTCGCGCATGGTGACGTCGTTGAGCGCGGCGAACCCGGCGATGGCCGCGGCCGCCTCCGACTCCCCCGCGCGCCTGACGCGTGCGCCGATGACCACGGCCAACTCGGCCTCCCAGTCCACCGCGTGCGATGCCGGGTCGAGGGCGATGGGGTCGGCGGGGCCGATCAGCGCCTCGGGGAACTTGGCGAACAGCGTGGGGTGTTCGGGCAGCTCGCGGCCCATCTCGGCGATGTGGTTGCGGTAGTTGAGCCCGACGCACACGATCTTCCCTGGCCGGGGCACGACGGGCGCCGACGCTGCGGTGGCCAGGTCGTGTTCGGCGCCGCCCCGCGCCGCGGCCAGGACGCGCCAGCCGGGGTGGGCGAGCAGCGCGCCCACGTCGGGGGCGTTCAACTCGACGGCGGTGCCGCCCTCGACGCGGGCCGCCCGCGTGCCGTCGGGGGTCCGCAGGGTGGTGAGCCTCACGTGGCCGTTCCTTCCTGTCCTGGGGCCTTTCCTTGGCCCTGGCCCGCCACCGCGACGCGGTGGGCGTGCAGGCGCTCGTAGATGGGGGTGTCGCTGAACCGGAACAGGTCGAGCGCGCGGTCGCCCGCGGCCAGCGTCGACGCTGCCCACGACGGCACCGCGACCAGGTCGCCCGCGGTGACGTCCCACGCGCGGTCGCCGACGGTGACCCGGCCCTCGCCATCGAAGACCTGCCACACGGACGAGCCCACCTCGCGGCGGGCCGCGGTCACCGCGCCGGGGCGCAGCCGGTGCATCTCGGCGCGGAGGGTGGGCAGGACGTCGCCGCCGTCGGTGGGGTTGGTGAAGCGGACGGCCGCGTGGCCCGGCTCGACCACGCCGGGGTGGCCCGCGCTCTCCAGCGCGAGCTGGTCGGCGAGCGCGGCGTCGGTGTGCTCCCAGCGGTAGGCGGCGATGGGCGAGGAGACGCTGGGGCCCGGCGAGGAGACGGGCCGCAACCCCGGGTGCGCCCACAGCTGTTCGGAGCGCGACCTGGCGGGCGTGGACCGGTCGTCGACCTCGTCAGGGCCGAACTCGAAGAACGTCGCGTCCATGGCGTGCGCGAACGGGATGTCCAGGCCGTCGAGCCACGCCATGGGGGCGTCGCTCCTGTTGTGGTGGCCGTGGAAGCGCCACCCGGGCGTCAGCAGGAAGTCGCCGCGGCGCATCGCCACCGGGTCGCCGTCCACGACGGTCCACACGCCCTCGCCCTCGACGACGAAGCGGAACGCGTGCTGTGTGTGCCGGTGGACCGGCGCGTCCTCGCGGGGGTTGAGGTACTGGATCGCGGCCCACAGCGTCGGCGTCGCGAAGGGCCGCCCGCCGAGCCCCGGGTTGGCCAGCGCGATGGCGCGGCGCTCGCCGCCGCGGCCGACCGGCACCAGGTCGCCCGAGCGGCGCGCCAGGCGCAGCAGCTCGGACCAGCGCCAGCGGTGGGCGGTGGCCCTGGGCGTCGGCGTGGTGGGCATCAGGTCGCCGATCTCGGTCCACAGCGGCACGAGCAGCTCGCGTTCGAAGCCGCGGTAGAGCGCGTCGAGGTCGGCGCTCGGCGTCGGCTGGCCCGGCGCGTCAAGGGCGCGCAGGGTCACGGGCGAGACGGTGGTCATGGGGGCCTCCTCGGTGCGGTCGCTCCTCGGTGGTGACGGCGACGACGCTATGCCCGTTCCGCACCGAGGGACGTAGGATTCTGCTGTGA
Source organism: Streptomyces radicis (assembly GCF_003626575.1). Lineage (GTDB taxonomy): Bacteria > Actinomycetota > Actinomycetes > Streptomycetales > Streptomycetaceae > Streptomyces > Streptomyces radicis. The sequence continues at coordinate 18,067 of NZ_RBDY01000018.1, read as the reverse complement.
AGAACAGACCGGCCTATGGCATCGACTCAGTCGACCACGCCCTGCGCCTTGCGCTGCTGCTCCAGCAGGAGGGCCCGCTGCGCGTGACGGACGCCGCCGAACGCCTCGGGGTGGCGCGTTCGACGGCGCACCGGCTGCTGGCGATGCTGGTGTACCGGGACTTCGCCGAGCGGGACGGCGAGCGCCGCTATGTCGCGGGCCCCGTGCTGCGGCGGCCCCCGGCGGTGGAGCCGGTGGCCAGGCTGCGGTCGCTCGCGCTGCCCCATCTGCGGGCGCTGGTGCGGCGGGTGGACGAGACGGCCAGCCTCCAGGTGCTCTCGGGCGACCAGGTGCGTTTCGTGCTCACCGTGGAGTGCGACCAGGTGCTGCGGATCGGGGACCGCGAGGGCCGGATGCTGCCCACGCACCTGGCCTCGGGCGGGCTCGCGATGCTGGCGCTGCGCCCCGACGACGAGGTGGCCGCGCGGTACGCCGAGCCCGACGCCCCCGAGGTGGACGGGGCCAGGCTGCTGCGGACGCTGCGCCAGGTCCGCAGGCAGGGGTACGCGCTCAACGACCAGGCCACCGAGACCGGGGTGAGCGCGCTCGGGCGCGCGGTGCGCGGCCCCGACGGGGCCGCGGCGGCGGCCGTCGCGCTGGCGATCCCGACCGTCCGCTTCAGGCGCCGCTCGCGCCTGCCCGCGTGGGTGGAGGCCCTGAAGGCGGCGACCACCGGCGTCGAACGGGCCCTGTCGGCCGAGATGACAGCTCAGGTGACAGCCGAGGTCACGGCCGAGGTGACGGCCGAGCCGCCCGGCTGAGCCCGTGGCGGAACGCCGGAGCCGACGTACGGTGGTGCCCATGACGACCATGACGCCAGGCTCCAATCTGCCCCTGCCCGCCGCCCGGGTCGCCGTCGAGGTGTCCGCCGCCAAGCCGCTCGACGTGTCGGGGCTGCTGGTGACGGCGGCGGGAAAGGTGCGCTCGGACGACGACTTCGTCTTCTACAACCAGCCCCAGGCCCCCGGCGTCGCCCACAGGCCCGCCTCCCCCACCACGCCCGACAGCATCACGGTGCAGACCGCGGCGGTCCCGCCCGACATCGACAAGGTCGTGGTGACCGCGAGCCTGGGCGAGCCTGGCGCCACGTTCGCCGGGACCGAGCCGACCGCCGTGGTGCGGGACGCGGACAGCGGCGCGGTGCTCGCGACGTTCACCCCGCCGTCGTTGAGCGTCGAGACGGCGCTCGTGGTCGTCGAGGTCTACCGGCGGCAGGGCGCGTGGAAGGTGCGCGCGGTGGGGCAGGGCTACGCCGAAGGGCTCGCGGGCATCGCCACCGACTTCGGCGTGGCGGTGGACGAGGAGCCCACGCCCGCGGCGCCTCCGGTGGCGGCTCCCCTCGCGCCGCCCGCGCCCCCCGTCGCTCCCCCCGTGGCACCTCCCGCGGCACCGCAGGGCGGCGGGGTGATCAACCTGGACAAGGGGCGTGTCACCCTCGCCAAGAACCAGTCGGTGTCCCTGGTCAAGTCGGGCCGCCCGCCGTTGACCTCGGTGCGGATGGGCCTGGGCTGGGAGCCCGCGTACCGGGGCCGCAGCATCGACCTCGACGCCTCGGTGATCGCGTTCGACGCGCGCCGGGGCAAGCTCGCGACGTGCTGGTTCATGAAGAAGAGCATCTTCGGCGGCGCGATCGAGCACTCGGGCGACAACCTCACGGGCCAGGGCGCGGGCGACGACGAGGTGATCAATGTGGACCTCGGCCGCCTGCCCGCCGAGGTGACGGGTCTGGTCTTCGTGGTGAACTCGTTCACGGGCCAGAAGTTCAACGAGGTGGCCAAGGCGTACTGCCGCCTGCTCGAAGGCCGTTCGGGCGAGAACGAGCTGGTGCGCTACGACCTGACCCACTCCGAGCCGCGCACGGGCGTCATCCTGTGCAAGCTGGTCCGCCAGTTCTCCGGCGAGTGGCACATGACGGCCGTCGGCGAGTTCGCGGACGGCAAGACGGTGCGGGCGATGGCCAAGCCGTCGGCGGCGATCCTCTGATCCTCAGGGGCGCGGACGGGCGGGCGCGCGGGTGCGCCGGACGGCTGGGCGCCGTCCGGCCCCCCTCTCAGTGCCCCGGCGAGACCGGTGGCGCGAACTCCCATGCGGTACTGCGGATCACCATCTCGAACCCCCCACTTCCCGGCGTCTTCGCCGCTCGACCACCACGGTGCGCCCCGACTCGTGGGCGAACCTTGGGAGAGTCTTGAATCCGCTGGTCAGTGCTTGTCCGTGGGGGCGTGGGAGGGCTATCAAGGGGCGTCGGGTCCGGGTCGTGTTCGCGAGGGGGCACCATGAGGACCGAGTTCGCCCTGCTGGGAGCCGTCGAGGCGACCGTCGACGGGCGGCCCGTGGATCTCGGGCACGCCAGGCAGCGCTGGACGCTGGCGGCGCTGCTCGTGGACGTGGGGCGGCCCGTCCCCCTGGACGAGCTGGTCGCACGGCTGTGGGGCGGCCGTGCGCCGCAGCGCGCCGAGGGCACGCTGTACAGCTATCTGTCGCGGCTGCGGCGGGTGTTGGCGCCTGGCGGCGACGTCGCGATCGGCCGGGGCCCCGGCGGCTATGTGCTCGACGCGGAGCCGACGGCGGTGGATCTGCACCGCTTCAGGGCGCTGACCGGGCGGGCCCGGGCGGCCGATGGCGTGGCGGAGCGGGCCGCGCCGCTCCAGGAGGCGCTGGGCCTGTGGCGGGGCGAGGCGCAGGCGTTACCTGACACGCCGTGGTTCGGCGCGCTGCGCGGCACACTGGAACGGGAGCGGCTCGCCGCCGAGCTCGACCTGGGGGACGCCCTGTTGGGCCTTGGCCGGGACGAGGAGACGCTGGCCCGGCTGGTCCCGCACGGCGAGCGGCACCCGCTGGACGAGCGGCTGGCCGGGCAGCTGATGCTGGCCCTGCACCGCGTCGGGCGTGGCGCCGAGGCGCTGGAGCGCTACGAGCGGCTGCGGCGGCGCCTGGCCGATGAGCTGGGCGCCGACCCCGGCGACGCGCTGCGGCGGCTGCACCGGCGGATCCTGGCCGACGACCCGGGCCTGGCCACGCCGACCTTCCGGATGCGCGGCATTCCGCTCCGCCCGCTGGTGCCCCGCCAACTCCCGGCGTCCACCGCCCTGTTCACCGGGCGCGAGCGCGAGCTCGACCAGCTCGACGACGCGCTCGCGCAGGGCGGGGTGGCGGCGATCGGCGGGGCGGGCGGCGTCGGCAAGACATGGCTCGCGCTGCGGTGGGCCCATACGCGCCAGGCCCGTTTCCCCGACGGCCAGCTCTACGCCGACCTGCGCGGCTTCCACCCCACGAGCGAGCCCGTCGACCCGGAGACGGCGGTGCGGGGATTCCTCGCCGCGCTCGGCGTCGACGCGTCGGCCGTGCCACCCGAACGGGAGGCGCGCATCGGGCTGTTCCGCAGCCTCACCGCGGGGCGGCGGATGCTCGTCGTGCTGGACAACGTGCGCGACAGCGAGCAGGTCGCGCCGCTGCTGCCCGGCGGACCCGGCTGCGCCGCCCTGGTCACGGGCCGCCACCGGCTGACGGGCCTGGCCACCGCGCACGGCGCCAGGTTGGTGACCCTGGACGTGCTTCCGCCGCCCGAGGCACGGCAGTTGCTCGGGCGCCACCTGGGCGCGGGCCGCGTCGCCGCCGAGCCCGAGACGGCGGCCGAGCTGCTCGAGCGGTGCGCGGGGCTGCCGTTGGCGATCGGGCTGCTGGCCGCCCGCGCGGCGGGCCAGCCGGACGCGCCGCTCTCGGCGCTCGCGGAGCAGCTGAGGGAGGCGGGGGCGGATCTCGACGCGCTGGACGGCGGGGAGTTGAACGCCGATCTGCGGTCGGTTCTGGCCACATCCCACCGGGCCCTCGCCCCGGGCCTCGCACGGGCGTTCGCGCTGCTCGGCCTGGCCCCCGGGCCCGATGTGGGGCCGACCGCGGCGGTGGCGCTGCTCGGCGAGGAGCCCGCGGCGGCGCGGGCGGCGCTGCGGCGCCTGGGGGCCGCGCACCTCATCTCCCCGCAGGCGGGCGGCCGTTACCGCATGCACGACCTGACAAGGCGTTACGCGGCCGAGCGCGCCGCCCAACTCCCGCCGGGCGTACGGGAGTCGGCGGTGCGACGGCTGGTGGCAGCGTATCTGCACGCGGCGTACCGGGTGGATCAGGTGCTGTTCCCCTCGCGGGTGCCGTTCGCCGTCGACCCGCCCGACGGCGTGGCGGTGCCGTCGCTGCCCGAGAACGCGGGGGCGGCGCTCGCGTGGTTCGACGCGGAGCACGAGGCGCTGCTCGCCGTGCAGGCCGAGGCGCTGCGGCGGGGCTGGCACGAGGCGGCGTGGCGGCTCGCGTGGGTGCTCGACACCTACCACCTGCGGCGGGCCAGCACGCGCGAGCACATCGCCGCCTGGACGGCGGGGCTCACGGGCGGCGAACGCCTCGGCGACCCGGTCGCGCGGGGCCAGGCGTACGGGCGGCTCGGCGGGGCGCGGCTGATCGCGGGCGAGGTGGAGGAGGCGCTGCGGCTCCAGCACAGGGCGCTGGCGATCTTCGACGGCATCGGCGACCCGCGGCACAGGGGCGACGCGCACCGGGCGATCTCGTACGCGCACGAGCTGCGCGGGGACGACCGCGAGGCGCTGGCCCACGCGTCGCGCGCCCTCGAACTCGCCCGTGAGGAGGGCGCGGAGCCGCGGCGACTCGCCTACGCGCTCAACGCGGTCGGCTGGTACGAGGCGCGGCTCGGGCTGCCCGAGCGGGCCAGGGCGCACTGCGGCGAGGCGGCGGCGCTGCTGCGGCCCGAGGGCGATGTCGCGGGCCTGGCCGCGGTGTTGAGCGGTCTCGGCCAGGTGGCCCAGCGCATGGGCGACCCCGTGGGGGCCGTCGAGCACTACCGGGAGTCGGTGGAGCTGAACCTCGGCCCGCTCGGCCGTCCGCGGCTCGCCGCCGACACGCTGGTCGATCTCGCCGACGCCTACGAGGAGTTGGGCCAGGCCGCGCGGGCCGGGGAGGCGAGGCGGCGGGCGTTGGAGCTGTTCTCGGTCCAGCGGAGGCCGCGCGAGGCGGAGCGGGTGCGGGCGCTGCTCGGGCCCGGGTGAGCCGCGGGGCCCTCCCGCGCCCGGGGGTGGTGGGCGCGGAAGGGCGGTCCCTCGGCGGGGCTACAGAAGGGTGGTGGTGGACGCCTGGGGCGTGGCGGCGGGCTCGGCCGCGGTGCCCGCGGGGCGGAACTGCACGCCGAGCGAAGGGTCGCTGCGGAAGCCGGAGTTGGGCCGCACCTCGGTGCCGACGGGGTGCTGGCAGCCGCCGTCGGCGTACAACTCGGCGACGAACACGGTGTTGTTGAAGCCCAGGCTCACGGGCTTGTCGGGGCTCTCCAGCTCGTAGCACTGGTAGGTCATGGGGTCCTCGATGGACCCCTCGTTGCCCCCGGGGAGGCTGTAGCGGAAGATGCCGGTCTCCGCCTGGGCGGTGGCGGCCGGTCCCGCGATGGCCACGAGGGTGGCGGCTGCCACCGCCCCCGCGAGGTGTCGCACGCGCATGGGTTGTCCTCTCGGTCGAGGCGTTGATGATCGCCAGCCCCACTACCCACCGCAACCATCCGAACACACAACGTACTTCCATCGCGTGACCGTCTTCCTCCCGGGGGGTGGCGCGGCGGACAGGATGTGACAGAATGGCTGCCAAGGTCACGAGTGACAGCAGTTGAGGGCCCCGGCCCGCTGTCCGGCAACCCTCCTCCGCGGTGGGGTGCCCCGGGTGATGACCGGGCCGCGGGCGCAGGGTCCGTGGCAAGCGCGGATCAGGGAGTAGCCCCGCCATGACCCAGGCCCCTTGTATCACTGTGTCCACCCCCCTTTCGGCGTCCCTCGACGTCCCGTTGCCGGTGCTCGGCGCGGATGTCCTGGTGCCGCTCGCGAGCGGCGGGCAGATCGACTACGCGGCGCTCGACTGTGCCGCCAGCGCCCCGGCGGCGCGGGCGGTGTGGGACGAGGTCGCCGCGTTCGCCCCGCACTACGCGGGCGTGCACCGGGGGGCGGGCCAGCTGTCGCTGCGCGCCACGGAGTTGTTCGAACGCAGCCGGGCCGAGGTCGCGGCGTTCCTCGGCTGCCGCCCCGGCGACCAGGTGGTGTTCACGCGCTCGACGACCGACTCGCTCAACCTGCTCGCGGGCGCGCTGCCCGAGGGGACGCGGGTGTTCGCGTTCGCCAGCGAGCACCACGCGCTGCTGCTGCCGTGGCGCCGCCACCCGTTGACGTGCCTGCCCGTGCCCCGCTCCGCCGCCGAGGCGGTGCGGGCCGTGGACGAGGCGCTGGCCGCGCGCCCCGCGGGGACGCCCGCGCTGCTGTGCGTGACGGGCGCCTCGAACGTGACGGGCGAGCTGTGGCCGGTGCGCGAGCTGGTCGCCGTCGCGCGGCGGCACGGCGCCCGCGTGGTGCTCGACGCGGCGCAGCTCGCGCCCCATCGGGCCGTGGATCTGGGCGAGTTGGACGTGGACTGGGTGGCGTTCTCGGGCCACAAGCTGTACGCGCCGTTCGGCTCGGGCGTGCTCGCGGGGCGCGGCGACTGGCTGAGCGAGGCCGAGCCGTATCTGGCGGGCGGCGGCGCGACCCGCGTGGTGACGCGGGGGTCCGACGGGCGCCTCGCGGTCGAGTGGGCGCGGGACGAGGCGCGGCACGAGGCGGGCTCCCCCAACGTCATCGGCGCGCTGGCCGTCGCGGCGGCGTGCCGGGCGCTCGCGGCGGTGGGCTTCGAGGCGATCGAGGCGCACGAGCGGCGGCTGCTCGGCGTGGTGCGCGAGGGTCTCGCGTCGGTGCCGGGGGTGCGGGAGCTGTCGCTGTTCGGGTCCGGCGCGGACCGGGTCGCGGTGGTGTCGTTCACCGTGGCCGGGCGCGAAGCGGCCGACGCGGCACGGGAGTTGTCCGAGCGGTACGGCATCGGGGTGCGGGCGGGGATGTTCTGCGCGCAGCCGCTGGTGCGGGAGCTGCTGGACGCCGAGGCGGACGCGGGCTGCGAGGGCCCCGAGGCGGCGGTGCGGGTGAGCTTCGGCGCCGGAACGCCGCTCGCGCACGCGGAGCGCCTGGTCCTGGCCGTGCGCGAGCTGGCCGCGTGAGCGCGTGAGGTAGCGTGGGCCCGTCCCGGGTGTGCGGAGGGTGGTCGCGTTGGGCGGTGAGCCGGACGAGCTGAGCAGCGACGACGCGGTGCGGGCCATGCTGCTGCTGATGCCGAGGGTCGCGGCGCGGCTCAAGCGGGTGGCGCTGCCCGAGCGGCTGAAGTCGTTCCACCTCGCGCCGCGCCATCTGTCGCTGCTCGCCTACCTCCTCTTCGACGGCCCCCAGCAGGTCAGCCAGCTCGCCGCGCGGCTCGAGGTCGCGCCGACCACGGTGAGCCTGATGGTGAGCGACCTCAGCAAGCAGGGGGTGCTCGAACGGCACCCCGACCCCCAGGACGGGCGCCGCACGATCGTGACGCTCAGCGGCGACCCGGAGACGAGGGCCGCGATCGAGGGCTGGCTGGCCAACGGCGCGGAGGCGTGGCGCACGGCGTTCGCGACGCTTTCCGCCGCGGAGCGGGCCATGTTCGTGGCGACGATGCGGCGCTACGAGGGGGCCTCCGGCGGTTGAGGGGGTGCCCCTGCCGGGTGGCCACCTCGGCTACGGGGCCGCGGCTCCGGCCATGGGCGGCTCATGGCTGGACGTCCTCCCGTTCGCCGTCGGCCGACTTCTTCTTTCGCGGTGGGTGCGGGTTACTGATGGCACCTACGGGGGAGGGGGCGTCGGGTGACCGGCCGTCCCGGTACACGGTCGGTCTCGTTGTCGGCGGGGACCGTTCGCCGAACGGGCGCGGCCGCGACGGTAGTTGGCGGCCGTTTTCCCGGTGGTCGCTTACGGTGGCGCGCACCCTTCGGGCCTGCCCTGGCCGCCCGAAGCGTTTTCATTCTTGATGTCCGACGAGCTTATGTAGCGCGCCGTCTCGGCGGTGCGGCGTTTATGTAGCGCTTATGCCGGGGCGGGTGCTCTTTCACAACGGCGCACACTTTGTGTTGAACAGAACGTGCCGCGTTTCAGAAGAGACCCCGACCTCGTGTAAGCGGCGGATGAGCACCGGCCCGCTACCTGAGCTCAACGTGCGCGCGGTGAACGACGAGAGCGGCGGCCAGGGCAGGCCCGAAGGGTGCGCGCCACCCCAGCCACCCGCCCAGAAGTCGGCCACTCGCAAAGCGGTATCCGCCGCGCCCGGCTGGCGAACGGTCCCGGCCAGCGACGAGACCGACCGTTTACCGGGACGGCCGGTCACCCGACGCCCCCTCCCCCGTAGGTGCCAAGCTCTGACCCGCACCGCCCCACACCCGACACCCGGCAGACGGCGAACGGGAGGACGTCCAGCCAGTAGCCGCCCTTGGCCGCCCTTAGCCGGTCGTCGCCGATTCGATCGCCGTGGCCAGGATGTCGATCCCCGTGTGCAGCTCGTCCTCGCTCACCGTGAGTGGTGGCGCGATGCGGAAGATGCCGCCCATGCCGGGGAGTTGGACGATGTTGACGTGCAGGCCGCGTTCGAGGCAGGCGCGGGTGACGGCCTGGCCGATCTCGTCGGCCGGTGCCTTGCTCCGCCGGTCGGTGACCAGCTCGAGCCCCTGGAGCAGGCCGCGCCCCCGCACGTCGCCGACGATGTCGTAGCGGTCGCGCAGCTCTGCGAGCCTCGCGCCCAGCTGTCGCCCGAGCGACGCCGCGCGGGCGACGAGCCCGTCGCGCCGGATCACCCGCAGCACCGTCGATCCGACCGTCGCCGCGAGCGGGTCGGACACATGGGTCGTGAAGAACAGGAAGCCCCGCTCGTGGCACACCCGCTCGATGCGCTCGCCGGTGAGCACCGCCGCCACGGGCAGCCCCGCGCCGAGCGTCTTGGAGAGCGTCAGCAGGTCGGGGACGACGCCGTCGCGCTCGAAGGCGTACATCGTCCCGGTGCGGCCAAGGCCGGTCTGCGCCTCGTCGAGGATGAGCAACATGCCGCGCTCGTCGCACAGTTCGCGCAGCCGGGCCAGATAGCCGTGCGGCAGCTCGATGATGCCGCCCGATGACAGGATGGGCTCCACGAGGCACGCGGCGAGGCTCCCCGTCGACTGCCGGTCGATCAGCTCGAAGCCGTACCGCAGCTCCGCCTCCCAGTCGTGCGAGCCGTCGGGCGCGCGGAACGGCGAGCGGTAGGCGTTGGGCGTCGGCAGCGTGAAGTTCCCCGGGGTGGGCGGTCCGTAGCCCCGGCGCCCCGCCGAGAACGTCGCCGAGGCCGCGCCCTGGCTCATGCCGTGCCAGGACCGGTCGAACGACACGATCTCGTAGCGCCCTGTGTAGAGCTTGGCGAGCTTGATCGCCGCCTCGTTCGACTCGGCGCCGGTGCTCAGCAGCAGCATCTTGCCGAGCTCGGGAGGCAGGGTCTCGGCGAGCGCGGCGGCCAGGTCGACGACGGGGCGGCTGAGCATGCCGCTGTACAGGTGGTCCAGCGTTCCGACCGCCGTCGAGACCGCCGCGACGACATCCGGGTGCGCATGCCCGAGGACCGCGCTCATCTGCCCCGACGTGAAGTCGAGGATCGGCTCGCCCGCCTCGTCGTACACATACGACCCGGCGGCGCGCTCGATGACGCGCGGGCTGAACGGCGCGCCGTAGCGGACCAGCAGGCGGTCGGCGTCTTCCCAGAAGCTCGTGTCCACACGCACCACCATCGCGCCCCCGATCGTCAGGGACAAGCGGAAGAAAGCGTTGGAACGTTCGGTGTCGGCTGATGGTTGTAGCCTGAGCGGAACATGCTGAACTCACACCGTCTCGCGATCCTCCAGGCCGTGCTCGCGGCGGGCTCGATCAACGCCGCCGCCCGCAATCTCACCTACTCCCCCGCGACGATCAGCCAGCACATGGCTGCCCTGGCGAAGGAGACGGGGCTTGTGCTGTTCGAGAGGGACGGGCGCGGGATCGCGCCGACCGACGCGGCGCTCCACCTCGCCGAGCAGGCGCGCCCGCTGCTCGCCGACTTCGCGCGCCTCGAGCGCACGGTCGCGGATCTGCGCGCGGGCCAGGCCGAGCGGCTCGCGATCGCGTGCTTCGCGTCCGCGGCCGAGGAGTTGATCCCCGAGGTGGTCCGTGGCGTGCGCGAGATCCGGCCGAACATCACGGTGGAGGTCAGCCTCAACGAGCCGGTCGACGGGCGGGGCCGTCGGCAGCCCGACCTCGACATCCGCACCGAGCCCGTGGACGGCGCGGAGATCCGCCTGGACGGCTACCGGCGCCACGCGCTGCTCACCGAGGAGCTGCTCGCGGTCGTTCCGGCGGCGCATCCCCTCGCGGGCGCGCGCGAGATCGCCCTCGGGGAGCTGCGGACCCAGCCGTGGATCGACCACGACCTCTACGACAGCCCGATCGGGCAGATCATCAGGGGCGCCTGCGCCGCCGCCGGGTTCGCCCCGCGCCATGTCGCCAGGCTCGACGACCACCGCGCGGCGCTCGCCCTGGTGGGCGCGGGCATCGGCATCACCGTACTGCCGCGCCTCGCGGCGGCCGACCTCCCCGGCGCCGTCGTCGCCAGGCCGCTGATCCACCCCACGGTCAGGAGGCGCGTCGTCCTGCACGCGCGCCGCCACCCGCACCGCGACGCCCTGATCACGGCCGCCGCCGAGCTCGTGGGCGCGGCGGCGGAACGTTGGCGCGGCGGCGGAACGTTGGACGGAGCGCCGCCTGGGGCGGAACGTGGCGCCGAGGTGACGTGAGGGCGACGGGGGAGCGTTCTCCCGTCGCCCTCGACGCCCCCGTTGCCCCCCGCTCCCGGCCCCCGCGCCCCCGTGTCCCCCTCTCAGCCCGCGCCGAGCACCGCCCCGAGGCGGGAGAGCGCCCACTCGAGCTCCTCGCGCGTGATCGTCAGCGGCGGGGCGAGGCGGAGGGTGGAGCCATGGGTGTCCTTCACCAGGACGCCCTCCTCCATCAGCCGCTCGCTGATCTCGCGCCCCGTGCCGATCGCCGGGTCCACGTCGACGCCCGCCCACAGGCCACGGCTGCGGAACGACACCACGCCGCGCCCGGTCAGCGCCGCGAGGCCCTCCCTGAGGACCACCCCGAGCTCGGTGGCCCTGCGCTGGAACTCACCGGTGCGCAGCAGGTCGATCACGGCCGAACCGACCGCCGCGGCAAGGGGGTTGCCGCCGAACGTCGAGCCGTGCTGGCCCGGGTGCAGCACGCCGAGCACGTCGCGCCTCGCGACCACGGCGGAGACGGGGACGATGCCGCCGCCCAGCGCCTTGCCGAGCAGCAGGACGTCGGGCCGCACGCCCTCGTGGTCGACGGCCAGGGTCGTTCCGGTGCGGCCGAGGCCTGACTGGATCTCGTCGGCGATGAACAGCGCGTTCGCCCGCCGGGTCAGCTCGCGGACGCCGGTGAGGTAGCCGTCGTCGGGGATGATGACGCCCGCCTCGCCCTGGATGGGCTCGATCAGCACGGCCGCCGTCGTCTCGTCGACCGCGGCCTCGATGGCGGCCAGATCGTTGAACGGCACGACGCGGAACCCCGGCGCGTAGGGGCCGAAGCCCTCGCGGGCCACGGGGTCGGTGGAGAAGCCGACGACGGTGGTGGTGCGGCCGTGGAAGTTGTCGGCGGCGACCACGATCGTCGCCTGGTCGGGCGCCACGCCCTTGACGTCGTAGGCCCACTTCCTCGCCACCTTGATGCCGCTCTCGACCGCCTCGGCGCCGGTGTTCATCGGCAGGGTCATGTCGAGCCCGGTCAGCTCGGCCAGGCCCTCGGCGAAGCTCGCGAGGCGGGCGTTGTGGAACGCGCGGCTGGTGAGCGTCAGCTCGTCGAGCTGCCGGTGCGCGGCCTCGACGAGCGCCGGGTGGCGGTGACCGAAGTTGAGCGCGGAGTAGCCCGCGAGCATGTCCAGGTAACGGCGGCCCTCGACGTCCTCCATCCACACGCCCCGCGCGCCCGCGACGACGACGGGAAGCGGGTGGTAGTTGTGCGCGAGGACGCCGGACTCGGCCTTGATCAGCTCGGCGGACGAACGGGTCTCGGCCGACGAACGGGTCTCGGCGTGGGTGGTCGAAGAGGTCATGGCCGGATCTCCTGGGTGCAGCACTTGATGCCGCCGCCCGCCTTGCGCAGCTCGGACAGGTCGACGGGCACGGGGACGTAGCCGCGGCGGGCGAGCTGGCCCGCCAGGTCGTCGGCCTGGGCGGCGATGAAGACATGGCGGCCGTCGGACACCGAGTTGAGGCCGAACGCCAGCGCGTCGGCCCTGGTCGCGAGGACCGCGTCGGGGAACAGCTGTTCAAGCACCGCGCGGCTGCCCGGCGAGAACGCGTCGGGGTAGTAGGCGACGTTGGCCGGGCCCCCGTCGAGGCCGTCGTCGAGCGCGAACAGCGCGGTGTCGAGGTGGTAGAACAGCGGGTCGGTCAGGCGCAGGGTGACCGTGGGGACGCCGAAGAACTCCTGCACCTCGTGGTGGGCGCCCACCTGGGTGCGGAATCCGGTGCCCGCGAGCAGGTGGGGGCCGACGGGGACGAGGTCGCCCTCGCCCTCGCACACGCCCTCGGGCTCGTGGACGTCGAAGCCCGCGTCCTTGAACCACAGCTCGTAGGCCGCCGACTCCGGCTGGCGCTGCGGGGCGCGGAAGCGGGAGCCGAAGACGCGGCCGCCGAGGACGAGGGCGGAGTTGGCGGCGAAGACCATGTCGGGCAGGCCCGGCACCGGGGTGATCGTCTCCACGGTGTGGCCGTGGTCACGGTAGGTCCGCACGAGGGTGGCCCACTGGTCGCGGGCCAGCTCGGGATCGACGGGGGCGTGCTCGTCCATCCAGGGGTTGATGGAGTAGCGAACGTCGAAATACCGAGGCTCACAGGTGAGGTAGCGCCTAAGGCGCCTCGCGCGCGTGGCAGGCATACCTCAACGGTAGAAAGCCACCCGACCGGCAGACAAGAAATCTGGCTTGCGTGAACGCGCAGCGATGTTGCGTCGTGAGGGCCCTCAGCGGCGATTCGTTTCGCCATACGGGCGGCTCGGGGCGGTGGGCGAGGTGGGGCTGGCGGCGGCCTCGGGGCTGCCCGCGAGGAGGTGTGACAGAACGATCACGCTGATGGTCTTCCGGATGAACGGTTCGGCCCGGATCCGTTCGAGAACCTCCTCGAAATGCTGGATTCCGGTCGCCCTGATGTGGAGCAACGCATCGGCGCCGCCGGTGACGGTCATGGCGGCGGTGATCTCGGGGTAGTCCCGCACGACGTCGGCCAGGCGCCGGGGCGGGGCGGCGCCGTCGCAGTAGACCTCGACATACGCCTCGGTGCCCCAGCCGAGGGCGCCGGGGCTGACCATCGTCGTGAAGCCGGTGATCACCTCCGCCTCCTTCAGGCGGTCCACGCGCCGCTTCACGGCGGGCGCGGAGAGCCCGATCTCGGCCCCGATCTCGGCGAAGCTGGTCCGCGCGTTGGCGATCAACGCGGCGATGATCTTCCGATCCAGCTCGTCGAGCGCCGGCGGATGACTGGTCATGGTGAGCCCTTCGCACTGTGATCGGCTGGCCCGATCGGCTGGTCTGCCCACCACCGATGATGCCGCCACGGGCCCGCCACCGGGAGCGGGCCCCGGCCACGGCCGCGCCGGGCGTCGGATCGACGAGCCGCGGCGGCGGTCCCGGCCGCCACCTCCGGGGCGCGAGCGGCGGTGCGCCTCCCACGGTGCCCGCCCGCGCGGGGCGACGCCCCGCCAAGGCGCACCCGCACCGGCCCCCGTCCGCGTCAGCGGGCGACCGGGGGCCGCCGACGGCTGCCCGCGGCCCGGCCGACGGCGCTGGCGCGCCACCGATCGGCCACGGCGGCCCGGGCTCGCCGGCGTGCCAGCGTGCGCCAGCCGGTGGAGGAGATCGGCCGCACGATCACGGAGTTGCTGCTCCAGGAGATCGCCCACCGGGGCACGGCCCGCCACCATGTGGTCCTGCCGACGTCCCTCATCGTGCGGGCGTCGACGTAGTCTTCCGGCCGGGCCGACGGGGAGGAGCTGGAGTGGATCAGAGACCGCGGGTACCGGCGCGGAAGCTCGGACCGTACGCGTTGACCGACGACGGGATCGCGGCGTTGCTGGCCCGCTACGAGTTCGGGGACGCCTGCGTCCGCCGGGTCCTGCTCGACCAGGAGTTCGGGCCGCGGACGCGGGGGCGTGTCGTCAGGCTGGTGATCGACGCCCGGGTGGTGAACGAGGGTCTTCGGTGGGAGCCGGTGTGTCTCGACCTGTACGGGGTCGAGCGATTCCGCGTCGACGAGAGCCGCGGCTTCGCGTGGGTGCTCGACGTTCCCCCGCGGTTCACCCGCTTCGACGGGCTGTTGCAGGTGGACCTGTGCGCGGAGCGGTTCGGCGGGCTTCGCCCGGGGAACGCGCGGGAGGTCTTCGAGGGATCCGACCTGGTCTTCGCCGCGACCGACGGCGGGTGGAGTGCCCTGGAGCCGTGGGAATCATGAGGCTGCCCAAGGCTGGCCCACTCACGTTCTCCCGCGGCGGCGCACCGGAGGCCCGCGGCGACGGGGCGCGCGGCGTCGGCCGGGTCACGCCGTTCTGGCACATCGGCCCGGTCGCCCCGGTCACGTGCCGAGACCGGCCCGGACGAGGCGGCTCAGCCCCGGATCGGTGCCTCCTGGTTCTCCGGCTCATCCAGGAAGCGGTCGAGGGACCTGGCGGTCTGGCGTGCCAACTCCGTGATTCTGTCCGGGTCTCCCGACTCGTCCGACGTGACCATGAACTCGCGGTACCGCACCGTGACGAAGAGGTTGTCCTGGCGGAAATAGACCGTGGTGGAGTTGGATATGTAGGGCTCCCCGTCGGCCGTCTCTCCGCGCGACTCGTCTCGGACCGACTGCATCGCCTCATCCCCGGGCGCGGCGGTGTCCTCCACCTCACTCAGAGTGGCGTCGCCCAAGGAACCGCGGCCAGGCGTGAGCGCGGCGATCTCCTCGACCGCGAGCTCCTCGCTGGCATGCAGTTCCGCGCTGATGATCAGCTCGAACCGTGGATTGCCCGAACCTTCCCACCCGCAGTTCGCATGCGTGCTGTCATTGGCGGTCTCCGACAGCTCATAGGCCGCGAGTTCCTGCCTCCCCCGCAGCTCATTGCGCTGTAGGTGCCCGCAGAAGTCCGGCATCCTCTGGTACCGGGGCGCCGAGGTGGCGCTCTCGCTCGCGCTGTGGTCCGCTCCATCACGGCGTTCCGTCGCGACGTAGTAGGCGATGGCGGGCACCAGGACAAGGGGAATCGACAGAGCCGCCAGAAGCCCGACGAGTCGGCTCGCGGGACGTCGACGCGCGGACGCCGGAGCCTCGCCCGACCCGGCGTCCGCGCCGTCCGCGCCGCCCGCCGCGCCCACGGTTTCCGGGCGGTCGGTGGTGAGAGCACGCGTCGCGGCGGAAGGCGGGAGGGGCTCGGTCGCATCGTCGCGGATGTCCCTGGCCACCGTGTCGATGAGCAGCTGGCCGAGGCGCCGTTGAACCACTGTCGCCGTTCCGGGGCGGTCCTCGGGGTCGCGCCGCAGGAGGTCCGCCAGCAACCGGGCCACGGGCGCGGGGACTTCGGGACGGAGTCCGGTCACCCGCGGGGGCTCTTCGTCGAGTTTGCGGCGGATCACCGCCAAAGGGCTGCCGTCCCCGAAGGGGGGTTCACCGGTGAGCAGGGCGAAGAGGACACTGCCCAGGGCATAGAGGTCGGAGCGTTCGTCGCCGCGTTGGTCCAGGAACTGTTCAGGCGCCCCGAACTGGGCGGTTCCGCCGGGAGAGAGCGCGGTGGTCGGCGCGACGGTGAACGTGTGCGTGTGGGTGAAGCCCGCGATGCCGAAGTCCACGACCTTGACGGAGCCGTCGGCGGTGAGCATGACGTTGGAGGGCTTGATGTCGTAGTGGATGACGTGCGCCTCGTGCGCGGCGACGAGGGCGGCGCAGATCCCCTGGGCGATCTCCAGGGCCCGGTCCAGGCTCGGGGGGCCCTGGCGTTGGAGGTACCGGGCGAGGCTGATGCCCTCGACGTGCTCCATGACCAGGAATCGCAGGTGCCCGTGGGTGCCGCTGTCGTACAGGGCGACGATGTTGGGGTGATTGACCTGGGCCGCGGCCACCGCCTCGCGTTCGAAACGCTGGATCAGCTCGGGTGCGGCGTCGTCGCCGCGGAGCAGGAGCTTGACAGCGACGTCGCGGTGGAGGCGGCGGTCCCGGGCGGCCCAGACCTCGCCCATGCCTCCCCGGCCGAGCGGTTCGGTCAGCTCGTACCTGCCCGCGATCAGCGCGCCCCGTTCCACCCGCCACCTCCGTGATCCGTCCATGCCGAGGCTCGGCATCACGGATCACGCCGACGTCCGGCCGGTGGTTCCGCCACGTCGACAACCGCGGCGCGAGCACCCGCGCTTCGCCGAGCAGGTCGAACGCCTGAGCCGCATGCCCGGATCCACCGTCACGCCCGCCCAGGGCAAGCTCGCCGCGGACCGGCATCGCGACTTCGCGCGGAAGTTCTCCGACGCGGAGGGCTGAGCCCTGGCGCGACATCGCATCCGATGCGCGTTCCGCCCGAATAACGCAGAAACGCCGAGGAAATACCGGAAAGCGCCCGCGAACGTGGTCGTGGGCCGGTCAGATCAGATCGGGTTCCAAAAAACACTGAACCTTTCGCTCGCCCGGTGCGTAGAGGCAGTGGAAGGGTTCTTCACCGGGGTTTCCGGTCTCACTCGCGTCGTGCCGAATCACGCGCAATTCCGGCTACGCCATTGTCGAATCTCAGTGAACGCCTACGAAAAGGAACGCAGATGAGTAAGTTCATGTCGAGGGCCGCCGCGACCGTGGTCGGCCTGGCCGTGCTCACCGGCGTCTCGGTCGCCACGGCTGGCTCCGCCACGGCGGCGACCACGGGGAACGGCGGTCCCACGTCGGTGGTCCTCAACAGCGACTCGACCGCCCGTGCGGCTGCGCCGTCGTGGCCGAGGAACTATCCGTCGTTGCGTGCCTGTATGACCGCGGGCAACACCCTGGCGCAGCAGGGGAAGCTGATCGGCTACGAATGCGTCCCGATCGGCGGGGGCCACTACGCCCTGATTACCTGGTAAGGGCTCACGTCTCTCAGCTTGAAGCGGAGAATGACGCCTGCGGCAAACAATTCCCGTCCACACGTCCCCAGGGCGGCGGGCGGGGATTGTTCGCCCACCCGCCTCGGTGAGCGTGTACTCGACGCGGACCGGGACTTCGGGGTAAACGGTGCGGCTCACGATCCCGTCCCGTTCGAGCCCGCGAAGCGTCTGGGTGAGCATCTTCTGCGAGATGCCCTCGACGCGTCGGCGCAACTCCGAGAAGCGGGCGCTGCCGTCCCAGAGGGCACCCACGGCGCTCATCATCGAGGACCTCCCGGCCACGCCCGCGACGCTCGACTGGGTCTTTGTGAGTCCGGCGCTCAGGTTCGGCGCAGGCATGCCCGGCGAACGACTCGACCGGTATCGGCTCGGCGACGACGTCGCGGTTCAGCCCGAGGACGGCGGCGCGATCTCCGCCGAGGACTACGCCCTCGGGTTCGTCGATCTGATCGAGAAGGGCGACCACCACAGGGCACAGGTCAACGTCGGCCACTGACGCCCTTGAAGCGCGGCCCGCGAGGGGCCCCGCCCGCACATCCCCAGGGCGGCGGGCGGGGGTTGCTCGCCTACGCGCCGAACTCGCCGTCGGCCACGGCCGCGACAAACGCTCGCCAGCCCTCGCGCGAGTTCGCGAGGACCGGGCTGTTCTGCCGCTTGCTGTCCCGCGTGCCGACCGCGCCACCGAGGTCCGCGACCTCGACGCAGTCGATGTTCCCGTTGCTGTAGCTCGACTTGAACCACTGGGTGGTGTCGTGCGGAAGCTCAACTGTGCTCATAGTTCCCTGCCTGTTCAGCGATGAGGCGCATGGACGCCTTCTCATCCAGTGAGCGTTTTTCAACCTCAGTTTGAGCAGGTCAGGTGCAGGGTGAGGACGGCCTGAACGAGGTTGGTGATGCGGGTGGTGGAGCATCGCAGCCTGCGCAGGAGTCGCCAGGACTTGAGGGTTGCGAC
>NZ_RBDY01000017.1 GCF_003626575.1 Streptomyces radicis | reverse complement strand
CGGATCATCGTTCGACTTGCATGTGTTAAGCACGCCGCCAGCGTTCGTCCTGAGCCAGGATCAAACTCTCCGTGAATGCTTCAAACCAAGCAATCCACCGAGAACAGATTCTCGCTGAACATACTTCTCAATCAATCAACTGGCATTGACTTTTGGCACGCTGTTGAGTTCTCAAGGAACGGACGCTCCCATGAAGGGCGCCTCCGGCCGCCGACCTCGGCTTCCCGTTGCGGCGGTGTCGTAAACGTACTGGAGCGGAGCGCCTGGATGCAAATCCTGGCGCTCCGCTGCCAGATGGAGCGTGCGAGGGGGTCAGACGTCCATGACCACGGGCATGATCATCGGGCGTCGGCGGTAGGTGTCCGAGACCCACTTGCCGACCGTTCGCCGTACCAGCTGCTGGAGTTGGCGGGGCTCGACCACGCCGTCCTGGGCGGACTTGGCCAGGACCTCGTCGATCTTGGGGATGACATCGGCGAAGTCGGAGTCCTCGATGCCGGAGCCCCGCGAGTGGATGCTCGGGCCGCTCACGATCTTGCCGGTGCTGCTGTCCACCACGATGAAGACGGTGATGAAGCCCTCGTCGCCCAGGATCCGACGGTCCTTCAGGCTTGACTCGGTGATGTCGCCGACCGAAAGGCCGTCCACGTACACGTACCCGGCCTGGACCTTGCCCGCGATCTTCGCCTTGCCGTCGACCAGGTCGACGACGACGCCGTCCTCCGCGATGACGATGCGCTCGGCGGGGACGCCGGTCGCCGCGCCGAGCTCGGCGTTGGCGCGCAGATGGCGCCATTCGCCGTGCACCGGCATGAGGTTCTTCGGCCGGCAGATGTTGTAGAAGTACAACAGCTCGCCCGCGGAGGCGTGTCCTGAGACGTGGACCTTGGCGTTGCCCTTGTGGACGACGTTGGCGCCCCACCGGGTCAGGCCGTTGATCACGCGGTAGACGGCGTTCTCGTTGCCCGGGATCAGGGAGGAGGCGAGGATCACCGTGTCGCCCTCCACGATCCTGATCTGGTGGTCGCGGTTGGCCATGCGCGACAACGCCGCCATCGGCTCACCCTGGGAGCCGGTGCAGACGAGGACGACCTCGCGGTCGGCCAGGTCGTCGAGCGCCTTGACGTCCACGACGAGTCCGGCGGGCACGCGGAGGTAGCCGAGGTCGCGGGCGATGCCCATGTTGCGGACCATCGAGCGGCCGACGAACGCGATGCGGCGGCCGTGTTCGTGGGCCGCGTCGACGATCTGCTGGATGCGGTGCACATGGCTGGCGAAGCTGGCCACGATGATGCGCTTCTCCGCGCGGGCGAAGACCTGGCGCAGCACGCCGGAGATCTCGCGCTCGGGCGGGACGAAGCCGGGGACCTCGGCGTTGGTCGAGTCGGCGAGCAGCAGGTCGATGCCCTCCTCGCCGAGGCGGGCGAACGCGCGCAGGTCGGTGAGGCGGCCGTCGAGCGGCAGCTGGTCCATCTTGAAGTCGCCGGTGTGCACGGCGAGGCCCGCGGGGGTGCGGATGGCGACGGCGAGCGCGTCGGGGATCGAGTGGTTGACCGAGACGAACTCGCAGTCGAACGGCCCGATCCGCTCGCGGTGGCCCTCGCGCACCTCGAGCGTGTAGGGGCGGATGCGGTGCTCCTGGAGCTTGGCCTCGAGAAGGGCGAGGGTGAGCTTGGAGCCGATCAGCGGGATGTCCGGCTTCTCACGGAGCAGAAAGGGAACGCCGCCGATGTGGTCCTCGTGGCCATGGGTGAGGACGATGCCGTCGATGTCGTCGAGGCGTGTCTTGATCGAGCTGAAGTCCGGCAGAATCAGATCGATTCCGGGTTGTTCCTGCTCGGGGAAGAGCACGCCGCAGTCGACGATCAGCAGCCGTCCGCCGTATTCGAAGACGGTCATGTTGCGGCCGATCTCGCCCAGGCCGCCGAGCGGGGTAACGCGTAGGCCACCCTCAGGAAGCCTCGGCGGACGGCCGAGTTCTGGGTGCGGATGACTCAAGAGACTCTCCTGACCACGCGCGCCACCTGCCCCCGTCGTACGGGGGCAGCATGGCGCGCGTGACTGTGTGCACTGGTCGGTATTCAGTTATCACCCGGCGCGGTGGTGCGTGGCGCGCGGGCAACGTTCGTGTGTTCTCAGTTCTGTACCCCGCCGGCGGCGAGATCCCGCTTCAGCTGCTCGGTCTCCTCGGGGCCGAGGCCGACGAGGGGAAGGCGCAGCGGGCCGCCGGGCAGGCCCTGGAAGGCGAGGGCGGCCTTGGAGGTGATGACGCCCTGGGTGCGGAACATGCCGGTGAAGACCGGCAGGAGCTTCTGGTGGATCTCGGTCGCCTTGGCGACGTCGCCGCTGGTGTGGGCGTCCACGAGGGCGCGCAGCTCGGGGGTCACGACGTGGCCGACGACGGAGACGAAGCCCACGGCGCCGACGGACAGCAGCGGGAGGTTGAGCATGTCGTCGCCCGAGTACCAGGCGAGGCCGGTCGTGGCGATGGCCCAGCTGGCGCGGCCGAGGTCGCCCTTGGCGTCCTTGTTGGCGACGATGCGGGGGTGGTCGGCGAGGCGGACCATCGTCTCGGTGTTGATCGGCACTCCGCTGCGCCCCGGGATGTCGTAGAGCATCACCGGCAGCCCTGTGGCGTCCGCGATCGCGGTGAAGTGCTGGTAAAGGCCCTCCTGCGGGGGCTTGTTGTAGTACGGGGTGACGGTGAGGAGCCCATGGGCTCCGGCGCCCTCGGCGGCCTCGGCCAGCTCGATGGAGTGCCGTGTGTCGTTGGTGCCGACCCCCGCGACGACGTGCGCGCGATCGCCGACGGCCTCGACCACGGCGCGTACCAGCCGTGATTTCTCCGCGTCGCTCGTGGTCGGGGACTCGCCGGTGGTGCCGTTGACGATCAGGCCGTCGTTGCCCGCGTCCACGAGGTGGGTGGCGAGCCGCTGGGCGCCGTCCGTGTCGAGGGCGCCGTCCGCCGTGAATGGCGTGACCATGGCGGTCAAGACCCGCCCGAAGGGGGTCTGCGGAGTGGAGGTCGAAGCCATAGGTTCCACGCTACTCGCAGCTCAGCATGCTCGGATCCATCGGGGCGGGCAACCTGTGGATCCCGGCGCTGCCTGCTCGGGGGTTCAGGCAGCGCCGGGTCCGTTCATTCACCCTAAATGAACTTCGCGAAATGTCGCAATATGGACACCTCGGGTGGGCTGGGGCCCACGGCCGCACGGGTTCTAGGGGGCGATACGGCCATTCGCGTTGAACGCGGCGTGTGTGAGAGGCATGAGGCGGGACCACTCCTCCTCCATCCGCTCGCCGACCATCTCGATCTCGCGCTGGGGGAACGTCGGCACCGTGGCGCGCTCGTCGCGGGTGCGCAAGCCGAGGAAGTGCATCAGCGAGCGGGCGTTGCACGTCGCGTACATGGAGGAGAAGAGGCCGACCGGCAGGACCGCCCTGGCGACCTCCCTGGCGACGCCCGCGGCGAGCATCTCCTGGTACGCGGCGTACGCCTGCCGGTAGGACTCCTCCATCACCTTGCCGACGACGACGTGCTGCTCGTCGGTGCCGGGCACGAACTCGTACTTGCCGGGGCGGCCGCGCTGCACCAGCTTGCGGTCGGGGCCCGGGACGTAGAACACCGGCTCCAGCTGGCGGTACCGGCCGCTCTCCTCGTTGTACGACCAGCCGACGCGGTGCCGGTGGAACTCGCGGAAGACGAAGATCGGGGCGGTGATCAGGAAGGTCATCGAGTTGTGCTCGAACGGGCTCCCGTGGCGGTCGCGCATCAGGAAGTTGAGCAGGCCCTTGGACCGCTCGGGGTCCTTGCCGATCTCGTCGAGGGACTGCTCCCCCGCCGTGGAGACCCGGGCGGCCCAGAGGACGTCGGTGTCCGAGGCGCTGTGCTTGACCAGCTCGACGGTGATGTCGCTGCGGAAACTCGGGGTCTCGGTCACCAGGGGGTCCCTTCCACGTAACGGCTGAGCGGCTCAACCCTAGTGAGAGCCCGCCCCAGGCCGGACGCCCGGGTCGGGTAGCGGGGCAAATGGGATGGTGACCGATGTGTCGGATTGTTCAGCTGATACCTTTGTTAGTGGTCTCATCAGGTGAGGAGTGTCCTCATGGCCCAGCACGACGACTTTCGCGGCAATGTGGTCCTGCCGCGCTCCCGCGCCTCCCTCGGCCACCTACTCGGCGGGGTGCTGATCGGGCTTGTCGTGATATCCAGCCTGATAGGCACCCTCCTGCTCGCCCGTCCCGCCCTCGATGTCGAGCAGCCGCCCGTTCCCGAGGCCCCGAACGCAGCCGACGGCAGCACGGCGCGGTAGCCTCACCGTTCACAGCCCCGTCTGTGACACGAACGAGGACCAGCCGTGCCCCTGAACTTTCTCGCGGCCGATCGCGACTCCGCCGGCCCTCTCTCGGAGACGGCCCTGCCCCACGCGGGTCCCGACTCCTGGCGCCGCCCCTACCGCCCAGGCCCCTGGCGCGTCGGCGCCGCCGCGGTGACGCTGCTGATCGCGGCCTATCTGCTCATCTCCGCCCTGATCATCGTGCTGGCGGGATCGCCCACCGGCGCCTTCGCCACCCTGGTGGCCGCCGCGGCCGTGATCGCGTTCGCGCTGCGGCTGCTGCGCATGGGCATCTGGGTCAGCGCGCGGGGGCTGCGCCGCGTGGGCCTGCTGTGGACCCAGACGCTGCGCTGGCGCGACGTCTCCCGGGTGTGCACCGTGCAGCAGCCCGTGAAGTGGCTCGGCCTGCCGCGCAGCGTCCAGGGCCAGGCCGTCCAGGTGGAACGGCGGCGCGGTGAGGCGTTGCGCACCCTGCTGACCGACCACAACGCCGACTTCCTGGCCCGGCCCGAGGCGTTCGACCGGGCGGCCGACGTGCTGGAGGCGTGGGCCGCCGAGCATCGCTAACGCGGCGCCCGCTCCCTTGCGGTCCCGGCGGCGGCGCGCAGGGCGATCGCGTGCTGCATCGCCCTGCGGGCGCGTGGCGTGTCCCGCGCGTCGTGGTAGGCCACCGCGAGACGGAACCAGCAGCGCCAGTCGTCGGGCCGCTCCTCCGTCTCGGCCTTGCGCGCGGCGAACGCCGCGTCGGCCGCCGCCCGGTCCACGCGGCCGCTGGGGGTGCGCGGCAGGTCGTCCACGGGGAGCCCGCCCTCGGCGTCGAGCTCGCGGGCCAGCCGGTTGGCGTCCATCACGAACCGGAGGCTGCGCCACAGGAACCAGCCGCCGAGCAGCGGCAGCACCAGCACGGCGGCGCCCAGGCCGACCGTCACCGGGGTGCCCTCCTGGATGAGCAGCACCCCGCGGTGCCCGGCAAGACCGAGGTAGACCAGCAGGGCGCCGCACAGCAGGGCGTGGACGATCCGGTCGCGCACGACTCAGCCGTCCAGGTCAAGGCCGCGCAGATCCATGAAGTGCTCGAGGCCGAGGGTGAGGCCCGGCGCCCCGCCGATCCGCCGCACGCCGAGGAGCACGCCGGGCATGAACGAGCCCCGGTTCATGGAGTCGTGCCTGAGGGTGAACGTCTCCCCCTCGTCGCCGAACAGCACCTCCTGGTGGGCGACCAGGCCGCGCAGCCTGACCGCGTGCACCGGGACCCCCGCGACGTCGGCGCCGCGGGCGCCGTCGAGCGCGGAGCTCGTGGCGTCGGGCTGGGCGGGCAGCCCGGCGGCCGCGCGGGCCTCGCCGATGAGCTGGGCGGTGCGGACGGCGGTGCCGCTCGGGGCGTCGGCCTTGCCCGGGTGGTGCAGCTCGACGATCTCCACCGACTCGAAGAAGCGCGCCGCCTGCTGGGCGAACCGCATGGTGAGAACGGCGCCGATGCCGAAGTTGGGGGCGATCAGCACCCCGGTGCCCGGGGCGTCGGCGAGCTGGCCACGCAGCGTGGCGAGGCGTTCCTCGCTCCAGCCCGTGGTGCCGACGACGGCGTGGATGCCGTGGCGGACGCAGAACGCGACGTTGGCGGGGGAGGCGTCGGGGTGGGTCAGCTCGACGGCGACCTCGGCGCCCGCCTCGGTCAGCGTCTCGCGCTTGTCGTCGCGGCCCAGCGCGGCGACCAGCTCCAGGTCGTCGGCGGCGTTCACCGCCTTCACCGCCTCGGCGCCCATGCGTCCTCGGGCGCCGATCACGGCCACGCGCAGCTTGCTCATCGCGTTCTCTCTCCAGCTCTGCGGGGTGGGGCGGGCTCAGACGGTCGCGTCGGACAGGCGCGCGGCCTGCCGGTCGTCGAGCGGGCCGATGACGGACAGGGAGGGGCGGCGGCCCAGGATGTCGCGGGCGACCCCGCGGATGTCGTCGGGCGTGACCGCGGCGATGCGGCCGAGCAGGTCGTCGACGGACAGCTGCCTGCCCCAGCACACCTCGCTCTTGCCGAGCCGGTGCATCAGGGACCCGGTGTCCTCGAGGCCCAGGACCGTCGAGCCGGTGAGCTGGCCGATCGCCCGGCGCGTCTCCTCGTCCCCGATGCCGTGCTCGGCGACGTCGGCCAGCTGCTCGCGGCAGATCTTGAGGACATCGGGGAGGCGGTCGGGGCGGCAGCCCGCGTAGACGCCGAAGAGGCCGCAGTCGGCGAAGCCCGAGGTGTGTGTGTAGATGCTGTAGGCGAGCCCGCGCTTCTCCCTGACCTCCTGGAACAGGCGCGAGCTCATGCCGCCGCCCAGCGCCGTGGCCAGCACGCCCAGGGCCCACCGGCGTTCGTCGTGGCGGGAGAGCCCGGGCATGCCGAGCACCATGTGGGCCTGCTCCGTGGGGCGTTCGAGCACCTCGACGCGGCCTGTGGAGCGCAGGGCGCGGTGGCCGGTGCGCGGGGCGACGGGCTCGGCGTCGCCGTGGGAGAGCGCCCCGGCGCGTTCGAACGCGGCGCCCACCGCGTCGACCACGGCGTCGTGCGACACGTTCCCCGCCGCGGTGACGACCAGGCGGGGCGGCTGGTAGTGGCGGCGGTAGAAGCGGGCGACGCGGTCGCGCGTCAGCTCGTTGACCGTCTGGACCGTGCCGAGCACGGGGCGGCCCAGCGGGCTGTCGCCGAGCAGCGTCGTGGCGAACAAATCGTGCACCGTGTCGCTGGGGTCGTCCTCGGTCATCGCGATCTCCTCGAGGATGACCCCGCGCTCGGCCTCCACCTCCTCGGCGGCGATCACCGACGAGGTGAGCATGTCGCACACGATGTCGATGGCGAGCGGCAGGTCCGCGTCGAGGACACGGGCGTAGTAGCAGGTGAACTCCTTGGTGGTGAAGGCGTTCATCTCGCCGCCCACCGCGTCCACCGCTGAGGAGATGTCCAGGGCGGAGCGCCGCTCGGTGCCCTTGAACAGCAGGTGCTCCAGATAGTGGGTGGCGCCGTTGAGGGCGGGGGTCTCGTCGCGGGAGCCGACGCGCGCCCAGATGCCGAAGGTGACGGAGCGGACGCCGGGAACGGCCTCGGTGACGATCCGCAGACCGCCGGGCAGGACCGTCTTGCGCACGGCGCCCCGGCCGCCGTCGGCGCGGCGTTGACCGGGCACGGCCCGCCCCACCGCAGAGGTGGGACGGGCCGTCGTGATACGGGTGGTGCGCCTCACTTCTCGGCAGCGTCCTTCCCCGCCTCGGCCGCGTCGCCTTCGGCCTCGGCCGTGTCCTCATCGAGGACCGGGATCAGGGAGAGCTTGCCGCGCTGGTCGATCTCGGCGATCTCGACCTGCACCTTCTGGCCGACGCCCAGGACGTCGTCGACGTTCTCCACGCGCTTGCCGCCGGCCAGCTTGCGGATCTGCGAGATGTGCAGCAGGCCGTCCTTGCCCGGCAGCAGGGAGACGAACGCCCCGAAGGTCGTCGTCTTCACCACGGTGCCGAGGTACCGCTCGCCGACCTCGGGCATCGTGGGGTTCGCGATGCCGTTGATCGTGGTGCGGGCGGCCTCCGCCGAGGGGCCGTCGGCGGCGCCGATGTAGATGGTGCCGTCGTCCTCGATGGTGATGTCCGCGCCGGTGTCCTCCTGGATCTGGTTGATCATCTTGCCCTTGGGGCCGATGACCTCGCCGATCTTGTCCACCGGGATCTTCACCGTGATGATGCGCGGGGCGTTGGGCGACATCTCGTCCGGGACGTCGATCGCCTCGTTCATCACGTCGAGGATGTGCAGCCGCGCGTCGCGGGCCTGCTTGAGGGCGGCGGCCAGCACGGAGGCGGGGATGCCGTCCAGCTTGGTGTCGAGCTGGAGCGCGGTGACGAACTGACGGGTGCCGGCGACCTTGAAGTCCATGTCGCCGTAGGCGTCCTCGGCGCCGAGGATGTCCGTCAGGGTCACATAGTGCGTCTCGCCCTCGATCTCCTGGGAGATCAGGCCCATCGCGATGCCGGCGACCGGCGCCTTGAGCGGCACGCCGGCGTTCAGCAGGGACATGGTGGAGGCGCAGACGGAGCCCATGGACGTCGAGCCGTTGGAGCCGAGGGCCTCGGACACCTGGCGGATCGCGTAGGGGAACTCCTCGCGGCTGGGCAGCACCGGGATCAGGGCGCGCTCGGCGAGGGCGCCGTGGCCGATCTCGCGGCGCTTGGGGGAGCCGACGCGGCCGGTCTCGCCGGTGGAGTAGGGCGGGAAGTTGTAGTTGTGCATGTAGCGCTTGCGGGTCACCGGCGAGAGGGTGTCGAGCTGCTGCTCCATGCGCAGCATGTTCAGCGTGGTGACGCCCAGGATCTGGGTCTCGCCGCGCTCGAACAGCGCCGAGCCGTGCACCCGCGGGATCGCCTCGACCTCGGCGGCCAGCGTGCGGATGTCGGTGACGCCGCGGCCGTCGATGCGGACCTTGTCGCGGATGACGCGCTCGCGCACCAGCTCCTTGGTCAGCGAGCGGTAGGCGGCGGAGATCTCCTTCTCGCGCCCCTCGAACTGCGGCAGCAGCTTGTCGGCGGCGACCGTCTTGATGCGCTCGAGCTCGCCCTCGCGGTCCTGCTTGCCCGCGATGGTGAGGGCCTGCGCCAGCTCGTCGCGGACGGCCTGGGACAGCGCGTCGAAGACGTCGTCCTGGTAGTCCAGGAAGACCGGGAACTCGCCGGTGGGCTTGGCCGCCTTGGCGGCGAGGTCGGACTGCGCCCGGCACAGCACCTTGATGAACGGCTTCGCGGCCTCGAGCCCCGCGGCCACGACCTCCTCGGTCGGGGCCTGGGCGCCGCCCTTGACCAGCTCGATCGTCTTGTCGGTGGCCTCGGCCTCGACCATCATGATCGCGACGTCGCCGTCCGGCAGCACGCGGCCGGCGACGACCATGTCGAAGACGGCCTCCTCGAGCTCGGTGTGGGTCGGGAACGCCACCCACTGGCCGCGGATGAGCGCGACGCGGGTGCCGCCGATGGGGCCTGAGAACGGCAGGCCCGCGAGCTGCGTGGAGCAGGAGGCGGCGTTGATGGCGACCACGTCGTAGAGGTGGTCGGGGTTGAGCGCCATGATCGTCTCGACGATCTGGATCTCGTTGCGCAGGCCCTTCTTGAACGACGGCCGCAGCGGGCGGTCGATCAGGCGACAGGTGAGGATGGCGTCCTCGGAGGGGCGGCCCTCGCGGCGGAAGAAGGAGCCGGGGATCTTGCCCGCGGCGTACATGCGCTCTTCCACGTCGACGGTCAGCGGGAAGAAGTCCAGCTGGTCCTTGGGGTTCTTCGATGCGGTGGTGGCCGAAAGGACCATGGTGTCGTCGTCCAGGTAGGCCACCGCGGAACCGGCGGCCTGCCTGGCAAGGCGGCCGGTCTCGAAGCGGATGGTGCGGGTGCCGAAGGCTCCGTTGTCGATGACGGCTTCGGCGTAGTGGGTCTCGTTCTCCACCTTGGTGAATCTCCTCTTCTGCGCCCCGCGCGGTGCGGGGCAGCGGGTGGAGCACCTCCCGACGGGCCGGCCATCGATCGAAGCCTCCGGGAGAGCAGCCCGGGGGCCACTACCGAGGACCGGCGACGGTGAGAAGGCGCTCCGCCTCATGCATGCGTCGTTTTTCGTTGTGTCGTGGGACCAGCCTACAAAGGTGGGCGGTCCCGGGCGCGGTGTCGGTCCGTGGCGGACCGGATACGGCGAAGGGAGCGGCCCCGCGCGGGTGGCCGCTCCCTCTTCGGCGTCTTACCTGGCGCCCGCCGCGCCGCGGCGGATGCCGAGGCGCTCCACCAGGGTGCGGAAGCGCTGGATGTCCTTGCGCGCCAGGTACTGGAGCAGGCGGCGGCGCTGGCCGACCAGGAGCAGCAGGCCCCGGCGGGAGTGGTGGTCGTGCTTGTGGGTCTTGAGGTGCTCGGTGAGGTCCGAGATGCGGCGGGACAGCAGGGCCACCTGGACCTCGGGGGAGCCGGTGTCGCCCTCCTTCGTGGCGAACTCGGCGATGATCTTCTGCTTCGTGGCGGCGTCGAGCGACGACACACGTACTCCTTGGCGGTATCCGATGTAGCCACCGAGTGCCCCTCGGCTGATCCTGGGGGGAGCTTCCTGAACTCGGGAGGCGGGGTCCGCTGAGCGCTTCCTCCAGAAGAATCCGGGGGCGCGTACGCAAACGGCCGCTAAGCAGGTTACCGCAGGATGGCGCGGTGAGCACATCCGGTGGTCATCAGCCGCTGGTCAGCCCTCTGGCCTCGGTGTACACGTCGAGGGCGGCCAGGCAGAGCGGGATGAGCGACAACAGTACGGCGCTCTCGGTGAGGTCGAGCACCCGCCCCCAGAACGGGGTGAGCCCGGCGCGCGGGACGACCAGCGCGACGGCGGTCAGCACGGCGGCTCCCGCGGCGAGGGCGGCGGACAGCCACAGGGTCCGCAGGTCGGGTGAGCCGTCGGCGGCCGAGGTGTCGGCGGCGAAGCCGATGACCAGCAGCGCGAGGGAGCCGAGCCCGGCGATCAGCAGGACCGTCACCTGCACGGCGTACCGGAAGAGGCGGGCGCGGGTGAGCAGCGCGACGCCGGTGGCCAGGGCGAGGAGGCGGCCCCACCCGTTGTCCGAGAAGCCGAGCACGGCGGCGGCCGCGGTGGCCAGGGCCGCGCAGCCGCCGGTGAGGCCGAGCAGGAGCTGGTGGCCGCGGCGGGCCTGGGCGGCGACGCGCTCGGTGTCGACCGGCGGCGTCGCCTGCTGGTCGGGGGCGTCGTCGTAGCCGGTGGGCGGCGCGGTGTACCCGATGGGCAGGCGGACCAGGGCGGCGGAGAGGGCGGGCAGGAAGGCGAGCGCGCCCAGCGCCACGGGGGCGCAGACGGCCGCGGCCGAGACGGGCGAGGCGTCGGCGAGGACGGCGCCGAACGTGGCGAGCGCGCCGAGGGCGGCGGCGCTCGCGCTCGCGGCGAACCAGCTCGCGGCGCCGGGGCCCGCGGCGAGCAGCGCGACCGAGGCGAGCAGGACGGCGGAGCAGCCGAGCAGCAGCTCGAGGCGGCCGACGCCGTGGCCCGCGTCGAGCGGCAGGACGCCGGTGCCGCCGACGAACGCGTGGGGCAGGGCGGCGAGCCCGAACGCCACGGCGGCGGCGTGGTCGCCGTACACCCGGGCGCGGACGCCGGCGAAGGCGATGAGGAGCAGGGCGAGCAGGCCCGCGACGACGCCGGGGAGGCCGTGCGTCTCGTGGCGTTCGGGCTCGCCGTACCACAGGACGACGGCGGTCAACGCGGCCAGCACGCCCGCCGCCGAGAGCCCGGCGAGGCGCAGCATGCGGTCCTGCCACAGGCGCCGGTCGTGGGCGACGGCGTCGGCCACCGCGTCGGTGACGTCGTCGTGGACGGGCGGGGGCAGGGAGTCGGCGAACGGGCGCAGCGCCAGCACGTCGCCGTCGAGGATCCGCTGGCCGCCCAGGGTGCGCGCGCCGTCGAGGACGGTGCCGTCGCGGCGCACCAGGTGGTAGCCGACGGGGGCGCCCTGTTCGGGCGTCAGGCCGGTGAGGCGGAGGATCTCCGGATAGAGCTCGGCCAGCGGGAAGTCCGAGGGCAGCGCCATGTCGATGCGGCTGGTCGGCGCGGCGATCGTGACCCGGCAGAAGCCGGTGGCCCCGGTGGACGCGGTCGTGCTCACGGTCATGCTCCCCTCCCCTTGGGCACGGACTGCGCCCGCCACCCTACCCGGCGTGGTGTCAGTGGCGGCCACTAGGATCGACGCCGCGTCACACACCGTTGCTCCGGGGGGATTTCGGGATGAGCCAGATCGTCGTCAAGCGTCCGCCGAGGGCGCTTCCCGAGCAGATGCCCGACGAGGCGGTGCGGCTGCTGCCGCCGCCCGAGCTGCCGAAGGGGCAGCAGGAGGGCGTGCTGATGCAGGTCGTGCCGATGCTCGGCATGGGCTCGTCGGTGGTGTTCTTCTTCATGCCGGGCGCGCACCCGTTCATGCGCATCATGGGCATGCTGATGATGGTCTCCACGGTGGGCATGGTGGTGGCCATGATCGTGCGGTTCCGGCGGGGCACGCAGGGGCAGATGGCGCAGCTGCGGCGGGACTACCTGAAGTATCTGGCGCGGACGCGGGCCGCCGTGCGGGAGACCGCGGCGCGGCAGCGGGACGCCCAGCTGTATCTGCATCCGCGGCCCGAGCAGCTGTGGGCGCTGGTCGCCGAGGGCAGCAGGGTGTGGGAGCGGCGGGCCGGGGAGGCGGACTTCGGGCAGGTGCGGATCGGGGTGGGCGAGCACCGTCTTGTGACGCCGCTCGTGGAGCCGCAGACGGCGCCGGTGGACGAGCTCGAGCCGCTGACGGCGGGCGCCATGCGGCGTTTCCTCGACACGCACAGCACGGTGGACGGGCTGCCGATGGCCGTGTCGCTGCGCGGCTTCTACCGGCTCGCGCTGTCGGGGGACGCGGAGACGGCCCAGGGGGTGGCGCGTTCGCTGGTGTGCGCGCTGGCGGCGCTGCACTCCCCCGAGGACGTGGTCCTCGCGGTGGCGGCCCCTGGCGAGGCGGCGGAGCGCTGGGAGTGGGCGAAGTGGCTGCCGCACGCGCAGCTCCCCTCGCAGGACGGGGCGGGCTCGCGGCGGCTGATCCATGGCTCGGTGGCCGAGGTGGAGCAGGAGCTGGCGGGGCGTCTCGAGGGGCGGGGGCGGTTCTCGCCCGGCGGCAAGCCGGTGCTCGACCAGCCGCATGTGGTGCTGGTGCTCGACGGGGCGCGGATTCCGCCGATGTCGGCGTTCGCCTCGGCGGAGGGGCTCCAGGGCGTCACCGTCGTGGAGTTGGCGCGGGGCGAGGCCGACCCGGGGCGGGGCGGCCTCGCGGTGAGCTGCCGTCCGGGGGCGCTGCGCCTCGAGGCGCAGGACGGCATGGTGTTCGAGGGGGAGCCCGACGTGCTGCCGGTCGCGGTGGCGGAGGCGCTGGCGCGGCAGTTGGCGCCGCTGCGGCTGAGCGCGGCGGCGGACGAGGACGAGCCGCTGCTGGCGAACCTCGACTTCGCCGAGCTGCTCGGCCTCGGCGACCCGGCGTCGGTGGATGTGGCGCGGACATGGCGGCCGCGGTCGGCGGGCGAGCAGCTGCGGGTGCCGATCGGGGTGGACGAGGAGGGCCAGCCGGTGATGCTGGACCTCAAGGAGGCGGCGCGGGAGGGCATGGGCCCGCACGGCCTGTGCGTCGGGGCGACCGGCTCGGGCAAGTCGGAGCTGCTGCGCACGCTGGTGCTTGGCCTCGCGGTGACGCACACCTCGGAGACGCTCAACTTCGTGCTGGCCGACTTCAAGGGCGGCGCGACGTTCACGGGCATGGCGGGGCTGCCGCACGTGTCGGCGGTCATCACGAACCTGGCGGACGACCTGACGCTGGTGGACCGCATGGGCGACTCCATCAGGGGCGAGTTGCAGCGGCGCCAGGAGCTGCTGCGCGCGGCGGGGAACTACGCGAATCTCCACGACTACGAGCGGGCGCGGGCGGCGGGGGCCAGGCTGGAGCCGCTGGCCTCGCTCGTGCTGGTGATCGACGAGTTCAGCGAGCTGCTGTCGGCCAAGCCCGACTTTATCGACATGTTCATCCAGATCGGCCGCATCGGCAGGTCGCTCGGGGTCCATCTGCTGCTGGCCTCGCAGCGGTTGGAGGAGGGGCGCCTGCGGGGGCTCGACACCTATCTGTCGTACCGGATCGGGCTGCGGACGTTCTCGGCCGCCGAGTCGCGGACGGCGATCGGCGTGCCGGACGCGTACCACCTGCCGCAGGTGCCCGGCTCGGGGCTGCTGAAGGCGGGCACGGAGCAGATGACGCGCTTCAAGGCGGCGTATGTCTCGGGCCCCTACCGCAAGCCGTCGGAGCGGGCGGAGGTGGGGGCGGCACGGCCGGTCAGCAGGCGGCCCGTGGTGTTCACGGCGGCGCCGGTGCCGGTGCGGTACGCGGAGCCCGAGCCCGAGCCGACCGTGGTGGCGGCCGCGGCCGCAGCGGCGGGCGGCGCCGACGACGCGCTGGCCGAGACGGTCCTCGACGTGATCGTCCGCAGGGTCGAGGGCCAGGGCCCCGCGGCCCACCAGGTGTGGCTGCCGCCGCTCGACGCGGCCGTGACGATGGATGAGCTGCTTCCGGAGCTGCATGTGGTGGAGGGGCGCGGCCTCCAGGCGTCGGGGCAGGCGTTGACGGTGCCGCTCGGCGTGGTGGACAAGCCGTTCGAGCAGCGCAGGGAGGTGCTGTTCCGCGACTTCTCCGGCGCGGGCGGGCACATGCTGGTCGTCGGCGGGCCCAGGTCGGGGAAGTCCACGCTGCTGCGGACGTTGATCGCCTCGTTCGCGCTGACGCACACGCCCGCGGAGGCGCAGTTCTACGGGCTCGACTTCGGCGGGGGCGGTCTTGCCGCGATGGGGGACCTGCCGCATGTGGGCGGGGTGGCCTCGCGCCTCGACCCCGACCGGGTGCGGCGGACGGTGTCGGAGGTCGCGGGGGTGCTGGCGGCGCGCGAGGACCTGTTCCGCGGGCAGGGCATCGACTCGATGGACACCTACCGGCGGATGCGCGGCGCGGGTCAGCTGGCCGACCAGCGGTGGGGCGACGTCTTCCTGCTGATCGACGGGTGGGCGGCGTTCAAGCAGGACTACGACATGACGCTGGAGCCGGTGATCAACGACATCGCGGCGCGCGGCCTGGGATATGGCATCCATTTGGTGGTCACGGCGTCCCGGTACATGGAGATGCGCCCGGCGCTCAAGGATCAGCTGACCAACCGCCTGGAGCTGCGGCTCGGCGACACGCTGGACTCGGAGTTCGACCGGAAGGTGGCCGCGGCGATCCCCGCCGACGTGCCGGGGCGCGGGCAGACGCCGGACCGGCTGCACTGGATGGTGGCCCTGCCGCGCCTCGACGGCGTGGGCCGCACGGCCGATCTGGCGGCGGGGACGGCGTCGTTGATCGAGGCGGTGCGCGCGGGGTGGCAGGGTCCCGAGGCGCCCGTGGTGCGGATGCTGCCGCGGCGGCTGGCGGCGGAGGATCTGCCGAAGGGCTTCGAGCGGCCCGAGGACGGCGTCGCGATCGGGGTGGGCGAGGACGATCTGGAGCCGGTCTTCGTCAACTTCGACCGGGACCCGTTCCTGATGGTCATCGGTGAGAGCGAGTCGGGGAAGTCGTCGGCGCTGCGGCTGGTGATGCGCAAGCTGGTCGAGCGGTACACGCCGGAGGACGTGCGCTTCATCGTCACCGACTACCGCAGGACGCTGATGGCGGCGGTGCCGCAGGAGTACATCGCCAGCTACTCGACGACGGAGACGCGGCTGACGCAGGACGTCGTCTCGCTCAACAAGATCTTCGAGAAGCGGGCGCCCAAGGAGGACATCGGCATCGACGAGCTGAAGGCCCGCTCGTGGTGGTCGGGGCCGCGGCTTTTCGTCGTGGTCGACGACTACGACCTGGTCTCGGCGACCAGCCGCAATCCGCTGGCCCACCTGGTGGAGCACCTGCCGTACGCGAGGGACGTGGGCATCCACTTCATCGTGGCGCGGAGCGCGGCGGGCGTCTCGCGGGCGATGTTCGAGCCGTTCGTGCAGCGGCTGCGGGAGTTGGGGGCACAGGGGCTGGTCCTGTCAGGGGACCCCAAGGAGGGCGAGATCTTCCCCTCGATGCGGGCGCGGCCGCTGCCGCCGGGCCGGGCGCAGTTCGCGTCGCGGCGGCGGGGGCGTCCGCTGGTCCAGCTGGGGTGGCTGCCGGAGCAGTAGCGCGAACGGGGGTGGCACCGGCTCGCGGTGCCACCCCCGTCGGGTGCCTGCGGCGGATCAGCCCATGCGGTTGGCGGAACGGAGGTCCACGGCCCGGTAGTTGATCCCGGCCGTCTCCAGGGCGTTGCCCGTGGAGCCGAGGACGACGCGGAGCTTGTCCAGCTCCTCGGAGAACGCGTTCATGTTGAGCGCGAAGGCACGCTCCGCCTCACCGGTCCAGCCCTCGGCGGCCCACCTGAGGGCGGCCTTGAGGGCCTCGAGGCGGTCGAGCAGCTGGCGCTCCTCGACGGTCAGGCCCTCGGAACCACCGCTGAGCGCGGAGTAGTTGACGCTGGTGAAATCACTCATGTCCCATCCTCTCCTCAGGCGAGGTTCTCGAAGCCCGCGCTCTGGATGTTGGCCAGGCCCGACTGGGCGCGCAGCATGTCGTCGAGCTGCTGCTGCTCCAGGTCGTCGAAGTCGTTCCGGCTCATCTCGACCAGCCCGCGCAGGTTCTCCAGTGACCTGATCAGGCGGTCGAGGTTGAGGTTGGCCTCCTGCTGGCCCGCCCCGAAGCGCGAGCCCGCCTGGCCCTGCCAACCGGCCATGACCTCGGTCGTCGTCGCTTCCAACTTGGTCTTGCTGCCCTGGAGAAGCTCGATCTCCTGGTTGAGCGAATTGATCAGTGCCTGGATGGTTTCATTACTGAACCGAAGATTGTCCGTAGGCATCTGGTCGGACATGCGTACCCTCCCCTTGTGTTGAGTGCTCGTGCGTGAACGGCTAGGCGGTTCTGCGACGGCTCACGATCACCACGGCCGCCACGCCGCCCAGAATGATCACCCCGCCGACGACGCCGATGAGTGCG
Source organism: Streptomyces radicis (assembly GCF_003626575.1). Classification (GTDB taxonomy): domain Bacteria; phylum Actinomycetota; class Actinomycetes; order Streptomycetales; family Streptomycetaceae; genus Streptomyces; species Streptomyces radicis. Next base: position 125,395 of record NZ_RBDY01000017.1, on the reverse strand, counting down.
GGTGTGTTGCTGCTACCGCCGTTGCCCCCGGCCCCACTGGCGGCCGCGTCGCTCCGCTCCTGCTCCCGCTCCTCGGGGACGGCGTCCTCTTCGGCGGGCTCCTCCGGCTCCTCCTCGGGAACCGGCTCGGGTGACACCGGTGGATCCAGGGCCCGTTCGTAGGCGTCGAACATCGGATTGACGTCGGGCTCTCCGGGATCCACCCCCTCCTCGAGAATCACCCGATCGGGCCGGATCATCCCGAACCCGACGTAGTCATCCCTCTGCCCATCCCCCTCGGCGGTCTGCGCCAGTGCGCGGAGGACTTGGTTCTTGGTCCAGTCGGGATGAGCGGACCAGATGAGCGCTGCGGAAGCAGAGGCCAGGGCCGTGGCCGCACTTGTGCCGCCACGCTCAATGAGGCATGCCTCCTCCCACGACCCGTCAGGGCAGTATCCGGGCACGTCGATCCCAGGCCCGGAGAGCGCGACCCGAGAGCCATGGACGGAAAACGCGGCGTGGTCACCGTTCCGGTCGACCGCTCCCACGCCGACGACTCCAGGGAAATCGGCGGATCGGCTGATGATGTTCCGCGACTCGCCGGAATTACCGGTGGCGGCAAAAATCAGCACATCATTGCGTGCCGCTTCCGCAATGGCGGCTTCCAATCCATCAGGAGATCCGCTGACGCCCTCCGCGCCCACAGAGAAGTTGATGACCTTGGCGCCGGATTCGACGGCGTACTCGATGGCCTGGGCCCACCGGTCCTCTTGACCGAAGTCGAACTCAAGACCCTTGTCGACGCGAATAGGAAGAATCTTGGCACCGGGAGCGATCCCTTGAATGCCGCCTCCCTCACCTGTGCCCGCAATGGCCCCCGCCATGATGGTGCCATGGCCTTGGGTGTCGACATGGGCACCATCAGGGTCGATGTTGAGATCGATGCCCTCCAGGACCTGCCCTTCCAGATGCGGCAACGAGGCATCCACGCCGGTGTCGACGACCGCCACAGTGACACCCTCGCCTGTCGCCTGCTCCCACATCTCCTGGACCCGCCATGTATCCATGTACCAAGGATCCTGAGGGCTTTCGGCCGCGGCGTGGGGGGCCAGGACCGCACCGCTGTAGAGCGCCCCCGCCAATAACAGGGAAAGTGTCTTGGCACGTCGGCGAGCTGGAAGCGTGGGGGGAGTCATGGAATCAGCGGTCCTTGTCGTGTCGTTCACGCTCGTCCCGCCGCTTCCTGCCACGGCGGCGGGGCTTCGATGCAAGTGGACGCCCTGTCACCCGGATCGCCTGAGCGGGCGGGGTGGGTGGGCGAGGGCTGGCACTCGCCGCGCCAACAGGCCGCCCGACCAAACCGCCGCCAGGTCCCTGAACCATTCCTGTGGCCGGATCACGGATGGCCGGGACAGCGCCGAACCCAATGGCGTTGCCCGACGGCAGACTTCGGCCGAGTCTTTCCGAGGGACGTGGCACTCCCCCGAAGATCCCGCTCTGGGCGGGCGTTCGGGGAATGAGGGCGCCGTTGCCCGGCATGCCTCCCATCGGCGGGCGCCCCACCAGGGGGGAATGCCCCGCCGGGCCGGGAACGGTCGGGCCGTGCCCCGGGCCGGTGACGGGCGACCGCCCCACCGGAGGCGGCCCGCCAGCCGGTGGTCCAAGCGCACCCGGCGGCCTCGTCACCGGACCCCCGAGGCCGGGCCCCAACCTGGCCGGTGGCCCCCCAGGCGGGATCAGCGGTCCGCCGCCGTGATCCAGCGGCGGAGTCGTGAGCGTGGGCCCACCGGGTGTCGGCGGACCGGTCGGTGGTGCCGGAGGAGGGGCCGTGGTGAGGGAGTCCAACGAAGTACCGATGCGCTCGTCGGCGGGCGGCATCGGTGCGTCGGGGACCACCGGACCAACGGCCGACTCGGACGGACGCGTCGATGCGAAGCCGTTCGGTGAAGTGGGCAACGATTCGCCGCGCCCCGGTGACCCGCCGTATGTGCCACCGCTCTCGGACACGCCCCCCGGTGGAGTGGCCATCACGGCCGGAGAATCCCGCGAGGAACCGGACGGAGACTGGAAAGGACCCGAATCCAGCGGTTTGACGAATTCAGGCTCGATCGCCCTCGACATCGTGTCGGCCGCGACGCGGTAGGAGGATGCCAGGCGGTCCATCACGCCGATGGCCTCTTCACGTTCGACGCCCGCCGTGATCAGGTCCGCCACCGTGCCCGTCTCCACAGGGCCAAGCGGCGCGTCGGGGACCGGGGGCATCGAGGACTTGGCCTGGGCAAGTGCCTCCCCGGCCATCTGCATGGCGTTGCCGGTGACCGACGCGTACTTGCTCAGCATCGCCGACTCGCGCCGGAAGTGATCGCCCCAGGCCCGGATCGTCTCGGCCGCCTCCCCCTCCCACGGCATGGTCGTGATCCGCATCCAGATGAAGTTCCCCACCGTCTCCAGGTAGGGCGCCATCTCGATGAGGATCTCCGCCCGGGAGGTGAGCGCCTCGGGGGCGCCGTTGGCGATCATGGCCGCCAGTGCCTCGTGCGACGCGGACTCGTGCTCACTCATCGCCCCGACCCCCCATCACAGGAGCACATCCCCAGGCCCGCCGGAACCGGAACCCCTGTCCCCGTCGTACAGCGAGTCGAAGTTCGCGCTGATCTGTAGGAACCGCTCGAACTGCTCGTGGTCGGTGGTCACATAGTCGTTCTCCATCGCGGCGGTGGAGATACTCAGCATCTCGATGGCCTCTTGCTGAATGCGCACGAATTCCTCGAGGCGTGCGCGCACCCTTTCGTACTCCGCGAAGATCTCCCCCGCCGCGGGCGATTCACCGAAGTGATGCTCGACGGTGTTCAGGACGCTGACCTGCTCGCCGCTCACGCCCGAGCCGTTCAGCTTGTCCAACAGTAAGCTCAACCAGCTGGAGAACTCACTCAGCTCACCGTCCGCGAGATACAAATCCGGTTGACTCGGCGGCTGGACCGAATCCGTTGTCATCCCACCCTCCCCTCCACCGGTGCCCCCTCAGTCACCGTGGAGATCCCATCTTATGCCGATCACTACGCATTGAGGCAAGGCCGTTACGGTGGCGATGGTCACGGATGATCAGGGCCGTGCCCGCCAGGGCCGCCGTCAGCAGAGTGGCCGTCAGGATGACGAATGTGCCGAGGCGTTCGGCTCGTTCGGCGTGTGTCTCACCCAGGTCGAGGGGCTCGACGTCGGGGGCGGGGGCCGCCGGGGCCGGAGGGTCGGGGACCGGGGTGGGGCCGGGCGGCGCGGTGTCCCGCGTGAGGGCGCGGACCGGGTCGACGACGCCCCAGCCGAGGTCCGCGTCGGGGCCGGGCTGGGCGCGTTCCGCCGTCTGCTTGAGGTGGGTGACGATCTGTTCGGCGGTCCACTCCGGCTGCTCGGCGCGCAACAGGGCCGCGACGCCCGCGACATACGGGGCGGCGAAGCTCGTGCCGCTGTCCACGCACTGGCCGCCGAGGGGCACCGTGGAGACCATGTCGACGCCGGGCGCCGCGATGCCGACGAAGTCGCCGGACTGGGAGAACGGGGCGCGCTCGTTGTTCCGGTCGGACGCGGCGACGGCGAGGACGCCGTCGTAGGCGGCGGGGTAGGTGAGGCGGCGCTCGCCGTCGGCGCCGTCGTTGCCGACCGAGGCGATGACCACGATGTCCGCGTCGAGCGCGGCGTTCACCGCCCTGGCCAGCTCCGAGTCATCGCCGGGGGCGGCGTCGCTGTCCTGGGAGATGTTGATGATGTCGACGCCCGCGCCGACCGCGTGGTCGATCGCATCGGCGAGGGTGGCGACCGAGCCGCTGCCGTCCGCGTCGTTCTGCCGGATCGGGACGATCGTGGCGTCGGGCGCCAGGCCGACGAAGCCCGTGTCGTCGTGCGGGCGGGCGGCGATGATGCCCGCGACCTTGGTGCCGTGGCCCACCGTGTCCGTCGTCTGGTCGCCCTCGGCGTCGGTGAAGTCCGCGCCGCGCGCGGCGTCCACGGCACCGGCGAGCTGCGGGTGGGCGGTGTCGACGCCGGTGTCGATCACGGCGACGCTCACGCCCTCGCCGCGGCTCTCCTGCCAGAGCCGGTCGAGCAGGACGCGTTGCAGCGCCCAGGGGCGTTCCTCGATGTTCTCGGCGGGGAACGCGCAGCGCCCGCCGTCCGCGTGGGCGGCGGGCGGGGCGGACACGGTCCCGAGCGCCGTCAGCAGGAGGGCGGTCAGGGCGGCGCGGGCGCGGAGGCGGCGTGCCATGTCAGGAACCCTGCGGCTGCTGGGCGCTCTCGGTGTCCAGGCTCGGCCCGGTCGGCAGGAACCCCGACCAGTGGGCGGGGACCGGGACGGGGGTGACGTCGCCGTAGCCGAGGCGGATGTGCGCCCGGTCGTCGGGCTCCCCCTCGGTGGCGGTGGCGGTGGTCTGGACGGGGTAGCGCAGGCCGGTGTCGGTCACCAGGAACACCCGGCCCGCCTCGGCCTGTTCGCCCGTGACCTGGCGGTAGAGCAGGCCCGATCCCGGGGTGACATACGCGCTGGCCGACCCGGAGGCGATGGTGGCGGGGTAGTCCTCGCCCGCCCATGTGGTGACCTCGGTGCTGCCGTCGCCGCCGTCCACGCCGTGGAGCACGGAGCAGACGGTGTCCCGGCCCGCGCCGTTGACCTGCTCGGTGACGGGCTCGGGCCAGTCGCGTTCGACGCTCTCGTCCGCTGGGGCGGGGGTGACGTTCTGGGCGCCGAGCGCCAAGGCGTCGCCCTGCTGGCCGAGGATCTCGGTGGCGGGGCTGTTGAGCAGCAGATAGGCGGTGAAGTCGGTGACGGGGACGACCCGTCCCGGCAGGACGACATAGTGCTGAGGGCCCGCGCCCGTGGGGGCGCGCACGACCGTGCCGACGGTGTTCGCGGCCTCGATGAGCCCGGGGACGCCGGCCGGTGCGCCCACGTCGGGCAGCTCGGGGAAGCCGATGGTGTCGCCCTCGGCGAACGTCGCGAGCCACTCTCCGCTCACGGGCTGCGGATCGCCGCGGGTCAGCAGGCGGAGCAGCACGTCGCGGCCCTCGTCGGCGATGGGGTACCTGGTGCCCGCGGGGTCGACGAGGTAGGGCGTTCCGCCGGACTCGACGAAGAGGACGTCGCGCCCCGTGAGGCGTTCGTCGCCCTCGACGCGGCCGGTGTCGTCGGCGGCGAGGACGAACGTCGCCTGCTGGATGTCGCCCTCGCCGCCGCCGGGGCGCTGGCAGACGGCCCAGCGCTTGGCGTCCGCGGCCTCGTCGGTGGCGGGGAGCCGGTCGGGGGCGTAGGGGATGCCGAGGGTGGGGCCGCGGGGGACGGCGCCGCTGTCCAGCTCGGACTCGTCGACGTTGACGATGTCGAACGAGTCGGGGTCGTCGAGGAGGAGGCGGGCGGAGGAGAGGTTGAGCACGGGGTGGAGCTGGGCGCGGCCCTCGGTCTCCAGGACGACGTAGCGGGTGGTGGAGTCGCTGCCGATGATGATGTTGCGTCCCGGCTCGTCCCAGCCATCGGGGACGGAGGGGCGGAACATGCCCCACGCGCCGAAGCCCGCCAGGATCAGCGCGCCGACGACCATGCCGGGCAGCACCGCGCGCAGGGGGCGCGGCGCGCCCTCCTCGGTCACGGTGGGCGCCGGCTGGAGGAACGCGGCGACCGTGCGCCGTTTGGCGAAGGTGTACGCGTTCAGCTCGTCCTTGCGTGACGCCATGGGTGTCCGCCCCTCCCCCTGCCCGTGATCGGACGTCAGACCGAGGATCTACTATGCCGGGTGACGGTTCGATCACTGTCGGGAGGGGGCGTGATGCGGGCGAACGTCACGACGCGGACGGCCGGAGAGCCCGGGCGCGCGGTGCTGCCGCGGGCCGTGCCGGGGCCAGGGGGGCCGATCCCGCTGGGGCCGCTGCTGTGTGTGCAGGCGGCCGGTGGGCTGGTGGCGGCCGGGTGGGTCGCGGAGAGCTGGGCGCTCGGGGCGCTCGCGGTGGTGCCTTCGGCGCTGCTCGTGCTCGTGGTGGTGGCCTGGCGGCGGGGGGAGACGCTGCCGGGGTGGCTCGGCGCGGCGCTGGTGGACCGGCGGGCGAGGCGGGCGGCGGCCGAGGCGCTGCCGCGGGGCGCGGATCCGCTGTTCGCGCTGGCCGCCGAGTGCCGTCCTGGGCTGCGGAGTTACGCGGTGGCCGCGCGGGGTGGCCGGGACGGCAGGGAGCGGCGCGAGGTCGGGATGGCGGGGGACGGCGGGACGCTGACGGCGGTGCTGCGCGTCGAGGCCTCGATGGCCCCGCTGCAACCCGGGCGCGCGGTGCGCCCGTTGCCGCTCTCGCTGCTGTACGGGGCGCTCGAGACGGACGGGATCCGCCTGGAGTCGGTGCAGTCGGTGCAGTACACGCAGCCCGCGCCCGCGCCCGTGCTGCCGGACCGGTCGGTCGCGGGGACGAGTTACGCGTTGTTGCAGCGGGAGGGTGACGCGCCCGCGCTGCGGCTGACGTGGGTGGCGCTGCGGCTGGATCCTGAGCTGTGCCCCGAGGCGGTGGCGGAGCGCGGCGGAGGGCTCGAGGGCGCGCAGCGCTGTCTGACGCGCGCGGCCGATCAGCTGGCGAGCAGGCTGACGGGGGCGGGGTTCACGGCGACGGTGCTGAGCGAGGCCGAGCTGCTCTCCGCGGTGGCGGCGTGCACGAGCTCGAATCCCGCGGCGACGGCGCTGATAGGCCGGAGCGAGGGGCAGCGGCCGCGGCGGACGGCGGAGGGGCTGCGGGCCTGGCGGTGCGACGACCGGTGGCACACGACATTCCGGGTGGCGCGGTGGCCGGAGCTGGGTCCGGGGGCGACGCCGCTGCCCGGCCTGGTGGCGCTGCTGACGTCGCTGCCCGCGTTCGCCACGACGTTCGCGCTGACGCTGCGCGGCCAGGGGCGGGGCGACGCCGTGCTGAGTGGTCATGTGCGGGTCACGGGGCGCGGCGAGGGCGAGTTGCGTGAGGCGAGCCGTCAGCTGGCGCGGGCGGCGCGGGCCGCCCGGGTGGGGCTGACGCGGATGGACCGGCGGCAGCTGTCGGGGCTGCGGGCGACGCTGCCCCTGGGGGGTGGGCGCTGATGGGCGGCGCGGGGCACGTGCTGTCGGCCGAGGAGCTCGACGCGCTCGCGCTGCCGGTCGGGGACGACGGGATCATCGTCGGGGTGGACAGCAGGTCGCGGCCCGCGGTGCTGGGGATCCACCACCCGGTGCCGTACGACGTGGTGCTGATCGGCGGGGTGTGGGCGGCGCAGGTGCTGGCGCTGCGGGCGGTGGCGACCGGGGCGCGGGTCGTGGTGGAGACGGGCCGCCCGCAGCTGTGGACGCGGCTTGCGCAGGCGGCGAACGGCGGCCTCGAGTGCATGACGCTGCACGAGGTGGGCCGGGTGCCGCCGCTGGGGGCGACGCTCGGCAGCCCGGTGCTCGTGGTGCGGGACTGCGGGATCAAGCCGCCGCGGGGGCGGGTCGCCTCGGCGCCGTGGCAGCCGGTGCTGACGCTGCTGCCGTATCTGAGCCAGGTGTCGCACCGGCTGGTGGAGCGGGCGGCCCTGGTGGGGGTGCAGCGGGTGTCGCCCGACGAGGCGCGGGTGGTCGGGCGGCTGCTCGCGCTGCCCGAGGTGCAGGCGGAGGCGCTGCCGACCTTCGCCGAGAACGCCACGCTGTGGTGCACCAGGACGGCCAGGCTGCTGGTGCGGATGGTGCCGACCGACAGCGAAACGGGACTTCTGGGCAACCCCAGCCGCCTCGATGTGGGTCATGGGTAGGGGAGGGGCCGCGACGGGGTCCCTGTCCGGGGCACCGTGCGGAGCAGTGACAATGGGAGGATGACCTTGAGCGCCGTCTGTCTCGCCGATCCGCATACGCGCTATCCGGCGGAGCCGCCGCCCGAAGGGCCGAGGGACATCGTGGTCCTGGGGTCGACGGGGTCGATCGGGACGCAGGCCATCGACGTGGTGCTGCGGAATCCCGGGCTGTTCCGGGTCACGGGGCTCTCCGCCGCGGGCGGGCGGATCGACCTGCTGGCCGGGCAGGCGCACCGGCTCCAGGTGCGGACGGTGGCGATCGCCAGGGAGGACCTGGCGGTCGAGCTGCGGGAGGCGCTGCGGGCGCAGTACGGCGTGGGGCAGCCGATCCCGGAGATCCTGGCGGGCCCCGACGCGGCGACGCGGCTGGCGGCGGGCCCGTGCCACACCGTGCTGAACGGGATCACCGGCTCGATCGGGCTGGCGCCGACGCTTGCGGCGTTGGAGGCGGGCCACATCCTCGCCCTGGCGAACAAGGAGTCGCTCATCGTGGGCGGCCCGCTGGTGACGTCGCTGGCGAAGCCGGGCCAGATCATCCCCGTGGACTCCGAGCACTCGGCGCTCTTCCAGGCGCTCATGGGCGGCACCCGTCCCGAGGTGGCGCGGCTCGTGGTCACGGCGAGCGGCGGCCCGTTCCGCGGCAGGTCGCGGGGGGAGCTGGCCGGGGTGACGCCAGGGGAGGCGCTGGCGCACCCCACGTGGGACATGGGCCCGGTGATCTCGATCAACTCCGCGACGCTGGTCAACAAGGGCCTTGAGGTGATCGAGGCCCATCTGCTCTACGGGATCCCGTTCGAGCGGATCGAGGTCGTGGTCCACCCCCAGTCGTATGTGCACTCGATGGTGGAGTTCGTGGACGGGTCGACGCTGGCGCAGGCGAGCCCGCCGGACATGCGGATGCCGATCGCGCTCGCCCTCGGCTGGCCCGAGCGGGTGCCGGGGGCCGCGGCGCCGTGCGACTGGACGCGGGCGCACACGTGGGAGTTCCTGCCGCTGGACACCGATGCCTTCCCCTCGGTGCCGCTCGCCAGGAAGGTGGGTAGCCTCGGCGGTACCGCGCCCGCGGTGTTCAACGCGGCGAACGAGGAGTGTGTCGACGCCTTCCTCGCCGGGCTGCTGCCGTTCACCGGGATCGTGGACACCGTCGCCCAGGTCGTCGAGGAGCAGGGCGACTCCTGTTCCGGAACCTCCTTGACCCTGTCGGACGTCCTCGAAGCGGAGACCAGGGCGCGGCGGCGTGCCCGCGAGCTCGCCGGGACGGCCGGCGGGACCACGACGGAGGCAGTGACCGCATGACGGCGTTGATGTTCATCCTCGGCATACTCGTCTTCGTCTTCGGGCTGCTGTTCTCCATCGCGTGGCACGAGCTGGGGCACTTCTCGACCGCGCGCATGTTCGGGGTCAGGGTGCCGCAGTTCATGGTCGGCTTCGGGCCGACGATCTGGTCGCGGAAGAAGAAGGAGACGGAGTTCGGGATCAAGGCGATCCCGCTGGGCGGCTACATCCGCATGATCGGGATGTTCCCGCCGGGCGACGACGGAGCGATCAGGCAGCGTTCCACGTCGCCGTTCCGGGGGATGATCGAGGACGCCAGGGCCGCCGCGTTCGAGGAGCTCCAGCCGGGCGACGAGAAGCGGCTGTTCTACACGCGCAAGCCGTGGAAGCGCGTGATCGTGATGTTCGCGGGCCCCGGGATGAACCTGATCCTGGCCGTGACGATCTTCCTCGGCGTGCTGATGGGCTTCGGGATCAACACCCAGACGACCGCCGTGGGCACGGTCTCCGAGTGCGTCATCGACCAGAGCGAGGAGCCGAGGGACTGCCGGGACACCGACCAGCCCGCGCCCGCCGCGGCGGCCGGGCTGCGCGCCGGGGACATCATCGTGGCGTTCAACGGCGAGCGTATGGACGAGTGGGGGACGCTCCAGGAGCGCATCAGGGAGACCACGGGCGCGGCCACCATCACCGTCGAGCGCGACGGGCGTGAGGTGGACCTCCAGGCCGACCTCATCGAGAACCAGGTGGCCAGGACCGACGGCGACGGCGGCTATGTCGAGGGCGAGTTCGTGACCGCCGGGTTCCTCGGCTTCTCGCCCGCCGGCGGCATCGTCAGGCAGGACTTCCCGCAGGCCGTCGAGCGCATGGGCGACATCATGACCACGGGCGTGCAGGCGCTGGTGGACATCCCCTCCGAGATCCCCGGGCTGTGGAACGCCGTCCTGGGGAACGGCGAGCGGGAGCCCGACTCCCCGATGGGCGTGGTCGGCGCGGCCCGCGTGGGCGGCGAGATCTTCACCCTGGACATCCCGGCGAGCCAGCAGGTGGCGACCGCGCTGTTCCTGGTCGCGGGGTTCAACCTGTCGCTCTTCCTCTTCAACATGCTGCCGCTGCTGCCGCTGGACGGCGGCCACATCGCGGGCGCGGTGTGGGAGTCGCTGCGCCGCGGCTGGGCCAGGGTCACCAAGCGGCCCGACCCCGGCCCCTTCGACGTCGCGAAGCTGATGCCGGTCGCGTACGTGGTGGCGGGCGTGTTCATCTGCTTCACCCTGTTGGTGCTCGCGGCCGATATTGTCAACCCGGTGCGGTTGACCGGGTGAGGTGCCGTAGGCTCGAAGTCCTGGAGCCCGCCCGTCCTTACCGTGGGGTTGCACGAATCACATGACAGCCATCTCGCTGGGAATGCCGTCCGTCCCGACCAAGCTGGCCACGCGCCGCGCCAGCCGCCAGATCCAGGTCGGATCCGTCGCCGTAGGCGGTGAAGCGCCGGTCTCCGTGCAGTCGATGACGACGACACGCACCTCGGACATCGGTGCGACGTTGCAGCAGATCGCGGAGCTGACCGCGTCGGGCTGCCAGATCGTCAGGGTCGCCGTGCCCACGCAGGACGACGCGGACGCGCTGCCCGTGATCGCCCGCAAGTCGGGCATCCCGGTCATCGCCGACATCCACTTCCAGCCCAAGTACGTGTTCGCGGCGATCGACGCCGGCTGCGCCGCGGTCCGGGTCAACCCCGGGAACATCAAGCAGTTCGACGACAAGGTCGCCGAGATCGCCAAGGCCGCGTCGGAGACGCGCACCCCCATCCGCATCGGGGTCAACGCCGGCTCCCTCGACAAGCGCCTGCTCGCCAAGTACGGCAAGGCCACGCCAGAGGCGCTCGTGGAGTCCGCGCTGTGGGAGTGTTCCCTCTTCGAGGAGCACGACTTCCGCGACATCAAGATCTCCGTGAAGCACAACGACCCGGTGATCATGGTCAACGCGTACCGGCTGCTCGCCGAGCGCTGCGACTACCCCCTCCACCTCGGCGTCACCGAGGCGGGCCCGGCGTTCCAGGGCACGATCAAGTCGGCGGTGGCGTTCGGCGCCCTGCTGAGCGAGGGCATCGGCGACACCATCCGCGTCTCCCTCTCCGCCCCGCCGGTGGAGGAGGTCAAGGTCGGCTCGCAGATCCTGGAGTCACTCGGCCTGCGCGAGCGCGGCCTCGAGATCGTCTCCTGCCCGTCGTGCGGCCGCGCCCAGGTCGACGTCTACAAGCTGGCCGAGGAGGTCACCGCGGGCCTGACCGGCATGGAGGTCCCGCTGCGCGTGGCCGTCATGGGCTGTGTGGTCAACGGCCCTGGCGAGGCCAGGGAGGCCGACCTCGGCGTCGCGTCGGGGAACGGCAAGGGCCAGATCTTCGTCAAGGGCCAGGTCATCAAGACCGTGCCCGAGTCCAAGATCGTGGAGACGCTGATCGACGAGGCCATGAAGATCGCCGAGTCGATGGAGAAGGAAGGCGTCGCCTCGGGCGACCCCACGGTCACGGTCGCCTGACCCCGCCCGTCCCCGTTCCCGACCCTTCGAAGGCCCTGTCCGTGCTGACCACACCCACCACTCGGGTCCTGGGCTCCCCCGAGCTCGACGACGTCCTCGCCGTGCTCCACCAAGACCCGGTGGCCAACGCCTTCGTCACCGCCCGGGTGCTCGACTCCGGGCTCGAAGCCCCGTATCTCGGGGGCGAGATGTGGGGCTACTACCGCCAGGGCAAGCTCACCTCGCTCTGCTACGCGGGGGCGAACCTCGTGCCCATCCGGGCCGGCGCGGGCGCCGTGCGCGCGTTCGCCGAACGCGCGCTGCGCGAGGGCCGCCGCTGCTCCTCGATCGTCGGCCCCGCCGGGCCCACCGCGCGCCTGTGGGCCCGGCTCGAGCCGCACTGGGGCCCCGCGCGTCAACTGCGCCCGCGCCAGCCCCTGCTGGCCACCGACACGGTGCCCCGGGACATCGCCCCCGACCCGCTGGTGCGGCGCCTCGGCAAGGCGGAGATGGACCTGGTCTTCCCGGCCGCCGTGGCGATGTTCACCGAGGAGGTGGGCATCTCGCCGCTCGACGCGCACGACGGCGGCCTGGCCTACCAGTCACGGGTCGCCGAGAGCCTCGGCACCGGCCGCTGCTTCGCCCGGGTCGAGGACGGGCGGGTGGTGTTCAAGGCGGAGATCGGCGCGGTCACCCCTGACATCTGCCAGCTCCAGGGCGTCTGGACGGCCCCCGACCGGCGCGGCCGGGGCCTGGCGACGGCCGGGCTCGCCACCGTGCTCGCACACGCCCTGGCCGAGACCGCGCCCGTGGCGAGCCTCTACGTCAACGACTTCAACGCCCCCGCACTCGCCGTCTACCGCCGCCTCGGCTTCACGCGCGCGGGAACGCTGATGAGCGTGCTGTTCTGACCCGTCCCCGTTCCCGTCCCCGTTCTCGTCACCGCCGGTCCCCGTCCCCGCCGATCCCCTCCCCAGACCATTCGCGGTACCGGGCGCGACTTCGTCGGCGCGGCGCGTTAGCCTCCCCGCATGACAGCATCCGCCGGTGGGGCCCTCCCCGACGCCCGGGACATCGCCATCGGTCCGCTCGATCTCGCGGCCCGGGTGGACGAGGCGCTGGCCGTGCAGGCGGCGGCGTTCGGGCTCAGCGCCGAGGAGGTCGGGGTGCGCCGCCACATCGTGCTCCGCCACCTGGCCAGCCCCGGCGCCCGCGCCCTGGGCGCCACGGTCGGCCGGGGCCGACTCGTCGGCTTCGTCTACGGCATGCCCAACGACCGCGCGCAGTGGTGGTCCACCGTGGTCGAGCCGTATCTGCGGCGGACGGGCAACGACGCGTGGCTCGACGACTCGTTCGCCATCACCGAGCTGCACGTGCTGCCGGAGTTCCAGCACCGCGGGATAGGCCGTCGGTTGATCACGACCCTCACCGACGGGGCCACCGAGCCGCGTTCGATCCTCTCGGCCATCGACACCGAAAGCCCGGCCCGCGCGCTCTACCACAAGCTGGGCTACCAGGATCTCGCCCGCCGGGTCCTGTTCCCCTCGGCGCCCTGCCCCTACGCCGTGATGGGCGCCCCCCTGCCGCTGCGCCGCTGACCGGCCGGGCTCACAGCCAGGTGGCGAACTCCAGGAGCATCTCCGCGTCGGCCGCCCGGCCCTGGTCGAGGTTGCGCAGCGCCGACTCCACCGCGCGGAAGTGGGACCAGGCGCGCAGCCGGTCGGGGTCGAGGTCCACCGACTCGGCCAGGCGCGTCACCCTGCGGCGGGTGATCGCGGCGGCGCCGGGGGAGGCCACCAGGTCGTGCAGGCGGTCGCGGACCAGCCTGGCCAGGTCGTAGGCCCGCTCGCCGACCAGCGGCTCGGGCCCGACGGCGAGCCAGGGGGAGCGTTCCGCGTCCGAGGCCAGCACGATGCCCTGGCGGAAGTCGCCGTGCAGCAGCAGCCGTTCGCCCGGCGCGGCCGTCAGCTCCCCGTGGTGCCGCAGGGCCTCGTCGACCAGGGGTCCCGTCTCGTCGTCGGCGGCGGCGCGCAGCAGCGCGGCCTGGGCCGCGGTCCGCTCCCCCACGGTCGGGAACGGGTGGTGCTCCCCCGGGTCCACCCACAGCCGCCGGACCGCGGAGACGGCCTCGAGCATGGCCTTGGCGTCGGGGAGCGAGCGCAACGAGGTCTCGCCACGCAGCCGTTCGAGGAGCAGCGCCCCCGACTCGGGCGCCGACCGCAGCACCCGGACGGCGCCCAGGCCGTTCCAGCGGCGCAACGCGGCCTCCTCGATGGCGGCCGAGCCGTCGGGCGGGGATATCTTCAACGCCGCGCGCCCGCCGTCGGCGGCGGTGACCAGCACGGTCATGCTGCTGCGGCCGCCCGGCTCCACGACCCGCTCGGCCGTCAGCCCCCAGCGCGCGCAGACGTCGTCGACGAGCGCGGGCAGCTCGGCCAGCCACCCGCCCGCGGCCGCCTCCTGGGCGCGGACCAGCCGCGGCGGGGGCTTGGGATGGTGCACGGGGGCCGCCATGTCAGCCGGTCCCCTCCCGCTCCGCGTACTCGGTGAGCCCCGGGAACGGCTCGCCGTGGCCGCGCCAGCGGGCGGCGCGCACCGCCGCGTCGCGCAGCGCGTCGGCGGCGTCGCGGCGGACGTCGCCCGCACCGGCCAGCACGAGGTCCGCGTAGGCGCCCGCCAGCCGGGTCTCGAGCTCGACGGCCAGCTCCACGGCGCTTGCGCTGTCGGTCACCTCGAACGGCAGGGCGTATCCGGCGGCCGCGGCGACCGGCGAGCCGCCGAGGTCGCGAACGGTGCGGTGCAGGGCGTCGCGGCGGGCCAGGTGCGCGTCGTGCGCCTCACGGGCCTCGCGCCCCCGGTCGTCGCCGATGCGGCCGCCGACCACGCCGTAGCCGTAGACGGCGGCGTGCTCGGCGGCGAGCGCGGCCTGCGCGGCGTCCAGCTGGGACGGTGTCTCGCTCATGGGCGTACCTCGTTCAGGAGGTGGGCCTGGACCTCGCCCGCGGCGGCCAGGGAGGCGAGCAGCCGGGCGAGCTCGGGTGGGGCGTCGGCCAGCGCGGCCAGCCGCTCATCGGCGGCGCGGCGCTCGGCCTCGACGAGCGCGGCGATCGCGCGGTCCTGCCTGGCGGGCACCTCGGGGGCCGCGCCCGCGACGCCGGTCGTGGCCTCGCCCGGCTCGTCGAGCGCGGTGACATGGGCGGTGACGACCTCGCGGAACGGCGTCAGCGCGCCGGCGAGCGAAGGGTGCGCCGAGACGGTGGCGTCGTAACGCGCCAGGAGAGCGGTGCTGTCCCTCGCCACGCGGCGGCGCAGCCCTCTGCTGCTCGCGGCGGCGGCCCGACCGGCCGCCTCGTCGCCGCCCGAGGTGCATCCGGTCAGGGCGCCGACCAGGACGATGCCGGTCAGCAGGGAACGTCGGGACACGGTAGAGGGCACGGCAGGAGACATGGTTCCCCGCACTTCCCCTTCTCGCGGTGGGCCGTGGGCGTGTGCGGCGGACTCCGCGCCCCGGGCCCTGAGCCGCGCGGGCGGTCGGAAGAGATCACCGCCCCGTGAGCGTACCTGTGCGCTCCGCCCATCCCGGCGCCACCCCGCCCCCGGCGCGCCAGCCCCGCCCTTCCGGTCGGTCGGCGTACCGTGCCACAGGCGATAGGCTGTTGGCCGGACGCGCCGACACGCGCGAAAGGCATCGGGACAACAGCAGACGCGGCCGAGGAGTCACCCGGATGAGCACCACCCAGATCGACAGGCTGCGGGAGCTGCTTGAGCCGCTGGCCGCCAAGCGTGGGATGAACCTCGAGGACGTGAAGATCACGCCGGCCGGGCGGCGGCGCGTTCTCCAGATCGTGGTGGACACCGACGAGGGCGTGGGCCTCGACGCCTGCGCCGAGCTGAGCCGTGCCGCGTCCGAGGCGCTGGACGAGGGCGACCTCATGGGCGGCGCCCCCTATGTGCTCGAGGTGACCTCGCCAGGCGCTGAGCGCCCGCTGACGGAGCCCCGGCACTACCTGCGTTCGGTGGGGCGGCTGGTGCGGCTGCGGCTCACCGGGGGCGGCGAGCTGGCCGCGCGGCTGGTCGCCGTGGACGACACCGGGCTTGATCTCGAGATCCCAGGGGAGAAAGGCCGCAAGGGCACGGCTCGCCGGGTCGACCTCGCCGACGTCGCGTCGGCGCGCGTCGAGGTCGAGTTCAGCCGCAGGCCAGCCGGCGACGAGAGCACCAAGGAGGCGTAGCCGTGGACATCGACATGAAGGCCCTTCAGGCGCTCGTACGGGAGAAGGAGATCTCCTTCGACGTGCTGGTGGAGGCCATCGAGTCGGCCCTGCTCATCGCGTACCACCGCACCGAGGGCAGCAGGCGCCAGGCGCGGGTCGTGCTCGACCGCACCACCGGGCATGTGACGGTGTGGGCCCGCGAGGACGCCGAAGAGCTGGCCGAGCTGCGCGCCCCGGCCGAGGGCGCCGAGCCGAACGGCTCGGGTGAGGACTCGGAGCCGGTGAAGCCCCGGGAGTTCGACGACACCCCGCGGGGCTTCGGGCGGATCGCCGCCACCACGGCGAAGCAGGTCATCCTCCAGCGGCTGCGGGACGCCGAGGAGGACATCACGTTCGGCGAGTACGCCGGGCGCGAGGGCGACGTGGTCGCCGGGATCGTGCAGCAGGGCCGGGACCCCAAGAGCGTGCTGGTGGACATCGGCAGGCTCGAGGCCATCCTGCCGCCGCAGGAACAGGTGCCGGGCGAGAGCTATCCGCACGGCGCACGCCTGCGCTCGTACGTGGTGCGGGTGGTGAAGGGGGCGCGCGGCCCCTCGGTCACGTTGTCACGCACACATCCCAATCTGGTCAAGAAGCTGTTCGAGCTCGAGGTCCCTGAGATCGCGGACGGGTCCGTGGAGATCGCGGCGATCGCCCGCGAGGCCGGGCACAGGACCAAGATCGCGGTGCGCTCGCTGCGCCCCGGGCTCAACGCGAAGGGCGCCTGCATCGGGCCCATGGGCGGCCGGGTGCGCAGCGTGATGGCCGAGCTGCACGGCGAGAAGATCGACATCGTCGACTGGTCGGACGACCCGGCCGAGCTGGTGGCCAACGCGCTGTCCCCCGCCCGGGTCACCAAGGTGGACGTGGTCGACCAGATGGCCAGGTCGGCGCGGGTGACCGTGCCCGACTACCAGCTCTCGCTCGCCATCGGCAAGGAGGGGCAGAACGCCCGCCTCGCCGCCCGGCTCACCGGCTGGCGCATCGACATCAGGCCGGACACGGAGCCGAGCGAGCAGCCCACCGGATGAGGCCGGGGCGGGGTGTGGCGCGATGGCGCGGGAATGCCGTCGGCGCGCGTGGCGTTGGGGAACTGTGGCGTGAGCCCGCCCTCGGGGCCGGGCACGCGGGGAGGTAGAATCGTAAGTGTCTGGCCGGACACGGGCCCAGGCCTGCCCTGAGCGCACCTGTGTGGGGTGCCGCCAGCGCGCAGCCCGACCGGGGTTGCTGCGTGTGGTGGTGATCGAGGATCGCTGTGTCCCCGATCATCGGGGTACGCTGCCCGGTCGGGGTGCGTATCTGCATCCCACACCGGCCTGCCTGGAGCTGGCGGTACGGCGTCGGGCGTTTCCCCGGGCCCTGCGGGTCCAGGGGCCGCTTGACACCGGAGAGCTGCGACAGGTGGTCGGCCAGACAGACCGTAAGACGTAAGAAGTGCCGCGCGGACGGTCCGCGCGGCCAGGTACCTCGCGAGTCGGAAGTAGGTCGAGATTGCGATGAGCACTCGATGAGTACGCGATGAGTACGCCCGTGAAGTAGCGAAGGTCCGGCGGACGACCGACCCCGGACCGTAAAGGAGCGAAGTGGCTAAGGTCCGGGTATACGAGCTCGCCAAGGAGCTTGGGGTAGAGAGCAAGGTCGTCATGGCCAAGCTCCAAGAACTTGGTGAATTCGTCCGTTCGGCGTCCTCGACGATCGAGGCGCCCGTAGTACGCAAGCTGACGGATGCGTTCAGCACGGGGAACGGCAGTGGTGGCCGCAGGTCGGCCAGGCCGGGCGCCCCCTCTCCGCGCCCCCCGGCGCCCAAGCCGGGCGCCGTGACCGCCAAGCCGGGCGCGCCGCGCCCCGGTGGCGCCGCCCCGAAGCCGGGCGCGCCACGTCCCACCCCCAAGCCCGGTGCCAGGCCGGGTCCCGCCGCTCCCGCGGCTCCCGAGTTCAGCGCGCCCGCCGACGCCGCCGAGGCGCCGGCTCCGCAGCGCCAGGCCGCCCCGCGGTCCGGTGGCGGCGGGGGCCAGCAGGCGCCGCGCCCCGGCGCGCGCCCCGCGGGGCCCAAGCCGGGCGGTGGCGGCGCGCCGAAGCCCGCGCCCGCCAAGCCGAACGCCCCCAAGCCCGGTGGCAGGCCCGCGGGCCCGCGCCCGGGCAACAACCCCTTCACGACCAGCGGTTCGACCGGCATGGCGCGCCCGCAGCAGGCGCCGCGCCCCGGTCCTGGGCCGCGCCCCGGCGGCCAGGAGCGTCCCGGGCCCCGGCCCGGTGGCGGTCAGGACCGCCCCGGTCCCCGTCCGCAGGCCCCGGGTGGCGGTCGCGCCACTCCGGGGAACATGCCGCGTCCGCAGGGTGGCCCCGCGGGTCCGCGCCCCGGTCCCGGCGGTAACCGCCCGAACCCCGGCATGATGCCGCAGCGTCCGCCGGCCGGCGGGCGTCCCGGCGGCGGCCCCGGTGGCGGTGGCCGTCCCGGCGGGGGCGGCGGCGGTCCGCGTCCCGGCGGCGGTGGCGGCGGCTTCAGCGGCCGCGGTGGCCCGCGTCCCGGTGGGGGCGGCGGTGGCGGCTTCGGCGGCGGCGGCCGTCCCGGCACCGGTACGCGTCCCGGCGGCGGTGGCGGCTTCGGCGGCGCCGGTCGCCCTGGTGGCTTCGGCGGCGGCCCCGGTGGCGGTGGCCGTCCCGGCGGTCCCGGTGGCCGCGGTGGCACGCAGGGCGCGTTCGGGCGTCCCGGCGGTCCCGCGCGGCGTGGGCGGAAGTCGAAGCGGCAGCGGCGCCAGGAGTACGAGGCCATGCAGGCCCCGTCGATCGGCGGCGTGATGCTGCCGCGCGGCAAGGGCGAGACCATCAGGCTCTCCCGCGGCGCGTCCCTGACCGACTTCGCCGAGAAGATCAACGCCAACCCGGCCTCGCTCGTCCAGGTGATGTTCAACCTGGGCGAGATGGTCACGGCGACGCAGTCGGTCTCCGACGAGACGCTCCAGCTCCTGGGCGACGAGATGAACTACACGGTTCAGATCGTCAGCCCCGAGGAGGAGGACCGCGAGCTGCTCGAGTCGTTCGACATCGAGTTCGGCGAGGACGAGGGCGGCGAGGAGGCCCTGGCCTCGCGGCCGCCGGTCGTCACCGTCATGGGCCATGTCGACCACGGCAAGACGCGCCTGCTCGACGCGATCCGCAAGACCAACGTCATCGAGGGCGAGGCCGGCGGCATCACCCAGCACATCGGCGCCTACCAGGTGTCGATCGACGTCAACGGCGAGGACCGCGCGATCACCTTCATCGACACCCCGGGTCACCAGGCGTTCACCGCCATGCGGGCCCGCGGTGCGAAGTCGACCGACATCGCGATCCTCGTGGTGGCGGCCAACGACGGCGTGATGCCGCAGACGGTCGAGGCGCTCAACCACGCCAAGGCCGCCGACGTGCCGATCGTCGTCGCCGTCAACAAGATCGACGTCGAGGGCGCCGACCCGACCAAGGTGCGCGGCCAGCTCACCGAGTACGGTCTTGTGGCCGAGGAGTACGGCGGCGACACGATGTTCGTCGACATCTCCGCGCGCCAGGGCACCAACATCGAGGGGCTGCTCGAGGCCGTCATCCTGACCGCGGACGCCTCGCTCGACCTGCGGGCCAACCCCCGCCAGGACGCCCAGGGCATCGCGATCGAGGCGCATCTCGACCGCGGCCGCGGCGCCGTGGCCACCGTGCTGGTGCAGCGCGGCACGCTGCGGGTCGGCGACACGATGGTGGTGGGCGACGCCCACGGCCGCGTGCGGGCGATGCTGGACGACGCCGGCCGGAACCTCACGGAGGCCGGGCCTTCGACGCCCGTCCTGGTGCAGGGTCTGACCAACGTGCCGGGTGCCGGGGACAACTTCCTGGTGGTCGGCGAGGACCGCACCGCGCGGCAGATCGCCGAGAAGCGCGCCGCCCGCGAGCGGAACGCCGCGTTCGCCAAGCGGACCCGCAGGGTCTCGCTCGAGGACCTGGACAAGGTGCTCAAGGCGGGCGAGGTGCAGCAGCTCAACCTCATCCTCAAGGGCGACGCGTCCGGTTCGGTCGAGGCCCTGGAGTCCTCGCTGCTCCAGCTCGACGTCGGCGACGGCGTCGACCTGCGGGTCCTGCACCGCGGCGTCGGCGCGGTCACCGAGACCGACATCGACCTCGCGGCGGGCTCCGACGCCATCGTCATCGGCTTCAACGTGCGCGCCGAGGGGCGTGCCACGCAGGCGGCCGAGCGCGAGGGCGTGGACGTCCGGTACTACTCGGTCATCTACCAGGCGATCGAGGAGATCGAGGCGGCCCTGAAGGGCCTGCTGAAGCCGGAGTACGAGGAGGTCGAGCTCGGCACCGCGGAGATCCGCGAGGTCTTCCGCTCCTCCAAGCTCGGGAACATCGCGGGTGTGCTCATCCGCTCCGGCGAGGTCAGGCGGAACACGAAGGCCCGCGTGCTGCGCGACGGCAAGGTCGTGGCGGACAACCTCACGATCGAGGGGCTGCGCCGCTTCAAGGACGACGTGACCGAGATCCGCGAAGGGTTCGAGGGCGGTATCAACCTCGGGAACTTCAACGACATCAAGGTCGACGACGTCATCGCGACCTTCGAGATGCGGGAGAAGCCCCGCGTGTGACACAGCCGGCCGGGGCCGGTCGGCCGGGGGAAACCCCGTCGATCGGCCCCGGCCGCTCCCGTTACGATCACCCGCATGTATACCGGGACGTTGTCCTTCGACCTGCTGCTCGGGGATGTGCACTCGCTCAAGCAGAAGCGCTCCGTGGTGCGGCCGATCGTGGCGGAGCTGCAACGTAAATACGCCGTCAGCGTCGCCGAGGTGGGCGCGCAGGACCTGCATCGGCGCGCCGAGATCGGGCTGGCCCTGGTGTCGGGGGACGCCGGGCACCTGACCGAGATCCTGGACCGGTGTGAACGCTGGGTCGCCGCCCGCCCCGAGGTGGAGCTGCTGTCCGTGCGGCGCCGCGTCCACGGCGAGCACGACGAGTAGCGCGACGGCGCCGAGTACCGACACCACTCAGAACACCGCTCAGAACACCGCTCAGAACACCGCTCGAACAAGGAGACGGACCAGTGGCCGACAAGGCACGGGCCAAGAGGCTGGCGGACCTCATCCGCGAGGTGGTCGCCGAGAAGCTGCACCGGGACATCAAGGACCCCCGGCTCGGCACGCGGGTGACCATCACCGACACCCGGGTCACCGGGGACCTGCGGGAGGCGACCGTCTTCTACACGGTGTACGGCGACGAGTCCGACCGCGAGGATGTGGCCGCCGGGCTGCGCAGCGCCAAGGGCGTGCTGCGCTCGGCGGTGGGCGCGGCGGCGGGCGTGAAGCACACGCCGAGCCTGGAGTTCGTCCCCGACGCGCTCCCCGAGACCACGCGGAACCTGGACGACCTGTTCAGCCGGGCGCGGGAGCGGGACGAGGAGGTCAGGCGGGCCTCGACGGGCGCCGAGTACGCCGGTGGCGCGGACCCGTACCACGTCAAGGAGGACGACGCGGACGACGACGGCGGGGCCGCGGACGGCCGGGACAGGGACTGATCGACGGATGGGCGGCAGCACCGCTGACGGGCTCGTGGTCGTCGACAAGCCCGCCGGTTTCACCTCGCACGACGTGGTCGCCGTGATGCGCGGCATCGCGCGCACCCGCCGGGTGGGGCACGCGGGGACGCTCGACCCCATGGCCACCGGGGTGCTGCTGCTCGGCCTCGGCCGGGCCACCCGGCTGCTCGGGCATCTGGCGCTGACCGAGAAGGAGTACACCGGAACGATCCGGCTCGGCCAGACCACGGTGACCGACGACGCCGAGGGCGAGGTCACCGCGGGCGCGGGGGCCACGGGCGTCGAGCGGGCCGCGGTCGACGCGGCCGTGGCCGGGCTCACGGGCGACATCATGCAGGTGCCCGCCAAGGTCAGCGCAGTGAAGATCGACGGCAAGCGCTCCTACCGCAGGGTGCGGGCGGGCGAGGACGTGGAGATCCCCGCCCGGCCCGTCATCGTGCGGGAGTTCACGGTCGGCGACATCGCGGGGGCGACCGCGGAGGACGGCACGGCCGTGCTCGACCTGCCGGTGTCGGTCGTGTGCTCGTCCGGCACCTACATCAGGGCGCTGGCCCGCGACCTGGGCGCGGCCCTCGGCACCGGGGGCCATCTGACGGCGTTGCGCAGGACGCGGGTCGGCCCCTACGACCTGGGCGCGGCGCACACGCTCGAGCGGCTGCGGGAGGAGCTGACGGTGCTGCCGCTGGGCGAGGCCGCGGCGGCGGCGTTCCCCCGCTGGGACGTGGACGATCGGCAGGCGACCCTGCTGGGCAACGGCGCGCGGATCCCCACTCCCCCGCTGCCGCCAGGGCCCGTCGCGGTGTTCGGGCCCGAGGAGCGGTTCATCGCGCTGATCGAGGCGGCGGACGAACGGGCGCGCAGCCTGGCCGTCTTCGCCTGAGCGGCCGCGGGGTCGACCGCCCGCCTGCCGCGGGAGCCCCGGCGGGTACCGTTGATCGGCAGGTGGCGAGAGTGAGACGGCGAGGAGCGAACGGTGCAGCGCTGGCGTGACATGGCGGACATCCCCGAGGACTGGGGGCGCGGCGTCGTCACCATCGGTTCGTACGACGGCGTGCACCGGGGGCATCAGGTGATTATCGGGCGGGCGGTGGCGCGCGCCAGGGAGTCGGGGGTGCCCTCGGTCGTGGTCACCTTCGACCCGCACCCCAAGGAGGTCACCAGGCCGGGGACCCATCCGCCGCTGCTCGCGCCGCATCCGCGGCGGGCGGAGCTGTTCGAGGGGCTGGGGGTGGACGCGGTGCTCGTGCTGTCGTTCACCAAGGAGTTCTCGCAGCTGTCGCCCGCCGACTTCGTGGTGAAGGTGCTGGTGGAGAAGCTGCACGCGCGGGTGGTGGTGGAGGGGCCGACGTTCCGCTTCGGGAACAAGGCCGCGGGGACGGTCGGGACGCTGGCCGAGCTGGGCGGGACCTATGGCTTCGAGGTGGAGGTCGTCGACCTGTACGAGCGGGGCACGGCGGGCGAGGGCGAGGCGTTCTCCTCGTCGCTGGCGCGGCGGCTGATCGGCGAGGGCGACGTGGTGGGCGCCGCCGAGGTGCTGGGCCGCCCGCACCGGGTCGAGGGCACCGTGGTGCACGGGGCGCGCCGGGGGCGGGAGTTGGGGATCCCCACCGCGAACATCGACACGGTGCCGCACTCGGCGATCCCCGCGGACGGCGTGTACGCGGGCTGGCTGATCGCGGCGGGGGAACGGATGCCCGCGGCCGTCTCGGTCGGGACGAACCCGCACTTCAACGGGAAGGTGCGGACGGTCGAGGGGCACGCGCTCGACCGGAACGACCTGGATCTGTACGGGCAGTGGGCGGCGATCGAGTTCGGCTCGTTCGTCAGGGGCCAGGAGACGTTCGACTCGCTCGACGGGCTGCTCGCGCGGATCGCCGACGACCTGCGCGTGGTGCGCGAGCGGACGAACGAGGGCTGACACCCCCGCCGGTGCGGGCGGGGGTGCGGCCCTACTGCTGGGGCGGCGGCTGCCAGGGGCCGGGCTGCTGAGGGTAGCCGCCGTACGGCTGCTGGGGTGGGGGCTGCTGCGGATAGCCGTAGCTCGGCTGCTGCGGGGGCGGCGGCTGCTGGGGCTGCTGGGGGTAGCCATAGCCCTGCGGCGGCTGGCCGGGGTGGCCCTGCTGGCCCGGCAGCGGGGGTGCCATGTGCGGGGGCATGCCGCCGTCCTGCGTCCACAGGCCCTGCTCCTGCTGAACCCTGACGAAGTCCTCCGAGATCAGCGCGGCCAGGTCGAAGTACGCCTGCCGGGTCCGGGGCCGCATCAGGTCGAGGTCCAACTCGGCGCCCGCGGCGAGGTGTTCGTCGAAGGGGGCGACGACGACGCCGCGGCAGCGGGTCCTGAAGTGGGCCACGATGTCGTCGACCTTGACCATCTTGCCGGTCTCCCGCACCCCGGAGATCACGGTGACGCTGCGCCGGACGAGGTCGCCGTAGCCGTGCGCGGCCAGCCAGTCGAGCGTCGTGCTGGCGCTGCTCGCGCCGTCCACGGACGGGGTGGAGACGATGATCAGCTGGTGGGCCAGGTCGAGGACGCCGCGCATGGCGCTGTACAGCAGGCCGGTGCCGGAGTCGGTGAGGAGGATGGGGTACTGCTTGCCGAGCACGTCGATGACGCGGCGGTAGTCCTCGTCGTTGAACGTCGTGGAGATCGCCGGGTCCACGTCGTTGGCCAGGATCTCGAGACCCGATGGGGCCTGTGACGTGAACCTGCGGATGTCCATGTAGCTGTTGAGGTAGGGGATCGCGCCCACCAGGTCGCGGATGGTGGCGCCGGTCTCGCGGCGCACCCGGCGGCCGAGCGTGCCCGCGTCGGGGTTGGCGTCGATCGCGATGACCTTGTCCTGGCGCTCGCTGGCGAGCGTGGCGCCCAGGGCCGTGGTCGTGGTGGTCTTGCCGACGCCCCCCTTGAGGCTGATGACGGCGATGCGGTAGCACGAGAGCACCGGGGTGCGGATCAGCTCGAGCTTGCGCTGGCGCTCGGCGTCGGCGGACTTGCCGCCGATGCGGAAGCGGCCGCTCGGCCTGCTCGCGGGCTGGGAGCGCACTTTGTTGCGGCGCTTGTCCTGGAGCAGCCGGTCGGAGGAGAGGTCGACCGAGGCGCTGTAGCCGAGGGCGCCGGGCTGCATCTGGCTGCCGTACTGCTGTTGCTGTTGTTGCTGTTGCTGCTGGTCCTGCCAGCCGCCGGGCTGCTGTGGGGGCTGGGGCTGGGACGGGTGCTGCTGCTGCGGGGGCGTGTACGGCGCGGGGAGCGCCGCGCCCTGCTGCGGCTGGAACGGCTGCGGCAGCGCGGGGTTGGGCTGCGGCTGCGGCGGGGTGAACGGGCCGGGCGCGGGCTGCTGTTGCGCGGGGAACGGCGTCGGCTGCTGCGCCTGCGGAGCCTGCGGCTGGGGCGGGGGCTGCGGCTGGGGCGGGGGCTGCGGCTGGGGCTGCGGCGGGGTGAACGGCGTGCCCGCGGCGGGCGAGGGGAACGGCGCCGACGTCGGCGGGCCCGCGATCTGCGTGTGCTGCTGGGGCGAACGGGGCGGGGCCGCGGGCCACTGCACCGGCGAGGGCGCGGCGGGCGGCGGGGTCGCCGGGGGCTGGGCCGCCGGGGGCTCGTCCTTCGGCGGGAACGGCTGGGCCGCGCCCTGCGGGGTCACCACGGGCGGCGGTCCGACGACCGGGGGCGGTCCCACGACCGGGGGCGGTCCCACGACGGGGGGCGGTCCCACGACGGGGGGAGGGCCCACGACGGGCGGCGGGGCCGCGGCGGGCTCGGGGGTGTCCTGGCCCTGGGCGGCGGGCACCGGCTCGGCGGGCGGGACGGGCGACGCCGGGGGCGTGGGCGCCGAGGGCACCGGGGGCAGCGACAGGCCGAGCGGCGGGGCGGGCGGCCCCTTCACCTCGGGGGTCGCGGCGTCGCGCGGCGCGTCCTCGGGCGGCGCCTCGGGGACGCTGTCCTCCACCTCGATCTCGGGCTCGGAGGCGGGCCTGGCGAACTCGACCTTGACCTCGTGCGGAACCTCGCGCCGCACCGGCGCCGCGTCGGCGGGCTCGGCCGCGGGCGCCGAAGGGGCGGGCGGGAAGCCGGGGGGCGCGGCGGGCGGGGCGCTGGGCGCCGGTGGCTCGAGCCTGAAGTCGGGGGGCAGCGGGGGCAGTCCGCCCGGCAGGCCCGCGGCGGGCGGGGTCTGCGGCGGGGCGGCGGGCGACGGCGCGGCGGCGGGCGTGGCGTCCCGCACGGGCTCGGGGCCCTCGTCGCGCGCGGGCCCGGGCGCGCCCTGGGGCGCGGAAGGGGCCGGTGGCTCCGAGTGAGCCACCGCCTTGCGCACGGCCGCGGCCGAGATCTGCATCGTGTCGCCGCTCACCAGGTCGCCGGGCGCCGCGTCGGCGGGCTCTTCCCCCGGCCCGTCCGCGGCGTGGCCGCCGGGCGCGGGGGCGCCACCGGAATACCAGGCGGGCGGTGTGTAGTCGACGGTGAACTGCCCGGTGTTCTCCGACTCCTCCTCCGCGAGGAGTCCGTCATCGGAGCGTTCGTCACCGGCGGTCTCCCCCGCGGTGCGAAGCCCATCCCGATCGCTGTTCACGACGCCTCCCGCTCGTGGTATTGCTTCCTGATCCGCGTCTTTCGGCCCGCGCGGCGGATGACGGGCGGACTCCCCCGTGCGGTTCCCCCGATACGGCTCAGGTCATTGCTTACGGCAGTTGTGCCATGCCCACCCTCACCCTAATCGTCACCGCCGAACTCCCCTAGCCCTGCCCGCGCCCACCGTCCCCCAAGTCCCGATAAACCACGCCAAAATGGAACGCCGCGAGGGAGCGTGTACTCCACGGTATTCCGGTGGTCGGCGCCCGGCGGGGCGTGCCAGGGTCGGGCCATGGACGCACCCTGGATGCCCGACGAGCTGGCCCACGCCGGGCCCGAGCACCTCGACCCCGCCTTCGTCGCGGGCTTCGACCGGAAGCAGGGCTTCCCCGACGTCGCCGACGACATCGCCGAGCTGACCGCGCGCGGCCTCGGACCCGGCGCCACGGTGGTGGATCTGGGCGCGGGCACAGGGCGGTTCGCGCTGGCGGCGGCCGAGGCGTTCGCCCGGGTGGTGGCCGTGGACGTCTCCCCCGCGATGGTGGACGTGATCCGCGGGCGGGTGGCGCGGGCCGGGGTCCGCGGGGTCGAGGCGGTGCGGGCGGGCTTCCTGACGTACGCGCACGTGGGGCCGCCGCCCGACGCGGTGTTCACGCGCCACGCGCTGCACCAGCTGCCCGACTTCTGGAAGGCGGTCGCCCTGGAGCGGATCGCCGGGCTGCTGCGGCCCGGCGGGGTGCTGCGCCTGCGGGACCTGGTCTACGACTTCCCGCCCTCGCGCGCGGCCGAGGTCTTCGGGCGGTGGCTGGACGGGGCGTCGGACGACCCGGCGGCGGGCTACACGGCGGAGGACTACGCCGAGCACATCCGCACCGAGCACAGCACCTACCGCTGGCTCCTCGAACCGATGCTGGAGCGCGTGGGGTTCGAGATCGTGCGCGTCGACTACGCGGCCGAGGTCTTCGGCGCGTACACGTGCGTCAGGCGGTGAAGTGCGTCAGGCGGTGAAGACGCCGGGCGCGCCTCACGCCTCGGGGCGGCCAGGGGCGGGGTCGATGTCGAACTCCCCGTCCCTGGCGCCCAGGACGAACGCCTCCCACTCGGCGGGCGTGAACCGCAGCACGGTGTCGGGGTCCTTGGAATTGCGCATCCCGACGCCGCCGCCAGGGAGATAGGCGATCTCCACCTTCTCGTCCTCGGGGCCGCCGGGCGCGCTGAGCCACTCGACGCCCGAGATGTCCCGGGAATACAGCTCGTTCTTCTCGCGCTCCTTGCGCGCGGCGATCTCTTCGGGCGTCTCGGTCGCGGCCATCGGCGGGGCCCCCTTCATCCGGTCGGGTCGACGGGCCGGAAGAACGCGTGCCCGTGCCGGGATCGTAACGCAGCGCACCGACACCGGTACGCCGGGGCGGCGGGCCTCAGCGGGTGCGCAGCCACCACTCGGCGCCGAGCACCAGGACGAACCCCGTGACCAGCACGGCCATGCCGAGCCTCGTCCTGCCGCGCCTGCTCATCTCGATGACGGCGCCGGAGAGGATGAACGCCGCGCCGTACAGGCCGACGGACCGCAGGGATGAGCCATCGCCGAGCTGGAGGACGAGCACGACCGCCATGGCCGCCATCGCCACCCCCGCGATGGCCATCCGCAGCCGTCTGGCCTGGCGCGGGGTAAGGCCCCCCTGTGTCGAAGTCACGACAGCAGCATAGGCGTTCGCCCAGCGTGCGCGTCAGGGAACGGTGCGGTGCACGTCGACTTTCACGGCGGGTCCCGGGGAGGCGTCCGCGATCCAGGGCCCTTCGGTCGAGGGGTCGACGATGCCCTCCTCGAGCCACGTGTGGTCGGCGGCGAGGACGGCCGCGGCCACGGTGTGGTCGGTCGCGTCGGTGTTGTGCCACAGCAGCGGGAAGAGGTCGTCGACGCGGACCCTGGCCTGGCGGCAGAAGGCGTCGGCGAGCTGGTACGCCTCGCGGCCGTGATCGCCGTTGGAGCGCAGGCGTTCGGCGTGGACGCACGCCGCGGTCATCGCGAACAGCTCGGCGCCTATGTCGACCACGCGGCCGAGGAAGCGCTGCTTGGCGTCCATGCGGCCCTGCCAGCGGGACATGCCGTAGAAGGTGACGCGGGCCAGCTTGCGGGCGCCGCGCTCGACATAGCGCAGGTGGGCCGCGAGGTTGGGGTGCCGGGAGATGTGGAAGTCGCCGTAGGAGAGCGGGAGATGGCCGCGCCCGGTGGTGAGGGAGGGCAGCCAGCGGGCGTAGAACGAGCCCGCGGCCGTCGCCGCCCTGCGCTTCCTGGTGAGCGAGGCGTCCGGGTCGACCAGGCCGCCCGCCACCCGGAGATGGGCGTCCACGGCCTCGCGGGCGATGAGCAGCCGCAGGATCTCGGAGCCGCCCTCCACGATGCGGTTGATCCGCAGGTCCCGCAGCATCTGCTCGGCGGGGACGCCGCGTTCGCCCCGGGCGGCGAGCGAAGCGGCGGTCTCGAAGCCGCGCCCGCCGCGCAGCTGGACCAGCTCGTCCGCCATGCGGCAGGCCATCTCGCCGCCGTAGAGCTTGGCGAGGGCGGCCTCGATGCGGAGGTCGGCGCTGCCCTCGTCGGCCAGCTCGCCGGTCAGGTCGACGACGGCTTCCAGGGCGAACGTGGTGGCGGCGATGAACGAGACCTTGGCGCCGACCGCCTCGTGCTCGGCGATGGGCTTGCCCCACTGGACGCGGGCGCGCGACCACTCGCGGGCGATCTTCAGGCACCACTTGCCCGCCCCGACGCCGAGCGCGGGCAGGGCGAGGCGCCCCGTGGTGAGCGTGGCGAGGGCGATCCGCAGCCCCTCGCCCTCGGCGCCTATGCGGTGCGCGGCGGGGACGCGCACGCGGTGGAGGCGGGTGACGCCGTTCTCGATGCCGCGCAGGCCCATGAACGCGCTGCGGTGCTCGACCGTGATGCCGGGCGAGCCCGCCTCGACGACGAACGCGGTGATGCCGTGGTCGGGCACGGAGGCCATGACGAGCAGCAGCTCGGCGATGACGCCGTTGGTCGTCCAGAGCTTGACGCCGTCGAGCACGTAGTCGTCGCCGTCGCGCACCGCGGTGGTGGCGAGGCGCGCGGCGTCGGAGCCGACGTCGGGCTCGGTCAGCAGGAACGCGGAGATCGCGCCCCCCGCGCAGCGCGGCAGGAACGCGCGGCGCTGCTCATCGGTGCCGAAGAGCTCCAACGGCCGTGGCACGCCGATCGACTGGTGCGCGGAGAGCAGCGCGCCGACGGCGGGGCTGGCCGAGCCGACGAGGGCGAGCGCGCGGTGGTAGTGGACGTGCCGGAGGCCGAGGCCGCCGTACTCCTCGGGGATCCTCATGCCGAACGCGCCGATGCGGCGCAGCCCGTTGATGACCTCGTCGGGGACGCGGGCCTCGCGCTCGACGAGGCCGCCGTCGATCTCGGTGGCGCAGAACGCCCGCAGCCGGTCGAGGAACCGCGCGGCGGAGCGCTCGGTCGCGCGGTCGGGCTCGGGGCGGGGATGGAGGAGGTCGAGGCGCAGCCGACCGAGGAACAGCTCCTTGGCGAAGCTGGGCCCCGACCAGTCGGGCGGCCTCGCGGCTTCGAGGACCCGGCGGGCTTCCCGTTCCGAGACGGTCATCATCACACCTCGCCCCATGGAGGACTCCACTGCGTGTGTACCCGTTTTTCCGTGCGGTGACGCCCTGCTGACACGCTGTCGCCCACGGTCGCGAAGTCCGGTGCGGCGGTGGCGCGTCGACGGGCTATTGAAGCGCTTCGACACATCTATGGACATGGCACGCCGCTCGGTCTAGGGTCAACGCGGTCGCCCTGTCATCCGCTGTCGAAGCGCTTCACATCCGCCCTCGCGCGGCGCGCGCTTTCCCGGCGGCGCCGTCCCTCACCACAGCACGGGAGAGCCGATGGTCACCCTCGCCGAGGTCGCCAGGCACGCGGGCGTCTCCGCCAGCACGGTGAGCTATGTCCTCAGCGGCAAGCGGACGATCTCGGCGCCGACGAGGGAGCGCGTCGAGCGCAGCATCAGGGAGCTGGGCTACCACCCCAACGCGGGCGCCCGCGCCCTGGCCAGCAGCAGGTCGAACATCATCGCGCTCATGATGCCGCTGCGGACCGACATGTATGTGCCGGTGATGATGGAGATCGCCATCGCGGTGGCCACCACGGCGCGCGAGCGCGGCCACGACGTGCTGCTGCTGACCGGGCACGAGGGCCCTGAGGCGGTGCGGCGGGTGGTGGGCAGCGGCCTCGCGGACGCGATGATCCTGATGGACGTGGAGCTCGAGGACCGCCGCCTGCCGCTGGTGCGCGAGGCGCCGCGGCCCGCCGTGCTCATAGGGCTGCCCGCCGACACCGGCGAACTCACCTGTGTGGACCTGGACTTCACCGCCACCGGGCGGCTGTGCGTGGACCACCTGGCCGGGCTCGGGCACCGGGACGTGGCGGTGGTCGGCGAGGCGGCGGCGGTGTACGAGCGGCGCACCGGGTTCGCCGAACGCACCCTCCAGGGCGTGCGGGAGCGCGCCACGGAGCTGGGGGCGCGGGTGCTGCAC
Source organism: Streptomyces radicis (assembly GCF_003626575.1). Taxonomy (GTDB): domain Bacteria; phylum Actinomycetota; class Actinomycetes; order Streptomycetales; family Streptomycetaceae; genus Streptomyces; species Streptomyces radicis. The sequence continues at coordinate 94,880 of NZ_RBDY01000017.1, read as the reverse complement.
CGGCCGTGCGAGGGCAGCTACGAGTCGGTGGCTGGCACGCTGGCGCGGGTCTTCGACGAACGGCCGTCGACGAGCGCGGTGATCGTGCAGAACGAGGCGGCCATCGGGCCGTTGCTCGGGCTGCTGCGCCAGCAGGGCAGGGCCGTTCCCGAGGACATCTCGGTGGTGGCCGTGTGCCCCGAGCAGGTGGCCACCTCCCAGTCCGTGGCGCTCACCTCCGTGGCCATCCCGGCGCAGGAGATGGGGCGGCGGGCGGTGGAGCTGGTGATGGCCAAGCTCGACGGCGCCGGTGGCGCCGTGCCCGCACGCGTGGAGTTGCTGCCGCCCCGCCTGACGACGCGTGCGAGCACCGGGCCTGCGGCCCGCTGACAGCCGCCCACTGCCGGAGCGAACGACGGCCGGACGGCGGCCCCCCGGGCGTTTCGTGCGGGGCCCGCCGGGCTTGACCGCGTGCGCGGTCGGGGCTCCGGCACGGGGCGCGCCACGTGCGGGACGGTGCGGTGTCGCCCGGGGGGCGGACGGCCCGCCCGGCGAGCCCCGGGCGCTTCGCGCGGGAGCCACCACACCCGGACCGGCGGGCGCCCCGCCCTGCGCGGAGCGCCACAAGGTCGGGCGGCCGGGGGCCACCGGGCCCGGCCGCGTGCCCGGTCCCGGCACGGGGCGCGCCACGCAGGGACCGGTGCGGTGTCGCCTGGGGGGGGCGGACGGCCCGGAGCCCGACGGCCCGGCGGGGGCCCGGGCGGCCACCGGCCTGACCGTGCGCCCGGTCCCGGCACGGGCGCGCGCCGCGTGCGGAACGGTGCGGTGGGGCCGAGGGCGGATGGTCCGGTACTCGGCCGCCCAGCCGGTACCTGGGCGCTTCGCGTCGGGGCCGCCGATCCGGACCGCGTGCGCGGTCCGGAACGGGGAAGCCCACGCACAGCCTGGCTGTCATGCCCCACTCGCCGCCCGGCGCGGGGGCGCCGGGGGGCCCGCCCCCCTGCTCAAAGGGGGGCGGGTGGGTGGGGGTTCACCCCTCGGTGACCTCGAAGTTGTTCGTCGTGAACGTCAGGCCGCCCGCCGACGACGTGATCTCGTAGCCGAACTGGACGTCCCCGATCACCTCCGACGCGCTCATCCAGCCCTGCGCGGTGATCCAGTCCAGGATCGGGACCAGGTCGATGTCGCCCCGGCTCGAGTCGCCGTGGCGCAGGAACGAGTAGACGTTGTTGCTGCCGTTGCTGCCCGTGTAGACGTCCCACGTGTGGCCGCCGAGGGTGGCCGTGCCGACCTGGGTGCCCAACGGGCCGACCGGGCCCGTCCAGTTGAGCCACAGCATGATCTCGTGGTCGTAGTCGTCGTCCCACAGGTCGAACGTCGTGTTGTACGCGCCCGTCGACGGCACCGTCACGTCGTAGGTGGCGGACAGGGAGTCGATCGCGGAGATCGGCTCGCCGACGATCCACTTGGCGTTCGGGTAGGACTTGATGCCGCCGGTGTTCGGGTGGTCCGCGGTGACGGACCACCGGGAGCCGGAGTCGGCCTCGATGCACTGGGTGCCCGCGCCCGAGCCCCAGATGTTGTTGTAGACGATGTAGCCGTCGCTCGACTGCCAGTTGCCCCACTGGTCGCAGGACTCCCAGACGGCGGTCGGGGTCGCGGGGCCCGCGGCGAGGGCGGCGGTGAGGAGGGGGGCGAGGATGTTCATGTGCGGCTCCCTTGGGTGTGGGGGGTCAGGACGGCCACCCCGTGGCCGTCGAGCGTGAGGGTGGCCGGATGGGTCGTGCCGGTCAGGAGGTCCGTGTGGGGGGCGGACAGGGTGACGGCGGCGGGGGCGCGGGTGTGGTTGAGGACGAAGAGCAACGCCCCGCGCCGCACCGCCTCCACGCCGTCGGGGGCGTCGGCGAGGGCGGGCGCGACGCCCGCGTCCCGCGCGGCGTCGGCCAACAGGGCGGCGAGCGCCGCCGGTTCAGGCAGGGTCGAGACGTACCAGGCGGTGCCGTCGCCGTGGCGGTGGCGGGTGATCGCGGGGCGCCCCGCCAGCTCGCCCTCGGCATAGCGGGCGACGGTCGCGGCGCCCGACGGCTCGACGTCCTCGCTCCAGACCGAGCCCGCCGTGCCGTCGTCGAGCCCGACCGTCGCGCCGGGGTCGAGCGGCCACCACTCGTGGACGGCGGCCAGGCCGAGCGCGGCGCGCAGCCGGGCGTCGGTGCCGCCCTCGCGCACCCGGTCGTCGCCGTCGACGACGCCGGTGAAGAAGCCGCACACGAGCGTTCCTCCGTCACGCACCCAGCGGTCGAGCCCCTCGAGTGCGGCGTCGGTGAGGAGCGGCAGATGCGGGATGACCAGCATCCGGTAGGCGTCGAGCGGGGCCTCGGGGTGGGCGAGGTCGCACGTGAGGTTCCGGCGCCACAGGGCGTGGTGCCAGGCGGCGAGCAGCTCGGGGTAGCGGACCTCGGCCGAGGGGCGGCCCGGCTGGTCGGCTGACCACCAGGCGTCCCAGTCGTGCAGGACGGCGATGTCCGCGTGGGTGCGGGTGCCCACCGCCGGTGCCAGGCACGGGAGTTCGGCGCCCAGGGCGCGTATCTCGCGGTGGACGCGGGAGCGTGGGCCGCTGTGCGGGAGCATCGCCGAGTGGAACTTCTCGCTGCCCTGGCGCGAGGCGCGCCACTGGAAGAAGCACAGGGCGTCGGCGCCGCGGGCCACCGCCTGGAGCGACCACAGGCGCATCAGCCCGGGCGGCTTGGGGCGGTTGACGGGGCGCCAGCTGACGGCGGACGCGGCCTGCTCCATGAGCGCCCAGGGGCCGCCCGCCTGGGAGCGGGTGAGGTCCTGGACGAGGGCGCCGTGCGCGGGGCCCGCCGGGTCGTCGTGGGGCGCGGCGGGGTCGGGGTAGATGTCGACGGAGACGACGTCCTCCTCGGCGGCCCAGCGCCAGCCGTCCTGGCCCGCGAACAGCGGCATGAAGTTGGTGGTGACCGGGACGCCGGGGCTGTGGGCGGCGACGATGTCGCGCTCGGCGGTGAAGCACTCGAGCAGCGCGTCGCTGGTGAAGCGGCGGAAGTCAAGGCGTTGGGCGGGGTTGCCGAGGTAGGGGGCGCGGCGGGGCGGCAGGATCTCGTCCCAGCCCGCGTAGCGCTGGCTCCAGAACGCCGTGCCCCAGGCGGAGTTCAGGGCGTCGAGCGTGCCGTACCTGGCGCGCAGCCAGACGCGGAAGTGGGCGGCGGTGGCGTCGCACCAACAGGCGGTCGCGTACTCGTTGTTGATGTGCCACAGGCGCAACGCCGGGTGCGCGGCGTAGCGCCGGGCCAGGGCCTCGCTGACGCGGGCGGCGTGGTCGCGGTACTCCGGCGAGGACGCGCAGAACTGGTTGCGCGAGCCGTACCACAGCACCGTGCCGTTCTCGTCGCGCGGCAACGTGCCGGGGTGGCGGGCGGCGAGCCAGGGCGGGGGCGCGGCGGTGGGGGTGGCGAGGCACACGCCGATGCCCGCGCCGTGCAGGAGGTCGAGGACGCGGTCGAGCCAGCCGAACTCGTAGGCGCCGGGGGCGGGTTCGATGGTGGCCCAGGAGAAGACGCCGACCGTGGCGAGGGTGACGCCCGCCTCGCGCATGAGCCTGACGTCCTCGGCCCACACGCTCTCGGGCCACTGCTCGGGGTTGTAGTCGCCCCCGTAGAGCAGCCGCCCCCTGGTGGCGTCGTGCAGGCCGACCATGGTGCGCTCCTTCCCGCCGCGATGTCCCGGCCCTCGGTGTCCCTGGCACGCCTCAGCCCTTGATGGCGCCGATGAGCATGCCCTTCTTGAAGTGGCGCTGGACGAACGGCGAGAGCACCGCGACCGGCAGCAGCGCGAGCACCATGACGGCGGTCTGCACGGCGATGCTGGGGATCTGGCCCGTGCCGATGACCTGGGCCATTCCCGCGGGGCGCTCGTTGCCGATGACGATCTGCTGGAGCACGTTCTGGAGCGGCAGCTTCTCCTGGTCGGTGAGGTAGATGAACCCGGCGAACCAGTTGCCCCAGTAGGCGACGGCGTAGAAGAGGGAGATCACGGCGAGCACCGCGCGCGAGAGCGGCAGGACGATCCGCCACAGGATGCGGAACTCGCCCGCGCCGTCGATGCGGGCGCTGTCGATGATCTCCTGGCCGACGTTCATGAAGAACGCCCTCAGCACCAGGATGTTGAAGACGTTGACGGCCATGGGCAGGATGAGCGCCGCGTAGGTGTTCATCAGGCCGAGGCTCTGGATCAGCAGATAGGTGGGGATGATCCCGGCGCCGCCGAAGAACATCGTGGCGAGCAGCGTGAACAGGATCGGCCGGTGCCAGAGCGAGCCGAGGCGCGACAGGCCGTACGCCGCGAGCACGGAGACGGCCATGCTGAACGCCGTGCCGACCACCGTCACGCCGATCGAGACGACCATCGCGCGGGAGACCTCGCCCCCGCTGAGCAGCTCGCGGTAGGCGTCGAGGGTGACGCCCCGGGGCCAGACGACCAGGCCGCCGGTCTCGGCGATGGTGCGGGCGTCGGAGACGCTGGTGACGACCACGATCCACAGCGGGAAGAGGATCGCGAGCAGCGCGATGGCGAGGATGGCGCCCTTGGCGGTGAGGCCCACGCGGGTGGGTGGCTCCTCCCACGCGGGGCGCCTCCCGCTCCGAGGCGCGCGCCCTCCGGCTTCGGGACCCGTGGCGCGCGTGGCGGTGGCGTTCATCGGCGTGCGTACACCCCCTGTTCGCCCATCGCGTGGGCGACTCGGTTGGCGGTCAGGACGAGCAGCAGGCTGAAGACGCCCTTGACGATGCCGATGGCCGCCGCGTAGCTGAAGTCGCCGCCCTCGATGCCCCGGTGCCAGACATAGGTGTCGAGCACCTCGGCGGCTCCTGGGCCCACGGCCGTGCGCTGGATGAGGTACTGCTCGCCGCCGACGGTCAGCATGTTGCCGACCTGGAGGACGAGCAGCAGGGCGATCACCGGGCGCAGGGCGGGCAGGGTGACGTGCCACATGCGGCGCCAGCGGCCCGCGCCGTCCACGGCGGCGGACTCGTAGAGCTCCTGGTTGACCGTGGAGAGCGCGGCGAGGAAAACGATGATGCCCCAGCCGGCGTCCTTCCACATCACCTGGGCGGTGATGAGCCACTTGAAGAAGCCGGGGTCGGTCATCAGGTCGAAGCTGTCGGCGAGCCCCCAGTCGCGCAGCAGCTGGGCGACAAGACCGGCGCCGCCGAACATCTGCTGGAAGACGGTGATGACCAGCACCCAGGAGAAGAAGTGCGGCAGGTAGAGGACGGCCTGGGACCAGGCCCTGACCTTGCTGTGCAGCACGCTGTTGATGAGCAGGGCGAGGGCGATGGGGACGGGGAAGTAGAACAGCAGCTGGAGCGAGGAGAAGACCAGGGTGTTGCGGACGGCGTTCCAGAAGTCCCGGTCGTCCAGGAGGCGTTCGAAGTTCTCCAGGCCCGTCCACGCGCTGTTCGCCATCGAGTCGAGGAAGCCGTCGCCCGCGTAGGGGCTGTAGAACTGGAACGCGATGACGTTGCCCGCGATCGGGATGTACGCGAAGACCACGAGCAGCGCGACCGCGGGCAGCGTCATCAGGATCAGGGCGCCGTCGCGGCGCAGCCGGTGCGTCAGGCGCGTCCCGCCGCGCCGCCGCTCGCCAGGGGCGGGGGCGTCGGGCGGCGCGTCGGACGCGTCGGGTGGCGCCTCGACGGGCGGCTCGGCGAGGCGCTGGTCCCCCGCCACCGTCAGACGCCTTCCGTGTCGAGCAGCTCCTGGTAGAAGTCGCGCAGCTCGTCGCCGCCGTTGCGGCGCCACTCGGCGACGGCGTCGCGCAGGTCGTCGATCGACTGGCGGCCGCGGACGACGTCGTCCTCCAGGTCCTCGAAGCCGTCGTTGAGGTTGGTGAGCCGGGCGGGCTCCTGGATCTGGCGGCCGTGGAAGAGGCCGTCCTGGACATACGGCAGCTGCCTGGCCTGCCACCCCGTCCAGTCCTCGACGACCTCGGGGGTGTCGGGATGGGCGATCACATGGCCCGCGGTGGCGATGAACGGATAGGTCTCGGGGACGACTTCCTCCTCGCCCTGCGGGGTGCGGGTGGGCAGGCCGCCGTCCAGGGTCCAGTGGGTGCCCTCGATCCCGTAGGCGCGCAGGCGCTGTTCGCGGGTGCCGTAGGGCGCGGCGGTGAAGTCGGCGATGTGGAGCGCCTCGCGGACGCGCTCCTCGGAGAGGTTCTTGTTGACGAACGTCCAGATCCCCGCGCCGTTGGCCGCGTACAGCACGGGGTCGTTACCCCCGGCGCCGAAGTAGTCGAAGGCGTTCATGTGGAAGTCGGGGTTGGCGGCGCGCTGTTCGACGGTGGTGACGTGCCATGTGCCGTCGCCGGTGTTCCAGATGAGCGACTCGCCCGCGGTGAAGCGCTGCGCGGCGTCGCCCGAGACGGCGACCGCGTCGGGGTGGACGACCTCGGCCGCGTAGAGGGACCTGGTCCACTCCAGGGCCTCGAGGTAGGCGTCGGTCTCATAGCGGTTGACGAGCCTGCCGTCGTCGCCGCGCGTCCAGTAGCGGGGCTTCTCGGGGAGGACGCCGAAGATGATGAACGCGGACCACTTCATGTCCTCGCACGCCCACACCCGGTTGCGGGCCGAGGTGATCTCCCGGCAGAGGTCGAGGAACTCGTCGGGCGACGTGGGCGGTTGCCAGCCGTTGGCGTCGAAGACGTCCTGCCGGTAGTAGGGCACGACGCCGCCGATGGTGGGCGCGGGCATGGGCAGCCCGCGCAGCGCGCCGCCGAAGACGGAGGCCTCCCAGGCGGGGGTGGGGATCGCGGCGAGATTGGGGTAGTCGAGGACGGCGTCGCCCGAGAGGTAGGGGCCGAGGTCGGCGAAGCGGCTCGCGATGGCCTGCGGTATCTGCCCGGTCAGCTCCCACCCCGGCACGCACACCAGGTCGGGGATGTCGCTGCCCGCGAGCACGGCGCCGAGCTTCTCGCCGTAGGTGTTGCCGTCCTGCGTCTGCCAGTCGACGCTGACGCCGATGGCCTCGTCCATCGCGGTCCAGAACGCGTTGCCCCGGGAGGGCGGGGTGCCCCACAGCGGGGTCATGGCGCTGAACGAGCCGCCGCCGCCCCGGGGTTCGGGCACCGAGACGCCCAGCTCGCCGGTGGGGAGCCAGGTGGTGTAGCCGGGGCTCGCGCCGTTCTCGCCGGGGATGTCGGGGGCGACGGCGGACTCGGAGGCGCGGAACGTCGGGAGGATGTCGCGGAGTTGCTCGTCGCTGGCCCGGCCCTCGCCACCGCCACCGCCGCCCCCGTCGCCACCACAGGCGGTCAGCAGCGGAAGGCCGCCCGCGGCCGCCGCCGCCACCGCCGCCGATGAGGCGAGAAAGCGTCTGCGGCTCAGTCCTGACGGGGAGTTGGGCATGGCGGCAACCCTTCGTGGCTGGCGACGGCGCAGGCCGGAGCGCCCCCAGGTGAAGCGCTTCGATGTCCGCTGAGGCTAGGGCGGGTCAGCGGGCGGCACAAGCCCTGGGACGGCAGAAAAATGGGCGCGCTCCCATGCGCCGTCGGCCCGGAGTCGGGCCCCGAAGATCCCGGGAAACCGGCCGAAGTTGACGGACGGTCCCTTGACAGGACGAGCACGGGAAACCAGCATCGAAGCGCTTCGAAGACGGCCGTTCGCACCGTGGGACGCGTGGGCGGCGCCGCACCCTTCGCAAGCGCCGCAAGCCGCCGCCGACTCCGGGACCGCCCGTGACCGCAAGCCCCCCGCCCAGCCCCCCGCCCTTCCGCGACCCCGGCCTCGGCGTCGAGGCCAGGACCGCCGATCTGCTGGCGCGGCTCACGCCCGCCGAGCGGATCTCGATGCTCCACCAACACGCCCCCGCCGTCGAGCGGTTGGGCATGCCCGCGTTCCGCACCGGGCAAGAGGCGCTGCACGGGGTCGCCTGGATGGGCCGGGCCACCGTCTTCCCCCAGGCGGTGGGGCTCGGCGCCACCTGGAACGACGCCCTGCTGCGCCGCGTCGGCGAGGCGGTGGGCCGCGAGGTCCGCGCGATGCGCGCCGCCGACCCCCGGGTGGGCCTCAACGTCTGGGCCCCCACGATCAATCCGCTGCGCCACCCGCTGTGGAGCAGGAACGAGGAGGGCTACGCCGAGGACCCGCGGCTGACCGCCGCGCTCGCCACCGCCTACACGCGCGGCCTGCGCGGCGACCACCCCGAGCGCTGGCGCACCGCGCCCGTGCTCAAGCACTGGCTGGCCCACAACCACGAGCGCGACCGCGACACCGCCTCCACGTCGCTGCGCCCGCGCGTGCTCCACGAGTACGAGCTGCCCGCCTTCCGCGGCCCCGTGCGCGCGGGCGGCGTCGCCGGGGTGATGCCCGCCTACAACCTCGTCAACGGCCGCCCCAACCACCTCTCCCCCCTGCTGGCGAGCGCCCTGCGCACCTGGACCGACCTGCCGCTCGTGGTCTGCTCCGACGCCTACGCGCCCAGCAACATCGCCGGTTCCCAGGGCTATCTCCCCGACCACGAGCAGGGGTTGGCCGCCGCGCTCACCGCGGGCGTGGACAGCTTCACCGACCACGGCACCGACGCCGCGCCGACGGTGGCGCGGCTGACCGCGGCGCTCGGACGCGGCCTGATCACCCGGGCCGACATCGACGCCGCGGCCGCGCGGCTGCTGGCCCTGCGCATCCGGCTCGGCGCGTTCGACCCCGGCCCCGACCCCTTCGACGACGAGGCCGCCTTCGACACCCCCGAGCACCGCGCGCTCGCGCTGACCGCCGCCGAGCAGGCGGTGGTGCTGCTCAAGAACGAAGGCCTGCTGCCGCTGCGCCCCGGCACCCGGGTCGCCGTGGTGGGGCCGCTTGCCGACGAGGTGAAGCTCGACTGGTACAGCGGCGCGCTGCTGCGTCGCACCACCCCGCTGGCCGGGCTGCGGGCCCACCGGGGCGTCGCGTCGGTGGAGTTCGCGGAGGGCGCGGACGTCGTGCGGCTGCGGATGGCGAGCGGCTGGGTCACCGTGCCGGAGGCCGGGGACCAGGACGCCGGGGCGGGCGGCCAGGCCGCCGCGTTCGACCCCGCGCTGCTCGGCGGCCGGACCGACCTGCCGCCGCTGACCGTCGGCCGGGCCTCGGGCGCCACGTCGTTCACCCTGACCGACTGGGGCGATGGCGTGCTCACGCTGCGGGCGCCCGACGGGCGGTATCTGTCGGTCGCCGACGACGCCAGGGTGCGGGCCTCGGCTGAGGCGCCGGGCGGCTGGGTCGTGCGGGAGACGTTCACGCTCGAGCCGCACGGCGACGCGCATGTGCTGCGGCACCGGGGCAGCGGCGGCCTGGTGGGCGTGGCCGAGGGGGAGCTGACGGTGGGCGAGCGGGGCGAGCCCCTCCACGTCGAGACCGTCGAGCGCGGCGAGGACGCGGTGCGGGCCGCGGCCGGGGCCGCGGATGTCGTCCTGGTGGTGGCGGGCAACGACCCGCACATCAACGGCCGGGAGACCGAGGACCGTTCGACGCTCGCCCTGCCCCCTCGCCAGGAGGCGCTGTGGCGCGCCGCGCACGCCGCCAACCCCCGCACCGCGCTCGTGCTGGTCTCCTCGTACCCGTATGCCGTGCCCGAGGCGGACGCGGCGCTGCCCGCGCTGCTGTGGACCGCGCACGGCGGGCAGGCCGCGGGTGAGGCGCTGGCGCGGGTGCTGTGCGGGGACGTCTCGCCCGGCGGGCGGCTGCCCCAGACGTGGTACGCGCGGGACGAGGACCTGCCGGAACTCCTGGACTACGACCTGATCACGGCGCGCGCCACGTATCTCTACCACGACGGCGCGCCGCTCTACCCGTTCGGCCACGGCCTGTCCTACACGACGTTCGGCTACGCGGGCCTCGCGGCCGAGGTCGTGGACGGGACGCTGACCGCCACCGTGACCGTGACCAACACGGGCGCGGTGGCGGGCGACGAGGTGGCGCAGCTCTATCTCTCCGCCGTCGCGCCGAGCGTGCCGCGCCCGCACCGCTGGCTGATCGGGCACCGGCGGATCCATCTGGCGCCGGGCGAGAGCCGGGAGGTGACGTTCGCCGTGCCCGCCGACGAGGCGCTGGGCTTCTGGGACGTCGCGCACGGCCGCTGGTGCGTCGAGCCCGGGGCCTACACCGTGGCCGCGGGCGCCTCGAGCCGCGACCCGCGGGCCACCGCCGAGCTGACCGTGGACGGCGAACGCCCCGGGCCGAGGCCCGTGTCGACCGCGGGGCTGGCCGCGGCCGACTGGGACGAGAGCGAGGGCACCGAACTCGTCGACACCACACGGGTGTCGGGCGACGCCGTGGCCGCGGGCCCCGACGCTCCGGGCGAGCTGCTGTTCCGGCGCTGCGACTTCGGCGCGGGGGCGCGCGAGGTGCGGCTGCGCGCGGCCCGCGCCGAGCCGGGGAGCGCCACGGTCGAGCTGCGCGTCCCCGGCACCGGCTGCCGCGTCACGCTGCGCGTCCCGTCCACCGGCGACCGCTACGCCTGGACGACGGTGACCGCGGAGCTGCCCGAGCCGCCCACGGGGGTCCATGACCTCCGCCTGACCCTGAGGGGCCAGGTCAGGGTGGACCGGCTGCACTTCAACTGAAAGGTGAACGACTACACTCCGGCGCGATGAGAACGTACGGAATGCTGCTGCTCCCCTCCCACAACCGGGTCTACGCCCGCGCCTCCGTGGACCTGGCCAGGGCGGAACTGCTGGTCATCGGGGACGCGTTGCTCGGTGGCAGGATCCGGGACGTGGCCGAGACCGCGCTCGCGGGGGTGCCGTACGTGACCTTCGCGACCGAGGAGCCGCTGACCGAGGGTGAGGTGGCGGCGCTCGCCAACCTGTCGTCGCTCTACGCCCTGTTCGAGATCGAGGACGGCCGACTCGCGCCCGTGGAGCTGACCCGGCTCGACACGTTCGGCAGCGAGCTGATCACGATCCAGAAGTACCCGGGCAAGACCAACGAGGACTTCACCAAGCTGCTGCTCAACGTGACCGCGATGGCGTGCGCCGACCCCGAGCGCCTGCTCAGGCGCGAGCTGCGGGTGTTCGACCCGCTGTGCGGCCGGGGCACCACGCTCAACCAGGCGGTGATGTACGGCCTCGACGCGGCGGGCGTCGAGCGCGACGGCAAGAGCTTCGACGCCTACGCCGCCTTTCTGCGCCAGTGGCTCAAGAACAGCAGGCTCAAGCACCGCGCCGAGATCACCACCGTGCGCCGCGACCGCAGGTCGCTCGGCCGCCGCTTCCATGTCGAGCTCGGCGCGACCAAGGAGTCGTACAAGCGGGGCGAGTCCATCGACGTCACCATGGTCAACGCCGACACCGCCGCGAGCGGCGACTTCTTCAGGCCCGCGTCGTTCGACCTGATCGTCACCGACGCGCCCTACGGCGTGCGGCACGGCGCGACGGCGCGCGCCGAGGTCTCGCGCAGCCCGATGCCGCTGCTGACGTCGGCGCTGCCGGTGTGGACCCGGCTGCTGCGGCCCGGCGGGGCCATCGGCATCGCGTGGAACACCCTGGTCGCGCGCCGCTCCGAGCTGACCTGGCTGCTGGCCGACCACGGCTTCGAGGTCGCGGACGGCGAGGCGCACCAGGGCTTCCGCCACCGGGTGGACCAGGCGATCGTCCGCGACCTCGTGGTGGCCCGCCTCCCCGCGGGCCGCGACCGCGCGGCGGCGCCCGCGCCTACAGCTCGAGACCGGTGAGCACCATCACCCGCTCGTAGGTGTAGTCCTCCATCGCGAACCGCACGCCCTCGCGCCCCACGCCCGACTGCTTCGCGCCCCCGTAGGGCATCTGGTCGGCGCGGTACGACGGCACGTCGCCCACCACGACGCCGCCCACCTCGAGGGCCCGGTGGGCGCGGAACGCCGCGTGCACGTCGCGCGTGAACAGGCCCGCCTGGAGGCCGAACCGCGAGGCGTTCGCCGCCGCGTAGGCCGCCTCCTCGCCGCTCACCCGGGTGAGGGCCATGACGGGCCCGAACACCTCCTCGGTGGCCACCTTGGCGTCGGTCGGCACGCCTTCGAGCACGGTCGGCACATAGCTCGCGCCCTCCCGCGCGCCCCCGGTGAGCACCTTCGCGCCCGCCTCGGTCGCCTCGTCCACCCAGGACTCCACGCGCCGGGCGGCGTCCTCGTTGATCAACGGGCCCACGTCGGTGGCCTCGTCCGACGGGTCGCCCGTGACCAGCGCCTCCACCGCGGCGATCAGCCGGGGCACGAGCCGGTCGTACACCGCGTCGTCGGCGATGACCCGCTGGACCGAGATGCAGGACTGCCCCGCCTGGTAGTTGGAGAACGTGGCGATCCGCTGCGCCGCCCAGTCGAGGTCGGCGTCCGAGGCGTAGTCGGCCAGGACGATCGCCGCGCCGTTCCCGCCGAGCTCCAGCGTGACGCGCTTGCGCGGCACCGCGTCGCGGATGGACCAGCCGACCGGCACCGAGCCGGTGAACGAGATGATCGGCAGCCGCTCGTCCTGGACGAGCGCGGGCATCGCGTCGTTGGGCACGGGCAGCACGCTCCACGCCCCGGCGGGCAGGTCCGTCTCGGCGAGCAGGTCGCCGAGCAGCAGCCCGGAGAGCGGGGTGGCGGGCGCGGGCTTGAGGATGATCGGGACCCCGGCCGCGAGGGCGGGCGCGACCTTGTGGGCGCACAGGTTCAGCGGGAAGTTGAACGGCGCGATGCCGAGCACGGGGCCGTAGGGGACGCGGCGGGTGAGCGCGAGCCGCCCCGTGCCCCCGGCGTCCGCGTCGAGGCGCTGCGCGATCCCGCCGTTGAACCGCCTGGCCTCGTCCGCCGCCCAGCGGAACACCGAGACGCAGCGCGCCACTTCGAGGCGCGCCCACTTCATGGGCTTGCCGTTCTCCGCCGAGATGAGCCGCGCGATCTCGTCCGCCCGCTCGCCCACCCGGCGGCAGACCAGGTCGAGCGCGGCGGCGCGCACATGCGCGGGCGTCGCGGCGAACGCGTCGGCCACGGCCGCCGCCGCGGCCACCGCCTCCTCCGTCTGCGCCGCGGTGGGCACGCCGACCGAGCCGACGGCCGAGCCGTCCCACGGCGACGTGACCTCCACGGTGCTCTCGCCGGTCGCCTCCCGGCCCGCGAGCCAGAACGGGCGCGGGGATCCAGTCGTGGTCATCGCGATGCCGCCTTCCGAGGTAGTCGCTTCCGCTTCCCGCCTCCACGGTAGGCGCTGGGCGCCCGCGGCGATGTTGTCCGCGGTGTCGCAAAACGCGCCCCGCGCGCGCCACCCCGGCGTCTGGCCCCGCCGCTCGGCGGCTGCCGCCCGGGAGATGCCGCCCGGCGGACAGCCCTCGGGAGGTGCCCCTCGGGAGGTGACCCTCAGGAGGTGCCGAGCGCGGTGCGGTCGGTGGCCTTGAGCGCCAGCCACAGCTCCATGCGGACGTCAGGGTCGTCGAGCGAGCGCTCCAGGATCTCCTCGACGCGCCGCATCCGGTAGCGCAGCGTGTGCCGGTGCACCCCGAGGTCGGCCGCCGCGGCGTCCCACTGCCCGTGCCGGGCCAGCCACGCGCGCAGCGACGCCACCAGGTCGCCCCTGCCGTGCTCGTCGTGGTGGCGCAACGCGCGCAGCATGCCGTCGGCGAAGGCGCGCACGGCGTCGTCGTTGAGCAGGGAGAGCACCGTGCCGGTGGCCACGTCCTCGTGCTCGACCAGCGCGCGCCCGCGGCGGCGCGCCACCAGCAGCGCCTCGCGCGCCTGCTGGTAGGCGGCGTCGGCCGAGGCAGGCCCGGTCGGCGCGGACATGCCCAGGGCCAGCGCCACCGCGTCATGGCCCGCGGCGAACGCCCGGCACGCGGCAAGGGCGCCGCCGCCGTCCGACGCGAGCAGCACCAGGCCGTCGCCGTCGGGGGCGGAGAGCACCGACTCACCGGCGCGGGTGGCGGCCGACTCGGCGGCGGCACGGAGGGATTCGAGCGCCTTGGGCTCCCCCGCCGCGACCAGCACGCGCAGCGGGGCGTCGAGCAGCCCGCCGTAGAGCTGCCCCGCCACGGCCCTGGCGTGGTCGGGCTCGCCGCTGAGCAGCATGCGCAGCACCGCCGCGCCCAGCCTGGCCTCGGCGCGCCGGTAGGCCCTGGAGCGCTCGGTCAGCAGGGTCAGCACGGCGACGGCGGACTGGACGGCGTACCGCTCGCCCGTGCCGAGCGGCGCGTCGGTGCCGACCGCGAGCGCGGCGCGCGGGACCTGCCCTGTGCCGATGGTCTGGAGCTCGACGCGGTCGTCCTCGGGCCCCGCGGCGCAGACGACGCTCGCGGGCGCGGGCCGGTCGCCGAGGCGCCGCACCTCGGCGGTGAGCCGGGCGGCGCGGCGCATCGCCCAGCCGGGGGCGACGGCGGTGACCGCGCCCGAGAGGTCGTAGAGGGCGGCCCAGCCGCCCACGTGCCCGGCCAGCCTGGCCAGCAGCGCCTCGGGCCGGTCGCCGGAGAGCGCGGCCCTGGTCAGCTCGCGCTGGGCGGCGAACCCCGCGGTGACCGCCCGGTACTGCTCGGCGGCTATCGCGGCCGAGACGACCTTGCCGATCGCGATGAACGGCGTGCGCCGCGGCACCTCGAGCAGCGGGAGCCCGGCCTCCCGCACGGCGGCGAGCAGCGCGGGCGGCACCTCGGGGTGGTTGACGCCGACGCCGAAGGCCAGGCCGACGACGCCCGCCTCGGCGAGCCGCGCGGCATAGGCACGCGTCTCGGCCTCGTCGTGCACGGCCAGGTGCGGCCCGGTGGTCAGCAGCAGCTCCCCGCCGTCGAGCCAGGGGGTGGGATCCGCGAGCTCACTGGCGTGCGCCCAGCGCACGGGGGTGTCCAGCCGGTCCTCGCCCGTGAGCACGCCGAGCTTGAGCGAGGTGTGCTGGACGAGTGAGGCAAGCGTCGGGTGCATGGATCACCTTGAGGGCGCGTAGCGACACGTCACCTCACCGTACAGCCAGGGGTCGCGGCCACTCGATCCCGCCCGGGGCATATGCGGCCGGTGCCCGACCGTTGTCGGACACCCGCGGGGACGTTTCCGCATGGCTCGGCGGGAGGGTCAGCCGAGGCGCACCAGGGTGGGCGGGCCCGGCTCGCCCGAGACGGTGGTCAGCGAGATCACCGCGTGCCGGGGCGGGACCCGGTGCGCCAGCTCGGAGGCGGACCAGCGCTCGCGCTCCACGCGACGCACCGTCACCGCGTCCACCGTGGTGTCGCGCCCCGTGGCCAGCTTGCGCACCCCGCGCACCAGGCGGCGCAGCCCGCCGCCCGCGCGGTCGGGGGTGCGGGTGGTCTCCACGTCCTCCCGCCACTCGGTGCCCCAGGCGCGCGCGAAGTGCTCGGCGTCCCACGTGGTGACGCCGGAGAACGCCATGCGGCAGCCGACCGCGCCGAGCAGCCCGGCCCGAAGGTCGGCCGGAACGTCGTCGAGCGTGCGCAGCGCGAGCACCACGCCGCCGTTGGCCGGGCGCAGCTGCGTCAGCCCGCGCACCGTGCCCCGGGTGATCGCCGCGGTGGCGTCGTCGAGCACGAGGCACGCGAAGAGCGAGCGGTCGGGGCGCGCGGTCACGGCCGCCGTGAACTGGGCGAGGATCAGCCGCGTGATGATCCGGCCCGCCTCCGCGTGCCCCCTGGCGGGCAGGTCGATCCGCACCCGCAGCGGCCTGGTCAGGGCGCTGAGCGAGAACACCTCGGGCCCCCGGGCCCCCGGCGCGGCGTGGGGCGAGAGCCCGGCGCGGTCCACCAGGGCGAGCCAGTCCGCGAGATGGGGGCCGAGGTCGTCGGGCCGCTGTGCCTGCCGCCGCCGCGCCTCGAGGTCGCGGCGCTGGTCGGGGGCGTGGTCGAGGCGCTCGTGGAGGGTGCGAAGCAGCGCGGGCGCGCCGTCCAGCATGGCACGCAGCTCGGCAAGACCCGGCAGCCGCCCGAACGCCGCGTAGTAGGGGCCGATGAGCTGGCTCAGCACCGCGGCGGCGTCCCTCGGTTCCACGCGCGAGCCGCCCACCAGGGCCTCGGCCAGCAGCGCCGCGGCGCCGTCGATGTCGGTGGCGCCGCCCCACAGGTCGAGCCGGTAGGCGCTCGCCGGGTCGCCGACGCGCAGGATGACGTCGAACGCGTCGTCCGGGCCGAGCGAGCTCGACGCGCTGCCGACGGCGACGACGGTGGCCTGGTTGGCGAGGGCCTGGAGGCACAGCGCCTCGGTGACGGGCCTGATGACGCGTCCGGTCTTGCCGGATCCCGGCGGGCCCACGGCGAGCAGCGACGTGCCGAGCACGGCCGGGTCGAGGGCGACGTCCTCGCCGCGGTAGTCGTACGGGTTGCGCTCCTCGTCGGGGGCGTGCCCGATGCGGACCTGACGCGTCAGCAGGTCGTGCCGCGCGGTGCGGACCGTGAGGTCGCGGTGGCCCGAGGCATGCGGGAACGCGCCCGCGCCCTGGGCCTCGGCGGCGGCGGCGAACGCGGGCAGCTCGGTGGGCCTGGCCCTGACGGCCTGCCACGCGTGCTCGATACGGGCGTAGTCGAGGTCGGACATGGCGCCCGACCTGGCGTCATCGGCGAGCCGGTCGGCGGCGCCCTGAGCCCCCGCGCGGCGCAGCGCCGCCCACTCGGTCAGCCCGGCGCGCGGCACGATCTCAGTGCCCGTGACGCCCGGCGCCCCGGCCCGCGGGTCGCGGCGCTCGCCGGGGCGCACGCCGAAGCGGATCCGCCGCGGGATGGCCCGCAGGTCGCCCAGGGACCACACGCCGACGAGCAGCAGCAGCGTGAACAGGGCGTAGTAGATGTTGTAGGCGACCCGGTAGGTGAGGGTGTCGCCGTCCTCCCACCATGTGTCGGGGACCACGAGGAAGAGCGGCTCGAGCCACAGCATCCAGTTCCCGGTGAAGCACGCCATCCAGATCACCCCGCCGATCAGCACGGCGAGCAGCTGGCGGCGGTAGGTGGCGACCCAGCCGAAAGGGGAGGCCACCGCGGACCACGCGCGGCGCATCGGCGCGGGGGCGTAGCGGCGCCACACCTCGGGCCCGTGGCCCAGCCTGCCGAAGACGCAGATGAGCGCGAGGGCGAAGAGGATGTCGTAGATCTGCATGGTCGTCTGCCAGGCGACCAGCACGTCGTCGGCGGTGGCGTTCTCGGGGAGGTGCTCGGGGGCCACGCGCCAGTGCTGGGGCGTCACCCAGATCGCGGGCCAGGCGTAGAAGTCGAGGTAGGTGAGGCACAGGGAGTACAGCGTCCAGCCGCAGATCAGCGCGAGCAGTGCGGAGCCCAGCAGCTCACGGTCGCCCAGCCTGCTCGGGTCCTCGGGCGGCTTGGGGACGTGCCCGGGGCGCCACACCCCGGGCCTGGCCGCGGGCCGTGGCGTGCGCATCCAGCGCACCAGCGGCGGGGCTTCCGGCTCGGGTGGGCGCCGGGGCGCGGGCGGGGCACCCCCGACAAAGGGGACGGCCTCGCGGTCCCCCCCTGGCGTCTGCCGCGCGTTCCACGCGCCATTGCTGTTCATGCGGTGCCGAGCCCCCTGACAGTGCCACCGGCTGGCCGAGCGTCGTCGATCCAATCTAATGCAGGGCGAGCCGTCGAATATGCGATGGGCCAACCTGTGCATACCCGTTCCGCTGGGACAACTGGTGCGCTACGTTCCAGGACCACCGCTGGCTCAACGAAGACCCCGGGCTGAACCCTCCATGACTCGCGCCATCTCGCTCCGAGACGTCACCAAGACGTTCCCCAGGAACGTCGTCGCCGTGCACCGGCTCAACCTGGACATCGCCCCGGGGGAGTTCGTCGTGCTGCTCGGCCCCTCGGGGTGCGGGAAGTCCACCGTCCTGCGGATGATCGCGGGCCTCGAGGACATCACATCGGGCAGGCTGCTGCTCGACGGCGAATACGCCAACCACCTGCCGCCAGGCCAGCGCCAACTCGCCATGGTCTTCCAGGACTATGCGCTCTACCCCAACATGACGAGCCGCCAGAACATCGGCTTCCCGCTGCGTATCGAGGCGCCGCGCCTCGACGACGGGCCCCGGGTGAACGAGGCGGCGCGCCTGCTGGGCATCGAGGACCTGATGGACCGCTACCCCGCCCAGCTCTCCGGTGGCGAGCGGCAGCGCGTGGCGATGGGCAGGGCGATCGTGCGCAGGCCGACGGCGTTCCTGCTCGACGAGCCGCTGTCCAACCTCGACGCCAAGCTCCGCAACCGGCTGCGCGCCGAGATCGCCACCCTCACCCGGCACCTGGGCGTGACGACGGTCTATGTGACGCACGACCAGTCCGAGGCGATGTCGCTGGGCGACCGGGTCGCGGTGATGCGCGACGGGGTGCTCCAGCAGACCGGCACCGCGCGGGACGTCTACCGCCTTCCCGACAACGTCTTCGTGGCGGCGTTCGTCGGCACCCCGCGCATCAACCTGCTGCGCGCGACCGTGTACGCGCCGCTCGACGGGCGCATGTCGATCGACTTCGGCACCCAGCGGATCATGCTGCCCCAGCCGCTGAGCGACGACCACCAGCTGCTGCGCGTGCAGATGGGCCGCCCGATCACGGTGGGGGTGCGCTCGGAGGCGGTGCGGATCGCGGCCCCCGGCGAGATGCGCCCCAGCGAGGCGCTGCTCAACGGGGTGGTGCAGCACGTCGAGTACCAGGGCCACGAGTCGCTCGTCCATGTGAGCACCGGCGCGCGGCACGCCGAGGTGGACGGCCTCGAGGCGCCGCGCCCGCCGGTCGCGCGCGGCCACGGCAGGCGGCCGAGGAAACACCGGGTGTGGCGGATGCCGGGCCGCGGGGGGCGTTCGGCGCCCGGCGCGCGCCCCGGCGCGTCCGAGGCGGCCGAACGTGCGCCCGAGCCGCCGTCGCCCACGCCGTCGGGCCGGGTGAGCGACGGCCTGGTGGTGCGGGCCGGGATGGATGTGCAGCCCCGGCTCGGCGAGCGCGTCCCGCTGCTGCTCGACCTGGACCAGCTCTATGTCTTCGACAGCGAGGGCCGCCGCATATCCCCGGCCCAGGGCGGCCGCGTCCCCCAACTCGACCGCTGACCACCGGACCGCCGACCACCGGACCGCCGAGCCCTCCGCGGCGGACAAGCCCGCGCCCCGACCACTCCGGGGTGGAGCATGCCGGAGCGCCGGGAGGGGCCCTAGCCTGGCCTGCCAGGAGTGAGCACTACAGGCCCTTTCGCGACGAGGAGTGCACGCATGACCGCCATGACCGAACTGTCCGGTGGCCCCTCCCTCCCCCAGCGGCGCAAGCTCGTCACCGAGATCCCAGGCCCGCTCTCGCGGGAGCTGATGGCGCGCAAGCAGGCCGCCGTCGCCGCGGGCGTCGGCACGGTGATGCCCGTCTTCGCCGCGCGGGCCGGCGGCGGCGTCGTCGAGGACGTCGACGGCAACAGCCTGATCGACTTCGGCTCGGGCATCGCCGTGACCTCCGTCGGCAACAGCGCCGAGGCCGTGGTGCGGCGCGCGGGCGAGCAGCTGGCGCGCCTCACCCACACGTGTGTGATGGTCACGCCC
Source organism: Streptomyces radicis (assembly GCF_003626575.1). GTDB lineage: Bacteria > Actinomycetota > Actinomycetes > Streptomycetales > Streptomycetaceae > Streptomyces > Streptomyces radicis. The sequence continues at coordinate 75,406 of NZ_RBDY01000017.1, read as the reverse complement.
TACGAGGGCTATGTCGAGGTGTGCGAGGAGCTGGCCCGGCTGACCCCGGGCGACCACGCCAAGAAGTCGATCCTGCTGAACTCGGGCGCCGAGGCGGTGGAGAACGCCGTCAAGATCGCCCGCTATCACACCAAGCGCCAGGCGGTCGTCGTCTTCGAGCACGGCTACCACGGCCGCACCAACCTCACGATGGCGCTGACCTCGAAGAGCATGCCCTACAAGCACGGCTTCGGCCCGTTCGCGCCGGAGATCTACCGCGTGCCGATGGCGTACCCGTACCGCTGGCCGACCGGCCCCGAGCACTGCGCCGATGAGGCCGCGGCCCAGGTCATCGACCAGATCACCAAGCAGATCGGCGCCTCGGAGACCGCCGCGATCGTCGTCGAGCCCGTGCTGGGCGAGGGCGGGTTCATCGTGCCCGCGCGGGGATTCCTGCCGCGCGTGGCCGCGTTCGCGAAGGAGCACGGGATCGTGCTGATCGCCGACGAGATCCAGTCGGGCTTCTGCCGGACCGGGCAGTGGTTCGCGTGCGAGGACGAGGGCATCGTGCCCGACCTGATCACCACGGCCAAGGGCATCGCGGGCGGCCTGCCGCTCGCCGCCGTCACGGGGCGCGCCGAGATCATGGACGCCGTCCACTCCGGCGGCCTCGGCGGCACCTATGGCGGCAACCCGGTGGCGTGCGCGGCGGCCCTCGGCGCCATCGAGACGATGCGCGAGCTCGACCTGGCGGCCAGGGCCCGGCACATCGAGGAGATCATGAAGCCGCGGCTGCTCGCGCTGGCCGAGAAGCACCCGCTGATCGGCGACGTGCGCGGGCGCGGCGCGATGCTCGCCGTGGAGATCGTGAAGCCCGGCACCAAGGACCCCGACCCGGCCGCGACGGCCGCCGTCGCCGCGGCCTGCCACCGCGCGGGCCTGGTCGTCCTCACCACGGGCACCTACGGCAACGTGCTGCGGTTCCTGCCGCCGCTGGTGATCGGCGACGACCTGCTGCGCGAGGGCCTCGACATCGTCGCCGAGGCCGTCGCGAGCGTGTGAGCGCGCGGCGGGGCGGCCGGGGCGCGGATCGGGAAAGCCCCCTGTGCCCACGGCCGTTCCACCATGGAGAAGCTGCGGGGATGTGATGCGGATACGCGGCGGGCGACTCCCCGGGGCGCTGACCTGCCGTACCGTCGAAGCCGTGGCGAGAGCAGCCAGACTCCCGCACTCCTTCGGACCGGTTCCGCCCGCCCCACACCCCCCGGGGCGAGCGGCCGTCCGCACGGCGACGACATCTCGCCCCGGAGCTCTCCCCCAAGGCTCCGGGGCGCTCGTGCGTCAGCGTGGCCCCCGCCCTATGATCGCCGCGGCCTCGTGCATGGCCAGCTCCAGCACGGCCGGGTCGGTGAGCACCCCCGAGCCGTCGGGCGGCACGAGCCAGCGCACCCCGTTCGCCGTGCGCATCGGGTGCGGCACCACCACCCAGCTGCCACGCCCCGCCGCGCGCACCCCGGTGCCGAGCCACCGGCCTGCCGTGCCGGGCGGCACGAAGAAGCCGATCCGGGCGTCGGTGTGGTCGGCGAGCACGGGCCCTGGGCGGTCGATCACCCGGCTCAGCACGTCGTACGTGGGGTAGCCGAGCGTTCCCGGCAGGATCAGCACATCCCATATCCGGCCCGCGGGCAGGAGGGCCACCCCCATCGGGTGCCGCTCCCACTCCCACCGGCAGGCGTCCGGCTCCGGCGCCGCCGACGCCAGCCACTCGATCGCCGACCTCATCCGGCCACTCGCGGTCATCGCGCTCCTCCTCACCCCCCGCCGGCCCAGGGCCCGAGCCGATCGGTCAGGGTGAGGGAGGGGGAAGAGGCCGGATCCTTACGCGACTTCGCGGGGTTTTCTCCCGGGACCCGCGCGCGATCCGCCGCGCTCAGGCGGAGATCCCGCCCGACGGATCCCCCGCGTCGTCCGTGTCCCCAGGGCCTTCGGGGTCCCCTGACCCGCCGTCGCCCAGGGCGAGGTCCCAGTAGCCGAACGCGTGGTCCTCGCCCGGCGCGAAGTCCACCGACAGATAGCCGGCGCCCGGGTCGGGCAGCGGGACGCGGTACGCGAGCCGCGCCGACTCCCCGGTCGCCAGCTCGTCGGGGGCGGGCGAGGTCAGCTCGAGCAGCTCGTTGGGCACCCGTTCGTCGCCGGTGAACACCCGCAGCGCGCCCTCGCCCATGTCGAGCGGCCCTTCGCCGCCGTTGACGACCGTGATCTCCAGGGAGACGGTGTCCGCGCCACCGGAGGGCAGCGGCTCCGCGATCACGACCGTGACCCCGTCGTCGAAGGCGACCTCGTCGCCCGCCGCGGCCAGGTAGTCATCGCCCGCCGCGGAGGCCACCCCGGTGATCCCGGACGCCCAGAGCACGAACAGCACGGTCAGCACGGCCGAGATGACCGTCGAGCCGATGCCGAGCCACAGCGCGCCGAGCGCCTCGCCCCGGTTGCTCGCGATCCCGCGCCGGGCGCGCACCACGCCCCACGCGCCGAGGGCGGTGGCGAGCAGTCCGCAGGCGAGGCCGAGGAAGCTGGCCGCGAAGGTCCAGCAGAGAAACGCGCCCCCGCCGCCGAGGAGCAGCGCGGCCGTGCCGACGCCGTTGCGCGGTGGGGCGGGCGCGGGCGGCGCGGCGTACACCCCCTGCGGCGGCGGCCAGCCGGCGTACGGGTCAGCGGTCACAGTCCCTCCCCAATCGTTGGCCATACCTTAAGGCCGTGCCACGGCCGGTCGGGCCCCGCCTACGATGTGCGGGCACCGACTTGACCCGGAGGCTCCGTTGACCGATCTCACCGCCTTCATCGCCGGGCTGCCCAAGGCCGAGCTGCACGTCCACCACGTGGGCTCCGCCTCGCCCCGCATCGTCGCCGAGCTCGCCGCGCGGCACCCGGACTCCCGCGTCCCCAAGGACCAGGAGACGCTGGCCGAGTTCTTCACGTTCCGCGACTTCGCGCACTTCATCGAGATCTACATCGCGGTGGTCGAGCTGATCAGGGACGCCGAGGACGTCAGGCTGCTCACCTACGAGGTCGCGCGCGACATGGCCAGGCAGAACATCCGCTACGCCGAGCTGACCGTGACCCCGCACACCTCCGTCCTGCGCGGCATCCCCGACCTGGCGTTCATGGAGGCCATCGAGGACGCCAGGACCGCCGCCGAGCGCGACCTGGGCGTCGTGCTGCGCTGGATCTTCGACATCCCGGGCGAGCTCGGCCTGCCCGCCGCCGACGAGACCGCGCGGATGGCCGTCGACCTGCGCCCCGAAGGACTGATCGGCTTCGGCCTCGGCGGGCCCGAGATCGGCTGGCCCAGGCCGCAGTTCAAGCCGTACTTCGACCGGGCCGTCGCGGCCGGGCTGCACAGCGTCCCGCACGCGGGGGAGACCACGGGCCCCGGCACGGTGTGGGACGCGATCCGCGAGCTGCGCGCCGAGCGCATCGGGCACGGCACCAGCGCGGCCGACGACCCCGAGCTGCTGGCGTATCTGGCCGAGCACCGCGTCCCTCTGGAGGTGTGCCCGACGTCCAACGTCGCGACCAAGGCCGTGGCCTCCCTCGACGAGCACCCGCTGCGGCGCATGGTCGAGGCCGGGGTGCTGGTGACGATCAACAGCGACGACCCGCCGATGTTCTCCACCGACCTCAACGCCGAGTACGCCATCGCGGCCCGGCTGCTCGACCTGGACGAGGCCGGGGTCGCGGCGCTGGCGAAGAACGCGGTGGCCGCGTCGTTCCTCGACGAGGCGGGCAAGGCGCGCCTCACGGGCGAGATCGACGCGCACCTGGCCGCGTGGCGGGGGTGATCGCGGTCGCCCACCGCGGCGACCCGTACGTGGCGCGGGAGAACACCCTGGCGTCGTTCGCCTCGGCCGTCGCGGCGGGCGCGGACGCCGTCGAGCTCGATGTGCGCGCCACGGCGGACGGCGTCCCCGTCGTGGTGCACGACGCCACGCTCGAACGCCTGTGGGGCCACCGCGCGGCGGTCGCCGAGCTGACCGCGCGCGAGGTCGCGGCGCTGACGGGCGGCGGCGTGCCGACGCTCGCCGAGGCGCTGGCCGTCACCGCGCCCGTGCGCACGCTGATCGACCTGCCCGAGCGGCTCCCCGTGACCGCGCGCGCCGCGGTCGCGACCGTGCGGGAGCTCGGCGTGGCGGGGCGCGTCTACTACTGCGGCGACCCGGGAGCGCTGCGCGCGGTGCGGGCGGCGGACGCCGAGGCGGAGATCGCGCTCACCTGGAAACGCGCCTCGCGCCCGCGCGCCTCCCTGCTGGCCGAGGTCCGGCCGCGCTGGCTCAACTACCGCTGGGGCCTGGTCACCCGGGCGACCGTGCTGGCCGCCGGGGCCGAGGGGTACCGGGTCGCGGCCTGGACGGCCGACAGCCGCCGCACGATGCGGCGGCTGCTCGGCCTCGGCGTCACCGCGATCACCACCAACCGGATCGCGGCGCTGCGCGCGGAGCTCGACCGCGCGGCCCGCGGGTAGCGGGGGGGGGCGGGGGCGCGGGGGGCGGCGCGCGCTACAGCTGGGTCATCACGTGCTTGACGCGCGTGTAGTCCTCCAGGCTGTAGGCGGAGAGGTCCTTGCCGTAGCCGGACTTCTTGAAGCCCCCGTGCGGCATCTCCCCGACCAGCGGGATGTGCGTGTTGATCCAGACGCAGCCGAAGTCGAGCGCCTTGGACAGCCGCATCGCGCGGCCGTGGTCCTTCGTCCACACCGAGGAGGCCAGGCCGTAGTCGGTGCCGTTGGCGAAGCGGGTCGCCTCGTCGTCGTCGGCGAAGCTCTGCACGGTGATCACCGGGCCGAAGACCTCCTGCTGGACGATCTCGTCGTCCTGGCGGCAGCCCGTGACCAGGGTGGGCGCGTAGAACCAGCCGCGCTCCCCCACCCGGTGCCCTCCGGTCACGACGGTCGCGTGGGCAGGGAGGCGTTCGATGAACCCCTCGACCTTGGCCAGGTGTCCGGCGCTGCTCAGCGGGCCGTAGGTGCAGTCGGGGTCGCTCACGTCGCCCGTCCTCACCTCGTCGGTGGCCTTGGTGAGCGCGGCGACGAACGCGTCGTGGACCGACTCGTGGACCAGCACACGGGTGGCCGCGGTGCAGTCCTGCCCGGCGTTGAAGAAGCCCGCGTCCCTGATGCCCTCGGCGGCGGCGGCGAGGTCGGCGTCGTCGAAGACCAGACAGGGCGCCTTGCCGCCCAGCTCGAGATGGACGCGCTTGAGGTCCTTGGCCGCGGCGGCGGCCACCTCCACGCCCGCGCGGATCGAGCCCGTGATGGAGGCCATCGCGGGGACCGGGTGCTCGACCATGAGCCGCCCGGTGTCACGGTCCCCGCACACGACGTTGAACACGCCGGGCGGCAGGATCTCGCCCATCAGCCCCGCGACGAACACCGTGGACGCGGGCGTCGTGTCGGACGGCTTGATGACCACCGTGTTCCCGGCCGCGAGCGCGGGGGCGAACTTCCAGACGGCCATCATCACCGGGTAGTTCCACGGCGTGACCTGGGCGCACACGCCGACCGGCTCCCGGCGCACGAACGACGTCAGCCCCGCCATGTACTCGCCCGCCGACTTGCCCTCGAGCATCCGGGCCGCGCCCGCGAAGAACCGGATCTGCTCCAGCATCATCGGCAGCTCCTCCTGGCGGGTCACCTCCAGGGGCTTGCCGGTGTTCCGGCACTCGACGGCGAGCAGCTCGTCCGCGTGGCGCTCGAACGCGTCCGCGATCCGCAGCAGCGCCAGCTGGCGGGCCGCGGGCGTGGTGTCGCGCCAGGCGGGGAACGCCCGCGCGGCGGCCTCCATCGCGGCGTCCACGTCCGAGGCGCCCGACAGCGGGGCGGTGGTGTACGCCTCGCCGGTCGTGGGGTCCGCCACCTCCATCGTCCGCCCGTCCGCGGCGTCCCTGAACTCCCCGTCGATGTAGTTGCGCAAACGGCGTGGCTCGGTCGTCACGGCACCCTCCTGCCTTCCCGGTCCGCTGCTGTGGATCCCCTGATCTCCTGGGCACCCTATGCCCCCAGCCCGGTCACACAACACCGGCACGGACCACAGATCCGCCGCCATACGCGGGCGGAACACGGAAGAACAGCGCCGGGGGCCACCGTTGGGGAGAGATTCTTCGCCGCGGCGCCGGGCGTCTGCACCGTCCGGAGGATTCTTCGGACTACTCGCCGAGTCGCCCCCTGACCGTCGGCGGCCCTGTGCCAGCGTCACGGGGGATACGAGCGATAGCAGCGACAACGACGGAGGTGCCGCCCCCATGGCCCCACCCGACAACGACGTGCTGTGGACACGCGATCTGCACTACGCCCACAACGGCTCGCCCGCCCTCCTCGGAGTCACCCTCGGCGTGCAGCAGGGCGAGATCCTCGCCGTGACGGGCCAGCGCGGCTGCGGCAAGACCACCCTCCTCGGCTGCCTTTCGGGTCAGCTGGTGCCCGACGACGGCGAGGTGTGGTTCAACAGCATGCCCGTGCACACCCTCACCCCCACCTCCCGCGAACGGCTGCGCCGCGACCGCTTCGGCTGGATCGGCGACTCCCCGCAGCTGGTGCCCGAGCTGACCGCGTGGGAGAACGCCGCGCTCCCGCTGCTGCTCGCGGGCGGCGGCCCCCGACAGGCCCGCCGCACGGCGCTCGAGTGGCTCGAACGGCTCGACGTCGGCGAGTGCGCCAGGAAGCGGCCCTCGGCGCTGCTCCAGTCCCAGCGGCAGCGCGTCGCCATCGCCCGCGCCCTGGTCCACCAGCCCGACGTGCTGTTCGCCGACGAGCCGACCGCGCCGCTGCACCGCGCGGACCGGGCGCAGGTGCTGCGCACGCTGACCACCGCGGGCCGCTCGCACGGCATCACCGTGGTGCTCGCCACCCACGACGCCGAGGTGGCCACCCTCGCGGACCGCACCGTCACCCTCGTCGACGGCCGGGAGGCCGGAGCGACGGACCCGGCCGCATGCTCGCTCTCCGTCTAGCCCGGGGCTCGGCCCCGCTCGCGCTGCTCCGCAGGCTGCTGCTGGCCGGGGCGGCTGGGTGCGTCGCGTTCCTGCTGCTCGCCGCGCTGGCCCACGCCGCGGCCGACCCCGTGGGCGGGCGGGCTTCGGTGCTGCGGCTCGCGTGGTGCGCGGTCCCGCTCGCCGCGACCGTCCAGCTGGCCGTCGCGGTGGCCAGGGCCGACCCGTCCGCGCGGCCCAGGGCCGGGCTCGCGGTGGCGGGCATGGGCCCGGCCAGGCTGCCCGCGCTCGCCGCCGCGTCCGCCGCGGTGGCCGCGCTGCTCGGCACGGGCCTCGCGCTGCTCGTCTTCCTCCACCTGCGCGGCGACCTCGGCGGGCTGCCCCTCGACGGGGCCGCGGCCGGGGCGCTGGCCGCGGGTGAGCCGCTGCCGCTCGGCGGCATGCTGACCCTGCTCGCCGTGGTGCCGGGGGCGGCCGCGGCGGCCGGCGCGCTCGCCGTGCGCCGCCCCGAGCCGCCGCGCCGGGACCTGCCCCCGGTCGGCGACCCGGCCGCCGTCGCCCGCGCCACTCCCCCGACCCCCGCGCCCGCGGGGCTGCCCTGGGGCACCGCGCTGGCCACGGCGGGCATCGCGCTGTGCGCCTATGGCGGCGACGACGCGCCCGCAACGCCCGCGGACGGCTGGCTGCCGGTCACCGGGCAGCTGGGGGGCGTGGCGGCGGGGGTGGTCGGGGGCTGGCTGCTGATCGCGGCCGGGATCGTGCTTGCGGGACCCGGGGTCGTCCATCTGTCGGGGATGCTGCTGTGCGCGGGGCGGCCAGGGGTGATGCGGCTGCTGGCCGGGCGCACCCTCCAGGACGAGTCGAGGCGGCTCGGCCGCCCGCTGGGCGCGCTGGCCGCCGCCGGCGGGGCGCTGCTCGCGGCGGTGGAGCTCGACGGGCTACGGGAGTTCGGGCCGCTCGGCACGCTCGGCACCGGGGTGGTCCTGGCGTGCGCGCTCGGCACGGTGGCGACCGTGGCCGACGACGCGCGGGCGGCGCGGCGCTCGGCGACCGCGACGCTGCTGCGGCTCGGCGCCCCGCGCGGGATGCTGCGGGGCGCCGCCGCGCTGCGCGCGGCCACGCTGCTCGGGCTGCTGCTGCCGCTCACCTGGCTGACGACGTTCCTGCTGACGCTGCCCGCGGGCGGCTGATCCCCCGGACTTCGTCCGGGGGGTGCGCCCACCCTGCCAGGGCAGGGCCATGCGGCCAGGCCCCGCGGGGCGGCGGCGGGGCCTGGCCGCGCGTCAGGGGAGGCCGACGAACGGCGGGAAGTCCGCCTCGGCGATCTCGCCGCGCGTGACCCTCGCCACCGTGACCGGCGCGCCGACCACGCCGCGCGGCAGGTCGACGGTGACCAGGTAGAGCCCGGGGTCGACATGGGCGAAGCCGAACCAGCCCGAGCCGTCCGCCGACCGCGTCTGCTCGTCGCCGCCGCCCACGAGCGGGGTGAGGGTGACCTCGGCGCCGTCGAGCGGGGTGCCGTTCCGCAGCGTCAACTCGCCGGTGACATGGCCATCGCTCGGCGCCTCCTTCCAGTCCATGCCCGGCACCTCGGCCTCCTGGGCGAACGGCGCGTCAGGGCCGGTCGTCAACGCCTCGGCCAGCCGCTGCCGTTCGGCGTCCGCGCCCGCGGTGGCAGCGTCCATGCTGGCGTTCGCGTAGGAGTAACCGCTCCAGCCCGCCGCCGTGTTGCCCGCCTCGGTGGGGGCGAGGGCCTCGGTGACCTGGGCGACGCTGTCGTCGACCGCGTTCAGGTAGAGGGCGGGGCCGTTGACCGCCTGGCGGTCGCCCTGCGCGTCGGCGAGGTACTCCGACCACTCGCTGAACATCCGGGCCTGGTCGGGCTGCCAGTTCCGCTTGTAGTTCATGGTGACGACGGTGTCCATGATGCCCTCGTCCAGCCAGCCGTCCCAGTCCTGGAGCACCTCCGCGTAGGTGCGCGTGCCCTCCCAGCCGCCGACGGACTGCGGGCCGTAGCCGTAGGTGATGGCGTCCATCGACAGGCGCGCGGTCGGATCGACCTCCCACAGCCCGAGGTAGATGCGGCGCACCAGGCCCGTCACCTGGTCGCGGCGCCAGTCGCCCCACTGCTGGTCGGCGGGGGCTGGCACGTCGGTGCGGCCCGTGGCCTCCTGGAAGCGCGCCACGGAGACGTCGTTGTAGCCCCAGTCGCTGTGGGTGGTCTGGGCGCTGCCGTCGGGGTAGCGGATGTAGTCGAGGTTGATCCCGTCCACGTCGTACTCGGCGACGATGCTCTGGATCGCGGAGACGACGTACTCGACGGCCGCGGGGTGGCCGGGGTCGATGTAGGCGTTGGCGCCGACGAGTTCGGTGCCGTCGGCCTTCTTGTTGAGCCAGCGCTCGGCGCCCTGGGCGGTGGGGCCGTGCTGGTTGAAGACGTGGTCGGGCGAGGTGGGCGGAGTGGCGCTGTTCCACATGGTGTTGACGTTGACCCAGGCGTGCACCTCGAGGCCCGCGGCGTGGGCCTCGGCGATGACCTCGTCGAGCGGGTCGTAGGGCGCGGGGTCGACGGCGGCGTCCGTGCGGGGGTAGAGCGCCCGGTTGCAGAAGCAGTCGTAACGGCGGGCCGTCTGCACGATGAGGGCGTTGGCGTTGACGGCGAGTGCGTCGTCGATCAGCGCGTCGACCTGATCGGGCGTGTATATGCCCTCGTTGAAGGCGTCGACCCAGTAACTGCGCCACTGCTCGGGCGGGTTGCCGTCGTCGGCCGCGGCGGGTCCGGCGGCGGCCAGGCCGCCGCAGAGCAGGCCGAGGCAGGCGAGCAGGGTGGGCAGGATCCGTCTCATGCGGGCTTCTCCCGGAAGTTGGGGTGCGGGGCGACAATTTACTTCGCCGCCGCCACCCCGACTAGATGAAAACTTTCATCAATGTCCGGTGACCTCCCGGGCGTTGGGCGCTCACGGCACGTCGTCGGCCGCGGGGATGAGGGCCTCTCCGCGCGCCGCCACGGACCGCCGACGCGGCGGTCAGTCGCCCGGCAGGGTCACGACGTCCGCCGCGTCGAAGGCCAGGCCGACCTTCGCGCCCTCCGCGGGCGCGTCCACCAGCGCACACGCCGCTTCGAGCGCGGGACCGCGCTCCGGCTCGAGGAGCAGCAGGACATGGTCACCACGGAACGTGCGCCCCCGCACCACCGCGCGCGCCGCCCCCTCGGCGGCGAGCCGCACACCCGAGGGGCGGATCAGCAGCCGCCGGCGCCCCCGCGGCGTGCCGGGCGCGACCGGGACCGGGCCCCAGGGCGTGTCGGCGACGGGCTCGGCGGCACGGACGGTCGCCTCGGCCACGTTGCGGAAGCCCAGGAAACGGGCCACGAACGCGTCGGCGGGGCGCCGCCACACCTCGACCGGGGTGCCCGACTGGGCCACGCGGCCCTCGCGCATCACCACCACGCGGTCGGCCAGCGCGAACGCCTCGCCCTGGTCGTGCGTGACGGCGAGCACGGTGGTGCCGAGCGCCCTGAACAGCTGGCGCAGCTCCACGACGAGCCGCTCACGCAGGTCCCGGTCGAGCTGCCCCAGCGGCTCGTCGAGCATCAGCAGCCGGGGCCGGGGCGCCAACGCCCGGGCGAGCGCGACCCGTTGCTGCTCGCCTCCGGAGAGCGCGGAAACGGCGCGGCGCTCGGCGCCCGGGAGCCCGACGAGGTCGAGCAGCTCGGCCACGCGCCGACGCGCCTCGGCGCGCGCGACCCCGCGCACGCGCAGGCCGAACGCGATGTTGCCCCCGACGTCCCGCTGCGGGAACAACTGGTGGTCCTGGAACATCAGCCCCACCCCGCGCCGGTGCGTCGGCACCCCGGCCTGGTCGCGGCCGTCGAGCAGGACCGTTCCCGCGTCCACCGGGGTGAGACCGGCCACCGCGCGCAGCAGCGTCGACTTGCCGCTGCCGCTCGGGCCGAGCACGCACACGGTCTCGTGCTCGGCGACCGCCAGGTCCACCGCGTCGAGCGCGGCGCGTTCGCCATAGGCGACCGACACCGCGGACAGCGTCAGAAGGCCGCTCACACCACCCACTCCCCTCGTCCCCCTCGTCCTCCGCGCCAGGCCGCGGGGCGCAGGCTCTCGAGCGCGAGCAGGGTCAGCGCGCACACCAGCATCAGGACCGTGGAAAGCGCCATCGCCTGCCCGTAGTTGAGCTCCCCCGCCCGGCCGAGCAGCCGCGCCACGGCCACCGGGAGCGTGGGCGCGTCGGCCCGCGCGATGAAGACCGTCGCCCCGAACTCACCGAGCGACACGGCGAACGCGAACCCCGCCGCGACCAGCAGCGCCCGGCGCACCAGCGGCAGGTCCACCTCGCGCCAGGCGCGCAACGGCGAGGCGCCGAGCACCGCGGCCGCCTCGCGCAGCCGCTCGTCCACCGCGCGCAGCACCGGAAGCAGCACCCGCACCACGAAGGGCACGCCGACCAGCGCCTGGGCGAGCGGCACCAGGATCCACGAGGAACGCAGGTCCAACGGCGGCTCGTCGAGCGCGATCAGGAAGCCGAAGCCCACCGTGACCGCCGACGTGCCGAGCGGCAGCATCAGCAGCGCGTCGAAGCCGCGCGTGAAGCGCGCCGCGCGCCGGGTCAGCGCCGCCGCGGCCAGGCCCCCGACGGCGAGGGCGATCGCGGTGGCGACGGCGGCGTAGCGCAGCGACGTCCCGATGGCCTCCCAGGGGGCCACCACGAACGTTCCGCTCTCGGTGCCCGCGAGCGCCCTGTAGTGCGCGAGGCCGTAGCCGCCGTCGACCGAGAGGGAGCGCTCGACCAGGACCGCCAGCGGCAGCAGGAGCAGCAGAGCGATCACCGCGAGGGTGCCGCCGAGCAGCGCCCACTGGGCTCCCCCGCGCGGGCGCGCGGCGTTGCCCGCAGGGTCGGTGAGCGCCAGGGCGGACTCCGCGCGGCGCGTGATCAGCGCGTGCGCCCCCAGCAGGGCGGCGACGAGGGCGAGTTGGAGCAGCGTGAGCACGGCGGCGGTCGGCAGGTCGAGCAGCTGCGCGGTCCGCCGGTAGATCTCGACCTCGAGCGTCGCGTAACGGGGCCCGCCCAGGATCTGGATCACGCCGAACGACGTGAAGGTGAACAGAAACACCAGCAGCCCCGCCGCGGCCACCGAGGGCGCGAGCGCGGGCAGCGTCACCCGCCGCCACGCGGCGAACCTGCCCGCGCCGAGCACCCGCGCTGCCTCCTCCTGGCGCGGGTCGAGCTGGGCCCACAGCCCGCCGACGGTGCGCACGACGACCGCGTAGTTGAAGAAGGCGTGGGCCAGCAGGATCGCCCAGACGCCGTCGTCCAGGCGTATCCCCCACCGCTCGTCGAGCAGCCCGCCGCGCCCGAGCAGGGCGAGGAACGCCGCCCCCGTCACCACGGTCGGCAGGACGAACGGCACGGTGACGACGGCGTGCAGGAGCCGTTTGCCCGGGAAGTCCAGGCGCGCGAACACGTACGCGCCCGGCAGGCCGAGGGCCAGCGTGAGCGCGGTGGAGGCCGCGGCCTGCCACAGCGTGAACCACAGCACGTCGCCGATCCCCGGCGCGGTGAGCACATCCAGGGCGCGCGAGAGCTGCCACGCGCCGTCGGCGCGCAGCCCCCGCCCGGTGATGGCGGCGACCGGGTAGGCGAAGAACAGCGCGAAGAACGCCAGCGGCACGGCCAGCAGCGCGAGGCGGACGGCGACCCCGCGCCGCCCCCCGCGCCTCACCTGACGCCTCACCCGGCGCCTCACCTGACGACCAGGGAGGTCCACTCCTCGATCCACCGCTCGCGGCCCGCCGTGATGTCGTCGGGCGCCATCGTCAGCGGGTCCTCGACCGTCGCGCCGTACCGCGTGAACTCCTCGGGCACCTCGGCGCCCTCGACCACCGGGTTGACGAACATCTGGAGCGGCATGTCCTCCTGGAAGTCCCGGGTCAGCAGGAAGTCGAGGAACGCCCTTCCGCCCTCGGGGTTGGCCGCCCCGTCGAGCAGCCCGGCGAACTCGACCTGCCGGAAGCACGTCCCGGTGGCCACGCCCGTCGGCGCCTCGTCGGGCCGCTCGTCGCCGCCGTACACCACGCCGGCGGGCGGCGACGAGGCATAGGAGACGACGAGCGGGCGGTCGCCGTTCCCGGCGCCGGAGAAGCGTTCGTTGTACGCCTGCTCCCAGCCGTCCACGACCTCGACGCCGTTGTCGGCGAGCCGCTCCCAGTAGTCGGCCCAGCCGTCCTCGCCGAACGCGGCGACGGTGCCGAGCAGGAAGCCGAGGCCCGGCGACGAGGTGGCGGCGTTCTGCACCACCAGCAGGTCGCGGTAGGCGGGGTCGGCCAGGTCCTCGAACGTCTCGGGTGGGGCGAGACCCGCGTCGGCGAACCACGCGCGGTCGTAGTTGACGCAGATGTCCCCGGTGTCCACGGGGGTCACCCGGTGCTCATCGGCGTCGAGTTGGTACTCCTCGGGAACGGCGTCGAGGCCATCGGCGGTGTGCGGGGTCAGGATCCCGGCGTCGAGGGCGCGCGAGAGCAGGGTGTTGTCGAGGCCGAAGATCACATCGGCCTGGGGGTTGCCCGCGGAGAGCACCGCCTGGTTGACCATCACGCCCGCGTCGCCGCCGCGCAGGATCTCCACGGTGTGGCCGGTCTCCTCGGTGAACCGGGCGAGCACGTCGTCCGAGACCAGGAACGAGTCATGGGTGACCACCGTGACCGTGTCCCCGCCGGAGCCCTCGTCGTTCCCCGAGCCGTTGCCGTCCCCGCCGTCGTCCCCACAGGCGGTCAGCAGCCCGGCGCCGAGGACCAGGGCGAGGCCAGGCAGGAGGGGACTTGATATCGGGGTGCGCTTCATGGGTGCCGCTTTCGTGACAGGACACACGACGGCAGCACGCGAGAGGGTGATCCGAACTTCCTACCCAGCATGACCTGGGCGAGGTTCGAGGGTCTGCGGCCGGTGCCGCACTCTCAGCGCTGCGAGCGCTCCCCTGTCGGAATGTGTGACGGTTTTATGGTTGTACCGCGTCACGATAGCAGGGGGCGCCCGGGGGCACCCCCGCCCCGGCTACTCCCGCTCCGCAGCGGCCAGCTGACCGCAGGCGCCGTCGATCTCCTGGCCCCTGGTGTCCCGCACCGTGACCGGGACGCCGTGCGCCTCCAACCCCGCGACGAACGCCCGCTCGTCCTCGGGGCGCGAGGCGGTCCACTTCGATCCGGGCGTGGGGTTGAGCGGGATCAGATTGACGTGCGCCCCATGGCCCTTGAGCAGCCGACCCAGCAGATCGGCGCGCCACGCCTGGTCGTTGATGTCGCGGATCAGCGCGTACTCGATGGAGACGCGGCGGCCCGACCTGTCGGCGTACCGCCACGCCGCGTCGAGCACCTCCCGCACCTTCCAACGGGTGTTGACCGGGACGAGCGTGTCGCGCAGCTCGTCGTCGGGCGCGTGCAACGAGACCGCGAGGCGGCACGAGAAGCCCTCGTCGGCGAGGCGCAGCATCGCGGGCACCAGGCCCACGGTGGACACGGTGATCCCGCGCTGGGACAGGCCCACGCCGTCCGGGTCCGCGTCGGTGAGGCGGCGGATCGCGCCGGTCACCCTGCGGTAGTTGGCCAGCGGCTCGCCCATGCCCATGAACACGATGTTGGAGAGCCGCGCCTGGCCGCCAGGGACCTCGCCGTCGCGCAGGGCGCGCATGCCGTCCACGATCTGGTGCACGATCTCGGCGGTCGAGAGGTTGCGGTCGAGCCCGGCCTGACCGGTCGCGCAGAACGGGCAGTTCATCCCGCAGCCGGCCTGTGAGGAGACACACATCGTCACGCGGTCCGGATAGCGCATCAGCACGGACTCCACGAGCGTCCCGTCGTGGAGCCGCCACAGCGTCTTGCGCGTGGCGCCGTCGTCGCAGCTGAGGTGGCGGACCGGCGTCATCAGCCGGGGCAGCAACGCCCCCGCGAGCCGCTCGCGCGACGCGGCGGGGATGTCCGTCCAGGCCGCGGGGTCGTCGGCCAGCCGCGCGAAGTAGTGCCGCGACAGCTGCCGGGCGCGGAACGGCTTCTCCCCCAGCTCGGCGACCGCCGCGCGGCGCTCGTCGGGGGTGAGGTCGGCGAGGTGCCGCGGGGGCTTGGCCGCCCCGCGCGGCGCGACGAACGTGAGCTCTCCTGGTGCAGGCATGATGCGGCCAGTGTCGCAGATCGCGCGGTCAGCCCGCGCCCGCGAAGGCGAGCAGCAGCAGCCACACCACGGGGGCGGTCGGCAGGAGCGAGTCGAGGCGGTCCATGATCCCGCCGTGGCCGGGGAGGAGCGTTCCCATGTCCTTGATGCCCAGGTCCCGTTTGATCATCGACTCGCCCAGGTCGCCCAGGGTCGCGCTGGCCGCGACGCCGAGGCCGAGGATCAGGCCCTCCCACCACGTGCCGCCGTCGATCAGGAACTGCATGCACAGGGCGCCCGCGGCCATCGCGAACACCACGGCGCCCGCGAGCCCTTCGCGGGTCTTGCCCGGGCTGATGCGCGGGGCGAGCTTGCGGCGCCCGATGCGCCAGCCGACGGCGTAGGCGCCCGTGTCGCTCACCACCGTCAGCACCAGGAAGGTCAGCACGCGCCAGTGGCCGTCGTCGGCGGCGAGCATCAGCGCGACGAACGTGGCGAGGAACGGGACGTAGAAGGCGGTGAACACCCCGGCGGTGACATCCCGCAGGTAGTTCTCCGGGGGGTGGACCATGCGCCAGAGGAGAATGGCGAGCGCGGTGAACGCTATCGCCACCCACGCGCCCTCGGGTCCCCCGAAATAGCCGGCCACCACCGTGGCGGCGCCGCCCACCGCGAGCGGCGGCAGCGGCACATGGATGCCCTTGCGCTCGGCGAGCCGGGCGGAGAGCTCCCACGACCCCACGACGACGGCCACCGCTATCACGGCAAGGAACGCGGGCTTGTAAAGGAACAGCGTCGCCAGGACCACGAGGCCGAGGCCGAGGCCGACCCCGACGGCGGCGCGGAGGTTCCGGCCGGCCCGCTTCTTCCCCGGCTGCCGCCCCTCGCTCTCACCCCGCCCCTCCGGCTCCCCGCCGCTCGGGGCGGGCACGTTCGACATAGGGCGAGTCTGCGCCGCCGGTCCCGATTCGCGTACGGGACCCGCCGGGACGGCGCGCGGCTGGTCGGCGGGGGGACCGACGTAGCCGGCGACCGGGGGCGGACCCCAGGATGAGTCATTCACAGCGGACAGCGTCTTTCCGGTCAGACTTCGAGCAGCTCGGCTTCCTTGTGCTTCAGCAGCTCGTCCACCTGGGCGACGTACTTGGCCGTGGTGTCGTCGAGCTCCTTCTCACCGCGGCGGCCCTCGTCCTCGCCGACATCGCCGTCCTTGATGGCCTTGTCCATGATCTCCTTGGCCTTGCGCCGGACGCCGCGGATCGAGATCTTGGCGTCCTCGCCCTTGGAGCGCGCCACCTTGATGTACTCGCGGCGGCGCTCCTCGGTCAGCTCGGGGAAGACCACGCGGATGAGGTGTCCGTCGTTGGTGGGGTTGACGCCGAGGTCGGAGTCCCTGATGGCCTGCTCGATGTTGCGCAGGGAGCTCTTGTCGAACGGGGTGACCACGGCCATGCGCGCCTCGGGCACCGAGAACGACGCCAGCTGGTTGATCGGGGTCATGGTGCCGTAGTACTCGGCAACGATCTTGTTGAACATCGCCGGGTGCGCGCGGCCGGTACGGATGGCGGCCAGGTCGTCCTTGGCGACCAGGACGGCCTTCTCCATCTTCTCCTCAGCCTCGAGGAGGGCTTCTTCGATCACCGTGTGCTCCTGGTTCGATGGGGTGAGCGGAATGGGGGCGGGGGCTCGCGGCTTCAGGCCCGCCGACCCTGGCTGTTGACGAGTGTGCCGATCTTCTCACCCTTCACGGCGCGGGCGATATTGCCCTCCGCCAGCAGTTCGAAGACGAGGATCGGCAGCTTGTTGTCCCGGCACAGGGTGATCGCCGTGGAGTCGGCCACCTTGAGGTCGCGCGTGATGACCTCGCCGTAGTCGAGGGCGTCGAACTTCACGGCGTCGGGGTTCTTCGCGGGGTCCGAGTCGTAGACGCCGTCGACGCCGTTCTTGCCCATCAGCAGCGCCTCGGCGTCGATCTCCAGGGCGCGCTGGGCCGCGGTGGTGTCGGTGGAGAAGTACGGCATCCCCATGCCCGCGCCGAAGATGACGACGCGGCCCTTCTCCAGGTGGCGCACCGCGCGCAGCGGGATGTACGGCTCGGCGACCTGGCCCATCGTGATGGCGGTCTGCACGCGGGAGTCGATGCCCTCCTTCTCCAGGAAGTCCTGGAGGGCAAGGCAGTTCATGACGGTGCCGAGCATGCCCATGTAGTCGGAACGGGCCCGGTCCATGCCGCGCTGCTGGAGCTCGGCGCCCCGGAAGAAGTTGCCGCCGCCGATCACGACGGCGATCTGGGCGCCGTCCCGCACCACCGCGGCGATCTCGCGCGCCATCTTGTGCACGACATCGGGATCGACACCGAGCCCGCCACCGCCCGCGAAGGCTTCACCCGACAGTTTCAGCAGGAAACGCCGGGGCTTGTCGTCCTGATTCATGGATGTCTCCTCGTGCACACACGCCAAGGAGGCCACTGCCAGTGGATCCATGCGGTCCCCTGCTGGGCAATGGCCTCCTCGTCACAACTGCGGTCGCCACGGCCGGGTGGCCCCGGCCGGACGGCCTTCCGCCCGACAATAGCCGGGTAACGTCCGTTCCGCCGCCGACCGAGGCACGGCGGCGCGGTGCGTGCGCCGGGTCAGGCGCCGACGCGGAAGCGGGCGAAGCCCTTCACCGTGACGCCGGCCTCGGTGAGCACCTTCTGAACGGTCTTCTTGTTCTCCTTGGCGAACGGCTGGTCGAGGAGGACGTTCTCCTTGTAGAAGCCGGTGACCCGGCCCTCCACGATCCTCGGGAGCGCGCCCTCGGGCTTGCCCTCCTCGCGCGCCGTCGCCTCGGCGATGCGGCGCTCGCTCTCCACCACGTCGGCCGGGACGTCCTCACGGGTGAGGAACTTCGGCGCGAACGCCGCGATGTGCTGCGCCACGTCCTTGGCGACGTCGGCGTTCTCCTCGGCCAGCTCGACCAGGACGCCGACCTGCGGCGGCAGGTCGGGGCTGGTGCGGTGCAGATAGGAGCCCACGTAGGCGCCGGCGAAGCGGGCGTAGCGGTCAAGGACGATCTTCTCGCCCAGGCCGGCGTTGGCCTCGTCGATGTAGTCCTTCACGGACTTGCCCGCCTCGATCTCCGAGGTGAGCAGGTCCGCGAGGTCGGCGGGGGCGGTCGCGAAGACGTGCTCGGCGATGGCCTGGGCGACCGCCTGGAACTTCTCGCCCTTGGCGACGAAGTCCGTCTCGCACTTCAGCTCGACCAGCACGCCTGAGGCCTGGTCGTCGGCGATCAGGGCCACGACCGCGCCGTTCTCGGCCGTGCGGCTCTCGCGCTTGGCCACGCCCTTCTGGCCCTTGACGCGGAGGATCTCGACGGCCTTGGCCACGTCCCCCCCGGACTCGTCGAGAGCCTTCTTACAGTCCATCATGCCGGCGCCGGTCAGCTCCCTGAGCTTCTTGACGTCGGCGGCGGTGAAGTTCGCCATGGTTACGTGATTCTCTTCCGGAAGTCGTCGTTCGGAAAGCGCGAGGTCAGCTCTGCTCGGCGGGCGCCTCGGCCGCGGCCGGGGCGGGGGCCTCGGCCGGGGCGGGGGCCTCGGCCGCAGCCGGGGCAGGGGCCTCGGCGGTCGCGGCGGCGGGCTGCTGCTCGTCGGCGGGCTTCTCCTCGGCCTTGGCCTCCGCGCCCTGGAGCAGCTCGCGCTCCCACTCGGGCAGGGGCTCACCGGCCGGCTTCTCGCCACCCTTGGCCTCGGCGGCGCCGGAACGGGCGATGAGGCCCTCGGCGACGGCGTCGGCGATCACGCGGGTCAGCAGGGTGACGGAGCGGATCGCGTCGTCGTTGCCCGGGATCTTGTAGTCGACCTCGTCCGGGTCGCAGTTGGTGTCGAGGATCGCGACGACCGGGATGTTGAGCTTGCGGGCCTCGCCGACGGCGATGTGCTCCTTCTTGGTGTCCACGATCCAGACGGCGCTCGGCACCTTCTGCATGTCGCGGATACCGCCGAGGGTCTTCTCCAGCTTGGCCTTCTCGCGGGAGAGGACGAGCAGCTCCTTCTTCGTGAGGCCCGAGGCGGCCACGTCGTCGAAGTCGATCTGCTCCAGCTCCTTGAGGCGCTGGAGCCGCTTGTGCACCGTCGAGAAGTTGGTCAGCATGCCGCCGAGCCAGCGCTGGTTGACGTACGGCATCCCGACCCGGGCCGCCTGCTCCGCGATGGCCTGCTGGGCCTGCTTCTTGGTGCCGACGAACATCACGGTGCCGCCGTGGGCGACGGTCTCCTTGACGAACTCGTAGGCGCGGTCGATGTACGACAGCGACTGGAGCAGGTCGATGATGTAGATGCCGTTGCGCTCCGTGAAGATGAATCGCTTCATCTTGGGGTTCCAGCGGCGGGTCTGGTGCCCGAAGTGGACGCCGCTCTCAAGCAGCTCCCGCATCGTGACGACGGCCATGGCCGTTCTCCTTGTTCACGCTCGGTTGTCGGCGCCGCCCGGGTGGGCGGACGCCCCTGACGCCCCGGCGCGCCCGCCGGGAACCGCCTGGTGACAGGCTGCTCCACGGACCGAGAGACGCGGCCACCGCGGCGCCGCGGACGGACCGGAACGCCGAAGTGGCGGGGCATGCGAGGTCGATCCGGGACCCCGGATCGCCACCAGAAGTGTACGGGACCGGAACATCCCCGGGCGACAGTCCGTCGATGTCCCCGAAGGGGTGAGGGAGTTTTCCACAGGGGGAGGTTTTTCCACCAAGATCCACTTCTGTCCCGGCGTTGCCGCACCCTCGGTGACGGAGGTGACACACAGATGGATCGACGCAGAGGGCTCGGCCGCTTCGGGGAAGACCTGGCGGTCCGCAGACTTCGGGAGACGGGCATGACCGTCCTCGAGCGGAACTGGCGGTGTCGCGGCGGGGAGATCGACATCGTCGCGCAGGACCCGCCGGAGCGCGGGGGCGCGCTGGCGGTGTGCGAGGTGAAGACCCGGCGGGGAGGCGCGTTCCAGCATCCGATGGCGGCGGTGACGCCCGACAAGATCGCGCGGCTGCGGAGGCTGGCGGACTGGTGGTTGAGCGAGCGGTGGCTCGCGGTCCACGGGGAGCCGCCGCCCGGCGGGGTGCGGATCGACATGGTGGGGGTGCTGCTGCCGGAGCGGGGCGGGCCCGAGGTCGAGCATGTGAGGGGGGTGGCGTGATGGCGTTCGCCCGCACGTGCGCGGTGGCCCTGGTCGGCGTCGAGGGGGTGGTGGTCGAGGTCCAGGCCGATCTGGAGCCCGGCGTCGCGACCTTCTCGCTCGTGGGGCTCGTGGACAAGTCCCTGAGCGAGAGCAGGGACCGGGTCAGGGCCGCGGTGATCAACTCCGGGGCCCAGTGGCCGCAGAAGAAGCTGACCGTCGGGCTGAGCCCGGCGGCGGTGCCCAAGACGGGCAGCGGGTTCGACCTGGCGGTGGCGTGCAGCGTGCTGGCCGCCGCCGAGCGGATCGACCCCCGGGTCATCGAGGACGTGATGATGATCGGCGAGTTGGGCCTTGACGGGCGGGTCCGCCCGGTCCGGGGCGTGCTGCCCGCGGTGCTGACCGCGGCCGAGGCCGGGTACCGCCAGGTGGTGGTGCCCGAGCAGACGGCGGCCGAGGCGGCGCTCGTTCCCGATGTGGCGGTCCTCGGGGTGCGCAGCCTGCGGCAGTTGATCGCCGTGCTCGCCGACGAGCCGGTGCCCGACGAGCCCGCGCCCGAGGAAGGGCCAGGGGCGCTCCCGCCCCTCGGCGCGGGCTGGGGGCACCCGCCGCCCGGCGGGCTCTACACGCCGCCAGGCGGGGAGCGGCCGCCCGACCTCGCGGAGGTCTCGGGGCAGCGGCTCGCCCGCCGCGCCCTCGAGGTGGCCGCGGCGGGGCGCCACCATCTGCTGCTCAAGGGGGCGCCGGGGGCGGGGAAGACGATGCTGGCCGAGCGGCTCCCCGGGCTGCTGCCGCCGCTGACGCGGCAGGAGTCGCTCGAGGTCACCGCGGTGCACTCGGTGGGCGGCTCCCTGACGCACGGGCGGCCGCTGATCGACCGCCCGCCGTACTGCGCGCCCCACCACTCGGCCTCGATGGCCGCGTTGGTGGGCGGCGGCACGGGGGTGCCGAGACCAGGGGCGGTGTCGCTGGCGCACCATGGCGTCCTGTTCCTTGACGAGGCCGCCGAGATGAGCGGCCAGGCGCTCGACGCGCTGCGCCAGCCGCTGGAGTCGGGGCAGGTCGTGGTGGCCCGGTCGGCGGGCGTGGTGCGGATGCCCGCCCGGGTGCTGCTCGTCCTCGCGACGAACCCCTGCCCGTGCGGCCGCCACGGCTCCCCGCACGGGGACTGCGACTGCCTGCCGAGCACGGTCCGGCGATACCGCGCCCGGCTCTCCGGGCCGCTGCTCGACCGCGTGGACCTGCGGGTGCCGGTGGATCCGGTGAGCCGGGCCGAGTTGATCTCGATGGCGGGCGGGGAGCCGACGGCCGTGGTGGCGGCCCGGGTGCTCCAGGCGCGGCAGCGGGCCGCCGCGCGCTTCGCCGGGGCTCCCTGGACGACGAACGCCGAGGTGCCGGGCCACGAGTTGCGCACCCGCTGGTCACCGCTGCCCGGCGCGCTGGCCCGGGCCGAGCAGGACATGGACCGCGGGCTGCTCACCGCGCGAGGGCTCGACCGGGTGCTGCGGGTGGCCTGGACGGTGGCGGATCTGGCGGGGCACGACCGGCCCACGTCCGAGGACGTCGACGCCGCCCTGGAGTTGCGCACGGGGGTGCGGCGCGGGGCCGGGGTGGCGGGGAGCCTGCCATGACGGCTTCCCCGGGGCGGGAGAGCGAGACGAGTCGGCTGGCGCGGGCGGCGCTGGCGCGGATCGTCGAGCCAGGGGACGGGCTGACGGGGCGCTGGCTGGCCGAGTCGGGCCCCGAGGAGGTGTGGCGCACGCTGCGCGAGGGCGGGCCCCGGCCGCCCGGGCTGTCGCCCGCGCGCTGGGATGGGCTGCTGGTGCGCACCGAGCGGGCGGCACCGGAGCGCGACCTGGCGTGGATCGCCCGGCTCGGCGGGCGCTTCGTGTGCCCGGGCGACCGTGAGTGGCCGTCCCAGCTGAACGACCTGGGCCACGCGCGCCCTCTGGGCCTCTGGGTGCGGGGAGGATGTTCGCTGCGGCTCGTGGCGGTGCGGTCGGTGGCGCTGGTGGGCGCGCGGAAGTGCACGGACTACGGCAGGCTCGTGGCACTCGAGTTGGGCGCGACTCTCGCGGGCCGCGGGTGGACGGTGGTGTCGGGCGGCGCGGAAGGGGTCGACGGCGCGGCCCACCAGGGCGCCCTGCACGTCGGGGGCGCGACGGTAGGCGTGCTGGCCTGTGGGGTGGATGTGAGCTACCCGGCGTTCCACCACGAGCTGTTGCGGGCGATCGCCGAGCGGGGGCTGCTGGTGGCCGAGCTGCCGCCGGGCGACCACCCCACCCGCGGCCGCTTCGTCCAACGGAATCGCGTGATCGCCGCCCTCACCCGCGGCACCGTGGTGGTCGAGGCGGCCCAGCGCAGCGGCTCGCTGATCACCGCGCGGCACGCCCGACGGCTGGGGCGCCATCTGATGGCCGTGCCGGGCCCGGTGACCTCGGGGCTCTCGGCGGGGACGCACCGGCTGATCCGCGAGGAGGCGACGCCGGTCGGCGACGCGGGCGAAATCGTCGAGTTGGTCGGGGAGATGGGGGAGCTGGCCGCCGAGGGGGGCGGCCCCGCGGTGCCGCGGGACCTGCTGGCCCCGCAGACGGCGCGGGTGCTCGACGCGCTGCCCGCGACGAGCGCGGTCGGCGCGGCGGCGGTGGCCGGGGAGGCGGGGATGGGGGTGGCCGCCGTGGAGGCGCGGCTTCGGGAGCTGAGCACCCTCGGCTTCGTCGAACGGGCGGGCGGGCGTTGGCAGTTGCGCAGGAGGCGGCCCACCGAGGCGAAGCGGCCCCGGCGCCGGGACAGCGCCCGCGCGTAACCCCACGGTGCGCGCAGCGGAACGTATCTGCGCATAGCCGCCGACCTCGACGTGCGCAATGCTACGCCGTGCTCACGCTACGCTCACAGAGTCCCCGTCGCGTTACCCCCCACCCCCACCCGTAATCCCGCAGATCGGCTCAACACAACGCATGCCACAGCACTCCTTGGGGCCTCGGCACGCGGCTCCGGCAGCGCCGGCCGCGGCGGAGGGCGCCACCCCCTCCGCCCCGTCCACCGCGCTCGACGAGCTGTGGCACGCCTACAAGGCCACCGGCGACGAGCGGCTGCGGGAGCAGCTGATCCTCCACTACTCGCCGCTGGTGAAGTATGTGGCGGGCCGGGTGAGCGTGGGGCTGCCGCCCAATGTGGAGCAGGCCGACTTCGTGTCCTCAGGGGTGTTCGGACTGATCGACGCCATCGAGAAGTTCGACCCGGACCGTTCCATCAAGTTCGAGACGTACGCCATCACGCGGATCAGGGGCGCGATGATCGACGAGCTGCGGGCGCTCGACTGGATCCCCCGCTCGGTGCGGCAGAAGGCGCGGGCGATCGAGCGGGCCTACGCCACCCTCGAGGCGTCCCTGCGCCGCACCCCCTCCGAGCCGGAGGTGGCCGCGGAGATGGGGGTGTCCCTGGACGAACTGCACGCGGTCTTCAGTCAGTTGTCGCTGGCGAACGTCGTGGCCCTCGAGGAGCTGCTGCACGCGGGAGGCGAGGGCGGTGACCGGCTGAGCCTGATGGACACCCTGGAGGACACCGCCGCGGACAATCCCGTCGAGGTGGCCGAGGACCGCGAGCTGCGCCGCCTGCTGGCCCGCGCGGTCAACACCCTGCCGGAGCGCGAGAAGACCGTGGTGACCCTCTACTACTACGAGGGGCTGACGCTCGCGGAGATCGGCGAGGTGCTGGGCGTGACGGAGAGCCGGGTGAGCCAGATCCACACCAAGTCGGTGCTCCAGCTGAGGGCCAAGCTCGCCGATGTGACCGGCTGACGCGGCGGCCGGGGACCCCGGTCGGGTCACCGCGCGGGTCACCTTCCGTGGACGGCGGGGCGCACATCCGGGTGAACCGCCCGGCGGCCCGGCCCCCGCGCCCTAAAGTGAGGGCGTGTCCAGGATCCCCACGGCCGAGGCGGCCGAGCGCCGCAGAAAGCGGCACGCCGCCCTGCTGGACGCGGCCGGATCGCTGCTGGCGGAGGGCGGCCCCCGGGCGCTGACCTTTCCCGCGCTCGCCGAGCGCACCGGGCTGGCCGCCTCCGCGGTCCATGAGCACTTCCCCTCGCGCGCGGCCCTGGTCGAGGAGCTGTGCGCGCGGGACCTCCCCCGGGGGCCGCCCGGGTGGCGGCCGCGATGGACGCGGCGCCCACGCCCCGCGCCAAGGCGGAGTCCTTTGTGCGGGTCCAGCTGGCCCTCGCGGTGGACGAGCGGCACCGAGCCGTACTGGCCTGCGCCGCGCGCGAGCTGGACGAGGCGGCCGCGGAGCGCGCCCATGCGGCGCGGGGCGGGCTGCTCGGCATGCTCGTCGACGTGCTCGGACGACTCGGCCACGAGGAGCCGCGCCTGGTCGCGGCGCTGCTCCAGGGCGTGGTCGACGCGGCGGTGCGCCACCTCGGCCGCCCCGGGTCGCCGACCCCCGAGGTGATCGCCGACCTCGCCGTCCGGGTTGCCCTCGACGGGGTCTCCTGCCTCCCCGGGGACGGGCACGCCGGTGGTCGGCAGCAGCCGGGAGGGGCCCCGGCGTAGCAGCCGCTCCGGGAGGAGCGAGAGTGGGTCTCGATAGGTCTCGCCCACCCGCAGCCCCCAGTGCAGACAGGGCTCGGCGCAGTGGAACGGGCCCTCGGCCAGCCTGCCGACGACGTCCCCCGCCGCGACCTCGTCGCCCACGGCGACCGACGCCCGCACCGGCTCGTAGGTGACGCGGGGCGCGGGTCCTCCCTCGGGCCCCGTGGGCAGCTCGATGCTGATCACCCCCCGCCCGGCCACCGACCCGGCGAAGACCACGCGGCCCGCGACGGCCGCGCGGACCTCGGCTCCCGCGCGGGTGATCAGATCGACCCCGCGGTGGCCCGCCGACCAAGGCTGGGGCGGCGGCTCGAAGCCTCGGGCGATCAGGGGGCGGGAGGCGCCCGAGGCGCCGGGGACCGGCCAGGCGGCGGCCTCGGGGGAGACGCCGAACAGGAACGTGCTGAGCAGCGTGGCGACGAGTGTCATGACCCCAGGATGCCTGGCCGTGACCCTCCGTGACGGGCCGCTCGCGAATCTGTGGACAACGCGGGATCTGTGGAAAACCCTGTCCCCCGATCGAGTGACGCCGGTCGATCAGGCGTTCCGGCCGCCGCCGAAGCCCGAGTCCTCGGGAAGGTCCAACTCGCTGCGGTTCAGCTCCTCAATGTTCACGTCCTTGAACGTCAACACCCGCACCTGCTTGACGAACCTCGCCGGTCTGTACATGTCCCAGACCCAGGCATCCGCCATCGAGACCTCGAAGAACACCTCTCCCTGGACCGAGTGAACCTGCATCTCGTAGTCATTGGTGAGGTAGAAGCGCCGCTCGGTCTCGATCACATATGTGAAGAGGCCGACCACATCCCGGTACTCCCGGTAGAGCTTGAGCTCCATCTCGGTCTCGTACTTTTCGAGGTCCTCGGCACTCATGGCGTTACCCCTTCAGCCGTGCGTCCCCTCATTGTGCGTCACCTGAGACATCCGCACGCCGTGGCGGTCCTGACCGGGACCTCAGGCGGGCCACCGTGGGATGGACGGCCCCGACGACGATCAGCACCGCACCCGCGCAGATCACCTGGAACAGCGGCCGGAGCGGCCCCGCGGCCGAGATCCCGCCGGGCTGTTCCGCGAAGCCCGTGGCCCGCCCCAGCTGGCCGAACCGTTCAAGCGGCCACACCACGGCCTCGACCCGCCCCGAGACCGCGTCGGCGGGCACGGTGCCGCCACCCGCCTCGGTCAGCAGGCTGCGGGAGTCGAGCGAGTCCGCCCGGTCGTCCCCCAGCAGGAACAGCTCCCCCTCGGGCACCTCGGTGTCGAAGCCGGTGCTCGACGCGGGGTTCTCGGTGTCCGCCAGATAGGGCTCGTCCACCGGCTCGCCGTTCACCGTGAGCCGGCCGTTCTCGTCGCAGCACGCGACGACGTCGCCCCCCATCCCCACCACGCGCTTGATCATCAGGGACTCGCCCCATGTGGCGTCCTTGAAGACGACCACATCGCCCCTGTGGACCTCGCCGCCGTCGATGCGCTGCGCCAGCACCCGGTCCCCCGCGACCACGGCGGGCGCCATCGAGTCCGTGGGCACGGCATACGGCTGGTACAGGATCGCGGCCAGCACGAAGCCGCCGAGCAGCAGGACACAGCCGACCCCCACCGCGGCTCCGGACAGCACGCGGCCCACTCGCCCCCGCCCCCGTATGGATCCGCTCATCAGGCCCCCCTCCGATCAATGGTCGGAAGGCGACCCTATCCACCCCGGGTGACGGGGTCAGCGCTGCGGGGTCTCCCCCATCTCGGGCCTCGCCTCTGGCCCGGCCTCCGGCGCGCGCCCCGCGGCCCAGGGCGCGGGCTCACCGGCCACGGGCGCGGCCTCCGCCGCCTTCCTCAGCAGCCGCCTGCGGCGCATCAGCACGAGCGGCACCGCCCCGGCCACGCCGAGCGCCGCGGGCGTGGCGGCCATCGCCGCGGCGCCCACCGAGCCGTAGCTGTCGGGGACGGGCAGCGTTCCCCAGCGGTCGATCGGCCACGCGATGACGATGGCGCGCCCGACCACGTCGTCCTCCGAGACGGTGCCGCCGCCCTCGAGGTTCTGGTGGTACCGGGAGTCGAGCGAGTCCTGGCGGTGGTCGCCCATCACCCACAGCCGCCCCTCGGGGATCTCGATGGGGCCGAACGGCCGGTCGCCACAAGGGGTGTTCCCGGGGAAGAGGTACTCGCTCTCGTCCAGCGGCTCGCCGTTGACCTGGACCTCGCCGCCCTCCTCGCACGCGACGGTGTCACCGCCGACGGCGATCACGCGCTTGATCAGGTCCTGGTCCTCGGCCGATGGCATCAGCCCGATGAAGCTCAACGCGCTCTGCACGGCGCCGCCGAGCCCGCCGCCCCCCTCCGGCGCCTCCCCGAGCCAGCCGCCCGGGTCGTGGAAGACCACCACCTCACCGCGCTCGGGCTCGCTGCCGAACCAGGGCGTGAGCTTGTCCACGAGCACGCGGTCACCCTCCTGGAGGGTGTTCTGCATGGAGTTGGAGGGGATGGAGAACGCCTGCATCAGGAACGTCTTGATCACCAGCGCCAGCACGATGGCGATGCCGATCAGGATGGGCAGCTCCTTCCAGAAGGAGCGCTGCTTCACCTCGCGCTTGAGGCGCCTGCCCCGGCGCCCACCCCGGGCGTCCGCGGCGAGCTCCGCCCCGTCGTCGGACGCGGCGTCGGACGGCTCGGGGCCCGGGCCCGCGCGGTCATCGGGGTCGCGGCCCGGGTCGCCCTCCGCCTCGCGGGCGGCGGCGTCACCCGGGATCGGGCCGCCCTCCCGGGGCGCGCGCCCCAGGTCGGCGCCGCGGGGTTCTTCGCCGGGTGCGCCTCCAGGGCCGGGATTCACCGGACGGTCCTCCGGGTCTTCCGCGCCGGACCGGGCACCCACCGCTACGTCCCCCACATTCGCTCCTCACGCTCCGCTCCGGGCCGTCGAGCCTGTCCCGACGTCGCAACAGGCCCACCACTCCCATAACGAGCGGGAGTTCCGCAGGGATCGGGAGTCGCGCCAATTCGTTCTCTTCGCGGGGGCCATTCTCCCCCTGGTACGCCCGGGCGTCGACGGCGCCCTCCGTCGGCGCGGCGTCGGGCACGGAGGAGAACGCGTCCGTGCCGTCCAGCCCTTTCCAGTGCCCGAACGGCCAGGCGATCACCATCGCGCGCCCGACGACCAGGTCCTCGGGGACGGTCCCATGTCCGTCCTCGTCCAGGTGATAACGGGAATCGGCCGAGTTCGACCGGTGATCGCCCATGACGAAGATCCGCCCCTCCGGGACCGTCACGTCGAACTCGATCTGGGACGGCGGATCGCCGGGGTAGAGGTACGGCTCCTCCAGCGGGACGCCGTTCACCATGACCCGGCCCTCCGGGTCGCAGCAGACCACCGTGTCACCGCCGACTCCGATGACCCGCTTGATCAGATCCTGATCGTCCGCGCTCGGCAGCAGACCGATCCAGGTCAGTGCCGATCGGATGTGCCGGATCCCAAAGGGGCCTTGATCGGTGCTCTCCTCCGTGCCGGAGGTCTCGAGCCAGCCGCCCGGGTCCTTGAAGACCACCACCTCGCCGCGCGAGGGCTCCCAGCCGAACCACGGCGTCAGCTTGTCCACGAGCACGCGGTCGTCCACGCGAATCGTTTCCTCCATCGATCCGGAGGGGATGACGAACGCCTGGACCAGAAAGGTCTTGAGCACCAGCGCGATGAGCAGCGCGGTGCCTATGAGGATCGGTATCTCCCTGGTGGTCCTCAGCCGCCTGCGGCGCTTGATCCGCTTGGCCGCCCGCCGTCGGTCGGCGCGCCCCTCCCCCGGGCCGCGCAGCGTCGGGTGCGGCTCGCCCGGATCCGACGGCCCGGCGGCGAGGTCGTCGGGTGGCGAGGGCTCCGGCGCGCGGCGGCGGGACGCCCGCGGCTTGCCGCGCTCACCCATGGGCCGACCGCAGCCAGCCCCAGCGGTCCACCGGCCACCCGATCAACTCGACCCGGCCGATCACCCGGTCCACGGGAACGGTGCCGCCCCCCGGGGAGCCGAGGTACTCCCTGGAGTCCGCCGAGTCGGAACGGTGGTCACCCATCACCCACAACCGTCCCTCGGGCACTCGGATATCAAACGTGACATTCGAAGGCTTGTCCCCTGGATAGAGATACGGCTCGTCCAGCGGCTCGCCGTTGACCTCGATCCGCCCCTGGCTGTCGCAGCAGCGCACGCGGTCCCCGCCGACGCCGATGACCCGCTTCACATAGTCGGTGTCCGAGGACGGGGACAGCCCCACCGCGGCGCCCGCCGTGCGCAGCAGCCCGCCGAGCAGCCCCGGATCCGACTGCTCCGCGGTGAACGATCCGGCTCCGTCGAAGACGATGACGTCCCCCCGCTCGATCTCACCGCCGAAGCGGTACGCCAGCTTGTTGACGACCACGCGGTCGCCGACCTGGAGGGTGCCCTCCATCGATCCGCTGGGGATCAGGAAGGGCTGCATCACAAAGGCGTTGGTGAGCATGGTGAGCACCACCGTGCTCAGCGCCACCACCACCCACAGACGCACCGAGCGCGACCACCGCCGCCACCCCTTCTGGGGTCTTGCGGGGCGATCGCGCTCCTGAGGTTGTGCGTCGGATTCGGTCACGCCGTGATGGTAACCGGGAGACGGGACCGCTCAGTTCTCCCGCTTCTCCTTGATCTTGGCGGCCTTGCCACGGAGGTTCCGCAGGTAGTACAGCTTCGCGCGGCGGACGGCGCCGCGGGTCACGACCTCGATCTTCTCCACCACGGGGGTGTGCACGGGGAACGTGCGCTCCACGCCGACGCCGAAGCTCACCTTGCGCACGGTGAAGGTCTCCCGGATCCCGGAGCCCTGGCGGCGGATCACCACGCCCTTGAACTGCTGCACACGGGAGCGGTTGCCCTCGATGACGCGGACGTGGACGTTGACCGTGTCCCCGGGCCTGAAGGCCGGGATGTTGTCCCGCAGGGAGGCGGAGTCGACACTGTCCAGGAGGTTCATGGCCTGCTGCTCTCCTCGCCGATGCCACAGGTCATCGACGGAAACGATCGTGATACGTGAATGGGACGGAAGCGGCCCGGTCGCACCGGCGGGCGGCGATCCCCCTGTGGCAGGGTCACGCGCCGGACGAGGGCCAGCGCCCTATTGTTCCACGCGGTCCGACGCGCGCCCAAATCGCCCGTCGTCCCCCGGCACCCAGCCCAGCTCCACGAGGGCCGCGCGGTCGTGCTTGTCCAGGGACGCGGGGTCGCAGCGTTCGATCAGATCGGGTCGGTTGTCGCTGGTGCGGCGCAGCGCCTCGTCCCGCCGCCAGCGGGCGATCCGCCCGTGGTGGCCGCTGATCAGCACCTCGGGGACGGCCCGCCCGCGCCACTCCGGCGGCTTGGTGTAGACCGGGCCCTCGAGCAGCCCGGCCATGGCGCCCGGCGCGAACGAGTCGTCGCGGTGCGAGTCGGCGTTCCCCAGCACGCCGGGCAGCAGCCGGGCCACGGCCTCGACCATCACCAGCACCGGGGCCTCGCCCCCGGCCAGCACATAGTCGCCGATGGAGACCTCGCGCACGTCGAACCGGGCGCCGTACTCCTCGATCACGCGCCGGTCGATGCCCTCGTAGCGGGCGGGGGTGAAGATCAGCCACTCCTCCCCCGCGAGCCGCTGCGCGAGATCCTGGGTGAACGGTCGGCCGCTGGGCGTCGGCACGACGATCACCGGCTTCGCGGGGGCGCCCGAGGCCAGCACCGTGTCCAGCGCCTCGCCCCAGGGCTCGGGCTTCATGACCATGCCGGGGCCGCCGCCGTACGGGGTGTCGTCCACCGTGTGGTGCCGGTCATGGGTGAAACGCCGCAGGTCGTGCACGCGCACGTCGAGCAGCCCCGCCGCGCGCGCCTTGCCGACCAGCGAGACGTCGAGCGGCTCCAGGTACTCGGGGAAGATCGTGACGACGTCGAGCCTCATGCGGCGCCGCCGTCCGCGGCACCACCGCCGAGCAGCCCCGGCGGGGGGTTCACCACGAGGCGGCCGCCCGCGAGATCGATCTCGGGGACGATCTCCCCGACGAACGGGATGAGCGCCTCCTCGCCGTCGGGCCGCTCGACCACCAGGAGGTCATGGCCCGGCAGGTGCGCGACGTCGGTGACGGTGCCGACGGCCGCGCCGTCCCCGGTGACCGCGTCGAGCCCGATCAGCTGGTGGTCGTAGAACTCCTCGGGGTCGTCGGGGAGTTCCTCCGGGTCGACGTCGGCGATCAGCAGGGTGTTGCGCAGCGCCTCCGCGGCGGTGCGGTCGCCCACCCCGGCGAAGCGCAGCAGGAGCCGACCGCTGTGCACGCGGCCGCTCTCGATGGTCAACGGGCCCACCGTGGCCGGGTCCGTGGCCAGGACGGCGCCGGGCGCGAGGCGCGTCTCCGGCTCGTCGGTGCGGAGTTCGACGCTGACCTCGCCCTTGATGCCGTGGGCGCGGCCGATGCGGGCGACGACGAGTTCCACTGTGATGGGGTCCTACCGCTCTCGGAGTTCTGCTTCGGGAATTCTGCTCTCGGCACTCTCGGGCGGGCCGACGCGTCGAGGGCCGGGGGCGATGTGCCGCCCCCGGCCCTCGACCGAATGCCGGTGTCGCCTCAGCGAACCTCGTCCGCGTCGACCAGGTCGACGCGGACGCCCTTGCCGCCGAGCGCGCCCACGATCGTGCGCAGCGAGCGCGCGGTGCGGCCGTTGCGGCCGATGACCTTGCCGAGGTCATCGGGGTGGACCCGGACCTCGAGCACCCGACCGCGACGCAGGGTGCGCTGGGCGACCTCCACGTCGTCGGGGTGATCGACGATGCCCTTGACCAGGTGCTCCAGGGCCTCTTCGAGCATTCTCAGCCCTCGGCCGACGCGGCCTGCGGCTCAGCGTCGGTCTTCTTCTCGGCCTTCTTCTTCGGGGTGATGGCCTCACCCCGAGGCTCGCCACCGGACTCCTTGGCCGCGGCCTCGAAGAGCGCGCGCCTGTCCGGCTTGGGCTCGGCCACCTTCATGGGCGGCGGCGCGGGCAGCCCCTTGAACTTCTGCCAGTCACCGGTCACCTTGAGGATGGCCATGACGGGCTCCGTCGGCTGCGCGCCGACGCCGAGCCAGTACTGCACGCGCTCGGAGTCGACCTCGATGCGCGAGGGGTTCTGCACCGGGTGGTACAGCCCCAGCTCCTCGATGGCCCTGCCGTCCCTGCGGGTGCGGGAGTCGGCGACGACGATGCGGTAGTGCGGCGAACGGATCTTGCCCAGTCGCTTCAGCTTGATCTTGACTGCCACGGGTGTGGTGTCTCCTGCGTGTTGACGTGGTGGGCCACGGCGGGGATCCGCGTGGGGCTGCGGTCCCGGGGGGCCCGGTGGACGCGTCAGTCGGAGGAGAGAGGGATCCTGTGCGACTGTCGAGTTCGACTGGCCATTCTGCCATAGGCCGTCAGGAGGACGCCGCCACGGTCAACGTCTCGGCGATCTCGAACGGCTTCTTGCACGCGCCGCAGACAATCGGCGCCTGCGCAAGGACAGATGGGACCACCCGGACATTCCGCCCGCACTCGCAGACCGCCTTCACCCGGACCCCGCCACCGGATGAGCCGTGCCGGGCCGCCGGACCGCGGAAGCTCCGCTTGGTGTCCGTCGCCGCGGCCGCGAGATGCGCCTTGAGCGCCCGCTGGAGCCGCTCGGCCGTGGGCCGGTACCGCCTCCGGGTCTCCGGGCTCATCGTGACCAGCGAGAAGCCACTGCTCGGGTGCGGATCCTCGGCGTGGTCGAGGCCCAACTCCTCGGCGATCGCGAGAAAGCGTCTGTTGTGGTAACGCCCGGCCCGGGAGGTGTCGCGGACACCCCGGGCGGCGGCGATGCCGTGGACGGCCTCGTGCAGCAGCCGTTCGAAGGAGAGCTCGGAGCCGCAGGCGGACGATGACTCCCCGATCAGGGACTCTGGCGTGGCCAAGTCCGGCAGCTCCGAGTGGTGCCGTTGAATGTCGGCCCACGCGTGTGCCAGCTCGGCGGCGAGAACTGGAACTGGTTGTGTCGTGCTCACGTCGTAGCTAACGAGCGAGGCCCCGCAGGTGTTCCGATTCCGGGGCAAGTCCGTGAATTTGCACCTACCCGTCAGTTCGCGGCCATTGGCCCGGGCGAACCACCCGGCGGGAACCCGGCCGATTCGGGCCGAAACCGGCCCGAATCCGGCCGGGACCATCCCTCGATCAGTAGGCGCGGCCCACGATCGCGATCGTGCCGGGGGCGTCGTCCGTCTCAGGCACCGAGCCGTCGTCGGCGACCAGACAGCGCACCGAGACCGCGTCCTGCGCCAGCCTCGCCTCGCCCTCGGCGCCGAGCTCCGCCCACGGCAGTCGCGCCCAGCCGCCCGCCGCCGCGGCCTCGATGGCCTCATCGATGGTCCGCACGTCCGAGGTCCGCTCCTCGCGGCGCTCCCGGGACTGGCGCAGCAGCAGCGCCTGGTCCTCCTCGAGCAGCGCGGGCAGCCGCGCGGCCAGCGCGTCGATCGCGATCGGCTCCTTGCCGCCGGGGATGCGGCGCGCCAGCATCGCGGTGCCATCGGCCAGATCGCGGGGGCCGACCTCGACGCGGACCGGGACGCCCTTGAGCTCCCAGTCCACCGCCCTGCGCCCGAACGGCGTGTCCGTGCGGTCGTCCACCTCGACCCTGATCCCGGCGTCGCGCAGCGCGGCGCCGATCTCGTGGACCTTGGCGAGGACCGCCTCGTCCTCCTTGATGGCCAGCACGACCACCTGCACCGCGGCGAGCCGCGGCGGGACGCGCAGGCCGTTGTCGTCG
The DNA here is from genome assembly GCF_003626575.1 of Streptomyces radicis. Taxonomy (GTDB): domain Bacteria; phylum Actinomycetota; class Actinomycetes; order Streptomycetales; family Streptomycetaceae; genus Streptomyces; species Streptomyces radicis. The sequence goes on along the minus strand of NZ_RBDY01000017.1, from coordinate 41,778 downwards.
CCGTGCGACATGATCAGCCCGCCGACCATGCGCGTCGACGAGCCCCATGAGGTCTGCCAGACCAGCTCCCTGCCGCCGTCCTTGGACAGGTAGCGGGTGTCGAATGCCTTGGCGAAGTTCTGGCCGAGCTCGTGGCTCGTGCCCATCTGGAGCGCCTTGCCGTCGCGCATCATCCCCTCGAGCGTGAGGGTGTTGATCGCGCCGGCGAACCGCTCGGCGGGGGACTTGCGCCCGAGCACCACGTCGATGGCCAGGGTGTTGACCATGAAGTCCGCGTACACGTCGCGGTGGATGCGGGCGGCGTAGTCCCGCGCCTCCTCGTACGTGGCGTGGGCGGTGTGGCCCTCCTGCCACAGGAACTCGGTGGTGCGCAGGAAGACGCGGGGGCGCATCTCCCAGCGGACCACGTTCGCCCACTGGTTGATCAGCAGCGGCAGGTCGCGGTAGCTCTGGATCCACTTCGCGAACGAGGCGTTGATGATCATCTCCGAGGTGGGCCGCACCACGGCGGGCTCCTCGAGCTGCTTGCCGCCGCCGTGGGTGACCACCGCGAGCTCGGGGGCGAAGCCCTCGACGTGCTCGGCCTCCTTGGCCAGGTAGGACTGGGGGATGAACAGCGGGAAGTAGGCGTTCCGCGCGCCCGCGGCCTTGATGCGGGCGTCCATCTCCTCCTGCATCCGCTCCCACAGCCCGTACCCGTACGGTCGGATGACCATGGTGCCGCGCACCGGGCCGTTGTCGGCCAGCTCGGCCTTGCTGATCACGTCCTGGTACCAGCGCGGGAAGTCCTCCGCCTGGGAGGTGAGTACGGGAGTCTTGGCCATGGCCGGAATGGTACGGGGCGCGGGCCCCGGAGCGTGAATCGGTATCGCACCGGGGCACTTGGGCCCCGGTGCGCGCCGTCACTTCGGGGGCAGCATGTCCTTGAACTCCTTCGGCAGCTCGAAGTCCGCCGGGTCCTGGCCGTCGAACGCGCCGCCCTCGCCCTGCCGCTGGGCCGCCGCGCGCTCCTCGGCCTGGCGCTTCATCGGGTTCCCTGAACGGCGGGCGCCCTTGGCCTTCTTCTGCTGCTTGCCCTTGCGCCGAGGGCCACCACCCATCCCTGGCATCCCCGGCATGCCCGGCATCCCGGGCATGCCGCCGCCCTGGGCCATGCGGGACATCATCTTGCGGGCCTCGAAGAAGCGCTCCACCAGACCCTTGACCGCGCTGACGTCCACGCCGGAGCCGCGCGCGATGCGGGCGCGCCGCGAGCCGTTGATGATCTTGGGGTCGGCGCGCTCGCCCGGCGTCATGGACTTGATGATGGCCGCGGTGCGGTCCACCTCGCGCTCGTCCAGGTTGTTGATCTGCTCGCGCATCTGCCCCATGCCGGGCATCATCCCGAGCAGCTTGGAGATGGAGCCCATCTTGCGGACCTGCTCCATCTGGGCCAGGAAGTCGTCGAGCGTGAACTCCTTGGGCCCCTTGGCCAGCTTGCTGGCGAGCTTCTCCGCCTCCTGCTGGCTGAACGTCCGCTCCGCCTGCTCGATCAGCGTGAGCACGTCGCCCATGCCGAGGATGCGCGAGGCCATGCGGTCGGGGTGGAACGCGTCGAAGTCGTCGAGCTTCTCGCCGTTGGACGCGAACATGATCTGGCGCCCGGTGACCTGCGCGATCGAGAGCGCCGCGCCGCCGCGGGCGTCGCCGTCGAGCTTGGAGAGCACCACGCCGTCGAAGCCGACGCCGTCGCGGAACGCCTCGGCCGTGGTGACCGCGTCCTGGCCGATCATGGCGTCGACGACGAAGAGGACCTCGTCGGGGCTGACCGCGTCCCTGATGTCGGCGGCCTGGCGCATCATCTCCTCGTCGATGCCCAGGCGTCCCGCGGTGTCGACGATGACGACGTCGTACTGCTTGTCCCTGGCGTGCGCCAGGGAGTCCTCCGCGACCTTGACCGGGTCGCCCACGCCGTTCCCCGGCTCGGGGGCGAAGACGCTGACCCCGGCGCGCTCGCCGACGACCTGGAGCTGGTTGACCGCGTTGGGGCGCTGGAGGTCGCACGCGACGAGGAGCGGGGTGTGGCCCTGCTGCCCCAGCCAGCGGCCGAGCTTGCCCGCGAGGGTCGTCTTGCCCGCGCCCTGGAGTCCGGCGAGCATCACGACGGTCGGCGGCGTCTTGGCGAACCGCAGCCGCCTGGTCTCGCCGCCGAGGATGGCGACGAGCTCCTCGTTGACGATCTTGATGACCTGCTGCGAGGGGTTGAGGGCCTTCGACACCTCGGCGCCGGCGGCCCGTTCCTTCACGCGGGCGATGAACGCGCGGACAACGGGCAGCGCGACGTCCGCCTCGAGCAGGGCGACGCGGATCTCACGCGCCGTGGCGTCGATGTCCGCCTCGCTGAGACGGCCCTTGCCCCTGAGGTTCTTGAACGTCGCCGCAAGGCGGTCGGAGAGAGTGTCGAACACGGCGCTGGCGGTTCCTTACACATCGGGGGTCGGGTCGGCGGTGCCCTCCAGCGTATCCGCCCCGCGCCGCCGCGGTCAGCCCGCGGTGGCGGGGGCCGGTGGGGCACCGGGCGCGAGGGCCGCCTCGATGTCGCGCACGAGCCCGGCCGCCTCCTCCGGCGGGAGGGGGGCGTCGTCGGTGCCGGTGACGTAGAACGCGTCGACCGCGTTGGCGCCCAGGGTGCTGACGTGCGCGCTGCGCACATGGACGCCCGCGGCGTCGAGTGCCCTGCCGATGCGGTGCAGCAGCCCGGGGGCGTCCTGGGCGCGCACCTCGATGACGGTGGCCCGCCGCGAGCCACCGGCGGCGACGGTGACGCGGGGCGGGGGCGCGTTGAGCCTGCGGCGGGGGCGCCGGTAGGCGGCCTCGCGCTCGGCGAGCCTGGTGGCGATGTCGAGGGAGCCTTCCAGGGCGCGGACGAGGTCGGCGCGAAGGCGTTCGGCCTGCGGGAGCGAGCCGTACTCGGCGGCGACCCGCCACTGGAGCAGCAGCACGGGGCCCTGGCCCGCCGGGTCGGCGGTGCGCAGCTCGGCGGAACGCACGGTGAGGCGGTGCAGGGCGAGCACACCCGCGACGGCGGGCAGCACACCGGGGCGCTCGGGGATGGCGACGAACAGCTCGACGCCGACAGGGCGCGGCTCGTCCGACGCGTCGGCGGCGTCGGCGTCCTCGTCGGCCGCGCCCTCCCCGGGGCCGGGGCGCAGGGTGACCACGGGGGCGCCGGTGCGCAGGGCGTCGAGGGCGAGGCGTTCCGCGGTGGCGGCGGAGCGCCCGCGCGGGGCGGGCCTGACCGGCTCGGCGCCGTCGCCGAGGCGGGCCGCGACCCGTTTGACCAGGTCGGCAAGGAGCGAGGCGCGCCAGCTCGACCAGGCGGCGGGACCGGTGGCGAGCGCGTCGGCCTCGGTGAGCGCGTGCAGCAGCTCGAGCGTGCCCGCGCCGCCGACCGCCTCGCTGACCTGGGCGACGGTGGCGGGGTCGTCGAGGTCGCGGCGGGTGGCGGTCTCGATCAGCAGCAGGTGCTGGCGGACCAGGGTGGCCAGCACGTCGACGTCCGTGGGGCCGAAGCCGATCCGGGCGGCCATGTCGCGGGCGATGGTCTCCCCCGCGACGCTGTGGTCGCCGGGCCAGCCCTTGCCGATGTCGTGCAGCAGCGCGGCGACAAGCAGCAGGTCGGGGCGGCCGACGCGGCGGGTGAGGGCGGAGGCGCGCACCGCGGTCTCCACGAGGTGCCGGTCGACGGTCCACCGGTGAACGGCGTTGCGCTGGGGCCGGCAGCGGACCCGTTCCCAGTCGGGCAGCAGCCGCGTGACGAGCCCGGCGGCCTCGAGCGCCTCCCAGACCGGGACGGTGTCGGGCCCGGCGCCGAGCAGGGTGATGAACTGCTCGCGCGCCTCCGCGGGCCACGGCACCGGGAGCCGGACGTCGGCCGCCGCCATCGCGTGCACGGCGGGCAGCGCGAGGGGCAGCCCGTGCTGGGCGGCCGCCGCGGCGGCGCGCAGCGGCAGCACCGGGTCGCGGTCGGGCCTGGCGGAACGGGCGAGCACGACCTCGCCCTCCTGCTCGACGACGCCGTCGGCGAGCGGGGCGCGCTCCTCGGCGGGCGCGCGCCTGATCCCGCGGCTGCCGCCGATGAGCCCGCGCAGCCCGCGGCGGGCGGAGCGGGCGCGCAGCACGCGGCCGACCTCGCGCCAGGTGACGTCGGACGCGTACGAGATGGTGCGGGCCGCCTCGTAGACGCGGCGCAGCAGGGTGTCGGCGTCGAGCAGCCCGAGGGCGCGGGCGACCTGGTCCTGGTCCTCGAGGGCGAGCCGGTCGGTGGCGCGCCCCGTGACCAGGTGGAGGGCGTCGCGCACGTCGAGGAGGACGTTGCGCGCGGCGTCGAGACCCTGGCGCGGGGCGTCGGCGACCCAGGAGGCGGCGACGGCGCGCAGCGCGGTGGCGTCGCGCAGGCCGCCGCGGGCCTCCTTGAGGTCGGGTTCGAGGAGGAACGGCAGCTCGCCGTGGCGCTCGGCCCGTTCCTGGCCGAGCGCGCGCAGCTCGGGGAGGCGGGTGGCGGCGCGGGAGCGCCAGCGGGCGAGCAGCCCGGTGCGCAGCTCCGCGGTGAGGGCCGCGTCGCCCGCGAGGTGCCGGGCGTCGAGGAGGCCGAGGTGGACCTTGAGGTCGTCGGCCGCGGTCTCGTGCGCCTCGGCGAGGCTGCGCACGGAGTGGTCGAGGGCGATGCCGAGGTCCCAGACCGGGTACCAGAGCCGGTCGGCGACGGCGGCGATCTCGGCGCGCGGGGCGCCCCCGTCGTGCAGGAGCAGCAGGTCGAGGTCGCTGCGGGGCGACAGCTCGCCGCGGCCGTAGCCACCGACCGCGACCAGGGCCACCCTGGCGGGCCTGGCGGGGCGCGGGCCGCTGTCGAGCAGGTCGGCGAGCCAGGCGTCGGTCAACCGCGCGAGCTGCGCACGCCGCGGCGGCCCGGTCTGCTCCCCCCGCGTGAGGAGGTGCAGCCGGGCCGCGGCGTAACCACCGCTGGGGCCCGTCGTGTCGCCGGTGGTCGGTGTGGTCTCCGCCGTCATGCGGCCCCAACTCCTGTGGTTGACCAGGGGATCGGACAGGCCCTTCGTTCGCCTTCGCCCCCTACAGGGCGTCGGGGCCGCGCTCGCCGGTACGGACGCGGACGGCCGTCTCGACGGGCAGGCTCCAGACCTTTCCATCGCCGATCTTGCCCGTCCTGGCCGCCTTGACGACGACCTCGATGAGCTGCTCGGCGTCCGAGTCCTCCGCCAGGAGCTCGATGCGGATCTTCGGGACCAGGTCCACGGTGTACTCCGCGCCCCGGTAGACCTCGGTGTGGCCGCGCTGGCGGCCGTAGCCACTGGCCTCCGTGACGGTCAGGCCGTTCACCCCGAACGCCTGGAGGGCGTCCTTCACCTCGTCCAGCCGGTGCGGCTTGATCACCGCGGTGATGAGCTTCATGCGTCCACCTTCTTCTCGCCGGCCGCCGCACCAGCGGGCGCCGACACACTGTTGACGGGCACGGAACCGGTGCCGGTCTGGGTGAAGTCGTACCCGGTCTCGGCGTGGTAAGCCAGGTCGAGCCCGGCGACTTCCTCCTCCTCGGAGGCACGGAAGCCGATGGTGCGCTGGAGCAGCTGGGCGAGGATGTAGGTGACCACGAAGGAGTAGGCGAGCACGGAGAACGCGCCGAGCGCCTGCTTGCCGAACTGCTCCACGCCGCCGATGCCGTCGGTGGCCAGGAAGCCGACGAGCAGCGTGCCGACGAGGCCGCCGACGAGGTGGACGCCGACGACGTCGAGGGAGTCGTCGTAGCCCAGCTTGTACTTGAGGCTGACGGCCCAGGCGCACAGGACGCCGGCGACGACGCCGATGAGCACGGCGCCGAGCGGGGTGACGTGCGCGCCGGAGGGCGTGATGGCGACGAGGCCCGCGATGGCGCCGGACGCGGCGCCCAGGGTGGTGAACGTGCCGTGGCGGACGCGCTCGTAGGCGAGCCAGCCGAGGACGGCGGCGGCCGTGGCGACCTGGGTGTTGAGGGCCATCAGGGCGGCGGTGCCGTTGGGGGACAGCGCGGAGCCGGCGTTGAAGCCGAACCAGCCGAACCACAGCAGGGCGGCGCCCAGCAGGACCATCGGGAGGTTGTGCGGGCGCATCGGCTCCTTCTTGAAGCCCACGCGCTTTCCGATCACCAGGACGGCGGCCAGCGCCCCCGCTCCGGCGTTGATGTGCACCGCGGTGCCGCCGGCGAAGTCGATGACCTCCTGGCCGAACAGCCAGCCGTCGGCGGCCCACACCCAGTGCGCGACCGGGAAGTAGACGACGGTCACCCACAGCGTGATGAACAGCGCCCAGCTGGTGAACTTGACGCGATCGGCGAGCGCGCCGCTCATCAGGGCGGGCGTCAGCACGGCGAACATCAGCTGGAAGACGGCGAAGGCGAGGATGTCCCCGTTCTCCGCGGTGATGTCCTGGAACCCGGCGAAGTCGAGGTTGCCGATGATGCCGCCGTCATCGGCGTCGCTGTAGTTGCTGCCGAAGGCGAGGGTGAACCCGTAGAGCACCCAGAGCACGCTGATGATGCCCAGGGAGATGAAGGACATCATCAACATGTTGAGCGCGCTCTTGACCCGGACCATGCCGCCGTAGAAGAAGGCGAGCCCGGGCGTCATCAACATGACCATTGCGGCACTGATCAGCACAAAAGCGATATCAGCTGCTTCCAACGTGAACGTCTCCTCGGTGTTACGACCCGTGCGGGCAGGATCTTGGGCGGGTCAGGATGCGCCACAGGCTCTCCGAGGGCCGTTTCGGTCGATGGAGTCAATTGTTTCGCGGGGGTGACGATGGCGCACGGAGTGTTACGCCGCAATGAAATCGATCACGCACGGCACGCATCGGCGTTACCGTGTCCGGCACCGTCGCACACGCTCGCGCACCGTCGCGCGCCACCGCGGAACCGGCCGCGGCGACCGCCCGGGGTGACCTGGCGGGGGGAGCCGAGTCGGGCTGTCCGGGGCGGCCGACGCGGCCGGCGTCTGGGGTGTGACGAGGCGGGGGCGAGGGCTTCAGACGGCCCTCCTCGCCTCACTTTCCGGGAGTTCCGCGCTGAGCCGGTGGCTGAGGTCGACCACCTCGGGCACCCGGGCGAAGTCGCGCCGCGCGGTCGTCCAGGTCTTCCGCAGGCGGTTGTTCACCCGTTCGGAGCGGAGCCTCTTGGCGAGGGTCATCGCCTCGCCCGCGCTCGCGGCGCACGCCTCGGCGTCGCGCCCGAGGAGGTGAACGGTGGCCATGCCGATGAGGTTCAGTGCATACGAACGCTGGTGTCCGCCGAAGGGGTCGGCCGCGCACTCGTCGGCGAAGAGGCGCACCGCGCGCTCCATCAACGGCCTGGCCCTGGACAGGTACGTCGGGCTGCGGCCCGCCACATAGGCGAGATCGCGGTAGGAGTGGGCGTTCTCCGCGTGCAGCTCGGCCTCGGAGAAGAAGCGGATCCAGTCCGGCTCCGGCTCCCCCGGCCTGATCTCGGCGAACGTGTCCTCCGCCATCCGCACCGCGCGGTGGCACTTGGGCGGCTGGCCCAGGGTGGCATAGGCCCTGGCCTCGAGCGCGTACAGCATGGCCTGTGTGCGGGCGGTGGCGCGCTCCCTGCTGCCGTACTGCGCCAGGTGGATCAGCTCGAGGGCGTCCTCGCCGCGGCCGAGGTGGATCATCTGGCGGCTCATCTGGGAGAGCACATACGCGCCCAGCGCCCGGTCCTCGGCCTCCTTGGCGGCGTGCAGGGCGAGCACGAAGTACTTCTGCGCGGTGGGCTGGAGGCCGATGTCGTAGCTCATCCAGCCCGCCAGCTCCGACAGCTCGGCGGTGACCCCGAACAGCCGCCTGCGGACCGGCTCGGGCTGGCTCTCCTGGAGCAGGTCCGTCACCTCGTGCAGCTGGCCGACCACGGCCTTGCGCCGCAGCCCGCCCCCGCACTGGGCGTCCCAGCCGCGGAACCGCGCGGTGGTCTCGGCGAGCTGGGCGAGCTCGGGCCCCGAGAGGCCGGTGAGCCTGCGGCCCTCGCGCCCCTGCGGCGGCAGGGCGGCGAGCCGGGCGCCGGGGGCGGCCTCGCTCGCGGGGGTGGGGACCAGCCAGCGCTGCATGGGCTCTATCAGGGCGGGCCCCGCGGACATGGTCAACGAGGTGCCGAGGAAGCCGCGGCGGCCGAGCATCAGGTCGCTGCGGGAGAACTCGCTGATCAGCGAGACCGTCTGCGGCCCGGCCCAGGGCAGGTCGATCCCGGAGACGGCGGCGGAGTGCGGCAGCGAGCGCAGGCCGAGGTCCTCGACGCTGACGACGCAGCCGAAGCGCTCCGAGAACAGCTCGGACAGGATGCGCGGGATCGGCTCACGCGGCTGCTCCCCGTCAAGCCAGCGCCGCACCCGCGAGGTGTCGGTGCTGATGTGGTGCGCCCCGAGATGACGGGCCCGCCGGTTGACCTGCCGGGCCAGCTCGCCCTTGGACCAGCCGCTCCGCCGGAACCACGACCCGAGCCGCTCGTTCGGCTCCCTGGCGGAGGTAGCGCTGCCGCCCACGTTGACGCCCCCAATCACGGTATCCGCGCGCGGCGGCCGGCGAGCGGCTGCTGACACGACGTCTACGAATGCACCGAAAGTAATCCTACGATCACCGGGGTGGCGAGAGGGGGCTCTCAATCGCCACCATTCGCCACCCCCTGACTGCCCACTGATGCCCGCCCCACCGGCTTGACTTGTACGCGCGTGGCACACGATCGGTAGGCCCGAAGCACAAAGGGGGCGCACGATGCCCGTCGCGCTCCCCCGGCGTACGAGGGGCGCCACGTAACCATCGGCCGAGCGCACCCGTTGGAGTGGTATGGGCTTCGGAATCGCGGGAATGCGAGAGCTCCGGCGGCCCGGCCGCACGGGGCGGGCCCTCCTCCCCATCGCCCTGGCGGAGTACACCGGGCTGTGGGGCTGGGACGTTCTGCCGGGGGCGCGGGTGGGGCGCGCGGCCGACGGGCGGACCGCCTGCTCGTGCGGCAGCGCCCGCTGCCCATCGCCCGGCGCCCATCCGCTGGCCCCGGGCCGCCCCATCCCCGGGGGCACCGCGTGGGAGCAGGTGCTGCACCGCTGGGACCGCACGCCCGACGCCACCGTGCTGCTGCCCACCGGGGGCAGCTTCGACGTCCTCGACGTCCCGGCCACGGCCGGGCGAGGGGCGCTGCTCAGGCTGGAGCGCCTCGGCGTCCCGGTGGGCCCTGTCGCGCTGGCGCCGCACGGGCGGGCGTGGTTCCTGGTGGCGCCGGGGGCCGCCGCCGAGCTGCCCGAGCTGCTCTACCGCACGGGCTGGGACGGCGCCCTGCTCGACCTGCGCGCGCTGGGCGCCGGGCACCACATCACCGCGCCCCCGTGCGACCACGGCGGCAGGGGCGCGGTGCGCTGGCTGCGCGCGCCGAGCCTGGAGACGGCCGCGGCGCCCCCGCGCGCCCGGCTGCTCCTGGGCACGCTGGCGTACGCGTGCCATCGCGCCTGGCTCAGCTGAGCAGCGCGTCCACGAAGGTCTCGGGCTCGAACGGCGCGAGGTCGTCGGAGCCCTCGCCCAGGCCCACCAGCTTGACGGGAACGCCGAGCTCGCGCTGGACCGCGACGACGATGCCGCCCTTGGCTGTGCCGTCCAGCTTGGTGAGCGCGATGCCGGTGATGTCCACGACCTCGGCGAACACCCTGGCCTGCACGAGCCCGTTCTGTCCGGTGGTGGCGTCGAGGACGAGCAGCACCTCGTTGACCGGGCCGTGCTTCTCGACCACGCGCTTGACCTTGCCGAGCTCGTCCATGAGCCCGGTCTTGGTGTGCAGCCGACCCGCGGTGTCGATCAGGACCACGTCGGCGCCCGCGGTGATGCCCTCCTTGACGGCGTCGAACGCGACCGACGCGGGGTCGCCGCCCTCGGGGCCCCGCACGGTCCGCGCGCCGACCCGTTGGCCCCACGTCTGGAGCTGGTCCGCGGCGGCGGCGCGGAAGGTGTCGGCGGCGCCGAGCACCACCGAGTGCCCCTCGGCGACCAGGACGCGGGCCAGCTTGCCCGTGGTGGTGGTCTTGCCCGTGCCGTTGACGCCCACGACCATCACGACGGCGGGGCGCTCCTCGCCGTCGGCCGAGACGCCGCCCTCGGTGCGCAGCGCGCGGTCCATGTCGGTGCCGATCTGCGCGAGCAGCTCCTCGCGCAGCAGCTCCCTCAGCCCGTCGGCGTCGCGCGTGCCGAGCACCTGGACCCGCTCGCGCAGCCGCTCGACCAGCTCGGTCGTGGGCCGTGGGCCGACGTCCGCGGTCAGCAGCGTGCTCTCGACCTCCTCCCAGGTCTCCTCGTCGAGCCGCTCCCTGGCCAGCAGGGTGAGCAGGCCCCGGCCGAGCGAGGTCTGGGAACGGGCCAGCCGCGCGCGGAGCCTGACCATCCGCCCCGCCGCGGGCTCCGGGACCTCGAGCTCGGGCGCCTCGGGCTCCGCCGCGGCCGGGGGCAGGGTGACGTCCTCGATGACCCGGCGTTCGCCCTCGGGCGGCGCCGCGGTCTCCGCCTCCTCGCCGACCCGCGGCTCGGCGGGAGGCGCGGTGCGCGTGGTCTCCCGGCCAGAGGGCGGCGCCTGCGTGCGGCGGCCGGTGACGACGAACGCGGCGATCGCGACGATGGCGACCACGGCGATGATGACGGCGAGGATGAGGATGTCCATCGGTTCCCTTGGTGGGCCTGGTGGTGGGGCAACGGGTCCTAACGTACCGCCGCCCTCTCGGCGAAGGGGGCCCCGAGCGCGACGGGGGCGCGGGCCCCGGCCGTGTCATCCCGTCTCCTCGAGGGACTTGCCCCTGGTCTCGGGCACGAGGACCGGCACGAACGGGATCGACAGCAGGGCGAAGCACGTGTGAAGCGCACAGGCGCCCGGACGTTCGGGTGGGAGGGGCTCGGAAAGCTCTGACACCTCAGGCGCGGGGGGCCTCAGGCGGAGAGGCGCTGGCTGATCACCTTGGAGACGCCGTCGCCCTGCATGGACACGCCGTAGAGCGCGTCGGCGACCTCCATGGTCCGCTTCTGGTGCGTGATCACGATCAGCTGGGAGCTGTCCTTGAGCTCCTCCATGATCCGGATCAGCCGCTGGAGGTTGGTGTCGTCGAGCGCGGCCTCGACCTCGTCCATCACATAGAACGGGCTCGGTCTCGCCTTGAAGATCGACACCAGCAGCGCCACGGCCGTCAGCGACCGCTCGCCGCCGGACAGGAGCGAGAGCCGCTTGACCTTCTTGCCCGGCGGCCTGGCCTCCACGTCCACACCCGTGGTGAGCATGTCGTCGGGGTCGGTCAGCATCAGGCGCCCCTCGCCGCCGGGGAAGAGGCGGGAGAAGACGCCCTCGAACTCGCGCGCGGTGTCGTGGTAGGCGGCGGTGAAGACCTCCTCGACCCGGACGTCCACCTCCTTGACGACCTGGAGCAGGTCGGCCCTGGTCTTCTTGAGGTCCTCCAACTGCTCGCTGAGGAACTGGTGCCGCTCCTCGAGGGCCGCGAACTCCTCGAGCGCCAGGGGGTTCACCTTGCCGAGCTGCTTGTACGCGCGCTCCGCCGCCCGCAGCCGCTTCTCCTGCTCGGACCTGACGAAGCACCGGGGCTGGTTGCGCGGGTGGTCGGGGTCGTCGGGAAGCTCCTCGCCCTCGGCGGGCGGCGAGGGCGGCACGGGCTGGTCGGGCCCGTACTCGGTGACCAGGACCTCGGGCTCGACGCCCAGCTCCTCCAGGGCGCGGCCCTCCAACTGCTCGATCCGCAGCCGCTTCTCGGCGCCGAGCACCTCGCCCCTGTGGACCGAGTCGGTGAGCTTGTCCAGCTCCTCCTTGAGCGCGCGCCCGGCGTTCCGCTCGGCGGTCAGGGCCTGTTCGCGCTCGGCCTTGGCGCGTTCGGCCGCCTCCCGCTCGGCCACGGCGCGGGCCAGCGACTCCTCCACATGGGCGAGCAGCTGCCGGGCGCCCGAGGCCACGGCGGAGGCGACCTCCGCCTCGTGGCGCATCCTGGCGCGCCTGCGTTCGGCGCGCGCCTGCGTCTCGCGCTCCGCGCGCGCCGCCCGGTCGAGGCCGTCCGCCCGCCCCGACAGGCCCCTGACCCGCTCCTCGTGGGTGCGGACCTGGAGCCTGGCCTCCATCTCGGTCTGCCGGGCGTTGGCCCCGTCGGCGGCGAGCCGGTCGCGGACGGCGGTGTCGGGCTCCTCCTCGCCGTCGGCCGCCTCCTCGGCGACCGCGAGCCGCTCGGCCAACTCCTCGGCCTTGGCCTGGGCCTGCTCCAGCTCGTCGGCGGCGCGCGCCACGGCGGTCTCGGCGCGCTCGGCCTCTCCGGCGGCGGCGCGGGCCTGGCCCGCCAGGCGCCCGAGGTCCTGCGCCACGCGGGACTTGGCGCGCTCGGCCGCGGTGCGCTTGCGGGCGAGCTCCTCCACCTCGGCGGCGCGCGCCGCGCGCTCCTCGGCGGCGGCCCGCTGGGCGGCGGCCAGCGCGCCGCACCGCTCGGTCAGCTCGGTCAGCTCGGCCGCGGCCTCGTCCACCGACGCCCGCACCTCGAGCAGGCTGGGCGCGCCGGCCGAGCCGCCCTGCGCGAGGTGGGCGGAGAGCAGGTCGCCCTCGGCGGTCACGGCGGTCAGCTCGGGGCGGGTGGCGAGCAGCTCCTGGGCGTCATCGAGCGTGCCGACGACCACGACGCTCCGCAGCAGGCGGCGCACGGCGGGCAGCAGGCTCTCGGGGCCGCTCACCAGCTCGGCGGCGGGGCGCGGCCCGTCGTCCGGGGCGAACTCCTGGCGCGGCGCGGGCCCGTCCGGCGCGCCCCCGAGGAGCAGCGCCGCGCGGCCCGCGTCGTCCTTGCGCAGCAGCCGCAGCGCCTCGGCGGCAGCGGCGGGCCCCTCCACGGCGACGGCGTCGGCCGCCGCGCCGAGCGCCGCGGCCACCGGCACCTCGAACCCCGGGGTGACGGTGAGCAGCTCGGCGGCGGGGCCGAGCACGCCCGAGAGCCGGTCGGCGGCCGCGAGCAGCGCGCCCGTGCCGTCCTTGCGCCGCAGCCCGAGGGCGAGCGCGTCGTGCCGCGCCGAGACGGCGGCCCGCTCCCGCTCGGCGGCCGTGGCGGCCTCGCGGGCGGCGGAGTGCGCCGACCCGGCGGCGGCGAGCGCCGCCTTGGCCGCCTCGTGCTCCTCGCCCAACTCGCTGTCGCCCGCGTCGAGTCCCTCGACCTCGGCGCGCAGCTCCTCGTACTCCGCCTGGGCCGTTGCGGCGCGCTCGCGGGCCTCGTCGCGGGTGTCGGCCAGCCGGTCGATCTGGCTCTGGGCGGAAGCGGCCCTGCTGCGGGCCGCGTTGGCCTGGCCGTGCAGCCTGGCCAGGCCCTCGCGCCGGTCGGCCAGGGCGCGCGCGACGTCCTTGAGGCGGCGCTCCTCCTCGGCCAGCCGCCGCTCCAGCTCGGCGCGGTGCTCGACGGTGTCGTCGAGGGCGCGGCTCGCGGCCTCGAGAGCCGCCGTCAGCTCGGCCTCCTGCTCCCTGATCCGCGCGGCCTCGCGCTCCATGTCCTCGGGGTCGCGCCCGCGCCGCTCCTCGGGCGCCTGCGCGCGGGCGCTGGTGACGCGCGCGTCGGCGAGGCTGACGGTGCCGCGGACGCGTTCGGCCAGTTGTGAGAGCTCGTACCAGGTCGCCTGGGTGCGCTGAACGCGCGGAGTGAGCATCCGCACCTCCTGCTCGAGCTCCGCCTCCCGGCGCAGGGCGTCCCTCAAACGCGCCTCCGCCGCTTCTTTGCGCTCCTTCAGGGCCGCCTCGTCGGCGACTTCGGCGCGCAGGGCGGCACGCTGCGTGACCAGGTCGTCGGCAAGCAGCCGCAGCCTGGCGTCCCTCAGGTCGGCCTGGATCACCGCGGCGCGGCGGGCGACGGCGGCCTGACGGCCCAACGGCTTGAGCTGGCGGCGCAGCTCGTCGGTGAGGTCCTGGACGCGGGCGAGGTTGACCTGCATCGCGTCCAGCTTCCGCAGCGCCTTCTCCTTGCGCTTGCGATGCTTGAGAACGCCGGCCGCCTCCTCGATGAACGCCCGGCGCCCCGTGGGGTCGGCGTGCAGCACGGAGTCGAGCTGCCCCTGGCCCACGATGACGTGCATCTCGCGGCCGATGCCCGAGTCGGACAGCAGCTCCTGGACGTCGAGCAGGCGGCAGGTGTCGCCGTTGATCTGGTACTCGCTGCCGCCGTTGCGGAACATCGTCCGCGTGATCGTGACCTCGGCGTACTCGATGGGCAGGGCGCCGTCGGCGTTGTCGATCGTCAGGGAGACCTCGGCGCGGCCGAGGGGCGGGCGGCCCGTGGTGCCCGCGAAGATGACATCCTCCATCTTGCCGCCGCGCAGCGACTTGGCACCCTGTTCCCCCATGACCCAGGAGAGCGCGTCCACCACATTGGACTTGCCCGAGCCATTGGGCCCGACCACGCACGTGATGCCCGGCTCGAAGCGCAGCGTCGTGGCCGAGGCGAAGGACTTGAACCCGCGCAGGGTCAGGCTCTTGAGGTGCACGCCGTGCGACTTTACCCGCCGCACTTCCGCGATTCGCCGTTTCGACGCCTGGAATGCAGGGCACATCAGTCAGTGAGCCACACGGACGGCACCGCCCGGTGCCAGGGAGCCCAGACATGACGAAGGGACGCCGAAGCGTCCCTCGCATGAAATACGCAAGCGGTGCCTACGTGGCCTGGACCCTCGCCATTGAGGTCAGGTCAGGGCGGGCTCCGCCTTGGGCACGTCGATGCCGTCGAGCACCGAGTCGCCGTGCCGAGTGGCGGCGGCCAACGCGTCGTTCTCCGCCTGGACCCGGAGCAGCTGGGTCTCCAGGTCCTGAACGCGCTGCTGAAGCCGTCGCATCTCGGCGAGGACTCGGGGGTCGGAGCCGCCGATGTGACCGAGAAGCGCCTTTGCCATGATGGATGGTCCTCCACACTGAGTGACCGACCGAAGCCGTTGGTGGGTCGTGAGGGATTGATCCCGCGACGTCTGCTCTGCTGTGTTTGCGGGCCACATAGCTGAGATGCGCGGGACTTTCAGCGTCTCACCAAAAAGTGGGACGGTCAACACGATCACACCGCGTATCGCCCGAGCGCCACGCCTGCCGAAGATCGGCTTTGGCGGGGCTTCAGCGGGGCGCGCAAAGGCCCCGCGACAGTGGCTGTGTGGGGAGCCTGGCACGTGAGAGCGGGGATGGCAAGAAGAATCCGGGACTTTCCGCGACCGGATCGCGGGCCCGTCAACGGATGGCGAAGTCCTCGTAGCCGCCGCGCGGTGTGTCCCATATCTCGGTGACGCCGGAGACCGCGCCGGGCGTGTCGCCGTCCCGCAGCCAGGACAGCAGCCGCTCGCACCGCTCCCTGCCGCCCTCGGCGACCACCTGGACCCGCCCGTCGGCGAGGTTCGAGGCGAATCCGCACAGCTCACCGATGGCCAACGCCCGGGCTCTCGTGTGCCAGCGGAAGCCGACGCCCTGCACCCGGCCGCGCACCCACGCGGTCAGGCGGACGGTCTCCGACGGGTCGGGGGCGGAGGGGCGCGAGGCACACATGTGACGCACGCTATCCCCTCATTCACGTCCTGAGCACTGGCGCGGACGCCGTGATGCCGTACAGTCACGCGTTGAAGAATCACCCGTTCGGGTGATTTGTGATCTTCGAGCTGACGAGGACGGTGCTGCCGATGGGACGCCATCGTCGACGCCGGAGGCGTGCGCGTACCGGGCTGATCGGCGCCTCCGCGGCCCTGACCGTGGGAGCCGTCGCCATGGGAACCGGCCTGCTGCCGGGGGCGGGTGACGGGATCACCGGAGCGTTCCGCTCGCAGGACTCGCCCTCACCGAGCGGCCGTCCCACCCTCCCCGGCACGACCGCCCCCGACCTCGAGCCCGACTCGGGTCAAGGGACCCGGTCGCCCGACGAGGAGACCACCGAGCCGACCGAGGAGACCACGGCCGAGGCGACGCCGGACGAGCCGACCGATGAGCCGAGCAGCGAGGCGCCCCAGGAGCGCCCTTCCACGCCGCCACCCTCGCCCGAGCCCTCCACCGAGGAGCCACCGCCGCCCCCGGAGACCACCGCCCCGGCGGAGGACCCCGAGCCCGGCGGCGACGCCGGGCAGCAGGCGGCCGAGGCCGTGCTCGCGCTGGTCAACGAGGAGCGCGCGAACGCCGGATGCCGCCCCCTCACCCTGGACGCCGCGCTCACCAACCTGGCCATCGCGCACAGCAGGGACATGGCCGAACGCGGCTACTTCGACCACACCGACCCCGACGGGCGCACCCCGTGGGACCGGGCCGCGGCGGCGGGCGTCTCCCACCTCGGCGGCGAGAACATAGCCCGCGGCCAGCCGGACGCCCGCGCGGTGATGGACGCCTGGATGGCGAGCGAGGGCCACCGCGCCAACATCCTCAACTGCGACTACACCACCCTGGGCGTCGGCGCGCACTTCGCCGACGGCGGCCCCTGGTGGACGCAGAACTTCGGGTTCTGAGGGCCCGGGGCGGCAACGGACCCGGGGCGGCAACGCCCCTCAGCGCGGCGGGCGTTGGCAGCGCGGGCAGAAGTAACTCGACCGGTTCGTCCAGGGACGCCTGCGCACCGGGGTGCCGCAGCGGCGACACGGCTCGTCCTCCCGGCCGTAGACGTCGAGGGAGCGTTCGAAGTAGCCGGACTGCCCGTTGACGTTGACATAGAGGCTGTCGAAGCTCGTGCCGCCGACGGCGAGCGCGGCCGTCATCACCTCGCGGATGTGGGTGACGAGATCGGCGGTCCTGGCGCGGGTGAAGGTCGCGGTGGGCCGCTCGTAGTGCAGGCGGCCGCGCCACAGCGCCTCGTCGGCGTAGATGTTGCCGACCCCGCTGATCAGCGACTGGTCGAGGAGCGCGCGCTTGATCGTGGTCACCCGGCGGCGCAGCGCCGCGTGGAACGCGTCCTCGTCGAACGCCGGGTCGAGCGGGTCGCGGGCGATGTGCGCCATCACGTCGGGCAGCCCGTCCGCGCCCACCGGGTGCAGCGAGAGGCCGCCGAACGTCCGCTGGTCCACGAACCGCAGCTCGCCCCCGGCCACGTCGTCGAACGTGATCCTGACCCGCAGGTGCTTCTCGTCGGGCACCCCGCCCCGCTTGACCAGGAGCTGACCGCTCATCCCCAGGTGCGCGAGCAGCGCGAGCCCGGGGCCGAGCGGCAGCCACAGATACTTCCCGCGGCGGCGCGGCGCCGCGATCCTGGCGCCGAGCAGCCGGGCCTCGAAGTCCTCGGCGCCCGCCGTGTGACGGCGGACGGCGCGCGGGTGCAGCACCTCGGCGCCCGCGACGGTCCGCCCGCTGATCCACCGGTCGAGCCCGCGCCTGACGACCTCGACCTCGGGCAGCTCAGGCACCGGTCTCCCCACCGGTCGCGCCGTCGATCGCGGCCCTGATGGAGCGCCAGGCGTTCTCCGCCGCCTGCTGCTCCGCCTCCTTCTTGCTGCGGCCGGTGCCGGTGCCGTAGGTCTCGCCACCCACACGGGCCGCAGCGGTGAAGGTCTTCTCGTGGTCCGGGCCGTCCTCGGTGATCACATACTCGGGAACGCCGAGGCTCTCGGCCGCGCTCAACTCCTGGAGGCTGGTCTTCCAGTCGAGCCCGGCGCCCAGGTTGGAGGAACGCTCGATCACCGGGTCGAACAGGCGGTGGACCAGCTCGTCCGCCGCGTCGAGGCCCTGGTCGAGGTAGACGGCGCCGATGACCGCCTCCAGCGTGTCGGCGAGGATCGACGCCTTGTTCCTGCCGCCGGTCCCCTCCTCGCCCCGCCCCAGCCTGACGAACGCGCCGAGACCGAGGCCGCGGGCGACCTCGGCGAGCGTCCTGGCCTGGACGACGGCCGCGCGCAGCTTGGCCAGCTGCCCCTCGGGCAGATCAGGGTTGGCGCGGTAGAGGGTGTCGGTGACGACCAGGCCGAGCACCGAGTCCCCCAGGAACTCCAGCCGCTCGTTGGTGGGCAGCCCACCGTTCTCGTAGGCATAGCTGCGGTGGGTGAGCGCACGTACCAGAAGGGCGGGCTCAAGCTGGTAGCCGAGCCGCCCTTCCAGAATCGCGAGGGACGAGGCTGTGTCCGCCGACGCCTGGGGTTGCGACCTCCTGGCGTGTGACATGAAGCCTGTCACCCGCCGATCAGACCTCGAGGACCTGGCGGCGGTTGTACGTGCCGCAGTTACCGCACGCGGTGTGCTGGAGCCTCGGCTCCTGGCAACGCTCACAGCGCACGAGGGTGGGGACCGCAGCCTTCCACTGCGACCGGCGGTGGCGCGTGTTGCTGCGCGACATCTTCCGCTTCGGAACAGCCACGGCTACTTCTCCTGTGGATCGTCCCCGCTCCCGCGGGGTGCCTGGTACATCTCTTGCAGCGCCGCCCAACGGATGTCGACGGCCTGGTCGTGGTGGTGGTCGGGGTCCCGCGCCAGCGCCGCCCCGCACTCGGGGCACAGACCTGGGCAGTCCTCCCGGCACACCGGCTGCGAGGGCAGTGAGAGCACCACCGCGTCCCGCAGCACGGGCTCGAGGTCGAACAGGTCGCCCTGGAGGAGCAGCGACTCCTCGTCCCCCTCGTCCTCGGCCGGCTCCGCCTGACGGCGGCCCCGGTCGTCGGAGTCGGGGTAGGAGAACATCTCCTGGAAGTCCGCGGCGACCTCGTCGACCAGCGGCTCGAGACACCTTACGCACTCCCCCTCGACCGGCGCACGGACGGTGCCGGTGACCAGCACACCCTCCATGACCGACTCGAGGCGAAGCTCCACCTCCAACGGCGCCCCCGCCGGCACGCCGACCACCTCCGCGATGCCGAGGCCCTCGGGGGCCTTGACCGTGCGAGAGACCCGTGTGAGCGCGCCCGCACGTCGCCCCAGCTCACGTGTGTCGAACACGAGAGGGGCTCGGTGATCCAGCGGGGCGTTCAGGGCGATCTGCTTTCTCGCGATGGCGGGCGATGTGCTAGCTGCGGGGAGCCGCGCTCCGCGGCCCTCTCGGGGAGGAGCCGGGCGGGCAGCCGCGAGCACGCGTCATGCCGCGACCGAAGGTTCAGCATACTTCACGGGCCGCCGGGGCACCCAATCGGCGGGGGTCACTGCTGGCCCTGCTGGTAGCGGCGCAGCTGCTCCGCGTCGATCATCCCCGTGTCGAAGAGGCTCGTCTCGTCCAGCACACCGGAGCCGCCCTGCGGCTGCTGGGGCTGGCCCTGGCCCTGGTAGCCGTAGGCGGACTGGGCGGCGTACGGGTCCTGCTGGGGGTAGGAGCCCGCGTAGCCGTCGCCGCCGTAGCCGGCGTAGGTCTCCTGGCCGTACGCGTCCTGCTGCCCGTAGCCGTCCTGGCCGCCGTAGCCGCCGGTGGCCGCGGCGGGCTGGAGGCCGTAGCCCTCACGCGCCGAGTCGTAGCCGTCGGCGGCGGGCGGGGCCTGGGGCTGGGGGACGCCGAGGTAGTCGTACGTGTCCTGCTCGGGGCCGTCGAAGTACTCGCCCTGGCGTCGGCCGCCCGCCGCGTCGGCCGCCTCCTGGGCGGCGACGTGCTCGGCCAGCTCGTCCACGGGCTGGTGGCCCGTGAGCTTCTGGCGGCCGCGGCCCACCGCCTCGAGGGTCTTGGTGAGCACAGCCTCGATCGCGCCGAACTGGGCGTCCACATACGCGTCCGCCTGCTGGAGCAGCTCGGCCGGGTCGCCGCGGTCGGGGCCGAGGAGCTTGGTCCTGCCGCGGTCCACCGAGGCGATCGTCTTGCCGAGGACCACCTCGAAGTTGGCCAGCTTGGAGTCGACGTAGTCCTCGGCCTCCGCGCGCACCTCGGCCGCCTCCTGGCGCGCCTCGGCGAGGATCCTGGCCGCCTCCGCCTGCGCGCGCTGGACGACCTCGGTGGACTCGACCAGGGTGCCGCGCTCGGCGTGCGCCGCCTCGACGATCCGGCGGGCCTCCTGCTGGGCCTCGGCCACCACCTGCTGCCGGTCGCCCAGGACCTCCCTGGCCTCGGCCAGGGAGCCGGGCAGCGCCTCACGCACCTCGTCGAGCCGCGCGAGGAGGTCCGAGCGGTTGATGACGCACGACGCCGACATCGGCATGCCCTTGGCGCCCTGCACCGCCGCGACGATCTCGTCGAGTTTCTGCTGTACGTCCACGAGGCGAAGGGTACGGCCAACCGGGCACCGAGGGGGACCCGTTCACGCCGATGGCCGGTGTGACGCTCGGCTCCCCGCCGCGCCCGCCGGAATCCCCCGGCGCGGCCCTGGGCCGCCTCAGTCCTTGGCCAGCCGGTCGATCAGGGCGCGCAGCACCGGCTCGGGGACCAGGTGGGAGACGTCGCCGCCCCACGTGGCCACCTCCTTGACCAGGCTGGAGGAGAGGAAGCTGTAGACGGGGTTGGTCGGGATGAAGAGGGTCTCGACGCCGGAGAGGCCGTTGTTCATCTGGGCCATCTGGAGCTCGTAGTCGAAGTCGCTGACCGCGCGCAGGCCCTTGACGATGGCCGGGATGTCGCGCTCCTTGCAGTAGTCGACGAGGAGGCCGTGGAACGCCTCCACGACGACGTTCCCGTATTCGGCCGTGCACTCCTCGATCAGGGCGATGCGCTCCTCGACCGTGAAGAGGCCACGCTTGGACTTGTTGATCATCACCGCGACATGGACGGTGTCGTAGAGCTTCGAGGCGCGGGCGACGATGTCCAGATGCCCATTGGTAATGGGATCGAACGACCCCGGACAGACTGCGCGGCGCAACGCTCTCTCCTCGTTCATCCGGCCGGTCACGGCCGCTCGTTGACAGGGGGGACGGTGGATCGGGCGTACCACAGCGTTCCCTCGCCGTAGCGGCGTGAACGCAGCGGCAGGAAACCCACCGGCCAGGGGAAGGCACCCCCGCGGGTGCTCCGTTCCACGGTGGCGAGAGCGTCGGCGGCGAGCCACCCTTTGCGACCGAGTGTGAGAAGGATCTCCCCAAGATCGTCGTCGCCCGTGGCGTAGGGCGGATCCAGGAAGACCAGGTCGTACGGGGCGCCTTGGGGCGGCTCGGCGGCCACCTGCTCGGCGCGCGCGGTGCGCAGCTCGGTGCCGGGGAGGCCGAGGGCGCGGATGTTCTCCCTGATGGTCCTGGCGGCCCTGGGGTCGGACTCGGCGAGCAGGGCGTGCGCGGCGCCCCGGGACAGCGCCTCGAGCCCGACGGCGCCCGAGCCGCCGTAGAGGTCGAGGACCCTGGCCCCCTCGAGCGGGCCCCGGAGCGCCGTCCATGTGGAGAAGAGCCCCTCCCGCGCCCGGTCAGAGGTCGGCCGGGTGCCCCTGCCCGGGGGGACGGCGAGCCGCCTGCCGCCCGCCGTCCCGGCGATCACGCGGGTCATGGGCCTCACCACGCTCGTCCGTCAGCTGTCATGACCCACGCTATACGGGCCGCCTCCCGCCGACGCGCCGAGGTGCGGCGGCGGGGAGACGGCACCGCGCGGGCTCAGCCGTCGGCGCTCACCCGTCGACCGCGTCATCGGCCGAGCCGACCAGCGCGGGCGAGGCGTACCGCGACCACGACAGGCAGCCGTCCGGCGGGCAGTGCTCGGGGCGGCGCGGGTCGTGGCCCAGCTCCCTGAGCTTGGTGCGGACCGAGTCGGGGGTGCGGCCGAAGCGGGCGGCTATCCGGGCGATGGTCTCCCCGGAGTGGAAACGGCGCGTCAGGTCCTCCTCGTGGGCCGGGATCCAGGGGGCGCCATGGCCGGGGAACAGCTCCCGCAGGATGTCCCGGTCGGGGATCGGCTCCGCCACGTCGGCGGCCAGGGCGAGCGCGCGCAGGCCCCTGTTGAGCGCGATGCGCAGCGTGGGGACGTCGGCGAGCGGCATGGTCAGCGAGCCGGAGGCCAGGGGCGCCCCCGGGAGCGCCTCGCGCCAGCCGGTGAGGGTCAGGGTCACGGTGATGTCGTCGTCGCTGGCCAACTCGACGCGGAAGACCTTGTCGCCGAGCGGCAGTTCATTGGTGTGCCGGAATGCCATGCGAAGCAACCCCCATGGGTCCAACTGCGAACAACCCCGGATGGATTGCCGCAGACAGGTTCTATTCTCCCAGGGGGCACTGACAATTGACGGTCCGTCAGCCCTTGTCGAGGAACTCCTCGCGCTCCGCGTCGAGCAGCGCCTCCAGCGCGGTGCGCAGGTCGGGCGAGCCGGTCAGCCCGGGGTCGGCGGCCACCAGGGCGGCGGCCTCGGCGCGGGCCTCGACGATGACGTCCTCGTCCTCGATGACGGTCAGCATCCGCAGGCTGCTGCGCCCGCCGGACTGGGCCTGGCCCAGGACGTCGCCCTCGCGGCGCTGCTCCAGGTCGATACGGGAGAGCGCGAACCCGTCCGTCGTCGCGGCCACCGCCGCGAGCCGCTCGCGGGCCGGGCTCGTCTCCTCGGCCTCGCTGACCAGCAGGCAGAGCCCGGGGGCAGCGCCGCGCCCCACGCGGCCGCGCAGCTGGTGGAGCTGGGAGACGCCGAAGCGGTCGGCGTCCATGATCACCATGACCGTGGCGTTGGGGACGTCGACGCCGACCTCGATCACGGTCGTGGCCACCAGCACGTCCACCCGCCCCGCGGCGAAGCGGCGCATCACGTCGTCCTTGGCGTCCGGCGCGAGGCGGCCGTGCAGCACCTCGGTGCGCAGCCCGGCCAGCGGCCCGGAGGCCAGCTCGGCCGCCACGTCGAGCACGGCGAGCGGCGGGCGCCGCTCCTCCCCCTCAGGTCCTTCCTCCTTCTCGGCCGCGCCCTCGGTGGCGTCGCCCTCGCCGATGCGGGGGCAGACCACATACGCCTGGTGGCCGTTCTCCGCCTCCTCCCTGACCCGCTCCCACGCGCGGGCCAGGAAGTGCGGCTTGTCGCGGGCCGGGACGACATGGCTGGCGATGGGCGAGCGCCCCCGCGGCAGCTCGTCGAGCACCGATGTCTCCAGGTCGCCGAAGACCGTCATGGCGACCGTGCGCGGGATGGGCGTCGCGGTCATCACCAGCAGGTGCGGGGGGCGTTCGCCCTTGGCGCGCAGCGCGTCCCGCTGCTCCACGCCGAACCTGTGCTGCTCGTCCACCACGACGAGGCCCAGGTCGTGGAAGCCGACGACGTCCTCGATGAGCGCGTGGGTGCCGATGACGATCCCGGCCTCCCCCGTGGCCGCGTCGAGCAGCGCCAGGCGCCGGGCCTGGGCGCCCATCGAGCCGGTCAGCAGCGCGACCTTGGTGCCGCGGTCGGCGCCGCCGAGCATCCCCGCCTCGGCGAGGTCGCCCATCATCTCGGTGATCGAGCGGTGGTGCTGCTGGGCGAGCACCTCGGTGGGCGCGAGCAGCGCCGACTGCCCGCCCGAGTCGGCGACGGCCAGCATCGCGCGCAGCGCCACCAGCGTCTTGCCGCTGCCGACCTCGCCCTGGAGCAGCCGGTGCATGGGGTGGTCGGCGGCGAGGTCGGCGAAGATCTCCTCGGTGACCCGCCGCTGCCCCTCGGTGAGCGTGAACGGCAGCCGCTCGTCGAACGCCGTCAGCAGCCCGTCGCCCGCGGGCCTCCGCGGCACGGCGGGCAGCTGGGCGGTGGCCGCGCGGCGCCTGGCCAGCGCGACCTGGAGGACGAACGCCTCGTCCCACTTGAGCCTGGCCCTGGCCTCGGCGATGTCCCGCCTGGTGCGCGGCCGGTGGACCTTCTCGAACGCCTCGGGCAGCGGGAGCAGCCCGCGCCCGCTCCGCAGGGCGGCGGGCAGCGGGTCGACCAGGCCCTCCCAGCCGACGGCCTCGAGCGAGTCGAGGACGACGCCCACCGACTTGGCGATGCGCCAGGACTCCAGCTGCTTGCACGCGGGGTAGAGCGGCAGGGGGCGGCCTGCGAAGTCGGCGACCGCGTCGTCCCCCGCCTCCTCGTCGAGCAGCTCGTAGGCGGGGTGGGAGAGCTGGAGCTTCCGGTTGAAGAGGGAGACCTTGCCCGCGAACATCCCGCGCCGCCCCGGCACCAGCTCACGCTGGTGGTGGTGGACCGCGCGGCGGCCGAAGAAGACCAGCTGGAGGCGGCCGCTGCCGTCGGTGAGGGTGACCTCGAGGCGCAGCCCCTTGCCCCGGTTGAACGTGAGGGCCCGGGTGTCGGCGATCTCGGCCACGACCGTCACATGCTCGTCGAGCGGCAGCTCGGACAGCCGGGTCAGCTCCCCGCGCTCGGCGTAGCGCCTGGGGTAGTGGTGCAGGAGGTCGCCGACCGTGTGCAGGTCGAGGTGGGCGGCCATCACCTTGGCGGTGGTGCCGCCGACGACCTTGGCGAGGGGCTCGTGCAGTGCGGTCACGTGGCCCATTGCACACCATGCCGCCGACAGCCGCGGCGTTCCCCCGCGCGGTCCGGCTACTCGACGCCGATCAGCAGGGGGGCGCCCTGGCGGCCCTCGTAGACCACGGTGTCCACGCCGTAGTGCGCGCCGCGGACCCGGTCCTCGAGGGCGGCGGCGAGGCCGTGCGGCGCCTCGGCGCCCAGGACGAGGGTGACCAGCTCGCCGCCCGCGGCCAGCATCCGCTCCAGCACCTGGCCCGCCACGTCGCCGAGGTCCTCGCCGATGACGGCGACGTCGCCGTCGATCAGGCCGAGGACGTCCCCGGCCTGGCAGATGCCCGCGGTGGTCCAGGACTGCCGTTCGGCGACGGCGAGCTCGCCGAACCGCGTCGCGCCCGCGGCGGCCGTCATGGCCACGACGTCCTCGTCGAAACGGCGCTCGGGCGCGTGCACGGCGAGCGCCGCGATGCCCTGCATGGGCGAGCGGGTGGGCACGACGGCGACGCGCGTCCCGTCGGAGCGGGCCCGTTCCGCGGCGGCGGCGGCCGCGTGCCACAGCGCGTGGTCGTTGGGCAGCAGGACGACCTCGCCGGCGCCGGTGCCGAGGATCGCCCCGGCGAGCTCGCCCGCGCCGGGGGGCTCGTCGGCCCTGACGGTGAGCGCGGTGGCGCCCGCGTCGGCGCAGAGCCCGGCGAGGCCGTCGCCCGGCAGCACCGCGACGACGGCGCGGGGGCCGCGCGGCGGCCTCGGCGCGACGGCCGTGGCCAGCGCGCTGATGCCGATCCGGTGCGGCCGTCCGGCCTCGATGCCCGCCTCGACGGCGGCGCCGGGCTGCGCGGTGTGGATGTGGATGTGCCACAGCCCCTCGCCGCCGACCACGACGAGGGAGTCGCCCAACGCGTCGAGCCGCCGCCGCAGCGCGGCCACGGCGTCGTCGTCCGCGTCGAGCAGGTAGATGACCTCGAACCCCCGCGGCTCGGTGGCGGCGGGCGCCGGGCAGACGGCGGCGGGGTGCCGTTCGCCCGCGCCGCCCTCCGCGGGGGAGCGCGCCAGCCGGTCGCGTATGGAGGCGTCGGGCGCGCGGCCCGAGACGGCCGCGTCCAGCGCGTCGAGGACGGCGACGAGTCCGCTGCCGCCCGCGTCCACCACCCCGGCCTCCGCGAGCACCGGCAGCTGGCCCGGGGTCGCGGCCAGCGCGGCCCTCGCGCCCGCGCACGCGCCGGCGAGCACCTCGTCGACGCGGTCCCCGGCCCGTTCCGCCGCGTCGGCCGCCGCGGTCGCGACGGTGAGCATGGTGCCGTCGACGGGGTGGGCGACGGCGTCGTGGGCGGAGCGCGCGGCGCGGCGCAGGGCGCGGCGCAGGGCCTCGGGCCCCGCGGGCTCGGGCTCGGCGGCCAGCACCTCGGCCATGCCGCGCAGGAGTTGGGCGAGGATCGTGCCGGAGTTGCCGCGGGCGCCGATGAGGGCGCCATGGGCCATGGCGCGCACCGCCTGGGCCAGGGTGGGCCGCGCGGTGTCCGCGGCCTCGACGGCCTGGGCGGCGGACTCGACGGTGAGGTAGAGGTTGGTGCCGGTGTCGCCGTCGGCCACGGGGTAGACGTTGATGGCGTCGATGTCCTCGCGGGCGCTGCCCAGGACGTCCAGGGCGATCCGGCACCAGCGCCGGACCGCTGCGGCGTCGAGCGGCTGCGGCACGGGCGGACCTCCGGGGCGCGGGTGGTGGCGGCGCCTCGCAGCTTATGCCCTCATCGCACGGGGGGAGCGATTTCCCCGGGCGGGAAGGGGCGGGGTATGCTGCCCCGGTTGCCTGGTGTCGTCGCTCGACGCGCCCGGCGCTCGCCCCGAGGCCCAGTGACCGGCCCCTGTGACCGGCACCACGTCCTCGGGGACCTCGACGTAACGAATCCGTCGTCCCCATCCAGTGCGGGGCGACCCGTCTTTGGAGTGACCCGTGGCTGCCAACTGCGATGTCTGCGGCAAGGGACCGGGCTTCGGCAACCGTATCTCCCACTCGCACCGCCGCACCCCCCGCCGTTGGAACCCCAACATCCAGCGGGTGCGTGCCGTGGTGAACGGGACGCCGAAGCGCTTGAACGTCTGCACCTCGTGCATCAAGGCGGGCAAGGTCGCGCGCTAGGGCGCGCCCGCCCCTCGGCTGCTCCGGCCGGTCCACCCTCTCGGTGGGCCGGCTTTCTGCATGTGCGCCCGCGCGCCCTGTCGTTCATGTCGTGGGTCGTTCACGCCGTGGTCGTTCACGCCGTGCGCGTGCGGTGGCCGTGGTCGACCGGGCCTATGCCCTTGCCCAGCGGAAAGCCCGCGGCGATCGCGGCGGTGACGTACTCCTTGGCCGCCGCCACCGCGTCGGGCACGGTGTCGCCGATGGCCAGGCGGCTGGCGATCGCCGAGGCGAGCGTGCAGCCGGTGCCGTGCGTATGGCGGTTGGGGTGGCGCGGGGCGCGCAGCCAGTGCCGTTCGGTGCCGTCGGTGAGCAGGTCGACGGCGTCGCCCCGGAGATGGCCGCCCTTGACCAGGACCCAGCGCGGGCCGTACGCGAGCAGCGCGTCGGCGGCGCGCGGCAGGTCGGCCTCCGACTCCACGGCGACGCCGGTGAGCTGGGCGGTCTCGGGGAGGTTGGGCGTGACGACGGTGGCGGCGGGGAGCAGCCGGGCGCGCACCACGTCGAGCGCGTCGGGGGCGAGCAGCGGGTCGCCGTGCTTGGAGACTCCGACCGGGTCGACCACCACGGGCGCCGCGGTGCTGGCCAGCAGGTCGGCGACCGTTCCGGCCAGCGCGGCGGACGCGAGCATGCCCGTCTTGACCGCCTGCACGCCGATGTCGTCCACGACGCTGCGGTACTGCGCGACGACCGCGTCGGTCGGCAGCTCCCACGCGCCCTGCACGCCGAGGGAGTTCTGCGCGGTGACGGCGGTCACGACGCTCATGCCGTGGGTGCCGAGCGCCAGCATGGTCTTGAGATCGGCCTGGATGCCCGCCCCGCCGCCCGAGTCGGAGCCCGCGACGGTGAGCACGCGTGGAGGTGCCTGCATGGGCACGACGGTACAGCGGCGGCGTTCGGTGCCCGTGCGGCGTTCAGTGCCCGTGCGGGCCGCCGAAGTGGTCCCAGCCACCGGCCTTGTCCCACGCGGCGCCGTCCACGGTGACCGGCGGGGTGGTGCGCCCGCGGGCCGGGAGGACCTCGCCGATGACGCGCCAGCGGGCGGGCAGCTTGGTCTCCGGGTGGAACGTCGCGACCAGCGCGTGGTCCTCTCCCCCGGTCAGCACCCAGTGCAGCGGGTCGACGCCGACGGCCTGCCCGATGTCGGACATCTGGGCCGGGACGTCGAGCGCGGCGGACGCGATGTCGATGCGGACGTTGCTCGCGTCGGCGATGTGGCCCAGGTCGGCGACCAGTCCGTCGCTCACGTCGGTCATGGCGGTGGCGCCGAGCGCGGCGGCGGCCGGGCCCGCGACATACGGGGGTTCGGGGCGGCGGTGCGCCTCGACGAACGCGCGGGGGGAGCGGAAGCCGCGCGAGAGGACCGCGTGCCCCGCGGCCGACCAGCCGAGCCAGCCGGTGACCGCGACGGTGTCGCCGGGGCGGGCGCCGCTCCTGGTCACCGCGTCGCGGCCGCCGAGGTCGCCGAGCGCCGTGATGGAGACGGTGATGAGGTCGCCGCGCACCACGTCGCCCCCTGCCACGCCCGCGCCCGCGACCCGGCACTCGTCGCGGATGCCGTCCATCAGCTCGAGGGGCCAGGTGGCGGGCAGCTCGGCGGGGACGACCAGGCCGACGAGCACGGCGGTCGGAACGGCGCCCATGGCCGCGACGTCGGCGAGGTTCTGGGCGGCGGCCTTGCGGCCGACGTCGTAGGCCGTGGACCAGTCGCGGCGGAAGTGCCGTCCCTCGAGCAGGATGTCGGTGCTCGCGACCACCCGGCGGTCGGGGGCCGCGATCACCGCAGCGTCGTCCCCCGGGCCGAGCCGCACCGCGGGTGTGCCGGTGATCCGGGCGGTCAACTCCCGGATCAGCCCGAACTCCCCGAGCTCCCCCACGCTGCCCTTCACTGCGCTCTCCTCGTGTTCGTTCACCGGCTCCCCGGCGGACCCGCCGTGTCCAGCAGTGGCCCGACGTCTCCCCGGTGCAGGTCGTGACGCGCTACGGTAGCGCCCCCGCTCCTCGTAGCCGCTCCGGAGGACCCGTGGTACAGGCGTACATCCTGATCCAGACCGAGGTGGGCAAGGCGTCCACTGTGGCCGATGTCATCTCGAAGATCCCCGGCGTCCTCACCGCCGAGGATGTCACGGGCCCCTACGACGTGATCGTGCGCGCCGAGGCGGGGACCGTGGACGAGCTCGGCCGCCTCGTGGTCGCCGAGGTGCAGCGCGTGGCGGGGATCACCCGCACCCTGACCTGCCCGGTCGTCCATCTGTGACACCTCGTATGCTCGCCGGGTGGCCCCCACCGTACGCCGAGCCCTGCCCGCCGCCTCCGCCCTGCTCGCCCTGGCCGCCTGCGCCTCCGCGGGCGCGGACGCGCCGGATGTCGCGGTGCCCGCGCCGACCGGGGACGCCGCGGAGGCGTGCCGGGAGCTGAGCGCCGACCTCCCGGAGCGGGTGGACGGCGCGGAGCGCGGGGAGCTGCCCGAGTCCACCCCGTTCGCCATGGTGTGGGGCGATCCGGCCATCGTGCTGCGCTGCGGCGTCGAGAGCCCCGGTCCTCTGACTCCCGGCAGCGACGCCTACGACCCGGTGAGCGCCGAGATCGTCGGCGTCAACGAGGTCTCCTGGCTGCTGGAGCGGCAGGACGGCGGGGTGCGGTTCACGACGACGGAGCGCACGGTGTTCGTCGAGATGACCGTCCCCGACGCGTACGCGCCCGAGGTCAACCCCCTGCTCGACGTCGCCGCCGCGATCGACGCGCACATACCGCCTGATCCGCTGTACGCGGAGGACGCGGGGGACGCCGACGGCGGCGACCCGCACGCCGGGCACGGCGGATAGCGACCGACGGGGGGCCGGGGCAGACGGGTCAGCGCAGCCCGGTGGAACGGCGCAGGGCGGCCTGGAGGAGGCGGTCGACCAACTCGGGATAGCTCACGCCGCTCGCCTCCCACATGCGCGGGAACATCGAGATGGGCGTGAAGCCCGGCATGGTGTTGATCTCGTTGATGACGAACTCGCCGTCGTCCTGGAGGAAGAAGTCCGCGCGCACCAGGCCCTCGCACGACGCGGCCTCGAACGCCAGGACGGCCAGCGTCCTGACGCGTTCGGTCTGCTCCTCGGTGAGCGGCGCGGGGACGATGCCCTCGGCCGAGTCGATGTACTTGGCCTCGAAGTCGTAGAAGTCGTGGGCGGAGACCGGGGGGATCTCGGCGGGAACGCTGGCGCGCGGCCCGTCGTCGAACTCCAGGACGCCGCACTCGATCTCGCGCCCGCTGAGCTGCGCCTCCACGATGACCTTGGGGTCGAGGTCCCTGGCCTCCTCGATCGCGGCGTCCAGGCCATCGGGGCCCGTGACGCGCGAGATGCCCATGGAGGAGCCGGCCCTCGCGGGCTTCACGAAGAGGGGCCAGCCCACTTCGCGCGCGAAGTCCAGGACGCGCGCGCGGGCGGCGGCCGCGTCCCGCTCCCACTCGCGGGGGCGGATCGCGAGATAGGGGCCCACCGGCAGGTTGAAGGAGCTGAAGACCCGCTTCATGTACTCCTTGTCCATGCCGATCGCCGACGACAGCACGCCCGAGCCCGCATAGGGCACCCCCGACAGCTCGAGCAGCCCCTGGAGGGTGCCGTCCTCGCCGTACGGGCCGTGCAGCAGCGGCAGGACGACGTCCACCTCGCCCAGGTCCTTGGGCACGGAGCCCACCTCGGCGTAGACGACGTCGCTGCGCCCAGGCTCGACCGGGAGCACCACCGCGCCGGTGCCGGGCTCGGCGATCTGCGCGACGCTGGGGAGCTGACGTTCCGTGAACACCATGCGCTCCGGGTCGTCCGCCGTCAGCGCCCAGCGGCCGTCGGCGGTGATGCCGATCGGGAGCACGTCGTAACGGGTCCGGTCGATGGCGCGCAGCACGGCTCCGGCGGTGACCACGGAGACGGCGTGCTCGGAGCTGCGGCCGCCGAAGACGACGGCGACACGGGGCTTGGGGCGCTGAGAAGTGGGCTCGGTGCTCATAACCCCCTGAGGCTACCTAACGTAGTGGCCGCAGTCAGCGGTGCTCCGCCTTGGCGGTTCGCGCCATCAGTTCCTTGACCGCCACGCGGGGCGGCAGTCCGCCGTGCACGATGCCGACCACGGTCTCCGTCAGCGGCATGTCGACGTCGTGACGGCGCGCCAGATCGAGCACGGAGCGGCAGGACTTGACGCCCTCGGCGGTCTGGCGCGTGACCGCGATGGTCTCCTCGAGGGTCATGCCGCGGCCGAGGTTGGTGCCGAACGTGTTGTTGCGGGACAGCGGGGAGCTGCACGTGGCGACCAGGTCGCCCATCCCTGCCAGGCCCGCGAACGTCTGCGCGTCGGCGCCCATCGCGAGCCCGAGGCGGGTGGTCTCGGCCAGGCCGCGGGTGATGAGCGACGCCTTGGTGTTGTCGCCGAGCCCCATGCCGTCGGCGATGCCGACGGCGAGCGCGATGACGTTCTTCACGGCGCCGCCGAGCTCGCAGCCCACCACGTCGGTGTTGGTGTACGGGCGGAAGTACGCGGTGTGGCAGGCCGCCTGGAGCCGCTGGGCCACCGACTCGTCGGCGCACGCCACCACGGAGGCGGCGGGCTGGCGTTCGGCGACCTCGGGGGCGAGGTTGGGTCCAGAGAGGACCGCGACGCGGTCGGGGCCGACGCCCGCGACCTCCTCGATGACCTCGCTCATGCGCTTGGCCGTGCCCAGCTCGATGCCCTTCATCAGGGAGACAAGCACGGTGTCGTCCGGCAGCAGCGGTACCCAGCCGCCCAGATTGTCGCGCAGCGTCTGGGAGGGCACCGCGAGCACGGTGAACTCCGCGCCGCGCGCCGCCTCGGCGGGGTCGGTGGTCGCCCGGACGGCGGGCGGGAGCGTGACACCGGGCAGGTAGTCGGGGTTGACGTGCGTGGTGTTGACGGCCTCGGCGATCCCGGGGCGCCGGGCCCAGAGCATCACATCGCAGCCTGCGTCGGCGAGGACCATGGCGAAGGTGGTCCCCCATGAGCCGGTTCCGTAGACGGCGACACGTGTCACTCCGCTCTCTCCTCCTCGGGCGCGCTGCTTTCCTGTCCGCGCCGCTCGGGCGACGCGCTCCGGTGAACATAGCGCTCCAGCGGCGGGCGTTCGCGCCGCACCTCGGCCAGCAGCTCGGTGATGGCGTCCATGATCACCACCGTGACGTCGCGCAGGAGCTCGGGGGTGGGCTCCCTGTCGTAGAACTCACCGAGGTCGACGGGCGGTCCGGCGACCACGGTCAGCGTCTTGCGGGGCAGCAGCCTGATCCTCTTCCGGCGGGCGTAGGGCGGCATCGCCTCGTGCGCGCCCCACTGGGCCACCGGGATCACCGGGGCGCGCGTGAGAAGCGCCACCCTGGCGGCGCCGGTCTTGCCCTCCATGGGCCACAGCTCGGGGTCGCGGGTGAGGGTGCCCTCGGGGTAGAACGCCACACACTCGCCGCGGTGCACGGCGTCCACGGCGGCGCGGAAGGCGTCGGCGGCGTCGGTGGTGTTGCGGTAGACGGGGATCTGGCCGGTCCCGCGCATGAAGCGGCCCACGGCCCCGTCGTTGAACAGGCTGACCTTGGCGAGGAATCTCGGGACGCGTCCGGTGTTGTACTGGAAGTGCGCGTACGACAGCGGGTCGAGATACGAGTTGTGATTCACCGCGGTGATGAATCCCCCCTCGGCGGGAATATGCCCCATTCCCCGCCAGTCTCGCCGGAAGAACACCAGCAGCGGCGGTTTTACCAGAATTGCGGCCAATCGGTACCAGAAGCCGATTCTGCGGCGAGCCACTCGGACACCATCTCCTCTTGCACTGCTCCGGCGCCCTGTGCTGCCGACAGCCGCACAAGTGTTGCCGTGGGGCGCGGGGCTGTCCAGCGGAGGGTCTCGCCGCCTGCGTGGTCCCTTTGCACCCTAATGCGCGGCGTCCGCGGCGGCACCGGACGGCCGGAGATGGCGTGCGGATCGGCCGCGCGGCCGCGGCGGAACCGACGAGCGAGGACGGGAGAATGGCCCGATGCGTGACTCCGGATGGTCGCTGATCGTGCCCGTGAAGCCGCTGGGGCGCGCCAAGAGCCGCCTCGCCGCGGTGGCGGGGGACGCCCTGCGGCCCTCTCTCGCGCTGGCCTTCGCCGAGGACACCGTGGCAGCGGCGCTCGCGTGCGCGGCGGTGCGCGAGGTGGTCGTGGTGACCGATGACGCGCTCGCCGCGGACCGACTGGCGCTGCTGGGCGCGCGGATCGTGCCCGACTCCCCGGGGCAGGGCCTGAACGCCGCGCTCGCACACGGGGCCGAGGCGGTGCGGGGGCGCGTCCCCCGCGCCGCGGTGGCGGCGCTCAACGCCGACCTGCCCGCGCTGCGCCCCGCCGAACTCGCCCGGGTGCTGGGGGATGCGGACGGGCACGCGCGTTCGTTCCTCGCGGACGCGGCGGGCGTGGGGACCACGCTGCTCGCCGCGGCGCCGGGGACCGCGCTCGCCCCGGCGTTCGGCGGGGCCTCGCGCGCGCGGCATCTCGCCTCGGGGGCGGTGGAGCTGACGCCGCGCGACGTGGACAGCGTGCGGCGCGACGTGGACACGGGGGACGATCTGCGGGAGGCGCTGGCGCTCGGGGTGGGGCCGCGAACGGCCGTGAGCGCCAGGCCGCTCACAGCGTTTGCAGCGTCAGGAAGGTGACGCGGCGGGAGTCGCCGTCGCCGGCGACCTCGATGCGGACGCGCTGGCCTGGGCGCAGCAGCCGCAGGCCGCCGGCGTCGAACGCGCCCGCGCCGAAGTCCAGGGGAGTTCCGTCGTCCAGCAGAACGCTGCCGGAGCGGGTGCGGGGGTCGAAGGTGAACGCGGTGGCCTGCATGCGGCGAGCCTAGCGGCCGACGGGCAACGGCGGGACGGGAGCGGGAACGACCGCGGGCCGGGCTCCTGGTGAGGAGTCCGGCCCGCTCGATGACCTGGTCACCTGCGGCGAGACGTGGCCTTCTTGGCGGTGGTCGTGCGGGACGGCGCCCGCTTGGCAGGGGCCTTCTTGGCGGTGGCCTTCTTGGCCGGGGCCTTCTTCGCGGTGGCCTTCTTGGCCGACGACTTCTTGGCCGTGGCCTTCTTCGCCGGCGCCTTCTTCGCGGTCGCCTTCTTCGCCGTGGCCTTCTTGGCGGTCGTCTTCTTCGCCGCCGCCTTCTTGGTGGTGGCCTTCTTGGTGGTCGTGCCGCCCGAAAGGCTGCCCTTGGGGGCCTTCTTCACCGCCACGTCGTTCTTCGGCAGCTTCTTGGTGCCCGCGACCAGGTCCTTGAAGCCCTGACCGGCGCGGAAGCGGGGCACGGAGGTCTTCCTGACCCGCACCCGCTCGCCGGTCTGGGGGTTCCGCGCGTAGCGAGCCGGCCGGTCCACCTTCTCGAACGAGCCGAAGCCGGTCACCGAGACCCGCTCCCCCGCGACCACCGCGCGGATGATGGCGTCGAGCACGATATCGACGGCGTCCGCCGCCTGCTGACGGCCGCCGACCTTGTCGGCAATCGCTTCTACGAGTTGCGCCTTGTTCACGTCTTCCCCTTCGCAGACCTTGCTGGAACGAATGTGTTCAAGCTTTTTCGCACGTTAGGCAGATATATTCCGCAAATCAAACGCGAAACGGGCGAATCACCCTTGTGTCGCAACGAACTCGACCATCACGGAGATCCGTCACGGTCGCCGCTCTGGCCCCCGACCGGCAGCCGCCCCGCGTCAACGTCCTCCATCAGCCGGTCCAGACGGCGGGCGGCGCCAGGCAGGTCGTGCTTGGTGGCCGCGGTGATGATCAGCAGCTTCCGGGTGAGGGCCTGCCGTACGTCCTCAGGCACTTGCAGGGCTCGCACCGTCCGGTGCGCGTCCCTCAGTCGAGCGGCCACGCGGTCGTAGAGTTCGAGTTGACCGTCGCGTTCCATGCGGCCGATTGTGCCACCTTGGGACTGGTATCGCCCCCTAAGCCCCCCAACGCCCGTGTCGTGATGGGGTGTCAGCACAGATGCCCCCACCGGCGAGCCGGTGGGGGCATCTGATGACAGAGGGTCAACTGACCTGTGTCGTAAGGGGCTTGTGGGTCGGGCGACGCGTCTCGAACTCCGCGATCGCGTCCTCGTTCTTGAGGGTGATGCTGATGTCGTCGAGTCCTTCGAGCAGTCGCCAGCGGGCGTTCTCGTCGAGCTCGAAGGGCGCCGTGACGTCCTCGGCGCGGACTTCGCGCGCGACGAGGTCGACCGTGATCTCGACATCGGGGTCGGCCTCGACGCGCTGCCACAGCTCCTCGACCGTCTCCTGCGGGAGCATGACGGTCAGCAGGCCGTTCTTCAGGGAGTTGCCGCGGAAGATGTCGGCGAAGCGCGGGGAGATGACGGCCTTGAAGCCGTAGTTCTGCAAGGCCCACACGGCGTGCTCGCGGGATGAGCCGGTGCCGAAGTCGGGGCCCGCGATCAGCACGGTGGCGCCGCGGTGCGCGGGGCGGTTGAGCGCGAACTCCGGGTCCTTGCGCCACGCCTCGAACAGGCCGTCCTCGAAGCCGTCCCTGGTGACCTTCTTGAGCCAGTGGGCCGGGATGATCTGGTCGGTGTCGACGTTGGAGCGGCGCAGCGGAACGGCCCGCCCCGTGTGCGTGGTGAAGGCTTCCATGACTCAGACCTCCGCGGGGGTCGGAACGGCGGCCAGGTCGGCCGGGGACGCGAGGCGGCCGGTGACCGCGCTCGCGGCGGCGACCTGAGGCGAGACCAGGTGCGTGCGGCCGCCCTTGCCCTGCCTGCCCTCGAAGTTGCGGTTGGACGTGGACGCGCAGCGCTCCCCGGGGGAGAGCTGGTCGGGGTTCATCCCGAGACACATCGAGCAGCCCGCGTGACGCCACTCGGCGCCCGCGGCGGTGAACACCTTGTCCAGGCCCTCGGCCACCGCCTGGAGCGCGACGCGGACCGAGCCCGGCACCACGAGCATCCGCACGCCGTCGGCGACGCGGCGGCCGTCGAGCACGGCGGCGGCCGAGCGCAGGTCCTCGATCCGGCCGTTGGTGCACGAGCCGACGAAGACGGTGTCGATCGCGATGTCGCGCAGCCTGCGCCCCGGCTCCAGACCCATGTACTCCAGGGCCTTCTCGGCGGCGAGCCGCTCGCTCGGGTCGGCGTACGACGCGGGGTCGGGCACCGCGGCGGACAGCGGCGCGCCCTGGCCTGGGTTGGTGCCCCACGTGACGAACGGCGCGAGCTCGGCGGCGTCGATGACCACCTCGTGGTCGAAGACGGCGTCGTCGTCGGTGCGCAGCGTCCTCCAGTACGCCACGGCCTCGTCCCACTCCGCGCCCTCAGGGGCGTGCGGGCGGCCCTTCAGATACGCGAACGTCGTCTCGTCAGGGGCGACCATCCCGGCCCGGGCACCGGCCTCGATCGACATGTTGCACATGGTCATCCGGGCCTCCATCGAGAGCTTCTCGACGGCCTCGCCGCGGTATTCGATCACATAGCCCTGGCCGCCGCCGGTGCCGATCCGCGCGATGATCGCCAGGATCAGGTCCTTGGCCGTGACGCCGTCGGGCAGCTCGCCGAGCACCGTGACCGCCATCGTGCGGAACGGCGCCATGGGCAGCGTCTGGGTGGCCAGCACGTGCTCGACCTGGCTGGTGCCGATGCCGAACGCCAGCGCGCCGAACGCCCCGTGGGTCGAGGTGTGGCTGTCCCCGCAGACCACGGTGGTGCCCGGCTGGGTCAGGCCGAGCTGCGGGCCCACCACGTGCACCACGCCCTGCTCGTCGTCGCCGAGGGAGTGCAGCCGGACGCCGAACTCCGCGCAGTTCTTTCGCAGGGTCTCCAACTGCGTGCGCGAGACGGGGTCGGCGATCGGCTTGTCGATGTCCAGCGTCGGGGTGTTGTGGTCCTCGGTGGCGATGGTGAGGTCCGTGCGCCGCACGGTGCGCCCGCTCTTGCGCAGCCCGTCGAACGCCTGCGGACTGGTCACCTCGTGCACCAGGTGGAGATCGATGTACAGCAGATCGGGCTCGCCCTCGGCCCGCCGGACGACATGGTCGTCCCAGACTTTCTCCGCCAGTGTCCGTCCCATCGCATTTCCTTCCGGCTTCGCCGCTGGTGATGTGGCCGCCATCCGCTCCCCTCGCACCGGACGGTGGCCGGGCCGCGCGCGGACCCGTGACCCAGCCTGACGGCTTCCCCACCACATTGAACTTGCGTTTCACAGTGTGAGACGCGAATATCGTTGCATGGACAACTCTAGCGGCGACTCCAGTGGCGTGGGGGTACTCGACAAGGCGGCCCTGGTACTGGGGGCTCTGGAGTCAGGGCCGGCCACGCTGGCCGGGCTGGTCGGGGCGACAGGCCTGGCGCGGCCCACGGCGCACCGCATGGCGGTGGCGCTCGAGTACCACCGGCTGCTGGCCCGGGACATGCAGGGGAGGTTCGTGCTGGGGCCGCGCCTGGCCGAGCTGGCCGCCGCGGCGGGCGAGGACCGCCTGCTGGCCGCGGCGGGTCCCGTGCTCACCCAGCTACGCGACGTGACGGGCGAGAGCGCCCAGCTCTACCGGCGCCAGGGGGACATGAGGATCTGCGTGGCCGCCGCGGAGCGGCTCTCGGGGCTGCGGGACACCGTGCCGGTGGGCTCGACGCTGCCGATGAAGGCCGGGTCGGCCGCCCAGATCCTGCTGGCCTGGGAGGAGCCCGAGCGGCTGCACCACGGCCTCCAGGGCGCCCGCTTCACCGCCACCGCGCTCTCGGGCGTCAGGCGGCGCGGCTGGGCCCAGTCGATCGGCGAGCGCGAGCCGGGCGTGGCCTCCGTCTCGGCCCCCGTGCGCGGCCCGTCCAACCGCGTGGTGGCCGCCGTCTCCGTCTCCGGGCCGATCGAGCGGCTCACGCGCCACCCGGGCCGGATGCACGCCCAGGCGCTGCTCGACGCCGCCGCGCGCCTCACCGAGGCCCTCAAGCGGAACGGCTGACCCCGGGGCGCTTCGCGAGCCGGTCGGCGGCGCGCTCGCCCCTGCGCCCCACCGGCACCACCTCGGTGGCCGCGGCCAGGCCGAACGCCGGCATGTTCGTGTAGACCGCCTCGTGCGCCCCCGCGGGGACCACATAGGTCTCGTGCCAGGTCCCCACCGCTCTGCCGCCCTCCCGCACCCGGCGGTTGAAAGCGGCCCACGCGGGACTGTGCGCCTTGTCGGAGGCCGAGGCGTACGCGTGCAACGCCTCGGGGGACGACCAGTACTGCACGAGGTACGCCAGCCTGGGCCCTCCCCACAGCAGCCGGTATCCCAGCATCCCGCTGTCCTCGTCCCGCGACTGCTCGCGCAGCATCCGCGGCATCGCCGTGAAGACCGGCCACCACTGCCGGATCCTCACAAAGCTGTTCAACCGCATGCCGATCAGGAAGACGGTCACCTCCCGGTCCCACGCCGCCGTCATCCGCCCCTCGATGATCTTCGCCGCCACTGTCGACCTCCGTGCGTCCATGGGCACTTCACCTTGGATAGTGCCGCTATCCATGATTGGATAGTGCCACTCTCCAATGACAAACGCAAGGGGGTCGGCCGACCATGCGGCTGGCGGAGCTGAGCAGGCGCAGCGGCGTCTCACCCGCGACGATCAAGTACTACCTGCGGGAGGGGCTGCTGCCCGCGGGCGCGCGCGTGAGCGCCACCCAGGCCGAGTACGACGAGGAGCACCTGAGGAGACTGCGCCTGGTACGGGCGTTGGTACAGGTCGGCCGCGTCCCCGTGGCCACCGCGCGGCGCGTGCTCGCGGCCGTCGACGACGAGTCGGCAGGCCAGTTCGACCGGCTCGGCGAGGTGGTCACGGCCCTGCCGCACGGCCCCGCGCCGGACGATGACGACCAC
This sequence comes from Streptomyces radicis, assembly GCF_003626575.1. Taxonomy (GTDB): domain Bacteria; phylum Actinomycetota; class Actinomycetes; order Streptomycetales; family Streptomycetaceae; genus Streptomyces; species Streptomyces radicis. The sequence continues at coordinate 3,468 of NZ_RBDY01000017.1, read as the reverse complement.
GCGACCGCCAGGGCGAGGGAGACGGCCGACGAGGTCCAGCGCCGCCTGGGGTGGCGGGCCGTCCCCGGGAATCCCGCGCACCAGGCGCTGGTGGCCGCGCTCGCGGCGCTCGTGCGGCTCGGCTACCCGGCCTCGGTCGAGGATGTGATGCCCTACGGCCGGGTCGCCGCGGACATCGCCGAGCACGAGCTCGCGGTGATCGACGAGTTCGAGGCGTCCACGACACAGCTCGAGGCGGCCGTGGCGCTCACCGTGCTGTACGAGCCGGTCCTGCTCAACCTCCGGCGGCTGGCCCAGGCGAACGAGGCGGGCCGGGTGTTCAGGATCGACGCGGAGGCCGGGGACTGAGGCCGGGGACTGAGGGCGAGAGCGCCCGACGCCCCCATGGCAAAGGGCCCCTCGCCGAGGCGGGGGCCCTGCTGACCTGCGTCCGATCGTGTACCCCCGACCGGATTCGAACCGGCGCTACTGCCTTGAGAGGGCAGCGTGCTAGGCCGCTACACAACGGGGGCTTGCCAAGATCCACTTGTGGATCCGTACCCCCGACCGGATTCGAACCGGCGCTACTGCCTTGAGAGGGCAGCGTGCTAGGCCGCTACACAACGGGGGCTCGATCTACTGAAAGACCGTGCTGGGGTACCAGGACTCGAACCTAGACTAACTGAACCAGAATCAGTCGTGCTGCCAATTACACCATACCCCACCAAAACGCAACCCCAGGAGGGGTATCGCTCAGGTGATCACCCGGCGGCTCGGAGTGGCTCTCCGGTGTCCCGCCTCGGCGACGGGCCAAACAATACCCGATCGAGAACGGTGCCCCAAAACGAGATCCGCGCCGGGCCGCCGGGCCGTCCTCACGCCCCCAGCCGCGCAAGCGCCGCGTCGACGCGGGACAAGGTGCGTTCCCGGCCCAGGACTTCCAGGGACTCGAAGAGCGGCAGGCCCACCGTGCGGCCCGTCACGGCGACCCGGACGGGGGCCTGGGCCTTGCCGAGCTTCAGGCCGTGCGCCTCGCCCGCCGCGAGCACCGCCGCCTTCAGCGGCTCCGCCGCCCACTCCGCCACGTCCGCGAGCCCGGCCCGCGCGGTGGCGAGCAGCGCCTCGGCGCCCGGCTTCATCGCCTTGTTCCAGGACGCCTCGTCGTCGACGGGCTCGTCGAGGAACAGGAAGTCGACGTTGTCCGTGATGTCGGAGAGCACCGTGACCCGCGTCTGGGCCAGCGGCGCGAGCGCCGCGAAGGCCGCCGGGTCGTACGCCTCCGGCTTCCAGGGCGCGTGCGGGGCGCGCAGCCAGGGCTGGCACGCCTCGACGAACGCGTCGACGGACAGCCGCTCGCGGATGTGGGTGGCGTTGATCGCCTCGGCCTTCTTGAGGTCGAAGCGCGCGGGGTTGGCGTTGACCGCGGCGATGTCGAACGCCTCGACCATCTCGTCGAGCGAGAAGATGTCCCGGTCCTCGGCGATCGACCAGCCGAGCAGCGCAAGGTAGTTGAGCAGGCCCTCGGGCAGGAAGCCGCGCTCGCGGTACAGGTTGAGCGAGGACTCGGGGTCGCGCTTGGAGAGCTTCTTGGTGCCCTCGCCCAGCACATACGGCAGATGACCGAACGCCGGGACCGCGCCGTCGCCGACGCCGATGTCGGCGAGCGCGCGGTAGAGGGCGATCTGGCGGGGCGTCGAGGAGAGCAGGTCCTCGCCGCGCAGCACGTGCGTGATGCCCATCAGCGCGTCGTCGACCGGGTTCACCAGGGTGTAGAGCGGCGCTCCCGTGGAGCGGACGATGCCGTAGTCGGGAACGTTCTCCGGCGCGAACGTCAGCTCGCCGCGCACCAGATCGGTGAACGCGATCGGCTCGTCCGGCATCCGGAAGCGGACGACGAACGTCCGCCCCTCGGCCTCGTGCGCGGCGATCTGCGCCTCCGACAGCGTGCGGCAGGTGCCCGCGTACCCCGACGGGCGTCCGGACCGCCTGGCGGCCTCCCTTGCGGCCTCGAGCTCCTCCTGGGTGCAGTAGCACCGGTACGCGTGGCCCGCCGCGAGCAGCCTCGCGGCGACGTCGGCGTAGATGTCCGTCCGCAGCGACTGCCGGTACGGCGCGAACGGCCCGCCGACCTCAGGGCCCTCGTCCCAGCTCAGGCCGAGCCAGCGCATGGAGTCGAGCAGCGCCTGGTAGGACTCCTCGGAGTCGCGGGCCACATCGGTGTCCTCGATGCGGAAGACCATGGTGCCGCCGTGGTGGCGGGCGTACGCCCAGTTGAACAGGGCGGTGCGCACCAGGCCGACATGGGGGTTGCCGGTCGGCGAGGGGCAGAAACGGACGCGGACGGGAGAGGGGCTAGTCACGCTTGACTACCTTGTTGGTGAGAGTGCCGATGCCTTCGATGGTGACGGCGACCCGGTCGCCGACGTGCAGCGGGCCGACGCCCGCCGGGGTGCCCGTGAGGATGACGTCCTGGGGCAGCAGTGTCATCGACTCGGTGATGTGCACGATCAGGTCCTCCACGGAGCGCACCATCTCGCCGGTGCGGCCGAGCTGCCGCTGCTCGCCGTTGACCGTGCACATGATGGCGAGGTCCGAGGGGTCGAGGTCGGTCTCGATCCAGGGGCCGAGCGGGCACGAGGTGTCGAACCCCTTGGCGCGCGCCCACTGGCCCTCGCGGCGCTGGACGTCGCGCGCGGTCACGTCGTTGGCGCACGTGTAGCCGAGGATGACCTCGCGCGCCCGCTCGCGTGGCACGTCGCGGCACAGGCGGCCGATGACGACGGCCAGCTCGGCCTCGTGGTGGACGTCCGACGAGATCCTGGGGTAGACGATGTCGTCGCCCTGGCCGATCACGGAGGTGGAGGGCTTGAAGAACGTCACGGGGACGTCGGGGACTTCGTTGCCCAGCTCCCTGGCGTGCTCGGTGTAGTTCCGGCCGATGGCCACGACCTTGCTCGGCAGCACGGGCGGCAGCAGCCGCACCTTGCTCAGCGGGACGCGGCGGCCCGAGCGCTCGAACTCGGCGAAGGGGTGGCCCCTGATGATGTCGAGGACGGGCTCCTCGCCCTCGGACGGCGCGGCTTCGAGCACGCCGAAGCCGACGGTCCCGTCGATGGAGAATCTGGCGATGCGCACGGCCACAGCCTAGGCGTATGAGCGTGGCCTTCCGGAATCCGGGCGGTGCCGGGTCCGGAAGGCCGTTCGCGGAGGGCTCAGCGCAGGCGGGCCATCAGGGCGTGCTCGACCAGGGTGATCAGGGTGCTCTTGGCCTCCTGGCGCTGGCGCGCGTCGGTCGTGATGATCGGGGCGTCGGGCCCGATCTGCAACGCCTCGCGCACCTCCTCGGGCGAGTACGGCTGGTGGCCGTCGAAGCCGTTGAGCGCGATCACGAACGGCAGACCGCTGTTCTCGAAGTAGTCCACCGCCGGAAAACAGTCCGCCAGACGCCGCGTGTCCACCAGCACGACAGCACCGATGGCACCACGGACC
>NZ_RBDY01000016.1 GCF_003626575.1 Streptomyces radicis | reverse complement strand
GCATCGCCATCGACCAGGGACTTCGCTGGTCGATCTGGCGGCGTGCGCATCAGGCAGAGGCACGACGGCACCATTTCCGAAGACGACTACGACTCCAGATGATCAAGATCTAGCCCTGTAGTACTAGCGGCCGGGAGGGACGCGCGGCGGTCAGGCCGGAGCGGCGGCGAGGTGGTTGATCTCGGCGGTGACCGCGATGCGCGGCGTGGGCACCTTCCCGCGGGCGACCGTGAGCATCGCGGCCCCCACGGCGTCCGTCGTGGTCGTGTGGCGCGGGAACAGGCGGCGCAGCACGGGGTAGAGGGGACCGAGCACTCCGTACAGCAGGCGGTAGGCGCGCGTGGCCGAGCGGGCGCCGCGGCGCGGCTGGATGTAGGCGGGGCGGAACGCCGAGACGCGCAGACCCGTGGCGTGCAGGTCCTCCTCGGCCCGGCCCTTCACCCTGGCCCACATCGTGCCGCTCGTCGGGTCGGCACCGGCCCCCGACACGTAGACGAACGCGAGCCGGGGGTTGACCTCGGCGAGCGCGCGGGCCGCGGCCAAAGGGTAGTCGCGGGTGATCTCGGTGTACCGCTCCTCGGAGAGCCCCGCGGAGGACACGCCCAGGCAGAAGAAGCAGGCGTCCGCGCCCGCGAACCGCTCGGCGACGCCGCCGTAGTCGGTGAAGTCGTCGTGGACGACCTCGCGCAGCTTGGGGTGGCGCACCGCGAGGGGGCGGCGGACGACGGCGGTCACCGTGGTGACATCGTCGGCGTCCAGGGCGGCCAGCAGCGCCCCGTGTCCGATCATGCCCGTCGCGCCGAAGACGACCACATGCATGGGGATCCCTTCCCGTGCCGTTCCGGAGATCTCTCCGGAAGGAAGTCCCCTCAACGTACTGGAGAATTCTCCGGTACGCCAACCGGCCCGGCGAGAAGAGACGTTGACGGCACTCCGGCCGAGCCGGTCACCGGCGGCCGTGCGTTCCGACGAGGGTCGCGAAGTCGGGGGCGAGGCGGAGCTCGACGGTGGTGAGCGCGGGGTGGGTGAGCCAGTGCTCGCGGGGCGGATCGGGGTGGAAGCCGGGGGTGAAGTCGTCGATCAGCAGGGTGCCTTGAGGCGTGAGCAGCTCCTCGGGGTCGGCCGGCGCATCGCCGGGGCGCTTGCCCTGACCGCCCCCGTCGAGGGCGAGCAGGTCGAACGGGCCATGGGCGACGATCTCGCGCCACTCGCCGCGGAGCACGGTGACCCGGGGGTCGTCGTCGAAGAGGTCGGCGGCGATCCGGGCGAGCACGGGATTGCGTTCGACGCTGACCAGGCGGACGTCCGGTCCCGCGCCCGAGGCGAGCCAGGCGAGGCCGACGCCGCAGCCCGTGCCGGTCTCGCCGATCGCCGTGAGGGCGCCCGAGGCCAAGGCCTTTAGCAGACGGCCCTGTTCGGGGCGGCAGGAGTGGGCGAAGCCCCGCTCCCCGGCCACCGTGACCGCGCGGGCGACGAGGGGCGGCAGATCAGTGACACCCAGGTACGCGTCCGTTCCGTGATGCGACATGGGGGAATCATGCCGCGGGTCGCCGCGGGCGGATCAGTGCGGGACGAGCGGGCGCCAGTACTGCTTGGGGGGCTCGTCGCGGATCACTATGCCGAGCTTCTGTATCTCCGCGTGCAGCTCGGTGATGTCGTCCTTCCGCTTCCTCTTCAGGGCCGATTCGCGGGCTTTCAGAAGGGCGTTGGCGGCCGAGGGGATGTCGGGGGTGTCGGGGACCCAGCGGCGGTAGAGGTCGGCGTGCGGGTCCCCGTCGGGGTGCCAGGGGTATCCATGGGCCCTGAACCCCTCGGCCAGGGCGGAGCGCTTCCCCTCGAACTCCTCCCGTATCAGCTCCCTGGTCTCCGGGTCGAGGATGACCAGTCGCTTGCCGTCCACGAAGGCGGTCCCGACATCGGCCCGGGGGATGCGCCGGCTCCGGTCGCCCTTGTCGATCCTGATGTCCTTGTCGGAGAGGGTGACCTTCAGGCACTCATGGACCAGGAACAGCCCTCCGAGGAGGCCCAGGACGAGTCCTGCGCCGCCGAGGGCGAGGGCCACCCAGCCCCCCTCCAACTCGGCGATGGCGGCCAGCGGTCCCGGCAGCGGGAGCCAGGGCCGGTCGTCCGCCCAGTCCGCGATCGACGGCAGGGCGAAGCCCAGGGGCGTCGCCACCACGGGGGCGCCGACGATGATCAGGAGCCGGTCCCCGAGGGACAGACCCAGCTCCGTTGTCTCGCTTGACCTCATGGGATCACGGTAGGTGACCGGTGTGGCACCGCACATCTGACGAAGGTCTGGAAAGCGCCTGCCGAAGGTCAACTTTAGTTGTAGGGTTCGCGGGTGCCCCTCCCTCTCCTCGCCCATGACCACGGCGCGGTTCGCGAAGGCCCCGTGGTACTGCTGCTCCACTCCACGGTCTGTGACCGGAGGATGTGGGATCCACAGTGGCGGATCCTGCTGGACGCGGGCTTCCGCCTCATCCGCTGCGACTTCCGCGCCTTCGGTGACACGCCGCCCGGCGAGGAGCCCTATCGCGACGCCGACGACGTGTTGCGGCTGCTGGACGCGCTCGATGTGCGGGAGACGGCGGTCATCGCCTCGTCGGGGGGCGGCCAGGTGGGGCTCGAGCTGGCGGCGCGCTGGCCGGAGCGGGTGACGTCGCTGCTGCTGCTCGCGACGGCCCAGCCCGGCCGGGAGAAGTCGGAGGCGCTGCGGGAGTTCGGCCGTCGCGAGGACGAGCTCCTCGAGGCCGGTGACCTCGACGCCGCGGTGGAGCTGAACGTCACGACGTGGCTCGGCCCCGAGGCGGACGGCAACACCCGGGCGATGGTGCGGATGATGCAACGCCGAGCGTTCGAGGTGCAGTCGACCGCCCCTGATGTCGAGGACGTCGACGTGGAGTTCGATCTGAGCGCGATCAAGGCGCGGACGCTCGCGGTGTCCGGGGCCCACGATCTCCCGGACTTCCGGGAGATCGCGGCGGGCCTGCCTCAGGTGGTGAGCGGTGCCAGGCACCTCGAGCTCCCCTGGGCCGGACACCTCCCCAGCCTCGAACGCCCCGCGGACACGGCTCGTTTGATGCTGGACTTCATGACCGCGTGAGCGGTCCCCCGGCGAACGCGGCCCATGCGGCGGGCGAGACCGCAAGGCCGGGGCGTGCGGTGTCCTTCGAGTCCCGGACGTGGACGGCGTGGACGGTGCGGACGCCGACGGTCCCGGCACACGCCGCGCCGCCGAGGCCGGACTTCCGCCAGGAGACGGCCACTTCGAGACAGTTGCCGCCGGAGTCGGTGCTGTAGCTGCTCTTGAACCAGGCCAGTTGACCGTTCATAGATCTCCTGCCAAACATGCGATCAGGTGCACGGACTTCTCAGGGTCGAGTCCTGACCGCAGCATCCCATATCCGGGCAGACGGGGCGCCGCCCTTGGCCGAATCGCCGCCGGGGCGGCCGGGGTTCGACGTCCGGGCGGCGGCTCACCGCGCGTCGGCGGGGCGTTCCCCGACGGCCCCGCCGCCCGGCCCCTCGCCCCGGGGTGAGAGCAGGGCGAGCAGGAGGCCGTTCAGCTCGGACGCCTCCCGCTCCCCGAGGTCGGCGGCGATCTCGCGCTGCACGGCGCCCTCCGCGTCCAGCGCCCTGGTGAGGTGGTCCGCGCCGGTCGGGGTGAGGCACAGGATGTGCTCGCGGCGGTCGGCGGGGTTGCGGTCGCGGCGGATGAGGTCGCCGGTGTGCAGGTCGTCGACGGCCGCGACGATGCTCGGCCCCGCGACGCCGAGTGCGGCGGCGAGGCGCTCCTGTGTGCAGGGCTGGGCGACGTCGAGGGCGACGAGCATGGCGACACAGCGGGGCTCGATGCCGTGGGCGCGCAGGCCCGCCTCCCGTCGGCCGCCGAGCCGCCAGGCCACCCGCGCCAGCAGGAACCCCGTGCGCGCGGTGACCCGCGCCGGGAGCGCGGCGGCCAGGTCGGGGACGAGCGACCTCAGCAGGTCGCCGAGCCGCCGACGTGCCGCGGGCGTGGACAAGGGCGCGTGCAGGGCGCGTTCGGCCCGGTCGGTCGCCTCGTCCATCCGCGCGAGCTCGGCCGCGCCCGCGTCGGTGAGGCGGAGGGCGTAGCGCCTGCGGTCGGCGGGGTCGCGCTCCCTGCGGACCAGGTCGGCGCCCTCGAGGCCGTCGATGAGGGAGATCATCACGGTCCTGTTGACCTCGAGGCGGGAGGCGAGGCGCGCCTGGGAGTGGGGCCCCTCCTCGGCGAGCAGGGTCAGCACGGTCAGCTCGCGTGGCCTGCGTCCCCGGGGCAGCTGGGCCAGGGCGAGGCGCTCGGCGCGGACGGAGGCGCGGCGGGCCAGGAACGCGGTGAAGCCGACGAGCCGGGGGTCGATGGCGGGCGCGGCGATGTCGGTCACGGTTCGGAGGTTACCAAGCAGAGCAGATAATTAGGTACATTGACGATTAGGAGAGCGGACCCTTAGGGTCGCTGCCATGTTGCTGACGCAGAGGTGGTGGACCCTGGTGGCGGTGGTCGCCGGGGTGTTCATGCTGGTGGTCGACATCACGATCGTGAATGTCGCGCTCCCCGAGATCGGCGACGACTTCGACGCGTCGCTGTCCGGATTGCAGTGGGTGGTCAACGCGTACGCGCTGGCGCTGGCGGCCGGTCTGGTGACCGGGGGATCGCTCGCCGACCTGTGGGGGCGCAGGCGCATGTACGCGGTCGGGGTCGGCCTGTTCACGGCGTGCTCGCTGCTGTGCGGCCTGGCGACGGGGCCGTTGTTCCTGGCGCTCGCGCGGGCGGGTCAGGGGATCGGCGGGGCGATCCTGTGGGCGACGTCGCTCGCGCTGCTGAGCGAGGCGTTCGCGGGCGGCGACGGCGCGCGCCGGCGCGAACGGGGCATGGCCTTCGGCGTCTACGGGGCGGTGGCCGGGGGTTCGGTGGCGGCGGGGCCGCTGCTCGGCGGGCTGCTGACCAGCGGCCTGAACTGGCGCTGGATCTTCTTCGTCAACGTGCCGGTGGGCCTCGCCGTGGTGGCGGTGACGCTCGCGAAGGTGGCCGAGTCGCGCGGCCCCGCGGCGGTGCGGCCCGACTGGGCGGGGTTCGCGGCGTTCGGAGGCACGCTCGTGCTGCTGGTGTACGGGCTGACGGAGTCGTCCGGCGGCTGGGGGCGGCCCTCGGTGGTGGGGTGCCTGGTCGGCGCGGCGGTGCTGTGCGCGGCGTTCGTGGCGGTGGAGGCACGGCGGCGCGAACCGATGCTGGACCTGCGGCTGTTCAGGACGCCGACGTTCACGGGCGGTCTCGTCGCGGCGTTCGGGCTGAGCGCGTCCATTTACTCCCTCTTCACCTTCCTGGTGCTCTACTTCCAGGACGAGCTCGGTTTCTCCCCCGCCGAGACGGGGGTGCGCTTCCTGGCCCTCACGGCGGCGATGTTCGCGGCCTCGACGGTGGCGGGGCGGCTCGCGGGCGCGGGGTCGGCGCGGTGGCTGATCGGCGGCGGATTCGGTCTTGTCGGGGTCGGGGTGCTGCTGATGGGCGGACTGGTGGAGACGGAAGGGGGGTGGACGCGGCTGCTGCCGGGGATGCTGGTCGCGGGGGCGGGCTCCGGCATGGTGACGGTGTCGCTCGCGGCGACGGCGGTGGGCGTCGTGCGGCCCGCGCAGGCCGGGATGGCGTCGGGGATCAACGCGACGGCGCGGCAGATCGGGCTGGCCACCGGGATCGCGACGCTGGGCTCGGTGTTCGCGGCGCGGACGGCGGACGGCGGGTTCGTCGACGGGTTCCGGGTGATCCTGTGGGTGGGGGGCGGGGTGGCGCTGGCGGCGGGGGCGGCGAGCGTTCTGCTGATCCGCGCGCGGGACTTCGTGCAGGCTCCACCGCGACAGCCTGGGCCCGCGGGGGCGTCGGCGGCGGAGACGCCCGGTGCCGCGCGCGCCACGGACTCCGCGGGCCGCGGGGCGTGACCGCCCGCCCGTGAGGGGGCTCAGTCCTGGGTGAGGCCCTTGCGGTCCTTGCGCGGCTTCTTCCGCGTGCCCACCCCACCGAACATCGCGAAGCCACGGATGACGATCCTGGGGGCGCCCGGCCTGCCTCGGTTACGGCCGCTCTTGCCGAAGCCGCCGAAGATCCCGAAGCCCTTGACCTCCACCTCGACGTCGTCGGGGACGACGATGTCGGCGCCGCCCCACAGGGCGACGACCGTGATGGCCGTCTCACGCGACGTCAGTTGGGCCTCGGTCAGGTCGATCCCGCCCCCGCCGAACATCGACCACGCGGTGAACTTCGCGGGCACCACCCAGTGACCACCCCTGTCGTAGCCGCCGAAGATGGCCACGGCGGCGCGGGAGGTGGGCCGTTCGTCGACGACGCGAGGCTCGGGGAGGTCGCGGGTGGCCAGCTCGAGATCGCCGCGCGTCCTCGCCTCGTACACCTGGGACAGCCGCCCGTCCACGTCGGGCAGCCGGATGCGGCCCTCGGCCGCGGCCTCCCGCACGCGCTCGGCGGCGCGGTCGCGCTCCCCGTCGGAGGCCAGCAGCTCTCGCTCACTCATGCGCGTGATTGTCGCACGGCGTGCGGGCGGCGGGACCGCCGTCGGCCGAGGCGTTCACAGGACCGTGCTGTCGCCTCCCAGGATGGAGGGCGGGGCCTCGGGGAGAAGCGATTGCAGCTCGATGTTGATCGAGCGCAGGCGCTCCTCCTCGCCGGTGTCGCGGGCGCGTCGGCCCTCGGCGATCAGGCGGGCGGCGCGTTCGGGATAGCGCATGGAGGACTGGTGGGCGGCCAGGTTGTCGAAGACCAGAGGTTGCAGCACGCCCGAGCGGTCGAGGACGCGCATCGCGTGCTCGCGGAGGCGGTCGGTGCGCTGGCGCAGCAGATCCGCGTCGCGCGACTCGATGGCGCGCTGGATGTCCCGCTCGTAGAGCGGGAGATCGGCCTTGTCCGACTCGCTGCCGTGGGCCGCGATCAGGTCGCGGACCTCGGTGACCACCGCCTCGGCCTGGCGGACCAGCTCGGGCCAGGCCAGCTCGTCCTCGACCGCGTCGAGGGCGAGCCGCAGGTCGAGCAGGCGGCTGTTGGCGCGGCCCGACTCGGAAGGGTCCTGGCGGGCGGCGTCCACCGCGCGGTCGAGCTCACCGTCGAGGTCCTCGTCCACGACGCGTTGCAGCAGCAGGTCGGCGACCGGGCTGTCCACGTCGCGTCCGCGCTCGGCGAGCTGGGCGAGCCTGGCGCGCTCCGCACCGGCGTCCATCTCCAACTCGCGGGTGTCCACGACCGGTTCGCTCAGCAGGCTGACCGTGGTCTCGAAGACCTCGTCGAGCAGCGGCACGAACGCGCTGACCTTCACCAGCCGCGAGGCGTCGATCTCCACGGTGAGCCGGACCTCGCTGCCCGCGGGCACCGCCCGGCTGACGCGGTCGGCGCCGACCTCGATGGAGCCGATCGTGCGGTTCCGGTCGGCGCGGGGCCGCTCGCCCTCGAGGACGGGGATGCGGATCAGCCCGCCGCCGTGACCCCGGTCCACCGTGACGGTGGTGCGCAACGGGGTGGTGCGCCGCACGGGCAGGCGCGCGCCGCGCTCGACCAGCCCGCGCACCTGGTTGTCGGCGAGGGCCACGCCGATCGCGTGGGTGAGCATCGGCTCCGTCTCGACGGCGCCGACGGTGTAGCCGAGATGGTCGGGGGTGACGGGCCAGCGGGTGCCTGAGGCGTCGGTGACATGGACCCGGAAGACGTTCCGGCGCCCCGGCTCGGCGCGCAGGACGCTGGTGAAGTCGCCGCGTTCGGAGACCGGGACGCGTCCGCTGCGCCAGGGCGGGTCGGACTCCTCGTTGACCAGCTCGACGGCCAGCCCTTCGGTGGGGGCGCCTTCCGTGCCGGTGACGCGGCCGACCACGACGGGGTCGAGGTCGGGGCTGACGCGCGGGTACTCGGCGCGCAGGGAGAACGCGCCCGCCCGCGGGGCGGGTGCGGACCAGTCGGCGGGCAGCGGCTGGGCCCCGGCGAAGACGGCGGCGCCGCGCGCCACGACGGTCATCGGGTCATGGCCGAAGTCCAGCGGGATGCCGAGGCCCCTGGCCGGGTCGGCCAGGCGCTCGCGGAGGAACGGCATGGCGGTCTGGCCGCCCACCATGATGGTCTTCTCGATGTCCGCGGGGCCCACGCCGAACTCCTCGAGCGCCGTGCGGCAGAGGTTGATCGAACGGGCCACCAACGGCTCGGCCAGCGCCTCGACATCGGCCCGGCTCAGCTCGTGGTCGAACTCGAAGCGGCGCCCCGTGTCGTCGGCGAGCTCGACCAGGATGTCGGCCGTGGGGGCGCGGGAGAGGCGGATCTTGGCGGTCTCGGCCGCCTGCTTGAGGGCGGCCACGGCCCCGAGCCAGCGGGGGTTTCCGCGCGCGAGCCCGGCCAACTCGGGAACCTGGCGGACGGCCTCGGGGATCAGCAGCTCCTCGACGATGCGCCAGTCGATGAGCTTGCCGCCCAGGTAGTTGTCGCCGCAGTGCCCCACCACGGAGAACTCGCCGTCCCGCAGCCGGATCACGGCGGCGTCGAACGTTCCGCCGCCGAAGTCGTAGACCAGCCACATGGCGTTCTCCTCGGTCGCCTGGAAGCCATAGGCGTGGGCGGCGGCGGCCGGCTCCTGGAGGAGGCGGGTGAAGGTCAGCCCCGCGAGCTCGGCGGCCCGCTGCGTGGCCTCGCACGGGCCGAGGCCGAAGGCGGCGGGCACCGTGATGACGGCGGCGCGGACCTCCTGCTCAAGGCGGGCGGCGACGTCGGCGCGCAGCGAGGCCAGCACCTCGGCGGAGAGCTGCTCGGGGGTCAGGGTGCGGCCCGAGGCGGGAAAACGCTTGTCCTGACCGGCCGTTCCCATCCTCAGCTTGAACTCGATGCAGGTGTTGTCCGGGTCACGCTCGCTGCGGTCCCTGGCGGCGCGGCCCACATAGAGGCGGTTCCTGCGGTCGATCCAGACGGCGGACGGGGTGGTCTCGTCGCCGTCGTTGTTCTTGATGACCTCGGTGTGGACGCCCCGCAGCACGGCGACCGCGCTGTTGGTGGTGCCCAGGTCGATGCCGACGTCGATGGTCCCGCTGCTCACGTGGGGGTGTCCTCGCTTTCTGGCTTCGGTTCTTCGGGCTCGGACGGCTTCTCCTCCCGGGACCGCGCGGGCGCGGGGCGCGGTTCCTCGGGCGGGGTGCCGACGATGACCTCACCCAGGGTCAGGGCGCTGCCGTTGAGGTAGACGGCGGGGCGCAGGGTCTCGATGACCTCGTCGCGCTCGAGACCCGGCGTGGGCTGGTAGGCGAGGACCCGCATGCGCAGCCCGGGATCGAACGGCGTGCCCTCGTAGGAGCGGGTCTCGAGCCCCGCCTCGGCCAGCGTGTCCGCCAGCGCCTGGGTGTGCCTCCTGACGCCCGGGGGCGTGTCCTCGGTGGCCTCGACCTTGTTGCGCAACCTCCATGCGGCGGTGGCGATTTCGGCCAGCGCGTCGGCGTCGAGCGTGACCGCTCCTGGCGGTTTCTGGGACATCACACCTCGTTCGTCGGTCGGAATCGGACGGGATGGGGCAGGCTCGGACAGGCTCGGACGGGGCTCGATCAGCCTTGCGTGAGGCTGTAGATGAAGGCCGCAATGGGCCCGAGCACCAGCAGCAGCGCCCCCAGGCAGCCGAGCGCGACCTTGACCCGCTCACCTCCCGTGAGCACGGCGCGCGGCGGGCCCGCGCGCCCCGAGAGCGAGCCGACGACGTCGATGTTCTGCTGGATGATCCTGCGCACCTCATGGCTGCGGGCGAACCGCCGGGCGCGCTCGTAGAGCGGAAGCGCCGCCCGGGCGTTGGCGGTGGCGTTGAAGTAGAGCGTCACCAGCTGGCAGACGGCGGCGGCCAACGCGTCGCTGGCGCGGTCGTACTGCGGGTCGTCGGGGTCGGGGCGGTAGCGGCGCAGCTCGGCGAGGCGGGGCTCGGACGCCGTGAGCAGCTGCTCGGCCATCTCGATGCCGCTCCTGGCGGCCCGGCGGTCGGCGCCGACCAGGGCGTTGCAGTGGAGGATGACGGCGTCCGCGAGCAGGACGGCGATGTCACGCTCGATCGGGGCGCGGACATGGGCGGTCGCGGCGATGTCATGGGCCCGGCGTAACGTGTCGGTGGCGCGGGCGAGATCGGGGGCGCCGCCGTCGGCGGTGCCGTGGCGGCCCTTGTTCACGGAGGCGACCACGCGCTGGTGCGCGCCGGAGGCGACAGCGTCCGCCGCGCCCTCGACGACCGGGTGGGTCGGGCCGAGCACGACGCGCAGCACGCGCAGGTCGTCCTCGGCCCCGGCGACCAGCTCGGCGGCGGAGGCCGCCAGGGTCGCGTGGTCGTCCGTGGGGGTGGCCGCGTGGTCGATGAGGAGCCGCACGGCCGAGGCGATGGTGGCGGTCGCCTCGGCGAGGACGGCCGTGGCCGTGCCGTCGGGGGCGAACTCCCCCATGATCTGCACATGTCGGCGCGCCGTGGCGTCGCCGCCCCTGGCGCGGGCCGCGTCGACGGCCGGGCCCGCGTGGATGGTCAGCAGCACGGCGGGCAGCGCGTCCCTGACGACGTCGCCGGTGACGCCGCGCAGCCGGGGGTCGGCCAGGGCCGCGATGCGGGTGTCGAGCCAACGCCAGCAGCTCTCGTCGTCGAGGGCCAGGCGCCAGTAGCGGTAGGCGCGGCGCCAGTCGTCGGGCCCGCCGGTGGTGGACTCGAGGACCGAGGCGTGGTGGAGGACGGCGAGGTTGTGCAGGGATATGCCGCGCAGCTCGTCGCCCGGCCGGCCCCGGCCCCCGCGCGCCGGGGCGGCGGCCGACTCCCAGACGGCGGCGGCGGCCCCGAGGTCGAGCCCGTCGGTCTCGGGGAGCGGCCAGAGCCAGAACAGCTCGTCGGCGACGCGGCGGAGCGGGTCGTCCAGGCGGCGCAACGCCTCGCGCACGGCGGCATGGTCGGGGCGCGGGTCGAGGGCGAGCCAGCCGACGCCGGGCGACGCCGCGGCGCCCAGCGCCTCGGCCGCCCTCAGCTCCGCGCCGCGGCGCCGGACGGCGCGCGGCGTCGCGGTCACCGGAAGGCCGCTCACCCGGAAGGCGTTGTGCCGGTAGAGGTCGCGGTCGGCGGACTCGGCCAGCCATGGCAGCGCCCCGACATGGGCCATGAATTCCCCCCTGAGCTCGGCCTGTTGGCTCGGTGTGCGGCTGGGTCGGCGGGTGCGGCGGTGCGGCGGATCCGGTCGTCGGCGGGCGCGACGGGTGGGCACCGTTGACGGAAGTGTCGCAGTGTTCCGCCGGGAGGGGTCCCCCGTCCGGCGGCCCGTCCGGGACGCGAGCCGGGCGCGCGCGCCGTCGGGCTCCGGGGCGCGCCCCTCCGAACGGCCGTGCGGCGAAGGAGAGTTCGGCGGCATGGCGCGATGCCGCGTGCCACGGTGTGCCCCCGCTCCCCCATGCGGTCCATCGTGGTCGCGCCGCGGCCGGTTGGCAATCGCCCCGCGCGCGGCGGATCGGCCGACCGGGCGCGGAGGTCGCGTCCCTCGCGGGGCATGGACAGCTGGGCCCCGCTCCCTACACTCCACGCCATGAGACCACGCATGCTCTTACCCGTTGCGGGGGCCGCCGCGCTGGCCTCCCTCGTGCTCGCGCCCGTGGGAGCCGCCCACGCCGCCACGGACGCCCCGGTGTCCCCGGTGTCGCCCGTGTCGCCCGTGTCGCCGGTGCTGATCGGCGACCTGACGCTGTCGACGTACGCGACCGTGGTGGGCCCGGACGCCCCCGCCGCCGACGCGTATGTCCGCATGGAGCGCCTGATCGGCGGAAGCCCCACGCAGAGCTGGGAGTTGAGGGATCACACGGACGGCGGGACGGCCGTCGTCAACGAGTCCACGGGCAACTGCCTGACGGCGACCCGGCTCGGGATCGGGCCCTGGGTCGAGCAGCGGGCCTGCGGGGGCGGGCCGCTGGAGAGCTGGGACATCCGGTCGGGCGATGACGGCACGGTGTTCGTCAACCGGGCCACCGAGACCTGCCTGGCGCAGCCGCCCGCCATCGCCCCGCCGGGACAGGACAACCGCCTGTCGGCGGTGCCCTGCGACGGGGGCGCTGAGCAGCTGTTCGGGCTGGTCGTATAAGGATGCGCGCCAGGGGCTCGCGCCCGGAAGGGGACGGACCGCGCCCGGCCGTACGCGGGGAGGCGGGAGAGTCGGGGCGGTCCGTCGGAAGGCGTCCTCACCTCTGCCCTGCACAGCGGAGGTAACGGATCGGCCTCTGTGCCGAGTCTGCCGGAGTCCCGGGCGAAGTCCATCGCCGAACGGACGGTTTCGGTCGCTTTCTGTGTCCCGTCAGCTACCGAACGGCGCGGGACGGGCCCCGAATTCCCGTCCCCGGCCGGGGACGAACACGACCGAACCCCCACGAAGGGAGACGGCCGGAAGGCGCCGCCAGGGCGCGGGGTCCGACCACGGAGTCCGGCCGCGGGGTCCGACCACGGAGTCCGGCCACGCCGCCGGGCCGCCGGTCGGCTCAGGAGGCGGGAAGGGCGCGCGCCATCGCGGCGATCGTGTCCGGGCCCACCCCGCAACAGCCGCCGAGGAGTCGGGCCCCCGCGGCCAGCCACGCCGGGGCGAGCGAGGGCAGGGACGGCGGGGAGGACGGCCGACGGGCCGAGCGGCTCCAGGCGCCGCTGTTGGGGTAGGCCACCGCGGGCCTGCCCGTCACCGCCGTCGCGCGGGTGACCGCGGGGAGGACATCGGCGGGCGCGCAGCAGTTCACGCCGACCGCGACCACCTCGTCCGCGGCGGCGGCCGCCCCGAACGCCTCGTCGAGCGGCTGCCCGGCGCGCGTCGCCGCGCCCGCCACCGTCAGGGAGAGCCAGGCCGGAACGCCACAGCCGCGGACCGCGCGCACCAGGGCCTCGGCCTCGACCGCGTCCGGGATCGTCTCGAGCGCCAGGACGTCGGGCCCCGCCGCGAGAAGGGCCTCGATCCTGGGGCGGTGGAAGCGTTCGAGCTCGGCGGCGCTCAGTCCGTAACGCCCCCGGTACTCGCTGCCGTCCGCCAGCGTCGCGCCATAGGGGCCGACCGAGGCGGCCACCCAGCGCGCGCCCGAGGCGCGCGCCAGGCGCACGCTGTCGCCCAGCAGCCGCGCCGCCGCGCGCCGTCCGATGCCCCGGCGCGCGAAGCCCTCGAACGACGCCTGGTAGCTGCCGGAGATCACGACCCGCGCGCCGGCGCGCACATAGGCCGTGTGCGCCGCGAGCAGCTGCTCGGGCTCCTCCACGAGCAGCCGCGCCGTCCAGAGCTCGTCGCCCAGGTCGCGGCCCTGGGCGACGAGCTGGTCGGACAGCCCGCCGTCCAGCACCACGGGCCCCGACGGCGGCGGGAACGACATCAGAGCTGCGGCATGACCTGGGAGGCGATCAGCTCCAGGTGGTCGAGGTCGTGCAGGTCGAGCACCTGGAGGTACATCCGCGACGAGCCCACCGCGGCGAACCGGCCGATCGCCTCGACCACTTCGGACGGCGAGCCCGCGAGGCCGTTGCGCCGCAGCTCGTCCGCGTCGCGGCCGATCGCCTCCGCGCGGCGCGCCACCTCGGCGTCGTCCCTGCCGACGCACACCACCAGGGCGTTGGAGTAGATCAGGTCGTCCGGCTTGCGCCCGGCCTCCTCGGCCGCCCTCGCCACCCGCCCGAACTGGGCGGCGCTGTCCTCGACCGAGGCGAACGGCACGTTGAACTCGTCGGCGTAACGGGCCGCGAGGCGCGGCGTCCGCTCCTTCCCCATGCCGCCGAGCAGCACCGGGATCCGCGCCTGCGCGGGCTTGGGCAGCGCGGGCGAGTCGGTGAGCCGGTAGTGCTCGCCCTCGTAGGAGAACGTCT
This sequence comes from Streptomyces radicis, assembly GCF_003626575.1. Lineage (GTDB taxonomy): Bacteria > Actinomycetota > Actinomycetes > Streptomycetales > Streptomycetaceae > Streptomyces > Streptomyces radicis. Next base: position 130,234 of record NZ_RBDY01000016.1, on the reverse strand, counting down.
CCCCCACCGGCGTCCCCCACAGCCCGGTGATGATCGCCAGCTGCTCCTCGAGGCGCGGGAACTTGGCCCGGGGGAACGGGATGCCGTAGGCGGTGTGCTCGGCCTCGTACCACCCGGCGCCCAGGCCGAACTCGACGCGCCCGCCCGACATCGCGTCCACCTGCGCCACCTGGATCGCCAGCACGCCGGGCAGCCTGAAGGTGGCCGCGGTCATCAGCGTGCCCAGCCGGATCCTGCTGGTCTCCCTGGCGAGCCCGGCCAGCGTGAGCCAGGCGTCCGTGGGCCCGGGATCGCCGTCGACGTCGCCCATCCTGAGGTAGTGGTCGGACCGGAAGAAGGCGTCGAAGCCCAGGTCCTCCGTGGCCTTGGCGACGGCCAGCAGGGTGTCGTAGTCGGCGCCCTGCTGGGGTTCGGTGAAGATGCGCAGATCCATGGGTCCCATTGTCCGCCGTCGCGCGCGCCGCCCGTCCGCGGGGCACGCCGCGGAGCCCCCGGCCTCCGCGCTCAGCGCGCGAGCGGCACGTGGCGGCCGTCGGTGCGGACGCGGAGGTGGCTGTTCTCGCGGCTGTTGAGGTCCTCGAGCACCGCCTGCGCCTGCATCTCCTCGGCCCGCGCCAGGTCCTCGCGGCCCAGCCCGCGCAGCGCCGCGGCCCGCCATGTCCGCTGCTGGGCCACCACGATCGGGTCGAACGGCTGCTCGGCGGCGTGGGCGAGCGCGCGGTCGGCCCAGCGGGCCGCCTCCTCGAACTCGCCGATCTCCAGGTGGTATTCGGCCAGCACCCCCGCGGCGATGGTCCGCTCGTAGGGCAGCGGCGCCGCCTCGTAGTTGCGGGTGAGCAGGCCACGGGCCTCGTCGTGGCGGCCGAGGAACAGCTGGCAGCGGCCGAGGTTGTTGATGATCTGCGGCCTGAACTCCGCCATGCCCGTCTCCGCCACCTCGGCCAGGGCCCGTTCGGCCACCTCGACGGCCTCGGTCAGGCGCCCGGCGGAGCCCAGGCACGGCACCAGGTTCAGGGTCATGACCAGGGCGTCCATCCTGCGGTCGACCGAGCGGCACAGCTCGATCCCGCTGCGCAGCAGCTCGACGCCCCGGTCGCCGCTGCCCTGCTGCCCCGCAGCCTTGCCCAGCTGCCCGTACGCCACGGCCTGCGCGAAGCGGTCGCCCCTGCGGCGGCCGACGTCGAGCGTGATGTCGCACAGCCGCCGCTGGGCGCGCCAGCTCAGCCGCATCCCGAAGTAGCTCTCCAGGGCGCGCACGCACTCGAGCGAGAACGTGGACAGCGGCGCGCCGCCCAGCTCGTCGCCCGCGTCGTACTCGGGCGCCGACAGCTGCTGCGCCAGTGAGATGACGTCGTCCAGCACCTCGTCGGCCCACGGCAGCGACTCGTCGACCGAGGTGAACGGCCGCCCCTGCGGATAGCGGTCCGCGCCCACCTGGTACCGCCTGCGGTAGTAATCGGGCAGCGCCAGCGGGACGTTGACGCGGTAGAGCGAGCCCAGGTACCAGCGCGCCAGCTCGGCCAGGCGCTCGGTGGTGCCGCGGCGCGGCAGCCTGGCGGCCTGCCAGGCCGCGGCCGAACGCACCAGGTCGTGCAGCGTGTAGACGTCGGGCCAGGGGCTCTCGGCGATCCTCGCCTCCACCAGCCGCTCGAGCGCCCGCCGCGCCTGCCAGGCCTGGCAGCCCACGAGCGCGGCCACCGAGCCTGGGCTGAACGAGCGGACCGCCGCGGCGCCGAGCAGCGGGAACATCCCCGCCGCCCGCCGGTCCTCCGGCTCGGAGCCCGCCGCGAGCTGGTCGATCGAGACCATCAGGCTGGCCCGCAGATCCAGGTCGTCGGTGGTCAGCTCGTCCATGCGGCGCCGCTCGTCGCGCAGCACGGCGATGAAGTCGGCCACCGACCAGCGGGGCCGCGCCGCCATCCGCGCCGCCAGGATCCGCAGCGCGAGCGGCAGCCGACCGCACAGGCCGACCAGTTCCTCCCACTGCGCGCGCATGCCGCGCTCAGCGCGCCCGACCGCGACCGTCCGCACCAGGGCCACCGCCTCCTCGGTGGTCAGCGGGCCCAGGTGCAGATGGCGCCCCGGCGCCAGGCCGGTGAGCGCGGTGCGGCTGGTCACCAGGGCGGCCGAGCCGGGCTCGACGGGCAGCAGCGGCCCCACCTGCGCCACGTCGAGGGCGTTGTCCAGCACGAGCAGCACACGGCGCGCGGCGAACTGCTCGCGGTAGAACGCCGCTGCGGCCGTCGGGTCCTGCGGCACCTCCTTGCCCGGGGTGCCCATCGAGGCAAGCAGCACCCGGCGCGCCTCGGCCAGGTCGAGCGGGGGGTTGCGCGGGTCGGCGCCGCGCAGGTCCACATAGAGCAGCCCGTCGGGGAAGCGGTCGGCCGCCTCGCGCGCCGCGCGCACCGCGAGCGTGGACTTGCCCACGCCGCCAGGACCGTCGATCAGGCAGACGGCGGGCGCGGCCGACGCGCCGGTCAGCCACGAGCGGAGCCGGGCCAGCTCGAGCCCTCGGGCGACGAACGTCGCGCCGGGCGAGGGGAACGGCGCGAGGCGCGCCCTGGGCAACTGGGCCCGCGCCTCGGACGCCGCGTCGCGCAGGGCCCGTTCGAGCACCTGCTGCTCGACCGTGCGCCCGCAGCGGCGCAGCGCCGCGATGGCCTGCCGGGTCAGCCGCTCCCTGTGCGGGTGCGCCCGCGCCGCGGCCAGCAGGTCGTCGGCCACCTCGGCGTGCCGCCCCAGGGTCAGGCTCAGCTCGGACCAGTCCTCGAGGGCCGCGAGCCGCAGCTCGGCCAGCGGTGGCTCGACGGCCGCCCGCAGCGGCCCACGCGGCACGTCGTCGAGCGGCGTCCCGCGCCACAGGCCGAGGGCCCGCGCGAGCAGCTCGGCCGCGCGCTCGGGCTCGCGCTCCGCCACGGCGCGCGCCTGCCGCACCGCCGCGTGGAAGCGCCCCAGGTCGGTCTCGGTGGGAACGACCGCGAGCCGGAAGCCGTCAGGCTCGGTCATCAGGCGGGCCTCGGGCAGCATCCGGCGCAGCCTTGCCACGCAATCGCGGAGGGTGGCCGCCGCGTCATCGGGCGGCTCGGGCCCCCACACCTGCTGGACGAGGACCGCGGTCGGCACGACCTCGCCCGCACGCAGGGCCAACGCCGCGAGAACGGCACGCAGTCGGGGGGCCGTCACGGGCAGCGGGGTGCCGCCGTCCGCCACCACCTCCAGCGGGCCGAGGAGCCGGATGTCCAAGGGAAACCCCCACCGCCGATGCCGTGGCTCTCCACTCTACTGCCCGGAAGCGCGCTCCCTCATGGGCTGAAGAATGGCCACACACTCCAGGTGCTGGGTCATCGGGAAGAGGTCGAACGCCCGCAGGAAGCGCGGCGCGTACCCCGCCGCACGGAAATGGGCCAGGTCACGGGCCAACGCCGCCGGGTCGCACGCCACATACGCGACCCGGCGCGCGCCGAGCGACGCGATCCGCCGCACGACGTCGTGCCCCGCCCCGGCCCGGGGCGGATCCAGGACAACCAGGTCGGCCCGGGTGATACCGGTCCTGGGGAGCACCCGTGCCACGGGCCCCTGTTCGACGCGAACACGCGGAAAATCGGCGAGATTGTGCCTGGCGTCCCGCACGGCCCGTGCGGACGCCTCGATGCCGAGGACCGCGCCGCCCTCGCCCACCCGGTCGGCCAGCGCGCCCGCGAACAGGCCGGCGCCGCAGTAGAGATCGAGCGCCATCTCGCCCTTGCGCGGCGTCAGCCCGCGCATCACCGCGTCCACCAGCAGCCCGGCGGCCTCGCGGTGCCCCTGCCAGAAGCCGCCGCCCGACACCCGCCAGGTGCGGCCGTCGGCGCGCTCCCGCAGGAACGCCCTGCCGTGCACCCGGTGCACCTGCTGCTCGCCGCCGCGCCCCCGGCTCTCCTCCGCGCGCATCACGGACACCGGCCGGTCGAGCGCCACCAGCGGCAGCCGCCCCCCTGGCCGCGGGGTCAGCACCACCATCCGGTCGCTCGAACCCGTCGCCGCCGCGGCCTCCACCGTGGCGATGCCGGGCCATGAGTGGCGTTCGACGCCGAGATCGGTGATCTCGTCGGCGGCGATCAGGCAGCGGTCGACGGGCTCCACCTCGTGCGAGCGGTGGCGGCGCAGCCCCGCCCTGCCCTCGTCGTCCACCGCGTACTGCACCCGGGTGCGCCAGCCCCGCACCTCGCCCGCGGGCACCTTGTCCCCGGGGGCGGGCTCGACCGTGCCGTCCCAGCCCGCCTCCTGCGGCGTCAGCCCGGCGAGCGCGCGCAGCTGCTCGGTCAGCACCTCGCCCTTGAGCCGCCGCTGGGCGCCCGGCTTCGCATGCTGCCAGTCACAGCCGCCGCAGCGCCCGGGCCCGGAGAACGGACAGGGCGCGGGGACGCGGTCCTTCGACGCGGTCAGCACGCGCACCGCGTCGGCGCGCAGGAACCGCGCGTCCGCGTGCCCCTCGGTGACCCGGGCGACCACGCGCTCCCCCGGCAGCGTGTGGCGCACGAAGAGGACGCGGCCCTCGGCGGTGCGGGCCACGCAGTGCCCGCCGTGCGCCACCGGGCCCACCTCGACCTCGTACTCCTGGCCCACCAGGGAGGCCGCCTCGGTCGTCGATGTGTCGCTGGCCATCAGGCGGCGCTCCAGGGGGATCGTTCGGGGGAAAAAACCACGGCCTTCCAGTCTACGGGCGGTGTGTCCCGTGCCTGACCCCGCGCCTGACGCCCCGGGGGCCATGGCGCTCGTGGCGGCGCTTCAGCCGCCTGCGGGCGTTCTCCGCCGAGGCCAGCTGCCACGGGACCGAGGTCACGGTGACGCCGGGGGTCAGCAGCAGCCTGGCCTTGAGGCGCAGCGCGCTCTGGTTGTGCAGCAGCGCCTCGTACCAGTGGCCGACCACGTACTCGGGGATGATCACGCTCACCACGTCGCGCGGGTGGGCCCGGCGCAGCTCCTTGACATAGGCGACGACCGGGTGCGTGATCTCGCGGTAGGGCGCGTCGAGCACCGTGAGCGGGACGTCGACGTGCCGCTGCTTCCACTCGGACGTGAGCTTCCTGGTGTCCGTGGGGTCCACGGCGATCGTGACGGCGACCAGGCTGTCGGAGCGCAGCAGCTTGGCATAGGCGAGGGCGCGCATCGTCGGCTTGTGGATCTGGGAGACCAGCACGACGGCGTGGACCTGGGAGGGGCGCATGTCCAGCTCCTCCTCGGGCACGTCGAGCGCCAGCTCGTCGGCGACCGCGTCGTAGTGCCGCCTGATGCCGGTCATCACCGCGTAGAAGAGGGCCATGCCGACCAGCGAGACCCAGGCGCCATGGGTGAACTTGGTGAGCAGCACGATCACCAGCACGCTCGCGCACAGGGCGGCGCCGAAGCCGTTGAGCGCGCGGGCCCTGTGCATGCGGCGGCGGGTGGCCTGGTCCCGCTCGTCGGCGAGCAGGTGGTTCCAGTGCTTGACCATCCCGGTCTGGCTGAAGGTGAACGAGACGAACACGCCCACGATGTAGAGCTGGATCAGCTGGTTCACATTGGCGCGGAACGCGACGACGAGCAGCCCGGCGAGCAGCGTGAGCAGCACGATGCCGTTGCTGAACGCCAGCCGGTCGCCGCGCGTGTGCAACTGCCGTGGCAGGAAACGGTCCTGGGCCAGGATCGAGCCCAGCACGGGGAAGCCGCTGAACGCGGTGTTGGCGGCGAGGAAGAGGATCAGCGCCGTCACGGCGGCCAGGCCGTAGAACGCCGGCGAGCCGTTGCCGAACACCGCCTCGCCGACCTGGGCGATCACCGGGTCCTGGTGGAAGCCGTGCCCGGCGGGCTCCCCGTCGATGATCAGGTCCCTGGCCGGGTCCTCGGCCACCCGCACATGGGTGTGCAGCGCGAGCGCCATGATGCCGAGGAACATCACGCTGGCCAGGGTGCCCATGATGGCGAGCGTGCCTGCGGCGTTGCGCCCCTTGGGCTCGCGGAACGCGGGCACGCCGTTGCTGATCGCCTCGACCCCGGTGAGCGCCGCGCAGCCCGAGGAGAACGCCCGCAGCAGCAGGAACGCCGTCGCCAGGGACGACAGGTCGGTCTGCTCGGGAACGATGTCGAAGTCGGCCGACGGCGCGCGCATCGTGTCGCCCATCAGCGCCTTCAGCCCGCCCCACGCGACGGTCAGCAGCACGCCGACGACGAACGCGTAGGTGGGGACGGCGAAGAAGGTGCCCGACTCCTTGACGCCCCTGAGGTTCATCAGCGCGAGGGCGAGGATGACGACCAACGCCCAGGTGATCTCGTTGTTCTCGACGATCCCCACCGCCGAGCCGAGGTTGTCCACGCCCGCCGAGACGGAGACGGCCACGGTCAGGACGTAGTCGACGAGGAGCGCGCTGCCGACCATGAGCCCCGCCCGGCGCCCGAAGTTGGTGGAGACGACCGCGTACGCGCCGCCGCCGTTGGGGTAGGCATGGACGGTCTGCCGGTAGGAGGCGACCACGGTGATCATCAGGATCACGACGGCCACCGTGATCCACACGCTGTGGTGATAGGCGGCCAGCCCCGCGATGGACAGTATGAGCAGCACCTCGCCGGGGGCGTACGCGACCGAGGAGAGCGGGTCGGAGGCGAAGACGGGCAGGGCGATGCGCTTGCGGAGCAACGTGTCCCTGAGCGCGTCGCTGCGCAGGGCGCGGCCCAGCAGCAGGCGCTTGGGGTGGTCCATGGAGCACACCGTACGCCGGGCCCGCCCCTGAACCGGACAGCCGATGACCTGCCCGGTAGCGTGGTCCGCACCGAAGGAGACCTATGCACATCGTGATCATGGGCTGCGGACGGGTCGGCGCGACCCTGGCCCAGAGCCTGGAGGAACGCGGCCACACCGTCGCGGTCATCGACCGGGACCCGACCGCGTTCCGCCGCCTCGGCTCGCGCTTCGGCGGCCGCCGGGTGACCGGACTCGGCTTCGACCGTGACACGTTGAACGAGGCCGGGCTCCAGGACGCGGGCGCGTTCGCCGCCGTCAGCAGCGGCGACAACTCCAACATCATCGCGGCCCGCGTCGCCCGCGAGGTCTTCGGCGTCGAGAACGTCACCGCCCGCATCTACGACCCCGGCCGCGCCGAGGTCTACGAGCGCCTCGGCATCCCCACCGTGGCCACGGTCCGGTGGACCGCCGACCAGATGCTGCGGCGGCTGCTGCCCGCGGGCGCCGAGCCGCTGTGGCGCGACCCCAGCGGCGGGGTGCAGCTGTCCGAGGTCCATGTGGCCGCCGCGTGGCTCGGCCACACCGTGAGCGCCTTCCAGGAGCGCACCGGGGTGCGGGTGGCGTTCATGACCCGGATGGGCGAGGCGATACTGCCCACCGCGCGAACGGTGTTGCAGGAGGGCGACCTGGTGCACGTGATGATGTACGGCGACCGGGTGGCCGAGGTGGAGGCGGCGTGCATGCTCGGCCCCGAGGAGCCCCGATGAGAGTCGTGATCGCGGGAGCGGGCGCGGTGGGCCGCTCCATCGCGGCCGAGCTGCTGGAGAACGGGCACGAGGTGCTGCTCATCGACAAGGCGCCGGGCGCCGTCTCGGTCGAGCGGGTGCCCGAGGCGGAGTGGCTGCTCGCCGACGCGTGCGAGATCGCCACGCTGGACGAGGCGGCCCTCGAGCGCTGCCAGGTGGTGATCGCGGCCAGCGGCGACGACAAGGTGAACCTCGTGGTCTCGCTGCTCGCGAAGACCGAGTACGGGGTGCCCCGGGTGGTCGCCCGGGTCAACCACCCCAAGAACGAATGGCTGTTCAACGACGCGTGGGGCGTCGACGTGGCCGTCTCCACGCCGCGGCTGATGTCCGCGCTGGTCGAGGAGGCCGTCAGCATCGGCGACCTGGTGCGGCTGCTGCGCTTCAGCCAGGGCGAGGCGAACCTCGTGGAGATCACCCTGCCCGAGGGCGCGGGCCTGGTCGGCACGCGCGTGGGCGAGGTGGCGTGGCCGCAGGACACCGCGCTTGTCACCATCATCAGGGGCGCGCGGGTGCTGATCCCGGACCCCGACGACGCCCTCGAGGCGGGCGACGAGCTGCTGTTCGTCGCGGCGCCTGCGCGGGAGGCGCAGCTGGAGAAGCTGCTGTCGCCGCGCCGGGGCGGCGACGAGGACGCCTGAGGACGCGCGGGCGGGCGTCAGTCGGAGGCGCGCGAGCCGAGCCGGTCCTTCTCGCCCTCGGGCGGGCCCGCCTCGGCCGCCCCCCCGCTGCTCGCCGCCTTCTTCTCGGCCTCCTTCGCGGCCTCCTTGGCCTTCTCGCGCTCCTCCCACTCCGCGATCACGTCGATCGGGGCCGGCGCCTTCACCAGGATGATCCAGGTGAGGTAGACGGCGAGCAGGAACGGCGGGATGCCGAGGGCCACGCGGAGCCAGCCGAGCTGGGTGGCGTCGCCCCAGAAGTAGATGGGGAAGGTGATCGCCGACTTGCCGAGCAGGATCGCGCCCCACACGTAACTGGCCTTGGTGTAGGCCGCCTTGCGCCCTGGGTTGCGGGTGCGCCAGGAGAGGTTCTCCTTGAACACCGGGCCCAGGACCACGCCGAGCAGCGGCACCCCGGCGAGCGAGGTGGCCACATAGGCGACGCCGAGGCCCAGGGTGTAGAGCATGCCGGGGAGGTAGAAGTTCTTCGCGTCGCCGGACATCATCGCGAAGAGGGCGCCGAAGGCGACGCCGAAGATCCCGCCGAACGCGTGCTTGGCGGTGTCCCGCTGCGCGAGCCGGGCGACCAGGAGCACGGCGGAGAGGCTGAGGGCGGCGGCGGCCGAGACGTTGATGCTTCGGTTGATCGTGTAGCTCAGCACGAAGACCAGGCCTGGGACCGTGGTCTCCACCATGCCGCGGACGCCGCCGAACGCCTCGAAGAACGCCTCGCGCGTCGCCGCCTCGTCCACCTCGGGGGGGCCTGCCTCGTCCGCTCGGCGCTCCGGTGGGTTCACCTGGCTACTCCTGTCCACGGGGTTGCAGCTGGTAACGGGGATTGAACAACACCGGCCTGCCGTGCGTCACCGTGACCCGCCCTGAGGCGACGAGGGAACGCCCTGGCTCGATGCCCGCGATGGCGCGCCGCCCCAGCCAGACCACCTGGAGCGAGGCGCTGCCGTCGTCCAACTCGGCCTGGAGCGCGGGCAGGCCCGCCACCGTCCGCTCGGTCACGGTGCGCAGCGTACCGGTCACCCGGACCACGGGGCGACCGGCAGGGCCCTCGCCGCAGTCCCCGATGCGGGTGCAACCGGCGTCGGGAGGCTCGTCCGCCGCGCTGAGATCCTCGCCCTCGCCGGGGCCGTTCCGCCCCAGGAGCCGCCACAGCCGCCCCCCGCGCTTCCGGGTCCCCGAGCCACCATCGGCACTCATGCCATCAGCGTAACGTGGGCGGGCCCCGCCGGGTCCTGGCCCGGCGGATCCCGATCAGCGCTCGAACCGGTATCCCATGCCGGGCTCCGTGATCAGATGGCGTGGCTCCGAGGGGTCGACCTCGAGCTTGCGGCGCAGCTGCGCCATGTAGACCCGCAGATAGTTCGTCTCGGTGCCGTAGGACGGGCCCCAGACCTCCTGGAGCAGCTGCTTCTGGCTGACGAGGCGCCCGGTGTTGCGGATCAGCACCTCGAGCAGGTGCCACTCGGTCGGGGTGAGGCGGACGTCGCGCCCCTCGCGGTGGACCTTCTTGGCCGCGAGGTCGATGGTGAAGCCGCCGATCTCCACGACGGCCTCGTCCTCCGCGGCGCTGGGCTCGGCGCGGCGCACCGCGGCGCGCAGCCGGGCCAGCAGCTCGTCCATGCCGAACGGCTTGGTCACGTAGTCGTCCGCGCCCGCGTCGAGCGCCTCGACCTTCTCGTCCGAGGTGTGGCGGGCGGAGAGGACGATGATCGGGACCCGGGTCCAGCCGCGGATGCCGGTGATGACCCGGACGCCGTCCATGTCGGGCAGGCCGAGGTCGAGGATGATCACGTCGGGGTGCCGGTCGGCCGCGAGGCGCAGGGCCGAGGCGCCGTCGGCGGCGGTGTCGACCTCGTACTTGCGCGCCTTGAGGTTGATGACGAGCGCCCGCAGGATCTGCGGCTCGTCATCGACCACGAGGACCCGGTGCATGGGCTGTCTCCCGTTCTGTCCTGGCCGTCTGGCGTGCGGTGGGGAGGGTGAGCACCATGGTCAGCCCTCCGCCGGGGGTGTCCTCGGCGTGCAGGGTGCCGTGCATCGCCTCGGCGAAGCCGCGGGCGACGGCGAGCCCGAGGCCGACGCCGTTGCCCCTCGGGGTGTCCCCGTACCGCTGGAACGGCTCGAATATCCGCTCCTTGTCGCCCTCGGGAACGCCGGGCCCCCGGTCGACGACGCGCAGCTCGACGGTGTTCCCGAGGCTGCTGGCGCGGACGAGGACGCGCTGGCCCTGGGGGCTGTACTTGACGGCGTTCTCCACGATGTTGGCGACGCCGCGCTCCAGCAGGCCCGGGTCGGCCGCGGCGAACGGCAGCGACTCGGGGATGTCGAGCTGCACCTGGGAGACGTCGGGCATGCCGGTGAGCGCCCTCGGCACCACCTCGTCCAGGTCGATCTCGCGGATCAGCGGCTCGACGGTGCCCGTCTGGAGCCTGGACATGTCCAGGAGGTTCCCGACCAGCTGGTCGAGGCGGTCCGCGCCCTGCTCGATGGCCTCGAGGAGGTCGGCCTCGTCCTCGTCGGACCAGGCGACGTCGTCGGAGCGCAGGCTGGAGACGCTGGCCTTGATCGCGGAGAGCGGGGTGCGCAGGTCGTGCGAGACGGCGGCGAGGAGGGCGGTGCGGATCCTGTTCCCCTCGGCCAGCTTGTGCGCGCGGACCGCCTCGTCCTTGAGCCGCTGGCGGTCCAGGATCGCCGCGGCGTGGGCGGCGAACGCGGTCAGCACGCGGCGGTCCTCGGCGGGCAGCACCCGGCCCGAGAGCGCGAGCATGGTCCGGTCGCCCACCGGCACGTCCACGTCGGCGTCGTCGGGCTTGTTGAGCGGGCGGGCCTGGTCGGTGACGGAGACGCTGCCGACGCAGGACCACTTGCGGCGCTCGGGGTCGCGCTCGAGCAGGGCGGCCGCCTCCATGCCGAACGTCTCCCTGGCCCGCTCGAGCAGGGCGGTGAGCGAGTCCTCGCCGCGCAGCACGCTCCCGGCGAGCAGCGTCAGCGTCTCGGACTCGGCGCGCAGCCTGGCCGCCTGCTGGGTGCGGCGGGCCGAGCGGTCCACCACGGTGGCGACGGCCACGGCGATGGCGAAGAACACGACGATCGCCACGACGTTGTGGCCCTCGGAGACCGACCACTGGCGGGTGGGCCTGGCGAAGTAGTAGTTCAGCAGGAGGGAGCCGACGAAGGCGGAGACGACGCCGGGGTAGAGGCCGCCGGTCAGGGCGGCCAGCACGGTGACCGAGAGGAACAGCAGCACGTCGCTGGCGAACTCCGCGCCCGGCGAGGGCTCGGGCATCGCCAGGGTCAGCAGCAGCGGACCCGCGATGCCGATGATCCAGCCGGTGATCAGCCGGGAGCGGCCCAGCCTGGCGCCGCGCGCCGAGGGCAGCCCCCGGCCCTTGGCCACCTCGTCGTGGGTGACGATGTGCACGTCGATGTCGGAGCCCGACTCGCGGGCCACGGTGGAGCCCACGCCGGGCCCGAAGATGTACTGCCACGCCTTGCGGCGGCTGGAGCCGAGCACGATCTGGTTGGCGTTGACCCCGCGGGCGAAGTCGAGGAGCGAGGCGGGGATGTCGTCGCCGATCACATGGTGAAACGATCCGCCGAGCTGCTCGACCAGCGTCCGCTGGGCGGCCAGCTCGCGCGGGGACGCCGAGGTCAGGCCGTCGGCGCGGGAGACGTAGACGGCCAGCACCTCGCTGCCCGAGCTCTTGGCCGCCATGCGGGCCGCGCGCCGGATCAGGGTGCTGCCCTCGGGGCCGCCGGTGAGCCCGACGACGATGCGCTCCCTGGCGTGCCACGTGGACCGTATGCCGTGCTCGCTGCGGTACCGCTGGAGATAGGCGTCCACGCGGTCGGCGGTCCACAGCAGCGCCAGCTCGCGCAGGGCCGTCAGGTTCCCGGGTCTGAAGTAGTGCGACAGGGCGGCGTCCACCTGGTCGGGGGCGTAGATGTTCCCGTGGGCCATGCGGCGGCGCAGCGCCTCGGGCGCCATGTCCACCAGCTCGATCTGCTCGGCGCTGCGGACGACCTCGTCCGGCACGGTCTCGCGCTGGCGGACGCCGGTGATCGACTCCACGACGTCGCCGAGCGACTCCAGGTGCTGGATGTTGACCGTGGAGATGACGTCGATGCCCGCGTCGAGCAGCTCCTCGATGTCCTGGTACCGCTTCTCGTTGCGGGATCCCGGCACATTGGTGTGGGCCAGCTCGTCGACGAGGGCGACCTTCGGGGCGCGGCGGATCACGGCGTCCGCGTCCATCTCGCTGAAGACCCGCTCGCGGTACCTGAACTCCGTGCGCGGGACCTGCTCGAGCCCCTGGAGGAGGACCTGGGTGCGGGGCCTGTCGTGGTGCTCGACAAGGGCGACGACCAGGTCGGTGCCGCGCTCGGCGCGCCGGTGGGCCTCGGAGAGCATGGCGTAGGTCTTGCCCACGCCGGGGGCGGCGCCCAGATAGATCCGCAGTCTGCCGCGACGTGCCATGTTTCCATTCTCGCTCACCCGCCGTCGGTGCACGCCCGCCCCGGGACGGGGGCGGGCGGGCGCCGGGTGCCTCGTGGAGGCGGCGGTGTTCAGCCCTGTGCCAGCTCGCGCAGGGCGAGGTTGAGTGCGAGGACATTGACCCGTTCGTTGCCGAGGAAGCCCAGGTCACGGCCCTCGATGTGGTCCTCGACCAGGCCCGCGACCTCGTCGGCCGACAGGTCGTTGGCCTCGGCGACCCGGTGCGTCTGGATCGCGGCGTACTCGGGCGAGATGTGCGGGTCGACGGCGGACCCCGAGCCGGTGACGGCGTCGGGCGGCACCTCGTCCTCGCGCACGCCGTTGAACGTGGCGACCTGCCGCCTGGCCTCGGCGACCGTCTCCACCAGCGTGGGGTCGCTCGCGCCGAGCTGGCCCGATCCTGTGGCGCCTGGGTCGTAGCCGCTGTGGGACGGGCGGGGCTGGAACCACCGCGGATCGGGGTCGCCGTCCGCGTCGTTCCAGGTCTGGCCGATCAGCTCGGAGCCGACCTCGCGGCCGTCCGCCTCGACCATCGAGCCGTTGGCCTTGCCGGAGAACGCCGCCTGCGCCACGCCCGTGATCACCGCCGGGTAGATCACGCCGGTGACCAGGGTGAGGACGAGAAGCGCCCTGAGCGCCGCCCACAGGGGGCGCGCCATGACACGTGGGTTGAAGGACATAAGGGTCACCCAATGCCGGGGATGAGGGAGATGAGCATGTCGATCAGCTTGATCCCGAGGAACGGGGCGATCAGGCCGCCGACGCCGTAGACGGCGATGTTGCGGCGGAGCATCTGCTCCGCGCCCATCGGCCGGTAGCCGACGCCGCGCAGGGCGAGCGGCACCAGGCCCACGATGATCAGCGCGTTGAAGACGACCGCGGAGAGGATGGCCGACTCGGGCGAGGAGAGCCCCATGATGTTGAGGTCGTTCAGGCTCGGGTAGGCCACCGCGAACATCGCGGGGATGATCGCGAAGTACTTCGCGATGTCGTTGGCGATGGAGAACGTGGTCAGCGCGCCGCGCGTGATGAGCAGCTGCTTGCCGATCTGCACGATCTCGATCAGCTTGGTCGGGTCGGAGTCCAGGTCGACCATGTTCCCGGCCTCCTTGGCGGCGGAGGTGCCGGTGTTCATGGCGACCCCGACGTCGGCCTGGGCGAGGGCGGGGGCGTCGTTGGTGCCGTCGCCCGTCATGGCGACGAGGCGGCCGCCCGCCTGCTCGCGGCGGATGAGCGCCATCTTGTCCTCGGGGGTGGCCTCGGCGAGGTAGTCGTCGACGCCCGCCTCCTCGGCGATGGCCTTGGCGGTCCTGGCGTTGTCGCCGGTGATCATGACCGTTCTGATGCCCATCCGCCGCAGCTCGGCGAACCGTTCCGCCATGCCCTCCTTGACGACGTCCTTGAGGTGGACGGCGCCGAGCACGCGCGCGGTCCCTTCCCGCTCCTCCGCGACGAGCAGCGGGGTGCCGCCGCCCGAGCTGATGGCCTCGACGGCGCCCAGGATCGGGGCGGGAACGGTGCCGCCCCGCTCGGTCACCCAGCCGGTGACCGCGCCGACGGCGCCCTTGCGGATCCGCACGGAGCCCGCGTCCACGCCGGACATCCGGGTCCCCGCGGTGAACGGCACCCACGCGGCGCCCTCGACCGACTCCCTCGAACGCTCCCCGCGCCCGTGGCGCGCGAGGGCGAGCGCGACGATCGAGCGGCCCTCGGGCGTCTCGTCCGCGAGGGACGACAGCTGCGCCGCGTCGGCGAGCTCGGCCTCGGCGACCCCGGGGGCGGTCACGAGGACGGACGCCTGCCGGTTGCCGTGGGTGATCGTGCCGGTCTTGTCGAGCAGCAGCGTCGACACGTCGCCCGCCGCCTCGACCGCGCGCCCCGACGTCGCCAGGACGTTGCGCTGCACCAGGCGGTCCATCCCCGCGATGCCGATCGCGGACAGCAGCGCGCCGATCGTGGTCGGGATGAGGCAGACCAGCAGCGCGGTGAGCACCACGAGGGACTGCTCGGCGCCCGCGTGGACGGCGAACGGCTGGAGCGTGACGACCGCCATCAGGAAGACCACGGTCAGGCTCGCCAGCAGGATGTTGAGCGCGATCTCGTTGGGCGTCTTCTGCCGGGCGGCGCCCTCGACAAGGCTGATCATGCGGTCGAGGAACGTCTCACCCGGCTTGGCGGTGATCCTGACCACGATCCGGTCGGACAGCACCCGGGTACCGCCGGTGACCGCGGAGCGGTCGCCGCCGGACTCGCGGATGACGGGGGCCGACTCGCCGGTGATGGCGGACTCGTCGACCGAGGCGACGCCCTCGATGACGTCGCCGTCACCGGGGATGACATCGCCCGCCTCGCACACGACGCGGTCGCCGAGACGCAGCTCGGTGCCGAGCACCCGCTCCTCGCCGCCCTGTCCCTGCCTGCGGGCCATGGTGTCGGTGCGCGCCCTGCGCAGCGAGTCGGCCTGCGCCCGTCCGCGGCCCTCGGCGACGGCCTCGGCGAGGTTGCCGAACAGCACGGTCAGCCACAGCCACGCGGCGATGGTCCAGCCGAACCAGTCGCCCGGGTCGGTGAGCGCGAGCACCGTGGTGAGCAGCGAGCCGACGCCGACCACGAACATGACGGGCGACCTGACGAGCAGCCGCGGGTCCAGCTTGCGGAACGCCTCGGGCAGCGACTCCCACAGGAGCGCGGGGTCGAAGGCGCCGTGGCGGACGCGGGCCCTGGACGCCTGGTCCTTGGGGCGTTGCGGGGTCTTCTCCGGTCGTGGGCGGACCGGCGTCGAGGTGCTCATGTCGCGAGTCCTTCCGCGAGGGGGCCGAGGGAGAGTGCGGGGAAGAACGTGAGGCCGGCGACGACGACCGTGCTGGCCACGAGCATCCCGGCGAAGAGGGGTTGGTGGGTGCGCAGCGTGCCCGCGGTGACGGGGACGCGCCGTTGCTCGGCCAGCGAGCCGGCCAGGGCGAGGACGAACACCATGGGCAGGAAGCGGCCGAGCAGCATGCACAGGCCGAGCGTGGTGTTGAAGAACTCCGTGTTGGCGCCGAGGCCCGCGAACGCGCTGCCGTTGTTGTTCGACGCGGACGCGTAGGCGTAGAGGACCTCGGAGAAGCCATGGGCGCCGACGTTGGTCATCGCCTCCTCGCCGTCGCCGTTGGCCATGGCGTAGGCGGTGCCGCCGAGCACCAGGGCCGGGGTGACCAGGATGTAGAGGGCCGCGAGCTTGATCTCGCGCGCGCCGAGCTTCTTGCCCAGGTACTCGGGCGTGCGGCCGACCATGAGCCCGGAGATGAACACCGCGATCACGGCCAGCATCAGCATCCCGTAGAGGCCGGAGCCGACGCCGCCAGGGGCGACCTCGCCGAGCACCATGCCGAAGATCAGCACGCCGCCCGAGAGCCCTTGGAAGGAGTCGTGGAAGGAGTTGATCGCCCCGGTCGAGGTCATGGTGGTGGAGACCGCGAACAGCGAGGAGGCGCCCTCGCCGAACCGCTGCTCCTTGCCCTCCATCGACCCGCCCGCCAGCTGCGACGCCGTGCCGGGCGCCTGGTGCTCGACGACGGTGACGGCGATGACGCCGGCCAGCCAGATCACGCCCATCGCGGCGACGATCGTCCAGCCCTGCTTGACGTTGCCGACCATCCTGCCGAACGTGCGCGGCATCGAGAACGGGATCACCAGGATCAGGAAGATCAGCAGCATGTTGCTGATCGCGTCGGGGCTGGAGAACGGATGGGCGGAGTTGGCGTTGTAGAAGCCGCCGCCGTTGGTGCCCAGGTGCTTGATGGCCTCCTGGGACGCCACGGGCCCGCCGGTGACGCTCTGATCGGTGCCGGTGAGCGTCTGGACCTGCTGGATGTCCGAGAAGTTCTGGATGGTACCGAGCGCGACCAGGACGATCGCGAAGAGCACCGAGATCGGCAGCAGGACGCGGATCGTGCCGCGCACCAGGTCGGCCCAGAAGTTGCCGAGCTCGCCCGTGCGGAAGCGCGCGAAGCCGCGCACGAGGGCGACGGCCACGGCCATCCCGACGGCGGCGGAGACGAAGTTCTGCACGGCGAGGCCGCCGGCCTGGACGAGGTGGCCCATGGCCGCCTCGCCCGAGTAGGACTGCCAGTTCGTGTTGGCCACGAACGACACGGCGGTGTTGAACGCCTGGTCCGGCGTGATCGGGTCGAAGCCGAGGGACCAGGGGAGGTGGTTCTGGACCCGCTGGAGCAGGTAGAGGAAGAGGACACCGACGAACGAGAACGCCAGCACCCCGCGTAGATAGGCGGTCCAGCGCATCTCCGCGTCGGGATCGGCGCCGATCGAGCGGTAGATCCACCGCTCGACGCGCAGGTGCCTCGTGCTCGAGTAGACGGCGGCCATGTAGTCGCCCAGCGGGCGGTGCACGAGCACGAGCGCCACGATCAGGGCGGAGACCGCGAGTATGTCCGCGAGAGATTCGTTCACGGCGGGCGCTCAGAACTTCTCGGGGAACAGCAGGGCCAGGACGAGATATCCGAGCAGTGCCACGGACACGCACAGGCCCGCGATGTTCTCAGCGGTCACAGCTTCGTCACCCCTTGGGCGACGAGCGCCACCAGGGCGAAGCCCGCCACGGTGACGAGGACGAAGACCACATCGGCCATCGAATGCTCCTGAAGGGGACAGGGGTCGGTGTTGCTGACCCCTTCAGGGAACCCCCGCCCGAGCACGATCGGTCATTCCTTGATGCGGCTCTGACACGGCCCGGCTCAGACTTGACGGGACACTTACGCGGCCTCTTGTCCCCCGCTGTCCTCTTCCGTGTCGGTCCCCGCCCCGGTGTCCCGCTCCTGGTCGAGCCCCTGCTCACGGCGGCGGCGCAGGATGATCGCGAGGTCGATCGCCGCGATCACCGTCAGGACGGCGGACGCCAGCGTCAGACCGCCGAGGGCCCAAGTGCCCGAGATCCCCCACCAGATGGCGAAGAGAATGGTCAGCAGCACGAAGAAGGGCAGAAAGATGCCGGACAGCAGCAGTCGCAGCCGCAAAGCGCTGTAGGCGGTCACCGGCTCGGTGCCGGTCCGCTCATGGCGTCTGTCGACCATGGTGGCCTCCTCCCGGAGGCCCACGAGTACCCTGGCCGACCGCCATGACACCCGTGACACTGACACCCGTGACACACCCCGCCGCCCCCGGCGGGGTGTGCGCGTGCCGTCGAGCGGCGGCCCTTCGCCCGCGCCCGGGTCCTACCTGACCTCGGAGATCTCCGGGCCGCGGCGCAGCTTGTCCAGGCCACCGGCGAAACGGGAGACGGGCGTGCCGTCGTCGGGCGCCTGCTCCTGCTTGACCCCGTCGGGCACCATCTGGGCGTCCTGGGGAAGCTTGAGGACGATCGGGTCGCGGGGCGCCATCGGCGACTCGCCGCGGACCACGACGGTGTCCTTGAAGATCTGCTCGAGCAGGCCACCGGCCTGGGGCTGCACCGCGCCCTGCCCGGAAATCACCCCCCGCAGGAACCAGCGCGGGCCGTCCACGCCGACGAAGCGCACGACCTGCATGCCGCGCTTGCCGTCGGGCAGCTGCACCGGCACCTTGGCGCGCAGCTCCCAGCCGAGCGGGCCCTCGATCTCGTCGATCAC
The DNA here is from genome assembly GCF_003626575.1 of Streptomyces radicis. Lineage (GTDB taxonomy): Bacteria > Actinomycetota > Actinomycetes > Streptomycetales > Streptomycetaceae > Streptomyces > Streptomyces radicis. The sequence continues at coordinate 111,959 of NZ_RBDY01000016.1, read as the reverse complement.
GCCGCCCTGCTGCGTGATCCCGGCGGCGATCTCCTCGCGGACCTCGGCCCAGATGCCCTCGCGCTTGGGGGCGGCGAACGCCTGGAGCTGGACCGCGCTGTCCTTGACCACCACGGTCGCGGCGACGATCGCCTCACCGGCGACCTCGACACGCAGCTCCATGCCCTGCACACCGGGGACGAAGAGGCCACCGAGGTCGACGCGGCCCTCGGCCGCCTTGCTGACCTCGCTCACGTCCCAGGGGCCCTCGGGCCGGGGCGCGGGCTCGAGCTTGACCCGGCGCACCTCGTCCTCGTCCAGAGCCTCCTCGTCCGCGGTGGCCTCGACCGCGTCCTCGGGCTCCTCGTTCCGCTTGCGACGACGTCCGAACACGTCATTGTCCTTTCCGGTCGGCAGTCCCGCCGGGACCGACCGCAGCATAAGGGGTGAGCACGCCGGGATGGCCGCCCGTCGAGCCGAAACCCCCCATGGCCCGCGCCGATCCCGGCAGCTCCGCGACCTCGTGAAAACGGACCGTCTCCACCCGCTGGACAACGAGCTGGGCGATCCGGTCGAATGGCTGGAACCTTACGGTCTCCCGCGGATCCAGATTGATCACGATGACCTTGATCTCCCCACGGTACCCGGCGTCGATGGTCCCCGGGGCGTTCACCATGGCCACCCCGCAGCGGGCGGCGAGGCCGGAACGGGGATGCACGAAGGCCGCGTACCCGTCGGGGAGGGCGATCGAAACGCCGGTGGGCAGCACGGCACGCTCGCCGGGAGCCAGCTCGGCGGCCTCGGTGGTGATCAGGTCGACGCCGGCGTCGCCGGGGTGCGCCCGGGCCGGCACGGGGACCGACGGGTCCGTCCGCCGGATCAGCACGTCTACGGGGGCTCTGCTCGCGGGGGCACTCACGGTGCAGACCCTACCGCCGCACGGCAGCGCGGGGGACGAGCCTGCCATGCTTGGGCCCATGAAGCCCTATGACGAGCGACTGACGGTGCCGAGGACGTGGTGGCTGCTGGCCGTCCTCGGCGTGGCTCTGTTCGGGGTCGCGCTGGCTCCGCTGGGCGCCGTGCCGGTGCTGTGCGGGCTCGCGGTGGGCGGCGCGGTGGCCGGGGTGGCGCTGAGCGCCTACGGATCGGCCAGGATCCGGGTGGTGGCCGACTCCCTGATCGCCGGACAGGCCAGGATCCCGCTCACCGCCCTGGGAGAGGCCCGGGCCCTCGACGCCGACGAGGCGCGCGCGTGGCGCTCCCATCGAGCGGATGCCCGGGCACACATGCTGCTCCGCGCCTACATCCCGACGGCGGTGCGGGTCGAGGTGGTGGACCCGGACGATCCGACGCCCTACCTCTATCTGTCGACCCGCCGTCCCGACCGGCTCACCGCGGCGCTGGTCGCGTCCCGCCCGGACATGGCTTAGCCAGCATCCGGGCGCGGACACTCATGCCGCGCAGTCGCGGCAGATGGGCTGGCCGTCCTTCTCCGACGCAAGCTGCGAACGGTGGTGCACCAGGAAGCAGCTCATGCAGGTGAACTCGTCGGCCTGCCGAGGAAGCACCCGGACCGACAGCTCCTCGTTCGACAGGTCGGCGCCCGGCAGCTCCAGGCCCTCCGCCTGCTCGAACTCGTCGACATCGACCGTGGACGCCGACTTGTCGTTCCGCCGGGCCTTCAGCTCCTCGATGCTGTCCTCGTTGACATCATCGTCGGTCTTGCGTGGAGTGTCGTAGTCGGTTGCCATTCGTTCTCCCCCTCCGGGTGTCTGTGGTATCTCCAGCGCTCGTAACGCGCGGGGGGTCGGACTTTGTGCCCGACCTGAGGCGGAGATTTTGCCTCACATCAAGTGGTGTTACTCAATCGACACCCAACCGAACGCCTGAAGAGGTGATCATTCCGGCTGCCGATCGGGCCGTTAACGGGCCAAAACGCCTGTTGCGGCAAGGGCGCGCACGCGCCGCTCCCGCACCGGTATGTGATTGATCACATCTCCTTCTTTCCCGTCCCCTCGTGTGCTCAGACCGGAATGGCCACGCGCATGACGAGGCCACCGCTCTCGCGGGGCTCGGCCACGACATAGCCACCGTGGGCCCTCGCCACCGACCGGACGATGGACAGGCCGAGACCGACACCCTTGTCGCTGCCCGTGCGCTGCGTCCTGAGCCTCCGGAAAGGCTCGAACATGTTATCGACCTCATAGGCGGGGACCACCGGGCCGGTATTCTCCACCACGAGCATGGCCTGCCCTGGCCGGGCCTCCACATCGACGCGCACCCAGCCGTCGGGCACGTTGTACCGTACGGCGTTCTGCACGAGGTTGAGGGCGATGCGCTCGAGCAGCACGCCGTTCCCGTGGACGAACACCTGGTGTCTGACGCCCGACATCTCCACGCCCCTGCGCCTGGCCTCCTCGCGGACCTGCTCGACCGCCTGGTCGGCGACCTCGGAGAGGTCCACGGGCTTCCGGTCCACCAGCTCGTTCTCGCTGCGGGCGAGCAGCAGCAGGCCCTCCACCAGCTGCTCGCTGCGCTCGTTGGTCGCCAGCAGGGTGTTCCCGAGCTGGGTGACCTCGGGCGAGACCTCCGGGTCGGAGAGCTGCACCTCGAGCAGCGTGCGATTGATCGCCAGGGGGGTGCGCAGCTCGTGCGAGGCGTTGGCCACGAAGCGCTGCTGCGCGGTGAACGCCCGGTCGAGCCGGTCCAGCATCTCGTCGAAGGTGTCGGCCAGCTCCTTGAGCTCGTCGTCGGGGCCGTCCAGCTCGATCCGCCGGTGCAGGTCCGATCCGGCCACCCGGCGTGCGGTGCGGGTGATCCTGCCGAGCGGCGACAGGACCCGGCCCGCCATCACATAGCCGAACGCGAACGCCGCCACCGCGAGGCCGAGCAGCGCGAGCAGCGAGCTGCGCAGCAGCTGGTCGAGGGCGATGGCGCGCTGGGTGTCCGAGCACTTGGCCAGCCACGCCTCGAAGTCCGAGGCGTCCACCGGGCTCGGCAGGGCGGGGCAGATCTCGGAGGTGATGGTGACCTGGGTCGTCTGGTTGTTGAACCGGAAGGGGGTGTCCGTGCCGCGGTCGAGCGCCTGGGCCGCGAGCAGATAGATGATCGTCAGCAGCACCACCCCGGCGATCAGGAACATCCCGCCGTACAGCAGCGTGAGCCGGATGCGGATGGTGGGGCGGAGCCAGCTCCTCGGCTGCTCGGTCTCGTGCGGGTCCCAGTGCGGCTTGGGCGGGGCAGGGGGCATCGGCGGCGGGGAGGCCGGGGGTGGCGAGGGCGGGGGGGACGGCGGGGAAGCGGCCATGGCCTAGATCCGGTATCCCGCGCCCGGCACGGTGGTGATCACCGGCGGGTCCCCCAGCTTGCGGCGCAGCGTCATCACGGTGACGCGCACGACGTTGGTGAACGGGTCGGCGTTCTCGTCCCAGGCCTTCTCCAGGAGCTGCTCGGCCGAGACCACGGCCCCCTCGCTGCGCATCAGCACGTCGAGCACCGCGAACTCCTTGGGCGCCAGGCTGATCTCCCGGCCGTCCCTGCGCACCTCGCGGCGGTTGGGGTCGAGGGTGATGCCGGAGCGCTCGAGGACCGGGGGCAGCGGCGGGGTGGCCCGCCGGCTCAGGGCCCGCACGCGGGCGATCAGCTCGCTGAAGGCGAACGGCTTGGGCAGGTAGTCGTCGGCGCCGATCTCCAGGCCCTCGACGCGGTCGCTGACGTCCCCCGACGCGGTGAGCATCAGCACGCGCGTCGCCTTGCCCTGCTCGACGATGTGCCGACAGACGTCGTCGCCGTGGAGCAGGGGAAGGTCCCGGTCGAGGACGACCACGTCGTAGTCGTTCAGGTCGACGCGCTCGGTGGCGGCGGCGCCGTCGTACACCACGTCCACCGCCATGGCCTGTCGGCGGAGGCCGGTGGCGACGGCGTCCGCGAGCAACTGCTCGTCCTCCACGACGAGTACGCGCACGTCCTGCCCCTCTCTCGTCATACACGCTGGCGGGGGCGGCGGCCGGCCGCCCCCGACACCCATCCTGCACCGCACCCTCGTAAACCAGGGGTAAGGGAAGGAGCACGCGGACGGCTCCCGAATTTCTCGTGGGCCGATGTTTCCGGCCGACGCGCACCGGGGAGGACAGCCACACACCCCGCGACCACGCCTCTGTAGGCGGTAAGCCGACGCGCTGCCGACCCACGTGGAGGGACCACAGAGGTCGCACCCACCACGGCACTCCCCCAGTGCCGCCGATCGAAGACGAGGGGGCGCACCTTGGACGCGTTCACCGCTGGAATTCTCAAGCGAATCGAAAGCACCGAGTCCGATCTGCACCGCGCTCGTGAGGCCGGAGACGTGTTCACGATGGATGTGGAGCAGGCCGAGCTGGACGACCTGCGCCGACTTGCCGCGGAGCACGGCGTCCACGTCGGCTGAGCCGGTCAGACCCTTCGACACGGCGCCCCCCGGATCCTCCGGGGGGCGCCGTGCGTGTGGTCACCCGATCGGGTGACCCCCGCGCCCGGGTCAGTCGTGCCAGGCGCCGAGCTCGTCGAGGAGCGGCTGGAGGACGGCGAAGACGCCGGGGGACGCGGCGACCGTGAGGTCGCGGTCGGGGCGCCGCCCCGGGCGGCCGCCGGTCAGGGCGCCCGCCTCCCTGGCGATGAGGTCGCCCGCCGCCAGGTCCCAGGGCGCCAGGCCGCGTTCGTAGTACCCGTCGAGTCGGCCGCCCGCCACGTCGCACAGGTCGATGGCGGCCGAGCCGGAGCGGCGGATGTCCCGCAGCCGCGGGATCAGCCGGGCCGCGAGGGCCGCCTGGGCGGTGCGGACGGTCGCCACGTAGTTGAAGCCGGTGCCGATCAGCGCCTGGTCGAGCGGCGGCGAGGGGCGAGGGGCCAGCGGCTCGGGGGCCCCGGCGGCCTCGAGCAGCCGCCAGGCGCCGCCGCCGCGCACGGCCCGGTAGGTCTCGCCGCGCATCGGGGCGGCCACCACGGCGGCGATCACCTCGCCCTCGTGCTCGGCCGCGATGGACACGGCCCACTGGGGCAGGCCGTAGAGGTAGTTGACGGTGCCGTCGAGCGGATCGATGATCCAGCGCACGCCGCTCGTGCCGTCGCTGGTGCCGCCCTCCTCGCCGAGGAAGCCGTCCCGGGGGCGGTGGTCGGCCAGGAAGCCGGTGATCAGCTTCTCGGCCGCCAGGTCCATCTCGGTGACGACGTCGATGGGGCTCGACTTGGTCGCCAGGACGCCCAGGTCGGCGGGGCGGCCCTCGCGCAGCAGGAGGCCCGCGCGGGTGGCGGCCTCCTGGGCGAGGTCGAGCAGCTCGGCCGCGAGATCGGCGGCGGGGCGTTCGGACACGGTGGTGCTCCTTGCGATGGCGGGCCGCGACGGCGGCGGATCAGGCGTAGGGGCTGTCGGCGCCCGCCGCGGCGGGCCTTGGCGCCCGGCCGGGGCAGCAGCCCACGGGGCACAGGTCGTGGCCGGGCCCGAGGCGGCCGAGCGCGGCGCGGCGCGGGGTCTCGCCCCGCTCGGCGGCGGCGCGTTCGAGCACGAGGTCGCGGATCGCGGCCACGAAACGCGGGTCGGCGCCGACGGTGGCGGACCTGACGGCGGGCAGGCCCAGCTTCTCCGCCGTGTCCATGGCCTCGGTGTCCAGGTCGTAGCGGACCTCCATGTGGTCGGAGACGAAGCCGATCGGGACCATCACCACGGCGGGCGCCCCGCTCTCGCGCAGGGCGGCGATGTGGTCGTTGACGTCGGGCTCGAGCCAGGGGGTCGAGGGGGCGCCGCTGCGGGACTGGTAGACGAGCCGCCACGGGTGGGTGGCGCCCGTGGCCAGGTCGACGGCCTCGGCGACCGTGCGGGCGGCGTCCAGGTGCTGGGCGACATAGGCGCCGCCGGGGCCGTGTCCCGGGGGCGGGCCCGAGGTGTCGGCCGAGGCGTCGGGGATGGAGTGGGTGCAGAAGGCCAGGTGCGCACCGTCGCGCACGCCGGAGGGCAGGCGTTCGATGGCGGCGACGACGCCGTCGGTCACGGTGTCGAGGAAGCCGGGGTGGTTGAAGTAGTGCCTGAGCTTGTCCACGCGCGGCGGCTCGACGCCCTCGTCCTCCAGGGCGGCAAGCGCGCCCGCCAGGTCCTCGCGGTACTGGCGGCACCCGGAGTAGGAGGCGTAGGCGCTGGTGGCCAGCGTGAGGACGCGGCGGCGCCCTTCGGCGGCCATCTCGCGGAACGTGTCGGTGACATGGGGCGCCCAGTTGCGGTTGCCCCAGTAGACCGGGAGGTCGAGGCCGTACTCGGCGAAGTCGGCGCGGATCGCGGCGAGCAGGGTGCGGTTCTGCTCGTTGATCGGGCTGACGCCGCCGAAGAGGTGGTAGTGCGCGCCGACGGCGGCCAGCCGCTCGCGGGGGATGCCGCGCCCGCGGGTGACGTTCTCCAGGAAAGGGATGACGTCGTCGGGGCCCTCGGGCCCCCCGAACGACAGGAGCAGCAGGGCGTCATACGGAGCGGAAACGGGGGCACGGTCCATGTCCCCACATCCTGCCACCCGGGCCTTCGGCGCCCCGAGGGACCGCCTCGCCGCCCACGGGGGGCGCCCCGACCGTTCCCGCGCGCAATCTCCACGGAAAGTTCCGCCATTCGCCGCCTCGCGCACAGTCCGCACACGCGGGCGCCATGGATCGCGTGAGGCGTGCGGGGATTGTCACCGGTTGGCCGCGTCTGTGAGTCTTGTCACCCTTGGGGGTGGGGAAACAACGGGTCAACTCCCTTGGTGAGGGGAAACTTCCGGGGCGCGGCGCCCTTCCCGGCTGGCCCCAATGGAGTAATGTGAAATCCCAGGCCTTGGCCCGCCGCGGCCCGAGTGCGCGCATTTCGCTCGCGCCGGTCACCGCACGTGGCAAAGTGGTGACTGTGCCACAACAGCGGATCAAGACCATGGCCCGACACGCCGGGCAAGTCAGCAAGGTTGTGGCAGGCTGCGCCCGGGCAAGTCACACTCGTCTAGCGGGAGCAGCGACGTAGGTGACGTCGGCAGGCACCACCGGGAGGTCCTCGTGCCCGAACTGCGTGTCGTGGCCGTGAGCAATGACGGCACACGCCTGGTGCTCAAGGCTGCCGACAACACGGAGTACACCCTGCCCATCGACGAGCGGCTGCGCGCCGCCGTGCGGAACGACAGGGCGCGTCTGGGCCAGATCGAGATCGAGGTGGAGAACCACCTGCGCCCGCGCGACATCCAGGCGCGCATACGAGCAGGCGCGACCGCCGAGGAGGTCGCCCAGTTCGCGGGGATCCCCGTGGACCGGGTGCGGCGCTTCGAGGGACCGGTGCTGGCCGAGCGGGCGTTCATGGCCGAGCGCGCGCGCAAGACGCCGGTGCGCCGCCCCGGCGAGACGGCGGGGCCGCAGCTCGGCGACGCGGTGGCCGAGCGGCTGCTGCTGCGCGGCGCGGACAAGGACGCGGTGCGCTGGGACTCCTGGCGGCGGGACGACGGCACGTGGGAGGTGCTGCTCGTCTACCGGGTCGCCGGGGAGACGCACTCCGCGAGCTGGACGTACGACCCGCCACGCCGCCTGGTGCAGGCCGTGGACGACGAGGCGCGTTCGCTGCTCGGCGAGACGGACGACACCCCGGAGCCGAGCACCCCGTTCGTGCCCAGGATCGCCAGGCTGCCGCGCGAGGGCGAGCGCCCCGTGGCGCCGCGCTCCTCCCCCGAGAACGACGCGGACTCGCTCACCAGCCTGCTCGAGGCGGTGCCCAGCTTCAGGGGCGACCTCGTGGTGCCCGAGCAGCAGGGCCCGCAGCCCGCGGCGATGGCCGCGGGCGACGAGCCCGAGGGCGAGGAGCCGCCGGCGCGCGGCGGACCGGCGCCCGCGGCCTCGGCCGGCTCGACCTATGCGGACGTGCTCATGCCGCGCTCGGTCGGGGGCCACCGCGACCGGCTGACCGGCAGCACCGACCGGCAGGCCGAGGCGGATGGCGTCCGCCCTGGCCGCCGCGCCGCGGTGCCGAGTTGGGACGAGATCGTCTTCGGCACCCGGCGCAAGAAGAAGGAGTGACGGGTCAGCCAGGCTCCGTGCCCGTGGCGACGGGGCGCCCGGGGTCGGCGGTCCACTCACTCCACGACCCCGGGTACAGCTCCGCGTCGATGCCCGCCTCCCCCAGGGCCAGCACCGCGTGGGCGGCGGAGACGCCCGAGCCGCAGTAGACGCCGACCCGCGCGCCCGGGACGGCGCCCCACTCGGCGTGCCGCGCCGCCAGCTCGGCGGGCGGGCGCATGCGGCCCTCGGCGGTGACGTTCTCCGTGGTGGGCGCGGACAGCGCGCCGGGGATGTGCCCGCCGACGGGGTCGATGGGCTCCACCTCGCCCCGGTAGCGCTCCCCCGCCCTGGCGTCGAGCAGCACGCCCTCCCTGGCCAGCCGCGCCGCCCCCGCGGCGTCAAGCACCGGGAGCGCGCCGGGCGCGGGCACGAAGTCGCCCTCGGGGAGCTCGGGCACGTCGGTGGTCAACGCGCCCTGCCACGCCGGGAGTCCACCGTCGAGGACGCGCACCCTGGGGTGCCCCGCCCAGCGCAGCAGCCACCAGGCCCGCGCCGCGGCCCAGCCCTGGCCGCCGCCGTCGTAGACCACCACGGGACGCCCGTGGGAGACCCCGGCGCGGCGCATCGCGGCGCCGAAGATCTCGGGATCGGGCAGCGGATGGCGCCCCGCCGGTCCCGGCGGGGCGGCCAGCTCGGTGTCCAGGTCCACGTAGACGGCGCCCGGCAGGTGTCCGTCGGCGTACTCACCACGCCCCGGTGGGCCCCCGAGCCGCCAGCGCACGTCGAGCAGTGCGGGGCGCTCGGACGGGGGCGTGCCGGGGCCGAGTGCCGCGGCGAGTTCGGGTGCCGGGATCATTGCAGTCATGGGCCCATTCTCCCCGTCGGGAGGGGGAGACTCGTGAGGGCGAGCAACGGCAGTGGCGTGATGGACCCCGAGGAGAGAAGAGACAGAATGACCGAAGCAGCGAGTCCGCCGATCTCCGGGACGCATCGGTGGGTGAGTCTGATGGTGCATGACCTGGCGGCGAGCCAGGAGTTCTACCACGGGCTGTTCGGCTGGGAGTTCGACGAGGGGCCGAAGCAGCTCGGGGCGTATGTGCGCGCGCTGCGGGACGGTCACCCGGTGGCGGGGCTCGGGGAGATCACGGAGGGCGCGCGGCGCGTGGTCGCGTGGCTGCCGTACATCGCGACGCGGGACGCCGACGCGACCGCGGCGACGATCCGCGAGAGCGGCGGCACGGTCGCCGTGGGGCCGCTCGACGCGGAGCAGGTGGGGCGGCTGGCGATCGCGGCCGACCCGGGGGGCGCGGCGTTCGGGCTGTGGCAGGGCGGGCCGAAGCGGCGCTCGGGGCCGTTCCCCGGGGCCGCCGGGGCTCCCGTGTGGAACGAGCTGATCACGTTCGAGACGCGGGCCGTGAGCACGTTCTACTCGACGGTCTTCGGCTACGAGGCGGCGCCGGAGAAGGCGTTGCCGCCGGAGAGCGACTATCTGACGCTGCGGCTCGGTGAGCGCCCGATCGCCAGCATCCGCGGGGTGGCCGAGGCGGTGCCGCACGACCGTGGCGCGCACTGGCTGACGTACTTCTCGGTGCCCGACGTGGAGGAGGCGGTCGAGGAGGTCAAGCGGCTCGGCGGGCGCCAGCTGACCGGGCCCCAGGTCTCGCCGTTCGGGCAGTGGGCGCAGGTGACCGACCCCGAGGGCGCGCCGTTCGCGGTCATCCGCGAGGCCAAGCGCGGCTGAACGGCGCCACCGCACGACGCCGCTGACCGGCTCCCGGCCCCTGAGGGCCGGTCAGCGGCCCGGCACCGGGTCGGTGGGGAGCACGTCCTGGGAGAGCGGGCCCGCGCCCGCCGCCGCGGCCGTGAGGCGGCGCCGGTGGTGCCGACGGCACAGCACCTCGTACCCGATCTCCGCGGCCTCACCGCCCGTGCCGCCCTGGCTCACGTCGCCCACCACGACCTGCGCGCCCTCGACGACCATCCGCCCGCCGACGGTGCGGGCGTTGTGCGTGGCCTTGGCGCCGCACCAGCACAACGCCTCGACCTGGAGCACCTCGACGCGGTCCGCCAGCTCGATCAGCCGCTGGGAGCCGGGGAAGAGGCGGGTCCTGAAGTCGGTGGTGATCCCGAACGCGATGACGTCGATGCCGAGGTCGTCGACGACCCGGGCGAGCTGGTCCACCTGGCCTGGCGAGAGGAACTGCGCCTCGTCCGCGATGACGTAGTCGACGCGTCCGCCCGACGTCAGGTACTTGACGACGTGGGCGTGGAAGTCGAAGAACTCGTCGGCCTCGATGGCGTCGGTCACCAGGCCGAGGCGGGAGGAGAGCAGGCCGGCGCCGGCCCGGTCGTTCCTGGTGAAGATCAGTCCGATCAGGCCGCGGGCGGAGCGGTTGTGTCGCATCTGGAGGGCGAGCGTGCTCTTGCCGCAGTCCATCGTGCCGGAGAAGAAGGCGAGTTCGGCCACTGTCGATCAGCTCCGGTCAGGTGCGTACTTCGAGGAGCGGGACAAGCTGCTCGGCGGGGGTGACGGATCCGTGCATGCCGATGAGGGCCGACTCCTTGGGCTCGTTGACGCTGGCGATCACGCTGGCCACGCCGGTCATCGCCACCACGACGTCGCCGACGCGGTCGCGGACGCGGTCCTCGAGCGCGGTGCCCGGCGGGCCGAACCAGCCGAGGGCGACGGCCTCGTCGCGGGTGACCACGAACGCCTGGCCCGCGAGCACCTCGCTCCAGACGGCGTGCACGTCGGCCGCGGCGCCGGGCACCGCGTAGACGTGGCGGGCGCGGCCCTCGCCGCCGAGGAGGGCCACTCCGGCGCGCAGCTCCCAGTCCTCGTCGAAGTCGAACCGCGCCTCGGGGGTCTCCGGGATGTTCACCATGCCGTGGTCGGCGGTGATGTACAGGGCGGAGCGCGGCGGCAGCTGCTCCGCGAGGCGCTGGGCAAGGCGGTCGACGTGGCGCAGCTCGGCGAGCCAGGCGGGGGAGCCGGTGCCGGTGCGGTGGCCGGTGCCGTCCACCTCGGAGTAGTACGTGTAGACCAGCGCCCGGTCGGCGGCCGCGAGCCGGCGCGCGGCGACGTCCATGCGCTCCTGCGCGTCGAGGCGGCCGACGAACGTGCCGCCGGAGAGCGCGACCTGGGTGAGCGGGGTCCTGGCGAAGTGCGGCGCGGAGACCTGCGCGGTGGCGACGCCCGCGGCGTGGGCGAGCTCGAAGACCGTGGGGTGCGGCTGCCAGCGCCTCGGCTCGGTCCAGGGGTCCCAGCGGAGCTGGTTCATCAGGCGGCCCGTGCCGGGGTCGAGCGCGGCGTAGCCGACCAGGCCGTGGGCGTGCGGGGGGAGGCCGGTGCCGACGGAGGCCAGGGAGGTCGCGGTGGTCGCGGGGAAGCCGCACGTGATCGGCTCACCGGCCCCGGCGCGCGACGTGGGCAGCAGGGAGGTGAGGAACGGTGCCGCCTCGGGGTGGGCGCGCAGCGACTCCCAGCCGAGGCCGTCGACGAGGAAGACGCAGACGCGATCGGCGGGCGGCAGCGCGAGACCTGAGCTCAGACCGGGGACGCCGAGCCCCGCGGCCACCGCCGGGAGGACGTCGGCGAGCGATCCCGACCCGTACCTCGGCGCGGGCGCCTCGCGCGGATCGAGCGGCGCGGGGTCGTGGGCCTGGGACGGGGAGAACCCCGAACTCCCCTGCGGGGGGAACGTCACCTGCCGGCCACCGCCGTCGCCTCGGAGAGCGCCTGCGCGAACTCGAGGGTCTGACGGACCGTCTCGGGGCCGTCGCCCGCCTCGCTGATGCGCAGCGACAGGTCGTCGGCCGTGGTCGAGCCGGTGTAGCCGTGGTCCGCCTCGCAGTTGGGGTCGCCGCAGCTCGCGGGCTCCATGTCGATGCGTGAGACGGCGCCCCAGCCGATGGTGAGCACGACCTCCCTGGGGAGCGTGCCGGGGGCGTACGACTGGGGGTCGGACACGACGCGGCTGATCACCACGGAGGCGATCCGCGAGAGCTTGACGGACTCGGTGGAGGTGGTGGCGTACGGCGCGGGCGCTGAGCTGTCCGCCGACTGCTCGTCGGTGTGGCTGACGATGAAGCGGGTGCCCGTCAGCACGAGGACGGTGGCGTGCCGGCGCACTTCGTTGCTGTCGAACGTCGTCTCCTGGTGGACCAGGAAGGAGACGACGGGCTCCCGTCCCACGGCGGCCTCCACCGCCTCGGCGACCAGCGCCGGGTAGTACCCGCTGCGCTCGATCGCCTCCCGCAGCCCCTGGGACGTCGTACCGGTCTTCGCCATGCCGCCCATCCTACGGGGCGGCACCGTTCCGGGAAGGGCCGCTCGACGTCAGTAGGCGGGCAGCCGGCGCGGGCCCAGGTCGGTACGCGGTGGCGGGGGCGCGACGCGCACGGCCGCGGCCAGCGCGGTGGCGCCGCGGGGGGCCACGACGACGGGCTCCAGGGTGACTTCGGCGATCTCGGGGTGGTCGTCGACGAGGCGGCCGAGGCGCAGCAGCAGCTCCTCGAGGGCCGCGGTGTCGACCGGCTCGGCGCCGCGCCAGCCGAACAGCATGGGGGCCGCGGCGATGGAACGCACCAGCTCGGCGGCGTCCCGGTCGGTGACGGGCAGCAGGCGGTGGCCCATGTCGCCGAGCAGCTCGGACGGCGCCCCCGCCAGGCCGAACGACAGCAGCGCGCCCACGGCGGGATCCACGGTCGCGCGCGCCACGGTGTCCACGCCCCGGGGCACCATCGCCTGCACCACAAGCCGGAGTGCGCCGGGGGCGCCCCGCGCGCCCGGGTGGCGCGTCAGCTCGGCGTGCGCCCTGCGGAGTTCGCCCTCGGTGGCCAGGCCGAGGCGGACGCCGCCGAGGTCCGCGCGGTGGCGTAGGTGACCGGCGGTGGGCTTGAGGGCGACCGGGTAGCCGAGCCGCCTCGCCGCCTCGACCGCGGCCTCCGGGTCGGGGGCGGGCAGCGTCGGGGGCACGGCGATGCCGTAGGCGGCGAGGAGCTCTCGCGTGCGATCGGCGTCGAGGGCGGCGGGCGGTGCCGCCCCGTCGGCCCTGGCACGGGTGGCGTCGGCGAGCAGGCGGGCGGCGGCCGACTCGTCGATGTCGTCGTACGCGGGCACGCGCCCCGGCTCGGCCGCGTCCGCCCGCCAGGCGGCGTGCCGGACGGCGTGCGCCAGCGCGCGGACGGCGCGTTCCGCCGAGGGATAGGCGGGCACGCCCCGCGCGCTGAGCGCGTCGGCCAGGCCGTCGAGGGCCAGGTGCGCGACGACGACCGGCTTGCCGCCGCCCGCGGCCCGCCTGACGGCGTCGGCCACGGCCGTCACCACCTCCCCCTCGCCCTCCCCCTCGCCCCGGCCGCCCGCCTCGTCGCCCACGCTGGGCACCGCGGTGACGACGACCGCGTCGGTGCCGGGGTCGGCGAGCGCGGCCTCGAGCGCGGGCCCGAGGTCGTCGGGGCGCGAGGGCGGCAGGGGGTCGAGGCCCTGGGCGCGGCAGGCGTCGTACGCGACGAGGGCCAGCGCCTCGGCGCCGCCGACCACGGCGACCCTGGGCCCTCGGGGCAGCGGCTGGTGGGCCAGGAGCAGCCCTGTGTCGATCAGCTCGACGGCGGTGTCGGTCTCGATCACCCCGGCCTGGCTGAGCAGCGCGGAGACGGTGGGCTCGGGGGCGTTGCCCACGGGGACGGCGTGGCCGTGCGGCGGCAGCCCGCCGCTGTGCCGACCGCCGCGGACCACCACGACCGGCTTGCCCGCGGCGGCGCTGCGCCGGGCGACGCGGGTGAACTTGCGGGGGTTGCCGACCGATTCGAGGTACATCAGGGCCACATCGGTGTCCCGGTCCTCGTACCAGTACTGGAGGGCGTCGTTGCCCGACAGGTCGGCGCGGTTCCCGGCGGAGAGGAACGTGGAGAGCCCGGCGCCGCGGCGTTCCAGCTCGTCGAGGACGGCGATGCCGATCGCGGCGGACTGCGTGAACAGCCCGATCCGCCCGGCCCTCGGCAGCCGGGGCGCGGGGCTGGCGTTGAGGCGCACGGCGGGGTCGGTGTTGATCACGCCGAACGCGTCGGGGCCGATGATCCGCATCCCGTACGACCGTGCGCGGGCCACGAGTTCGCGCTGCTCGTCGCGCGAGTGCCCCGCGGCGAGGACCACGAGGCCCTGCGTCCCGTGCTCGCCGCAGTCGACGACCACGTCGGCCACCTGGGCGGCGGGCACGGCGAGCACGGCCAGGTCGACGGGCGCGCCGATGGCGCCCACGGAGCGGAACGCCGGAACGCCGCCAAGCTCGGTCAGCCCGGGCGTGAGGGCGGCGTTGACCGCGTACAGGCTCCCCGTGAACCCGCCCGCGCGCAGCCCCGCGAGCACGCTCAGGCCCGCGCCTCCCGCGCCCCGGCTCACCCCGACGACGGCGACGCTGCGCGGGGCGAGCAGCCGCTGCACCGACCTGGCCTCGGCGCGCTGCTCCCTGGCGCGCATGACGGCGAGGGACTCGGCGGTCGGCTCGAGGTCGAGGGTGAGGTGGACGGCGCCGTCGGCGAAGCTGCGGCGCTGGGCGTATCCGGCGTCGGTGAAGACCTTGATCATCGCGGAGTTGGCGGGCAGCACCTCGGCCTCGAAGCGGCGGATGCCGCGCTCCCCGGCGACCGCGGCGATGTGTTCGAGCAGCGCCGAGGCCAGGCCGCGGCCCTGGTGGGCGTCCTCGACGAGGAACGCGACCTCCGCCCGGTCGGCGGGCGGCGAGGCCGCGGCGCCCCGTTCGTCCACCCGGTCGTAGCGGACGGTGGCCAGGAAGTCGTCGCCCACGGTGGCGGCGAGGCCGACGCGGTCGACGTAGTCGTGGTGGGTGAAGCGGTGGACGTCGCGGTCGGAGAGGCGCGGGTAGGGCGCGAAGAAGCGGTAGTACTTGGACTCGTCGGAGACGCGCTCGTAGAAGCTGACCAGCCGGTCGGCGTCGTCGGGGGTGATGGGTCTGATGTGGGCGGTGCCGCCGTCGCGCAGCACCACATCGGCCTCCCAGTGCGCCGGGTAGGGAGTCTTGGCGGGCGCGCGCATGACATCAGCGTACGGTTGTGCGTGTCCGGACGGGAGGCTCCACGCCTTCCGCCATGGACGCTGATCCGCGCACCTGTTCACCCCCGGAGGGCACCACCATGGCCGAGCGCCGCGTCTCCATCGGCTGGGCAGAAGGGCTGCACGCCCGTCCCGCCTCGATCTTCGTCCGCGCCGCCATGGCGACCGGCGTCCCGGTGACCATCGCGAGGAAGGACGGCCCCGCGGTGAACGCCGCCTCCATGCTCGCGGTGCTGAGCCTGGGCGCGGAGGGCGGCGACGAGATCACGCTGACCTCTCGGGCGGAGGACACGGCGGCAGCCGAGGCGGCGCTCGACCGGCTGGCGAAGCTCGTTTCCGAAGGACTTGAGGAGCTTCCGGAAACCGTGTGAATACATGCGCACACAAGGCCGCCAATTCCGGGCACGGAAATGGCGGCCGCGCCATTCACGCAACGGAATTCGGGCGGGCCATTCCCAGGTGTATACGGTCGCTGTTAAATCTGGCCGCGCACTGTGTTTACGGCAGGTTTCGGGCTTCTCACCGCGACCGCCCTGAACTGCCGCCTCGCGGGGGTGGCCCGGTCGAGCTGGGCCGCCGACAGGGCGCGGGCGCGTTCGGCGTCGCCGCGCGCGATGGCGTCCACCAACGCGCCCCGCTCCTGCCACAGGACGACGGCGCGTGAGACGGGCTCCGCGGTGTAGAGCCAGGTGATCTTGCGGCGGATCTGGATCAGCAGCGAGGTCAGCCCGGGCGAGCAGGTGGCCTGGGCGACCGTCTCGTGGAACCAGTCGCCGAGCGACCGCAGGTCCGACTCCTGCCCCTGGCCTGCGCGCTGACGCCCGAGGCGCACCAGACCGCGCAGCACCTTCAGGTGCGCCTCGGTGCGCCGCTGCGCCGCCCTGGCCGCGCCGAGCGGCTCGATCAACGCCCTGATGTCGAGCAGATCGGCCGCCTCGCGGTCGCCCAACTCCGCGACACAGGCCCCGGCGTGCCGCCGCGAGACGACGAAGCCCTCCGACTCGAGCGTGCGCAGCGCCTCGCGCACCGGGACGCGGGAGACGCCGTACCGCTGCGCCAACTGCTCCTCGGCGAGCCGGACACCCGGCGGCAGGACACCGGCGACAATGTCGTCACGGATCGCCGTGCATACCGTGTGCGCGGAGATACGCATGAACAAACCCCCAAGGCAAGCCGGCGTCTGCCCTGTCGCATTACTACCGGGTCACTGGGGGGAACTGTATGGCACAACTCCGTGAATGCCGATAGCGCCCCGGTAAAACGAAGCGTTTTTCGGCCTCGAGCCGAAGCGCGCATGAAGCGCGGTCACTCCCGGGGAAGCGCGCGCGAATGCCCGCGGCCCCCGGCGCGCACGCCGAGGGCCGCGGCGCGGGTCGCCGCCCCGGGTCAGCCGCCGAGCACCGTCACCTCGCCGATGCCGAGCTCCCGTACCGGCCCGGCGATCTGCTCCGCGTCCCCCACGAGGACCGTCACCAGGCGGTCGGCGGGGAACGCGCGGACCACCGCGGCCGTCGCCTCGACCGCGCCCGTCTCGGCGAGCCGGGCGTAGAGCGTCGCCTGGTAGTCGTCGGGCAGCTCCTCCTCCACCTGGTCCGCGAGCGTCCCGGCCACCGCGGACGCGGTCTCGAAGCTCAACGGGGCCACGCCCACCAGGTACTGGGCGGCGGAGTCGCGCTCCTCGTCGGTGAGCCCGCCATCGGCGAGGTCGCGCAGCACCGTCCACAGGTCGGCCAGGGCGGGCCCTGTCACCTCGGTGGCCACCGAGCCGCGGATGCCGAGCAGCGAGAGCCCGGTGCCGTCGGCGCGGGAGAGCAGCACCTGGCTGAACGCCCTGATGCCGTAGGTGTAGCCCTTCTCCTCGCGCAGCACCCGGTCGAGGCGCGAGGTGATCGTGCCGCCCAGGCAGTACACGCCGAGGCGGCGGGCCGGGTGGACCGGGTCGTGCCGGTCCGGGCCCGTACGGCCGATGAGCAGCTGGGTCTGCACCGAGCCTGGGCGGTCCACGATGATGACGCGGCCGGTGTCGTCCGCCGTGACCGGCGTCCAGGCGAACGGCTCGCTGGCCTTGCCGGTCCAGGCGCCCAGGGTGCGGCCCAGCTCGGCGTCCAGGTCGATGCCGGTGAAGTCGCCGACCACCACGACCGTGGCGGCCGAGGGCCTGATGTGCGCCTCGTAGAAGGCGCGCACGGACGTGGCGTCGATGCGCGCGACCGTCTCCGCCGTGCCCTGCCTCGGCCGGGAGATCCGGGCCTCGGCCGGGAACAGCGAGGCGTAGAGCGCCATGGCGGCGCGGCGGGCGGGGTTGGCCAGCTCGTGAGGGATCTCGTCGAGCCGATTGCGGACCAGCCGCTCGATTTCGCTCTCGGCGAAGGCGGGGGCGCGCAGCGCGTCGGCCAGCAGGTCGAGCGCCTTGCCGAGCCGGGAGGCCGGAACCTCCAACGACACCCGCAGGCCCGGGTGGTCGGCGTGCGCGTCGAGGGTGGCGCCGTACCGCTCGAGCTCGGCCGCGAACTCCTCGGCGCTGTGCTTGTCGGTGCCCTCGTTCAGCGCGCGGGCCATGATCGTGGCGACGCCCTCCTGGCCCTTGGGCTCGGCGGCGAGCGGCGCGGTGAGGTTGACCTCGACGGCGATCAGCCGCTGGCCGGGGCGGTGGCTGCGCAGCACCGTGATCCCGTTGGGGAGGCCGCTGCGCTCGGGCCGGGGGAACGCCCAGGGCGTGGGCTCACCGCCGGTGGGCCGGGGATGGAGCTGCATGGCTGGCTTGGCCTCGGTCACTGGTCAGCCCCTTCGGCGTCGATGATGTCGGTTCCCTCGGTGGCCTCGGCGTCCGCGTCCTCGGTGGGCTCGGTGGGCTCGTAGACCAGCACGGCTCGGTTGTCGGGGCGGAGCCTGGCGGCGGCGACGGCCCGCACCTCCTCGGGGGTGACCTCCATGATCCGCCGCACCGCGGTCAGCGCGAGCTGCGGGTCGCCGAACAGCACGGCGAAGCGGCACAGCTCGTCCGCCCTGCCGCCCACGGTGGCCAGCCGGTCGAGCCACTCGCGCTCGAGCTGCGCCTGGGCGCGCTCCATCTCCTCCGGGGTCGGGCCCTCGGCGGCGAACCGCGCCAGCTCCTCGTCCACCGCCGTCTCGATCTCGGGGACGGTCGCGTCGCCCGAGGTCTTGACGTCGAGCCAGCCCATCGAGGGCGCCCCGGCGAGCCGCAGCAGGCCGAACCCCGCGGTGACGGCGGTGCGGTCGCGGCGGACCAGGCGGTTGTGCAGGCGGGACGAATCGCCGCCGCCGAGCACGGTGAGCGCGAGGTCCGCGGCGTCTCCCTCGCGCGTTCCGTCGTGGGGCAGCCGGTAGGCGGCCATCAGGGCGCGGGCGGGCACGTCCTCCTCGATCACCTCGCGCAGCTCCTCGCCGATGACGTCGGGCAACGAGCCGTCGCGCGGGGGGCGTTTGCCCTCGTGCGAGGGGATCGAGCCGAAGTACTTCTCCACCCACGCGAGGACCCGCTCGGGGTCGATGTCGCCCACGACGGCGAGCACGGCGTTGTTGGGCGCGTAGTAGGTGCGGAAGAACTCATGCGCGTCCTCGAGCGAGGCGGCGTCGAGGTCGGCCATCGAGCCGATGGGGACGTGGTGGTAGGGGTGGCCCTCGGGGTGGACCTTGGCGGTCAGCCGCTCGAACGCCGTGCCGTAGGGGACGTTGTCGTAGCGCTGGCGGCGTTCGTTCTTCACGACGTCGCGCTGGTTCTCCAGGGACTTCTCGTCGAGCGCGCTCAGCAGCGTGCCCATGCGGTCGGCCTCGAGCCACAGGGCGAGCTCGACCTGATGGGCGGGCATGGTCTCGAAGTAGTTGGTGCGTTCGAAGCTGGTGGTGCCGTTGAGCGAGCCGCCGGCTCCCTGGACGAGCTCGAAGTGGCCGTTCCCTTCCACCTGTTCGGAGCCCTGGAACATCAGGTGCTCGAAGAGATGGGCCAGCCCGGTGCGTCCTGGGACCTCGTGGCGCGAGCCCACGTCGTACCAGAGGCAGACCGCGGCGACGGGGGTGAGATGGTCCTCGGAGAGCACGACGCGCAGTCCGTTGTCCAGGCGGTGCTCGGTCGCTGAAAGCCCGCCGACGGAATCCTGCGGAATGGCCGTGTGGCCCATGGGGTCGGGTCCCTTCGCTCGGACGGTCGGAGTCCCCGCCACCTTATGCAAGGTGAGCCGGGGTGTGCGAAGTTCTCGCTTGTCGGTGGAGCGGGCCACAATGGTCCGCGGTAACCCGTCCACCCGTACGAAGGAGCCCTGCCGCGATGGCCCGCCGCAGCACGCAGTCCCCGCCTCCCGAGGAGTTCGAGGAGCGCATCCTCGACATCGACGTCGTCGACGAGATGCAGGGGTCCTTCCTCGAGTACGCCTACTCGGTGATCTACTCCCGTGCGCTGCCCGACGCGCGGGACGGGATGAAGCCGGTGCACCGGCGGATCCTGTACCAGATGCACGACATGGGGCTGCGGCCCGACCGCGGCTATGTGAAGTGCGCCCGGGTGGTCGGCGAGGTGATGGGCAAGCTGCACCCGCACGGTGACACGGCCATCTACGACGCGCTGGTGCGCATGGCCCAGTCGTTCTCGATGCGGCTGCCGCTGGTGGACGGCCACGGGAACTTCGGCTCGTTGGGGAACGACGACCCGCCCGCCGCCATGCGGTACACCGAGTGCCGCTCGGCGCCCGCGGCCGGGCTGATGGTGGACGCGATCGACGAGGACACCGTCGACTTCGCGCCCAACTACGACGGCAGCGAGCGCGAGCCGGTCACGCTGCCCGCCGCCTATCCCAACCTCCTGGTGAACGGGTCGAGCGGCATCGCGGTCGGCATGGCGACGAACATGCCGCCGCACAACCTCGGCGAGGTCATCGCGGCGGCCCGCCACCTGATCCGCCACCCCGCGGCCGACCTGGCGACGCTGATGCGCTTCGTGCCGGGGCCCGACCTGCCGACGGGGGGTCAGATCGTGGGCCTCGACGGCATCCGCGACGCCTATGCGAGCGGGCGCGGCACGTTCCGGATGCGGGCGAAGGTGACGGTGGAGAAGGTCTCGGCCCGCCGCAAGGGGCTCGTCGTCACCGAGCTGCCGTTCACCGTGGGCCCCGAGAAGGTGATCGCCAAGATCAAGGACCTGGTCAACGCCAAGCGCCTCCAGGGCATCGCCGACGTCAAGGACCTGACCGACCGCGAGCACGGGCTGCGCCTGGTCATCGAGGTGAAGAACGGCTTCAACCCCGAGGCCGTCCTCGCCCAGCTGTACAAGCTGACGCCGATGGAGGAGACCTTCGGCATCAACAACGTCGCGCTGGTGGACGGCCAGCCGCTGACGCTCGGGCTGCGCGAGCTGCTCCAGGTCTATGTGGACCACAGGTTCGAGGTGGTGCGGCGGCGCAGTGAGTTCAGGCGGGCCAAGCGGCGGGACCGGCTGCACCTGGTCGAGGGCCTGCTGGTGGCGCTCGTCGACATCGACGAGGTCATCAGGATCATCCGTTCGAGCGAGAACGCCGCGGAGGCCAAGGAGGGGCTGATCGCCCGCTTCGGGCTCTCCGAGGTCCAGACCCAGTACATCCTGGACACTCCGCTGCGGCGGCTGACCAGGTTCGACCGGATCGAGCTCGAATCCGAACGCGACCGGCTGACCGCGGAGATCGAGGAGCTGACCCGGATCCTGGACTCGGACGCCGAGCTGCGGAAGCTGGTGTCCGGCGAGCTGGCCGAGGTCGCCAAGAAGTACGGCACGCCGCGCCGGACGGTCCTGATGGAGTCCGAGGGCGCGCCCGCCGAGGCGCTGCCGCTCGAGGTCTCGGACGACCCGTGCCGCGTGCTGATGTCGTCGACGGGGCTGCTGGCGCGGACGGCGGACGGCGAGGCGTCGTTCGAGGCGACGGACACGCCGCAGTCCACGTCGCGCGGGAAGCACGACGTGGTGGTCTCGGCCGTGGCCTCCACGACCAGGGGCGAGGTGGGCGCGGTGACGTCCACGGGCCGCCTGCTGCGGATCGCGGTGGTGGACCTGCCGCAGCTGCCGAGCCGCGCGTCGGCGCCGAGCCTGGCGGGCGGGGCGCAGGTGTCGGAGTTCCTGTCGCTCGAGGGCGACGAGCGGGTGGTGTGCCTGACGTCGCTCGACGAGTCGTCGCCGGGGCTCGCGATCGGCACGGAGCAGGGCGTGGTCAAGCGGGTGGTGCCCGACTACCCCTCGAACAAGGAGGAGTTGGAGGTCATCACCCTCAAGGAGGGCGACCGCATCGTGGGCGCGGCCGAGCTGCACACCGGCGAGGAGGACCTCGTCTTCATCACGAGCGACGCCCAGCTGCTGCGCTACCAGGCGAGCCAGGTGCGGCCGCAGGGGCGGCCCGCCGGTGGCATGGCGGGCGTCAAGCTGGCCGATGGCGCCTCCGTCGTCTCCTTCACGGTGGTCGATCCGGCGCGGGACGCCGTGGTGTTCACGGTGGCGGGGGGCAGCGGGACGCTGGACGACTCGCTGGGGACGGCCAAGCTGACGCCGTTCGACCAGTATCCGCGCAAGGGGCGCGCGACGGGCGGGGTGCGCTGCCAACGGTTCCTCAAGGGCGAGGACCGGCTGGTGTTCGCGTGGGCAGGGGCGGCTCCCGCGCGGGCCGCGACGGCGACGGGCGCGCCGGTGCCGCTCCCCGAGACCGACCCGCGCAGGGACGGCTCGGGCGCGCCGCTGGCCAAGGCCGTCGCGGTGGTCGGCGGCCCGGTGTAGCCGGTCCGCGCGGCGGTCAGCCCCTGGGGTCGGCCGCGCCCTCGGGGTCCTCCACCTCGACGCGATCGGCGGGGTCGGCCGGGTCCGCCGGGTCGCCATGGTCGACATACCGGAGGAACTCCCCGTGGGCGCGGCCCCCTTCGGCGCCCTCCGGGGCCCCGGGGGCGGCGACGCACGCGTCGAGCTCCTTGCGCAGCGCCCCCGCGTCGATGCCGGAGCCGATGAGGACCAGCTCGGTGCCGCCATCGGGCGAGGCGGGGTAGAAGCGCAGGAACCGCCCGACGGCGTGGACGGCGAAGCGCTCGGCGCCCACCTGGACGAAGCCCTTGATCCGGTAGAGGCCAGGCGGCCGCTCGTCGAAGAAGCGCATCAACGGGCCTGGCGCGAGCGGCGTCCCGGCCGTGAACGCCACGCTCTCGTGGTGGGTGTGCGGGTGGTCGTCCGCGGTGGCCGCCGCGTCGAGGTCGGCGAACGACAGCTGCCGCGGCCCCCGCGCGGGCTCGCCCGCGGCCTCGGGGTCGAACAGCAGCCGGGGGTCCACGCGCCCGTGCGCGGCCTCGACGACCGGGGCGCCGCCGCCGCGCCGCCGCAGCTCGGCGGCGAGGGCCAGGCGCGTCGCCCCGTCCACGCGGTCGGTCTTGTTGAGGACGATGAGGTCGGCGACGCCGGGGTGGCGGGTGCCCGCGGGCTCGGCGGCGTCCACGACCAGGACGAGGCCGCCGTAGACGATGCGGTCGTTCTCGCTGGCGAGGATCATCCGGATCAGCGCGGGGGGCTCGGCGAGGCCGCTGGCCTCGACCACGAGCAGGTCGATCGCGGCCTCGGGGCGGGCGAGCCGGTCAAGGGCCGCGTCCAGGTCCTCGGTGTCGACGGCGCAGCACAGGCAGCCGTTGCCGAAGGAGGCCATCGCGTCGACCTGTCCCGCCACGGTCATGGCGTCCACGGGGATGGACCCGAAGTCGTTGACGACGGCGCCGATGCGGACGCCGGAGCGGTTGCGCAGCAGGTGGTTGAGGAGCGTGGTCTTGCCCGCGCCCAGGAAGCCGGCCAGCACGATGACCGGGATCCTGCGGCCTTGCGCGCCCCGGCCGTTGATGCCATGCATGCGTCGAACGATACGCCGGGCGGGCACCCCGGCGGCGCCGGAGAGGCGCGCCGCCGGGATGCCGCCCCGGGGGATCCGGCGTCAGGAGGCGTACGCCTCCAGCTCGGCGAGCTGACCCGCGGGCCAGCCCGTGTTGGCGGTGAACACGAGGTGCAGGTAGCGCACTTCGGTGGAGCCCGGCAGGGTCTGGGCGACCTCGTTGCCGCGGGCGGGGTCGAAGGTGTAGAGCCGTGAGGCGACCAGGTCGGTGAGGGATCCCGGCTGGTCGCCGCCGCGGATCGTGATGGTCTGCGAGCGGGTCTCCCAGGCCGCGGGCGGGGGCAGCTTCAGGACCACGCGGCCCACCTCGGTCGGCGCGCCGAGGTCGACGGTCAGGGTCTCAGGGAAGCTGTGGTTGGCGGACTCCCAGTAGGTGGAGGCGTTGCCGTCCACGGCGTTGGGGCCGCTGTGGACATCGGTGTGGCTGGTGACGGTGACGGGCCTGCCCGCCGCGAGGTTGCGGTCGGGGTCGGGCTCGCCCGGGGTGTCGCCGGGCTGGGGCCAGGTCGAGCAGTCGGTCCACTCGCCGTCCCAGCCGGAGTTCCCGCCGCCGTCGTCGAGCCGCATCGGGGCGATGCCGGTCGGATAGGGGCAGTTGTAGACGCCGGTCACGCCGACGCCCGTGGCGGTCACGCCGCTGATGGTGGCGGATCCCGTGGTCTCGGCCTGGAAGACGACGGTGCCGACGTTCCGCACGGTGGCGCCGTCGATCGTGACGCGGTCGGCCGCGAGCCCCGTGCCGCCGCCCGAGACGAACTGGAACGCGCTCCACGGGCTGTCGATCACCGTGGTGTCGGTGATCCTGACGTCCGCCTCGATCGGGTGGTTGTAGGGGTCGACGCGCAGCGCGGACATGGGGTGGTTCCAGTTGGGGTTCATGGCCCCGGTGCGCACGAGCGTGTTGCCGTGCACGGTGATGGTGCCGGCGAGGGGGAAGAACGGCTGGAGGAACGCCTGGTTGGAGATGGCGATGCCGCTGCCCAGGGCGTTGGTGTCCTGGACGTGGTTGTTGGTGACGCTGATGTTCTCGCCGCCGTAGATCGCGATGCCGTTGGCCAGGTTGGGCTGGATCACGGTGTTGCTGTCGAACGTCGCGTCGCGGTTGATCTGGGGCAGCGACCACATGGCGAGCGCGTCGTCACCGGTGTTGCGGACGTAGTTGTTCCGCACGGTGATGTCGTCGGCGTTGCCGTTGAGGTTGAGGCCGTCGGCCGCCATGTCGACGATGCGGTTGTCCTCCACGACCAGGCCGTCGTTGGTGCCGGTCATCCACAGGCCGACCTTGAGGCGCTGGAGCCACAGGCCGGAGACCGACGAGCCGGGCCCGAGGCTGCCGTTGACGGCGTTGTCGGGGTCGCTGTCCACGCGCTGGGTGACGTCGCCCACGACGGCGAAGTCGGCGAGGTGGACGTCGCCGGGGGACTGGCCCTGGTTGATGAAGCGGGAGCTGCGCACGATCGAGTGCCAGTTGCCCGCGCCGCGCAGGGTGACGTTCTCGACGTAGAGCGGCTGCTCGACGCGGTAGGTGCCCGGCGGGATCCACACCGTGCCGCCGCGGCCCTGGGCCACGGCCTGGACGAACGCCTGGGTGGAGTCCGCCTGGCCGCTGGGGTCGGCGCCGAGGGAGGTGACGTCGAGCGCGCCGGGGGGCGGCGAGGCGGGCGCGGCCACCTGCTCGAAGTCGACCGAGTCGATCGTGTAGTCGCCCGCGGTGTCGCCCGGGTCCACCCGGAGCGTGACGGTGTCGCCCGCGGCGAGGTCCTGGCCGAGGAGCAGTCGGCCGTGGTTGAAGAAGTGGTGCGTCTTCGACCCGGCGATCCACGGGGCGTCGAAGTAGGCGTACCGGGAGGTGACGTCGAGGCGCTGGTCGAGCCGCTGCCCTTCGGCGTACACCGACAGGGTGCCGGAGGCGCCGTCCTGGAGGCTGTAGACGACGGTGATCGCGTTGGCCGGCTCGTCGAGCGTGAACTCCACGTGCTGGCCCGAGGCGATCCGCACCGCCTGGCGGCCCGACGCCTCGGAGGCGACGGTGCCCTGGGTGTGGTCGGGACCGATCACGGTGCCGTTGTGGTCGGCGTCCTCCGCCTCCTGGGAGACGAAGGGGAGGTCGGCGCCGGCCAGTGGGGAGACGTCGGCTGTCGCGGCGGACGGCCGCGCCGCCTCGGCGCCCTGGACCGGGGCCGCCGCCCCGAAGGCGCCGAGAACGGCCGCACACGCTCCGACGGTGAGCGCCGCACGCAGGCGCGGACGGGACCGCCGCGCTGCTTGTGGTGCGGTCATGACATTCCCTTCCGTGGGGGGTGGGGTGGGTGGCGGCCTCGCCGCGGGGGTCAGCCCCGCAGCCAGGCCGCCGTGTCCGGCGGCAGCAGGGCCGCGTCGTCCAGCGGACCGCTGCTGAGCAGGACGGCTGTGTGGGCGGGGAGCGGAACGGGCTCACCCGCCAGGTTGACGGCACAGATCAGCCCGTCGGCGCGGGCGAAGGCGAGCAGCCCAGGCTCGCCCTCGAGCCAGGTCAGCGCCTCCGTGCCGGGGTCGGCCCAGCCGCGCCGCAGCCGCAGGGCGGTGCGGTAGAGGCTGAGCATGGAGTCGGGGTCGTTCTCCTGCCGCGCCGCGGTGTAGGGCGCCCAGTCGGCGGGCTGGGGCAGCCAGGTGTCGCGCCCGCCGAAGCCGTAAGGGGGCCGCTCGCCCTCCCAGGGCAGCGGAACGCGGCAGCCGTCGCGGCCCGGGTCGACGCCGCCCGACCTGTCGTGCATGGGGTCGGTGACGCGGTCGCGGGGGATCTCGGCCTCGGGCAGGCCGAGTTCCTCGCCCTGGTAGATGTAGACGGCGCCCGGCAGGGCGAGGGTGAGCAGGGCCGCCGCCCTGGCCCTGCGGGTGCCGAGGGCCAGGTCGGTGGGGGTGCCGAAGCGCTTGGCGGCGAACGCGAAGCCCGTCTCGGCGCGGCCGTAGCGCGTGACGGTGCGGGTCACGTCGTGGTTGCAGAGCACCCACGTGGCGGGGGCGCCCACCCCGGCGTGGGCGGCGAGCGTGGCGTCGATGGAGGCGCGCAGCTCGTCGGGCGCCCAGGGGCGCGACAGGAAGTCGAAGTTGAACGCCGTGTGCAGCTCGTCGGGGCGCAGATACCGCGCGAACCGCTCGACGTCGGGGAGCCACAGCTCGCCGATGAGCACGCCGTCGTAGGCGTCGGCGACGGAGCGCCACGAGCGGTAGATGTCGTGCAGCTCGTCGCGGTCCACATAGGGGTGCGGGTCGCGCCCCGGCTCGAAGTCCGGCAGGTCGGGGGCCTTGGCGAGCAGGGCGGCCGAGTCGATGCGGATGCCCGCGGCGCCGCGGTCGAACCAGAAGCGGAGGATGTCCTCGTGCTCCCGGCGGACGCGCGGGTGGGCCCAGTTGAGGTCGGGCTGCCCGGGAGCGAAGAGGTGCAGGTACCACTCCCCCGGCGCGCCGTCGGCGGCCTCGGTGCGGCTCCAGGCCGGGCCGCCGAACTCCGAGCGCCAGGCGTTCGGCGGCTCGTCGCCGTTCGGGCCGCGCCCGGGGCGGAAGTGGAACAGCTCGCGCTCGGAGCTGCCAGGCGGGGCGTCGAGCGCCGCCCTGAACCACGCGTGCTCGTCGGAGACATGGTTGGGGACGACGTCGACGATGGTGCGCAGGCCGAGCTGGCGCGCCTCGGAGATCAGCTTCTCCGCCTCGTCCAGGGTGCCGAACGCCGGGTCGATGGCCCGGTAGTCCGCCACGTCGTAGCCGCCGTCGGCGAGCGGCGAGACGTACCAGGGCGTGAACCACAGCGCCTCGACGCCGAGCGCGGCGAGGTAGGGCAGCCGGGCGCGGACCCCGGCGAGGTCGCCGGTGCCGTCGCCGTCGCCGTCGGCGAACGACCGTGGATAGACCTGGTAGATGGCGGCGGTCCGCCACCATGCGGAGGGGTTGTGCGGCACGGGCCGTCCTTTCGGTGATCAGGTGCGATCGGGTGCGATCAGCCCGATCGGATAGCGATCGGCTTCGATCGGGTCGCGGGGGGATCAGCCCTTGAGGCTGCCCGCGGTGAGGCCGGCGAGTATCTGTCGCTGGAATATCAGGAAGATCGCCACGAGAGGAATGCTGGCCAGGACCAGCCCGGCGATCAGCAGGTTGAGCGAGGTGGTGTCAGCTATCCGCTGGAGATAGACGGTGATGGGCTGCTCGGCCGGGTCGGGAAGGACGACGAGCGGCCAGAGGAAATCCCGCCAGAGGGCCGAGATGGAGAGGATCGACACCACGGCGATGATGGGGCGCGAAAGGGGAAGGATGATGCGCCACATCGTGGCGAAAGGCCCGGCCCCGTCGATTCTCGCGGCATCGAGAAGGTCGTTCGGTATCTGGTCGAAGAAGTTCTTGAGGACATAGATGTTGAACGCGTTGGCCGCCGCGGGGAGCCAGACCGCGGCCGGTTCGTTGATGAGGTTGGTGCCGAATATCGGCACGTCGGAGACGGTGAGATAGGTCGGGATGAGCAGGACCGTGGCCGGCACCATGAGCGTGATCAGCATCAGCCCGAGAATGACGTTGCCGAAACGCGGCCTGAGCTTCGAGAGGGCATAGGCGGCCGGTAGCTGAACGGCGAGGCCGAGCAGCCAGGCGCCACCGATCAGGACGATGGTGTTGCCGAAGTATGTGGCGAGGTCCAATTCGTCCCACGCGTCGGCGTAGTTGCCCGGATGCCACTGCTCGGGTACGTAGGTCGGTGGATTGCGGGCCAGCTCGGGCGAGCTCTTCATACCGCCGGTCGTCATCCAGTAGAGCGGGATGATGAACGCGACGGTGAACGCCAGCAGCGCCACGACCAGCAGCGACCAGTAGACCAGCCGACCGCGCGGCGTCCTGAGCACCGCGGGGCGGACCAGGGTACGCATCGGGATCCCCTCTCAGCTCTGTCGGCCGCGGGTGACCCGCAGATAGGCGGCGGAGAAGACGGCGAGCACGGCGAGCAGGAGCAGGCTCATGGCGCTGGCCGCGCCGAAGTTGTTGTAGACGAAGGCATAGCGGTAGATGAGGAGCATCACCGTGACCGTGGAATCCTGGGGTCCGCCACCGGTCATGACGAATGGCTCGGTGAACACCTGCATCGTCGCCACGATCTGGAGAAGAAGCAGCATCAGGATCACAAAGCGCGTCTGCGGGATCGTCACATGCCACACCCGCCGCCAGATGCTCGCGCCGTCGAGCTCGGCGGCCTCGTACAAATCCCCGGGAATGGTCTGGAGCGCCGCCAGATGAATGAGCGTCGCGGTGCCCATGTTGGCCCAGGTGGAGACGATCACCAGCGAGATGAGCGAGGTGTCGGCCGAGTTGAGCCACTGGGACGTCGGCAGGTTGACGGAGCCGAGGACCTCGTTGATGAGGCCGCCCTCCGGCAGATAGAACCAACGCCACATCAGGGCCACGACCACCGGCGGGAGCATCACCGGCAGATAGACCAGGATCCGGAAGTAGGCGCGGGCGTGCCGGAATTCGTTGATCAGCACGGCGGTGAGAAAGGGGACGGCGAATCCGAGCACCAGGGCGTAGAGCGTGAACAACGCGCTGTTGCGCCACGCCGTGCCGAACAGCGGGTCGTCGAGGACATGGGCGAAGTTCTCCAGGCCCACCCAGCTCGAACCCCGGACGAAGTTGACCTCCTGGAAGCTGAGGATCACATTCCGGACGACGGGGTACCAGGCGAAGAGGGCGAAGACCACGAGCGCGGCGCACAGGAAGCCGTACGCGGTGACGTTCTCGGTGAGCCGACGCCGCCGCTCGGGGCCGCGGCGTCGGCTCGCCTCTCGTCCGTGACCCTTGGTCACGGTGGCGGGCGCGGTCATGTCAGGCGGTTTCGTACATCCGGTTGACGGCGGTCTCGGCCTCGTCGAGCAGCGCCCGGATGTCGGCGCCCTCCTCGGTCAGCACGCCCTGCACGACGTTGTCGAGGATCGCGTAGACCTCCTGGGCCCGCGGCGGCTCGATGTGGCCCTCGATCCGGGTGGCCGCGTCCATGAACGGCTGGACGTTGCCGACCGGGACGTTGGCGTGCTCCGCCTTGAGCGCCTCGACGCCGTCGCGGGTCGCGCCGTCCACCCAGATGTCGGGGGTGGGGGGCATCGGCAGGCCGACGGGCAGGTCGTCCTCCAGGGTGTTCAGGACGCGCCGCTCGATCTCATCGGCGTTGACGAAGCGCCACTGGAGCCATGTCATGGCCGCCTCGATCTGCTCGTCCGAGGCGTTGGCGTTGATCATGTAGCCCTCGCCGCCGATCAGCGTGCCCTGGCCGTCGGGGACGGGCGCGAGGCCGAGGTTCTCGTAGGTGCCCTCGTACTGCCGGACGATCATCGGGATGTTGTCGGGGGCGGCGAGGTACATGCCGAGCTGACCCGCGCCCATCTGGATCATCAGGTCCTCGCAGGTGCGCAGCTGCTCGCTGCCCATGGAGTCGTCCTCCCAGCGCATGGCCTGGAGGTTCTCGAGCAGCTCGACCGTCTCGGGGGAGTCGAACGCCGCGCGCCAGGCCTCGCCGTCCCGCTCGGCGACCTGGCCGCCCTTGGAGTAGATGCTCGCGGTCAGGTGCCAGCCGCCGGTGTTCTCGATGGTGCACTCGCCGTAGCCGACCGTGCCACCGCCGAGTCCCGCGATCGCGTCGGACGCCTCGCGGACCTCTTCCCACGTGGTGGGCGGCGCGTCGGGGTCGAGCCCGGCCTCGCCGAACAGGTCGCGGTTGTAGAGCAGACCCATCGAGTAGTTGGCCGTGGGGATCCCGAACTGGCGGCCCTCCTCGTCCTGGAACACCTGATGCAGCTCGGGCCGTATCTCCTCGAACTCCGGGTGGGCGTCCATGAAGTCGGTGACATCCGCGGCGTAGCCCTGCTCGATGATGCGGGCGGGATCGGTGAAGTAGACGTAGAAGACGTCCTCGAGCTCGCCGCCCGCGATGCGGGTGTTGAACGTCTCCGGCTCCATGAAGCCCTCGTGCGGGACGATGTCGATGTCGGGGTGCGCCGCCTCGAACGCCTCGACCTCCTCGTTGAACACCGCCAGCTCGAGCGCGTCGGTGTTCGGAGGCATGCCGTTGATGTCGAGCCGGATCCTGCCGTCCCCGCCCTCACCGCCGCCGTCGTCGGACGAGCAGGCGGTCAGGCCGACGGCGAGAACGGCGACGGTCGCGACGCAGCGGCGCACATGCCGGTAAGCACTGGATGACATCGGTGTCCCCTTGGTGAGCATGGCCGGGAAGTGGGCGACACTCAACCACCGATGTCAGCAGCGCGCAATATACTGAGCTTAGATTGCAAAAAACTGACTGCTAGCTGTTGTCCCGCCGTGGCGCGGGGCCTGTCGACTCGCGCACGACCAGCTCGGGCTCGAACAGCAGCTCGTCGCGGGAGACGTCGCGACCGCCGAACTGCGCGACCAGCACCTCCACCGCGGCGCGCCCGATCGCCTCGATCGGCTGGCGCACGGTGGACAGCGGAGGGGACGTGCACGGCATGAGCGACGAGTCGTCGAAGCCGACCACGGACAGGTCGTCGGGGACCGCGAGGCCGCGGCGCCTGGCCGCCCTGACCGCGCCGAGCGCTATCACGTCGCTGGCGCAGATCACCCCCGTCACGCCGCGGTCCAGGAGCGTGGACGTCGCGGCCTGCCCGCCCTCGAGCGTGTACATCGCCCGCGCCACCCGCTCGTCGGGCAGCTCCCCGCCGCCCGCCCTGGCGGCTGCCCTGGCCGCCTCGAGCTTGCGCTGCGAGGGGATGTGGTCGACGGGCCCGAGGACGAGACCGATCCGCTCGTGGCCGAGCGACACCAGGTGGCGCCACGCCTGCTCGACCGCGACGGCGTCGTCGCAGGAGACCCGGGGGAAGCCGAGCCCCGGCACCGACGCGTTGATCAGCACGACCGGCAGGCGGCGTTCGGCCAGGAGCCTGTAGTGCTCGTGCGAGGCGTCGGCCTGCGCGTAGAGGCCACCGGCGAACACCACGCCGGAGACCTGCTGTTGGAGGAGCAGGTCGACGTAGTCGGTCTCCTGGATGCCCCCCGGCGTCTGGGTGCACAGCACGGGCACCAGGCCGCGCTGGGCCAGCACGCCGCCGAGCACCTCGGCGAACGCCGGGAAGATCGGGTTCTGGAGCTCCGGCAGAACCAGGCCGACCAGCCTGCCGCGCTCCCCGCGCAGCTGCGTCGGCCGCTCGTAGCCGAGCACGTCGAGCGCGGTGAGGACGGCCTGCCGGGTGGCCTCGGAGACCCCCGGCTTGCCGTTGAGGACCCGGCTGACCGTGGCCTCGCTCACGCCCACCTTCTGCGCCACCTGGGCAAGTCGTCGCGTCATGCCCGCAAGAATAACGCAAGCGACGCAAGCGAATTGCGTGCACCCATCATCGACCAGCGGGCGACCGCCGCCCGGGGCCCGTGTGACAGCAGAGGTTAGCCTTACCTGTGTGAGCACGTGCACCGCCGCCTCACTGGCGTGGGCCGAGCCCCTCGCCGGCACCGCGGCCACCGCCAGGACATGGCTGCTGGTCGAGCAGCCCGGCCCCTGGGGCGCCAAGGCCCTCCTCCGGAGCCGCCTCGACCCCGAGGTGGGCGCTGCGCTGAGCGCGGCGGCGGACGGAAGCGCCGGGGTGCGCGTGGCCCTCATCAGGCGCCCGGGGCGCACCACCGGCGGCCGACGCGCCTTCCTCGCGCACACCGCGCCGGGCAACGCCTGGATCCGCGTCCTCGCCGACACCGACCCCGCGCGGCTCACCGGCCTCGACTTCGCCAGGCTCGCGCAGGGTCACCACGACGGGATCGGGGAGCCCTACGACGGCGCCCCCCTCGTCCTGGTGTGCACCAACGGCACCCGCGACCGCTGCTGCGCCCTGCTGGGGCGCCCGCTGGCCGCCGAGGTCGCCACCGCGGGCGGCGCCGACGTCTGGGAGATCACCCACCTCGGCGGCCACCGCTTCTCCCCCACCCTGCTGACACTGCCGCACGGGTACGCCTACGGCCGGATGACCCCGGTCGGCGTCAAGAACACCGTGGCGGCGCTGGCCCGGGGGCGCGTCGCCCTCGAGGGCTGCCGCGGGCGCTCCACGTGGGACCGCCCCGGGCAGGCGGCCGAGCTGGCCGTGCGGGCCCTGATCGGCGAGGAGGGGGCCGACGCCCTGACGGAGGTCATCACCTCGCGCGCCCAGGACGCCACGGGCGAGGGCGCGGCGTGGACGGCGACCGTCTCCCACGCCGATGGCCGCCGCTGGTCGGTGACGCTCGCCGAGGGGCCGACCGGGGCGGCGGCCCCCGCCTCGTGCGGGGCGGCGCCGGCGCCCGTCGCCCGGCTCACCGCGCGGGCCATGGAACGCCTGCCCTGAGCCCGCCGCGCCCGGCGAGCCGGGGCGGCCCGCTCAGGTGTCGATGCGCGAGCGGTCCAGGGTGGCGGCGGAGCTGGAGATGAACTCACGGCGGGGAGCCACCTCGTTCCCCATCAGCAGGCTGAACGCCTCTTCGGCCGCCTCGAGATCGCTGATGTTGATCCGGCGCAGGGTCCGCTTGCGCGGGTCCATCGTGGTCTCGGCGAGCTGGTCGGCGTCCATCTCCCCCAGGCCCTTGTAGCGCTGGATCGAGTCCTTGTGGCGGACCTTCCTGCGCTCCAGGTCGAGCAGCGTGTCGCGCAGCTCCTGGTCGGAATAGGTGTAGACGTACTTGTCCTGGCCCCGCCTGGGGTTGCTCAGCTCGATCCGGTGCAGCGGCGGCACGGCGGAGAAGACGCGGCCCTGCTCGACCATCGGCCGCATGTAGCG
This sequence comes from Streptomyces radicis, assembly GCF_003626575.1. Taxonomy (GTDB): domain Bacteria; phylum Actinomycetota; class Actinomycetes; order Streptomycetales; family Streptomycetaceae; genus Streptomyces; species Streptomyces radicis. The sequence continues at coordinate 79,209 of NZ_RBDY01000016.1, read as the reverse complement.
CTGGAAGAGGGTGAGCAGCAGACAGCGGATGTGCGCGCCGTCCACGTCGGCGTCCGCGAGGAAGATCACCCGGCCGTAACGCGCCTGGTCGATGTCGAACGTCCGCCCCGACCCGGCTCCTATCACCTGGATGATGGCGCTGCACTCGGCGTTCTTGAGCATGTCGGAGACCGAGGACTTCTGGACGTTGAGGATCTTGCCGCGGATGGGCAGCAGCGCCTGGAACTCGGAGTTCCGCGCGAGCTTGGCCGTGCCGAGGGCGCTGTCGCCCTCGACGATGAACAGCTCGCTGCGGTCCACCTCGTCGCTGCGGCAGTCGGCCAGCTTGGCGGGGAGCGCCGAGGACTCCAGGGCCGTCTTGCGGCGCTGCGCCTCCTTGTGCTGCCGCGCCGCGATGCGCGTGCGGGCGGCTGCCACGACCTTGTCGAGCACCGCGCGGGCCTGCTGCTTGGCGTCCCGCTTGGTCGACGTCAGGAACTCCTTCAGCTCCTTCGCCACCACGTTCGACACGATGCGCGCCGCGGCCGAGGTGCCGAGCACCTCCTTGGTCTGCCCCTCGAACTGCGGCTCGGCCAGCCGGACGGTCACCACCGCCGTGAGGCCCTCGATGGCGTCGTCCTTGGTGATGTCGTCCTCGGCGACGCGCAGGAGCTTCGCGGAGCGCAGCACGTCGTTCACGGTCGTGCGCACGGCCCGCTCGAACCCCGCGACGTGGGTGCCACCCTTGGGGGTGGCGATGATGTTGACGAACGACTTGAGTGTCGTGTCGTAGCCCGTGCCCCAGCGCAGCGCGACGTCCACCTCGAGGTCGCGCCTGACCTCGGTGGGGATCATGTGGCCGCGGTCGTCCAGGACCGGGACGGTCTCCTTGAACGTGCCCTGGCCGGTCAGCCGCAGCACGTCGCACACGGGCTTGTCGGGCGCCAGGTACTCGCAGAACTCACTGATGCCGCCGTCGTACCTGAAGACCTCGTCGGACGCCTCGGCGCCGTCCACGCCCCGCTCGTCACGCACCGTGATGGTCAGCCCCGGCACGAGGAACGCCGTCTGCCGGGCGCGGGCGTGCAGCGTCTCCAGGGAGAGCTTGGCGTCCTTGAGGAAGATCTGCCGGTCCGCCCAGTACCGCACGCGGGTACCCGTACGGGTCTTGGGGATCTTCTTGCCCTTGAGCAGCCCGCTGCTGGGGTCGAACGGCGCGTCCGGGCCCCACTCCGTGAAGATCCCGGGGGTGCCGCGCCTGAAGCTGATCGCGTGCGTGCGGCCGCCGCGGTCCACCTCGACGTCGAGACGGGCGGACAGGGCGTTCACCACGGAGGCGCCGACGCCGTGCAGGCCGCCCGAGGCGGCGTAGGAGCCCCCGCCGAACTTCCCACCGGCGTGCAGCTTGGTCATGACCACCTCGACGCCCGAGAGGCCCGTCTTGGGCTCGACGTCGACCGGGATGCCGCGCCCGTTGTCCCTGACCTCGACCGAGCCGTCGTCGCGCAGCAGCACCTCGATGCGGTCGCAGTGGCCGCCGAGCGCCTCGTCCACGGCGTTGTCGATGATCTCCCACAGGCAGTGCATCAGACCGCGACTGTCCGTTGACCCGATGTACATCCCGGGGCGCTTGCGCACCGCCTCGAGGCCCTCGAGGACGAGCAGGTGCCGCGCGGTGTAGTTGCCCCCGGGATCGGATCCGGTCAGCAGTGCGGTCGATGGCACGGACGTGTCGGCGGTCACGCAGTTCGCTCCTCGCTGAATCCTGATCGGTGGCAGAGTGCCGCTCAGAGGGTACCGAGGCCCTGTAGAGCGGTTGTGCAGCTACCCGAGAAGTATCAGGGTAACCCAGAGTCGCTCACGTGTTCGATGACTCGGCCGGGTGACGCCAACATCACGTTCCCTTCGAGGCATGAACCATTTAGGGTTCGGGCACGTCCTCCTGAACGAAGGAGGGGAGCCCGGGTACACGGAAGTAGCCGGAATAAGAACCACCAGACAACGCTTACACGAAACAACTACCGCAATACGGCTCTTTCGCCGCCATACGGCAGCGTTTGGCCATCTCGGAAGATTTTTTCGCCGAGAAGCCGCGAGCGGGAACGTTCTCGGCCTGGTTGGATGTTGTCCCTGGTACGACAGCTCGTCGAGCTAGAGAAGAGGCGACGTGACTACTGTTCTGACCCCCGCGACCCCGCTGACGGCCGGGGACCGCTGCGATCGCTGTGGTGCCCAGGCGTATCTCCGCGTGGTCCTCATCAGTGGCGGAGAGCTGCTGTTCTGCGCCCACCACGGCCGCAAGTTCGAGCCCGAGCTCAAGAAGATCGCCGCTGAGATACAGGACGAGACGGAGAAGCTGACGGCGACTCCCGCGTCCGCGAGCAACGACGAACGTTGACCTGACGTCTCGCGTCTCCACCACCGACGGGCTGCGTCCGGCCGCCCACGCCGGATGTCGGGCGGTCTCCCCTCGTCACTCGGGGTGACCGCCCGTTGCCTTGTCGGGCCGGATCGTCGGGCCTGATCGTTCTTGTCCCTCCGGGCGTCCGCGCGCCCCTGACGCGCGAACGCCGACGGCGGCGGTGGTACGCACCCCGGGGGTGCGTACCACCGCCGCCGTCGGCGTTGTGGGGGCCCGGGACCGGCCCCGGCGCTCCTCAGTCCAGGTAGTCCCGCAGAACCTGCGAGCGGGACGGGTGGCGGAGCTTCGACATGGTCTTGGACTCGATCTGCCGGATGCGCTCCCGGGTGACCCCGTAGACCTTGCCGATCTCGTCCAGCGTCTTGGGCTGGCCGTCGGTGAGGCCGAAGCGCATGGAGACCACTCCGGCCTCGCGCTCGCTGAGCGTGTCGAGCACGGAGTGCAGCTGCTCCTGCAACAGGGTGAAGCTCACCGCGTCCGCCGGGACGACCGCCTCGGAGTCCTCGATCAGGTCACCGAACTCGCTGTCGCCGTCCTCGCCGAGCGGGGTGTGCAGCGAGATGGGCTCCCGGCCGTACTTCTGGACCTCGACGACCTTCTCCGGCGTCATGTCCAGCTCCTTGGCCAGCTCCTCCGGGGTGGGCTCACGGCCCAGGTCCTGGAGCATCTGCCGCTGGACGCGGGCGAGCTTGTTGATCACCTCGACCATGTGCACCGGGATGCGGATGGTGCGGGCCTGGTCGGCCATGGCGCGGGTGATCGCCTGGCGGATCCACCAGGTCGCATAGGTGGAGAACTTGTAGCCCTTGGTGTAGTCGAACTTCTCCACGGCCCTGATCAGACCGAGGTTCCCCTCCTGGATCAGGTCGAGGAACAGCATGCCGCGGCCCGTGTAGCGCTTGGCCAGGGAGACCACCAGGCGGAGGTTCGCCTCCAGCAGGTGGTTCTTCGCGCGGCGGCCGTCCTCGGAGATGATCTCCAGCTCGCGGCGGAGCTTGGGGGCGATCTTGTCCGAGCTCGCGAGCTTGTCCTCGGCGAAGAGGCCCGCCTCGATGCGCTTGGCCAGCTCCACCTCCTGCTCGGCATTGAGCAGGGGGACCTTGCCGATCTGCTTGAGGTAGTCCTTGACCGGGTCGGCGGTCGCGCCCGCGGCGGCGACCTGCTGCGCCGGGGCGTCGTCCTCGTCGTCGTCGGAGAGGACGAAGCCCTCGTTCTCCTGCTTGGCGCCCTCGGGGCCCTCGGCCGGGGCGGCGCCCCTGGCGGCCCGCTCCGCGGGCTCTTCGAGGCCCGCTTCCTCGCCCTCGAGGAACTCGTCGACGATCTCCTTCTTGGAGTCCGTCTTCTTGCCCGGGGCCGCCGTCTTCTTCGCCGCGGTCTTCTTGGCCGGAGCCTTCTTGGCCACGGTCTTCTTCGCGGGAGCCTTCTTGGCGGGGGCCTTCTTCGCCGTGGGCTTCTTCGTGGCGGGCCTGGCGGGCGCGCCTCCGACGGCCTCGGCGTCCTCGAGCCCGATGGCGGGCTCCTCCGGGCGGGCGGTGGCCGTGGCCTTCTTGGCAGGCGTGGTCTTCGCCGCGACCGTCTTGGTCGCGGTGCGCTTGGACGCGGTCTTCGCGGCGACACTCTTCCGGGTGCGCTTGGACGTCTCGGCATTCACCATCAGCGTCACGCCCTCCTCGTCGAGGATCTGGTTGAGGCTGCGCAGAACGTTCTTCCACTGGGTTGCCGGGATCTGGTCAGCCTCGAAGGCCCGGCGCACGTCGTCGCCGGCGATCTGCCCTTCAGCCTTGCCCCGCTCGATGAGCGCCATCACAGAATTGGACTCGGCGATCTCTGCGGGGAGAGCACGGGAAGTACTGGCCGACACGAACAACCTCTCGGAAACTCTGGGAACGGCTTCGGGCCCCGTCCGAAGCGGACAGGACCGGTCACCGACGGCGGGGTCAGCCGACGGCTGCGGTGGAGCGGCGGCGGACCACCGGTCCGGCCACTGCTGCCACCTCTTGAAACATCGCGCTGCTCCCCGAAGCGTTACGCAGCTTTCGCGTGTCGCGAGTCACACCGCACGCTCGACTGTAGCGGGCCGGGGCAGAAGCGTCGCCGGAGCCCTGCCCCGATCCGGCCCGGCGACACCCCCGTCCCTTCCGTATCAGTGTTCGCGTGGGGCCGGGACCACGTGGTCCGCGCCCGCGGCGGCCGGTCCGCCCGCCGGGGCGGCGGCCTCGGACGGGGCGCTGAGCAGGTGCCGCATCGCGGACTCGGCGGCGGCGGGGTCGCCGGCGGAGACCGCGTCCACGATCCGCTGGTGCAGGGCCACCGACGCCTCGGTCGGCTGCTCACAACCGGAGGCGGCGCCCCCGGAGACCTGGAGGGCGGCGGCGACGATGCCGGAGAGGTGCTCCAGCATCCTGTTCCCGGCGGCCTGGAGGAGCAGGCCGTGGAACTCCGCGTCGGCGCGCGAGAAGGTGAGGGCGTCCCCCTGCCCCAGGGTGTGGGTCATGATGTCGACCATGTCGCCGAGGCGCTGGCGGACCTCCTCCGGGGCGTCGACCGCGGCGAGCCTCGCGGCCAGGGGCTCGATCGTGAGGCGGAGCTCGCACAGCTCCCGGCGCTGGTCCTCCCGCTGGGGGCCGAAGGCGCGCCACTCGATGATGTCGGGGTCGAGGAGATTCCAGTCGCCGACGGGCCGGACGCGAGTGCCGACGTTGGGGCGCGCGCTGACGAGGCCCTTGGCCTCGAGGACGCGGAGGGATTCACGGACGACGGTGCGGGAGACCTCGAAACGCTGGCCGATCTCCTCGGGAACGAGCGGCCGGTCGGCGCCGAGGTCGCCGGAGACGATCATCTGTCCGAGCTGCTGGACGAGTTGGCCGTGGAGGCCACGGCCACGGCTCCCGGCGGCGCGGCGGCCGACGCGGCTCATGTCCGGGTCGCCGTCCCAGGCCGGGGCGTTGGTGATGCGGGCGGCTCCGGTGGATTCGGCGTAGGAGTAGCGGTCGAACTCGCCCGGTCCGGCGGGGCCGGAGTCGGCGGAGCGAGTGGCGGTCATCATCGAGTGCGCAAGGGTAGTCACGCCTCCTTTGTCGGCGGCCCTCGTTGGCACCTTGAGGTCTTTGGTGAAAAGCACACGAAAGGGTGATCGGCGACTCCTGCATAATTGACGCCTAACCGGAAGCAAATGGTCTCGTCTTGCGCAATGCGGACACGGGAAGCGGGTGTTGAGGCCGGAACCCCCCGCGTCCGACGCCTGGTCGGGGCCTTCTCTGACGGTCAGCGGACTCCGTTCCGCAGGCTGACGAGGGCATATCCACACAGGAGCACGGCGAGCGAGAGCCCGAGGGCCCAACCGATCGGACGGGACGCGAGATGCGCCGTTGCGGACACCCAACGATCGACTCCGGAAGGGAACGGAAGCGAGGTCAACGCGTGCAGCCGGCCTGGCAGTCCGTCGAGGGACGGTCCGCTCCAGCCGTGCAGCAGCGAACGCAGCGCCGGGGCCAGCGCCAACGGCACGGCGGCGACCGCCGCAAGCCCCACCAGCGTCGAGCGGAAGATACCCGCGGCGAGGAGCCCGGCCCAGGCGCAGCCGACGGAGAGCGCGGCGGTGCCGAGCAGCGCGAACTCCCATGACCCGTCGACCGGCATGTCCTGGCCGAACAGCAGGGTGAACGACGTGGAGTTGACCGTGATCGCGGCGCAGCACAGCAGGAACGCCACCACCGCCGAGACCACCAGCTTGCCGGTCAGCAGGGACAGCCGCCGCGGGATCGGCACCCGGGCGGGGACCAGCGCGGGAAAGCGGAACTCCTGCCCGAAGGCGAGCGCCCCGAGCACGCCGGCGACCATCGCCACGGGCGGCAGGGGCAGCTGGTCCGCCCAGCCGGTGAGCACCCGCTCCGCGGGCTGGGTCCCTGAGGAGGCGAGGGCGAGCGCGGTGACGAGCCCGGCCAGCAGCGCGGCCGCCATCAGCCACCAGGCGGTGCGGACCCCCGCCCAGCGGCGCAGCTCGTACCGGACGGGCCACGTGGGACCCGGGGGAGGCAGCGCGGGCAGCGGCGGCGGCAGCTCCACGTCGCCCGTCGCCACACTGCTCGCCACCGCGGCCCCGGCCTCGGCCCGTGCCTCGCCCGGCTCCGCCCGGCCGTCGGCCCGGTGCAGGGGCCCGGCCGGAGAGCGGTCCCCGGCGGGGCCCACCTCGTCGGCGAGTTGGTGGACGACGACGCGGTGCTGATAGGCGACCTCCCCGACGACGGCACAGGTGCTGCCGAACACCGAGAGGCGGGTGCCCGACTCCCGCAGGACCTCGACCGGCTCCTCCCCCGCCGGGCGCCCCTCGCCGCGGAACTCCCGTGTCAGCGCGGCCGAGAGCCGGTCGGCATGCGGGGTGATGACCGCGACGCGGGGGCGGAGGCGGGCCCTGGCGAAGTCCTCCGCCGCCTGGTCGGCGACCAGCCGCCCCGCCTCGATGCTGACCACGCGGTCGGCGAACCTGACGGTCTCCTCGGGTCCCCTGGCCGTGATCAGCACGGCGCCGCCCTGTCCCGTGTAACCGCGCAACAGCCCCTGGAGCCAAGCGTTCTCGCGCGGCGAGAGTCCCCGCGCCGGCTCGTCGAGGACCAGGGTGTGGGGGTCGCCGAGCAGCGCGGCGGCCAACCCGAGGCGGCGGTCCATCCCCCGGGAGAGCCGTCCGAGCCGCTGGTCCGCGAGACCGCTGAGCCCCACGACGTCGAGGACGTCCTCGGCGCGGCTGGCCGGTACCCCGGCGGCGGCGGCCAGCATCCGCAGGTGTCCGAGCGCCGTGCGCCCCGGGTGTCCCGCGACCTCTCCGAGCAGGACGCCGATCTCCCGGGCGGGGTGCGGCACCCTGGACAACGGCCGCCCGCGGAACAGGGCGACGCCGCGCCCCGGGGCGAGCTGGAGCATCAGCCGCAGCGTGGCGGACTTCCCGGCTCCCGGTGGGCCGAGCAGCATCGTCACATGGCCGGGGCGCGCGTCGAAGGTGAGATCGTCAACGGCTGGCGGTCGGTCGCGCCGAGACGCGCTGGTGAGTCCGATGGCCTGGATCATCGCTGTTCCCGTTGATCGTGCACCCTGGCACGATAACGGGACATATCGGATATTCCCTGCAACGCGCGGGCGCTGTCGGGCGGCAGCGGGAGGCCCCTTACACCTCGGGGCGCAGCATCGGGGGGTTGAGCTCGGTGGCACCGCCCGCCCTGAACAGCTGGGCGGGGCGCCCGCCCTGACGCGTCGTCGTGCCGCCGACCGGCACGAGGAACCCCGGCGTGCCGGTGACCTTCCGATGGAAGTTCCGTGGATCGAGGGCGACTCCCCACACCGCCTCGTAGACCCTGCGCAGCTCGCCGACGGTGAACTCGGCCGGGCAGAAGGCCGTGGCCAGCGAGGAGTATTCGATCTTCGAACGGGCGCGCTCGACGCCGTCGGCGAGGATGCGGGCGTGGTCGAAGGCCAGCCCCTCCTCGGAGGCCTGGTCCTGCCCGCCGAGCAGCTTGCTGACCGGCATCCACCGGGCGCCGCCCGCGTCCCCGCCCGCCGTCGGCGCGGGAAGGTCAGGAGCCAGCGCCAGATGCGCCACGCTGACCACCCGCATCCGCGGATCCCGGGACGGATCGCCATAGGTGGCGAGCTGTTCGAGGTGGGCGTCGGCGGGACGGCTGTCGGAGTCCTGTGCCCGGAGCCCCGTCTCCTCGGCCAGCTCACGCGCCGCCGCGGAGGCCAGGTCCTCCTCGGCGCGCACGAATCCGCCCGGGAGGGCCCACTGCCCACGAAAAGGCTCCTCGCCCCGGCGCACGGTGAGGGCGCACAGCGCGTGCCGCCGGACCGTGAGCACGACCAGGTCGACGGTGACGGCGAACGCCGGGAACTCGGAGGGGTCGTAGGGCATGCGGTGATCATAGGGCTCCGCATCGCGGTCATCAGCGCCCCCGGGCGGCCCGCTGCCGCCTCAGGAATCGGCGCAGCGACTCGGGGTCCACCCCGTCGCTGCACCCCTGGTGCAGCAGTCTCGCGAAGAGGTAGTGGCCGTCCAGGTCCAGCGCCCGGCCGAGGGCCACCCGGGCCGGTGCCTCGTCCCCGAGCGACCACGACACCCAGGCTGCGAGGGTCAGCGGTGGAACGGCGTACTCCGCGAACTCCCCTACGCAGCGCCGGGACAGGGCCCGCCACAGCCGCAGGGCGGCCGCGCCCTCGGCGCCCTCCATCCACTCGGCCACCATGTCCCTGGCCTTCCTGTCCTGGAGGCCGATCACCAGGCGGGCCGACTCCTCCGAGGTGATCAGGGCGTCGTCCATCGCGTCGGCGACGGCGTCCTCCGACTCCCGGGTGGCTGCGGCGCGGCGGAAGCGGCTCAGCAGGCGCTCGGCCAGCCGCAACGTCTCGCCCCTGGCCACACGGCTGTTGGGCTCCTCGCCGAGGATCCGCGGAAGCAGCTCCTCGGCCACGGTGTTGAACGCCTGCACCTGCCGTGCGGCGACGGGCTCCCCCAGCGGCCGCAGCCGCCGCCCCATCCCCCGCAGGGAGCCGCGCACCCTGAGCCCGGCGTAGGCGGCGGCCGCGGCCATCGGCGAGGTCCCGGCGGGAGGAAGCTCCTTGCCCTCCGCGCCACAGCAGCGCTCGTCCACGCAGCAGTACGACCAGTACCGCCGGGCGGCGAGGAAGATCGCCTCGAAGACCGGGACGTCCAGTGCCCCGCACGCGGTGCGCACGCGCTGGGCGAGGGGCCGGTGCCGATCCATCGCCTCGCGCGCGGACACGCCGTCGGATGGCTCGTGACAGATGAAGACGATCGCCGCGTCCGGCCTTGGCCCCGGCATCGCCCCGCCGTCGACGAGGCGGGCGGCCAGCTGGTCGGCCGTCTCGTCCCATGCGCCGGGATCGGAGGGGATGTCCGCCCTGACGCGACCGCCCACGCGACCGCTCGGGCCGTGCAGCGCGATCAGGACGACGGAGTCGTCCGGGTGGTAACCCAGCAGATACGGCAGGGCGTCGGCGAGGTCGGCGGCGCCGCGGAGCGTGACTCGGCTCTCCGTCGCGGAGAGTTCTGAAGCGGATTCGCTGTGCGATGTCATGAGAGGAGGATGGACTGGATCGCCGGTTTCGTGTCGGCCGTTATCCACAGGCGGCGTTGAAGGTCATAAGAATGGTCGGGTTATCCACAGGGGGATTGGCGGCCTGTCGGTCCGATCGGCTTGCATGGGGGCATGCAGCAGCGAACCGCGAGTCACCCCTCGCCTCCCGCTCCACAGGACCCCGATCTGCGCGCCGCGGCCGACGCCGTGCTCGCCCGCCTCGTGGGCGGCGCCGACGGCGACGCCAGGCTCCGCGAGGACCAGTGGCGGGCGATCCACGCGCTCGTCGCCGAGCGGAGGCGGACGCTGGTGGTGCAGCGCACCGGTTGGGGCAAGTCCGCGGTGTACTTCGTGGCCACCGCGCTGCTCCGCGAGCGCGGCAGCGGCCCGACGGTGATCGTCTCGCCGCTGCTCGCCCTCATGCGGAATCAGATCGAGGCCGCCGCCAGGGCCGGGATCCACGCCCGCTCGATCACCTCGGCCAACCCCGAGGAGTGGGAGGCCATCCAGTCCGAGGTGGCGACGGGCGACGTGGACGTCCTGCTCGTCAGCCCCGAGCGGCTGAACAATCCGGACTTCCGCGACCAGGTGCTGCCCCGCCTCGCCGAGACCACCGGCCTGCTCGTGGTCGACGAGGCGCACTGCATCTCCGACTGGGGACACGACTTCCGCCCCGACTACCGTCGGCTGCGCACCCTGCTCGCCGGGCTGCCGGGCGAGGTGCCGGTGCTGGCCACGACGGCCACGGCCAACGCCAGGGTGTCCGCCGACGTGGCCGAGCAGTTGGGTACCGGCGACGACGCGGCGCGGGCGCTGGTGCTGCGAGGGCCGCTCGACCGCGAGAGCCTGCGGCTCTCGGTGCTGCGGCTGCCGGACGCGGCCCACCGGCTGGCCTGGCTCGACGGGCATCTCCACCGGCTGCCGGGCTCCGGCATCATCTACACGCTCACGGTCGCCGCCGCCGAGGAGGTGTCCGCCTATCTCTCCTCGCGTGGCCACACGGTGACGCCCTACACAGGCCGCATGGAGAACGCCGATCGGCTGGCCGCCGAGAACGCCCTCCTGGGCAATCGCGTCAAGGCCCTGGTCGCCACATCGGCGCTCGGCATGGGCTTCGACAAGCCCGACCTCGGCTTCGTCGTGCACGTCGGCTCGCCGTCCTCGCCCATCGCCTACTACCAGCAGGTCGGCCGCGCCGGACGCGGGGTGGACCACGCCGAGGTGCTGCTGCTTCCGGGCCCCGAAGACGAGGCGATCTGGCGGTACTTCGCATCGCTCGCGTTCCCACCGCAGGAGCAGGTGCGCCACACCCTCGAGGTGCTCGCCGCGGCCGGGCGGCCCCTGTCGCTGCCCGCCCTTGAGCCCCAGGTCGACCTGCGGCGCGGGCGGCTGGAGATGATGCTCAAGGTCCTGGACGTCGACGGAGCCGTGCGGCGCGAGCGGGGTGGCTGGACCGCGACCGGCGCCCCATGGGAGTACGACGCGGACCGCTACGCGCGGGTGGCCCACCAGCGCGAGGCGGAGCAGCAGGCCATGCGCGAGTACGCCACCACCACAGGCTGCCGGATGGAGTTCCTGCGGAGGCAGCTGGACGACGAGGAGGCGGCTCCCTGTGGGCGCTGCGACACCTGCACAGAGACTTCTCCCTCGCCCGAGGTCGCGCCCGACGCCGTGACCGCCGCCCGGGGAGAGCTGGCCCGGCCCGGGGTGACGCTGGAGCCGCGCCGCATGTGGCCCACGGGGCTGCCGGGGGTGGGGGTCGGCCTCAAGGGGAGGATCGATCCCGGCGAACAGGCCGCGGTGGGCCGGGCGTTGGGGCGGCTGTCGGACATCGGCTGGGGGAACAGACTGCGTCCCCTCCTCGCCCCGGCCGCCGGGGACGGACCGGTGCCGGACGATGTGGCGAACGCCGTGGTCACCGTGCTCGCCGACTGGGCCAAGGGACCGGGCGGCTGGGCATCCGGCGCGGCGGACGCGCTGCGGCGACCGGTCGGCGTGGTCACCGTGGGGTCGCGTTCCCGCCCTCGGCTGGTGCGCTCGCTCGGGGAGCGGATCGCCGAGATCGGCAGGATGCCGGTGCTCGGCACGGTGGACACCGGGGCCGAGCCACTGACCCGGAGCAACAGCGCGCGGCGCGTTCAGGCGCTGGACGGTTCGTTGCGGCTGGCGCCCGAGGTGGCCGAGGCGGTGAGGACGGCCGGTGGGCCCGTGCTGCTGGTGGACGACTTCGCCGAGACCGGTTGGACGCTGGCGATGGCGGCGCGGCTGCTCAGGGCCGCCGGTGGTGGGGAGGTGCTGCCGTTGGTGCTCGCCCTCCAGGGCTGATCAGAACATACCGAGCTGGCCCGCCTCCTCCAGATCCTCGGCGGCCAGGGCATCACGATGCGAGGGGAGCTTGAGATGACGCCAGCGGGGCAGTGCGTCCAGGAACGCCCACGAGCGGCGGTGGTGCGGGGTGGGACCATGCTCCTCCAGCGCGGTCTTGTGCACCGGCGAGGGATACCCGGCGTTGGTCTCGAAGCCGAACGGCGGGTGCTCGGGGGCGAGTTCGGCGAGCATGGCGTCGCGGCGCACCTTCGCGATGACCGAGGCGGCGGCCACCGCGACACAGGACTGGTCGCCCTTGATGACGGTCCGCACCTGCCAGGGCGGCCCCAGATAGTCGTGCTTCCCGTCCAGGATCACGGCGTCCGGCCGATCGGGAAGCCCCTCCAGGGCCCGGGACGCCGCGAGGCGCAGGGCGGCGGTCATCCCGAGGGTGTCGATCTCCTCGGGGGAGGCGTGGCCCAGGGCATAGGAGGTGACCCAGCCGGTGAGCACCTCCGCGAGAGCGGTGCGGCGCAGCGGGGTCAGCAGCTTGGAGTCGGTCAGGCCCTCGGGCGGGCGGCGCAGCCCGGTGACGGCGGCGCAGACGGTGACCGGCCCGGCCCAGGCGCCGCGCCCGACCTCGTCGATCCCGGCGACGACGCGCGCACCGGTGAGGGCGCGAATGGACCGTTCCACGCGATGAGTAGGAGGTTCGTACGGCATGACAGGGTCCACCCTAAGTGCGCCACCCTTCGAAGGGTCGCTCGGGTGTGTGCCAGTGCTCGAAGGGCCGATCCAGGTGATAGCGACCGTCGTTGCCCAGCAGGAGGGCGCGGGTCTCGCCGTTCCCGGGGTTGGACAGCGACTCGAACTCCGGGACGGTCCAGTGCAGCCAGCGCATGCAGAACAGCCGCATCGTCAGACCGTGGGTGACCAGCAGGACGTTGGGCGGGTGGTCGGGCTCCTCGAAGCTGCGCCACAGGCTCTCCAGGAACGCGCCCACCCGGTCGTAGACATCGGCGCCCGACTCCCCCTGCGCGAAGCGGTAGAAGAAGTGGCCATAGGCGTCACGCGCGCGCTTCTGGCGCTGCACGTCGTCGCGGTCCTGCCAGTTGCCCCAGTCCTGTTCGCGGAGGCGGGGCTCCTCCCTGACCCGCACCCGCGCGGGATCGAGCCCGAGGACCCGGAACGTCTGGTGGGTGCGCTGGTAGGGGGAGACATAGGCGGAGACGCGCTCGTCCCCGAAGAGGGACCGCAGCCGTTCCCCCGCCGTCTGCGCCTGCTTCCTGCCCTTCTCGGTCAGGGCCAGGGCGTGGTCGGGAATGCGCTCGTAGACGGCGTCGTCGTAGTTCCCCTGGGACTCGCCGTGCCGGAGGAGGACGATTCGCCGTGGTCGCGCCATGGACCACAGCCTAATTCGACGGCGCGGGGACCGCCGGACGGACCACTGGCCGGACGGCTCACACCGTCCAGCTCGGCTCCATGTCGATGATGTCCCCGTTGATCGCGGCGACATCCGCGCCCATCTGGGAGCGCAGCACCAGCCGCTCCACCCGCTCGGTGCGGTACTTGGCGCGCTCGGCGGCGGAGTCCCACATCGACAGCACGAGGAACTCACTCTCCGGCTCCGCCTCGGCGACGACGCCCCGCAGCATGCCGGGCGAGCCTGCCATCGCGGGGTTCCACACCTTCTCCTGCATGAGGGCGAAGTGCTCGGCGCGGTCCCGGTGGACGCGGAGGTGGGCGACGCGCAGAAGGTTCGCCTCGGTGAAGCGCGGCTCGAAGCCCATCTTGACGTCGAAGCGGTACTGGAAGAGGCGCACCCTCATGTCCTGATACGTACCGGTTTGCGCGGCGGCGAGGCGGTCGTGGGAGCGGGCCATGAAGGAGTCGTAGAACGACCTGCTCTCCCAGAATCCAAACAAGTGAACGACGCCGGGCTGTGAGCGGCTCCACCCGCCGCCCTGCGCCCGGAACCCCGGCTCGCCGGACAGCCCCGCCCACTTCCGCTGCCCCCGCTCGAATCCCGCTCGATCGAGCACGGTACAGCGCATCCACTTGACCAGCACCGCGCCATCGTACGGCCATCTCCCCGGCGCCGAGCACGAGATCACGGAACGCCCGAAACGCGCGAACCGGGTTCCCCAAGTCGTTACAACCGGCCCGTCGGGTGGCGAGTCTTCCTCTCAACAGGGGGGCGCATACAGGGCAACGCGCCCTTTCCCGCTCGACGGCGCGCAGGAAAAGGACAGGCATGAGCAATCGACCACTGATGAGGATCGCCGCACCGTTACTGGCCCTGGTCGTGGCCCTCGGGCCTGCCCGAGGTCTCCGGCTGGCACTCGGTGAACGCCCGCTCGCCCCACGACGTCTGGGCCTACGGGAGCAACGGCCAGGACGAGCTCGCGGCCCACTTCGACGGCCGCCGGTGGAGCCGGGTGGAGCTCCCCGAGCTGCCGAGCGGCGGCCGGTTCGGCAGCCTCGGCGAGATCGTCGCGGTCCGCGGCGGCGCCTGGCTGGCGGGCGACCGCTGGATCAGCTCCTACCGTGACGGCCGCTGGGAGACCACCGATCTGGGCTCCGGCCACGCCATCCGCGACCTCCAGGCCCTCTCCTCCCACGACATATGGGCCATCGGCGGCGCCGCGGCCCTCGGGGAGCGGCTCCGGCCGGTCGTGAAGCACTGGGACGGCCGCGCCTGGAGCGACATGCCGCCGCCCACCCCGGGTCTGCGCCCGATCCACCTCTACGCCGAGTCCGACGACAGCCTGTGGCTGATCGGGGACGCCGTCCCCTGGGGCGAGAACGGCCCGGAGTACGCGATGTGGCACTGGGACGGCGAGGACTGGGAGCAGGTGGACGCGCCACTCGATGAGTTGACGCCGTCGGCGCTGGCCGGGGACGGCCGCGGCGGCCTCTGGCTCACCGGCGACCCCGAGGGCTTCGAGTCCCCACCCTTCTACTGGCACCACGACGGTCACGGCTGGGACCGCGTCGAGGGCGAGCGCGTCACCGGCGCCCCGACCCACGCCTACGCCATCGCCGACCTGGCCCCGATAGGCCACACCGGCCGCCTCTGGGCGGTGGGCGGCTTCACCCGCCTCGATGACGACGGGTGGGCCAACAGCTACGACCTCATCCAGTACTCCACCCGTTGACCCGCTGACCCGCCCGGACAGCGGACAAGGGGGTGCCGACTCCTGTCGGCACCCCCCTTCAGGCGCTGGCCCAACGGATCAGGCGCTCCCGCCCGTTGGCGCGGCGGACGCGACCCCGCCGGGTCTCAGCTGCACCCGCTCGTCGAGCCGCAGCCCTCGCAGAGGTAGCAGCTGCCGGCCCGGCGCATCTTGGTGCCGCAGGACAGGCACAGCGGGGCGTCGGCGTTCAGGCCGAGCTGCATCTCGGCCAGCTCCGTCGAGCTGTGCGCCTCCCGGGGCGCCGGGGTCGCCGTCGCGGCGGACGCCGGCTCGGGGACCGCGGCGGGCGGCGGGGTCGGCGGGGCGCTCTGGCGCGGCGCCGACTGGGAGAGCCCCTCGACGTCGAGCTCCTCGTCGGTGGGCTCGTACGACCCCGTCTCCAGGTGACGCTGCCGCTCGGCCGCCGTGTGGATCCCCAGCGCCGACCGCGTCTCGAACGGCAGGAAGTCGAGCGCCAGCCGCCGGAAGATGTAGTCCACGATGGACTGCGCCATCCGCACGTCCTGGTCGTCCGTCATGCCCGCGGGCTCGAAGCGCATGTTGGTGAACTTCGAGACATAGGTCTCCAGTGGCACGCCGTACTGGAGGCCCACCGACACGGCGATGGAGAAGGCGTCCATCATGCCCGCCAGCGTCGAGCCCTGCTTGGACATCTTCAGGAAGACCTCGCCGAGGCCGTCGTCGGGGTAGGAGTTGGCCGTCATGTAGCCCTCGGCGCCCCCGACGGTGAACGACGTGGTGATGCCGGGGCGGCCCTTGGGCAGCCGCTTGCGCACCGGCCGGTACTCCACGACGCGCTCAGGCTCCGCGGCAGCGGCGCCCTCGCCAGCCGTGCCCTTGGCCGCGGTGCCCTTGCCCGCCTTGTCCTGCTTCTTGGCGGAGAGCGGCTGACCCACCTTGCTGTTCTCGACGTAGACCGCGAGCGCCTTGACGCCGAGCTTCCAGCCCTGGAGGTAGATCTCGGCGACGTCGTCGACGGTCGAGGTGCTCGGCATGTTGACGGTCTTGGAGATCGCGCCGCTCAGGAACGGCTGCGCCGCGGCCATCATCCGGACGTGGCCCATCGGCGCGATGGACCGATCGCCCATGGCGCAGTCGAAGACCTCGTAGTGCTGCCGCTTCAGGCCGGGGGCGTCCACGACGTTCCCGTGCTCGGCGATGTGCGCCACGATCGCCTCGACCTGCTCGGGCTGGTACCCGAGCCGCTTGAGCGCCTTGGGCACGGTGTTGTTCACGATCTGCATCGAGCCGCCGCCGACCAGCTTCTTGAACTTCACCAGCGCCAGGTCGGGCTCGATCCCCGTGGTGTCGCAGTCCATCATCAGGCCGATGGTCCCGGTCGGGGCGAGAACGGAGGCCTGGGCATTGCGGAAACCGTTCTTCTTGCCGAGGCGGATGACGTCCTGCCATGCCTCGGTGGCCGCCGCCCAGACCGGGGTGTCCAGGTCGTCCATCCGCTTGGCCGCGGCGTTGGCGTCCGCGTGCTGGCGCATGACGCGGCCGTGGGCGTCGGCGTTGCGCGCGTACCCGTCGTACGCGCCGACGACGGCGGCGAGCTCGGCGGAGCGCCGGTAGGACGTGCCGGTCATCAGCGATGTGATCGCCCCGGCCAGCGCCCGGCCGCCGTCCGAGTCGTAGGCGTGCCCGGTGGCCATGAGGAGCGCACCGAGGTTGGCGTAGCCGATGCCGAGCTGGCGGAAGGCCCGCGTGGTCTCGCCGATCTTCTCGGTCGGGAAGTCGGCGAAGGAGATGGAGATGTCCATCGCCGTGATGACCAGCTCGACGACCCGGGCGAAGCGCTCGGCGTCGAACGACTGGTTCCCGCGGTCGTCGTCGCTGAGGAACTTCATCAGGTTCAGCGAGGCGAGGTTGCACGAGGAGTTGTCCAGGTGCATGTACTCGCTGCAAGGGTTCGAGGCGCTGATGCGGCCCGACTCGGGCGAGGTGTGCCAGTGGTTGATGACGTCGTCGTACTGGATGCCCGGGTCGGCGCAGGCGTGCGCGGCCTCGGCCATCTTGCGGAACAGCGCGGCGGCGTCGACCTCCTCGATGATCTCGCCGGTCGTCCGCGCCCGCAGCCCGAACTTCTCACCGGCCTCGACGGCGCGCATGAACGCGTCGGTGACCCGCACGGAGTTGTTGGCGTTCTGGTACTGGACGGAGGTGATGTCGTCCCCGCCCAGGTCCATGTCGAAGCCCGCGTCGCGCAGGGCGCGGATCTTCTCCTCCTCCTTGACCTTGGTCTCGATGAACGCCTCGACATCCGGGTGGTCCACGTCGAGGACGACCATCTTGGCCGCGCGGCGGGTGGCGCCGCCCGACTTGATGGTGCCGGCCGAGGCGTCGGCGCCTCGCATGAACGAGACGGGGCCCGAGGCGTTCCCGCCCGAGGAGAGCAGCTCCTTGGAGGAGCGGATCCGCGAGAGGTTGAGCCCGGCGCCCGAACCCCCCTTGAAGATCATGCCCTCCTCCTTGTACCAGTCGAGGATCGACTCCATCGAGTCGTCGACGGACAGGATGAAACAGGCGCTGACCTGCTGCGGCTGCTTGGTCCCCACGTTGAACCACACCGGGGAGTTGAAGCTGAACACCTGGTGCAGCAGCGCGTGGGCCAGCTCGTGCTCGAAGACCTCGGCGTCCTCGGGCGAGGCGAAGTACCCGAAGCGTTCACCGGCGGCCCGATACGTCTTCACCACGCGGTCGATCAGCTGCTTGAGGCTGCTCTCGCGCTGCGGCGTGCCGACGGCGCCGCGGAAGTACTTGCTCGTGACGATGTTGACCGCGTTCACCGACCAGAAGTCAGGGAATTCGACGCCCCGCTGCTCGAAATTGATCGAGCCGTCCCGCCAGTTGGTCATGACGACGTCACGGCGCTCCCACACCACCGCGTCGTAGGGGTGCACGCCTGGGGTGGTGTGGATGCGTTCGATCCGCAGGCCCTTGCTCCCCTTGCCGGTCTTGGCGCGGGACCCTCGTGCCGGGCCGCTCGTCGTCTCAGTCATTCCGCCTCCCTGTACGGGCAACAGCGCCCTGATGCGGCCGTGTACGGCCGCGCGTTCTGTTCTGAATGACCGCAGCGCGACCATGCGCTCCGATCAGGTCTTGGTCGGCTCCGGGCCGTCGGGCCCGCCGGTCCGGCTCAGCCGGCGACGGGTGGTCGCGCCTGCGCGGGCGCGTCGGTGGCGCCCTCGCGCAGCTCGGCGACGGCGGCCTCGAAGTCCTCCAGCGAGTCGAACGCCCGGTACACGGACGCGAAGCGGAGATAGGCCACCAGGTCGAGCTCGCGGAGCGGCCCGAGTATGGCGAGGCCGACGTCGTGGGTGGACAGCTCGGCGCTGCCGGTGGCGCGCACGGCCTCCTCGACGCGCTGGCCGAGCTGGGCGAGCGCGTCCTCCGTCACGGGGCGGCCCTGGCACGCCTTGCGCACGCCGGCGATCACCTTGTCCCGGCTGAACGGCTCGGTGACGCCGCTGCGCTTGATCACCATGAGCGAGGCGGTCTCCACGGTGGTGAAGCGCCGGGAACAGCTCGGGCACTGGCGGCGACGGCGGATCATGGTGCCGTCGTCGGTGGCTCGCGTGTCAACGACACGGCTGTCGGGGTGGCGGCAGAAGGGGCAGTGCATCGCGTCTCTCCCTTCCTCCGCGCGTGGCTGATCATGACGCAACGTGACGACACCCCGCCCTCGGGGCGCGGTGGCACGAGCCCGATGAACCGCCGGGGCGAATCCGTCGTGGCGGTGTCCAGCATAGGCGATCCCGGGAGCCGATGAGGACCCTCGACCACAATTTGTGGGGAGCCACCAGGAAGGGGACCACTAGATCTAGGATGGGCCCGGGATCCACCCGCCAACGCCACCGGCGGGCGTGTCGCGGTGCGACAACCGGGGGCCCGGCGCGGAGGCCGGGCGGGCGCATGGCAGGCTATCGCACGGCCGGTGACGCTGTGCGGCCGGGTGCGGGCATAAAATCACGGCGTCATACACCCTGTTTCTTGATCCTGTAGGTCGATCCGGAATATTTCACTCGAACGTGTGTTTGGCGCAACCTTTCGATAGCAACTACCGTTGTCTGACTAGGGAGAACCACCTGAGAAGGGGCGAACATTGACCACCGCAGCAGACGACGCCATCACCGCCGCTGAGCGCCGCCAGGACCGGCTCGGTGCGCCCGGCGGAGCGACGCCCGGCCGCTCGCTGCCGGGGCGTCCACCGGGGATCCGGGCCGACAGCTCCGGGCTCACGGACCGCCAGCGGAGGGTCATCGAGGTCATCCGCGACTCCGTGCAGCGCCGGGGATACCCCCCCTCCATGCGGGAGATCGGCCAGGCGGTCGGCCTGTCGAGCACCTCATCGGTCGCCCATCAGCTGATGGCCCTGGAGCGCAAGGGCTTCCTCCGCCGCGACCCCCACCGCCCCCGCGCCTACGAGGTGCGCGGCGCCGAGACCCCCGCCCCCCAG
The DNA here is from genome assembly GCF_003626575.1 of Streptomyces radicis. GTDB lineage: Bacteria > Actinomycetota > Actinomycetes > Streptomycetales > Streptomycetaceae > Streptomyces > Streptomyces radicis. The sequence continues at coordinate 59,763 of NZ_RBDY01000016.1, read as the reverse complement.
GCCACGGACACCGCGGGCAAGCCCGCCGCCTCCTACGTACCGCTGCTCGGTCGCATCGCCGCAGGTGGCCCGATCCTGGCCGAGGAGTCCGTCGAGGACGTCTTCCCGCTGCCGCGTCAACTGGTGGGCGACGGCGAGCTGTTCGTCCTCAAGGTCGTCGGCGACTCGATGATCGAGGCCGCCATCTGCGACGGTGACTGGGTGACCGTCCGCCGCCAGCCCGTGGCGGAGAACGGCGACATCGTCGCCGCCATGCTCGACGGCGAGGCGACCGTCAAGCGGTTCAAGCGGGAGGACGGCCAGATCTGGCTCCTCCCGCACAACGCCTCCTACCAGCCCATCCCCGGTGACGAGGCCACCATCCTCGGCAAGGTCGTCGCCGTGATGCGGCGCATCTGACGCCGCCCGCCACAGACCCCGAGGACTACGACGCGGCGGCAGACCGCGCTGCCGCGTCGATCGCGGCCAGGGAGCGGCGCACCTGGTTCCGGTCGGTGGTGTACCAGAAGTCCGGCATGGAGGCGCGGAGAAAGCTCCCGTACCGCGCCTTCGCCAGCCTCGGGTCGAGCACCGCGACCACGCCGCGGTCCCCCGTCGCCCGCACCAGACGGCCCGCGCCCTGTGCCATCAGCAGCGCCGCGTGCGTTGCCGCCACCGCCATGAAGCCATTCCCGCCGGCCTCCTCCACGGCCTTCTGCCGCGCGCTGACCAGCGGATCGTCCGGCCTGGGGAACGGCACCCGGTCCATCACCACCAGCTGGCAGCTCGGCCCCGGGACATCCACGCCCTGCCACAGCGACAGCGTGCCGAACAGACAGGTCCGCGCGTCCGCCGCGAAGGTGCGGATCAACTCGCCAAGCGTCTCCTCGCCCTGGAGCAGGATCGGCAGATCAAGCCGCCCCCGCAGCTCCTCCGCCGCCGCCTGCGCCCCCCGCATCGAGGAGAACAGCCCGAGCGTCCGCCCGCCCGCCGCCTCCACCAGCTCGGCCAGCTCGTCCAGCATGTCGGTGCGGCTGCCCTCCCTGCCGGGCGTCGACAGGTGCTGCGCGACATAGAGGATGCCCTGCTTGCGGTAGTCGAAGGGCGAGCCGACGTCCAGGCCCTTCCACTCGGGCATCTCCTCGCCGTGCTGCCCCTCGGGGGCCAGGCCGAGCGAGGCGCCCACGCCGTTGAAGTCGCCGCCGAGCTTGAGCGTCGCCGAGGTCAGCACGACCGAGCGCTCCGCGAACAGCTTCTCCCGCAGCAGCCCCGAGACGGACAGCGGCGCGACCCGCAGCGACGCCCCGTACCGGTCGTGCCGCTCGAACCACACGACGTCGAACTCCGAGCCCTGCACGATCCGTTCGGCCACGTCCTGCACGGTCTCGATCGAGGCGAGCGCCTGCTTGCGCACCGCGTCCTCGTCCGAGACGGAGGCGTCCCGTGTGTTCCCCAGGGCGGTGAACGCCGCCCGCGCGGCGTCCCGCAGCGCCGCCAGGGCATACCCCAGGTCCTCGGGGATCTTCTCGAGGCGCCCCGGGAGCGCCAGCTCCATCAGCCGCTCGAACGTCTCGGCCGCCGTCTGGAGCTGGTCCGCGGCCTTCTCGTCGATGATCTTGGCCGCCCGGCGGACCGCCCGGTTCACCGAGCCCGGTGACAGCTCCCCCGTGGCCACGCCGGTGACCCGCGAGACCAACTCGTGCGCCTCGTCCACGATCAGCACCTCGTGCCCCGGCAGCACCGGGGCGCCCTCGATGGCGTCGATGGCGAGCAGCGCGTGGTTGGTGACGATGACCTCGGCGAGCTTCGCCCGCTCCCTGGCCGCCTCCGCGAAGCACTCGGCGCCGTACGCGCACCGCGTGGCGCCCAGGCACTCCCGCGACGAGACGGAGACCTGGGACCAGGCCCGGTCCGAGACGCCGGGCGTCAGATCGTCCCGGTCCCCGGTCTCCGTCTCGTCCGACCACTCCCGCAGCCTCAGCAGGTCCTTGCCCAGGCGGCTGGTCGGCCCCCCGGCGGCCTGCGCGGCCTCGAACTGGTCGAACAACCCCTCCTCGTCGTCCTGCGGGACGCCCTCGTGGAGGCGGTGCAGACACACATAGTTCGACCGGCCCTTGAGCGTCGCGAACTCGGGGCGGCGGCGCAGCAGCGGGTGCAGGGCCTCCACCGTGCGCGGCAAGTCCCGCTCGACCAGCTGCCGTTGCAGGGCGAGGGTCGCCGTCGCCACGACCACCCGGTCACCGTGCGCGATGGCGGGCACCAGATAGCCCAGCGACTTCCCCGTGCCCGTCCCGGCCTGGACCAGCACATGCGTGCCGTCCTCGATGGCTCGGGCAACGGCCTCGGCCATGGCGACCTGACCAGGTCGCTCGCTGCCTCCCACGGCGGCGACGGCGGTGTGCAGCAGCTCGGTGAGGGTGGGGTCCCCGGATGTGGCAGTCATAGGCGAGCCACCCTACGCGGCGGGTCGGACACTCGGCGACGCGCGGGACGACCGGGCGGCCGCACCGGGGGCGGGACCGGGGTCACGCGGCGTGCAGGGGATTCGGGACGGTGCCGTGGACGGCCGCGTGCGGGCGCTGGGAGCGGTCCCGGTAGCCGTCGAGGTGCAGGCGGTTCCGGTTGAGGCAGAGGCGCTCGATCCGGGGCGTGAGCAGGTCGAACGTCTCGAAGCGCGCCTTCAGCTCGGGGAAGCGCCGGTGGTACCGCAGGATCTCCGCCCTGACGAGTGACCAGAAGTCGGCCTCGGGCACGGACAGCTGCTCCTCGCACAGGGGAGCGAGGTAGCGGAAGACGCCGACGAACAGCCCCGAGTGGATGAACTGGGTGAGAAAGCCCGGGGGTTCGGTGAGCAGGACCTGCCGCACCCGCGCCGGGATCTCGTCCAGCTCGGGCAGCGGCTCGGCGCTGAGGTTGACGTCGTCGACGAAGTCCTTGACCGCGAGGCGCGCCGGGACGTCGCGTTCGTCGAAGACCACAAGGGCGTTCTCCCCGTGCGGCGAGAAGACCGTTCCGTACCGGTAGAGGAAGTGCAGCAGCGGCGGCAGCAGCGCGGCGAAGAGGTGGCGCAGCCAGTCGTGCGGGGCCAGACCGGAGCGGTGGACCAGCTCGGCGGTGAGGGAGCGCCCCGCGGGGTCGACGCCGAGCAGCGCGGCGAGGGTGCGGGCGCGCTCGCCCGGGTCGAGGAAGGGCCCGATGGGCTCGCGCCAGATGCAGCCGAGCAGCTCGCGGTACTGGTAGGGCACGGCGGGGAGCCGGTCGTAGAGGGGGTGCTCGACGGTCACCGACGCGGTCTCGCCGAGCAGGATGACCCGGGTCTCGTCGGCGAGGAACGGGTCGGCCGCCCGCACGCCCTGCATCCACGCGGTGACCGCGGGGGCCGCGAGGGTGCGCTCGGTGGGGAGGCCGCGCCAGACAAGGGTGTTGAGGATGGAGAGCGGGAGCTTCACGCCGCGCGCCTCGGGCCTGGACACATTGGTGAACGTGCGGATCGACTGCTGGGGGAGCCGCAGGTCCCCGTCCGTGGGGAGCGGGATGATCAGGTCGGCGGCGATCTGGGGGGCGTAGAGCGGGGCTATCGTCTCGTCCCACTGCCAGGGGTGGACCGGCAGCCACAGATGGTCGGCGGGATTCCGGCCGCGGGCGGCGACCGCGGCGGCGAAGGCCTCGCGGACCCCGGGCGTCAGCTCCTCGGCGTAGAGCAGGTCGGGGGTGGCCAGCGCGGGTATGCCGCGGTAACGGGCCAGGTCGCGGTGGACGGCGAGCCACGGGAGCGTACGGGGGGCGCGCGCCTCGGGGGCCCACCGCGCGGCGTCGGCGGTGGAGAAGCCGAGGCGGCCCTTGTTGGCGACGAGCCAGGGGTGGCCGGTCTGGTGGCCCTCGAGCTCGGCGTGGCCGAGGTCGGCGAGCCCGGCCGCGTCGAGGGCGCCGGTCGCGAGCGCGACATCGGCGCTGAGCGTCGCGGTCAGCTCGCGGATGAGGTGGCCCGTGGTGTCGCCCGAGAGGGCGAGCAGCGTGTCATGGGCACGGGCGATGAACTCCAGGGGGTCCGCGGTCGGGGTGATCGACCGCGGGTCTATGCGCCAGTGGCCATAGGCTCCCCGTCTGGCCCTGAAGCGGTAGACCAGGTCGTCGGCGACGGGCAGGTGGTAGGCGTCGGGGGGCGAGCCGTCGGCTCTGGGGGTGATGACGCCCTCGTAGGCGAACTCGGCGAGCATCTTGGCGAGCAGCGCGCGGGAGGCGCGGTGCCACTGGGTCTCGGTGACGGCCACGGGGTCTCCTTCGGTGGTTTCCTTCGGTGGGTGACGGTGTGGGTCGGCATGGCGGGTGTGCGTTCGTGTCGGTCAGCGGTCCCTGAGCAGGATGGCGGCCCTCTTCTCCGGGAGATCGGCCTCGCCGCTCCTGGTGAAACCCGCGCTCTCGAACGCCGCGATGGAGGCGGCGTTGCGCACATCGGGCTCGCCGATGAGCCGTCGGCAGCGCCCCCGGTGGCGCAGGATCAGCTCGGCGACGGCGCGCAGCAGCGCCGAGCCGAGGCCGCGGCCCCGGTCCTCGGCGCTGCCGATCAGCAGGTGGATGCCGGTGTCGTGGGGGCGGCACGGGTAGTGCAGGGCGACCGGGTCGAGGTCGGCGCGGTAGATCTCCCAGTAGCTCATGGGCAGTCCGTCCAGCACCCCGAGGCACGGCACGCTGCGGCCGTCGCCGCCCAGCTGGCGCGCGATGTGCCGCTCGGTGCGCTCGGGCGGACCGGCGAGCGCCCAGGAGGCGTCGACCACCGGGTCGTTCATCCACCCGGCGATCAGCGCCAGATCGCGGTCTAGGCACACGGGGACGAGCTGGAGGACGCCCGCGTCGGTGCGCGTCGGGCCCCAGGCGGGGAGGTTGTCGAGCAGCTCGGCGGGCTGGGGGTGGCACTCGGCGGCATAGGGCGGAGGGGCGCCCGTGAGGTCGGGCGGGAGGTCGAGGTCGGCGGTGTCCTCGAGGTCGGGGTCGCCGGGATCGGGGTCGCCGGGATCGGCCGCGCCTGGTCTCTCGGCGCCCGGGGCGGTCACGCGTCTCTCCCGCGGGCGGCGGCGAGGGGGTTGGGCAGGGAGACATAGACCGACTGGCCGTCGACCGGGCCGACCAGCTCGTCGAGGCCGTGGAGGCGGGTCAGCAGGTTCGCCTTGCACGGCAGCGTCTCGGACTCGAGCAGCCGGATGACGAGCGACGAGAGCGGGCCCCCTGACGCGGCCCTGTCCTCCCCCTCGAGAAAGCCCCTGACCAGGGCGAGCAGCCGCTCCTCGTCCGCGAGCCGCTGGGCGCCGAACGCGCCGACGAGGCCGAGGAGGTGGTTGATGCCGAGGTAGTAGGCGAACCGCTCGTCGGTGACCTCGTCGGTGACGAACGTGTCGGAGCGCTCGCCGATGCCCGGCAGCCTGCGCTCCAGCGCGTCGCGGTGCGAGGCGCGGAAGTAGAAGCCCTGGTTGTCGCGGAACCTGCCGCCCGCGGGCCAGCCGTCGGCGTCGAGCAGGACCAGGGTGTTCTGCTGGTGGGCCTCGAGGGCGATGCCCGCGTGCGCGTCGAGCCACAGCAGCGGCCGCACGACCACCCGCAGATACCGCGTCAGCCACGCCTCGGCGACGGCCGTGACCTCCTGGCCCGTCCTGGCGGCGAGGGTGAGGACGACATCGGCCAGGCGGGAGCGCAGCTCGCGCTCGGGCCGCCCCGGCCAGGGGCGCGGGCCGGTCAGCGCGGCCAGGCACAGCGCGTCGTCGTCGGGGCCGAACGGGCTCTGCCGCAGCAGCGCGTCGAGCCCCGCGACGGGCGCCCCTTCGGTGCCGTCCACCGCGAGCCAGGCCGGGTCGCGGACGATGTCGAACCCCGGCCCCTCGGGGAACGCCGCCCGCCACTCGGCGGCGAGACCCGACGCGAGCACGCGGTGGACCTCGGCGCCGCGGTACAGCTCCTTGCGGAGGTTCTCGCGGCGGGAGTTGGTGATGCGCAGTCCGAGGGAGAGCTTGAGCATCGCGAACGCGCCGGGCCTGTGGACGGTGCGGACCGACGAGGTGGGATACCAGAAGTCGCCCTGCTCGCCGAGGTCGGTGAGCAGTCCGGCGTTCAGCAGCGCGGCCACCTCGGGCCGGTGCAGCACGTCGCGGGCCTGCCACGGGTGCAGGGGCAGCGGCGCCGTGCCCGGGGGGAGCGCGAGGCCCGGGCCCGCGAGCCGGGTGGTGAGCTCCTCGGCGGGCACGGCCGAGCCGTCCTCCATCCATGCCGAGTCGGCGGCGAGCACCGCGCGGTCGACGGCCAGCCAGTGCAGCCGGAAGCGGCCGCGCAGCTCGGGCGAGCAGCGTTCGGCCTCCTGCCCCGCGAGCCCCTCGCGGCTCTTGGGCGTGGGGTGCAGCGGGTGGCCGAGCACGAGGGACTGCTCGGCGTGGAGGAACGGGCTGCCGTGCGGCGCGGGCGCGGGGTCGGCGCGCCAGTGCGCGAGGAACGCGGCGGTCCTCGCGGCCGAGTCGGCGACCCGGCCGACCAGGTCGGTGGCCTCGGCCACCGCGCGCCCCGCCGCGTCCCCTGCCGCGGCCTCCCTGGCGAGGAGCGCGGCCAGCGTCACCGCGTCCACGGGGCGCGCCCCGCCCTGCGCCCCCTCGAGGGCGACCGGGCCGAAGCGGTGCAGGCCGGTCGCCGACCAGTACCGCACCGGAACGCCGAGCGCGGTGCCGGAGGCGGGCAGCGGCAGCCGCAGGTGGCCGTCGACGGGGCGCGCGGCCCCGGTCTCGCGCACCCAGCAGCGCAGCAGCCCCTCGACGGTGGCGGCGTCGGCGGCCAGCGCGGGGTCGTGCTGCTCGAGCGGGTCACCCGCGGCCAGCTCGGCGCGGCCGTCGTGGGGTGCGGCGGGGGAAGCGTCGGGAGCCGCGTCGGGGTGGGCGCGCCGCGGGGCGGGCGGGTCCATGAGCCGGGCGAGCCGGTGGCGCACCGGCTGGCGCTCCCGGGAGGGCTTCCGCTCGGGACGGGGACGTGCGTTCATCCGTGTGTGGCACCGCGCCCGACACGAACCGAACGGCGGCGCCTCCTCCTTCGTGGCCTGATGCTCAACGCCGGGGCGTTCCTCCATCCGTGGTAACGACGCGGGGGCCCGCCGATCACGGTCCGCGCGAAGATCCTTTGGCGGGCTCTCGCCCCGAGGGGGGCGCGCGGAACCGGGGACCCGCCTGCGGCCGTCCAGTTGAGCACCGGCATAGTGGTGGCCCACCTCCCATGTCGGACGCCGCAAGGCACCGCGATCCACAACTCATGGCACATACCAGGGGGAATGCACCCATGTCATCGATACGCAGGCGACCCCGTCGCCGCGTCGCCTTGGCAGCCACCGCGATGGCCGCCGCGCTCGCGCTCACCGCGACCGCCTGCAACGACGACGGCGGCTCTGACGGCGACGGCTCGCAGCCGAGCGAGGACGCCCAGGCCGGGGGCGACCAGCTCCAGGACCTGATCGACAACCTGCCGTTCGACTTCGACATGGACGCGTGGCTCGAGGGGGGTTGGGAGGACTGGGACCGCGAGAACTGGCTGCGGGAGATCGGCGACTACATCAACCCGATCATCGAGGGCCTGTGGGACCCGGACCGCATGGAGGACGCCGAGCAGCCCGACCAGTCCATCGACGACGACCAGATCGAGGAGGACGTCGATCCTCCCGAGGTCGACAGCCCCGAGGGCGACCGCGGCATCACCGACCCCGAGCCCGCCCCGGTCACGGCCGAGCCCGTCGCGACGCCGTACACGCAGAACGGCGCCCCGATCGGCAAGGTCTTCTTCGACAGCCCCGAGGGCCCGATGGTCTGCTCGGGCACCGTCGTGAAGGACCCGGCCGCGCCGGGCCGGTCGAACCTGGTGGCCACCGCGGGGCACTGCGTGCACGCGGGCGCGGGCGGCGGCTGGTACCGCAACCTGACGTTCGTCCCCGCCTACAACAACAACGGCCTGTCCGCCGACCAGCTCGCCACCGCGGCGCCCGAGGACGTCGCGCCCTACGGGGTCTACTGGGCGGAGTTCGTCTCCACCACCCAGTACTGGATCGACAACGGCACCGCCGAGGGCGGCAACGGCGCGCACGGCGACTTCGCGGTCTTCTCGGTGACGCCCGAGGACGGCAGCGGCGCCTCCCTCGAGGAGACGGTGGGCTCCGCGCTCGACGTCAACTTCGACGCCCCCGCGGTCTCCGAGCTGGGCGCGGTGACGCTCTACGGCTTCCCCGCGGCCCCGCCCTTCGACGGCGCGACGATGCACATGTGCGTGGACTACCCGAGCCGGCTGACGATCGACGCCGGCATGCCGGTGATGTACTGGGCGGGCTGCACGATGACCGGTGGCTCATCCGGCGGCCCGTGGCTGCGCACCAACGAGGCGGGCGGGCCCGAGCTGGTCTCGGTCAACTCCATCGGCCCGCTGGAGAGCACGTGGCTGGCGGGTCCGCGCCTGGACACCGAGGCGCGGGACGTCTTCGACTACGTGAGCTCGCAGAGCTGAGGCCCGCCTCCCGCGACACTCGCGCCGGGGCCCGGCGGTCGGATCCGACCGCCGGGCCCCGGCGCGTGGCGCGTGCGCGCGCCCGTCAACCGCGCGACATGGCCAGCGGGCCGCGCTCCGTGTCACCGCCGGGGACGGGCTCGCCCGGGTCGGAGCCGAGGGCCACGACGCGGTTGGCGCGGTCGACGTGGACGACCTTGGGCCGCATCGCGCGGGCCTCGGCGTCGTCGACCTGGGCGTAGCTGATGAGGATCACCAGATGGCCGGGCTGGACGAGATGGGCCGCGGCGCCGTTGATCCCGATGACGCCCGAGCCCGCCTGGCCCTCGATGACATAGGTCTCGAGACGGCTGCCGTTGTCGATGTCGACGATGTGGACCTGCTCGCCCGGCAGCAGATCGGCCGCCGCCATCAGGTCCGCGTCCACGGTGACGGAGCCGACGTAGTGCAGGTCGGCCTGGGTCACCGTGGCACGGTGGATCTTGGACTTGAACATGGTGCGCAACACGAGCGCCCCTCCTGGGTTCGAGGTCACGTTCTCACGGGAGAGATACGTGCCGACGCCATCATGCTAATGCGGCCGAACGGGGAGGTGGAGGCGGACGGGTGTTCGAGGCGGGGGTCGCCGAGCAGGATGGCCCGCTGGAGGTCGCGCAGCGGCTGGCCTGGCTCGAGTCCGAACTCGCCGTGGAGGACGCCGCGGGCGGTGTCGTAGACCCGCAGGGCCTCGGCCTGCCGCTCGGAGCGGTAGAGGGCGAGCATCAGCTGCCGGTAGAAGACCTCGCTCAGCGGATGCTCGCCGCTGAGCGTCTGGAGCTGGCCGACCACCTCGCGATGGCGCCCGACGGTCAGCTGGGCGTCCATCAGCAGCTCGAGGCACTCGACCCTGGCGTCCTCGACCGCGCCGACGAACGCCCCGATCAGCGGGCCGCCGGAGACGCCGACCAGGACGGGGCCGCGCCACAGGGAGAGCGCGGACTTGAGGACGACGCACGCCTCGTCGTGGCGCCCCTCGTGGACCAGGACGCGGCCGAGGGCGACGCGCTCCTCGAACGTCCGCACGTCCAGCTCGTCGTCCTCGTCGAGCTGGAGCAGATAGCCGGGCGGCCGGGTCACGATCGGGCCCACGGGCACGGGCGCGGCGGCGGCCAGGATCTTGCGGAGCTGCGAGACGTAGACGTGCACGGCGGCGGAGGCGCGCCTGGGCGGGGAGCCGCCCCAGATCTCCTCCTTGATCCGCCCGCTCGCCACGACCTGCCCCGACCGGATGAGCAGCGCGGCCAGCAGCGTCTCGACCTTGCGGGCGCCTATGTAGGAGGGGCCCGACTCGCCCGTGAAACGCAGCGGACCCAGGATCTCGTATCTCATCAGCCTTCCCCGTTTGTCCGACAGATCGGCCATGGCGACTGAGCCGTACTCCACGCTAGCCAACGCCGTCGGTTCGGGGCGGGTCGTGCGGAGGCGGACGGGCGGCGCGCGGGAGGTGGGCACGTCGCGCTAGGAGGCCGTAGGGGGTTGACCCGCGCCGCGGACGGCACGCGCGCGCCCGTTTCGCGCGGGTCGTCGGGAAGGGTGGGGGCGGTGGGTCGCGGGTGCCGGGCGCCGGGGCCCGCGCCCGGCCTGTGGGGTACGCCACACCCCTATCTTTCGGAACGGTCGCCGTCAGCGCGCCGTCGCGACCCCTGCGCGCTCCGTGCGCCGTCCCGCGGTGAGCCGGGCGCCGAGGTGGTCGAGGAACGCGGCCGGTGCGTCCCAGGGGAAGAAGTGCCCGCCGGGGAACCATCGCGCGCAGAACTCACCGCTGGTGTACCGCGCCCACTCGTGCGGCTCGCCCTCGCGCGCCTGCGGATCGTTCTCACCCGTGAAGACGTCCACGGGGCAGGGCAGCGGGTCGAGGGGGCCGGGGTCGGCGTGGGCGGCGAGCGCCAGGTCGTCGCGGGTCAGGGCCACGGCGGCACGCAGCCACTGCGGGTACTCGAGCAGGGCGGCGGAGACCCCGCCGAGGCGCACGAGCCAGCGGGCGAGGTCGCGTTCGCCCAGCTCGGTCACCGCGCGCGCCACGTGGGGGCGGTGCGGGGCGAAGCAGCCGCCGACCACGAGCCGTTCGGGCACGGAACGGGCGGCCGCGGCGCGGTGGCGGGCGAGCGCGTGGGCGACGAGACCGCCGACGCTGTGGCCGTAGAAGGCGTGGGGTGCGCCGAGCCAGGGGTCGAGCTCGGTGTCGAGCCGGGCGACCAGCTCGGGCAGCCCGCCGGGGCGCGGCTCCCCCGACCGCTCGGCGCGGCCCGGCAGTTGCACGGGCACCACCGAAATGCCGTCGCCGATGAGGCGCTGCCACCCGGAGAAAACGGCCGCGGTGCCGCCCGCGTGGTGGAAGCAGAACAGGCGCAACGGCGCCCGGAGATCGGGTGCCTGAGGGAGGTAAGGGGTGCGAGTGGCCTGGGCGAAGGTCAACATGTGGGATCTCCAGGAGACCTTATCGAGGACACGCGGGAACGGCACCGTTGTGCGCGAAGGGCCCGGTGAGTCATGCCCGATCATGACCGACCGCCCTAAAGGATCCCTAGAAGCGGTCGCAAGGGGTGCTGAAAGGGCTCGAATTCCGGTTTCTTTACTCGCCGCATGAACAATTGAGATACAAATTTGGGAAACGCGGGGCCGCGCCGCGGTGGGCGCGGCCCCGCGTCATGCCTCGCAGCGCCGCACGCCGAGGCGGTCGGGCAGGTCGGCCCGCCGGGAGACGCTGAGCTTGCGGTAGACCCGGGTGAGGTGCTGCTCGACCGTGCTGACGGTGATGTAGAGCTTCCCCGCGATCTGGCGGTTGGTGTGGCCGAGCGAGGCCAGCTCGGCCACCCGCAGCTCCGCGGCGCTCAGGACGGCGTCCGAGCCGCTCTCCTGCGCGCCGTCCTGACCCGCCTCGACGGTCGCGCCCGACTCCGCGCGCCGCTCACGCGCGTTCTCCCGCCCGTGCTCCTCCCGCTGCCCCGACGGGCCGTCGGCGCCGTCCCGCTGCGGCGGCGGCACCTGGCCCGTCGCATAGGAGGGCAGCAGGCGGCGGGCCAGCGGCTCCGCGCGGCAGCGCTCCGCGAGGTGCCACGCCCGGCGCGCCGTGGTACGGGCCAGGTGCTGCTCGCCGATGTGCTGGTAGGCGTGGCTGAGGTCGGCGAGGGCGCGCAGCAGCTCGAAGTCGTGGCGCCAGTCGCGTTGCAGCTCCGTGGCCTCCCTCAGCAGGGACACGCGTCGGCGCGACTCCACGGCCGAGGCCCGCACCCGCAGCGCCGCCGCGCGGATGCGGGGGTGGTAGCCGGTCGGCCGCTCCAGCTGCTCGTCGAGGTGGCGCAGCGCCCCGGCCCGGTCGCCGAGCCGCACCAGGGCCTCGGCCGCGCCCGTCCGCCACGGGATCAGGACGGGCACGTCCATGTCCCAACCGGCCATCCGGCGGCCGCAGATGAGGAAGTGACGCAGCGCGGCCTGGGGGCGGCCGACCGCGAGGTTGTGGTGGCCCTGGGCCTCCAGGTAGTGCAGGCCGAACCGCGTCCCGAACATCGCCTCGGGCACCGAGCGTTCGAGGTGGGCCTCGGCCTCCTCGTGCGCGCCCCTCGCGGTGGCGGCGCCGATCAGGTTGGCGAGGGGCAGGCCCACCATCACGCCCCACGAGCGCGGCGGGACCTGGTCGAACGCGGCGCGTGAGCTCTCCTCGGCCTGGAGGATCCGGCCGCCGCGCCGCGCGATCTCGCCGCGGATGGCGTGGATCAGGCCGCGCCAGCCGCGCATCCCCCGGGACTCGGCCTCCTGGAGCAGCCGCGAGCACCAGCGTTCGGCGCGCATCGGCTGGTCCGCGTAGACCAGGTCGAGGATCGCGGCGCTCGGCGCGGCCATCCACCAGTCGCCCATGCGGTAGTTCCGCAGAACGCTCTCCGCGTGGCGCACCAGGGCCCGGTCGGACGCCCCCTTCGACGCGTCCGCGGGCGGGGAGCCCGGAGCCGCGCCGGGCGGCGCGGTGGCCAGGGGCGGCACGGGCGGCGGCGGCTCGTAGATGACGCTGACGTCGGCGCCATGGGTCAGCCGCCGCTCGAAGAGGGACTCGATGTCGCGGAAGAGGTCGGGGTAGGAGGCCCGCACCCAGCTCCGCAGGCCCGCCAGGTCGGTGGCGGCGTCCCCGTCCACCGGGAACTCCCCCGTGCCCTTGAGCACTTCGACGGCCTCGGCGGTGCGGCCGTGCCACAGCTGGGCCTTGACGACCGTGAGCGCCTCGCGGTCGGGGAGGCCGTGCTCGCGCCAGATGTCGAGCAGCTCGGCGAGGTAGGTGTGCGCGCGGGCCGGGCTGACCTGCCACTCGGCGCGCACCAGCATGCCGACGATCTCGGTGCGCTCGGGCCCCGGCGGGCTCTCCCGGTGGGCCAGCTCGAGGCAGCGCAGCGCGAACTTCCCGTCGTTGCGCCGCAGGGCCTCCGCCGCCACGTCGAGGAGCACGGAGATGCTCCAGGGCGCGTCGGCGCGGTCGGCGGCGACGAGGTGCTCGGCCACCCGGTCCGGCGTCCCGCCCTCGGCCTCGAGCAGCTCGGCCGCGGCGTGGTGCCAGGCGGTCAGCCGGTCGAAGGCGGGGTCCTTGAGCACGGCGGCGCGCACCGCGGGGTGGCGGAAGCGCAACGACTCCAGGAAGCCACCGGAGTTGAGGATGCGCACCGCGCGGTGCAGCTCCACCGGGTCGGCGCCGAGCAGCCTGGCCAGCAGGTCGGCGGTGACGTCGTGGCCGAGCACCGCGATGCCGCGGGCCACGTCGAGGGCGATGGCGCCACTGCGGTGCAGGCAGGCCAGGGCGACATCGGTGAACGTCTCCCCCGCGACCGGGCGCGCGGTGAGCGAGCCGCTCTCGCCCGCGCCCAGCGACTCCTGGCGGAACGCCCGCAGGAGGAGGGGGTTGCCGCCGGTCAGCGCGTGCCAGTCGCTCGCCCACCGGGCGGCTCGCTCCGCGTCCACGTCCCTGGCCAGCAGCTCGGCCACCCCGTCGGCCGAGAGCGGGGCGAGGGTCAGGCGGTGACAGTGGGGACTGCGCAGCAGCTCGGCGTGGAGCGCGGGAACGGTCGGCGTGGGGTGGTCGGCGTGCGTCATCAGGAGCATGACGCGCTCGGTGCGGATCCGGCGAATGAGCTGGAGGACCCCGTGGAGCGACGCGCTGTCGATGAAGTGTACGTCGTCGATCACCACCAGCAGCGGCAACCCGCCGGCGGCATCGAGCAACTGGCCGGAAATGGCGCGCGTCAGCCGGTAGGGATCGGCGGCCTCATCCCGAGTGATGTCAACGGCAAGTTGCCGGAGCACAGCAAGCGGTATATCCCGTTCCTCGGCGGAACCGAAGGCGTTGATCACCCGCGCGCCCGCTTCGGCCACCTTTCTCGAAAAGGCGACCGAGAGTTCCGTTTTTCCCGTCGCGACGGGTCCCGAAATTAAAACGGCTTTTCCCGAGCCCGCGTCCGCCTCGCCGAGAAATTGATCCAGACTTCTCATTTCCTTGGTGCGCTCGACAAGCTCCATTACCACTCATCCCCCTTGTGACTGATTGGTAACATCACCCTTCAGCGGGCATGAGCGCGCACCTGGCCACGAGGTCCACCCAAGAACGGTCAAGGGCATGGAGGCAGGTCACACATGGTGATCCCCCGAACACCCCGCCGGACCCGGCGTTCCTCACCCCGTGAGCCCCAAGAGCTTCACGGGAGATACACGCCCGTTTCACCAGCGTCTACTGCACTTCAGTTGTTTAACTTTCGAATTCAGCTTCGAGTGTCGACATTTCGCACCCAGAGCCTAAGGTCCGACTAGTATGCACCACCGCTGTGACGCGGGGATGACGGGGGGAAGTAATCCACCCCGCGGGGTGGACGACTCCGGACAGGTCAGCGGTGAACGCCGATGTGTTCGCATTCGCGACCCCGGGGCTCCCCATCCGTGCGCGCCGCCCCCGCGCTCCCCGCCGCCCGGCGTTCGATCTCGGCCACCCGGCGCGCCCGGCTGTGGCATCCTCATGGGCACTTCCCAGGACGGAGGTTGCCCCGTGAGCGCACCGCACCGGCTGCGCGCGGACGCCGCGCGCAACCGCGCGAACATCCTGCGCGCGGCGCGTTCGCTGCTCGCCGCGCACGGCGAGGCCGTCGGCATCGACGAGATCGCGCGCGAGGCCGGTGTGGCGGTCGGCACGCTGTACCGGCACTTCCCCACCAAGGCCGATCTCATCCAGGCGATCGTCGCCGACCTCGTGCACCGGATCCTCACGGCGCTCGACGAGGCGGTCGCCCGCATCGAGGCGGGTGGCGGAGCGTTCGCCGAGCTCACCGTGCTCACCGAGCGGATCAGCGAGGCGGCCGGGGTCGACCGCACCATCAAGGCGGCCGTGGGCAACCTCGGCGGCATCGAGGCCGACCCCCGGCTCGCGGAGAAGAGCGGGGCCGTGCTGGCCAGGATCGTGGCGGCGGGCCATGCCGAGGGATCGCTGCACCCCGACGTGACCGCCGCCGACCTCATGCTGGCGATGACCAACCTGCCGGGCGACGACCTGCCGAGGACGGCGCGGCGGCGCTGGGCGCAGCTGATCCTGCGCGGGCTGGCCGCCGACCCGGCGGGCGTCGCACCCGCCGTTCGACGCTGAGCGGCCCGGGCCACCGGGGACGCCGAAGAGGCCGCCCCCCTGCGCGGGAGGCGGCCCCTTCGGGCGCGTGGCGCGTCGATCAGCCGCTGACGGCAGGGGCGTACGGCTCGAGCAGCGCGGCCAGCTCCTCGTGCACCCGGGCGGTGAGCAGCGTGCCCTCGCCGGTGTGCTCCTCGGCCAGCACCTCGCCCTCCGCGTGCACCCGGGAGACCAGGCCGCCCTCGGTGTAGGGCACCAGGACCTCCAGCTCCACCGCGGGGCGCGGCAGCTCGGTGTCGATCCACTCCAGCAGCTGCTCGATGCCGAGCCCGGTGCGCGCCGAGACGGCGATCGCCCGCTTCTCCGTCCGCAGCAGCCGCTGCAACGCCAACTCGTCCGCGGCGTCCGCCTTGTTGATGACGACGATCTCGGGGATGTCGTGCCCGCCGACGTCCCTGATCACCTCGCGGACCGTGGCGAGCTGCTCCTCGGGCGCCGGGTGGGCGCCGTCCACCACGTGCAGGATCAGATCGGCCTCGCCGACCTCCTCCATCGTGGAGCGGAACGCCTCCACCAGGTCGTGCGGCAGGTGCCGCACGAAGCCGACCGTGTCGGCCAGCGTGAACGTGCGCCCGCTCGGCGTGGTCGCCCTGCGCACGGTCGGGTCCAGCGTGGCGAACAGGGCGTTCTCGACCAGGACTCCGGCGCCGGTCAGCTGGTTGAGCAGCGAGGACTTCCCGGCGTTGGTGTATCCGGCGATGGCGACGGACGGCACTCTGTTCCGGTGGCGCTCCTGCCGCTTGAGCTCGCGGCCGTGCTTCATGTCCGCGATCTCCCGGCGCATCTTCGCCATCTTCTCGCGGATCCGCCGCCGGTCCGTCTCGATCTTGGTCTCACCGGGGCCGCGCGTGGCCATCCCGCCGCCGCCGCTCGCGGAGCCACCGCCGCCCATCTGGCGGGAGAGCGACTGACCCCAACCGCGCAGCCTTGGCAGCATGTACTGCATCTGGGCCAGCGACACCTGCGCCTTGCCCTCACGGGACTTGGCGTGCTGGGCGAAGATGTCGAGGATCAGCGCGGTCCTGTCGACCACCTTCACCTTGACGACGTCCTCCAGGTGGATCAGCTGGCCCGGGCTCAGCTCACCGTCGCACACGACGGTGTCGGCACCGGTCTCCACCACGATGTCGCGCAGCTCCTGCGCCTTGCCCGAGCCGATGTAGGTGGCCGGGTCCGGCTTGTCGCGGCGCTGGATCAGGCCGTCGAGCACCAGGGCGCCCGCGGTCTCCGAGAGCGCGGCCAGCTCGGCCAGGGACAGCTCGGCGTCCCGCGCGGTGCCCGAGGTCCACACGCCGACCAGCACGACGCGCTCGAGGCGCAGCTGCCGGTACTCGACCTCGGTGACGTCCTCGAGCTCGGTCGAGAGCCCCAGGACGCGGCGCAGCGCGGCGCGGTCGTCGCGGTCGAACTGGTCGCCGTCCACGTGGTCGAACTCGCCCGGGGTGACGTCCTCATCCATCAGGGCGTCGGCCCGGCGTCCGGTGCTGCGGAGCTGGTGGTCCTGAGGAAGGGAAGAGAAGGTCAATGCAGTCCTTATGAGTCGGGGAACGCGGCTGAGCCGAACGGCCTCCGCGGGTGCGGCACATCGAGGGTGAACCGTCACGCCCCTCAACGTCCGGGCGATCGGGAACATTCCCGGCCGCGCATGGCCATGGTGGCACGGCGACCGCCCGCCGTCACCCCGATAAGCGGTGGCGCGGCCGGGAAGGCGGGGGCGCGCAGCGCGGGCGCGGGGCTCAGGACTGGAGGCGCGCGGCGCGCGTCACGTCGTACACGCCCGGCACGCGGCGCATCGCGCGCATCAGGCGCGGCAACCCCGCGGAGTCGGGAAGTCGCAGCGTGTAGGTGTGCCGCACGCGGTGCTCACGCGGCGGCTCGACCTCGGCGGCGAGCACGGCCGCGCCATGGGCGGCCAGCGCCTCGGTGAGGTCGGCGAGCAGCTCGGGGCGGCCCAGGGCCTCGGCGTGCAGCGTGACGCGGCAGCCGATGGACTCGGAGCGCCAGGTCACCGGGAGCGGACGGCGGCCCGCCGCGGTCATCCTGACCGCGGTCGGGCAGTCCTCGCGGTGCACGGTGACGGCGCCGCCACGCACGGTGAAGCCGCGCACGCCGTCGGGCGGCACGGGCGTACAGCAACGTGCCAGGCGCACCGGGGCGCCCGGCACGTCCGCCACGATCGCGGCGGCCCGGTCCGCGGGGTCGGCGGCGGCGCGGCGTGCCACGGGGGCCAGGGCGCCCGCGGCCTGCCCGTGGTGCGGCGCGGGCTCGGGGCCCGCATCGCCCCCGCTGGCCTCGCGGCTGTCGAGCCACCGCCGGATCGGGATCCGGGCGGCGGGGGTGGTGGCGTGCTCGAGCCACTCGGGCGAAGGCCCCGAGCTGCCGTCAGGGGCGAGCAGCAGGTGCACGGTGTCGCCGTCGTGCAGGACGGTGCGGAGCGTGGCCAGCCGCCCGTTGACGCGCACGCCGAGGCACGCGTGGGCGGCGTCGCCGTGGCGGGCGTAGGCCGCGTCGACGCACGTCGCGCCGACGGGGAGCTGGAGCGGCCCCGAGCCGGGCTCCTCGCCGAAGACGGTGATCTCGCGGTCCTTGGCCAGCTCGTCGCGGAGCGCGGTCCAGAACGTGTCGGGGTCGGGCGTCTGCCGCTGCCAGTCGAGCAGCCGGGAGAGCCATCCCGGCCGGGTGGGGTCGACCCGCTCCTCCTCGGCCCCCGCGTCGCCCTCGCCCGCGCGGTGCGGGTCGCCCAGGACGATCACGCCCGCCTCGGCGACGCGGTGCATCGCGTGGGTGCGCAGCAGCACCTCGGCGATCCGCCCGCCGCCGAAGGCGAAGGCGGTGTGGAGCGACTGGTACAGGTTGAACTTGGGGACGGCGATGAAGTCCTTGAACTCCGAGACCACCGGCGTGAAGCACGTGTGCAGCTCGCCGAGCGCGGCGTAGCAGTCGGCGTTCTCCGCGACGAGGATGAGCAGGCGGCCGTAGTCGTAGGGCCCCGGCTCGCCCCGTTTGAGCCTGACCCGGTGGACGGAGAGCACATGGCGGGGGCGGGTGACGACCTGGGCGGCGATCCCGGCCTCGCGCAGCACCTCGCGGACGGCGTCCGCCGCCTCGGCCAGCGGGTCGGGGCCCGCGGAGTGACGGCGGATCAACTCCTGGGCGCGCGCGTGCTCCTCGGGGTGGAGGATGGCGAAGACCAGGTCCTCGAGCTCGCTCTTGACGGCCTGTACGCCGAGCCGCTCGGCCAGCGGGATCAGCACGTCGCGCGTGACGCGGGCGATGCGGGCCTGCTTCTCGGGGCGCATGACGCCGAGCGTCCGCATGTTGTGCAGGCGGTCGGCGAGCTTGATCGACATCACGCGCACGTCGCTGCCGGTGGCGACCAGCATCTTGCGGAACGTCTCGGGCTCGGCCGCCGCGCCGTACTCCACCTTCTCCAGCTTGGTGACGCCGTCCACGAGGTGGCCGACCTCGTCGCCGAAGTCCGCGCGGACCTGGTCGAGCGTCACCTCGGTGTCCTCGACGGTGTCGTGCAGCAGCGATGCGGTGAGCGTGGTCGTCTCCGCGCCGAGCTCGGCCAGGATCAGGGTGACCGCGAGCGGGTGCGTGATGTACGGCTCGCCGCTCTTGCGGAACTGGCCGCGGTGCGCCGACTCCGCCAGCAGATAGGCGCGGCGCAGCGCGTCGAGGTCGGCGCGGGGGTGGTGGCGGCGGTGGGCCTGGGCGACGTGCTCGATGGCGTCGGGCAGCCGGTGGCGCACGGTGGAGCGGATGACGGCGGCGCGGCCGAGCTGGCGCAGCCTCAGCACGTCTCGTCGGTGGCCCCGGCGTTCGCGGGCGGCGTCGCCCGGCGTGGTCGCCTCTGCGCTCATGGGGTGGGCACCTCCCGCGGTCCTGTGACCGGTCCGCGGCCGAGGTCGATCGACCTGGGTCGATCGGCGTGGATCTTCCCGCGTGGTCCCGCAGCGGCGCCGGTGCTTGATGCTACCGAGCCCACCACGCCCCACCCGCCGACGTCCGCCCCTATCGTGGTGGATCACCCATTCGAGTGACTTATGTTCTGGGAAACGTGGCTGAAATGTGAGCCTGATGGGGCCAGGATTGATACAACCACTCGGCGTCCAGGGTCCCTTCGGCCACGATCACCGCGGGCCCCTTCATGGTGACCGCGCCCGACGCCTCCTCGGTGACCACCAGCCGGCCCCCGGGGACATCCACCGTGTAGGTGACCGCGCGCCCATCGGCCGCCGGGTCGAGCCCGTCGCGCCTGACCGCGGCGACCATGACCGCGCACGCCCCCGTGCCGCACGAGCGGGTCTCGCCCGAGCCGCGCTCGTGCACCCGCAGGGCCACATGGCGCGGCCCTCGGTCCACCACGAACTCGACGTTCACCCCCTGCGGGTACGCGGAGGCGGGGCTGACGGCGGGGGCCTCGCGCAGGGGGCCCGCGTCCGCGAGCGAGGCGACGAACGCCACGGCGTGGGGGTTCCCCATGTCGACGTGGCGCGCGGGCCAGCTGCGCTCCCCCACGGTGACGGTGACCGACTCGGCGGGGCCACCGGGGAGCGCGGCCGCGCCCATGGCCACGGTGATGTCCCCGTCGTCCTCGAAACGCACCCGGCGCACGCCGGCGCGCGTGGCGATGGGCAGGTCCCCGCCCTCGCCCTTGGCGAGCCCGGCGCGCTGGAGGTAGCGCGCGAAGACCCGCACGCCGTTCCCGCACATCTCGGCGAGGCTGCCGTCGGCGTTCCGGTAGTCCATGAACCACTCGGCCTCGCCGGTGGCGCGCACGACGCGCAGCAGGCCGTCGGCCCCTATCCCCGCGCGCCGGTCGCACAGGCGCGCCACGGCGGCGGGCGAGAGGTCGAGCCGGTCGTCCGGGTCGGGAATGATCACGAAGTCGTTCTCCGTGCCGTGCCCCTTGAGGAACGGCACGGGCTGCTGTGCGGTGCCCACCTGCCCGAGCGTAACGCGTGGTGACGACACTCAGCGCAGCGCGGCCACCCGGAGGACGGCGAGCACGGCGAGCACGGAGAAGCCGAGGCCGTAGAGGGCGAGCAGCCGCCAGTCGGGGCGGCGGCCCGAGCCGCGCGGCGGCAGCCCGGGCCAGGTGTAGCCGACGCGGCGGGCGGCCATCATGCCCCAGCCCGCGGCGCTGCACCCGATGAGCAGGCCCAGCATGGCGACGACCGCGCCCGCCTCGTCGAAGGCGAAGGCGAGCGGGAAGGCGAACATGAGCGAGCCGAGCAGGCTCAGCAGCGCGATGGGCGCGACCAGCGAGAGCCGCAGCCGACGGGGCGGACGCAGGTCGGCATAGGACTCGTCCTTGTTGAACTCGTCGATGATCTCGACGGCTTCGCCGGTCTCCACGGGATCCAGCGTCCCGACGTCCACGATCTCGTCCGCTTCCGGTTCCGGGGTGGGCGCGGCCTCGGTGAGGGCCGCGAGTGTCTCGTCGTCCGGAAGCCGACGGGGTGGCACACCCTCCGTCGTTCCGTTGCTCTCACGAGGGCCGGCCTCCATCGCCACGCGCCCTCCAGACTCAACGGCTTCACGGTTGCGACATCGCTCGATGATGGCACGCCCGGGGACCGGTCCCGTCCGCTTGGAGCGTCCCGATGCCATCACGTGATCAGGATGTGACCGTCCGTTCGACCAGCTCCCACGCAAGGTCCACAAGCTCCCCCCGCGCCTCGCGCGCCCCGCTCAGCCAGCGCACGCGCGGGTCGCGGCGGAACCAGCTCTCCTGCCGGCGGGCGAAGCGCCGGGTGGCGCGAACGGTCTCCTCGCGCGCCTCCTCCTCGGCGCACTCCCCCGCGAGCGCGGCCAGGATCTGCTGGTACCCCAGCGCCCTTGACGCCGTGCGCCCCTCGCGCAGCCCGGCCCGCTCCAGCGCCCTGACCTCGTCCACCAGGCCCGCCCGCCACATCCGGTCCACCCGCTCGGCGATCCTGGCGTCCAGCTCGGGGCGTTCCACCCCGACGCCGATCTGGAGCGTCGGGTAGACGGACCGCTCGTCGGCGGCGCCAGGCAGCCGCGCGGTGAACGGCTCCCCCGTGATCTCGATGACCTCGAGCGCCCTGACGATCCTGCGGCCGTTGCTCGGCAGGATCGCGTGCGCCGCCCGCGGGTCGGCCTCGGCCAGCCTGGCGTGCAGCGCGGCGCTGCCAAGACCCGCCAACTCGCCCTCGAGACGCGCCCGTACGGCCGGGTCGGTGCCGGGGAAGTCCAGGGTGTCGATCGCGCCGCGGACATAGAGGCCCGAGCCGCCGACCAGCACGGGAACGCGCCCCGCGGCCAGCAGCGCGTCGATCCGCTCGCGCGCCAGCCGCTGGTACTCGGCGACGCTCGCGGTCTCGGTGACGTCCCAGATGTCGAGCAGGTGGTGCGGAACGCCGCCCTGCTCGGCGGGCGTCAGCTTGGCGGTGCCGATGTCCATGCCGCGGTAGAGCTGCATCGAGTCGGCGTTGACCACCTCGCCGCCGAGCCGCCGCGCCAGGGCGACCCCGAGGTCCGACTTGCCCGCGGCGGTCGGCCCGACCACGGCGACGACCCGGGGGGCGTGGGCTGCGCTGTTCACGCGGGGCAGTCTCCCAGATCCGCCCGCGGCCCTCGAACGAGCGACGTGACGGCGGGCGCCGCGGGTCGTTGCTGCTGCTGAGTCATCCACCCACGGAAGGTCGGGAGTTGTCATGGGAGTGTTTGCCTGGTTCCGGGGCCGCGGCAAGGGGACGTCCGAGCCTGCGGCGTGCTGCGCGGGGGCGGCCGCCGCGGCGGCGACCGAGGAGAAGGCCGCCGCCGCGCAGCCCTCGGGGACCGCCGAGGGAGGCGAGGGCGAGGGGGCCGACGAGGTCGGCATCCCGAAGCAGACCGCGGCGCCCGAGGCCGCGGACAGCGGGGCGGGCGAGGGCGCGGCCCGCTCCTGAGCCGCGCCGGGGGCGGCCGCGGAGGACCGGCCTGGACCCCGGCTAGGACCAGGAGGCCACGAAGTAGCCGACGCCGTAAGGGGCTTCGTGGTACAGCAGGCGGCCGGCGAGACCGGTCGCCTCGCCCGCGCCCGCGAGCAGCTGCCAGCTGGAGCGACCCGCCGCGCGCAGATCCTCGGCCAGCTCGGCGTCGAGGGCGGCCAGGGCGGCGGTGTTCGCCTCGCCGAGCGCCCGCGCCGTCGCCTCGTCGAACGCGACGGCGCGCTCGTCGTACGCCCCAGGCGCGCGCGGGGATCGGCACGCGCTGCCGTCGCCCATCACCAGCAGGGCGAGCCGGTCGGTCGCCGCGGCCAGCTCGCGGCCCACGGCGGCGCACCGCTCGGGCGCGAGCGGCTCGCCGACGCCGAGGCCCTCGACGGGCGCGGCGGCCCACCCCGTGCGTTCGAGCAGCCAGGCGCCGATGGTCAGGGACGGCGGCAACGCGCGCTCGCCGGGCGGGCCTTCGCCGAGACGGGCCTCGACCGCCACCCCGAAGCCGCGCAACGAGCCGCGCGCCCCCGGGGGGAACGCGCCCCGCTCGGGCTGGGCCGCGGGGCCGACGACCAGCAGCCGGTCGGGTCTGGCCGCGGTGAGCACGCCGAGGGCGTCGTCGCAGGCGGCGCGGGCCTCGTCGAGCTCGGCCGCGGCACCCCCCGCCACCTCGGGCACCAGCAGGGGCGGACACGGGCACACAGCGGCGGCGACGAGCATGGCCGCAGCCTAACCCCGCCGCCTGCGGGCGCCGGGGCGTGCGCGCCGGGGCCTCAGTGCGCCGCGCAGCCGCCGGCGGGCTCGGGGGCGGCGGCCGGCGGGCCGACCTTCGGCAGCCCGAGCAGCACTCCGGGGGTCCCCTGCGCGGGCGCGGCGGTGCGGCGTTCCCACGCGTCCCCTGCGCGGGTGCGGCGCACGGCCTCGGGGGGCGCCTCGGCCAGCAGGTGGTGGGGCGCCGCATAGGTGACGGTGACCGTGGCGACGTCGCCGGGGCGGATCGGCTCGTCGGGGCGCGCGAAGTGGACCAGGCGGTTGTCAGGGGCGCGGCCCGAGAGGCGGCGGGTGGCGTCGTCCTTGCGGCCCTCGCCCTCGGCGACCAGGACGTCGACGGTGCGGCCCAGCTGCCGCTTGTTCTCCGCCCACGAGATGTCGTCCTGGAGCCGCACCAGCCGCTCGTAGCGCGATTGGACCGTCTCCTTGGGGATCTGGCCCGCCATCTCGGCCGCGGGGGTGCCGGGGCGCTTGGAGTACTGGAAGGTGAACGCCTGGGCGAAGCGCGCCTCGCGCACGACGTGCAGCGTCTCCTCGAAGTCCTCCTCGGTCTCGCCGGGGAAGCCCACGATGATGTCGGTGGTGATCGCGGCGTCGGGGATGGCCGCGCGCACCTTCCCGATGATCCCGAGATACCGCTCCTGCCGGTACGAGCGGCGCATCGCGCGCAGGATCCGCGAGGAGCCCGACTGGAGCGGCATGTGGAGCTGGGGCATGACGTTCGGCGTCTCGGCCATCGCCTCGATGACGTCGTCGGTGAAGTCGCGCGGGTGGGGCGAGGTGAAGCGGACGCGCTCGAGGCCGTCGACGGCGCCGCACGCGCGCAGCAGCTTGGAGAACGCCTGGCGGTCGCCCATGTCGGAGCCGTACGCGTTGACGTTCTGGCCGAGGAGGGTGATCTCGGAGACGCCCTCGGCGACCAGCGCCTCGACCTCGGCCAGGACATCGCCGGGGCGGCGGTCCTTCTCCTTGCCGCGCAGCGCGGGGACGATGCAGAACGTACAGGTGTTGTTGCACCCGACGGAGATGGCGACCCAGGCCGCGTACGCGCTCTCGCGGCGCGTGGGCAGGGTGGAGGGGAACGCCTCGAGCGACTCGGCGATCTCCACCTGCGCCTCGCGCTCGACCCGGGCCCGCTCGAGCAGGACGGGGAGGCTGCCGACGTTGTGCGTGCCGAAGACGACGTCCACCCAGGGGGCGCGCCGCACGATGGTGTCGCGGTCCTTCTGCGCCAGGCAGCCGCCCACGGCGATCTGCATCCCGGGGCGGGCGGCCTTGCGGGGGGCGAGCTGGCCGAGGTTCCCGTAGAGGCGGTTGTCGGCGTTCTCCCGGACCGCGCAGGTGTTGAACACGACCACGTCAGCCGCTTCGGCGCCGGGGGCCGCCGGGACATAGCCGGCCCGCTCGAGCAACCCCGCCATCCGCTCCGAGTCGTGGACGTTCATCTGGCAGCCGAATGTCCTGACTTCATAGGTGCGCGCGACGTCGGGCATGCGTGAACTCAATCCCATTCGGTGCGAGAAGCGGATACCGCAGGTCCCCAAGTCTACGTTCCGCTGCTACCTTGCTCTGATGCTCTCCGTGGGTTCCCCGCGCCGGCGCTCGAGGCCGCTGCTGCTGGGCGTCGTCGTGGTGCTGGCCCTGGCGGCCACGCTGCTGTGGCGACCGCTCGTCGGGGACGAGGACCGGGTCTCGGGC
Source organism: Streptomyces radicis (assembly GCF_003626575.1). Lineage (GTDB taxonomy): Bacteria > Actinomycetota > Actinomycetes > Streptomycetales > Streptomycetaceae > Streptomyces > Streptomyces radicis. The sequence continues at coordinate 35,169 of NZ_RBDY01000016.1, read as the reverse complement.
TCGGTCTCGCTGAGCACGGGGGTGAACGGCGGAGTCTACGCCAAGTACGGCCAGCTGCTCCGTGGCCAGCTGGCGAACGACGCCCCCAACCTGGACATGGCGTTGCAGCGCAGCGTCGGCTCCCTGGAGAACCTGGGCAGGCTCGCCTCGGGCGAGGCCGACTACGCGATCGCGACGGCCGACTCGATAGCCGTCTACCAGGCCCAGGGGGGCGTGGGCGCGGACCGGCTGCGGGCCTGCGCGCGGCTGTACGACGACTACATCCAGCTCGTCGTGCCCTCGTCATCGCCGGTGCGGGCGACGGAGGATCTGCGGGGGCTGCGGGTGGGGGTCGGGCAGGACGGCTCGGGCGTGCAGCTGGTGACGCGCGAGCTGCTGGCCGCCGCGGGCCTCGACATGGACTCCGACGTGGTGCCGTTCCGCGACGGCATCGGCGACATGCCGCGCATGCTGGAGGCGGGGCGGATCGACGCGTTCTTCTGGTCGGGCGGGCTGCCGACCACCGCCGTCTCGCGGCTCTCCGGCGTCCTGGACATCCGCCTGGTGCCGCTCGGCGATCTGCTTCCCGCGCTCGGCGAGCGGGGGCCGCACACCGCGTACTACCGGGCGGCCGTGCTGCCGCCCGACGCCTACCCCGGGATCGCGGGCGCCGAGGTGGTGGACACGATCGCGGTGGCGAACCTGCTGGTGACGACCGAGGACGCGGACGAGGCGGTCACCGAGCAGATCACCCGGTCGGTCATCAACGGCCGCGACCGGATCGGGCGGCAGGTGCACGCGGCGCAGCGGGTGGATCTGCTGACCGCGATCTACACCCAGCCCCTGGTCCTGCACAACGGCGCCCGCGACTACTACCGGTCGGTCAAGTCCTGATCAACTGACCGACCTTTCCGACTCTTTCGACATTTTCGACACTTTTGACGAGAAACGTTCGGAGTAGCACCATGCACGACGACCGAAAGCTGGTCGAAGACCGACTCCGCCGGGTGCTCGAGGAGCGGATCCGGCCCGCCGTGCACCGCGATCCGGTGCCGTTCACCGTGGAGCGGTGGGACGCCCCCGGCGAGCCGGTCCCGGTGGGCGAGGGGCTGGCCGCGCCCTTCACGCCCGCGGCGGCGGGGGACTCGTGGGGGCCCGCGTGGGGCACCACGTGGCTGCGGCTGACCGGGCGGGTGCCGCGGGAGTGGGCGGGCCTGACCGTCGAGGCGGTGATCGACCTCGGCTTCGACCGCGGGATGCCGGGGTTCCAGTGCGAGGGCCTGGTGTACCGGGCCGACGGCGAGGCCGTGAAGGGCCTGCACCCCTACAACGACTGGGTGCGCATCGCCGACGAGGCGGCGGGCGGCGAGGAGGTCGAGCTGTTCGTCGAGGCGGCGGCCAACCCCGTGATCAACGACGCGCGCCCCACCGTTCTCGGCGACCGGCTCACGGCGGGCGACGAGCCGCTGTACCGGTTCGACCGCCTCGACCTCACGGTGTTCGAGCCGCAGGTGTGGGAGCTGGCGCAGGACCTCGACGTGGTCGGCGGGCTGATGGAGCAGCTGGCCGTCGACGACGCGCTGCGCTGGACGCTGCTGCGGGCGATCGAGGGCGCGCTCGACGCGCTCGACCTGGACGACATCGCGGGCTCGGCCCCTGCGGCGCGCGAGCGGCTCGCGCCGGCGCTCGCGTCCCCGGCGCACGCGACGGCGCACCGCGTCAGCGCGGTCGGGCACGCGCACATCGACTCGGCGTGGCTGTGGCCGCTGCGCGAGACCGTGCGGAAGGTGGCGCGCACGTCGGCCAACGTGGTGGCGCTGATGGACGACCACCCGGAGTTCGTCTTCGCCATGTCGCAGGCGCAGCAGCTCGCGTGGCTCAAGGAGCACAGGCCCGAGGTGTTCGCGCGGGTGCGGCGGAAGGTGGCGGACGGGACGTTCGTGCCGGTGGGCGGCATGTGGGTGGAGTCCGACACCAACATGGTCGGCGGCGAGGCCATGGCGCGGCAGTTCGTCCACGGGAAACGTTTCTTCCTGGAGGAGTTCGGGATCGAGACCCGGGAGGTGTGGCTGCCGGACTCCTTCGGCTACACGGCCGCGCTGCCGCAGCTGGTGAAGCTCTCGGGGTCGACCTGGTTCCTCACGCAGAAGATCTCCTGGAGCCAGAGCAACGCCTTCCCGCACCACACGTTCTGGTGGGAGGGCATCGACGGCACGCGCGTGTTCACGCACTTCCCGCCGGTGGACACCTACAACTCCGACCTCAGCGGGCGCGAGATGGCGCACGCGGCGCGCAACTACCGCGAGAAGGGGCGCGGGACGCGTTCCCTCGCGCCCTTCGGCTGGGGCGACGGCGGGGGCGGCCCCACCCGGGAGATGCTGGCGCGGGCCGCGCGGCTGCGCGACCTCGAGGGCTCGCCGCGCGTGGAGATCGAGCGGCCCGAGGCGTTCTTCGAGGGGGCGCACGAGGAGTACCAGGACGCGCCGGTGTGGGTCGGGGAGCTGTATCTGGAGCTGCACCGCGGCACCTACACGTCGCAGGCCAGGACCAAGCAGGGGAACCGGCACAGCGAGTCGCTGCTGCGCGAGGCCGAGCTGTGGGCGGCGACGGCCGCGGTGCGGGCGTCGGGCGGCTCCTCCCCGTACGCGTATCCGTACGAGGAGTTGGACCGGATCTGGAAGACGGTGCTGCTCCACCAGTTCCACGACATCCTGCCCGGCTCGTCGATCGCGTGGGTGCACCGGGAGGCCAGGGAGACCTACGCGCGGGTGCGCGCGGAGCTGCTGGCGATCATCGACGCGGCGCAGCGGGCGCTCGCCGGGTCGGGGGACGGCGCGGGCGGCGCGAGCGCGGGCGGCTCGGTGGTGTTCAACGCCGCCCCGCACCCCCGCGGCGGCATCCAGGCCGGTGGCGCGGCACCGCGCCCGGAGCTGTCCACCGCGCCGGTGCGCGCGCAGGAGCGCGCGGACGGTGGCTTCACGCTGGCCAACGGTCTGCTGGGGGTGGAGATCGACGCGCGCGGCCTCGTGGTGTCGGCCATGGATCTCACCACGGGCCGCGAGGCCATCGCGCCCGGCGGCGCGGGCAACCTGCTCCAGCTCCACCCCGACCTCCCCAACCACTGGGACGCGTGGGACGTCGACGCGTTCTACCGGAACAGCGTCACCGATCTGACGGCCCTCGACGAGCTGGCGCTCGAGACCGCGGACGACGGGGCGGCGACGGTGCGGGTGGCGCGTTCGTTCGGCGCCTCGACCGTGACCGAGCGGCTGACGCTGCGCGCCGGCGCGCGGGCGCTCGACGTGGACGCGGACATCGACTGGCACGAGCGGGAGAAGATCCTCAAGGCGGCGTTCGCGCTCGATGTGAAGGCCGACGCGTCGGCCGCCGAGACGCAGTTCGGGCACGTCTTCAGGCCCACGCACACCAACACGTCGTGGGAGGCGGCCAAGTTCGAGATCTGCGCGCACCGCTGGATCCACGTGGGCGAGCCCGGCTGGGGCGCGGCCGTGGTCAACGACTCGACCTATGGCCACGATGTGAGCCGCGAGGTGCGCGAGGACGGCGGCCAGACGACGACGGTGCGGCTGTCGCTCCTGCGCGCGCCGCGTTATCCCGACCCCGACACCGACCAGGGCGCCCACCGGCTGAGGTACGCGCTGGTGCCGGGGGCGACGATCGGCGACGCGGTGCGCGAGGGGCACTGGATCAACCTGCCCGAGCGCTCGGTGCCGGGCGGCGCGACCGTGGAGCCGCTGGTCACGGTCGTGGACGGCGGGTCGATCGTGGTCGAGGCCGTCAAGCTGGCGGACGACCGCGGCGGCGACGTGGTGGTGCGGCTCTACGAGTCGGGCGGCGGCAGGGCGCGCGGGCGCCTGGTGCCGGGCTTCCCGTGCACGGGCGCGGTCGAGACCGACCTGCTCGAGCGCCCGATGGAGGGCGGCGCGCCGCTGGACGCCGCGGAGGAGGGCGGAGTGGGGCTCGCGCTGCGGCCCTTCCAGGTCCTCACGGTGCGGCTGAGCCGCTCCCCGGCTCGCGCCTGACCGGCTGCGCCGGCGCGCGCTCGGGCGCGTGGCGCGGGACGGCGACGATCACCCGCAGGCCGCGCGGCTCGTTCGCGGTGTAGGTGATCGTCGCCCCTCCCGCGGCCAGCAGGGTGGCCACGATGGAGAGGCCGAGCCCCGAGCCCTGGACGTTCTGGTGGCGGCCGCTGCGCCAGAAGCGGTCGCCGATCCGCTCCAGTTCCTCGGGGGCGAGCCCGGGGCCGTCGTCGGCGGTCTCGACGGTGACGCGCTCGCCGTTCGCGGTGACGGCGACGCGCACCGCGCCGCCCTCGGGCGTGAACTTCAGCGCGTTGTCGACAATGGCGTCCAACGCGCTGGAGAGCCCCACCGGGTCGGCCCAGCCGGTCGCCGCCGCCGCGCCCTCGGCGGTCAGCCGCACCCCGCGCCGGTCCGCGACGGGGCGCCAGGCGGCGACGCGTTCGGCGGCGAGCGCCGCGACATCGGTGATGCGCAGGTCGGCGGGGGTGCCCTCGGCGAGCGCCAGGTCGAGCAGCCCGTCGAGCACCTTGGCCAGCCTGATGCCCTCGGCCTTGACGGAGGCGAACTCCTCGTTGCCCTCGGGCAGTTCGAGGCCCAGCAGGTCGATGCGCAGGAGCAGCGCGGCCAGCGGGTTGCGCAGCTGGTGCGAGGCGTCGGCGACGAAGGCGCGCTGCTGGTCGAGGACCAGCTCGACGTGGTCGGCCATCTCGTTGAACGAACGCGCCAGGCGCCGCAGCTCAGGCGGCCCGCCCGCGGCGGCCACCCGCGACGCGAGCTGCCCGGTGGCGATGTCGTGGGTCGCCTTGTCGAGCACCCGCACCGGGCGCAGCACCCAGCCGGTCAGCCGGAACGCCGCCCCGACCGCGAGCAGCATCGCGGCGGCCTCGCCCGCGGCGATCCCGAGCCAGCCGCGCAGGATGCGGGAGCGCAGCGGCCCGGTCGGCGAGTCCACGACCACCACCGCGATCACGTCGCCGTCCCTGATCACGGGCGAGGCGACGACCAGCCGCCGGTCGAGCGCCCAGGGCCACACCTGGGTCGGGCCCTGGCTGCGGCGGCCCGCGAGCGCCTCGGCGAACTCCTCGCCGCCCGCCCCGCCCGGCGCCTCCCAGCCCTCGGGGGCGACCGCCATGGGGCGGCCGTCGCGCTGGAAGACGCCGACCCTGATGCCGTAGACGTCGTGGTAGGTGGCGAGTTCGTCCTCGAGCGCGGCAAGCCGCTGCTCGCCCGGCGGCCCCGCGTCGGCGGCGGACTGGGTCAGGGAGGCGAAGCGCGCGGTGTCGTCGATCCGGTCCACGACCACGCGCTGCTGCTCGCTGCGGGCCTGGCTCGTCGCCAGCGGGATGCCGAGGGCGAGCAGCACGCCGGTGAGCAGCACGATGAGCAGTGGGAGAAGGCGGGAGCGCATGGAGTGGCCTGGCGCCCGTCAGGCGGAGGGCGCGGGCGGCGTCGAAGGGGCGGAGGGCGCGGGCGGCGCGGAGGGTGCCGACGGCGCGGGCGGTATCGCCAGGCGGTAGCCGACGCCGCGCACCGTCTCGACCAGCTCCGGCCTGCGCAGCTTGGAACGCAGCGAGGCGATGTGCACCTCGAGGGTGCGTGCCGTCCCCTCCCAACTGGTCTGCCACACGTCGCTGATGATCTGCTCGCGGCGGAAGACCACGCCGGGCCGCTGGGCGAGCAGCGCCAGCAGGTCGAACTCCTTGCGGGTCAACGTCACAGGGCGGCCGTCCACCGACACCTGCCGCGTCGCCAGCTCGACGACGACCGGGCCGAGGGACAGCACGTCGTCGGGCACGCCGGGCTCCGCCACCTCCTCGGGGCCCGTGCGGCGGCTGACCGCGTGGATGCGGGCGAGGAGCTCGCCGGTGTCATAGGGCTTGACGACATAGTCGTCCGCGCCCAGGTTGAGCCCGTGTATGCGGGAACGCACGTCCGCGCGGGCCGTCACCATGATGATCGGCACCGAGGTCAGGCGCCTGATCCGGCCGCACACCTCGAAGCCGTCGACGTCCGGCAGGCCGAGGTCGAGCAGGACCACCCCGTAGGAGCGGTCGCGCAGCAGGCTGATCGCCTCCTCGCCCCCGCGGGCCCGCACGACGTCGAAGCCGTGCCTGCCGAGCACCGCCACGAGGGCGGCGGCGACGTGCTCGTCGTCCTCGACCAGGAGCAGTCTCACCGTCCGCCCTCCTTCCGGCGCTCTGTCCGCGTCACCGGTTGCCCGCGGGTGTCCCCCTGTGTCCTCGCGTGTCCGCGCGTTTCTCCCTGGCATCCACGCCGATCACCTGGGGCCGCGTCAAGGGGCACCGGACGAGCTGAACGCTTCCGTTATGCGCCGGGCACGCTGAGCGACGGACGGTGACGCAGGGAAGTGGCGGGCGATCGGATCGTTATGCTCAATTTCCCCTCAGATCAAGTGACGTTGTGATTCATGCTGGCTAGTGTCCCTGCAACCGACGAGGACGGGAGCAGGACCACGATGAGCGAAGTGCCGCTGGCGAAGGAGGCCGCCGACGCAGCACCCCCGGCGGAAGATCTGGTCGTCCTGGACAAGGTGAACAAGCACTTCGGCGCACTCCACGTGCTCCAGGACATCAACCTGACGATCAAGCGCGGCGAGGTCGTCGTCGTGATCGGCCCCTCGGGTTCCGGTAAATCGACGCTGTGCCGGGCGATCAACCGCCTGGAGACGATAGACGACGGCAGCATCACCATCGACGGCCGCCCCCTGCCGGAGGAGGGCAGGGAGTTGGCCCGGCTGCGCGCCGACGTGGGCATGGTCTTCCAGTCCTTCAACCTCTTCCCGCACCGGACCGTGCTCGACAACGTGGCGCTCGGTCCGATCAAGGTGCGGGGACAGGACAAGTCGCTGGCCAGGACGCGTGCCCAGGCGCTGCTCGACCGGGTGGGCGTGGGCAACCAGGCCGGCAAGTACCCGGCACAGCTCTCCGGTGGGCAGCAGCAGCGCGTCGCCATCGCCCGTGCCCTCGCCATGGAGCCGAAGGTGATGCTCTTCGACGAGCCCACCTCGGCCCTGGACCCCGAGATGATCAACGAGGTCCTCGAGGTCATGCAGCAACTGGCCCGCGAGGGCATGACCATGGTCGTGGTCACCCACGAGATGGGCTTCGCCCGCTCGGCGGCCAACCGCGTCGTGTTCATGGCCGACGGCCGGATCGTCGAAGAGGCCGACCCCCACCAGTTCTTCGACAACCCGCGGAGCGACCGCGCGAAGGACTTCCTGTCGAAGATCCTCGCGCACTGATGCGCGGCTCCGGCATTCCGCACGTTTTCACCTCCATCACGCACATTCAACGAGGGGGAGTACCCACCATGAGACTTCGCAAGGCAAGCGCCCTGGCCGCCTCCGCCGCCGCCCTGGTCCTGACCGCCACGGCCTGTGGCGGCGGGGGCGACGACGGCATCACGATCGGCATCAAGTTCGACCAGCCGGGCCTCGGCCTCCAGAACGAGGAGGGCGACTTCGTCGGCTTCGACGTGGACGTGGCCCGTTACATCGCGGGCGAGCTCGGCTACGAGGAGGACGAGATCACCTTCGAGGAGGCCCCGAGCCCCGAGCGCGAGCAGCTGCTCGACCGCGGCGACGTCGACATGATCGTGGCCAGCTACTCCATCACCGAGGAGCGCGAGGAGCAGGTCGACTTCGCGGGCCCGTACTTCGTCGCCCACCAGGACCTGCTGCTGCGCACCGACACCGAGGTCCCGACGCCCGAGGCCATCAACGACCTGACCCTGTGTTCGGTCTCCGGCTCCACCTCGGCGGAGAACGTCCAGCGGGACTTCGCCCCCGACGCCAACCTCCAGCCGTTCAACACCTACTCCGAGTGCCTCACCGGCCTGGAGAACGGCACTCTCGACGCCCTGACCACCGACGACTCCATCCTCGCCGGCTACGCGGCCCAGGAGCAGCACCAGGGCAAGTTCGCGCTGGCCGGGCTCGAGCTGAGCGACGAGTACTACGGCGTCGGCCTGCCCAAGGACTCCGAGGACCTCGAGGACGTCAACGACGCCATCGCGCAGATGGTCGAGGACGGCACCTGGGAAGAGCTGGTCCAGGAGCACTTCGGCCCGGCCAACTACGAGGCGGACGCCGCCCCCGAGATCGGGGCCCGTCCCTGACCCTGGCCCGTTCACGGCCACCGTGGCGCGCCGCTCACGGCGGGCGGCGCGCCACGCCCTCTTCCGCCATCCGCCCCCAGGGCGAGACTGCGAGATTCCGTGTTCGACTTCCTTGACCTCGACAGGTATGACCTGTTCGGAGCGTTCTGGACGACGGTGCAGCTCACCGTCCTCTCGGGGATCGGCTCCCTCATATGGGGAACGATCCTCGCCGCGATGCGCGTCAGCCCCGTCCCGATCATGCGGGCGTTCGGCACCGTGTATGTGCACGTCTTCCGGAACACCCCGCTGACCCTGATCATCGTGGCCTGCTCTCAGCTCCTCGCCTACACGCTGGGGATGACGATGTGGGCCGACTTCGGCACCCAGTCGCTGTCGTTCAGGCTGGCCGTCCTCGGATTCGTCCTCTACACCTCGACGTTCGTGTGCGAGGCGCTGCGGTCCGGGATCAACACGGTGCCTGTCGGGCAGGCCGAGGCCGCCAGGGCACTCGGGCTGAGCTTCACACAGGTGCTCACACTGATCGTGCTGCCCCAGGCGTTCCGCGCGGTGGTCGCGCCGCTGGCCAACGTGCTGATCGCCCTGACCAAGAACACCACGGTGGCCGCCGCCATCGGCGTCGCCGAGGCCGCCCTGCTGATGCGTGACATGATCGAGCAGGAGGCCCAACTGGTGCCGATCGCCATCCTGTTCGCCTTCGGTTTCATCGTCCTGACCCTCCCGACCGGCCTGTTCCTCGGCTGGGTCGCCAAGCGCGCGGCGGTGAAGCGATGAGCGATCTCTCCGTTCTGTACGACGCCCCAGGGCCCCGCGCCCGACGCCGGAACGTCCTCATCGCCGTCGTCTTCCTCGTGGTCCTGGCGGCGGGCGCGGGGTGGGTGCTGAGCGTCCTGGAGGACAACGGCGAGCTGGACTGGGACCAGTGGGAGCCGTTCTTCACCAACGGCAACGTGTGGACGACGTTCATCCTCCCCGGCCTCCAGAACACCCTGATCGCCGCGGGCCTCTCCATGCTGATCGCCCTGCCGCTCGGCGCCGCGCTCGGCATCGGGCGGCTCTCGGACCACGCGTGGGTGCGGATCCCCGCGGGCACCGTCGTCGAGTTCTTCCGCGCGATCCCGGTGCTGCTGCTGATGCTGTTCGCCAACGAGGCGTACGCGATGTGGACCGACATCGACCGCGACGTGCGGCCGCTGTACGCGGTGGTGACCGGCCTGGTGCTGTACAACGCCTCGGTGCTCGCCGAGGTCGTGCGCGCGGGCGTGCTCGCGCTGCCCAGGGGGCAGACCGACGCGGCCAAGGCGATCGGCATGCGCAAGGGGCAGATCATGCTGTTCGTGCTGCTGCCGCAGGCGGTCACCGCGATGCTGCCCGCGATCGTCAGCCAGCTGGTCGTCATCGTCAAGGACACCGCGCTCGGCGGCGCGATGCTGGGCTACAGCGAGCTCCTGGACAGCGTCGGCCTGATCGACGGCAACTTCGCCAACCTGCTGGCGGCGTTCACCGTGATCGCCGTGATCTTCATCGTGCTGAACTTCCTGCTCACCAGCTTCGCCAGCTGGCTCGAGGGCCGGATACGGCGCGGCAAGCGGGGCACGGGTGCCGTGCTGTCCACCACGGTGACGGACGAGTTGGACGCGGCGGGCGACGTGCCGGGTCCCGGCGGCCTCGCCAAGACGTAGTGGGTCGTCGCGCGGGGCCGGCCACGGCCGGTCCCGCGACAACCCGCCCGCGTCAAGGCCGACTTGACGCCCTCTCATCCGCTGCCGTTGCATACGTCCTGTGCTGCCCGTGATCATCGCCGGCGCGGGCCCCGTCGGGCTCGCGCTGGCGCTCGCCCTGGCCGGGCACGGCGTCCCGACCGTCCTCCTGGACGGCGCGGATGAACCACCCCCCGTGCGCCTCGCCCGCACCTGTGTGCTGCCCCCCGACGTGGCGCACTGGGCCGGGCTGCCGGGCCTGGGCGGCCAGGCCCCCGCCTGGGAGGCGTGGCGGGTCACCCAACGCGGCAGGACCGTGCTCCACCGGCCGGTCGCCCCCGATGACGCGCCGCGCCATGTGCCGCAGCACGCGCTGGAGCGGGCCCTGCGCGACGCCGTCGCCCGCCAGGAGCTGATCCGCGTCGCCCGGGGGCACCGCGTCGTCGACCTCGAGCAACGCGGCAGGGAGCTGGTGGCCCGCTCGGTCGCCCGCGCCCCCGAGGGGCGGCGCGACGAAGAACGGCAGTGGCGCGGCAGCCACCTCGTCGGCTGCGACGGGCCCCGCTCCACCGTCCGCAAGCTGCTGCGCGTCCCCTTCCCCGGGCGCACCGGCGTCGAGCGCTTCGCCGTCGCCGCGGTGGGCGCCGAGCTGCCCTGGCCCGGCGAGGCGGGGCTGCACCGGGGGCTGCCCGCGGGGGAGGTCACGGCCCGGCCGCTGCCGGGGGACGTGTGGCGCCTGGACTGGCCGCTGCCGCGGGACGACGGCCTCGTCACCCCCGACGCCCTGCTCGACCGGGTGCACAGCACGCTCGCCGCGTGGCACGAGGGCGAGGTGCCGCCCTACGAGCTGCTCGACACCGGCGTCCACGTCTGCCACCAGCGGCTGGCCCGCGCCTGGCGCTCGGGGCCCGCCTTTCTCGCCGGGGACGCCGCGCACCTGCTGGGGGCGCTCGGCACGCAACAGGTCGCCGAGGGGCTGCGGGACGTCGACAACCTCTCCTGGAAGCTGGCCGTCGCCTGCCACGAGGGCAACGCCGACTCCCTCCTCGACAGCTACCAGGCCGAGCGGCGCACAGCGGTCGGCGCGCGGCTGCGCGCCGTCGACCAGGCGCTGCCCCTGGTGCGCGGCGGGGGCGGTCTCAAGGGGCGGCTCACGGGGCGGAGCGGTGGCCGCCTCGCGCTGCTGTCCGACAGCCATCTGGGCCGGGGCACCCTGGGCGGCCCCGCGCGGTACGGCGCCTCGCCCCTCGCCTGCGCGCCGCGCCGGGGCACCACGACGGACACCCCCGTCGGCGCGCCGGTCGCCGATGTGCCGGTGATCACCCTGGAGGGCGAGACGCGCATGCTGCGCGAACGCCTGGGCGGGCCGCTGCTGCTGGTCCTGACCGCGCCGGGGGCCCGGGTGTGGGACGCCCGGCACTGGCTCTCGGCCGGGCTCATGCCCGAACTGGCCGCCGCCACCGGCACCTTGGCGCTGCCCGCCGAGCTGCTCGTGACCGAGGACTACCCCGGGGCCGCTCCGCACACGCTGCTCGTGGTCCGCCCCGACGGGCACCTGGCCGCCGCCCTGCCGGGCGCCGACCAGCCGTCCCTGCGCGCCTGCGCGGCCGCCCTGCGCGCCGTCCCCGACCCCGCCCCGGAAGCCGCCGAGGGCTAGAAGCCGTCCCGCCACCGCTCGTCGGTGGTCCCGGGGGCCTCGGCGGCCTCGGCCGCCAGCGCCTCGCGGACCACCCGGACGGCCAGCTCCTCGGCGTATCCCTTGCGGGCCAGCACGCCGACCAGCCGCCGCAGCCGCTTGACCGGCTCGACGCCCCGCGTGGCGCGCAGCCTGCGCTCCACCAGGGCGCGGGCGGTCTCCTCCTCGCGCTCGGGGTCGAGTCGGGCGACCGCCTCGTCGATCACCGGCGCCGCCACGCCCTTGGTGCGCAGCTCGCGGGCGAGCGAACGGCCCGCGAGGCCCCGCCCGTGGTGCCGGGACTCCACCCACGCCGCCGCGAACGCCGCGTCGTCGATGAGCCCCACCTCCTCGAAGCGGTCGAGGACGGTGTCGATCGCCTCGTCCGGGATGTCCCGCTCGCGCAGGGCGTCGGCCAACTGCCGCCGGGTGCGCGGGGTCCCGGTGAGCAGCCGCAGGCTGATCGCCCGCGCCCGCTCGACCGGGTCACGTGGCGTGCGCGGTGGCCCCTCGTCGGCCCTCGACGTCGAGGGGCCACCGCGGTCTCGGGGTGGTGGGCGCTCCGGCCACTCGCTGCGCCGGGTCACCGTCAGCTCTTGGCGGCCGCGGGCTTGGCGGCCCGGGACACCTTGGCGGGCGGCGCGGCGACCGTCGCGGTGGCGGTGGCCCCGGCCGGGGCCGCGCCCTTGGCGGGCGCGCCCGCGGGGGCGTCGGCCGCCTGCTCGGGAACGTCGGCCTTCGGGCCGATGCCGAGCTTCTCCTTGATCTTCCTCTCGATCTCGTCCGCCAGGTCGGGGTTGTCCCGCAGGAAGTTCCTCGCGTTCTCCTTGCCCTGGCCGAGCTGGTCGCCCTCGTAGGTGTACCAGGCGCCGGACTTCCGGATGAAGCCGTGCTCCACGCCCATGTCGATCAGCCCGCCCTCGCGGCTGATGCCGGTGCCGTAGAGGATGTCGAACTCGGCCTGCTTGAACGGGGGCGCCACCTTGTTCTTGACGACCTTGACCCGCGTGCGGTTGCCCACCGCGTCGGTGCCGTCCTTGAGCGTCTCGATGCGCCGGATGTCCAGCCGCACCGAGGCGTAGAACTTCAGCGCCCGGCCACCCGTGGTCGTCTCGGGGGAGCCGAACATCACGCCGACCTTCTCCCTGAGCTGGTTGATGAAGATCGCGGTGGTCTTCGACTGGTTGAGCGCGCCGGTGATCTTCCGCAGGGCCTGGCTCATCAGCCGGGCCTGGAGGCCGACGTGCGAGTCACCCATCTCGCCCTCGATCTCGGCGCGCGGCACCAGGGCGGCCACGGAGTCGATGACGATGAGGTCGAGCGCCCCCGAGCGGATCAGCATGTCCGTGATCTCCAGCGCCTGCTCGCCGTTGTCCGGCTGGGAGAGGATCAGCTGGTCCACGTCCACGCCGAGCCGCTTGGCGTACTCCGGGTCGAGGGCGTGCTCGGCGTCCACGAACGCCACGGTGCCGCCCGCCCGTTGGGCGTTGGCCACCGCGTGCAGGGTCAGGGTCGTCTTGCCCGAGGCCTCGGGGCCGAAGACCTCGACGACCCGGCCGCGGGGCAACCCGCCCACGCCGAGGGCCACATCGAGGGCCGTGGAGCCGGTGGGGATGATCTCGACCGGCTCGTCGGGCCGCTCGCCCAGGCGCATCACCGCGCCCTTGCCGAACTGCCGCTCAATCTGGGCGAGAGCGGCGTCGAGTGCCTTCTCGCGGTCTGTACCTGCCATGGGTGCCACCCGGTCCGTCTGATGAGATCGCTTCACATCACGGACGCTAACGCCCGCCACTGACAATCGCCGATTGCCCTTCCCATAAGAATGGCCGTTCGATTTGTGTGTCAAGCGATCCAGGGCCCACCGACCGCCCCGCCGGCCGTCGTCCGGGGGCCGTCACCGCAGGTGCGGCGGGACATCGAAGGCCGTGCAGACAGCGCGCCAGACGTCCTTGGTGTCCCACCCCGCGTCCAGCGCCTCGACGACCGTCCGCCCGCCGAGCTCCGCCATCACGTGGTCGCGGGCGAATGAATCCACATAGGCGGGCCCGAAACGCTCGGTCATCCGCTCCCAGAAGTCCGTCAACCGCATGGTCCCAGTATCGCGCCCGCCCGATGTCAGTGGCGGGGTGCACGATGGAGCCATGGATCCACGCGCGGCGCTCGACTCCTTCTCACCGGCGACCCGGGCCTGGTTCTCGCGCGCCTTCGAGGCGCCCACCGCCGCGCAGGAGGGCGCCTGGCGGGCGATCGCCGAGGAGTCCGACGCCCTGGTCGTGGCGCCCACCGGCTCGGGCAAGACGCTGGCCGCCTTCCTCGCCTCGCTGGACCGGCTGGCCGCCACGCCCCCGCCCGCCGAGCCGCACAAGCGCTGCCGCGTGCTGTACGTCTCCCCGCTCAAGGCCCTGGCCGTCGACGTCGAGCGGAATCTCCGAAGCCCCCTGACCGGCATCCGGCAGGAGTCGGTCCGCCTCGGCCTGCCCGAGCCCGACATCAGGGTCGGCATCCGCACCGGCGACACCCCCGCGGCCGACCGGCGCTCCCTGGCCCGCAGGCCCCCCGACATCCTGATCACCACCCCCGAGTCGCTCTTCCTGATGCTGACCTCCGCCGCCAGGGACACCCTGACCGGCGTGGAGACCGTCATCCTTGACGAGGTGCACGCCGTCGCGGGCACCAAGCGCGGCGCCCACCTCGCGCTGAGTCTGGAGCGCCTCGACGCCCTGCTGCACCGCCCGGCCCGCCGCATCGGGCTCTCCGCCACCGTGCGCCCGGTGGACGAGGTCGCCCGCTTCCTCTCCCCGCAGCGCAGGGCGACGGTCGTCCAGCCGCCCTCGGGCAAGGAGTTCCGGCTCTCCGTCGTGGTCCCCGTGGAGGACATGGGCGAGTTGGGGGGCTCCCCCGTGCCCGACGCCCCGGGCTCCGGCGCGGTGCCGTCCATCTGGCCCTCGGTCGAGGAGCGCATCGTCGACCTGGTGCGGGCGCACCGCTCGACGATCGTCTTCGCCAACTCCCGGCGGCTCGCCGAGCGTCTGTGCAACCGGATGAACGGGATCGCCCACGAGCGCGCCACCGGCCAGCCCCTGCCCGAGGAGCACTCCCCCGCCGCGCTGATGGGCGGCTCGGGCGCGGCCAGGGGCGCCGCTCCCCTGCTGGCCCGCGCCCACCACGGCTCGGTCTCCAAGGAGCAGCGGGCGCTCATCGAGGAGGACCTCAAGGCCGGGCGGCTCCCGGCCGTCGTCGCCACCTCGAGCCTGGAGCTCGGCATCGACATGGGCGCGGTCGACCTGGTGGTCCAGGTCGAGTCCCCGCCCTCGGTGGCCTCGGGGCTCCAGCGGGTCGGCCGCGCCGGGCACCAGGTCGGCGCGGTCTCCGCGGGCGTCGTCTTCCCCAAGTACCGCGGGGACCTGGTGCAGTCGGCCGTGGTCACCGAGCGGATGCGGGCCGGGGCCATCGAGTCGCTGCGCGTCCCGGCCAACCCCCTGGACGTGCTGGCCCAGCAGCTGGTCGCCATGGTCGCGATGGACCCGTGGGACGTCGACGAGCTGCTGGCGCTGGTCCGCAGGGCCGCCCCGTTCGCCGCGCTGCCCGAGTCGGCGTACCACGGGGTGCTCGACATGCTGGCCGGGCGCTATCCGTCGGACGCGTTCGCCGAGTTGCGGCCCCGGCTGGTCTGGGACCGCGTCGCGCACACCCTCACCGCCCGCCCGGGCGCCCAGCGGCTCGCCGTCACCTCGGGCGGCACGATCCCCGACCGTGGCCTGTTCGGTGTCTTCCTCGCCGGGGCCGACCCCAGGAAGGGCGGCGGCCGGGTGGGCGAGCTGGACGAGGAGATGGTGTACGAGTCGCGGGTGGGCGACGTCTTCACGCTGGGCACCACGTCCTGGCGGATCGAGGACATCACCCGGGACCGGGTGCTGGTCACCCCCGCCCCTGGCATCGCGGGGCGGCTGCCGTTCTGGAAGGGCGACCAGCTGGGCCGCCCCCTCGAGCTCGGCCGGGCCCTGGGCGCGTTCCTGCGGGAGATCGGCGGCCTGGACGACGGGGCCGCGCGGGAGCGGCTGGCCTCGGCTGGCCTCGACGCCTGGGCCGTGGACAACGTCCTGGCGTATCTCGGGGAGCAGCGCCAGGCGTGCGGCCACGTCCCCGACGACCGGACGATCGTGGTCGAGCGGTTCCGCGACGAGCTGGGCGACTGGCGCGTGGTGGTGCACTCGCCGTTCGGCGCGCAGGTGCACGCCCCCTGGGCGCTGGCCCTCGGCGCCAGGATCGGCGAGCGCTTCGGGCTTGACGCCCAGGTGATGCACGCCGACGACGGCATCGTGCTGCGGCTGCCCGACGCCGATCTGCTGGCCACCGAGGCCGCGTTCGACCTCGACGCGCCCGGCGCGGTCACGGGCCCGGCCGACGCCGCGTTCGACGACGCCAAGGCCCCGGTCGGCGCCGCGGACGTGCTGCTCGACCCCGGCGAGGTCGACCAGGTGGTCACCGACCAGATCGGCGCCTCCGCCCTGTTCGCCGCCAGGTTCCGCGAATGCGCCGCGCGCGCCCTGCTGCTGCCCCGGCGCGCCCCCGGGCGGCGCACCCCGCTGTGGCAGCAGCGGCAGCGCGCCCACCAGCTGCTCTCGGTCGCCGCCGAGTTCGGCTCGTTCCCGATCGTGCTCGAGGCGGTCCGCGAGTGCCTCCAGGACGTCTTCGACGTGCCGGGGCTCACCGAGCTGATGCGGGACATCGAGGCCAGGCGCGTGCGGCTGGTCGAGGTCACCACGCGCGACCCCTCGCCGTTCGCCCGCTCGCTCCTCTTCGGCTATGTCGCGCAGTACCTCTACGAGGGCGACTCCCCGTTGGCCGAGCGCCGCGCCGCCGCCCTGTCGCTCGACTCCCGGCTGCTCGCGGAGCTGCTCGGCCAGGCGGAGCTGCGTGAGCTGCTCGACCCCGATGTGCTCGCCCAGCTGGAGCGGGAGCTCCGGTGGCTCACCGAGGAGCGCCGGGTCAAGGACGCCGAGGGCGTCGCCGACCTGCTGCGCGTCCTCGGCCCGCTCACCGACGAGGAGTTGGCCGAGCGCGGCGCACGCCCCGAGTGGGCCGAGTCCCTGGCCGCCGCCCGCAGGGCGCTGCGCGTGCGCGTCGCGGGCCGGGTCCACTGGGCGGCGATCGAGGACGCGGGGCGGCTGCGGGACGCCCTGGGCGCCGCGCTCCCGGTGGGCGTGCCGGAGGCGTTCACCGAGCCGGTGGGCGACCCGCTCGGCGACCTCCTTTCCCGGTACGCCCGCACCCACGGCCCGTTCACCTCGGCGCAGTTGGGCGCCAGGTTCGGCCTCGGCAGCGCGGTCACGGACGGCGTGCTGCACCGGCTCGCGGCCGAAGGCCGCCTGGTGCAGGGGGAGTTCAGGCCGGGCGGCGCGGGACACGAGTGGTGCGACCCGACCGTGCTGCGCAGGCTGCGGCGCCGCTCGCTCGCCGCGCTCCGCGAGGAGGTGGAGCCGGTGCCGCCGACGGCGCTCGCCGCGTTCCTCCCCCCGTGGCAGCACGTGGGCGAGCCGGGGCGCGGCGGGCTGCGCGGCATCGAAGGACTGGTGCGGGCGATCGAGCAGTTGCAGGGCGCCCCCGTGCCCGCCTCCGCGCTCGAGCGCCTGGTCCTGCCGTCCCGGGTCTCCGGCTACGCGCCGCCGCTGCTCGACGAGTTGACGGCCTCGGGCGAGGTCGTCTGGGCGGGCGCCGGCGCCCTGCCGGGCAAGGACGGCTGGGTCGCGCTCTACCCCGCGGACACCGCGCCGCTGCTGCTCCCGCCGCCGCACCCCCTGGAGCTGTCTCCGCTGCACCGCGCGGTGCTCGACGCGCTCTCCGGCGGGTACGGGCTGTTCTTCCGGCAGATCGCCGAGCAGGTGGGGGCGGCCGGGCACGAGGCGTCGGACGCCGCGCTCACCGAGGCGGTCTGGGAGCTCGCCTGGTCGGGTCGTCTGACGAACGACACCCTGGGCCCGTTGCGCGCCCTGCTGGGCTCGGGCCGCACCGCAGGCTCCGTGGCGCACCGCGGTCGGAGGGCCACGCCCCGTGGCCGCTACGGCTCCCTGGCGATCGGGGGCGGCCGCCGCCCCACGGCGTCGAGGAGCGGGCCGCCCACCGTGGCCGGGCGCTGGTCGCTCGCGCCCGTCCCCGAGGCCGACGCCACGCTGCGCGCCCACGCCCTGGCCCGCACGCTGCTCGACCGGCACGGGGTGGTCACCCGCGGCGCCGTCACGGCGGAGGGGGTCACCGGCGGCTTCTCGGCCGCGTACCGGGTGCTCTCGGCGTTCGAGGACAGCGGCCAGGCCAGGCGCGGCTATGTCGTGGAGGGCCTCGGCGCGGCCCAGTTCGCCATGGACGGCGCGGTGGACCGGCTGCGGGCCCTCAGCGCATCGGCGGAGCGGGGCGGGGCCGCCCACGGGCCGCGCGCCCTCGTGCTGGCCGCGGCCGACCCGGCGAACGCCTACGGTGCCGCGCTGCCCTGGCCCGAGCCGCCCATGGGGGCGGGGCACAAGCCTGGCCGCAAGGCGGGGGCGCTCGTGGTGCTGGTGGACGGACGGCTCACGCTCTACCTGGAGCGCGGCGGGCGCACGCTGCTCGCCTGGCCCGACGAGGCGGCGGAGGCCCCTGAGGAGGCCCCGCGGGCGGCCGCGGAGGCGCTGTCCCGTGCGGCGCGGGAGGGCGCCATCGGCGCGCTCACCGTGGAGCGGGTGAACGGCTCGTCCGTGCTCGCCGATCCGGTGTGGACGGGGCGGCTCGAGGCCGCGGGCTTCCACGCGACGCCGCGCGGACTGCGCCTGCGGCCATGACGTGGGGGCGTGACCCCCGGTGATCGCGCGGAATCAGGCCGCGACGACGTCGACGGCTTCGCTCTGTGCCTTGATCGTGACGTGCTCCTCCGGCCGGTGAGTGACGGATGTCACCCGCACCGGATTGAGCATGGGACGCTCCCCCAGGCCCCGCCCAGGGGGGACCCCCAGGGACGGCACCGCGTCGCTCGCGGCGGACTGGGCCAGCTCGGCGAGGGCCAGCTCGTCGCTGACCTCCCTGAGCAGCTCGGACATCCGCAGATCAAGCGCGTCGCAGATGGCGGAAAGCAGCTCGGAAGAGGCTTCCTTCTGACCGCGCTCCACCTCGGAGAGATATCCGAGGGAGACCCGGGCCGAGGAGGACACCTCGCGCAGGGTGCGGCCCTGACGTTGGCGCTGCCGACGCAGCACGTCACCCAGCAGGCGACGGAGCAGGATCATCGGTGGCTCCCTCCTCGGACCGTTGGCCTCGCTTGCTTCATGCCCCACCGTACCGCCTCGGACTCCAACGGGGCGGGGAGCGATGTCTTGTTCACTCAGGGCTGCAAACATCCATCCTCTCCGTTCTGTTCCGTATCCTGTCCCGCCCCGGCGCCCTGAGGATCTCGCTCCTCCCGGGCGAGGATCAGCTCGTTCCGCAGCAGGGTCAGCGC
This sequence comes from Streptomyces radicis, assembly GCF_003626575.1. Taxonomy (GTDB): domain Bacteria; phylum Actinomycetota; class Actinomycetes; order Streptomycetales; family Streptomycetaceae; genus Streptomyces; species Streptomyces radicis. Next base: position 16,170 of record NZ_RBDY01000016.1, on the reverse strand, counting down.
CGCCCTGACGCTGCTCGCCCGGATCGCCGCCCGGTCGCCGCGCAGATTCAACCGCTGAGCCACGACTCCCCCCGTGACCGGGCCCGAAACCGCCACATGGACCGTGCCCACCGGCTTCCCGTCCTGGGTCTCGGGGCCGGCGACCCCGGTCGTGGCCACGCCCCAGTCGGCTTTCAGCAGGTCACACACGCCGAGCGCCAGCTGCCTCGCGACCTCGGCGTCCACCGGGCCGCGCTCGGCCAGCACATCGGCGTCCACGCCGAGAACGTCTCGTTTCGCCTCCGTCGCGTAGGCCGTGACCGAGCCGAGGAACGCCCGCGAGGCGCCGGGAACGCCGGTCAGCTCGGCCGCGAGCAGGCCTCCGGTGAGCGACTCGGCGACGGCGAGCGTCTGCCCGCGCCCGGCGAGCAGCCCGAGCACCTGGCGGGCGAGCGGCGGCTCGTCCCGCGCTCCTCGACCGCTCACCGGCTGCCCTCTCCGCGGTCCGCTTCCCTGGCGAGGCCCGCCCTGCGCAGCACCACGGCCTGGCGCACATAGTCGAGCCCGGTCGCCACGGTGAGCACCACCGCGACGGCCATCACCCACCAGCGCAGCGTCGCCAGCGGCCCTGTGAGGGCCAGGATGTACATGCCGACGGCGACGCCCTGGGTGAGCGTCTTCGCCTTGCCGCCGCGGCTGGCCGGGATGACCCCGTGGCGGATCACCCAGAACCGCAGCACGGTGATGCCGAGCTCCCTGACCAGGATGACGACGGTGACCCACCATGGCAGGTCGGAGAGGGCCGACAGGCAGATGAGCGCGGCCCCCATGATCGCCTTGTCGGCGATGGGGTCGGCGATCTTGCCGAAGTCGGTGACCAGGTTGTGGCGCCTGGCCAGCTCCCCGTCGAACAGGTCGGTGATCATGGCCACGGTGAACGCCGCCCACGCGACCGACCGCCACGCCGGGTCGTGGCCCCCCTCGGCGAACATCAGCAGCACGAACCCCGGGACGAGCAGCAGCCGCACCATCGTCAGGACGTTGGCGATGTTCCACAAGGCGGGGGCCCGCCGCGGATGCGCGCGCGGTCCGACCTCGTCGGCCGGTGCCGGCGTATCCGTCATCTTCCGTCCCCGCGGGGCCCGGGAACGGGGACGCGGCGCGGCACGGCGATCAGGTCCACGCCCCGGGCGGCGACGATCTCGGCCTCGACGAAATCGCCCACGCGCGGCCGTTGATCGCGCTCCCCCGCGGCGCCGCGCGGCGCGGTGAGCAGGATGTGGCCGTCGGTCTCGGGCGCCTGGTGCTCGCCGCGCCCGACGGCGATCACCTCGCCGAAACCGCCGCCGTCACCGTCTCCGTCGACGTCGCCGTCCTCGCCCGTGTCGTCCTCGCCGAGCGACTCGACGAGCACGCGGGCCCGTTCGCCGATCCGCTCCTCGGCGCGCTGCGCGATCAGCTCGTCGGCCAGTCGGGAGACGCGGTCGAGCCGCGCGGCGATCTCCTCGGGATCGTGCTTCCCCTCGTACCCGGCGGCCTCGGTGCCGTCCTCGTCCGAGTACCCGAACACGCCGATGGCGTCGAGCCGCGCCTCGGCGAGGAAGCCCTCCAGCTCGGCCAGGTCGTCCGCCGTCTCGCCGGGGAAGCCCACGATGAAGTTGGACCGCACCCCGGCCAGGGGCGCGTCGGCCCTGATGCTCTCGAGCAGGTCGAGGAAGCGGCGGGTGTCGCCGAAGCGCCGCATGGCGCGCAGGACTCCGGGCGCCGAGTGCTGGAAGGAGAGGTCGAAGTACGGCGCGACCTTGTCCGTCCCGGTGAGCACGTCGATCAGCCCGGGGCGCATCTCGGCGGGCTGGAGATAGCTCACGCGGATGCGCTCCAGACCGTCCACGGCGGCCAGTTCGGCGAGGAGGGTCTCGAGCAGCCTGATGTCGCCGAGGTCCTTGCCGTACGAGGTGTTGTTCTCGGAGACGAGCATGATCTCCTTGACGCCCTGCTCCGCAAGCCAACGGGCCTCGCCGAGCACGTCGGAGGGGCGGCGCGAGATGAACGAGCCCCGGAACGACGGGATCGCGCAGAACGTGCAGCGCCGGTCGCAGCCCGAGGCCAGCTTGACCGAGGCCACCGGGCCCCCGCCCAGTCTGCGGCGCAGGGGCGCGCGCGGCCCCGACGCGGGGGCGACCCCGGCGGGCAGATCGGCGATCGCGCCGTGCCCCGGCAGCGCCACCGCGGGCTCGGCGGCCTGCCGTTCGGCGGGGCTGATGGGCAGCAGCTTGCGCCGGTCGCGCGGTATGTGGGAGGCGTGCACGCCACCGGCGAGGATCGTGCGCAGGCGCGTGGAGATGTCGGCGTAGTCGTCGAAGCCGAGCACCGCGTCCGCCTCGGGCAGGGCGTCGGCCAGCTCCTTGCCGTACCGCTCGGCCATGCAGCCGACGGCCACGACCGCCCTCGTCGGCCCGCTGCCGCCGTCGGCGGCCGCCGACTTGAGCTCCCCCGCCTCCAACAGCGCGTCGACCGAATCCTTCTTCGCGGCGTCGACGAAGCCGCACGTGTTGACGACGGCGACCTCCGCGTCGGCCGCGTCCTCCACCAAGTCCCAGCCATCCGCGGCCAGCCGCCCCGCCAGCTCTTCGGAATCCACCTCATTACGGGCGCAACCAAGGGTGACCAGAGCAACGGTACGGCGTTCGGACATGGCCTCACCCTACTTCGTCCCGGGGCGACCGCCCGCCCCGGGACGGACGGTGATCAGCCCTCGCTCGGGTCTCCCCGGGTGTAGCTCAGGCGCTCCACCTGACCCATCTCGAAGACGTCCTCGATCTCACTTCCGTTGACATGGAGCCGCACGGCGCCCGCGTTGCCCAGGATGAGGTCGATCTGGTCGTCGTCGCTGAACGTCTCGGACTGGCCCTCCTGGAGCACGCCCTGGAAGATCAGGCCCCCGTTGGCGTCCTTGGCGGAGATCCAGCTGGATCCGCCCTCGGCCGTGGCCACGACGGTGACCTCGTCGGCGGGCGGGGCGGCCACCGCGCTCTCGGACGGCTCGGGGGCGGGCTCCTCGGGCTCCTCGGTCTGCTCCGGCGTCTCCGTCCGCTGGCCCGCGCTGGGGCTCGGGGACTCGGAGCCCTCGGCGACCGCACCGGGGTCCTCGCCCTCGCCACCACTGAAAAAGGTGAAGCCGACGAACCCGATCACCACGACGATCGCGGCCACCATGGCGGCCGTCCAGTTCGGGCGGCGCGGCTCGGGCCGGATCCGCTCGGCCTCGAACAGAGGTCCGGACGAGAGGAGGGGCGGGGCGGAGCCCTGTTGCTCGTTGAACAGCTCGATCAGCTCACCCGCGTCCGCCCCCACGGCACGGGCGAGCGTACGGATGTGGCCGCGGGCATAGACGTCCCCACCGCAGCGCGAGAAGTCGTCCTGCTCGATGGCCTGCACGATCGGAATGCGCACACGTGTGGACGAACTGACCTCATCCACGGTCAGCTTTGCATCGATGCGCGCCTGCTGGAGGATTCGACCGACGGAAAGCCGGTCCTTGGCGGAAGAGTTGCCGTTGGACACGGGGGCGCCTTTCGAGCGTGGAGCCACGTGCTGTGCTTATCAGTCTAGGGGGGCTGCGAAAGGAACGAGCAACCGGGCCGACGGCTTTATACGCCATCAGGATGGCCGATTCCCCTGGGGTCTAGAAGGGAGTCTCCCCCCGGATCACCGCGAGCACGCCATCGAGTTCGTCGGGCTTGACCAGCACGTCGCGGGCCTTGGAGCCCTCGCTCGGCCCCACCACCCCGCGGGACTCCATGAGGTCCATCAGCCGCCCCGCCTTGGCGAAGCCGACCCGCAGCTTGCGCTGGAGCATGGAGGTCGATCCGAACTGCGTGGAGACCACAAGCTCGGCTGCCTGGCACAGCAGATCCAGGTCGTCGCCGATCTCCTCGTCGATCTCCTTCTTCTTCCCCGACGAGACGGTGACGTCATCGCGGAAAACGGGCGCCATCTGGTCCTTGCAGTGCTGGACGACGGCCGCCACCTCCTCCTCGGTGACAAAGGCGCCCTGCATGCGCGTGGGCTTGTTCGCCCCCATCGGCAGGAAAAGCCCGTCGCCCTTGCCGATCAGCTTCTCGGCGCCCTGCTGGTCGAGGATGACGCGGCTGTCGGCGAGCGAGGACGTGGCGAACGCGAGGCGCGAGGGCACGTTCGCCTTGATCAGGCCTGTCACCACGTCCACGCTCGGCCGCTGGGTGGCCAGTACCAGATGGATCCCGGCGGCGCGCGCCAGCTGCGTGATCCGGACGATCGCGTCCTCCACGTCCCGCGGGGCGACCATCATGAGGTCGGCCAGCTCGTCGACGATCACCAGCAGATACGGATACGGCGCCAGGTCGCGCTCGCTGCCCGCCGGCGGGGTCGCCTTGCCCGAGCGGACGGCGGCGTTGAAGTCGTCGATGTGCCGGTACCCGTACGCCGCCAGGTCGTCGTAGCGCAGATCCATCTCGCGCACCACCCACTGGAGCGCCTCGGCGGCCCGCTTGGGGTTGGTGATGATGGGCGTGATCAGGTGCGGGATGCCCTCGTAGGCCGTGAGCTCGACCCGCTTGGGGTCGATCAGCACCAGGCGCACGTCCTCGGGTGTCGACCTGATCATCACCGAGGTGATCAGGCAGTTGACGCACGACGACTTGCCGGATCCGGTGGCGCCGGCGACCAGCATGTGCGGCATGCGCGCGAGGTTCGCGGTGACATAGCCGCCCTCGACGTCCTTGCCGAGGCCCACCACGAGCGGGTGTTCGTCGCCCACCGCGTCGGCCAGGCGCAGCACGTCCCCGAGGTTGACCATCTCGCGGTCGCTGTTGGGGATCTCGATGCCGACGGCCGACTTGCCTGGGATGGGGCTGATGATGCGGACGTCGGGACTCGCCACGGCGTAGGCGATGTTCTTGGTGAGCGCGGTGATCTTCTCCACCTTGACCGCGGGGCCGAGCTCCACCTCGTAACGCGTCACCGTCGGGCCCCTGGTGAAGCCGGTGACCCGGGCGTCCACCTTGAACTCCGTGAAGACGTTGGTCAACGAGTCGACCACCGCGTCGTTGGCGGCGCTCCTGGACTTTCCCGGGCCGCCGCGGCGCAGCAGGTCGAGCGAGGGCAGGGCGTAGGTGATGTCGCCCGACAGCTGCAACTGCTCGGCGCGCGGCGGCAGCGGCTCCGACGGCTCCGGCGCGCTCTTGGTCAGGTCGGGAACGGCCGACCCGGCGCCCGACGCGCCCGGGTCGGAGGCGGCGGGCCCGGCCTCCACGGGCTCGGCGGCGCCCGCGGCGCCCACCGGGTCGGCGAGCTTCTCGACACGGCCCCCCGCGGTCACACGGCTGCTGAGGTCGGCGACGAGCGGCGAGGGCCGCACCCCGTGCCGCACGGCCCCGTCCAGCGCCTCGGCGGCCTCCGCCGCCACGTCGATCGGGTCGCTCCCCCGGGCGCGGCGCCCCCGGCCCGCGGCCTTGCGCGGCGCGGCGCGGCGGCGTTCCTCGAGCGCCTCGCGCTCCGCCAGGTCGGGCGGCGAGGACAGCGGCCAGTCCGGGTCGTCGTCGCGGTATCGCTCGACCAGGATCTCGGTCTCGGTGCCGGGACCGTTCCCGGCCAGCAGCCCGAGCCGGATCGCGCCCTGGCGCAGCCGCCGCGGAATGGTGTTCACCGGCGTCGCCGTCACCACGAGCAGCCCGAAGACGGTCAGCAGGGTCAGCAGCGCCACCGCGAGCGGCTCGCCGACCGCCAGGATCAGCGGCCGGGACGCCGCCCACCCCAGGTGCCCCCCGGTGTCGCGCAGCGCCTGCGCGCCCTCGCCGCGCCCCGGGGCGCCCGTGAAGACGTGCACCAGGCCGAGCACGCCCACCAGGAGGGCGCTGAGGCCGATGACGATGCGGCCGTTGGCCTCCTGCTTCTCCGGGTGCCGGATCAGCCGCACCGCGAGAAAGCCGAGGATCAACGGGAAGATCAGGTCGAGGCGGCCCAGCGCGCCGGTGACCAGCATGGTGACGAGCTCGCCGACCGGGCCCTGGAGATTGGACCACGTGCCCGCCGCGGTGATCAGGGCGAGGCCGAGCAGCAGGAGCGCGAGCCCGTCCTTGCGATGCGCCGGGTCGAGCGCCTTGGCGCTGCTCCCTATGCCGCGCAGCAACGCGCCCACCGGGTGGGCCAGTCCCATCCACAGCGCGCGGACCGCGCGGAACGCGAGACGCGGCGCGGGCTTGTTGGGTGGCGGCGCCGGCTTCCTGGCCGCGGCCTTCTTCGCCGGGGGCTTCTTCGCGGCCGCCTTCTTGGCGGGCGCCTTCTTCGCTCCCCCGCCACCGCCGCGCCCGGCGCGCGCGCCCTGGGAACCCTTGCCGGGCGTACCTGAGGCCATGGAGGCGAGATTACCGGGCGGGAACGCCCGGGGCACGGACCGCGTCCCGCTCCCGCCGCGGCCCGCCCACCCGTCAACCGGGCTGTGACTCCACGGTGTCCCGCTCGACCGCGCCCGGCTGGAGCGCGTCAAGTGCCCTGCGCAGACCGGACAGTTTCCGTTCGAGATGGGCGGCCGTGGACACGGCCGTGCCCGCTCCCGACTCGGAGAGCTCCTTGGTCAGCACCTCGGCCTGCTCCTCGACCGCGGCGAGGCGCGCGGACAGCTCGGGCAGCAGGCCGCCCGCCGTCCTGTCGCCGTCGCCCGGCTGCCCGCCCTCGAGCTCGCGGCGCAACAGCAGGGCCTGCTCGCGCAGTTGCATGTTCTTCATGTGGAGGTCGACGAAGACCGACACCTTCGCCCGCAGCACCCACGGGTCGAACGGCTTGGAGATGTAGTCGACCGCGCCCGCGGCATAGCCCCGGAACGTGTGGTGGGGGCCGTGGTTGATCGCGGTCAGGAAGATGATGGGGATGTCGCGCGTCCGCTCACGCCGTTTGATGTGAGCGGCCGTCTCGAAGCCGTCCATGCCCGGCATCTGAACGTCGAGCAGGATGACCGCGAAGTCCTCCGTGAGCAGCGCCTTGAGCGCTTCCTCCCCTGACGATGCCCGGACCAGCGTCTGATCCAGCGCCGAGAGAATCGCCTCAAGCGCCAGCAGATTCTCGGGTCGGTCATCGACCAGGAGGATCTTGGCCTTCTGCACCATGGCCCGTCCTCCTTGCCCCTGCGGCGCGGCGTGGCGCCGCCGTTGTGGACGGCACCCTCACGCCGTCCGGTCCTGTGCCGGACATGTTGACATCCTCCCCGGCACCATTGCCAGCGAGCCTGGTACACCCCACGCTGCCACGTGGTGGCATCCGATGGGCTCTCGCCCGGTCGCGAGACGCCGGAAGATCTCCGGCCCGGCCCCCGCTACACCAGAAAACGTCCTGTCCGATCACCCTGCGATCAGCAGCACGAGGCGTCCGGTGATCAACGCATCGCGCTGCGTCACGATACCACGCACCCCGATCCCGGCGAACTCCGCTGCACACATTGCCAGAACGACCTCTCCACCTCGAAAGTTCCGCGTGGGCGGGGAGGGTAGGGAAGATCACGCGCCACCGCTCTCCATCCACTGGCCCATCACCGTGAGCAGGTTGTCGGTGTCCACCGGCTTGGTCACATAGTCGGAGGCCCCCGACTCGATGCTCTTCTCCCGGTCGCCCTTCATCGCCTTCGCGGTGAGCGCGATGATCGGCAGCCCGGCGAACTGCGGCATCCGCCGGATCGCGGCCGTCGTCGAATAGCCGTCCATCTCCGGCATCATGATGTCCATCAGCACGAGCGCCACGTCCTCGTTGGACTCGAGCACCTCGATGCCCTCCCGCCCGTTCTCGGCGTAGAGGACGCGCAGGCCGTGCTGTTCGAGCACGCTGGTCAGCGCGAACACATTGCGCACGTCGTCGTCGACGATCAGCACCTTACGGCCCCTGAAGTCCCGGAACGCCCGCCTGCGCGCGGCCTCCGTGGCCCGCGCCCCCGCCCTCACGGCGGGCTCGGGGTCGCGCTCCTTGGCGTGGCCGTTCTCCATGAAACGCTCCCGGTGCCGCTTGGTGAGCGACTCCGCTGCCCGCTCCGCGGCGATGGTCGCCTCCCGGCCCTGGCGCTCCTGCCGGTGCTGCGCGTCCGTGCCCGCGGCCGCCTCGACAGGCCCGGCCTCCCCGGCCTCCCCGGCCGCGCCGCCCGTCCCGCCCGCCTCGATCGCCTTCGGCTCGGCCGCCGCCTCGACCCGCGCGGGCTCGGCCGCCGACGCCGCCTCGGAGCTGAGCGTCCCGCTCGCCAACTGCCCATAACCGGGCGGCGGCAGCTCGGTCGGCTGGAGCGGCAGGTACAGCGTGAACGTGGACCCCCGGCCCGGCTCGCTCGCCGCGTGGATCTCACCGCCGAGCAGCCGCGCGATCTCCCGGCTGATCGAAAGGCCGAGGCCCGTCCCGCCGTACTTCCGGCTCGTGGTGCCGTCCGCCTGCTTGAACGCCTCGAAGATCACCCGCATCTTGCCCGCGGCGATCCCGATCCCGGTGTCCGAGACGGCGAACGCCACCAGCGGCGCGTCGGCCGTCAGCACCGACCCGCTCTCCAGCATCTGCTCGCGGATGTCGTGGGGCACCTCGCCGCCCGCCGGCCTGATCACCAGCTCGACCGAGCCCGTGTCCGTGAACTTGACCGCGTTCGACAGCAGGTTGCGCAGCACCTGGAGCAGCCGCTGCTCGTCCGTGTGCAGCGTCGCTGGCAGCTCGGGCGAGACCCGCACGGAGAACTCCAGGTTCTTCTCCGCGGTCAGCGGCCGGAACGACGCCTCGATGTAGTCCACCAGCTGCACCAGCGCGATGCGCGCCGGGCTGACGTCCATCTTGCCCGCCTCGACCTTCGACAGGTCCAGGATGTCGTTGATCAGCTGCAACAGGTCCGAGCCCGCGCCGTGGATCGTCTCCGCGAACTCCACCTGCTTCGGCGAGAGATTGCCCTCGGCGTTGTCCGCGAGCAGCTTGGCCAGGATCAGCAGGGAGTTCAGCGGGGTGCGCAGCTCGTGCGACATGTTCGCCAGGAACTCCGACTTGTACCGCATCGAGACGGCGAGCTGCTCCGCGCGCTCCTGGAGGCCGCGCCTGGCCTCCTCGATCTCGGAGTTCTTCAGCTCGATGTTGTGGTTCGTCTTGGCGAGCAGGTCCGCCTTGTCCTTCAGCTCGGCGTTGGACTCCTCTAGCGCCTTCTGCTGCCGCTCCAACTCGGCCGTCTGCGCCCGCAGCTGCTCGGCGAGCTGCTGCGACTGCGTCAGCAGCATGCCCGTCCTGGTGTTGACGCTGATCGTGTTGACGCTCGTCGCGATCATCTCGGCCATCTGCGCGAGGAAGTCGCGCTCGATCTGGGTGAACGGCTTGAACGACGCCAGCTCGAGCACGCCGAGCACCCGGTCCTCGAAGAGCACCGGCAGGATGATCACCGTCACCGGCGGCGCCTGCCCCAGCCCCGAGGAGATCCGCAGATAGCCCTCGGGCGTCGGCCCGAACTGCATGATCCGCCGCTCACCCGCCGCCGTGCCGATCAGCCCCTCGCCGGGCCGGAACGACAGCGCCTGCGCGTCGGGCGCGTACCCGTAGGCCGCGATCATCCGCAGCTCGTACGCGTCGTCCTCGCCCGCCCCCGCGACCAGGTCCTCCTCCTCGCCGTCCACCGGCACCGAGAGGTAGAACCCGCCGTGCTGCGCCGCGACGGCCGGGCACAGCTCGCTCATGATCAGCGTCGCGACGTCCTTCAGGTCGCGGCGGCCCTGCATCATGGCCGAGATGCGGGCCAGGTTGCCCTTGAGCCAGTCCTGCTCCTTGTTGACCTGCGTGGCCTCGCGAAGGTTCCTGATCATCGCGTTGACGCTCTCCTGGACGACCAGGATCTCGCCCGCGGCGTCGGCGCTGATGCTGACGTTGTGGTCACCCCTGGTCACGAACGTCGCCACCCGGGCGATCCCGCGCACCTGCTGCGTCAGGTTCCCGGCCATCTCATTGACCGACTCCGTCAGATCCTTCCACGTCCCGGCCACACCGGGCACCCGCGCCTGCCCGCCCAACTGCCCCTCGATCCCCACCTCGCGGGCCACCTTCGTCACCTGCTCGGCGAAGAGCGACAGCTGGTCGACCATCGTGTTGAGCGTCTCGGTGAGCTGCTGGATCTCCCCGCGCGCCTCGACGTTGATCTTCTTGGTCAGGTCGCCCGCGGCGATCGCGGTGGTGACCGTCGTGATGTTGCGGACCTGGAGGGTGAGGTTGGACGCCATCGAGTTCACCGACTCGGTCAGGTCGAGCCATGTCCCGGACACCCCGGGCACGTTGGCCTGACCGCCCAGGCGGCCCTCCGTCCCCACCTCGCGCGCCACGCGCGTGACCTCGGCGGCGAACGACGACAGCGTGGTCACCATCCGGTTGACCGTGTCGGCCAGCTCCGCGACCTCGCCACTCGCCTCCGCGGTGACCTTCCGGGACAGGTCGCCGTTCGCGACCGCCGAGGCCACCTCCGAGATGTTCCGCACCTGGGTCGTGAGGCTGCGGGCCATCAGGTTGACGTTGTCCTTCAGGTTCTTCCAGGTGCCCGCGACGCCGCGCACCTCCACCTGGCCGCCGAGCCGCCCCTCGGTGCCCACCTCGCGCGCGACCCGGGTCACCTCGTCCGCGAACGAGGAGAGCTGGTCCACCATCGTGTTCACCGTGGTGACCAGCTCCAGGATCTCGCCGCGGGCGCCGACGGTGATCTTCCGCGTGAGGTCGCCCGTCGCCACCGCCGCGGTGACCTCCGAGATCTGCCGCACCTGCGACGTCAGGTTGTTCGCCATCTCGTTGACGGACTGGGTGAGGTCCTTCCAGGTCCCCGCGACGCCCTCCACCTCGGCCTGGCCGCCGAGGCGACCCTCGGTGCCCACCTCCCTGGCCACCCGCGTGACCTGGTCGGCGAAGGAGAGCAGCTGGTCCACCATGCGGTTGAGGGTGTCCTTGAGCTCGAGGAACTCACCCCGCGCCTCCACCGTGATCTTCTGCGACAGATCACCGCGCGCCACCGCGGTGGCGACCTGCGCGATGTTCCGCACCTGATCGGTCAGGTTCGACGCCATGTCATTGACGGAGTCGGTCAGATCGCGCCACACACCGGCCACGTCCGCCACCTGCGCCTGGCCGCCGAGCCGCCCCTCGGTGCCCACCTCGCGCGCGACGCGGGTCACCTGCTTCGCGAACGACGACAGCTGGTCCACCATCGTGTTCACGGTGTTCTTCAGGTCCAGGATCTCGCCCCTGGCGTCCACGTCGATCTTCCGCGACAGGTCGCCGTTGGCCACGGCGGTGGTCACCTGCGCGATGTTCCGCACCTGATCGGTGAGATTGCCCGCCATCTGATTGACGGAGTCGGTCAGCGCCTTCCAGGTCCCGCTGACGCCGTCGACGGACGCCTGGCCGCCGAGCCGTCCCTCGATCCCGACCTCGGTCGCGACCCTCGTGACCTCCTCGGCGAACGACGAGAGCTGGTCGACCATCCTGTTGACGGTGTTCTTCAGCTCGAGCATCTCGCCCGAGACGTTCGCGGTCACCTTCTGCGACAGGTCCCCGTGCGCCACCGCGGTCGTCACGCCCGCGATGTCCCGCACCTGGTCCGACAGGTTCCTGAAGACCGTGTTCACCGAATCGGTGAGGTCCTTCCACGCCCCCGCGAGCCCCTTGACCGACGCCTGCCCGCCCAACGTGCCCTGCGTGCCGATCTCCAGCGCGACGCGGGTGACCTCAGCCTGGAACGACGACAGCTGGTCGACCATCGTGTTCACGGTGTTCTTCAGCTCGAGCATCTCGCCCGAGACCCGGACGGTGACCTTCTTGGACAGGTCGCCGTTGGCCACGGCCGTCGTCACCTGCGCGATGTCGCGAACCTGGTCCGACAGGTTCCTGAAGGCGGTGTTGACCGAGTCGGTCAGCTCCTTCCACACCCCGGCCACGCCCTGCACGCGCGCCTGTCCGCCCAGGGTGCCGTCCGTGCCGATCTCCATGGCGGTCCTGGTGACCTCGTCGGCGAACGACGAGAGCCGCTCCGTCATGGCGTTCAACGTGTCCGCGAGCCCGGCGATCTCGCCGCGCGCCGTCACCGTGATCTTCTGCGACAGGTCTCCGTCGGCGACGGCCCTGGTGACCTCGGAGATCTCCCGCACCTGACGCGTGAGGTTGCCCGCCATGAGGTTCACCGAGGCCGTCAGGTCCTTCCAGGCCCCGCTCACCCCGTCCACCCGCGCCTGGCCGCCGAGCACGCCGTCGGTGCCCACCTCGCGCGCCACCCGGGTCACCTCGGACTGGAACGACGAGAGCTGGTCCACCATCGTGTTGACGGTGTTCTTGAGCTCCAGCATCTCGCCCGCGACGTGCACGGTCACCTTGCGCGACAGATCGCCGTCGGCCACCGCCTTGGTCACGGTGGAGATGTCGCGGACCTGCGCCGTCAGCCGGGACGCCATCGTGTTGACCGAGTCGGTGAGGTCCTTCCACGAGCCGGAGACACCCGGCACCTTGGCCTGACCGCCCAGCTTGCCCTCGGTCCCGACCTCGCTCGCGACCCGCGTCACCTCCACGGTGAACTCGGAGAGCTGGTTGACCATCCTGTTGACCGTCCGGCCCACCCGCAGGAACTCCCCGCGCAACGGGCGGCTCGTGCCGTTCTCCGTCTGCGCGCGCAGGTCCATCCGCTGGCCGAGGTCGCCGTCCGCGACGGCGGTGACGACGCGGCCCACCTCGGCCACCGGCTGCACCAGGTCGTCGACCAGCTCGTTGGCGTCGTCGACGGCCTTGGCCCAGGCGCCCTGGAGCAGTCCGATCTCGACGCGCTCGGTCAGCTTGCCCTCGCGCCCCACCACCCGCCGCACCCTGGCCAGCTGGTTGGTGAGGTGCAGATTGCGGTCCGCGACCTCGTTGTACAGCGCCGCGACCTCCGCCATCGGGCCCTCGCCCACCACGGTCAACCGCTTCCGGAGGTTGCCGTCCCGCATCGCCTCGAGCGCCGAGACGAGCCGGTTCAGGGCGGCGGCGTCGACTTCCACCGTGCCACCGTTCCTCGGCCTCCTCGATCGCGCGGCCGTGTCGGTACGCGCAACTGCTCCGTCAGACACCACTGTGTCCCTCCCGCAGGTCGACCTTCCGCCCTGACTGTCCCATCGAGCCCTTCCAGTGTTTCACTCCCAACAGACCGGGCGATAACAGTTCGGCAGCATCGCATACCACTGTTTCCGCGTCAGGGGGGAAATCATCGGATGCGCCGTCCGCCGAGCCGGACGACGTCAGTAATCTGGCCTTCGGCCGCCGACGAGGCGCCGGGACCGAACGACAGACCCTTGGGGGAGTGACGTGATCACCGCGCGAGCTGCGGCCACCTTCGAGCCGGTCGGACGCTCGGTCGCCACCGCGCGGGGCTTCGTGCGGGACACTCTCCAGGGCTGGGGCCTCACCGACCTGATCGAGGACGCCGTCGTCCTGACCAGCGAGTTGGTGACCAACGCCGTGGTGCACGCGGGCACATCCGCCGAGGTCCGCTGCCTGCGCGACCCGCAGGGCGTCCGCATCGAGGTCGTCGACCGCCACCCCGAGCGCGAGTTGCCGCTCGCCGAGGTCTCCCGCGGCAGGCTCGACCTCAGCAGCGAGGGCGGCCGCGGCCTCCTGCTGTGCGCGGCCCTCGCCTCCCGGTGGGGCGTGGACTACACCGCCATCGACAAGAGCGTCTGGTTCCGCCTCGACCAGCAGGCGCTCCCCGTCGGCACCCGCGCCGCGGGCCCCGTGCTGCCCGACGAGGCCCTCCCCGTGAGCGACACCCGCGTCCGGGTCGCCGTCGTCCAGGTCGACAGGGCCGACACGATCACGGCGTGGAACGACGACGCCAAGGAGCTGTTCGGCTACACCGCGGAGCAGGTCGTCGGCAAGCCCCTGGCCGACCTGGCCGCCTGGCCCCAGACCCCCGGCACGGGCACGGGCATCGCCGAGGCGCTGGCGCTCTCCCGCTGGGAGGGCAGCTACGGCCTGCGCGACAGCGAGGGCCGCACGATCCCCGTCTACGCCTGCCACCTGCGGGTGCGCGACGCGCACGGCGAGCCCTCCACGGTCTGCCTCATCGTCCGCGACCAGGAGCGGGCGGTCCTCCAGAGCCCCTCCCGCGTCCCCGGCACCGCGTCGGGCGACGACCGCCCCGGCGACCCGCTGGACGCGTTGATCGGCTCCCCGCCGCCCGACGACCTGGACGGCCTGCTCCAGCGCACCGTCGAACGCGCCCGCGACATGCTCGACGGCGACGCCGCGTTCCTGCTCCTCGCGACGGACGACGAGACCGAGTTGGAGGTCCGCGCCACGACGGGGCTGCCCGCGGCCCGCCAGCGCTTCGCGCGCGTCCCGGTCGAGACCGGCAGCGGGCGTTACGGCTCGGCCCGCATGCCGTCGGTGCACGAGGACCTGGCCATCGCCCCTGGCGCCGTTCCCCTCCTGTCGGGCACGGGCATGCACGCCGTGGTGACGGTGCCGCTGAAGGTCGAGGGCAGGCTGACGGGCTCGCTCGGCGTCGCCTCGGAGACCCCGGGCCGGTACAGCAACGAAGAGGCGCTGCGCCTCCAGTTCGCCGCCGACCGCATCGCGCTGGCCGTCGAGTCGGCCCGGCTGACCGAGCTCGAGCGGCTGCGCCGTGGCTCGCTCGCCTTCCTTGTGGAGGCGTCCGAGCTGCTCGCGGGCACGCTCGACCGGAACCAGACGCTGGCGCTGATGGCGCAGATGACCGTGCCGACGCTCGCCACGTGGTGCGCGGTCTACACGATCCACGAGTTCGGCTCGGAGCCGGTGCTCTCCTACGTCCTCCACGAGGACGAGGAGCGCATCGACGGCATCAAGGCCCTGCTCGAGCGCGTCGATCCCCCGGACCCCGACATCACGCTCGGCGTGCGCGTGTGGACCGCGCCCGCCGACGCCGCCCATGACACGGCGCTGCGCAGCTCGTTGAGAAGCCTGGCGCTCGGACGGCCGCATGGCGCGCGAACGCCGGGCACCAGCCTGACGACGGCCTCCGCGGTCGGCGGCGAGACGGTGGTGCTGCCGCTCATCGCGCGGAACCGGGTGATCGGGCTGCTCGCGCTCGGCAAGCCGACCGAGGAGCGGTTCCGCCAGGACATCCTGGAGCTGGCGGAGGACCTGTCACGCAGGGCGGCGCTCGCCCTGGACAACGCGCGCCTGTACAGCGAACGCACGGCGATCTCCCAGTCGTTGCAGCGCAGCCTGCTGCCTCCCGAGCTGCCGGACATCGACGGCGTGGACGTCGAGGTCATCTACCGCGCGGCCGGTGAGGGCAACGAGGTGGGCGGCGACTTCTACGACGTCTTCCCCATCAGGGAGGGCGCGTACGGCTTCGCGATCGGCGACGTGTGCGGAACGGGCCCGCTGGCCGCGGCGGTCACGGGGCTCGCCAGGCACGCGCTGCGGCTGCTGGCCCGTGAGGGCCTCGGCGGCCCCGCGGTGCTCGAGCGGTTGAACGCCGCGATCCTGGAGGAGGGCGACCGCTCCCGCTTCCTGACGCTGCTGTACGGCGAGTTGTGGCCGCAGCCGGAGGGCGGGGCGCTGCTGAAGATGGTGTGCGCGGGACACCCGCTGCCGCTGCATCTGACGAAGGACGGCACGGTGGCGCCCGCCGCGAGCCCGCAGCCGCTGCTCGGCGTGATCGAGGATCTGGAGCTGTACGAGCAGACGGCGATGCTGAATCCGGGCGACGTGCTGCTGTGTGTCACGGATGGCGTGACCGAACGCCGCGAGGGCACACGGATGTTGGGCGACGACGGCCTGGCCGATGTGCTCAGCTCGTGCACCGGACTGACCGCGGGCGCGGTGGCGGCGCGCGTGCTGCGCGCGGTGGAGCGCTTCGCGTCCGACGCCCCTTCGGACGACATGGCGATTCTGACCCTGCGCATTCCGGAGTGAATGCGGGCACGCATGAAAAAGGCCCTCGCCATAGGCGAGGGCCTTTTCTTTGAGCCCCAAAACGGAATCGAACCGTTGACCTTCTCCTTACCATGGAGACGCTCTGCCGACTGAGCTATTGGGGCGGGTTGTCCGGCGGTGTCCTACTCTCCCACACGGTCCCCCATGCAGTACCATCGGCGCAGGGAGGCTTAGCTTCCGGGTTCGGAATGTAACCGGGCGTTTCCCTCCCGCCATGACCACCGGAACACTGCG
>NZ_RBDY01000015.1 GCF_003626575.1 Streptomyces radicis | reverse complement strand
TCGGGATGCTCCGCCTGCGCGGAACGGATCAACCCCCACACAGCGGCGGCCGCAGGACTGGTCACCTCGGCAGACGAAACAGTGGCCACGGCACCACGCGTGAGAACCACCAGACGCGCACCAACCGAACGGTCCTCATCCGCCAGATACTCCTGAACAGCCCGCAGCACACGACCCGTCAGCCCACGCACGTCGCCGGTGGTACCGGTGAGATCCAGCAGATCAACATCCTCGGGAATCTCAGCGGCGACCTCCCCCACGGTGAACGGAACCCATTCCACCCGGAACAACGACTCCCCCACCGAGGAGCCCTCGGTGCCCTTCGTCAGCTGATCCGCCGCGATCGACCGCAGCGCGAGGGAGCCAACCGTGGCCACGGGGCGGCCGGATGGATCGGCCAGCTCGATCGACACGCCGTCGCTCCCCGTGGCAACCGTTCGCACCCGGAGGGCCGTGGCCCCCGAGGCATGCAGGGTCACCCCACTCCACGCGAACGGCAGCGCCACCTGACCGTCCTCGGTCGCGCCGTGTCCCTCGGCGAAGTTGTTCGCGTGCAGCGCGGCGTCCAGCAGGGCGGGGTGAAGGCCGAAGTGGGCTGCGGTGTGCGCCTGGTCCTCGGGGAGGGCGATCTCGGCGAACACCTCGCCATCGCGGGTCCATGCCCGGCGCAGGCCTTGGAAGGTGGGGCCGTACTCGTACCCCGCCTCGAACTGGCGGGAGTAGAAGCTGTCCAGATCAACGGGAGTCGCACCGGCGGGCGGCCACTGCGCGAAGGCGAACCCCTCGACCGAGGCAGCCGGTTCAACGACGAGATACCCGCTGGCATGCAGAGTCCAGGAGGTCTGGGATTCGGCGTCGGCGGCCCTGGAGTGGATGACCAGCGGACGACGCCCCGTCTCCTCAGGCGCCTTGACCGTGACCTGAAGGTGAACGGCCGTACGTTCGGGCAGGATCAACGGCGCGTGAATGACCAGCTCGTCCAGCGTCCCGGCCCCCACCTCATCCCCCGCACGCACGGCAAGCTCCACCAGAGCCGTACCGGGCAGAAGAACCACACCACGCACCGCGTGATCCGCCAGCCACGGATGGCTCCGCAACGAGACCCTGCTGGTCAACACCGTCACGTCATCACCCGCCACCGCCACCACCGCCCCGACCAGCGGATGATCCGCGACCCCGAGCCCAGCGGACGACACATCACCCACGGCCGAAGACGTCGGCTCCAACCAGTAACGCTCATGCTCGAAGGGGTAGGTGGGCAGGTCGGCTCGGGTCGGGGTCTGGGGAACGCGCCAGTCGAGAGACGCGCCATGGACCTGGAGCCCGGCCAGGGAGGCGAAGAAGCGCTGCTGCCCGCCCTCGTCGCGGCGGAGCGTCCCGGTGACCGTGGCCTCCGGGTCGGCGTCCTGGATGCCGTGGATCAGAACCGGGTGCGTGCTGACCTCGACAAACGTCGAATGCCCCTCGTCGAGAAGGGTGCGGGTCGCGGACGCGAAATGCACCGGATGCCGCAGATTCCGATACCAGTACCCCCCATCAAGAAGCATGTCCGAGCTCAGCCACTCCCGTTCCAGCGTGGAATAGAACGGGACACGAGGCGGCTCAGGAGCCAAGTCCCCCAGAAGCTCGGCGAGATGCCCCTCGATCGCCTCCACATGACTCGTGTGCGAGGCATAGTCCACGGGGATCCGACGCGCGCGAATGTCCTGGCTCTCGCAATGGGCGAGAAGCCCGTCGAGAGACCCGGGGTCACCGGCGACCACCGTGGACTGCGGCCCGTTGAACGCCGCGACCTCAAGCCCCGGATAGCCACCGAGAAGCTCCCCGACCTCCTCAGGAGGAAGCGGAACAGAAGCCATACCACCGTGTCCCGCGAGGTGGGCGGCGATGGCCCTGCTCCGCAACGCCACAACAGTGGCCGCATCGTTGAGCGTCAGAGCCCCCGCGACATACGCCGCCGCGATCTCCCCCTGCGAGTGACCGACAACAGCGTCCGGAACCACCCCATGCGCCTCCCACAACCTCGCCAACGACACCATCAAGGCGAAGGAGGCGGGCTGAATCACATCGACACGATCGAACGAGGGGGCGTTGTCACCCTGCCGGATCAACTCCAGCAGCGACCAGCCCGTCAGCGGATCAAGAACAGCCGCCACCTCATCGATGGCCTCCGCGAAAACCGGCGAGGCAGCGTACAGTTCGGCGCCCATACCGGCCCACTGCGTCCCCTGGCCTGGGAAGACAAAGACGGTCTTGGCCAGTTCGCGCGCCGTGCCGGTGATGAGATGCGGCGCGGGCTGACCATCGGCCAACGCCTGGAGACCGGTCAAGGCGTCCTCGCGGTCGGTGGCCACGACGACGGCCCGTTCCCCCAACGCCGCCCGCCCATGGATCAACGTCGAGGCGACATCCGCCAGCGACTCGTCCGGGTGCGCGGCCACATGCTCGGCGAGCCGCCGCGCCTGCCCCCGCAACGCCTCGGACGTCCCTGCGGAGACGGGCAGCGGCACCGGTCCCGCGACGGCCGCCGCCACCTCGGGCTCCTCGGGGGCCTGTTCGAGGATGAGGTGCGCGTTGGTGCCGCTGACGCCGAACGAGGACACCCCCGCCCGACGCGGCCGATCCACCACCGGCCACTCCCGGGCCTCGGTCAGCAACTCCACCGCCCCCGCCGACCACTCCACCTCAGGAGTCGGCTCATCCACATGCAACGTCCTCGGCAGCACACCATGCCGCAACGCCTGCACCATCTTGATCACCCCGGCCACACCAGCCGCCGCCTGCGTATGACCGATGTTCGACTTCAACGACCCCAGATAGAGCGGACGTTCGGCAGGCCGGTCCCTGCCATAGGTCGCGAGCAAGGCCTGCGCCTCGATCGGATCACCCAACGTCGTCCCCGTGCCATGCGCCTCCACCGCGTCGACATCACCCGACGCCAGACCCGCGTTCGCCAACGCGGCCCGGATCACCCGCTGCTGGGAGGGGCCGTTCGGCGCGGTCAGACCGTTCGACGCGCCATCCTGGTTGACCGCCGACCCCCGCACCACCGCCAACACCCGATGACCGTTCCGCCGAGCGTCCGACAGCCGCTCCAACAGCACCACGCCCACACCCTCGGCCCACCCCGTGCCATCCGCCGCCGCCGCGAACGCCTTGCACCGCCCATCGACCGCCAACCCACGCTGCCTCGAGAACTCCACGAACGCCGAGGGCAGCACCATCACCGATGCCGCCCCGGCGAGCGCCATGGTGCACTCGCCCTGCCGCAACGCCTGCGCGGCCAGGTGCATCGCCACCAGCGCCGACGAGCAGGCCGTGTCCACCGTCACCGCCGGGCCCTCGAGGCCCAGGGTGTAGGCGATGCGCCCTGACGCGACGCTGCCGGAGCTGCCGGTGAGCCGGTAGCCCTCGAACTCGCCCGGCGCCTGGTGGAGTCGGACGGTGTGATCGTGGTTGATCACGCTCGAGTACACGCCGACGTTGCTGCCGTGCAGCGAGGTCGGGTCGATGCCCGCGCGCTCCAACGCCTCCCACGACGTCTCCAGCAACAACCGCTGCTGCGGATCCATCGCCAACGCCTCACGCGGCGAAATACCGAAGAACCCCGCGTCGAAATCCGCCACCCCGGCCAAGAACCCACCATGCCGCACATAAGAAGTCCCGGGCCGATCCGGATCCGCGTCATAAAGACCCTCCAGATCCCAACCCCGGTCGGACGGGAAGTCGGTGATGGCGTCGACGCCGTCCGCAAGCAGTTGCCAGAACTCCTCCGGGTCGGTCACCCCGCCGGGGAATCGGCAGCTCATGCCGATGATCGCGATCGGCTCGTCCGCGGCCGAAGGGGCCACCGCGCCGGTGGCCGCCACGGCGGCGGCCGGTTCCGGCTGGTCGCCCAGCAGTTCGGCGCGGAGGTGCCGGGCGAACGCCACCGGCGTCGGGTGGTCGAAGACGACGGTCGCCGACAGGCGCAGCCCGGTCGCGGCGGTGAGCCGGTTCCGTAGCTCGACCGCGGTCAGTGAGTCGAACCCGGCCTCCTTGAACGCCCGGTTCGGTCCCACCACGTCCATGGTGGAGTGGCCGAGGACGGTGGCGGCGTGGGTGCGGATCAGGTCGAGCAGCGCGCGGTCCTGGTCGGCCTCGGTCAGCCCCGCGAGGCGGTGGGCCAGCCCCTCCTCGGCCGGGCCGCTCGTTCGCGCGGTCCGCCGGACCTGCCGTACCAGCCCGCGCAACAGCGGCGGCACCGGCTCGGCGGCGGCCCGCGACCGCAGCCGGGTCACGTCCAGCTTCGCGGGCACGAGCGCCGCGTCCGGGCCGCGCAGCGCGGCGTCGAAGAGCGCCATGCCCTCATCGGGGGAGAGCCCGAGCATGCCGTCGCGCTCGTTCCGCCGCAGGTCGGTGGCCCCCAGGTGCGCGGTCATGTCGCTGGCCCGGGTCCAGTAGCCCCAGGCGAGGCTCGTGGTGGGGTGGCCCTGGGCGCGGTGCTGGTGGGCGAGGGCGTCGAGATAGGTGTTCGCCGCGGCGTAGTTCGCCTGCCCAGGATTGCCAAGAGTGCCCGCAGCGGAGGAGAAGAGCACAAAGGCGGCCAGGTCACCGTCCCGGGTCAGCTCATACAGATGCTCGGCGGCATCGGCCTTCGGCGCCAGAACCGTGTCCAGATGCCCGGGGGTCAACGCCGTGAAGACCGCGTCATCCAACGCACCGGCCGTATGAACCACCGCCGTCAACGGGCGTGTTGAAGGAACGGTCGCCAGCAGGGCCGCGGTGGCGTCACGGTCGCTCGTGTCACACGCGACCAGGACCACATCCGCCCCCAGCGCCGACAACTCCTCCCGAAGCTCGGCAGCCCCAGGAGCATCCGGCCCACGCCGACTGGCCAACAGCAAGTGCCGGATGCCGTGCTCGGTGACCAGATGCCGCGCCACCAGACCACCGATCATGCCCGTACCGCTGATCAACACCGTGCCGCCCGGATCCAGCGGCCGAGGCACGGTCAGCACCACCTTGCCCACGTGTCGCGCCTGGCTCATGTGGCGGAACGCGTCCTGGGCCCGCCGCACGTCCCACGCGGTCACGGGAAGCGGGTTGAGCAGCCCTCGTTCAAACAGCTTCACCAGCTCCACCAGGATCTGCTGGATCCGGTCAGGGCCCGCCTCTCGCAGGTCATACGCCTGGTAAGCGACGCCCGGGTACGCGGCCGCCACCTCGGCGGCATCGCGAATATCCGTCTTGCCCATCTCCAGGAACCTGCCGCCGCGTGGCAGCAGTGCGAGCGAGGCATCGGTGAACTCGCCCGCAAGCGAGTTCAGCACCACATCCACGCCGCGTTCCCGCGTGTGCGTCAGGAACCGCTCCAGGAACGCGGTGGTCCGCGACGAGCCGAGGTGTTCGTCGTCCAGGCCGAGCGGTCGCAGGGCCGCCCACTTGCCGGGGCTGGCCGTTCCGTAGACCTCGGCGCCGAAGTGCCTGGCGAGCTGTGCGGCCGCCATGCCCACGCCACCCGCGGCGGCGTTGATCAGTACCGATTCCCCCGCCCGCAGTCCCGCCAGGTCCCGCAGGCCGTAGTAGGCGGTGAGGAACGTGATCGGCACGGACGCCGCCTGGTGGAACGACCACCCCCGGGGGATGGGCGCAAGCAGGCGGCGGTCGGTGACCGCCGCGGTCCCGATGGCTCCGAAGTCGATGTCGAACGTCCCCATCACCCGGTCACCGGGCGCCAGGTCCTTCACCTCCGCGCCGACGTCGAGCACGACCCCGGCCGCCTCGCCGCCGATGCCCCGCTGCCCTGGCACCATGCCGAGCGACACGAGCACATCGCGGAAGTTCAGCCCGGCGGCCCGCACCGCGACCCGCACCTGTCCTGGCCCCAGCGGCGCCAACGCCTCGGGGCTCGGCACCAAGGCCAGCTCGTCGAACGTCGACCCGCCCGCGGTGTCGAGCCGCCACGCCTCCGCTCCCTCCGGCACCGCAAGCCCAGGGTCCGCGGAGCTGCGAGCGAGCCGAGGGCTGGTCAAGCCGCCCTGGCGAAGGGCGAGTTGGGGTTCGTCGACGGCGATGGCGGCGGTGAGGGCGGTGGCCAGGGCATCGCGGCTTGCGGGGTGGTCGTCGAGGTCGAGCAGGACCAGCCGGTCGGGGTGCTCCGCCTGCGCGGAACGGATCAGCCCCCACACGGCGGCGGCCGCAGGGCTGGTGACCTCGGCGGATGAAACGGTGGCCACGACGCCACGGGTGAGCACGGCCAGGCGCGCGCCATCCGGGCGGTCGTCGTCGGCCAGATATTCCTGAACGGCCCGCAGCACATGGCCCGTCAGATCACGCACATCGCCACTCGCACCGGTGAGATCGAGCAGATCAACGTGCTCGGGGATCTCGGCGGCGGGCTCCCCGGGGGTGAGCGGGACCCATTCCACCCGGAACAGCGACTCCCCCGCCGAGGAGCGCCCGGCGCCCCTGGCCAGCTGATCCGTCGCGATCGGCCGCAGCGTCAGTGCGTCGATGGCCGCCACGGGCTGGCCGTCGTGGTCGGCCAGGTGAAGCGAGACCCCGTCGTCGCCCACGGGCACCGCCCGCACCCGCAGCGCCGTGGCGCCGCTGGCGTGCAGGCCGACGCCGTTCCAGGCGAACGGCAGCGGCGTGCGCCCGTCCTCGGTCGGCCCCTGCCCCTCACAGAACGTGCTGGCGTGCAGCGCGGCGTCCAGCAGGGCGGGGTGGATGCCGAAGTGCCGGGCGGTGTCGGCCACTTCCTCCGGAAGAGCGACCTCGGCGAACACCTCACGGCCCCGCGACCACACCCGGCGCAGGCCCTGGAAGGTGGGGCCGTACTCGTACCCCGCCTCGAACTGGCGGGAGTAGAAGCTGTCCAGATCAACGGGAGTCGCACCGGCGGGCGGCCACTGCGCGAAGGCGAACCCCTCGACCGAGGCAGCCGGTTCAACGACGAGATACCCGCTGGCATGCAGAGTCCATGGGCCGTGGGACTCGGCGTCGGCGGCCCTGGAGTGGATGACCACCGGACGACGCCCCGTCTCCTCAGGCGCCTTGACCGTCACCTGAAGCTGAACGGCCGTACGCTCGGGCAGGATCAACGGCGCGTGAATGACCAACTCGTCCAGCGCCCCGGCCCCCACCTCATCCCCCGCACGCACGGCCAGCTCCACCAGAGCCGTACCGGGCAGAAGAACCACACCACGCACCGCGTGATCCGCCAGCCACGGATGACTCCGCAACGAAACCCTGCTGGTCAACACCGTCACGTCATCACCCGCCACCGCCACCACCGCCCCGACCAGCGGATGATCCGCGACCCCGAGCCCAGCGGACGACACATCACCCACGGCCGAAGACGTCGGCTCCAACCAGTAACGCTCATGCTCGAAGGGATACGTCGGCAGATCAACGCGCGCCAGGACAGGCCCGAGGCCCCAATCCAGGGAGGCACCGTGGACATAAAGGGTGGCCAGGGAGGCGAGGAAGCGCTGGCGACCGCCCTCGTCGCGACGCAGCGTCCCGGTGACCGTGGCCTCCGGGTCGGCGTCCTGGATGCCGTGGATCAGAACCGGGTGCGTGCTGACCTCGACAAACGTCGAATGCCCCTCGTCAACAAGGGTGCGGGTCGCGGACGCGAAATGCACCGGATGCCGCAGATTCCGATACCAGTACCCGCCGTCAAGAAGCATGTCCGCGCTCAGCCACTCCCGTTCCAGCGTGGAATAGAACGGGACACGAGGCGGCTCGGGAGCCAAGTCCCCCAGAAGCTCGGCGAGATGCCCCTCGATCGCCTCCACATGACTCGTGTGCGAGGCATAGTCCACGGGGATCCGACGCGCACGGATCTCTTGGCTCTCGCAATGGGCGAGAAGCCCGTCGAGAGACCCCGGGTCACCGGCGACCACCGTGGAGTGCGGCCCGTTGAACGCCGCGACCTCAAGCCCCGGATAGCCACCGAGAAGCTCCCCGACCTCCTCAGGAGGAAGCGGAACAGAAGCCATGCCACCACGCCCGGCGAGGTGGGCGGCGATCGCCTTGCTCCGCAACGCCACCACGGTCGCCGCATCGTCGAGGGTCAGCGCTCCGGCCACATACGCCGCCGCGATCTCCCCCTGGGAGTGACCGACGACAGCGTCCGGAACCACCCCATGCGCCTCCCACAACCTCGCCAACGACACCATCAGGGCAAAGGAGGCGGGCTGGATCACATCGACACGATCGAACGAGGGGGCGTTGTCACCCTGCCGGATCAACTCCAGCAGCGACCAACCCGTCAGCGGATCAAGAACAGCCGCCACCTCATCGATGGCCTCCGCGAAAACCGGCGAGGCAGCGTACAGTTCGGCGCCCATACCGGCCCACTGCGTCCCCTGACCGGGAAAGACAAAGACAGTCCTCCCCTGCGCATGAGCGGTCCCGGCGATGACCTGGGGCGCGGGCTGACCATCGGCCAGGGCCCGCAGACCACCGAGAGCCTCCTCCCGATCCCCCGCCACGACGACGGCCCGCTCCTCCAACGCCGCCCGCCCTCGCACCAATGCCGCGGCAACACCGGCCAAGGGCTCGTCAGGGTGCGCGGCCACATGCTCGGCGAGCCGCCGCGCCTGACCCCGCAACGCCTCGGACGTCTTCGCGGAGACGGGCAGGGGCACCGGCCCCGCGACGGCCGCGTCCACCTCGGGCTCCTCGGGGGCCTGTTCGAGGATGAGGTGCGCGTTGGTGCCGCTGACGCCGAACGAGGACACCCCCGCCCGACGCGGCCGATCCGCCACCGGCCACTCCCGGGCCTCGGTCAGCAACTCCACCGCCCCCGCCGACCACTCCACCTCAGGAGTCGGCTCATCCACATGCAACGTCCTCGGCAGCACACCATGCCGCAACGCCTGCACCATCTTGATCACCCCGGCCACACCAGCCGCCGCCTGGGCATGGCCGATGTTCGACTTCAACGACCCCAGATAGAGCGGCCGTTCGGCAGGCCGCTCCCTGCCATAGGTCGCGAGCAAGGCCTGCGCCTCGATCGGATCACCCAACGTCGTCCCCGTGCCATGCGCCTCCACCGCGTCGACATCACCCGACGCCAGACCCGCGTTCGCCAACGCGGCCCGGATCACCCGCTGCTGAGAAGGACCGTTCGGCGCCGTCAGACCGTTCGACGCGCCATCCTGATTGACCGCCGACCCCCGCACCACCGCCAGCACCCGATGACCGTTCCGCCGCGCGTCCGAAAGCCGCTCCAACAGCACCACGCCCACACCCTCGGCCCACCCCGTACCATCCGCCGCCGCCGCGAACGCCTTGCACCGCCCATCGACCGCCAACCCACGCTGCCGCGAGAACTCCACGAACGACGTCGGCTGGGCCATCACCGCGACGCCGCCCGCCAGCGCCATCGCGCACTCGCCCTGCCGCAACGCCTGCGCCGCGAGGTGGAGGGCGACCAGCGACGAGGAGCAGGCGGTGTCCACCGTCACCGCCGGGCCCTCGAGGCCGAACGTGTAGGAGACGCGGCCCGAGACGACGCTGCCCGCGGTGCCGATGCCCCGATAGCCCTCGGTGCCTTCGGGCGCCTGGCCGACGTTGCTGCCGTAGTCGTGGTACATCACGCCGCTGAACACGCCCGTGCTGGTGCCGCGCAGCGAGGTCGGGTCGATGCCCGCGCGCTCCAACGCCTCCCACGACGTCTCCAGCAACAGCCGCTGCTGCGGATCCATCGCCAACGCCTCACGCGGCGAAATACCGAAGAACCCCGCGTCGAAATCCGCCACCCCGGCCAAGAACCCACCATGCCGCACATAAGAAGTCCCGGGCCGATCCGGATCCGCGTCATAAAGACCCTCCAGATCCCAACCCCGGTCGTCGGGGAACGCGGAGACGCCGTCGACGCCCTGGTCCACCAGGCGCCACAGGTCCTCGGGCGAGGCGACCCCGCCGGGCAGGCGGCAGGCCATGCCGATGATGGCGATCGGCTCGTCCGCGGCCACGACGACCGGTGGCCCTTCCGCCTCGGCGGGCCGGTACCCGAACAGTTCGTCGCGCAGGTGCAGGGCGAGGGCGGCCGGGGTGGGGTGGTCGAACGCGGCGGCGGCGGAGATCCGCAGCCCGGTGGCCGCGACGAGGCGGTTGCGCAGCTCGACGGCGGTCTGTGAGGTGAAGCCCAGCTCCTTGAAGGCGCGTTCGGCGTCGAGCGCTTCGGGGCTCGGCAGGTCGCGGAGCGCGGCCGCCTCGGCGCGGACGATGTCGAGCAGCGCGCGTTCCCGCGCCGCGGGGTTCAGCTCCGCCAGCTCGCGGCGCAGCGCGGCGGCGCGCCCTGACGCGTCGTCGGCGGCGCCCTCGGCCCGGCGGGGCGCGGTCGCGGGGGCGGCGCCGCGGGGCGCGGCGGTCGCGGCCAGCGCGGCCTGGTCGGTGGTGTGGGCGGCGTCGAACGCGGCGAGTCGTTCCCTCGCGGGCAGTGCGGGGTCCCAGGACAGCGAGAGGGCGGGCAGGCCGAGGGCGCGCCGGTGGTGGGCCAGGGTGTCGAGGACGGCCGTCGCGGCGGCGTGGTCGGCGCGGCCCGGCGCGGCGGGTGGCGCGGCAAAGGGTGAGAGAAGGGTGAACGAGGCCAGTTCAACGTTCCGGGTCAGGGCGTGCAGTTGTGTGGCGCCGTCGGTCAGGGCGGCGAGTTCGCGTTCGGACAGCTCGCCTGGCTCGCCCTGGGTGTGGACGACCGCGGTGAGCGGGCGGGGGGCGAGGGTGAGGGCGGCGGCCAACGCCGCGCGGTCGGTCGCGTCGGCGGCGGCCGGTGTGGGGTCGGCCCCGGCGCGGGCCAGCTCGGCGGCGAGCCGGGCGGTCGCCGGGTCCTCGTCGCCGCGCGGGCTGATGAGCAGCAGGTGGCGGGCGTGGTGGGCGGCGACCAGGTGGTGGGCCACGGCGGCGCCCGCGGCGCCGTCGGCGCCGGTGATGACCACGGTGCCGCGGGGGTCGAGGACCGCGGCGGCGTTGTCACGTTCCGGCGCGGGGGCGGCGTGCGCGGGGCGGGGGTGGAACGCGAGCCCGGCCCTGAGGGCGACGCTGGGCTCGCCCGAGGTGGCGGTGGCCGGAAGCGCGGCGGCCGACCTGGGGTCGTGGTCCAGGTCGGCGAGGAGCAGCCGCCCGGGGTGGGCGGCCTGAACGGCGGTGACCGCGCCCCAGGCTGCCGCCTGCGCGGCGACGGCCGGTGCGTCGGCCGTTGAATCGGCGTAAGTGTCGGTGGCGTCGGCCGGTGGCTCGGTCCCGGTCGTGACGGCCCGTCGGGTGGTGACCAGCAGCCGGGTGGTGGCCAGCCGCTCGTCGGTCGCCCACCAGGTGAGCACGCGGGTCAGCTCATCCCCCGCGGGGGGTTGGCCGAGCACCGTCACCTCGGGGGCGGTGGCGCCCCCGGCGACGGCGTCCCGCACGGCGCCGGGCTCGGCGAACGTCTCGACCCGCAGGCCCGCCGCCGTCAGCGCCGCGCCCACGCCGAACGGGTCGGGTCCCGCGACGGCCCAGTGGCCACCGGTCTCCGGCGGCACGGCGGCGTCGTCGGCGTCGGCCGCGGCGGTCGCGGCGGCGGCAAGTGCATCGGCGTTCCTGACGGACGGCAGCGGCACCCAGTCGGTCCTGAACAGCGTCTCGTAGTGGCCGCTGCTGGTCGCGAGCAGCCGGGCGGGGCGGCCGACCAGGGCGTGGCGGGTGACCTTGCCCGACGAGGTGCGCGGCACGCGGTCGATCTCGTACAGCTCCTCGGGCACCTTGAAGTACGAGAGCCGCTCCTGGCACGCGGCGAACAGCGCCTCGGGGGACAGCCCTTCGGGCCCGGGGACCAGGAAGGCCACCGGGACCTCGCCCAGGACGTCGTGCGGCTTGCCCGCCACCGCGACGTCGGCCACGCCGGGGACCGCGCGCAGGACCTCCTCCACCTCGATGGGGTGGATGTTCTCGCCGCCGCGGATGATCACTTCCTTGATGCGGCCTGTGACGGTGAAGTACCCGGCCTCGTCCCGGCGGGCCAGGTCCCCGGTGCGGTACCAGCCGTCGCGGAGCGCCGCGGCGGTGGCCTCGGGCTGGTTGTGGTAGCCCCCGGCCATCACGCTCGGGCCGCTGACCCAGACCTCGCCCTCCTGTCCCGCGGGCACGTCCCTGCCGGTCTCCGGGTCCACGAGCCGCACCCCGAGCCCGGGCACCGGCAGCCCGCAGGACCCCTCGACGCGGGCGCCCGTGGGCCAGTTGATGGTGATCGAGCCGCAGGTCTCGGTGCTGCCGTAGGCGTCGAGCAGCGGGGCGTCGAAGGTCTCCTCGAACGCCTGCCGCAGCGCCGCGGTGGTGATCGCGCCGCCGACGAGGCACATCCGCAGGTCAGGGGCGTGGAAGCCGCGTTCGCGAGCCGCCTGGACCAGGTGGTGGTACATGGTCGGCACCCCGGCGAGGAACGTCGCTGACTCCTCGTCGATGGCCTCGAGGATGTCGTCCGCGGCGAAGCCGTCCACGATCCTGGCGGTGGCGCCCACCGCGGTGACGCCCAGCACGCAGACGATGTGGGCCAGGCTGTGGAAGAGCGGCAGCGGCCAGATCACGCGATCGTCGGCGGACAGTCCCGGCACCGGGACGTAGCAGGCGGCGACCGACCACAGGCAGTTCCGCTGGGTGGAGAGCACGCCCTTGGGCTTGCCGGTGGTGCCGGAGGTGTAGAGCATCCACGCGAGGTCGTCCAGGCCCAGGTCGTCCCGGGCGGGCGCGCCGGGCTCGGTCTCGGCCAGCGTGGCGAACGACAGCGCCCCTACGGGCGCGTCGGCCGGTACGCCGTGCTCGCCCGTGACGATGACCTTCGGCCTGCGGGCGCCGGTCAGCACCCGCCGCACCTGGGCGGCGTGCGCCGGGTCGGTGATCAGCACCCGGGCGCCGCTGTCGTCCAGCAGATAGGCCAGCTCGGCGTCCGTGGAGCGCGGGTTGAGCGGCACGCCGATCGCGCTGGCCCGGGTGATCGCCAGATAGCTCTCCACCGTCTCCACGCGGTTGCCGAGGTAGATCGCCGCGCGGTCGCCCGGCTGGAGCCTGAGGCCGGTCAGGTGCCCGGCGAGCCGCCGGGTGCGCGCCGCGAGCTGGCTGTACGTCACGCTCCTGCGGTCGTCGCGGAACGCGGTCTTGTCCCCGAAGCGAAGGGCGTTCGCCTCGAGGAGTTCGGGCAGCGGCCGGATCAGCTCGGTACGCAGCATGGCACGACACATCCCTCTGTCCAGCGGAAAGGAATCTACGAGAGCGCGGTAGGAGAACGCGGCACGCCATCACAGCGTCGCACCGGGGCGGACCGGGCGATCCCCTATCCACCCCCCTAGGGCATCCCTGTATTGGATCTCCGGCCGTTTTCGGGTCGTGGCCGATGGAGAGGGAACGGGCGAGGACACTACCCTCGCCGGGGAAGATTTTCCGGGTCCTTTCCTGGTCCCCAGAATCGGGTCCACAGAAATCGCGGGAGATTGCGTGTTCCGTCAGTGGTGGCTTTACCGGACGCCCGGCCGGGGATTGTTCCCCCTGCTCGATTCCCTACGCTTCGTCAACGCCGCTGACAGCGGCGCTGAATGGTTGTTCCTTCGGGACGGCGACGGCGCCGGGCCCGAGGGGGAGCCCGAGTTCCAGGTGTGGGTCCTGTCGACCCCGCGCGTGCTCGTCGACGTCGGGAGGCGGCTGCGGTCACCCGGCGAGGCGGCGGCCCCGGCGCTGCGCGGCGGCCGGACCGCGGTCGAACTCGCCACGGCGCACAGCGACTTCGCGCTCGACGCGCTGCGCGAGGGCGGGCTGCCACCGGGCGGGCGGCTGCCCGCGGCGGTGGCGCATCTGCGGTTCCTCACCGGGCTGCTGCCGACGGCGGAGCGCGCCGCGTTCCTGTTCGCCTGCTGGCTGCGGGACACCGGGCAGCTGACCCCGGCCCGCCGCGTGGACCTGGGGGTGCGGGCCGACCGGCAGGCCGGGCTGCTGCCGGGGCCCGAGGCGGGCTTCCCCGGCGACGGGCGGCTGAGGGACTCCTGGGAGCACTACACGAAGACCGTCCGCGGCATCGTCGCGGACCGCCGCCCGGGGCCCGAAGGCCATGGAGACGGCGGGGGCGTTCCGCTCAACTACCTGCTGTTCGAGCACGCCAGGCTGGCCGGGAACCGCCTCGGCATCCCCCGCGCCACCGAGGCGCTCGCGGCGCGCGCCCTGCGCGCGGCCTGGCGCGCCGAGGAGCGGGCCGCGTGACGGCAGCCGCCCGGCGCGGCCCGCGCCGGGCGGGGACGGCGACAACCTGCGTTGACCTGCGACAACCGGCGTTCGGGAAAGGACGTGGACGACGTGACACGGACGGAAGCGGCACACCGCAGGATCGAGGTGGCGCTCGGCGGCCTCTCCTACCCCGTCGTCATCGGGGCGGGGGCGCGGCACGAGCTGCCGGGGATCGTCGCGGGGCTCGGCGCCCGCCGGGTGGCGGTCGTCTCGGCCCGCCCGCCCGATGAGGTGCCCGACCCCGGCGTTCCCTCGCTGGTGCTGCGCGCCAGGGACGGGGAGGAGGACAAGACGCTGGCGAGCGTGCAGGAGATGTGCCGCGCGTTCGCCCGGTTCGGGCTGACCCGCACCGACGCGGTGGTCTCCATCGGCGGCGGCACCACGACCGACTCGGTCGGTCTCGCCGCCGCGCTCTACCACCGCGGGGTGCCGGTGGTGCATCTGCCGACCTCGCTGCTGGCCCAGGTGGACGCCAGCGTCGGCGGCAAGACGGCGGTCAACCTGCCGGAGGGCAAGAACCTGGTCGGCGCCTACTGGCAGCCCAAGGCGGTCCTGTGCGACACGGACTACCTGCGCACCCTGCCGCCGAGGGAGTTGACCAACGGCTACGGCGAGATCGCCCGCTGCCACTTCATCGGCGCCGGTGACCTGCGCGGGCTGCCGCTCGACGAGCAGATCGCGGCCAGCGTGGCGCTCAAGGCGTCCGTGGTCAGCGCGGACGAGCGGGACACGGGTCTGCGGCACATACTCAACTACGGTCACACGCTGGGCCACGCGCTGGAGCGCGCCACCGACTTCGCGCTGCGGCACGGGGAGGCGGTGGCGGTGGGCACGGTCTTCGCCGGGCGGCTGGCGGGCGCGCTGGGGCGCGTCGGGGAGGCGCGGGTCGCCGAGCACCTCGAGGTGGTCCGCGCCTACCGGCTGCCCACCGCGCTCCCCGCGGACGCCGACCCCGCGGCCCTGGTCGCCCTGATGCGTCTTGACAAGAAGGCGACGCGTGGCCTGACGTTCGTGCTCGACGGGCCGAACGGCGTGGAGCTGGTCTCCGACGTCCCCGAGGCGGTCGTGCTCGACGCCCTGGCGGCGATGCCGCGCGCGACGCCCTGATCAGGGCCGGTGCGAGGCGCGGTCGGCCCGGTCGGCGCGGCTCGCGGGCGTGCGTGCGGGGCGCACGCCCACGGGCCGGTCAGCTCTCCGGCGTGGCCACCGCGGGGCAGAGCGCGAGCAGCTCGGCCGGGGCGTGCAGGACCGCGTCGGGACCGGCCGCGAGCAGCGCCGCCTCGTCGGTCTCGCCCCACAGCGCGGCCACCGCGGCGACCCCGGCGCCGTGCGCGCTCGCCAGGTCGGTGACCGCGTCGCCGACCATCAGCGCCTCGGCCGCCGACACCCCGAGCAGGCCGAGCGCGTGCTCCACGATGTCGGGCGCGGGCTTGGGCCTTGCCACCTCGTCCGAGCCGATGACGTGCTCGAACAGCGGGAGCACGCCGAGCTGTTCGAGCAGCGAGCGGGCCCTGGGGCCGCTCTTGCCCGTGGCGACGGCCAGCCGCAGGCCGCGGTCCCGCAGGGTCCGCAGCAGCTCGGGCACCCCGCCGAACAGGGGCACCCGGTGGGCCAGCCGGTAGCTCTCCCGGACGAAGGGACCCTCCATCTCGAGCGGCAGGTCCATGATCCGCATGATGTCGGGGAAGTACCGGCCCAGGTGCCGGTTGTACTCGTCGAACGGCGCCTCCCCTTCGCCGACGACCTCGCGGTAGGCGATGGTGAACGCCTCCCGCATCACGTCGAAGCTGTCCACCAGGACCCCGTCGAGGTCGAACACCACCGCCCGCGGCCTGGGGGGTACGGCGGTGCCCTGATGTGGCGCGTTCCTGATCAGGTGGGTGTCCATCGCGTTCCTCCGCGCTGAGAGTCGGTTTGCGGGCGTTTGTCGCCCGTGCGTGCGGTGCGCCCGGCGGGCGGGCGCACCGGCCGCCCTTTCACACCTCGGCGGGCACCGCGGGTCCAGGGGCCCGGCGCGCGCGGGAGGTCCTGGCCGAGGTGTAGAGCCCCTCGATGACCCCGATGGCGCGGCGGGCGTCCGCCACCGCGCGGCCCCTGAAGGACGGGTCGGCCAGCAGCGCGGGCAGCGCGTCGAGCTGCCCGAGGTACTCCGCGCCGACCGGCTCGTCCGGCACCGCCACGGGTCGCGTCTCGCCGTCCCTGGTCCGGGTCAGCTCCGAGCGCTCCTGGCGGTTGGGGCTGAACCCGAAGGTGCAGCGCAGCGTCGCCGTGCCCGCGCTGCCCTCGACGCGGATCAGGGTCACGTCGCGCGCCTCGTGCGACGCCCAGCTGGCCCGCAGCGACACCGACACGCCGTCCCCGGTGACCAGGAAGCCGCGCGCGGTGTCCTCCACATCGCCCGCCACGTTCGCCGCCGCGGGCCCGCCGGGTGCGCCGTCCCTCCGCCAGGCGGCCTGCCGTGAGCCGCTGCTGACGAAGTCGTCGGAGACCGTCCCCGCCACCTGCTCGAAGACGGCCTCGCCGAGCAGGGGCCCGATGCTGTCGAGCAGGTGCCAGCCCAGGTCGAGCAGCGCGCCGCCACCGGCCCGCCGCAGGTCGGTGAACCAGCCGCCCGCGTCCGGCACCCCGCTGGCCCGCACCCACGCCGCCTCGATGTGCCGCACGGTGCCGAGGTCCCCGGCGAGCGCGTGCAGCGCCCGCACGTCGGCCCGGTAGCGGGCCGCGCTCCCGGCGAGCAGCACCGCCCCGCCCGCGCGCTCGGCCGCCGCGAGCAGGTCGGCCTCAGCCGAGGTGAGGCAGACGGGCTTCTCCACGAACACCGGGATGCCGCGGCCCAGCAGCTCGGCGGCCACCGGCGCGTGCAGGTGGTTGGGCACCGCCACCACGGCCAGGTCGGCCACCTCGGGCGTCAGCTCGGCCACCCCCGCCAGGGCGCGCGCGCCCGCGTGCGCGGCGACGGCCGCCGCGCGGGCGGCCGGGTCGGGATCGGCCACGGCCGTGACCGTGTACGCCGGGTGCTCGCGGAGCCGGGGCAGCCAGATCGACCGCCCCGCCCAGCCGAGGCCGACGAGCGCCACCCGCACGGGCCCGCCGCCCGCGGCGCGCGCGGGGGCGCCCGCGGGGGCGTTCACGCCTCGGCCAGGGTGTCGGCCACGATGGTCGCGATGTCGTGCATCTGCCGCTCGGTGCCCAGCAGGGTCCTGTGGTGCAGCCAGACGCAGTCGGCGTTGATCGCCTCGGAGTTGGGGCAGCGTCGGGCGATGTCGTCCACCGACTCGCTCGGTGCCGCGGTCTCCCAGAATCCGTCGCACCGGTAGATCGCGCGGAACGCGGCGAACGCGGGTAGCCCCCGCTCGATCAGCGCGTCCACCAGCGCGTTGCGGCGCTCCTCGGTGATGCCGGGGATGCGGAACATCGCCATGTAGTGCGGGTTCCTGTCGGCCCGCCGGTCGCGGCCCTGCGGGATCACGCCGGGGATCTCGGCGAGCAGGTCGGCAAGCAGCGGCCAGCGCAGCTCCCTGGTCTCGATCTGCCCGTCGAGCCTGGCCAGCTGTGCCCGCAGCACCGAGGCGGAGAACTCGTTGAGCCGGAAGTTGGAGCCCGAGGTGCGGTGCCGGTACGTCCGGTCGTCGCGCGGCCGTCCGCAGCTGTGCCGCAGGAACGCCTCCTCGTACAGCTCGCTCTCGGGGAAGGTGACGGCGCCCCCCTCGCCGGCCGTCATCAGCTTGCCGTTCTGGAAGCTGAACGCCGCGACCGAGCCCAGCTCGCCGACGCGCTTGCCCTGCCACTGCGCCCCGTGCGCGTGCGCGGCGTCCTGGATCAGCCGCACGCCCGAGTCGGCGGAGAGCTTCTCGAGCGCGTCCATGTCGGAGAAGTGGCCCGCCATGTGCACCGGCATGATCGCCCGGGTCCGCGGGGTGATCGCCGCCTCGGCCGCTGCCACGTCGATGCAGTACGTCTCGGGGTCGACGTCCACGGGGACGGCGACGGCGCCGAGGCGCTGGGCGGCCTGGGATGACGAGATGAACGTGAACGCCGGGACGATGACCTCGGTGCCGGGGCCGACGCCGAGGACCTCGAGGGCCAGCTCGAGGGCGTGCGTCCCGTTGGTGACGGCCAAGGCGTAGGGGGAGCCGTGGTACGCCGCGAACTCCCGCTCGAAGGTGTCGACCTCGCTGCCGCCGTTGCGCCACCACTGTCCTTGCTCGAGCGCGCGGATCAGCCCCGCCCGCTCCGCCTCGTCGAACTGGGGCCAGGCCGGGAATTCCGGTGCCTGACGTGCGGGATCACTCATGATTCTCCTCGCGAGAATGGATACGGCACAACGACGGGTGAATGTGGATGCCGGCCATCGCACGTGCGGCATGCTACCCCGCTCGCGATAAACGAGAACACCCCCTAAGGATCCCCCTACATGTCCCCTTGATTTCCATGGGATCGCGGATCATCGCTGTGCCGAAGAAGCTCGCTGCTATACCTTCGACGCATCAACGACGCGACAATCCGCCATTCCAAATAAAGGCCCTTTCAATTGCCCGGCGAGGTGACCATTGAGCGACATACTGCTGCTGAACGGCCCGAATCTAGGAATTCTAGGAAAGCGTGAGCCCGAGGTGTACGGGACCGCCACGCTCGCCGATGTGGAGCAGGCGGTCGGCGATGAGGTCGCCGAGCGCGGCTGGAAGGTCGTCGCCGTCCAGCACGAATCCGAGGGCGAGCTGATCCACGCGATCCAGGACAGCTACGACACGGTGGGCGCCATCGTCAACCCGGGGGCGTTGATGATCGCGGGCTGGAGCCTGCGCGACGCGCTGGCCAACTACCCCAGGCCATGGATCGAGGTCCACCTGTCGAACGTCTGGGCGCGCGAGCGGTTCCGGCACGAGTCCGTCATCGCGCCCCTGGCCAGCGGCGTCATCGTCGGCCTCGGCGCGCTCGGCTACCGGCTGGCCGCCCGCGCCCTGCTGGGCGTGGTGGACGGCTGACCCGTCGATGAACGCGCCCACCGGCCGCCTCGGCATCGACATCGGCGGCACCAAGGTCGCCCTGCGCGCCGTCGCCGACGGCGCGCGGGGCCGGGGGAACGACCGGGCCGACGCCTGGGAAGACGCCTGGGAAGACGTCTTCCGCTGGCCGGAAACCGGCGACGCGGACCGCGATCTGGCGGCGCTCGCCGAGCGGGTACGGGCGTTGCGCGACCGCTGGGACGCGCCCGTCGCCTCCGTCGGCGTCGCCATGCCTGGCACCGTCGACCCCGCCGGACGGGTCGTCACCTGGCCGGGCCGACCGTCATGGACCGGCCTGGACTTCGGCGCCTCGCTGCGCGCCCTGTTCCCCGCCGCCCGGGTCGCCTGGGCGGACGACGGCGACCTCGCGGCCCTCGCGGAGGCGCACGCCACCGGCTGCGCGAACCTGGTCTACCTCGGCGTCGGCACCGGCATCGGCGGCGGGATCGTGCTGGGCGGCCGCCCCTGCCCCGGGCTCGGCCGGGGGTCGAGCGAGATCGGGCATCTGATCGTGGACAGGGCGGGGCCGCGCTGCGGCTGCGGGCGGCGCGGCTGCCTCCAGGCGGTGGCCGCGGGACCCGCCACCCTGCGGCGGGCCGCCAGGCTGCGCGGCACCGGCGGCGAGGTGCCGTTCGCCGCGCTGCGTGAGGCGTTCGCCGCCCGTGCGCCATGGGCGGTGGCCGCCGTGGACGAGAGCTGCGCCGCGCTCGGGGCCGCCATCGTCTCGCTCGGCGAACTGCTCGCCCCCGACCGGGCGTTGGTCGGCGGCGGGTTCGCCGACGGGCTGCCGGGCTTCGTGGCCGCGGTCGCCGACCACGCCCGCGGCCTCGCCAGGCCGGGCCACCCGCCGCCCCCGGTGGGTCCCGCGGTGCTCGGCGGCCTGTCCTCCCTGCACGGCGCGGTCCTGCTGGCCGAGGACCCGGGCCCGGCGGGCCCTGGCCCGGCCTGAGCCGCGCCGCGCCCGGCGCCCCGGCGTGCCCGGGGCGCCGTCGGCCTATCCGGCCGGGGCGGCGAGCGGCGCGGCCCTGGGGCGGGGGGCGCGCGGCGCGACCCGCTCGGCCTCCCGCATCTCCAGCCACCGCGCGGCCCGGCTGTGCTTCGCCGACCTGACCTCACGCGGCAGCTGCGCGTACGCCACCTCCCGCACCACCACCTGCTGGAAGTCGTACTCGGGGTCGCCGGTCACCGACACCCGCCCGTTGCGCCGCAGGAACTCCCCGCGCTCCAGGCCCTCCAGGTGCCGACGCACCTCGATCCAGCTCCGGCCGCCGACCGCGGCCAACGCCACCGCGTCCACCGAGGCGCCGAAGATCGCCGCGTCCTGGAGCACCGCCTTGGCCCCACGGGGCAGGGTGTCGAGCCGGGCCGCGATGATGCTGCGCACCGCGGGCGGGGTCGGTATCTCCCGGTCGGGCGGGCCGTCCCGCAGCGCTCGCGCGTACTCCACGGCGAACAGGGGGTTGCCGCCGATGCTCGCCACCAGCGGATGGCGGGCGTCGAGCGGCTGGTCGCCCGGGCGGTGCGAAGGCAGCAGCGAGGAGAGCAGGAACGCGGCGCCCGTGTCCGACAGCGGGTCGAGCAGCAGGGTGGTCGAGTCCCGGAGGCCGCCGTGCTGGCAGGGCCTCGGCTGGCCGTGCACCGGGCGGGCCGTCGCCACGATGAGCACCGGCACGGGACGGGTGTTCACGATCAGCTCCTGGACGAACTCGATCATCGGCGTCTCGGCCCGGTCCAGGTCCTCGAAGACCATCACCAACGGCTGTTCGGTCGCCGCCTCCTCGATGAAGCGGCGCCATGCCGCGAACGCCTCGGGGGTGCCGCCGCGCGGCCGCGGGCCCGGGGTCAGCCCGGCCAGCGGACGCAGGTGCGGCAGCAGCCTGGCCGCGGTCTCGCCGGGGCCGACCAGGCGCCGCACCGTGTGCAGCAGCCGCCCCTCGACGACCGTCGGCGAGTCGGTGTGCAGCACGCCGAGGAGCGACCTGACCACCTCGGCGAGCGGGCCGAAGGGCGTGTTCGTGGGGAAGGACGAGGTGCGGCCGAGCACGAAGCGGAAGCCGTCCGCCACGTCGCCCACCGTCCGGCCGAGCTCGGCGACCAGGCGGCTCTTGCCGACACCGGCCTCGCCCACCACCGCGGCCAGCTGCGGCCTGCGGCGGCGCAGGACGTCCCCCAGCAGGCCCTGGAGGATCTCCAACTCCCGCTCGCGCTCCACGAACGGCGGCGTCGGCTGGTCGGGAACGCGGCACTCCCTGATCCCCGTCACCCCCCAGCCGCCCATCGGCTGCGGGGACGCCTCGTGGACGAAGGCGGCCTCGCTCATCTGCCGGGTCGCGTCGCACACCCGTACCTCACGCGGGGAGGCCAGCATCAGCAGCCGCATCCCGACATCGAGCACCCCACCGGCCACCTCGGGCGTCCCGGCGTCGCACTCCGGCTCCCGGCCCCGCGTCACCAGCACCTCCCCGGTGGCCACCGCGGCCCTGGGCCCGGGCTCGAGCCCGGCGTCGGCCGACTGCCGCGCCGCGACACGGTCGCGGATCGCAAGACCGGCCCGCACCGCGCGTTGGGCGTCGTCCTCGCGGTTCCGCTCCACGCCGAACAGCGCAAGCCACACCGACCCCATCCGGCCGTGCAGCACCCCGCCGTACCGGTCGACCTCCTCACGCACCGCGGCGGTGACCCGCCGCGTCCCCTCCGCGGCGTCCTCCGGGTCCTGCGCCTCGCCACCGTCGCCCTCCTGGGCCCGCACCAGCAGCACGCTCACCCACTTGCGCTCCACCGCGGCGCCGCCCGCCCCACGCTCGGGCCCCGCGGCCCGCGCGTCACCCCCGGGCACGGGCTCGTGCGTGGCCCGGGCCGCCGCGCCGGGCCGCGCGTCCGCCCCGTCCGCCGCGACATCGGCGGGCCCCGTCCTGTCGGCGGGCGCGCTGCGCAGCGAAACGGCCGTTCCGCCGGCCGCCAACAGGGCGAGGGACGGATCGTGGTTGAGGATGGAACGCTCCAACTCCCGCAGCTCGTGCCCCGGGTCGAGGCCCAGCTCGTCCACGAGCACCGTCCGCGTCCGCCGATAGGCCTCGAGCGCGTCGGCCTGCCGACCGCTCCGGTAGAGGGCCATCATCAGGAGCCCGCACAGCCGCTCCCTGCGCGGCGCCGCCTCGGCGGCGGCGGCCAGCTCGTCGATCACCTCGTGGTGGCGGCCGATCGCCAGCTCCGCCTCCGCGCAGTCCTCGAGCACCGCGAGCCGCATGCCCTCCGCGGTGGCCAACTCGGGCCAGTCGACGCCGACCTCGGCCAGGTCGGCCAGCAGCGGGCCGCGCCACAGGTCCAGCGCCTCCCGCAGCAGCGTGGCGGCCGCCCCCCACGCGCCCACCGCCAGCTCCGCCCGGCCCTGCTCGGCCCCGCCGCGGAAACGGAACCAGTCCACCCGCTCCGGGTCGACGCGCAGCAGATACCCCGGCGCGTGCGTCAGCAGGGAAACCTGCCGCGCGTCCCTGACATCCAGTCGGCGGCGCAGCCCCGCGACCGCGTTCTGAAGCATCTTGCGTGCGGTGATCGGTGGTTTATCCCCCCACAGCGCCCGCAATAAATGACTGGTTGCCACGGTTTCATTGGCATGAAGCAGCAGATAGCCGAGCACCGCTCTCTGAGTCATTCCTCTGAGCTGAATCGAACGGCTGCGGTCGGTGATCTCCATGGTGCCCAGGATCCTGAATTGCATGCGACTGAACCTCCGTCTCGGTTCGATTTCTCACGCGCAATTGACAGATCGCTACCAGCGATCGATGTGCGGTGGGGGGGCACATGGCGACAAGCCTCAAATCAAGCATCAATTCTGTTGTCAAGAGGAGTCGGTGTCAAGGGTGTTACCGCCCGCCACCGGGGCCGGAAGCCCGACGGGGGCGCGGTGGTCTCGTACTGTGAAGTTTCGATTAACGATTCCAGCCTTCACGGAGAAACGGCATCAAACCGGTAAGACGGCACCAAAACGCCCAACGCCACGTGTGGGGTATCTCTCACTCCCCCGCTCCTACCATGGGTGACGCTAATGCAATTGCCAGGCGATTCCCGAAGAATGGGCGGCAGATGCAACTTCGCCCCCAGCGGCATTGTTAGAGTGAGCGCCGAGCCGCTGTTCACGAAGGAGTGCGCAGGTCAACGAGGTTATGCCACATCTCGACAAGGGGGTGACCGGTGCGTCTGCTCGAACGGGGCGACCACCTGGTGCGGCTGGGACTACTACTCGACGACTCAATACGCGGGGAGGGGCGAACCGTTCTTTTGAACGGCCCCGCGGGCAGCGGGAAGACAGAACTGCTGCGGAATTTCGCCGAAGCCGCCACAAAATCCGATGTCCTCTTCCTCGACGCCATCTGCTCACCAGCGGAACGGAAGATTCCGTTCAGCGTTCTCAGTCAGCTCTTCCGCAGCGCGCCACTGCCGCCTGGACTCGTCGCCAGGGCCGGGCAGTTGATCGACCGGGCATTGACCACGACGGCGCCCGCCACGTCACCGTACGAAGAGCTGACTTTCGAAGCGGTCCAGGTGATCCACGGGCTGAGTCAGGTGATCCTCGATCTCGCCGCCGAGACGCCCCTACTGATAGGGATCGACGACATCAGGAACGCCGACGGGCCGTCCTGGTGCTGCCTGCACTACCTGGCCCGCCGGATCAGCTCGGCCCGTATCCTGCTCGTACTCGCGGGAGAGGATCACCCCGAGCCCGAGAATTCACCGTTGCGCGCCGAATTGCTCCGCCTGCCGAACGTCGCCGAACTCCACGTGGGACTCCTCGGCCAGGACGCCGTCACCGGGCTGCTCACCGACGAGCTGGGCGCCCGCGCCGCCCACCGGCTGGCCCCCGCGCTGCACGCCGCGAGCGGAGGCAATCCCCTGCTGCTCCACGCGCTCGTCGAGGACCACAGGGAGGCGGCCGGGGTACGCGCCGAGGGCTACGGCCGCGCCGTGCTGCGCTGCGCCCACCGCGCGGGGCCCGAGCCGGTGCGGATCGCGCGCGCCCTGGCGGTCCTCGGCGAACCGGCTCAACCCGCCGCGCTCGGCGACCTCGCCGACACCACGCCCGCGACCGTGGAGCGGGCGCTGCGCACCCTGACCGCCGCCGGGCTGCTCGACGGCGGTGACTTCCGCCACCCGGCCGCCCGCGCCGCCGTCCTCGACGACCTGCCCACCACCGAAAGGGCCGCCTACTCCCGCCGCGCCGCCGAGCTGCTGCACCGCCAGGGCGCCGACCCGGTGGCGGTCGCCCGCCATCTCGTCGACGCGGGCGACGCCGCCCCGCTCTGGGCCCGCGACCTGCTGCTCGAAGCCGCCGAACACGCCCTGCTCGACGGCCGGGTGCCCTGGGCCGTCGAGTGCCTCGAGCTGGCGCACCGCGGCTGCCAGGACGGCCCCGAGCGAGCCGTTATCCGCGCCAGGCTCGCCGACGCGGAGTGGCAGCTCAACCCGCTGGCCGCCGCCCATCACCTCGGGCCGCTCGTCGCGGACCTGCGCGCCGGGCGACTCGCGCCCCGCCACGGCGTTCCGCTGATCCGCCAGCTCCTGTGGCTCGGCCGCGTCACGGAGGCCACCGAGGCCCTGGAGCACCTGCGCGCCCTGCCCGCCCCCGAGGCCGCGGGACTGCGCGACCTGGAGGCGTGGCTCGCCGTCGTCCACCCGCCCCTCGCCCCCCACCGCCCGAGGACCGCCGCGCCCGGCGGCCCCGAGGACGGCCTGACCGGCCCCCACGACGACGTGAGGCTCCGCTCGCTCGCCGTGCTCTCCGACCTCCTGACCCGCGGGCGGCGCGAGGAGACCGCCGAACAGGCCGAACAGACGCTCAGCGACCTGAGCCTGGGCCGCCCCGACCCGTGGGCCGTCGAGGCCGCGCTGCTCGCGCTCCAGGTGCTCGTCCAGGCGGGCCGGTACCGCGCCGCCGAACGCTGGTGCGACGACCTCGCGGAGGCCGCGACCCGGCGGACCCCGGTCTGGCGGGCCGTGTTCGCCGCCGTCCGGGCCGAGACCGCCCTGCGGCGCGGCGAGCTGGCCGAGGCCATGGCGGCCGCGCGGGCCGCGCTGACCCATCTGCCGCCCGGCGCCTGGGGCCTGGCCGTCGGCTTCCCCCTCGCCACCCTGATCATGGCCGCCACCAGGGCGGGCGACCACGACGAGGGCGCCCGGCTCCTGGCCCACCCCGTTCCTTTCGAGCTCAACGCCGGTCGCCACGGGCTGCACTACCTGCACGCCCGCGGCCACTACTACCTCGCCACCCACCACCCCCACGCGGCGCTCGCCGACTTCATGTCCTGCGGCGAGCTGATGCGCGGCTGGGGCCTCGACCTGCCCGACCTGGTGCCCTGGCGCACCAGCGCGGCCGAGGCGTGGCTGCGCCTCGGCAACAAGGACCGCGCCCGGCGCCTCGCCTCCGACCAGCTCGCCCGCCCGGGCACCGACGGCACGGCCGCCAGGGCGTCGTCCCTGCGGATCCTGGCCACCTCGGGGCCCGCCGCCCGCTGGCCCCAACTCCTCACGGAGGCACTCGACATCTTCGAGGACCACGGGAACCGCCTCGAACAGGCCCACACCCTGGCCGACCTCAGCCGCGCCCACTACGCGCTCGGGGAGAAGCGCCGCGCCCGCATGGTCTTCCGCCGCGCCTGGCACCTCGCCAAGCT
The DNA here is from genome assembly GCF_003626575.1 of Streptomyces radicis. Lineage (GTDB taxonomy): Bacteria > Actinomycetota > Actinomycetes > Streptomycetales > Streptomycetaceae > Streptomyces > Streptomyces radicis. Next base: position 132,670 of record NZ_RBDY01000015.1, on the reverse strand, counting down.
GTGCCGGGCCAGGCCGCTGACCGAGGAGCTGCTGTCCGTGCCGTCGGGACTCAGCGGCGCCGTCGCCGAGCCCGAGGAGCGGGCGGAGCTGTCCCGTCTCACCGATTCCGAACGCCGCGTCGCCTCGCTGGCCGTCATGGGCTACACCAACCGGGAGATCGCCGGGAAGCTCTTCATCACCGCGAGCACCGTCGAGCAGCACCTCACCCGCGTGTACCGCAAGCTCGACGTCAAGCGGCGCCAGGAGCTGCCCGTCCACCTCGGCACCGGCGCCCCCGGCGGCGCGGAGCACGGCGGCAACGCCGCCTGAACGCCCCGGGGTCGGCCCGCCGCCCGGTGGCGGCGGGCCGACCTCCCACAGCGGGTGGTTCCGGTGCTGCGACGGGGTGGCCGCTGGCCCGGCGCGAACGCGTCGCCGTAGCGGACGGAGAAGTGCTCCGACCCGGCGACGTTCCCGGTCTCGGCCCCCGCGCCGCTCACGCGCCGGGGCGGTCCCGGTACCAGGTGGCCAGGGCGGCCAGGATCGCCGCCAGGGCGCCGCTCTCCACCGCCCTGCCGATGAACCCGTCGTTGAAGCGCTCCCCGCGCACGACGGCCGTGGCCATGCGGACCGCGTCGCCGGGCGACAGCGCGCCGCCGTCATAGGGCACGCGGCGCCGCATCCAGTGGTACGCCGGGGTGACCGCCCCCACCTCGGCCAGCGCGCGGCGGGCCTGCACGACCCGCTCGCCGTAGACGGGGCAGCCGATCCTGACGACGCCGTCCGCGCCCCGCTCGGACCGCGTCCAGCGGTAGTCGTCGTCGGCGTGCGGCTCGTCGGCGAACCGATCGGCGAGCGCGAGGAGCCGAGCCCACGCCTGGGCGGTGGTGTCGAGCCCCGCCAGCAGCGCGGCGTCGTCAGGATCGCCGTCCTCGCTCATGGGGAAACGCTACCCACCCGCGCAACCGGCCCCGTCCCCCGGGGCGGTCGCGCGCAGTCAGGTCGCGCCGCGGGCTCCGAACGAGCGCGGCGCCCGGTCCGCCGGGGGGCGGGCCGGGCGCTGTGCGCGGTGGGTGGTGCGCGTCAGTACGCGCTGTCGACGTTGTCCATGGAGCCGTACCGGTCGGCGGCGTAGTTGCAGGCCGCGGTGATGTTGGCGACCGGGTCGTAGATGTCCTTGCTCGTGCCCGCGACGTGGTACTGCTCGAAGGTCGGGTCGATGACCTGGAGCAGGCCCTTGGACGGGATGTTCTTCTCGGCGTTGCTGTCCCACAGGTTGATCGTGAGCGGGTCACCGCTCGACTCACGCATCAGGTTGCGGTGGATGCCCTCGTACGAGCCGGGGATGCCCTTCTCGTCCATGACCTTGAGCGCCTCGTCGATCCAGCGGTCGATGTCCTCGTCCGATGCGGCCCGCGCCTGGGGCTGCTCGTGGCGCTCGACGGTGATCAGCGTGCCGTCCTCGCGGTACTCGGCGCCACGGCCCTTGTCACGGGGCGCGTCGGCGCTGTCGTCACCGCGGTCGGCGCGCTCGTCGGCGCGGTCCGCGCGGTCACGCTTCGCGTCGTCGCGCCGCTGGTCGCCGTCGGCGTTCTTGTCGTCTCCGGTGCCGGGGGCCTGGCCCAGGGCGCCGTCGGGGCTCTGCGGGGCGAACGCCGCGGGGGCGGCGGTCTCCTCGGCGGTCCTGGCGACGTGGTGGTTCCCCTCGTCGGCGGCCGCGCCGGGCGCGAAGGGCAGGGTCAGGGTGGCGGCGCCAGCGGTGACGATGCCGGCCAGCGCGACCTTGCGGGTCAGGGTGCGGCGGGTGCCGTGCGTACTGGCGGTCATGAGACGTACCTCGTTTCTCTCTCCTGGGTGCGTGCGGGAGCGCACGCGTGGTGCGCGGGGAGCGTGCGGGGTGTGCCGCGATCGCGACGTGGCCCAGTGTGGGAACTGCCGTGGGGGCACCGCAAAAACAAGATCCACTAGGCAGGGTCGTAGGCCCTGGAGCCATCGCGCCGCCGTCTCACGCCACGCGGCACGGTGCCACCGAGGCGTCGGCCGGTGCTCTCCTATTCCCCTTCGGATGTGACGGGCGTCGCGTGGTCGGGCTCACAACGGGCCCGCCGTTCGCGCACCCTCCGGATCGGCGGGCGCTACGGAGCGCGACGCTCCGGGCGGCTCAGTCCTGGCGCGGCCCGCACACGACGGGGATGCGTTCGAGGCCGCTGATGAGCGCCCTTCGCCAGCCGAGCTCGGCGGTCGGCACGGCCAGGCGCATGCCGGGGAACGTCCTGGTGAGCGTGCGCAGCGCCTCCTGGAGCTCGATGCGCGCGAGGTGCGCCCCCAGGCAGAAGTGCGGCCCGTGCCCGAACGCCAGGTGGGGGTTGGGCGAGCGCGTGATGTCGAGCCGGTCGGGGTCGGGGAAGGCCCCGGGGTCGCGATTGGCCGCGCCGATGGCGGCGATCACCCCGTCGCCGCCGCGTATGCGCGTGCCCGACAGCTCGATGTCCTCGGTGGCTATGCGTAGTTGCCCGGTTTCGGACAGCCGGTGCAGCCGCAGCAGCTCCTCCACCGCCCCGGGGACGAGATCCGGGTGGGCGGCCAGCGTTCGCCACTCCCCCTGGCCGCCGAGCAGGGACGCGACGAACGTGCCCAGCTGGTTGGCGGTCGTCTCGAAGCCGCCGATCAGCAGGTTGAGGCCGAACGCGACGAGCTGCTCCTCGTCGAGCCGCCCGTGCTCGTCGCTCGCGCCGATGAGCTGGTCGAGCAGGTCGTCGGGCGCGCGGCCCTTCCTCAGCTCGACGCGCTTGGCGGCGAGCAGCCGACCGAGGTAGGCCTCGAGCTGGTCGTAGGAGTCGTCGGCCGCGTCGGCCTCGTCGGGTGACAGGCCGTAGACGCTTGCCGACCAGGCGGCGAACCGCTCGCGGTCCTCGTAGGGGACGCCGAGGATCTGGCAGATGACCCGGATCGGGAGGGGCTGCGAGAAGAGCGCGCGCACGTCGGCCGGTGTGTCCGCGGCGGCCAGGTCGTCCGCGAGCCGCTCCGCCAGGTCCCTGATCCAGGGCCGCAGACCCTCGAGATAGCGATGGCTGAACCCCGCGGTGAGCAGCTTTCTGACCCGGGTGTGCTCCGGCGGGTCCATCGTCGGCAGCGAGCCGCGCCGTGGCTTCGTCACCCCCGCCTGGGGCGCGCCAGGGGCGATCATCAGGGCCCGGGAGAAGCGCTTGTCGCTCAGCACGGCGCGGACGTCCTCGTAGCGCGTCACCAGCCAGGCCACATGGCCCGAGACGGTGCGCACGCGCACCACGGGGCTCGATTCCCGCAAGCGGGCCCACAGGGGCGAGGGCTCGAAGCGGAAGGAGCCGGGGAGCGGACAGGAGAGCAGGTCGTCCGACCCGCTCGGCCCGTCGGACGCCGCGTCAGCCATGCTCATGACCTCACCACCCGTCCGTATCATCGACCGATTCGGGGCCGCCTAATCGCCTCGGGGTGAACGGCGTTCGGCCGCGCGGCGGCGCTCCGCCGGGGGCAGCAGCAGCACCTCGATGGCCCACGCGCAGGCGCGGGCCTGGTCGAGGAACCACTCGGTGCGCTCGGCGGTGATCAGGTCGGGCGTTCCGCGGAGCGCGAGGGCGAAGCGCGCGGCTTCGATGTGGTCGAGCACCGGCACGGCCACGGTGCGGATGCCGTGCGCTGACTCGCCGTCGTTGACGGCGTAGCGCCGCGCGCGCACCTGGTCGAGCTCGGCCGCGAGGCGCGTGGCGTCCACGATGGTGCGGTCGGTGAACGCGGGCAGCGGCGGAAGGGACTCCACGCCGCCCTCGCCCGGGCGCGGCCACGCGAGCAGCACCTTGCCGAGCGCGGTGGAGTGCAGCGGCCTGCGCAGCCCGACCCGCGGGGTGACGGAGCCACCGGCCACGATCACGGCGTAGGGCCCGCTGCGCAGCGCCAGGTCCGCGGTGGCGCCGGTGCGCTCGGCGAGGTCGGTGAGCTCGGGCGCGACCAGGTGCAGGCCGCGCTGGTGGTAGGAGAGCCGCCCGAGCTCGGTGACCGCGGGGCCGAGCCGGTAGCGCGCGGTGCGGTGGTCCTGTTCGAGGAAGCCCGCGTCCAGCAGGGCGCGGGCCAGCCGGTGCGCGGTGGACGTCGAGAGATCGAGCCTGCGGGCGATCTCCGAGGCGCTGAGGTCGGGCGCGTTGTCGTGGAAGCAGTGCAGGATGTCGAGGGCGCGCCCGACGGACTGCGCGCCGGTCCCCGAAGTCGGCGTCACCATACGTCCCTTCGTGGGGGCCTTCGTGCGGGCCCCTCGTGGGGGGCCCTCCGCGGGTGCGAGGCCGCGAACATCTCACATGGCGGCATCCGCGCGGGAGCCGCACCCCCCTCGGCAACACCGCGTTCATGTGCGCTCCCACATGGTGGGACGTTCCTTGCCTGGCCGTTCCCGGCTGTGCCAGGCTCCGGGACAGCCGCCGGAGCGCGTGCGGCGGGAGCCGGGGAAGGGAGCGGAACGATGCGTCACGCCACCGTTGTCCCGTGCCCGCTCACGGCCCGCCGCCATGTCGACCTGGGGCGCGTCTCCAGCGCTGTCTGTCGCTGAGCCCACCCCCGCGACGCGCGGGGCCACTCCACGCACACTCCCCCGACGGCCCTTACGGCCCATGCCCTCGCGGTGCGGGGCGCCGCCGCGTCCGCCGCCGCGCCGCCGAGGGGCCCCAGCTCCTTCAGGGAAGAGTCCATGACACACCCAGCCCTGCCCACGGTCCTGTGGTACACCCGCTGTCCGGTGCCCACGGCGACCGGGATCGCCGCCGACCGCCGGTGGCTGTCCGACGAGTTCGCGCCCGACGGCATCGCGGTCCGCTCCCTCCAGGACGCGGCGACCGACGCCGACGCGGTGCCGCGCAGCACCCACTACACCCACGCCGAGGCCGCCCTGTTCAGGGAGGGCGGCAACGTGCCCGCGCTGTGGGCCCGTTCGCGCGGGGAGCCGACCCGGCTGATCGGGCTCACCTGGATCGAGGAGCGCCAGGTGATCCTGGTGGCCCCGGGGTCGGGGATCCGGGGCGCGGCGGCGCTGCGCGGGCGCCGCCTCGCCGTGCCACGGCACGGCCTGCCCATCGACTTCTGGCGGGCCATGGCCCTGCGCGGCTTCGAGGGGGCGCTCGCCTCCGCGGGCGCGGCACTCGATGACGCGGCCCTGGTCGAGGTGGACGCCGGGGGCTCGGACGGGCAGTGGGCGGCCGAGCTGGCCGCCCTCGGCCGGGGCGACGTGGACGCCGTGTATGTCAAGGGCGCCGTGGCCGTGGAGGCCGCGACGCGCGTCGGCGCCGAGGTGGCCGTGGAGCTCGACGAGCTGCCCGACCGCGCCCACCGCGTGAACAACGGCACCCCGCGCCCCATCACCGTGCACCAGCGGCTGCTCGACGAGCACCCCGCCCTGGTGGACCGCTTCCTCGCGGTGCTGGTGCGCGCCGCGGACTGGGCGGCGGACCGGCCAGACGACGTGGCGCGCATCCTCGGCGCCGAGACCGGCGCGGGCCCCGAGGGGGTCCGCGGCGCCTACCGGGCCGACTCCCACCGTTCGCTCCACCCCGATCTGTCCGAGGACCGGCTCGAGTCGCTGGCCCGCCAGGCCGAGTCCCTGTACGGCCACGGCTTCCTGCCCGAACGCGTCGACGTGCGGGCGTGGGCCGCGCCCGAACCCCTGCTCAGGGCGGCCCGCCGACACCGCCCGACCTCACCCTCCCGCCCCTCCCAGGACCCGTAGGACCCACCATGCGCATCCGCAGATCCGCCCTCGCCGCACTCGCCTCCGCCGCCGCGCTCGCGGCCCTCGCCGGCTGCGGGGACTCCCAGGCGGACACCGGCGATGGCGACGCCTCGACGGTCACCGTCCGCATCCCCGACCCCGGCAACTCCGGTGTCCTCGCCCTCGGCAAGAAGGACGGCTCGCTCGAACGCGCCCTCGCCGAGGTGGGCGCCGAGGTCGCCTGGACGGGCAGCGCGGGGCCGTTCGCGCCCGCCGCCCAGTCCCTCAACGCCGACCAGCTCGACATCGCGACCGGTTCCATCACCTCCGGCATCACCGCGCTGTCCCAGAACCCCAGGTTCTCGTTCTTCACCGCCACCGCGCCCGACCCCGCGGGCGAGGGGATCCTCGTCAGGGACGGCTCGGGCATCGAGTCCATCGACGACCTCGTCGGCCGGAAGGTCGCCGTCAACGAGGGCGGCACCGGCGAGTACCTGCTGCTCAAGGCCCTGGAACAGGAGGGCATCGACCCCGGGCTGGTCGAGCGGGTCTACCTGCGCCCCGACCAGACAGGCGCCGTCTTCAACGCGGGCCAGGTGGACGCCTGGGCGGTGTGGGCGGCGTACTCCGTGGCCGAGATCGGCGGCGGCGAGGCCCACTTCCTGGTGGACGGCGAGGACATCGCGTCCGACAACTACAGCCTCACCGCCGTCAGGACGGAGTTCGCCGATGAGCACCCCGACGTGGTGCACGCCCTCTACGCGTACCTGCGCGAGGCCAGCGCGCGGCAGCGCGAGGACCCCGAGGCGTTCCTGAACGTCAACACCGACGTCGGCCCCCAGGCCCTCACCGGCGACGCGCTGCGCGTGCAGGCGGAGTTCACCGCCCAGGGCAGCACCGTCGAGGCGATCACCGACGCGGACATCGAGCGGTTCCAGGACGTGGCGCGCTTCTACGCCGAGCACGGAGTGACCCGTGACGAGGTGGACGTCGCCGCGCACGTGCTCGACGTGACGACGCTGCGATGACGGCGACCGAGGACGTGCCCGACGTGCGGGCCGCCGAACGGGCGGGCGGCGAGAGCCGCCTGGTGACGCCGCACGCCCACGTCAGGCGCCCCCGCCCGCACTGGTACGCGACGACCGTGCGCGCGGTCGGCCCTCTGGTCCTGGTCACGCTGTGGTGGGCGGCCTCGGCCACGGGCGTGCTCACCCCCGATGTGCTGGCCTCGCCGGGCGCCGTGGCCGGGGCCGTCGTCGAGCTGTGGGGCGACGGCCAGCTCCCCGAGGCGCTCGCCACCTCGCTGACCCGCTCGGGCACCGGGCTGCTGATCGGCCTGACCGCGGGGCTGACCCTGGGCGTCATCACGGGGTTCACCCGGCTCGGCGACGAGCTGCTCGACTCCTCGCTCCAGATCCTGCGCACCATCCCGTTCCTGGCCCTGGTGCCGCTGTTCATGGTGTGGTTCGGGATCAACGAGATCGCGAAGATCCTGCTGATCGCCGTGGCGACCACGTTCCCCATGTATGTCTCGACATCGAGCGGCGTCCGCAGCGTCGACCCCAAGCTGGTCGAGGCCATGCGCAGCTTCGGCATGGGCAGGCTCGCCCTCGTGCGCGAGGTGGTCCTGCCGGGGGCGCTGCCCTCGCTGCTCGCCGGGCTCAGGCTGTCGATGACCCTCAGCGTGATCGCCCTGATCGCCGCCGAGGAGATCAACACGACCGCGGGGATCGGCTATCTGATGGTGCAGGCGGGCAACTTCGCCCGCACCGACATCCTGGCCGTCTGCATCCTGGTGTACGGGCTGCTCGGGCTGTGCGCCGACGTGATCGTGCGCGTGCTCGAACGGCTGCTGATGCCGTGGCGGGGGGCGGCCCGATGAGCGTCGCCGTACATGTTCGCGGCCTGCGCAGGGCGTTCGCCGGACGGGCCGTGCTCGACGGGCTCGACCTCACCATCGGCGCGGGCGAGTTCGTGGCGCTGCTCGGCGCGAGCGGCAGCGGCAAGACGACGCTGCTGCGGATCCTGGGCGCGCTCGACGAGGCGGACGCGGGCGAGATCCTGGTGCCCAGGGCGCGCACCACCGTCTTCCAGGAGCCACGGCTCGTCCCCTCCAAGCGGGTCCTGGCCAACGTGACCGTCGCGCTCCCCAGGGGCCTGGCCGAGCGCGGGCGCAGGGCGCTCGCCGAGGTCGGCCTCGAGAACCACGCCCGCGCGTGGCCCACCACCCTCTCGGGCGGCGAGGCGCAGCGGGTGGCGCTCGCCCGCGCCCTGGTGCGCGAGCCCGAACTGCTGCTGCTCGACGAGCCGTTCGCCGCGCTCGACGCGCTCACCCGGCTGCGCATGCAGGACCTGGTGAACGAGCTGTGCCGGGCCCACCGCCCCGCCGTCCTGCTGGTCACCCACGACGTCGACGAGGCGGTGCGCCTCGCGGACCGCGTCTGCGTCCTGCGCGGAGGGCGGCTCGTCACCGACGAGCCCGTCGACGTCCCCAGGCCCCGCGACCCCGGCGACCCCGCGTTCGCGGCCCTGCGCCGCCGCCTGCTCGCCGACCTCGGAGTCCCCGCGTTCACCCAGGAACTCGCCCAGGAATTCGCCAAGGAAGAGTGATCTGAATGACCGTCACCATCGGCGTCCACGACAGCAACCCCACCCTCTACTACCTCTCCCGCCTCGACCACGCGGCGGACGAGCTGGCCGCCGTGGGCGAGACCGTGGCGTTCCACCCCTACGAGAACGGCGTGCGCACCGGGCGGCTGCTGACGGACGGCGTCATCGACCTCGGCGGCACCGGATCGACCCCGCCGATCACCGCCCAGGCGGCCGGGCACGACCTCGTCTACGCGGCCGTCTCCGCCCCGCGCCCCGACCACGGCGCCCTGCTCGTCGCCGATGACAGCCCCGCGCGGAGCGTCGCCGACCTCGCGGGCGGCACCGTGCACCTGGCGATCGGCTCCTGGCAGACGCACCTGGTCGCCAAGGCGCTCGACGACCACGGCCTCTCCTACGCCACCGACATCGTCGCCGAACGCGGCGGCGAGGACAGCGAGAAGCTCCTGCGGTCAGGGGCGATCGCCGCCTGGGTGGCCCAGGGCCCGCGGCTGGCCGCCGCCCTGCGCGGCGGCGGCCTCCGCGTCCTGGTCCCCACCGGCGACGTCATCACCGACCGCTCGGTGTTCTTCACCCGCAGGGCGCTGGCCGAGGAGCGGCCCGATGTGGTCGAGGCGCTGCTGCGCGCCCTGCGCCGCGCGGACGCCTGGGCCGAGGCGCACCCGCGCGAGGCCGCCGCCATCGCCGCCGACCACCAGGGCGGCGACGTGGACGACTGGGAGACGGCGCTGCGCTCCCTGCCCTGGCGCATCGAGGGCGTGGGCGACGACTTCATCGCCGAACAGCAGCAGGCCGCCGACGTCTTCGCCCGCGTCGGCTTCATCGACACCCCGGTGCGGGTCGCCGACGCCGTCGCCCGCCGCCCCTGAGGGAGAACGCCATGGCCTCCGAAGTCCTCTGGTACATCATTCCGCGCGAGGGCGCCTACCCCTGGGAGCCCGAGGGGCGCCGCCCCGTGGACGCGCGCTATCTGCGGCGGCTCGCCGGGGCGGTGGACAGCCTCGGCTTCAGCGGCGCGCTGCTGGCGACCGACCTGCACGACGTCTGGCCGCTCGGCAGCGCCCTGGCCGCCTCGACGAGCGAGCGCTTCCACCCCCTGCTCGCGGTCCACCCCGGGCTGATCTCCCCGACGCTGCTGGCGAAGATGGCGCTCACGTTCGACACCCTCTTCGGCGGTCGGCTGCGCTTCAACGTCGTCAACGGCTCCACCAGGGCCCTGCGCGAGTACGGGCTGAACGTCGAGCACGACGAGCGGTACGCGTTGAGCGCGGAGTACTGGTCGATCGTGAAACGGCTGACCGCGGGCGAGGTCTTCGACCACCGGGGGCGCTTCTACGAACTGACCGGCGCGGGCGCCTCGTTCGGCGACCTGGGGCCGGTGCAGACCCCGCATGTGCCGCTGTGGTTCGGCGGCTCGTCGCCGCCGGGGATCGAGGTGGCGGCCGAGCACATGGACGTCTACCTCACGTGGGCCGAGCCGCCCGCGCAGCTCGCCGAGAAGCTCGACCGGGTGCGGAAGGCGGCCGCCGCGCACGGCAGGACCCTGCGCTTCGGGCTGCGCGTGCACCTGATCGTCAGGGACTCGGAGGACGAGGCGTGGGCGGTCGCCGACCGGCTGCTCGACGTGACGAGCGAGGCCACCTACGCCCGCCAGCTCGGGGACCGGGCGGGCGAGGACGGGGTCGGCTGGCAGCGGCAGTTCAGGCAGCACGGCGGCCGGGTCCCGGCGCGGGCCCGCGAGCTGGAGCGGCACCCGAACCTCTGGCCCGGCATGAGTCTCTTCAGGCCGGGTCCTGGCACCGCGGTCGTCGGCTCGACCGCCCAGGTCGTCGAGCGGCTGAAGGAGTACGAGGATCTGGGGGTCGACACGTTCATCCTCTCGGGGAACCCCCTGCTCGAGGAGGCGTACCGCGTCGGGGAGACGATCCTGCCCGCGCTCGGCGCGGCGCCGCGCCGCTGATCCCCCCGCGCGTGCGGGAGCGGAATGTCGGCGCGCTGCCACGGCGGGCCACCGGGGCGCACGGAGAGCGCGGCGGGCTCATCGACCAGCGGCTCGTGCACCGTGGTGCCGCCCTTGGCGCGGCCGATGAACCGCGGCATCACGCCGAGCTCGCCGTCCACGGTGACCCTGCCACCGTGCGGCCGCTCCTCGCCCCTCACCAGGCGCGGCAGGGTGCTCTTGCCCGCCCCGTTGGCGCCGATGAGCGCGGTCTTCGAGCCGTTGCCGACGTCGAACGACACCTCGTCGAGGAATAGTCGCGGGGGCGCGGGGGGCGGCCCTCCCCGAACTCCTTGGGTAGCATCGGCAGATGGCTCCGCGTGAGCGGTGGGGGGAGGGCGTGGGCATGGTCGCGAGGTATGTCGTCGCGCCACACGGCGGTCGTCGTGCCCATCGCGACATCGCCTCCGCGCTCGCCGCCGCGGCCGCGCGGGGCGGGGCCGCGGCGGTCGAGATCGCGCCCGGGCGTTACGAGGAGGCGCTCACGGTCCGGGGCGAGGTGGCGCTGGTGGCGGTCGGAGGCCCCGGCTCCGTCGTGGTGAGCCGACCGCGCGGCGCCGTCCTCGACGCCTTCGGGTCGGTGCACATCGACGGCCTGGTGCTGATCGGCCGCGACGCCGACGTCGTCGGGTGCCACGCGGGGACGCTCACGCTGGAGCGCTCCGAGATCCGGGCGCACAACGGCGTCGGCCTGCACGCCAGGCCCGGCACCCGCCTGACGCTGCGGGACAGCGTCGTGAGGCACGGCCGGACCCTCTTCGCCGGGGCGGAAGGGGTCGTCGAACGGTGCCGGTTCGTCGACGCCGCCGACAACGCCGTCGCGGTGATCGAGGGCGCCGACGTCTCGATCGGCGACAGCTGGATCGGGGGCAGCCTGATCCATGGCGTGCGGGTCAGCGACGCGCGGGCCCGGGTCACCGGGTGCGAGCTGACCGGCACGGGGAAGGCCGCCCTGATGGCGGACACGCGGGCCGAGCTCACCGTGGTCGGGGGCAGGATCGACGCCGTGCACGCCGAGGCGATCATGTTCAGCGTCCAGTCGCGTGGCTCGGTGGACGGCACGCGCGTCACCGACGCGGAGCACGGGATCGCGGTGGCGAGCGGGGCCGATCCGGTCGTGCGCGGCTGCTCGTTCACCGACTGCCGTGACACCGGGATCAACGTCCAGACCGCGGGCCGCGGCAGGTTCGAGGACTGCGAGGTCGTGGGCGCGGGCAACGTCGCGGTGTTCTCGACCAAGGGCGGGGCCCCCGAGGTGCATGGCTGCCGCGTCATCGGGGGAAACGTCGGCGTCGCGGTGACCGAGGCCGCGAGGGGCCGCTTCACCCGCCTGGACATCCGCGATCTGACGGGTTCGGCGCTGCGCGTCTTCGGCGACTCCAGGGCCGTGTTCGAGCGGGTCCGCGTGGAGCGCTGCTCCGCGGGCCTGGACATCTGGGGCGGCGGGGGCACCACGGCCGACGTCACCGACGCGGCGTTCCACGGCTTCGACCTCGCCGCGGTGTCGGTCCTCGGCCAGGCCCGGGTCACGCTCAGGCGCGCGGTGGCCGAGCGCGGGCCGTTGGGCTTCGGCGTGGCCGAGGACGCGCAGCTGTTCCTGCACGACTGCGCCGCGCGAGCGGTCAGCAGCGGGGGCGCCCTCGCGTACGGCAAGGGGCGGCTGGTCGCGAGGAACCTCACCGTGACCGGCTCGGAGGCGTTCGGCCTCGGCGGGGTGGACTCCGCCTATCTCGACGTCGCGGACAGCGAGTTCGCGGACTGCGCCGCCACGGGGGCGCGCTTCGCCGACGCGTGCGGCGGTCGGCTGGTGGACTGCTCGGTGCCGGGGACGCGGGGCGTGGCCGTGCAGGCCAACGGGCGCGTCGACCTGGTCGGGCTCCGCACGTCGCTGCGGGTCGTGCCGAGCGCCGAGCCGGACGAGCGCCCGCCGACGATCGTCAACCACTTCAACGGCCCGGTCTTCAACGCCGCGGTGCACAGCGCCCAGCTCGCGTGGAACAACACGAGCGTCATCCAGCGACAGACCGACGAGGACGGTTCCGCCACATGAACGACCCGCAGAACGAGCACCACTCCCAGGGCCCGGTGTTCAACGCCGAGGTGTCAGGGGCCCAGTTGGCCTGGAACAACGGGGAGGTCACCCAGAATCAGCGGAACAACAGCGCGGTCGCGCCCGGCTTCGAGGCGCTCGCCGAGCGGATCGAGGACCTGCTCAGGCAGCTGCCCCAGGCTGGCCTCGCCGATCGGGACCGCGAGGACGCCGAGTCAGCCGCCCGGGACGTCCTCACGGCCATCACGCGCCCTGGCCCCCCTGAGGAGGGCAGGCTCCGCCGCGCGGTCGCCCTGCTCAGGGGGGTGCTCGCCCCCGTCGCGACGGGGGTGGTGGCCGGTACGGCGGTGGGGGCGCAGGAGTGGGCCACGGCGGCGATCGAGGGCCTGACCGGCATCGTCTGACCTGGCGACGCCGAACGGGCGCGGCGGCCCGGCGCCCCGGACCTACCGTCCGACCACGGTGAAGGAGTGCGACACCGCGAACGAGCCGTAGCCGTAGGACACCGTGACCTCGTCGCCGTGGCGCGCGCCCAGCGTGGCCAGGTCGAGGGTGCCGCGGAACGTCGTGGTATTGGGCCCCGTCTGGGTGACGGTCAGCGCCTCGGCGGCGCGGTCGCCCACGCGGACCTCGACCGTGCCCTGGTCGAGGGACTCGGCGTCCAGGTTCAGCGGCGCGGCAAGCTCCACCGTCACCTCCCCGCGGCGGGGCACCACGCGCACGGGGTCGCCGCGGCGGTTGAGCACGTCGAGGCGCGTCTGGTCGACGGCGCGCCAGACGAGCGACTCGTTCCACGCGGCGTTGAACGCGACCCAGCCCTCGGTGTGGCCGATGTTCCCGGTGCCCGGGTTGAAGGGGTAGTGGCCGTTCTTCGGGCTGCCGTCGAGCACGCCTGGCAGGTTCTCCAGCAGCCCGGCGCCGCCCTGGTACTCGGAGAACCAGCCTCGCTCGACGCCCTCGAACCCGTCCTGCTCGCTCGGCGCGTCGTACGAGGCGTGGCGGCCCGTGGGGTTGCGGCCGAAGAGGTTGTCGACGTGTGCCGCGGCGATCTCGCGCAGCCGGTCGGCCAGCGGGTCGTCGTCGCCGAGCAGCCGGGCGGCGGCGAGCGCGGGCGCGGCGAAGCCCGCCACGTTGCCGGTCTCGTTGGGGTCGTCGGCGCCGCCGCCGGTGAAGGCGGGGATGGTCCAGCGCTCGTCGGAGTAGCGGCGGAAGTCCCAGAGGTTGTCCGAGCGTTCGGTGGCGACGCGCGCCCAGTCGCGGACGAACCCCTCGATGCCTTCGGGCGCCTGGTCGGGGTAGGCCTCGGCGAACTGCACAAGGCCGGTGATCAGCACATACTCGCTCTGCCGCTGCCCCTTGGTGACGGCGGGGTCGTCGAGGTCGAGGTTGCCGACCAGCCAAGCGGCCTGGTCCCGCGCGGCGTTCAGGTAGCGTTCGGCGTCGTCGCGGCCCTCGCGCAGCGCGACCTCGTACATCATCACGTTGGGCCACACCGAGTGGCCCGGGGGCAACTCGCCCTTGCCCGTGCCCACCTGGGTGTACGTCTGGAAGAGATCGCCCGTGTGGGGCGTGAACGCCTGCCAGTAGTAGCGGTCGCCCGCGGGGTCGCCCCAGGTGGCGAAGACATGGTCGCGGGCGCGCTCGTAGACGTCGGCCGGTATGTAGGCGGCGAGTTGGGGATAGGCGTGCACGAAGGCCGCCAACTGCTCCTTGAGCTGGGGCTCGTTGACGTCGGCCGCGAGCAGCAGCTCGACGCCCCAGTGGATGAGGCGCACGATCTCGGGCGTGTCATCGGGCAGCGTCACCGGCAGCCCCTCGTAGATCGCGTCGTCCACGGAGACCTGCTCGAACGCGCTGGGGTTGACGAAGTACAGGTCGACGAGCGTCTGGATCTCCCGGGAGTAGTGCGCCCCGTCGCGCCAGGTCACGGCCTTCATGCACTCGCGGTGGCCGTACTCGTCGCTGGCGAGGCCCGGCCCGTCGGCGAAGCGGGTGAAGTCGCCGAAGTAGCAGCGGCTCCCCGACATGAACTCGATGGCGCGCTGGTAGGACACCCGGTCGATCCAGTAGGCGCCGATCCCGAAGGGCACCGACGTGCCGACGCCCGCCGCGCCCTCGACGGTGACCACGAAGTCGCCGGTGTCGCGCGGGTCGAACGCGGTGAAGTCGCCCACGCCCCCGTGCACCCTGCCCCGGTACCTGACCTCGCCCGAGGCGTCGGTGATCTCGAAGGCCGCGCCGTCCTCGGCCCGCGGCGCGGTGAACCGCTTGGGCTCGCCGAGGCCGAATCCGCTCTGGTTCAGCAGGACCGGCTGTGCGGCGGTCGGGTCCCCGGGGGCCGCGGCGCGGGTGGAGTCCGGCTCCGCGGCCGCCGCCGCGGCGGCCCCTGGGATGACGCCGACGATGAGCGTCCCTGCGGCGATGAGTGCCCGCGCCTTCATGTGGTCCTCCGGCTCTTTATTGGCATGAGCGATTCATTTTGTGAGAACCTCTCCCACATGGCGCACGCCGTCAACCCCCTGTGCACGGGCGGAGTGCGAGAAGCCGCGAACATGGCCTGTAGGATCCACTATCTGGATGGCACTCCTAAAGGGATCGGGGTATCCATGGCGTCGCGTATGAATCCCAGCGTGGGCACCGCAGTGGCGGGGACCCAGAGCGTGGAACGGGCGCTGTCCCTGCTGGCGTACTTCACGGACGAGCACCCCGAGCGCCGGATCGCGGAGCTCGTGGAGCTGACCGGGCTGGGGCAGTCCACCGTCTCCCGCCTGGTCAGCGCGCTGGAGGCGTTGGGATATCTGGCGCGGGACGAGCGCAGCGGGCTGCACAGGCTCGGCCCCCGGCTGATCTCGCTCGCCGGCGTCGCGCTCAACCAGTCCCCTGTGCACCGCGCCGCGCGCCAGGTCGCGCAGAACCTCGCCCACGAGACAGGGCTGGGCGCCAACGTCGCCGAGCGGCACGGGGACCAGCTGTTCTACCTGTGCCACTTCGAGGGCCCGAGGGCGCCGCGCTCGTTCACCCTCACCGGGCGCCTCGCGCCCCTGCACGCCACGGCGCTCGGCAAGGCGCTGCTGTGCGGCAGGCGCGCCGAGGACGTCAGGGCGCTCCTCGGCGAGGAGTACCCCGCCTTCACCGGCCGCACCCTGACCCGCCTCGACGCGCTGCTCGACGCGCTCGACGAGGTGGGCGCCCGCGGATACGCCACCGAGGTCGAGGAGTTGGCCCTCGGCCGCGCGTGCCTCGCGGCCCCGGTCAGGGACCGTTCGGGCGAGGTGGTCGCGGCGCTCTCCGTCTCCGGTTCGCTGTCCGCGCTCGACCTGCCGGAGCGGGAGGCCGAGCTGGCCCGCCGGGCCATCGAGTACGCCGACCAGATCTCGACGGGTCTCGGCTACCTGCATTAGCCCTGCCCGGGCGGGGTTCGAGCGCCGGTCCGCGCCGTCGGACGCGGTGCTCGCCCCCAGGCCCCTCCGGGGCCTGAGAGGTGCCCCCACAAGCAGACCCCTCCCCGGCCCGGGCGGGTGCCCCACGAGCAGATGCCTCGGGGCCTGGCGGAGGCGCGGGCCCGAAGCAGATCCGCCGGACGGGGCCTCGCCCCTGCCCGGCGGGCGCCGAGCCAGCCGCGCCGCGTGCCCGTTCAACGCTCCATGAGCCCGGTGATCTCCTCCCGCGCGGCGTTCATCGCGTCCCTGGCCGATGACCCGCCGACCAGCACCGCCTGGACCTGCTGGGCCACGACCTCCTCGATCTGCGCGTTCTGCGTGAGGTGCCAGAACGGGCCCGGGGTCGCCGTCGCGGTGATCCGCTCGGTCCACTCGGTGGTGAAGGCGTCCTGCGCGACGGCCGGGTCACCCAGGCCCTCCGCGGTGGTCGGCGGCAGCGCGAGGCGCTCGAAGTAGTCGGCGACCGTCGCGGTGTCGGACGTGGTGTGCAGCGCGAACTCCGTCGCGGCGTCCGAGCCTTCGCCGTCGACCACCACGATCACATGCCCCCACAGCAGCGCCTGCGGGGCGTCCCCCGAGGCGAGCACCGGGCGCGGCACCGGCACCATCGCGTCCGCGAGCGCGGGGTCGCTCGCCTGGGCGATGGTCGCGCCCTTGCCGATGACCGCGTCGTCGTAGAAGCCCACCCTGCCCTGCGCGAACAGCGCCCGCGCGTCGAAGCGGTCGACGTCGGCGGCGATGAGCCCGTCGTCGTAGAGCCGCTTGTACCACTCGACGGCCTCCACCGAGGCGTCGTCGCCGATGGTGACCGTGTCGCCCTCGACCAGGGTGGAGCCGAAGGTCCGCATCCACGGGAAGATGTCCTTGAGCTGCGCCACCTTGGTGGCCGCGGCGTAGGGGGTGATCCCTTCGAGGTCCTTGAGCGCGCGCAGCGCCTCCTCGAACTGCTCGATCGTGGTGGGCTGTTCGGTGATCCCGGCCGCGTCGAGCAGGGTGGAGTTGGCGATCAGCCCGATGGAGGCGGTGGTCCAGGGCAGCCCGTACTGGGTCCCTTCGTACTGTCCGCTGGTCAGCGCGGCCTCGGTGTAGCCGCCGCGGGCGGCGGCGTCCGAGAGGTCGAGGAGCCTGCCCATCGGGGCGAGGGCGCCGAGCCAGGCGATGTCGAGCTGGACGGCGCCGGTGACCTGGCCGCCGCGCAGCTTGAGGGTGAGCTGGGTGAGGTAGTCGTTGTAGGGATAGGAGACCGCGTCGATGCTGACGTCCTCGGCGCTCTCCCAGTCGGCGACGATCGCCTCCACGACCGGCTTGCTCGCCTCCTCGTTGAGCGACCAGGAGGAGAAGCCGAACGTGGAGGCGGACGCGTCGCCACCGCCGCCGCCCGAGCCGCCGGACGGCGCGCACGCGGACAGCGCCCCCGCGCCTGCGGCCCCCATGGCGCCGAGGCCGAGCAGGCGCAGCGTGTCTCGGCGGCGCAGCCCGGCCCCCGGGCGCGCTGTCCCGGGCGCCAGGCCCTGGCGGGTGCGGAATCTGGACATGGGAGTTCTCCTTGTTTCAACTCTTCGGTGAAGGTCGGCTCTCGGGGGTCGGGGTCAGCTCTTGACGGCCCCGGCGGTGAGCCCGCCGACCAGGTAGCGCTGGAGGAAGGTGAACGCGATGACCACGGGCAGCGAGACGATCAGCGAGGCCGCCATCAGCGCGGGCCAGGACGTCTGGAACTCACCGATGTAGGTGTTCACCAGCCCGGGCGGCAGGGTCTGGGTGTCCCGGTCGGCCAGGGTGAGGGCGAAGATGAAGTCGTTCCAGCCGCGGACGAAGGCGAACAGCCCGGCGGCGACCATGCCGGGCGCCGCCAGCGGGGCGACGATGGTGTGCAGCGTGCGCCAGCGCGAGGCGCCGTCGATGGCCGCCGCCTCGAGCAGGGCGTCGGGCACGGTGTCGAAGATCCCCTTCAGCATCCACACGCACAGCGGCATGGTGAAGGTGGTGAAGGACAGGATCAGCGCGGCATAGGTGTTGAGCAGCCCGAACTCACTGAACACCGCGTAGAGCGTGATGAGCAGCAGGGCCTGCGGGAACATCTGCGAGGCCAGCACGAAGTTCATCAACGATGTGCGGCCGCGGTAGCGGAACTTGGAGAACGAGTAGCCCATGTAGGCCGAGACGACGACGCTGAGCACCGCCGTGATCGACGCCACCACGACGCTGTTGAGCATGTAGCGGAACAGTGCCTCGTTCTCGGCGAAGGCGCGGAAGTGCTCGAGCGTGACGGCCCGCGGGAACAGGTCGGGCGGGAAGCGGAACGCCCGGTCGTCCGGGCTCAGGGCGGTGACGAGCATCCAGTAGACGGGCAGCAGCCCGAAGAGCCCGATCACGCCCACCGCCGCCCACGCCGCGACGCTCGAACGCCTCTGGTCGGCCCTGCGTCGGCGCTTCACGGGGGCGGGGGCGGGTGGCGCGGGGGGCCCGCCCTTGGCAGGGCGCACGGCCGGGGTCACGGTGTCCATGGCGCTCATCGGTCGGTCTCCCTCTCGAACATCCGCAGATACAGCCCGACAAGACCGAGCAGCAGCACCATCCACAGCCCGCCGAGCGCGGTGGCCCGGCCCAGGTCGAAGCCGTGGAACGCCTCCCGGTACACGGCCACCGCGAACGTCTCGGTGGACCCGGCGGGGCCGCCCCCGGTGAGCACGTAGATGGTGTCGAAGTGCTGGAAGTTCCAGATGAACTCGAGCAGGATCGCGATCGCCGCCACCCCGCGCACCCCGGGCCAGGTGACGGTGAAGAAGCGGCGGATCGCCCCGGAGCCGTCCACGGCGGCCGCCTCGTGCAGCTCCCTGGGCACGGTCTGGAGCGCGGCCAGCATCATCACCATGATCCAGGGGAAGCTGGCCCAGCTCTTGGTGACGATCACCGCGAGCATCGCCGTCCCCGGCTCGCCCAGCCAGCCGACGGACTCCTCGATCAGGCCGAGCCGGGTCAACACGCCGTTGAGCACCCCGTAGTTGGCGTTGAAGATCCACATCCACAGGAAGGACACCACGACGCCGGGGATGACCCAGGGGAAGAGGAAGAGGCCGCGCAGGAAGCCACTGCCCCTGATCCCCGAGTTCAACGCGAGGGCGAGGGCGAAGCCGAGGACGAACGGGATCGCGGTGGCACCCAGGGTGAAGACCGCCGTCTGGCGCAGCACCGGCCAGAAGTCGCCCTGGAGCGCCTCGCGGTAGTTGCTCAGGCCCACGAAGGAACGCCCGGGCAGCACGAGGGACTGCTCGAAGAAGCCGGTCACCAGCGAGGCGATCAACGGGTAGCAGACGATGGCGGCGAACAGGGCCATGCCGGGGAGCGTGAGCAGCAGCGCGAACGCGGTGTTCGACAGCCGCTCGCCGCGCCGGGGGCGGGCCGCGCCGATGAGGGGCGTCATGACCTGCCCCCGGCGCGCGCCGCGGCACCGGCGGGCGGCCCGGCGTCCGTGCCGGGCCCCGGTGGTCCGACATAGCCGAGGGCGACGCTCACGGAGTCGGCCGCCTCGATCACTGCGCGGGCCAACTCCCGCTTGCGGCGGTCGAGATCGACGGTCGAGAGCGGCCCCGATATGGAGATGGCGGCGGTGATGGCCCCTGAGCGGTCCCTGATGGGCGCCGCCACACAGGACCGGCCGTGCGCCAACTCCTCGACCTCCGTGGCGTAGCCGCGCCGCGCCGCCTCGGCCAGGTGCTCGTCGAGCGCGCGGTGGCTGGTGAGGGTGCGGGCGGTGAAGGGGCGCAGGGCCTCGTCGGGCAGCAGGGCCCTGCGTTCGCCCGCGTCGAGGGCGAGCAGCAGGCACTTGCCGAGGCCGGTGGCGTGCAGGGGCTTGCGCTGGCCGCTGAGCACGGTGTTGCGGGGGGCCAGCGGGCCCTCGAAGTTGAGCAGGTAGAACAGCGAGGCGGAGCGGCGCACCGCGACGTTGACGCCGAGGCCGACGCGGGCGGCGAGCTCCTGGCCGAGCTGTCTGGCCTCGCGGTGCACCGGGTGCTGGTTGAGGGCGACCCCGCCCAGGGTGATGGGGGCGACGCCGAGCCGGTAGAGGCCGCTGACGCCGTCGCGTTCGACATAGTCCAGCGACTCCAGGGTGGTCAGGAGCCGGGAGGTGGTGGAGGCGCCGAGCCCGGTGTGCCGCACGACGTCGGAGACGCGCAGCTCCGGCGGTCCCGCGAGGAAGGCGCGCAGCACGGACACCGCCCGTTCGACGCTCTGGTTGTTGCCCTGATCGGAAGCCATGCCGTCTCCAGTGAATCTCACATGCAACATGTGGGATCGTCGACCGTATATTGAGCCCGCGTCAACCCCCGTGCGGGCATCAATTGCACCGGGCGGCGCAGAAAGCATTGACGTGTGCTCAGCATGTGGCAACGCTCCCTGCATCACGCATGTTCCATGCATGTTAAGGGAGATGACTCCATGAACGTGCCGCTGAGGCGCCTGCTCCTCGTGCTGGCGACCGCACTGGCCACCGTGCTGCCGCTCGGCACCCCCGCGGCAGCCGCGCCCGCCGACCTCACCGAGGTCCCCTATCCGATGGACTCCTCCAACCAGGCCGCCTGGTGGACGCCCGTCGCCACCTACCGGGGCGCCGGGGAGTACGCCTACTTCGCGTTCAACGAGCCGGGCTCCCAGCCCGGCACCCACCGCGTCGCCATCGCCCGCCGCGACCCCTCGGGCGGCTGGAGCAGGCTGCCGGTGCTGAACGGCGGCGGCCCCGCCGAGTACACCGACGACATCGGCCACAACCAGCCGTCCATGGCCCGCGACGGCAGCGGGCGGTTCCACGTCTTCGCCTCGATGCACAAC
Source organism: Streptomyces radicis (assembly GCF_003626575.1). Taxonomy (GTDB): domain Bacteria; phylum Actinomycetota; class Actinomycetes; order Streptomycetales; family Streptomycetaceae; genus Streptomyces; species Streptomyces radicis. The sequence goes on along the minus strand of NZ_RBDY01000015.1, from coordinate 112,036 downwards.
AACACGTGGCGGTACTTCCGTTCGGACACCACGGGCGGCGCCCCGACCAACCACGCGGCGGACCTCCCCGACCAGGGGAAGAACGTCACCTACCCGGTGCTCACCAGCACCCCTGAGGGCGACCTCTACCTGATCGCCCGGGTGCAGGAGGGCACGCGGCGCGCGGGCAACCTGTACCACTGGGACAACGACGCGTCGTCCTGGAGCAAGGTCGGCAGCTTCGCCGCCGCCGACGGGCGGTCCGTCTACCCGGACGACCTCCAGGTGGACTCGGCGGGCGATCTGCACCTCCTCTTCGAGTGGTCACTCGCCCCCTCGTCGGCCTTCAGGCACGAGCTGTCCTACCTGAAGTACAGCCCGTCCACCGGGGTGTTCAGGGACCACGCGGGCGCCGAGGCCGCCGTCCCCGTGACCCCGGCGAGTGCCGATGTGATCCAGCCCATCGAGGCCGGGGAGAGCTATCAGGACGAGGCGGGCCCCGCGGTGCAGAGCGCCAAGCTGACCCTCGACGGCACCTCCCCCAAGGTCGCCTACCGCTACCGCTTGGCGACCAGCGGCGGCCTCTTCCATGTGCGGTACGCCTACCTCCGCGACGGCGCGTGGGCGCGGCAGACGGTGTACTCGGGCGGCCAGACCACCGCGGCGCTCGGCCTCACATGGGACGAGACGGAGGGCAAGCGCGTCTACTTCGCCACCGCGTCAGGCGCCGACCGCGCGCGGGTCGCCACCGAGTCGGGCGGCACATGGAGCAGCGCCTCCGTCGCCCCAGGGCTACCGATCGACCGGCTCGCGGTGCGGCGCAACGCCAGCGGCCAGGACATCCTCTACCTGGTGGACACCCAGGGCGGAAGGCTGCACTACGCCCGCAACTGAGCCCTGCCCGGGCGGCTTTCGGGGACCGGTCTGCGGCGTGGCACCTCCCGGGCCCGGACTCCGCCCGGGGGCCACGCCGCCCGGAGGGGCGTTGTCCGGGCGGCGCGCTCACTCGCTCGTGGCCCCCGGCGGGGACCCTGGCTCCAACAGGAACCTCGCCCGCAGGTCGGGGCGCAGCCAGGCCGCGGGGGATGAGATGGAGAGTCCGCCGTCCACGGGGAGCACGGTCCCGGTGATGAACGACGCGGCGGGCGAGGAGAGGAAGGCGACCGCCGCGGCGACCTCCTCAGGGCGGCCGATCCTGCCCAGCGGGTAGCCCTCGGTCACCCGGGGCAGCGCGGGGCCGCCCGCCCCGTCGCCGATCATGCCGGGGGCCACCGCGTTCACCCGGATCCCCGCGGGCCCGTAGTCGAGCGCCAACTGCCGCACCAGGCCCTCGACTCCCGCCTTGGCCGCCGCGTACCCGGGGAGCCCGGGCGCGGCGAGGAAGGCGTTGACCGAGGTGACGGCGGTGATCGCGGATCCCGGGCCGAGATGGGGCAGGGCGGCCCTGACCGGGTAGAAGGCGGTGTCAAGGGTGGCCTCCTGGGCGAGCCGCCACTGCCGTTCGGTCGTGTCCCCCGCGCGGGCCACCGGCATCGCGGCGGCGGCCAGGACGAGGACGTCGAGCCGCCCCAGCGCGCCGACGGCGGCCGCCACCGCCGCCTCGGCGCCCTCGGGGCGCGCACAGTCGGCCGCTGTGTAGTAGGCGAAGGAGTGCGTGAAGGAGTCCGCGAGCTCCTCGCGCGGGCCCGGTTCGAGCCCGCACCCGGCGACCGCGACGCCGTCATCGGCGAGCGCGCGGGCGATCGCCAGGCCGATCGGGGAGGTCGCGCCGACGACCAACGCGCCGCGCCCGGCCGGGCTCACGCCCCGCCGCCCGCCAGCTGCCTGGCGCCCACCGGGGGCAGTGCCAGGCGGGCGAGGATCCGCCGCAGCCCCGCGGCCGCGGCAGGCGGCAGCGCCGCGGCGGGCAGCCGCACCGTGGCCGAGGAGATCAGGCCGCGCTCCACCAGCACCTCCTTGTGCACGGCCCACGCGAGGCCCGGCTGCATGCCGTGGCGGATCAGCGGCAGCAGGCGCTCGAACCCGGCCTGTGCCCGCTCGTCGCGGCCCGCCGCGGCGTCGTCGAGCACCACGCGCAGCAGGTCGGTGAACTCGCAGGCGGGCATGGTGCCGACGCTGCCCGCGGCCAGCTCGTCGAGCACGAACAGGGCGTTCTGCCCGCCCAGCACGTCGAAGCCGCCGGGCGCCGCGGCGACCATGGCCGCGCACTTGGTCGGCGTGGGCGGGGACTCGATCTTCACCGAGTCGACGCCCGCAAGCCCGCCGAGCTCGGCGAGCAGCGGCACGGGCATCGGCACCCCCGTGGTGGCCGCCGCGTCCTGGACCATCAGCGAGCCACCGGTGGCCTCACCCAACGTTCCGTAGAATTCCACGAGTTGCCCGGGGGACGGCTTGGCGAGGAACGGGGGCAGCACCATCAGGGCGTTCGCTCCGCAGGTCAGCGCCTGCCCGGCCTGCTCGAGCGCGGTGGCCAGGCTGGTCGCGCCGACGCCCGCCACCACGGGGACGGCGCCCGCGACCACGGCGGTGACCTCGCGGAGGATGGCCTCCCGGTCGTCGGCCGTCAGGGCGAAGCCCTCGCTCGCCATGCCGAACACGGCGACGCCCTCGGCTCCCGCGTCGAGCTGGAACTCGGTGAGGGTGCGCAGGGAGGGCAGGTCGAGGGCTCCATCGGGCTGGAACGGGGTGGCGAGGACCGGCACGAGTCCGCGGACGACATTGCTCATCGGTTCTCCGAGGGATCGGCGGAAGGGTGGTGGGCCGAGCGGTGGGCCGAGGGGTGGACGGTGGCGTGACGGATGACGAAGTCCTCGTCGATGTCGACCCCGAGCCCCGGGCCTTCGGGCAGGGGCAGCCCGGTGCCCGGGGTGCCGACCAGCGGGGCGCGCAGCACCCGGCTCGCCGCCTCCCAGGTGGTCGGCTGGTACTCGAAGTACGGCATGTCGGGCAGCGCGGCGGCCAGGTGGAGCCCTGCGGCGGTGGCCACCCCGAGGCCGACCGAGTGGTGCGGGGCGACGGGCACGTGGTGGGCCGCGGCAAGCTCGGCGATCGACAGGGCCTCGGTGAGCCCGGTGCGCGCCACGTCGGGCTGGGCGACGCGGAGCGCCCTGCGGTCGAGCCAGTGGCGGAACTCGTAGGCGTTGCGCAGGGTTTCGCCGATGGCGACGGGCAGGTCGAGCCTCCGTTGCAGCTCGCGGTGGCCCTCCACGTCCTCGGGGGCCAGGGGCGCCTCGAGGAACGCGACGCGCTCGCGCCGTTGCAGCGCGGTCCCCAGGCGGGCGGCGTCCGAGACGCCATAGGCCCAGTGCGCGTCCACGGCCACCCGCAGCCGCTCGTCGGCCGCGAGCACGGCGTCCACCGTGGCCAGGTCCTCGCGCACTCCCCTGCCCAGGTGGAGCTTGATCAGGGTGACGCCCCGCGCGGCCCAGTCGGCGGCCAGGGCGGCCCTGGCCTCGTCGGTGTCCGCGGGCAGCCCCGAGACATAGGCGGGGACCGTTCCGCGGAAGGCGCCGCCGAGCAACTCGGCGACGGGCACGCCGCGTTGCCTGCCAAGAAGGTCCCAGAGCGCGATGTCGACGGCGGCCAGCGCGTCGGCCTGGTGGCCCGTCAGGTGGCCACGTTCGCGCATCAGGTCACGCAGCCGGTGCCACGCGGGGCGCACGCCGCCGACGCGGGCGCCGATGAGGGTGGGGCGCAGCAGGCGGCTGACGATCTCGGCCGGGATCTCGGGCCCCACGGGGGCCAGCGCCTCGCCCCACCCCGTGGTCCCGTCCGAGGCCGTGATCGCGACCAGCAGGGTCTCGAACCGGGAGGCGTACAGGCTGCGCCAGGGCGCCCGCACCACATAGCCGCGGTCCTCGGTCAGCTCGCTGCCGTCGTCGAGGCGCCCCAGGTAGACCTGGTCGTGTGCGAGCTTGAGCACATAGGCCCGCACCTCAGCGATGTGCATCGCAGTACCGTCCCGTCGACGCGCGGCAGTTCAATGAGCCACAGAGTCCCATATGCTGCAAGAGACATGCAAGGTATGGATAGCGAGCGGCACAGCTTCGCGGATGACGATCGGCACGGCGGGGCAGGCGACCAGGGTGCGGCGCGGGGTGGGGGGGCGCGCGTTCAGTCGTGGGCGAGGCGCGGGGGTTCGAGGTGGAGGGCGATCGTGCCTCCGCGTCTGATCGTGTTGTAGATCGGGCACGTACCGGTGAAGCGGGCGATGATCTCGCGCGCGGTGGGCGCGGGGACGTGTGGGAGGTCCACGGTCAGCCGCACCTCGCGGTAGCGCGTCTCGTCCTCCGCGTCGCGCAGCGACTCCGCCCTGACGGTGGCGTCGGTGAGGTCAGCGCCGAGGTCGGTGCCGTGGCGGTCGATGTTGCTCAGGGCGCACGAGGCCACGGCCGCCATGAACAGCTCGCCCGCGGTGATCGCCTCGGGCTGTCCCGAACGGGAGTCGGACACCAGGTGGTTGGTGCCCGCGCTCAGCAGGTAGCGGCCGCTCGTGCCGGTCAGGCGGCCGCTCACCGCCGAGCGCCCCTCGGTCGGCGCGGTCATGGCGTGTCCTCCCGCGCGGCGCGGCGGCGCCACTCCCCCGCGGTGGGCCGCGCCAGGCCGAGGTGGTCCCGCAGCGTGGTGCCCTCGTAGTCGGTCCTGAACAGCCCACGCCGCTGGAGCTCGGGCACCACTCCCTCGCCGAACTCGTCGAAGGCGCCCGGCTGGTAGACGGCGGTGACGGTGAACCCGTCGCAGGCGCCGCCGGTGAACCACTCCTCGAGGCCGTCGGCGACCTCGCGCGGCGTGCCGACGAAGTCGCCCTCGTGCGTGCCGCCGTACCGCCGCCCCAGCTGGCGCAGGGTCATGCCGTGCTTCTCGGTCAGCTCGCGCACCTCCTGGTAGTGGCCCTGGACGCCGGGAACGTCGACGTCGGGGAGGCGTTCGTCGTGCGGGAAGGGCGCGAGGTCGATGTCCAGGTGGTAGGAGAGGGTGGAGAGCCCGGCCTCGGGGACGACCAGGTCGGCGAGCTCGGCGGACTTGGCGCGGGCCGCCTCGGTGGTGTCGGCGACGATCGGGGTGATCGCGGGCAGGATCTTGATCTCGCGCGGGTCGCGGCCATGGGCGGCCGCGCGGCCCTTGATGTCGGCGTAGAAGTCCCGCGCGGACTCGAGGGAGGCGTGGCTACAGAAGATGACGTCGGCCCACCGGCTGGCGAAGTCGCGCCCGGCCGGGGAGGCCCCCGCCTGGATCAGCACGGGGTAACCCTGCGGCGGGCGGGCGACGTTGAGCGGGCCCTGGACGTCGAACCACGCGCCGTGGTGGTCGACGCGGTGGACCCGCGCGGGGTCGGCGAACAGGGGCGCGTCGCGGTCGAGCACCAGCGCGTCGTCGTCCCAGCTGTCCCACAGCTCCGCGGTGACCCGCACGAACTCCTCCGCGCGCAGATAGCGGCTGGCGCGGTCGATGTGCGTCTCGCGGCCGAAGTTGCGCGCCTCGGCGTCCTGGAACGAGGTGACCACGTTCCACGCGGCGCGCCCGCCGGAGAGGTGGTCGAGGGTGGCGAACGAGCGCGCCACGGAGTAGGGCTCGGCGTAGGTGGTCGACACGGTGGCGGCCAGGCCGAGGTGTTCGGTCGCCCCGGCCAGCACGCCGAGGACCGGGGTGGGGTCGAGGCGCATCGAGCCGAGCGCGCCGTGGCGCAGCTGCGGGTCGGGGCTGCCGCCGTAGCGGTCGGGGACGGCGAGGATGTCGGCGAAGAACACCAGGTCGAAACGGGCCCGTTCGAGGGTGCGCCCGATCCGCCGGTAGTAGGCGGCCGACCGCCAGTCGGACACCGAGGCGGGGTGGCGCCAGCCGCCGGGGCGCCCCGGGCCCGCGGTGACGAACGCGGCGAGGTGGAGCTGGTCGTCACGGTCAGGCGAGGGCATCGGAGACCGCCTCCCTGACCGCGTCGAAGCGGCTGTCGGTCAGCCACTCGGCCGCCTCGATCCGCTGGGGGTAGACGCCCAACGTGTGGAAGTTGTCGGCCATTTCCTGGGTGCTCCGCGCGGCCTCGTCGGAGACGGGGCCGATCCGTTCATCGGCCAGGGACTCCGAGAGCCGCCTGGCGTCGACGAGGTCGCGGTAGGACTCGCGGGCGAGCTCGTCGTCGCCGAAGCCGCCGTCGGCGGCGAAGGCCGCGACGGCGTCCTCGGTCCTGGTGTTGATCCACCGCTGCGCGTCGCGCACGGCCCGCACGGTCCGCACGGCGGTGTCGAGGTGGGCGTCGGCGAACTCCTCGCTCGCGACGTAGTAGGCGTGGTCGTAGGTGCGAAGTCCTGGCAGCGCGGTGGCGCCGTGCCGCCGCTTGGCCAGCTCGATCTGCGGCTGCCAGCTGACCCACGCGTCCACGGACCCGCCCGCGAACGCGGCCTCGGCGTCGGCCGCCGCGAGGTTCTGGTACTCGATGTCGTCCATGGTGAGCCCGGCGCTCTCCAGGTATCTGATGAGGCTGTAGGTGCCGGTGGTGCCCTGCTGGTCGGCCACGCGCTTGCCGCGCAGGTCGGCCGCGCCGGTGATGGGCGATCCCGGCGGGACGAGGATGTCGAGGGAGTTGTCGGGCAGCGGGAAGGCGGCGAGCGGGACCAGGGGGACCTGGCCGCCGATGCCGTAGATCACGGCCGTGGCGGTGGCGAAGGTGAAGTCGATCTCGCCCGCCTTCAACGCCTCCATCACCGGGAGCGAGGCGGTGAATCCCGGCTGCCAGGTGACGGGGACGCCGCCGAGCGCCTCGCCGAGGTCGTTGCCGCCGAGCGCGGTGCGCAGCACGGCGGGGACGCCGACCGTGCCGTCGCCGATGACGGCGTAGCGGAGCGCGTCGGGGACCGATGAGTCGTCGGTGCCGATGTCGCCGCCCGAGCTCCGGCCGCAGGCGGCGAGCGCGAGGGCGGTGAGCCCGGCGAGGCCGGTGCCGATGAGGCCGCGGCGGGTCGGCCCGGTGAGGGCGGTGGCGGGGCGGGTGGTCGGTGGTCCGGGCATGGGGGTGCCTTTCGGGAGGTGGGACGGTGTGCGGGGCGGGGGCGGGGGCGTTCAGCCGAGCGGGGTGCCGTGGGCGAGGAGTTCGTCGAGGAGTTCGCCGCGCCAGGCGGCGATCCTGGCGTCGCCGCGGCGGCGCGGCCTCGGCAGGTCGACGGCGAGGTCGCGGGTGATGCGGCCTTCGGCGAGCACGAGGACGCGGTCGGACAGGGCGAGTGCCTCGTCGACGTCGTGGGTGACGAGCAGCACGGTGGCGCCGCTGGACGTCCAGAGCCCTTCGAGGAGCTCCTGCATCCTGACCCGGGTGAGGGCGTCGAGGGCGCCGAACGGCTCGTCGAGCAGCAGCAGATCGGGCCGGTGGGCCAACGCCCGTGCGAGGGCGACGCGTTGGCGCTGTCCGCCGGAGAGGTCCGAGGGCCACGCCCGGTGGCGGTCGGCGAGGCCGACCGCGTCGATCAGGGCCGGAACGTGGTCGGCGCCTTCGCGTTCGAGGCCGAGTCGGACGTTGGCCTCGACGCGCAGCCACGGCAGCAGCCTGTCCTCCTGGAACATGGGCCTGACGCGGGGCGTGCCCCCGTCGGGGCGGGTGAGGCCGATGCGCCCGCCGTCCGGCCGCTCGAGCCCGGCGACCAGGCGCAGCAGCGTTGACTTGCCCGTGCCACTCGCGCCGATGAGCGACACGAAGGCGCCGGGCGCGACGTCGAGGTCGAGGTCGCGCAGGACGGGCGAGGCATAGGTCTTGGCCAGCGCGCGCAGGCGCACGGCCGTGCCGGTGGCGCTCATGTGGCGGCCCCCCTGCGGAAGTGGGGGTGCCAGGGCAGGGCGAACCGCTCGACGAGCCGCACCAGCAGGTCGGCGAGGAAGCCCGCGAGCGCGTAGAGCAGGATCGCCAGGACGATCTGGTCGGTCCTCAGCTGCTCCCTTGCGTTCTGGGCGAGGAAGCCGATGCCGTCCCTCGACGCGATCGTCTCGGCGACCACCAGGGTCAGCCAGGCGACGCCGAGGGCGTAGCGGATGCCGGTGAGGATGGAGGGCAGCGCGCCGGGGACGACGACGCGGCGGATCACGCCGAGGGGGCCGAGCCCGTAGGAGCGGCCCAGCTCGATCAGCCTGGGGTCGACGCCGCGGATGCCGTTGACGGTGTTGAGGTAGACGGGGAAGAGCGTGCCGAGGGCGACGAGCAGGACCTTCGGCAGCTCGCCGATGCCGAACCAGGCGATCATCAGCGGAACGAGCGCCAGGTGCGGGATCGTGCGGACCATCTGGAGCGAGCGGTCGAACAGGCCCTCGGCGATGGCGGACATCCCGACGGCGAAGCCGAGCAGGAGTCCCGCCGTGGCGCCGAGCGCGAAGCCGATGGCGATGCGGCGCAGCGAGATCAGGACGTTCCGCTGGAGGTCGCCGGTCTCGGCGAGATAGGTGCCCGCGTCGATGACATCGCTGAGGGCGGGCAGCGTCGCGGGCGGGATCAGCCCGCTCGACGAGCCGGTCTGCCAGATGACGAGCAGGGCGGCGGGAACGACCCAGGGCAGCAGGGCCCGCGCGAGGCGGCGGGCGTTCCGCGGGGTCGGGCCGGTCGACGGGCGTGGCGCGGTGGGGCGTTGGACGGAGGCGCGCGGGGCGTTCTCCCGCGCACGGGCGGGTGGTGCGGGCATCGGGGAGCCTTCTGGGACGCAGGCCTGGGCCCGTGGCGGACCGGGGACGGGCGGCACCGCGATCGGCCGGAGGTGCTCCGTGCCGTCGCGGGTCAGCTACAGAAGGCGCCCGCCGTGCGCACCAGGTCGATGTGGCGGCGGCAGGTCAGCAACATCCCGGCCTCTCCACTCATGCCCCTCACCCTGAACGACAGGCGCCGCCGCGTCAATGCGATCGACGTCACATGAATGCAGCTGTCGACAGGCGTCGACGTACCCGAAGTGGGCGTCAGAATGGGGACCATGGCGATCTCAGCTACCGCGTCGGCCGGGTCAGGGGACACGGAGACCTACCGGCTCATCCGCCAACAGATCCTCGACGGGGTCCTCATACCGGGCCGCGCGCTCACATCGAGCGGTCTCGCGGGCGAGTTGGGGGTCTCCCGCTCGCCCGTGCGGGAGGCGTTGAGCCGCCTGGAGCTGGAGGGCCTGCTCGAACGGACGGCGGCCGGCTATCTGGTGCCGCGGCGCTCCGCCGAGGAGATCCTGGAGATCTGCGACGCGCGCATCGCGCTCGACGCGGCGGCGGCGCACGCGTCGGCGCTGCACGCGTCGGAGCTGGATCTGGCGCGCCTGGCGCACCTGTTGGAGCGGGCCGAGCGGACGGAGGACACCGCGGGCCGCCTCGCCCTTGACCATGAGTTCCACCTGGCGCTGCGCGCGGCAAGCCGCAACGCGACGATCAGCCGCCTGCTCGACGGCCTGGAGACGCAGCTCGCGGCCTATGACTCGACGTCGACCTCGGCGGAGGCCAACCTGGAGCTGATCCTGGAGGAGCACCGCCGGATCCTCGACGCGGTCCGCGCGCGCGACGCGGAGCGGGCGCGCCTGGAGATGACGGCGCACCAGACCCGCGCCCGTGACCTGCGCGTCGCCACCCTGGCCCGCGGGGAGGCGTGAACGGCCGTTTCATGGCGTTTCGTGGCGTTCCATCGGCCTGGGGACGGCCCGGGGACGGGCTGTGGCGCGGCTCGTCGGACATCGTTCCTCCCCTCCTGGCCAGGGGCGCCTCCCGGCGCGGAGCCGACCCTCCACCCCGCGGATGAGAAACGGTTCAGCCCGGCCTTGGAGCTTCTGAGCAGGGGGATCGCGGGAGGCCGCTACCGCTCGGCCCCCTGCGGGACCGCCGTCTCGAGCGCGGTGAGGACGAGATCCAGGTGGCGACGCCAGTCGGAGGTCGGGCTCGGCTTGAAATACATCGTCGACATGACCCCGCACACCAGGGCGGGGAAGTCGCCGAACGTGAGGTCCCCGCGGAGCACCCCGGCCCGCACGCCGCGCTCGATGATCCGCCTCACGCGCTCGGCGAAGAGCGCCTTCTGCTCCTCGACGCCCTCCCACCTGAGGTCGGAGCCGCCCAGGAGCGCGAGCTGGAACGCCGAGTCGCACTCCGCCTGTTCGAGGTAGCCGACGAACACCGCGCGGAACGCGGCGGCCGGGTCGTCGATCGACTCCGCGCGCTCGGCGAGGTCGATCAGCCCGAGGTAGCGCCGCCGCACGATCTCGACGAAGAGGTCCTGCTTGCTCGCGAAGTTCCGGTAGAGCGTGCCGAGGCCGACGTTCGCGTCCGCGGCGATCTCCTCCATCTGCACGTCGCGGCCCCTGGCCGCGAAGAGCCGCGCCGCCGAGTCCAGCAGCCTCTCCCGGTTGCGACGAGCGTCGGAGCGCATCGGGGTCCCCTCTCCACCGCGGTGGCTTGACATCCGGAATCTTTACTTCCGCATCTTCTCGGAACTGAGCGGAAGCGTAGTTCCGCTTCTGCTTCATGGATCGACCACAGGGAGTCCGCATGCCGTCCGCGTTCGCCAGGGCCGTTCAGTTCGACCGGTACACCGGGCGACGAGGTGATCGGCTGGCGCCGAAGGCGGGCGACACCGTCGCGGTCTCGGCCGCCGCCGGAGGGATCGGCTCCACCGTGGCCCAACTCCCGCGGGAGAAGGGCGTCGCTGTCCTCGCGATCGCCGCCGAGCGCCACGGCGACTGGCTGCGCTCCCTCGGCGCGACCCCCGTCGCCTACGGCGAGGGCATCGAGGCCCGGCTCACCGAAGCGGCGGGTGAGGGCGGGATCGAAGGACTCGTCGACCTGCGGGGGCCCGAGTACCTCGACAACGCCCGCGCGCTCGGCGCACTCGCCGCGGACGGCCGCCTCCGCATCCGCGTCGCGGCGACCTACCCCCTCGCCGACGTCGTGGCCGCGATGACCGAGCTGGAGACCGGCCGAGCCGACGGCGAGATCGTGCTCGAGCCGTGAAGGCCGAAGGCCCTGCACGGAGCCTTCGGCCCGGCCGAACGTCCCGCCGCGCCGGACGGTGGTCGGCGGTCCGGCCCGAGCCGGGGCCGGGTGACTCGGACCCGGCTCCCCCCTCCGGGGCCGGACCGCCGACAGCTGGTGAGTGACTAGCAATCCACCTTGACCTTGATCCAGCGCCCCTCGTAGTAGACCTCGACGTAGCAGCCCGCCGACGCGCTCTGCTGCTCCGCCGACGCGCTGCTCGCGCCGACGGTGGAGCCGAACAGGCCGATCGCCATCAGCGCGCCGACGACCACCGCGCTCGTGCGGACTCCGCGGGACCTGTGGGATCTGTGGGACACGGACATGGTGCTGCCTCCTGGTTGCATCGGTGAGAACGATGGTTCGCTCGTGCCAGGTGGTGCGCAGGACGCCGGAACGCGCACCGCGTGGTGCACGTTGCCGTCGCTCGCGTTGACTGTACAGACAGCCAGTGAAGCGGGCAACGGCGCCCCCCGCCCACGGCCGTCGGATGCCCCGGGACGAACGGCCCCTGGATCGCTCGGGCTTCGAGCCTGCGGTACGACGACCTGGTGGGCGTTCGGGGTCACGCCGGTCGCCCGCGTGGGGCGCGGGCTGTCGCGGGGCGGCGGGAGCACGTCCGTGCAGACGGCGACGACGCGGGCGCCGCGTTCGACGGCCGCGCGCAGCGCCTCGCGGCCGCGTCGGAATGCGAAGGCCGCTCCCCCGGATCCCCGGGACCGTCGGCAGCCGGTCCCGGGGGTCAGGCGGGCTCAGCGGGCGGCGAAGCGGTGGACCGTCGTCGACCGGTAGGTCTCGCCGGGGCGCAGCACGGTGCTGGGGAACGCGGGCTGGTTGGGCGAGTCGGGGAAGTGCTGGGTCTCCAGGCACAGCCCGTCGCCCTGCCGATAGGCGCGGCCCGAGGTGCCGACAAGGCCGCCGTCCAGGAAGTTCCCGCTGTAGAACTGCACGCCAGGCTCGGTCGTCGCCACCGACATCGCACGCCCCGAGGAGGGGTCCTGGAGGGTGGCGATGTGCCGCGGCCTGGCGGTGATCCCCTTGTCCAGCACGAAGTTGTGGTCGAAACCCCGCCCGTGCAACAGCTGCTCGTGGTCCTCCCTGATGTCCTCGCCCACGGGCTTGGCGCGGCGGAAGTCGAACGGCGTGCCCCGCACGGACGCCAGCTCCCCGGTCGGTATCAGCGTCTCCCCCACCGGCGTGTAGCGGGCCGCGTCGATCTCAAGACGGTGGTCGAGGACGGTGCCCGAGCCCTCGCCCGCGAGGTTGAAATACGTGTGGTTGGTGAGGTTCACCACCGTCGGGGCATCCGTCGTCGCCCGGTAGTCGATGCGGAAGTCGCCGTCGTCGGTGAGCGTGTAGACGACCGTGACATCCAGCGTTCCCGGATACCCCATCTCGCCGTCCGGGCTCACCCGGCGCAGGATCAGCGAGTTCTGGCCCTCCGCGGTGACCTCCCACACGCGCTTGTCGAAGCCCTGGTCGCCGCCGTGCAGGCTGTTGGGCCCGTCGTTGACCGGCAGTTGATAGGCCGAGCCGTCCAGCGTGAAGCGGCCCCCGGCGATGCGGTTGCCGTAACGGCCGATCAACGCGCCGAAGTAGGTCGTGGCGGTCAGATACGGCTCCAGGGTGGCGAAGCCGAGCGAGACGTTGACGGTGCGCCCGCGGCGGTCGGGTATCTCGAGGGACTGCACGACGCCGCCATAGCTGAGCACGGCGAGCCGGGTGCCGCCGCGGGCCAGCGTCCAGCGTTCGACCCCGGTCCCGTCGGGCAGTTGCCCGAACGGCTCGCTCCGCGGCGGCTCTTCGCCGTGCCCGCCGCCCGTGGGCGAGGCGGCGGCGGCGCCAGGGACCCCGGCGACCGCGGCGGCCACGCCCGCCGCGCCCGAGGCCAGGATGGTGCGTCTGTCGGTACTCATGATCCGGCGGCTCCTTCGGACAGAGAGAACGGGTCGCACACGAACATGGCGGATCAGCCCGCGCCGCGAGAACACCGGATTCAGGACACGCGGGGAGGACGGTGGCGCTCGACAGAACCCATGGACATCGCCGCGTCCCGTGCGACATATCGAACATGGTTCGAGGTACGGGGCAGAACCTAGTGACCCGGGTGACGGCCCGTCAAGATGGCGTCCCCGACGGCTTCCCCGCACGCCCCCTTGACGGCGGGCGAAGGCCGCGCACCCACGCGGTCGCGGAGCGCGGTGATCCGCGGCCCGCCGCTCGCCGCGGCGCGGGTCAGATGAGGCCGCGGCGGGCGGCCTGCCAGGCCAGCTGCATCCGGTTCGCCGCGCCCGTCAGGCTCATCAGGTGCTGGACGCGGCGCTGCACCGTGCGTCGGCTGAGCTGGAGCTGGCTGGCTATCGCCTTGTCGGACACGCCCGCCACGAGCAGCGAGAGCAGGTGCTGGTCGCCCGCCGTCAACGGCTCGTCCACGCCGACCCCTTCGGTGCCGGTGACCTCGCCCGAGGCGCTGACCCGCAGGGGCACGCCGTCCTCCCAGTTGCGTTCGAAGAGGGCGATCAGCGCGTCCAGGAGGCTGCTGCCGCGCAGGATGGCGACCGTCACCTCCTCCTCGCTGCCGTGCGGGCCGCCGGAGACCAGGGGGCAGATCGCCAGGGAGCGGTCCACGATGGCCATGCGCAGCGGGAGTTGGGGGACGGCGCGCGCGACCTCGCCCGCGCGCACGCCCTGGACGACGTTCGCCACGGCGCCCGGCTCCTCGAAGAACGCCCGCTCGTACAGCACCCGGTACCGCACGCCGCGGGCCAGCGCCCGGTACTCGTCGGTGTTGCTGCCCGAGGGCATCGCGACATACTGCGCCTTGCAGAACCACAGCATCTCGTGGCGCGCGCCGCTCTGGAGCTGCCGCAGGTGGCGGCGGAGCGTCTCGGCGCCCGTGATGACCTCGATGAGCTGCCCGGCGTCGCGGCGGCGCCTGGCGCCTCGGTAGATGTCGGCCAGGTCCGACATGGCGGCGCGCGCCTGGTCGAGGGCGTCGGTCTGCCGCTTGAGGCGCGGGAGCAGGGCGACGTCGGGCGGGCTGGCGGCGAACGCGAGCGGCTCGCGGCCCACCCGGTTGACCAGGCCCTTGCGTTCGAGGGCCGAGAGCACGCGCTCCACGTAGTCGGGGTTGAGCCCGGTGCGTCCGGCCGCGTCGTCGGGGGTCGCGCTCTCGACCGCGACCAGCAGCCGGTACACGGCCTCCTCGTCGCCGCTCAGCCCTGCCGCCTCCAGCATCGTGCCCTCCTGTGCCCCAGCTCCCCCTCCCGCCGCAATTATCACCGATGTCCCACGGCGGGGTGTCGTAGTGGCGACATGTCACCACTGCGACAGGGAGAACGCGTGACAGCGCCGTTCGGACCGGCCGATGCTGCCTCCCTGGAGGTACGACGCAGATGAGATGGTCAAGACGGCGTCCGACGACGCTGATCACCACGACGCTCCTGATCGCCGCGGGCATGACGGCACCGGCCGCGGCGGTCGCGCCCGCCGCGCCCGAGGCGCCAGGGGCTCCGGCGAGCGCGGGTTCCGCGGGCGGGGCGAGCGCGACCGTGCGGCTGGTGACCGGTGACACGGTGCTGGTCTCCGAGACCGGCGACGGCAGGCAGGTCGCCCAGGCGCGGCCCGGGCCCGGGCGCGAGGACATCGCCTTCCAGGTGCGGGAGTCGGACGGCGCGCTGACCGTGATGCCGTCGGACGCCTGGCCGTTGGTGGCCACGGGCGCCCTCGACCCGCGGCTGTTCGACGTGAGCGGGCTGATCGCGCAGGGCTACGACGCGGCGCACTCCGACGCGTTGCCGCTGATCCTGGCGCGCCCCGCGGGTGTGTCGGCGCGTGCGGTCGACGCCCTGGCCGAGCTGCACGACGACGGCGCGCCCAGCCGTGACCTGGCCAGCGTCGACGCGACGTCGGTGTGGATCGCCGCCGACGAACTCGACGATTTCTGGGCCGAGTTGGTCCCCTCGGGCGATCGCGTGGACGCGGCCGTGGCCGCCGCGACGCCCCGGGTCTGGCTGGACGGGAGGGTCAGCGCGTCGCTCGACCGCAGCACCGGCCAGATCAACGCGCCCGCCGCGTGGTCGGCCGGGCTCGACGGCAGCGGCGTCACGGTCGCGGTGCTCGACACGGGCGCGGACGCCGAACACCCGGACCTGGAAGGGCGGATCTCCCGGTCCGCGAACTTCTCGTCGAGCGACGGCACGCACGACGCGTTCGGCCATGGCACCCATGTGGCCGCCACGGTCGCGGGCGGCGGCGCGGGCTCGGACGGCGCGCGGCGCGGCGTCGCGCCCGAGGCCGACCTCATCGTCGGCAAGGTGCTCGGGGACGACGGCTACGGCAGCGACTCCTCGGT
Source organism: Streptomyces radicis (assembly GCF_003626575.1). Taxonomy (GTDB): domain Bacteria; phylum Actinomycetota; class Actinomycetes; order Streptomycetales; family Streptomycetaceae; genus Streptomyces; species Streptomyces radicis. Next base: position 96,738 of record NZ_RBDY01000015.1, on the reverse strand, counting down.
GATCGCGGGCATGGAGTGGGCGGTCGACGAGGGCGCCGACGTCGTCAACCTCAGCCTCGGCGACGACGCGGGGACCGATGGGCTCGACCCCGTGGCCCTGTCGCTCAACGAGCTGACGGCGAGCAGCGGCACGTTGTTCGTGGTCGCCGCCGGAAACAACGGGCAGGCGGGGGACGGTTCGGTCGGCTCACCGGGATCGGCCGACGCGGCGCTGACGGTCGGCGCGGTGGACCGCGAGGACGCGCTCGCCGACTTCTCCAGCCGGGGCCCGCGCCCGCGCGACGGCGCGGTCAAGCCCGATGTCACCGCGCCCGGCGTCGGCATCGTCGCGGCCCGCGCGTCCGGCACCTCGATGGGCGAGCCGGTGGACGCCCTGTACACGGGCGCCAATGGCACCTCGATGGCGACCCCGCACGTGGCGGGCGCGGCGGCGCTGCTGGCGCAGGCGAACCCCGACTGGTCGGCCGAGCGGCTGAAGGACGCGCTGATCAGCACGTCCGAGACGATCGCCGACACCCGGGTGACCGAGCAGGGCGGCGGCCGGATCGACGTCGGCGCGGCGGTCAACGCGCGGGTGACGGCGACCGGCACCGCCTCGCTCGGCACGTTCGCGCCCGACGAGGGTGAAGGGGACGGCGGCGGCGCGGCCGACGCCGAGCCGGTCACGCTGCGTTGGACCAACGACTCCGACGAGCCCGTCACCCTCGCCCTCGACATCGCCCTTGCCACCTCGGGCGGGCGCGAACTGCCCGCCGAGGCGGCCGCGTTGGACACCGACACGATCACCGTGGCGGGCGGCGCCACCGAGGAGGTGACGGTGCGGCCCGACCCGGCGGGCGTGGCGTACGGCGGCTACTACGGCTATGTCACCGCGACCGGCGAGGACGGCGAGGTCGTCGCGCACACCACCGTGAGCCTGGTGGTCACAGCGCCGGTGCACCGCGTCACCCCCCGCGTGATCGGGGTGGACGGCGAGCCGCTGCCGTGGGACCTGCCGCTGATCTGGGGCCCCGAGGGCTTCGCGACGTACGACACCAGCACGTCGCCGCCGACCGCCCTGGTGCCGGAGGGCGTGCACGTCTTCGCGACCTTCGCGGAGAACCTCGACGCCGAGAACCTCCCCGAGTACCGGATGGCCTATCTGCCCGAGGTGAACGTCACCGAGGACACCGAGGTGACGCTCGACCTGAGCGAGACGACGCCGGTCGAGGTCCGCACGCCCGAGCCCGCCGAGCAACGCACGTGGCTGACGTTCGGGACCTATCGCGAGATCGAGGGGCGCAGCTGGTCCAACTCCGTGCAGTACCCGATCGGCCAGGCGCGGCTGTGGATCTCGCCGTCCGAGCAGGTGACACGGGGCGAGTTCGAGTTCACGGCGCGTTGGCAGCTCACGGCGCCGCTGGTGACGGCGGAGGTGCAGGGGGCGCGCGACCTGGACGTCGACCCGTACTACCTGGGCCAGTCGCCGCTGTTCGACGCGCGGGAGCGGCTTGCCGTGGTGGACGCGGGCCCGGTCGACGAGCCGCGCTTCCGCGGGGCGCGCGGCAAGCTCGCCGTGCTCGACGGCGACCAGGGCAGCTACGCGGAGCTGGCGCAGGCGGCGGCCGACGCCGGGGCGGCGGGCGTGGTGCTGGTGGCCGCGGAGGGCGCGACGGCGTGGACGACATGGCGGCCCGCCGGCGAACGGTTCGCCGTGCCGGTGCTGCGGATCAGCGCCGACGAGGCCGCAGCGTTGCTCGAAAGGGCCGAACGCCGCACCACCGCACTGACGTTGACGACCACGGAGGAGAGCCCCTATCTGTACGACCTCATGCAGGTGGTGTCGGGCGGCGTGCCCGACCGCGTCGTGCACACCGTCACGGAGCGCAACACCGCGCGCGTGCGCGCCACCTACAACGACCCGGGCGCCGGGTCGGGCTGGGGCACGTCCCACCATGTCGCGTGGCGCCCCTACCAGCGGGTGGTCTTCGTGGACCCGCCGCGGCAGATGCCGCTGGGCACCACCAGGACCGAGTACGTGAGCTCGGGCGACACGGTGTGGCAGAAGTTCGCGCACGACGCCGTGCCCTGGCTGACGGACTTCCCGATCATCGACTTCGCGACGCGCGAGGCGCCGCGCACCTACGGGTCCGACGACAGCCGTTCGGAGCGCTGGTTCGGGGCGGTCACGCGGCCCTCGATCCCGCGGGGGACGGCGACGCCTTCGGTGCGGGACGGCGACACGCTGCGGCTGGCGATCCCCGGGCTGACCGACTCGACCGCCGGGCACTGGGCCCCCGGCCTCGGCTCGTTGACGCTGACCCGCGACGGCACCGAAGTGGGCGCCGGGAGCGGCGGGTTCGCGGACCTCGCCGTTCCGGCCGGGCCCGGCGACTACCGTCTCGACCTGGCGACCGAACGTGACCCGGCGGAGTGGGGCTTCGGCACGGAGACCCACACCTCGTGGTCGTTCCGCTCGGACACCACGGACGAGCCGACGCCGTTGCCGCTGCTCCAGGTCGACTACGCGGTGGACGCGGACGCGCACAACGCGGTGCGCGACGGGCGCCGCCACACGCTGGGCCTGACGGTCCGCCACCAGGAGGGCCTCGCGGCGCCGCGCGGCGTGCGGGTGCGGGTCGAGGTGTCGTACGACGAAGGGGCCACGTTCGCGGCCGCCACCCGGGTCCGCGCCACGGGCGGCAACACCTTCGACGCCACCATCGAACGGCCGTCCAGGATCCGCGACGACGCGCATGTGACGCTGCGCGTCACGGCGACGGACGCGGCGGGCAACGCCGTCGAGCAGGTCGTCGAACGGGCGTATCTGCACCGCGGGTAGGGCGCCGACGCCCGGTCGGACGGCGGCCGTTGACGCCCGGGGTCCTGCCTCCCACCGGGAGGGAGGACCCCGGGCGCGCGCCCATGAGGGTCAGTGGGCGTGCGGTGCGCCCGAGGCGCTCTCGTGCTGCCGCTCCAGCGTCTCGCTGTGGGCCAGCAGCGCCGCGTAGTCCACGGCGGCGCCCCGGAGGAGCGCCTCGACGGCCTGTCCGGCCTCGGCGTCGCTCAGGTGGCGACGGCCGAACGTCGCGCGGTAGTGCACCAGTGACCCGACGATGTCGAGCAGCAGCTCACGGTCGAGGTCGGCCCGCAGGTCCCCCCTGGCGATCGCGCGGTCGAGCGTGTGGGCGACGGCCCGCCGGGACGGCTCGACCACGGTCTCCACGTAACGCGCCCTGAGCTGGGGATCGGTGGCGCAGTCGGCGTAGAGCGCGCTCAGGACGTCGGGCCTGATGGTGCGGTAGGCGGCGAGGAAGACCTGGAAGCTCTCCGCGATGTCGCACAGGGTGCATCCGGAGTCCGGCGGGGTGGGGACGTCGAGCCGGGTGGCGATGGCCGCGAGAGCCAGGGGCGCCCGCCCCGACCAGCGGCGGTAGATCGCGGGCCGTGAGGTCCCGGCGCGCCGCGCCACCTCTTCGAGGGACAGTCCTGGATACCCGGTCTCGTCGAGCGTCTCCAGGGTGGCCGCGATCACCGCCGCGTCGATGTGCCGATCGCGCGGGCGACCGGCGACCCCCTGCGCCGACCGGCTTCTCGCCTCCACCATGCCCTCAGGCTACCCGGCACGGCCGTTGCGCGACCGGACCGTATAACGTTACGTTGCGATACGGAATATAATCCTACCCAGGAGCGCCGCATGCGCAGGAACGTGCCCTCTCCCGCCCCGCCGACGAGCCCGATGACCCCGATGGGCCCGATGCCCCCGATGAGCCCTTCGACCCGACCCACAGGGCGCCGACCGGCCCGGTGGTCCCGTTGACCGGCCTCGGCGCGCCCGCGGTCGCGGACCGCGCCACCCCTCGCGAATGGGCCGGTCTCGCGCTGCTCGTGCTGCCCATGCTGATCCTCTCCATCGACCTGACCGTGCTGTTCTTCGCGCTCCCCACCCTCAGCGCGGACCTCGAACCCAGCGCCTCCCAGACGTTGTGGATCGTGCACGTCTACGGATTCCTCATCGCCGGGTTCCTCGTCACGATGGGCCGCCTCGGGGATCGCGTGGGACCGCGCCGCCTGCTGCTGGTCGGCGCCGCCGCGTTCGGCGCGCTCTCGGTGGTCGCCGCCTTCGCCGGCAGCGCCGAACTCCTCATCGCGGCCCGCGCGTTGCTCGGCGTGGCCGGTGCCACCCTGATGCCGTCGCTCTTCTCGCTGCTGCGCGTCATGTTTCGCGACGAGGGCCAGCGGCGCCTCGCGATCGCGATCATGTTCAGCGCGTTCTCGGTGGGGGGCGCGCTCGGGCCGCTGCTCGGCGGCTTCCTGCTCGAGCACTTCTGGTGGGGGGCCGTCTTCCTCATCAACGTGCCCCCGGTCGTGGCGCTCCTGCTCTGCGGGCCGAGGCTGCTCCCCGAACGCCCCGAGCGGACGACCGCGCCCCTCGACCCGGTCAGCGTGGCGCTCTCCGTGGCGGGCGTCCTCGGCGTGGTCCACGGGTTGCAGGAGATCGCCGCGGGGCACGAGTCAGGGGCCCAGGACGCCGGAGCGATCGGCTCGAACCTGGCGGTCATGGGCGCGGGGATCCTCCTGCTCGCCGCCTTCGTCCATCGGCAACGCCGCCTGCGCGCCCCGCTGTTCGACCTCGGGCTGCTCGCCGATCCACGGGTCGGCGCCGCACTGGCGACGCTGCTGCTCATCGGCATCGGCGTGGTCGGGACGTTCTACCTCTTCACCCAGTACCTCCAGTGGGCCGTCGGCCTCTCCCCCCTGCGCGCCGGTCTGTGGACGCTGCCCTACATCGTGCTCAACGTCGTCGGGGCGATGCTCGCGCCCGCCCTGAGCGCGCGCCTGCGGCAGGGCGCCGTCATCGTGGCCGGACTCGCGGTCGCCGCGCTCGGCATGACGCTGCTGCTCGCGCTCGCGGACCCCGACACCCCGCTGGCGCTGCTCATCGGCGCCCTCTCCGTCACCGCCCTCGGGCAGGGGGCTGGCACCGCCCTGATCAGCGATCTGATCATCTCGGGGGCGCCGAGCGAGCAGACCGGCTCGGCGGCGGCGGCCCAGGAGGTCAGCGGCGAGCTCGGCACCGCGCTCGGCGTGGCGGCCGGGGGCGCGGTGGGAACCCTCGTATACCGGGCCGCGCTGCCGGACGACCTGCCACCCGAGGTCCCCGACACGGCCGTGGCCGCCGCGCGCGCCAGCGTCCACGAGGGCGTCAGCACGGCGGAACGGCTCGACACGGGCGGTCCCGCGCTCCTCGACGCGGTGCACGAGGCGGTCGCGCAGGGGCTGCGGATGTTCGCCGGGGTGGGCGCGGGTCTCACCGCTCTCGCGGCGGTCCTGATCGCCGTCGTCGTGGCGAGGCGAAGGGCCGGGAGCGGCGGCTGAGACGGCCCAGCGCCCGGCCGTTCCACGATCGGGCCCCGCCCGCGCGCCGGGAGAACGCGCGGGCGGGGCCCGTGGGGTGGTCGGTCAGAAGGTCACGTCGCTGCACAGGAAGTAGATCTGGTCGGCGTGCGACGCCTTCCAGATCGTGTAGACCACGTGGTGCCCGGTGCGGCCAGGCGCGCTGACGTCCACGGTGTAGTTGCCCGCGGGCGCGTAACGGTCCGTCGAGGCCACCTGCTCCAGGTCACCCCAGTCCAGGGCGTCCGTCTCGGCGTCGTAGCCCTGCCGCGTCACATAGACCTCGAGGTAGTCGGCCCCGTGGTACGCCTGGTCGACGACGTCGACCGTGAAGTCGTTGTCGATCTGCGACGTCTTCCAGGCACCCGGCGTGTCCAGCGAGTCGTACCGGCCGTCTTCCGTCTGACCGGCGCTGCACAGCTGGTTGTCGGGGATGAACGCCTGGAAGTCGCCGCCGGTGCCCTCGCGGTAGAGGCCGTTCCAGTTCCACATGGCATTGGTGTCGTGCTGCCACGCCTGCCAGCACATGGGGTCTTCCTGCTCCATGGCCGGGTTCTGGAAGTCGCTGCCCCAGCGCTGCCAGCAGGCGTAGTTGCGGGAGACGGGGTCCGCGGTCGAGCCGTGGGCGGTGGCCGCGGGGCTGGACCACGGAGTCACCAGAAGAACAGCGGCGGCCAGAACCGCCAGAAGGGCGCGCGATGTCCAGCCGCGCGCGGCGGTGCGATCGTGTCGAAGCGTCAACACTGCGTCTCCTCGTCCAGGAGGTGGGGGGTTTCTCAGCCGATTGGGAGCGCTCCCAATCCTGAACGTTCCCCGCGGACCCGGGAATTGAAACGTTCAATCCATATCGGGCGGAACCCACCCGGCTCCGTGGTACTGCTGGGATCCGCCGCGACCGAGGGGAAGCCCACGTGACCACGCCGACCGCGCCGACCGCGTCCGCCGACCGCCCGCCGCCGCCGCGACTCGCGCTGCGGTATCTCGCGGCGCGGCGGGGCGCGTTGACCGCGCTCGGCGCGCTGCTCCTGCTGTCGACGGCGATGGCGGTCGTCACGCCGCAGCTCCTGCGGCGCTTCATCGACCGGGCGGCGGAGTCGGCCGACACGTCGTCGCTGGCCTCGCTCGCGGCGGCGTTCATGGCGCTCGCCGTGCTGACCGAGCTGCTGCTCGTGGCCGGGGACGTGCTGGCCGCGCGCGTGGCCTGGTCGGCGACCAACGAGCTGCGGGTCGATCTCACCCGGCATGTCCTCGGCCTCGATCTCGCCTTCTCCGAGCGCCACTCGGGCGGTGAGCTGATCGAGCGGATCGACGGCGACGTGGGCAAGCTCGCCAACTTCTTCTCGCGGATGTTCCTGCTGATCGTCTCCAACTCCCTGCTCCTGCTGGGCATCGGCGTCGCCCTGGCCGTCCAGGACTGGCGCGTCGGCCTGTGCTACGCGCCCCTGGTGGTCGGGGCCGTGCTGCTGCTGCGGCGCCTGGTGGGGGGTGCGGTCCCGGCGTCTGCGGAGCACCGGGCCGCCACCGCCCGGCTGCTCGGCCACCTGGCGGAGCGCCTTGGCGGCCTGGAGGACATCGGCCCCAACGGCGCTCGCGACCATGTGCGGCGCGGCTTCTGGGCCCATGCCGCGCGGCTGCTGACGGCGGCCCGCGGGTCCGCCGCGCTGGGGGTGCGCTGGCCCGCCGCCGCGCAGGGGCTCGCGTCGTTCGGGCTGCTCCTGGCCGTGCTGGTCGGCGCCCTGCTCCTCGTCTCGGGGCAGACGACCGTGGGGGGCGCGTATGTGTTCGTCGCCTATGCCGGGATGCTCCAGATGCCGCTGCTGCACATCGCCCATCAGGTCCATGACCTGGAGGAGGCGCTGGCCGCGCTGGGCCGGGTGGGCGAGCTGTTCGCCGAGCGGGGGGCCGTGCCGGACGGGCCCGGGCGGCTGCGGCGCACGGCCGCGCGCGGCATGGCCGTCGAGCTCGCGGAGGTGTCCTTCGGCTACGGGGACGGGGCGTTCGCGCTGCGCGGGGTGTCCCTCCGGCTGGCGCCGGGGGAACGCCTCGCCGTCCTCGGGCGCACCGGGGCGGGGAAGAGCACACTGACCAAGCTGCTGTTCCGGCTCGCCGACCCCGACGCGGGGCGGATCCTGTTCGACGGGCAGGATCTCCGCGGCCTGTCGGTCGACTCGGTGCGCCGACAGGTCGGCCTTGTCACCCAGGAGGTGTGGATCTTCCACGCCACCGTGCGGGAGAACGTCGCCGTGTTCGACCCCGGCGTGCCGGACGAGGACATCAGGCGGGCGCTGTGTGAGGTGGGCCTGGGCGACTGGCTGGAACGGCTGCCGCACGGGCTGGACACGGTGCTGGGCTCCGGTGGCGTGGGCCATTCGGCGGGCGAGGCCCAACTGCTGGCGTTCGCACGGGTGTTGATCGTCGATCCCGGCCTTGTGGTGCTGGACGAGGCGTCGTCCCGGCTGGATCCGGCGGGCCGCCGCGCGTTCCGGGCCGCGGCCGAGCGGCTGCTCGCCGGGCGGACGGCCGTCGTCATCGCCCACCAGGTGGAGGCGGCGCGCACCGCGGATCGGATCCTGGTGCTGCGGGACGGCGAGGTGCTCGAACTCGGCCGCCGCGAGGCGCTGTTGGCCGACCCCGGCTCGGAGTTCGGCCGCCGCTGGCGCGCCGCGGAGGTGACGGCGTGACCTGGCATCTGTTCCGGCTGCTCGCGGGCCGCCCACGGCCCCATCTGCTCCTGGACGCGCTGTGGACCTTGCTGCGCGTGACGATCCTGCTGACGGGGCTGCTGCTCCAGGCCGTGTTCGACCACCTGGCCACCGGCTCGCAGGACCGCGGCCCGATCGTGCTGTGGGCGGCGCTGCTCGCGGTCAACGAGGCGGCGCGGCTGGTGCTCTGGTACGGGGTCGTGCTCAGCCGGGTCGAGCCGACCTACACGTACACGGTGCGCTCGGGCCTTCAGGACCGGGTCGTCGGCGCGGTGCTGCGCCGCCCCGCGGCCACGGCGTTGCGGCACCCGGTCGGGGACGTGGTCAGCAGGCTGGGCGGCGACGCGGACGAGGTGGGCGTCTTCGCCATCTGGTCCGCGTCGAACGTCGCGCGCCTGGCGATCGCGGGCGTCGCCATCGCGGTCATGGCACGGGTCGACGCGGTGGCGACGGCGGGTCTGGTGGCCGTGATCGCCGTGGTCACCGTGCTGGGGCGGCTGCTCAACGGGCCCGTGGGGCGCCGCAGGGAGGCGAGCCGGGCGGCGGCCGGTGAGGTCAGCACCGTGGTGGGCGAGGCCGTGGGCGGCTTCCTCGCACTGAAGGCGGCGCGCGCCGAGGGGCGGATGACCGAGCGGCTGCGGGTCGCGAGCGACCGGCGGCGGGCGGCGGCCGTGCGGGACGAGGCGCTCGCCTCCGCCCAGGAGTCGCTCTTCCGCGTCACCACCGCGTTGGGCACCGGCCTTGTGCTGCTGCTGGTGGCGGGCCGGATGCGGGAGGGGGCGTTCTCGGTGGGCGACCTGGCGCTCTTCGTCTTCTACACCCAGTTCATCGGCGAGGCCGTGAACGCGCTCGGCATGCTACTCGGCCGGATCAGGCAGGCGGGGGTCTCGCTGGGGCGCCTTGGCGAACTCGCCGAAGGGCCGGGGGAGGTGGCCGTCGCGGCGCTCGTCCATCTCGACCACGCGGCGCCGCCCGCGCCGGGGCCGCCCCGGCGGGAGCCGCTGCGTTCCCTGTCGGTGTCCGCGTTGACGTGTCTCCACCCGGGCACGGACCGGGGCGTGCGCGGTGTGGACCTGTCGGTGCGGCCAGGGACGCTGACCGTGGTCACCGGGCCGGTCGGCGCGGGGAAGACGACGCTGCTGCGGGCGCTGCTCGGGGTGCTGCCCGCGGGCGGGGAGATCCGGTGGAACGGGGAGGTGGTCGCCGATCCCGGCGCGTTCATGGTGCCGCCGCGGGTGGCGTATCTGCCGCAGGTGCCGGCGTTGTTCAGCGGCACGCTGCGGGAGAACGTGCGGCTCGGCGTCGAGTGCGACGACGCCGAGGTGCTCAGGGTGCTCGAGCTCGCCACCCTGGGGCCCGACCTGGCGGCGATGCCGCAGGGGCTCGACACCGTCGTCGGGCCCCGGGGGGCGCGGCTGTCGGGTGGCCAGGCCAGGCGGGTGGCCCTCGCCAGGGCGCTGCTGCGCGACCCCGAGCTGCTGGTGCTCGACGACGTCTCCAACGCGCTCGACCTCGACACCGAACGGGCGCTGTGGGCGAACCTCCTGGCGACGGCCAGGACGGTGCTCGCGGTCACGCACCGGGCCGAGGTGATCGCCGCGGCCGACCGGGTGGTGCGGCTGGAGGCGGGGCGCGTTCACGGCGTGGTGGCCCCGCGGCGGCCGAACGAGCTGAGCGGGCCCGCGTAGCGCTTGGGGGGCGGGGCCGCGTACTCGCCGCCCTTGGCGGTCCGCAGGTCGAGGGCCAGCAGCGACTCGACGAGCTTCACCGCGGCCGTCACCCCGTCGACGACCCGCGCCCCGACGCTCCCGGCGAGCCCGGGGGCCAGGGGGGCCATTCCGGCGCAGCCGAGCACGACGGCGTCGCACCGGTCGCGGGCGACGGCCTCGCGGCACGCCTCGGTGAGCGTCCTCACCGTCTCGGGGGACGGGTCGTCGAGGTCGAGCACCGGGATCTCGCACGCGTGCACGCCCAGGCACGCCCGCTCGAAGCCGTAGCGCCGTGCGAGGTCCCAGGTGCGCCCGGCCGTTCGGGAGAGGGTGGTCACCACGCTGAAGCCGCGCCCGACGAGGGTGGCGAGGTGCATCGCCGCCTCGGCGATGCCGACGACGGGGCCGACCGCCACCTCGCGCGCCGCGTCGAGCCCCGGGTCGCCGAAGCAGGCGATGACATGGCCGTGCGCCCCGCCCGACTCCCCCGCGGCGACCTCGGCGAGCACGCCGGGCACGGCCAGGGCCTCGTCGTAGTGGCTCTCGATCGACTCGGGCCCCATCGCCGGGCTCACGGCGGTGATCTCGGTCGAGGGCGCCGCCACCGCCCTGGCCCGGCGGCCGATGCTCTCGGTCATGGCCAGGCTGGTGTTGGGGTTGATGACGCGGACGCGCTTCACGGGGCGGGCACCTCGGGCGGGACGATGCGGGGCGAGCGCCGTTCGAGCGCCATGAACGTCGCGAAGCCGAGGGCGCAGCCGATGAACCAGCTGTAGTCGGAGATCTCCGTCAGGTCGGCCGTGGTGAGGTCGAGGTCGAGCAGCAGCTTGGGAACGAGCACGGACGCGACCGCGGGGACGCCGCTGGCGACCGTGGCCCACAGCGCGTTCGGGTTGACGCCGCCCCTGAACCAGTAGCGGGCCTCGGGGTCGCGGGTGAACAGGGCGTGCACGTCGACGCGTTGGTGGCTGATGACGTAGTAGCCCGCGATCAGGATGCCGAACAGCGGCCCGATGAGGGCGCCGAGCAGGCCGAGGGTGTAGTGGATGGCGTCGGGGTCGCTGTACCAGTTCCAGGGGGTCAGCAGCACCGAGCCGACGGCGGCGATCATGCCGCCCGCGCGCCAACTGATCTTCTGTGGGCTGACGTTGGAGAAGTCGAAGGCCGGGGAGATGAAGTTGGCGACTATGTTGATGCCGATGGTCGCGATGACGAACGTCAGCCCGCCGAGGACGATCGCGAACGTCGTGTCGATGCGTTCCACGGTGTGGATCGGGTCGGTGATCAGCTCGCCGAAGACCGGCACGGTGGCCGACGCGGTGATGACCGTGAGGAGGGAGAAGAAGAGAAAGTTCACCGGGAGGCCGAGGAGGTTGCCGCGCTTGACCGCGGTGAACGACCTTCCGTAGCGCGCGAAGTCGCCGAAGTTGAGCATGGGGCCCGAGAAGTAGGACACGACGAGGGCGATGGCGCTCAGCATGACGGGGAGGGAGGCGCCGAAGTCGAGGGAGTCGCCCTGGGAGAGGTTGAAGCTGATGTTCTCCCACCCGGCGCGGCTGACCAGGTAGCCGGCGAGCACGATCATGACGACATAGACGGCGGGGCCCGCCCAGTCGATGAAACGGCGGATCGACTCCATGCCGCGCCAGAAGACGGCGGCCTGGGCGACCCAGAGGATGGCGTAGCAGAGGTAGCCGAGCGGCGAGAGCCCGAAGATCGTCGTGTCGTTGAGCGAGGCGGACCACTCCGGCCAGAACTTCATGAAGATGATGAGCAACGACTGCGACGCGAGGTAGGTCTGCACGCCGTACCAGGCGATCGCGATCGCGCCGCGGATGACGGCGGGGATGTTGGCGCCGCGCACGCCGAAGACGGCTCGGTTGATGACCGGGTAGGGCACGCCCGTGACCTGGCTCGGCTTGGCGACGAGGTTGCAGAAGACGTGGACGATGAGGATGCCCGCCACGAGCGCGAAGAGCACCTGCCAGCTGGCGAGGCCGAGGGCGAACAGGCTGCCCGCGGTGACATAGCCGCCGACGCTGTGCACGTCGGACATCCAGAACGCGAAGATGTTGTACGAGGACCAGCTCTGTCGCTCGACGGGCGCGAGGTCCTCGTTGGTCAGGCTGGGGTCGTAGGGCGGCCGGTCGTCCGAGGGGGTCGGCTCGGCCCGGCGGGCGGGCGCTTCCAGGTGTTCGGTCATGACAGCTCCATGGCGTCGTGAGGAAGCTCGTGCGGAAGCTGGAGTAGCGTGGCGGTGGAGTGTGGGGCGCGCCCGTGAAGCTATCGCTTAACACTCCGGGGTGTTTTTCGACCGTGTAAACGATGTGTCGCCATTGGGGGGCCCAGCCGTGACCGCCTGGATGTCGAAGTCCGGTACCGCGACCGGCGCCGACGCGCCGACGCCGGGGACCGGCGCGCCCGAGCCGGGGCGCGCGGAGGTCGAGGCCGTGAGCAACGAACGCCTCGGCGCGCGGCTGCGCGAACTGCGGCTCGGCTCGGGGAAGTCACTGCGCGCCCTGGCGCGCGAGCTGGGGATCTCGGCCAGCGCGGTCTCCCAGATCGAGCGCGGCGCGCTGCGCCCCTCGGTCAGTCGGCTCATCGCCATCGTGACCGCGCTCGACGTCCCCCTCGCCGCGGTCTTCGACGCCTCGGAGGCCGGAGCGGACGAGGGCGACCCCGGGCCCATCGCGATCCGCCGCGCGTGGGAGGTCGCCCCCGTCTTCCTGGACGGCGGCGTCGTCTTCCGCCGCCTGTCCCCCGCCCCCGTGCCCGACGTGGAGTTCTTCGAGTCGACCTATCCGCCGGGGTCCGTCTCGAACGCGCACCGGCAGTTCCTCAAGCACGAGGGCTACGAGGTGGGGACCGTCACCGAGGGCGAGCTGACCATCGAGTTCGACGCGGAGACGGTCACCCTCCGCGCGGGCGACTCGATCACCTATCCGTGCCGCAGGCCACACATCATCAGCAACAGGTCGGAGACGGCGACGGCCGTGGCCACCTGGCTCATCATCCACCGCTGAGCGACCGGGCGTTCGGCGCGTTCGGGCCCTTCGCCTCAGGTGAGCGTCTGCGACTCCAGCTGGCGCCGCGCGCCGTCCGTCCACGCGCGCAGGTCGGCGCCGAGCGCGGCGGTCCTCTCGTCGAGCGCCCTCAGGGCGTCCGCGTAGTCCAGCTCCTCGACGCGGGCGGCGAGCAGCCAGGCGTCGAGCCGTGCCACGGCGTGGTGCGCCGTGGCCTGGATGCGCTCCGCCCGGTCGACCTCCGCGCCGTCGAGCGTGAGCCCCAGCGTCGACCGCCTCAGTTGCAGGGCGTCGATGAACCCGTCGAGGTCCCGCCGCGCCTCGCCGAGCCCCTGGCCCGAGCCGCTGCCCCGGAAGCGCAGCTCCTCGATCCGCCGCACGTCGCCGATCGCCCGCCTGACGTCGTCCATGGCCACGAGGAACGCCAGGTAGGCGTCGTACCGTGCCTGCCACACCGCGTACTGCCGCTGCCCGGCCAGCTGCACCCGCACCCCGTCGAGCATGCTCCTGGCCTGCGTCCGTCCGGCGAGAAAGCCGAGGACCCCGGCCCCGACCGTTCCCGCCGTCGCGATGCCGACCCCCACCAGGGTGGCTACCTCGGGCGTCATGCGCTCGAACGTAGCGGTCAGGGCTGCCTGTTGGCGCCGGGGAGGGGTCGGGGCGGCCGAAGTTGACCTGATCCTGGCCATCGAAATCGGGACTTCTCGCGTCACCGTTCCGCGGGGTGTTTTCCCGCATAGGCTCCCGCCGCATGAAACGACACGTACAGGTCGCGGCCGCCTCGTTCGCCGTGGTGGCAGGCCTGATCACCATCCCCCCGACGGCGGGCGCCGAGCCCGCGCCGGGCGTCGGGGCCGCGGGGGCGGCCGCGGGCGTCACCCTGATCACCGGGGACCGGGTGCTGCTCGACGCCGAGGGCGAGGTGGCGTCGGTGACCCGCGGCGAGGGCCGGGAGCGCATGGCCTTCTCGGTCCGCGGCACCGAGCGCGGGCTCCTCGTGGTGCCGAGCGACGCCGAGCCGCTGATCCGGCGCGGAGTCGTCGATCAACAGCTCTTTGATGTAAGGGAGTTGAGCCGCCCTCAGTATCGGCGGGCGGCCGGTGACGGCATACCGGTCATCGCGACCTACGACGGCGAGCGCCCCGCGCGCCTCTTCGGCGAAGGGGGCCCCGAGGTGCGGGCCGAGCTGGAGAGCGTCAACGGCGAGGCCCTGACCGTGGCCGACGAGGACGCCGCCGACGTGTGGGCCGCGCTGACCGACCCGCGCGCCCTGGCCGAGTCCTCCGGGATCGCCACCCTGGCCCTCGACGGGCTCAACCGCGCCGCGCTCGACACCAGCACCGCCAGGATCGGCGCCCCCGAGGCGTGGGAGGCGGGTCACGACGGGGAGGGGGTGACCGTCGCGGTGCTCGACACCGGGATCGACGCGTCGCACCCCGACCTGGCGGGCGGCAAGGTCGTCGCCGAGGCCATCTTCGCGGGCACGCCCGACGCCCATGACCACCACGGGCACGGCACCCACGTCGCGTCGATCGCCGCGGGTACCGGGGCCCACTCGGGCGGCGCCTACACCGGCGTCGCCCCGGGCGCGCGGCTGCTGAACGCCAAGGTCCTCGATGACGACGGCTGGGGCTTCGACTCGGGGATCGTCCAGGGCATGGAGTGGGCGGTCGCCCAGGACGCGCGGATCGTCAACCTGAGCCTGGGCAGCGCCGACGAGCCCGGCCCCGACGTGCTCGAGGAGGCCGTCGACCGGCTCTCGGCCGAGTCCGGCGCGCTGTTCGTGATCGCCGCGGGCAACGCGGGCCCTGGCCAGGTCTCCAGCCCCGCCACGGCCGACGCGGCCCTCGCGGTCGGCGCGGTCGACGACGCGGACGCGCTGGCCGACTTCTCGGGAACGGGCCCGCGCCAGGGCGACTTCGCGGTCAAGCCCGATCTGACGGCGCCGGGCGTCGCCATCGGCGCGGCGGCGGCCGACGGCAGCGTGCTCACCGGGGAGAACGAGCCGGTGGCCGACGGCTACATCGCCCTTGACGGCACATCGATGGCGGCGCCCCATGTGGCGGGCGCGGCGGCGCTGCTGCTCCAGCGGCACCCCGACTGGACCGGGGCACAGGTGAAGGCCGCGCTGGTCGGCTCCGCCGAGCCGAACCCGGGGCTGGGGGCGTTCGAGCAGGGCTCGGGACGCGTCGACGTGGCGAGTGCCGTCGAGCAGACGGTGATCGCCGAGCCGGTGTCGCTGGGCTTCGGGTCCGCGCTGTGGCCGCACGAGGACGACGAGCCGATCGCCCGGGCGTTGACCTACCGCAACCTCGGCGACGTGGACGTCACCCTGGACCTCGGGCTGACGAGCCGCGGCCCGGCGGGTGGGGCGGCGCCCGAAGGGATGTTCACGCTGGGCGCCGAGCGGGTCACCGTGCCCGCGGGGGGCACGGCCGCGGTCGAGGTCACCGCCGACACCCGGCTCGGCGGCGACGTCGACGGCGACTACAGCGTCCTCGTCACCGCGAACCCCGCCGACGGCGGCGGCCCTTCGGTCCGCACCGCGGGCGCGGTGCACCGGGAGGGCGAGCGTTACGAGCTGACCGTCGAGGCCATCGGCCGCGACGGCGGGCCGCACCCCGAGTGGGGCTTCTCCCTCCAGGGCCTCGCCGACGACACGGTCCGCACGCTGTCGCACAGCGCGGGCGCGGACGCGCGGAGCGCCGCCGACACCGCCACCCTCAGGGTGCCCCCGGGCGACTACGCCGCCCGGCTCGAAGGGTTCGTCGTGGACGAGGACCTCACCCTCGTCGGAGGCGAGTCGTTCATGCGGCCGCTGCTTGAGATCACCGAGGACACGACCCTCACGTTCGACGCGCGGAAGGGCCGGGAGATCGACCTTTCGGTGTTCGCGGAAGACGCCGTCCAGGCCAATCTGATCATCGGCTACACCGACCGCGACGGCTATGGGAGCACGGCCATCCTGCCGGGGGACCTCCCCGAGGGCTTCCGCACGAAGCACCTGGGACCCGAGGTGCCCGAGGCCGACTTCCGGTCCTTCGTCAGCGCGGGCTGGACGGGGGCGGAGGGGCGTTACCACACCTCCTACGCCCGCGGGGGGAGCTTCTTCACGGGCCTGGCCGACCATCTCGACGAGGAGGAGATGGCCGAGCTGACCGTCGAGCAGGGGGCATGGGCCGAGGGGCGGCTGGGGTACACGCTCGTCTGGCCCGAGACCGGCCCCGCGACCAGCGTCTCCGCGGTCGACGAGCCGGGCCACGCCCTGCCGCGGTCCACCACGGAGTACGTCAGGGCGAACGGCATGGGCTGGGCCGTCGGCGTGGACCAGTACACCCCCGACGGCGAGTCGGACGGCACCTACCAGACCGGGACCCGGCGCTACGCCGCGGGCGAACGCCATGAACTCGCCCTGGGCATCGGCGTCTTCGGCCCCCACCTGGGCCCCGGCGAAGGGCTGACGCGCCAGGGCGACCGCCTCTCGGCCGAGCTCGACCTGTTCACCGACGGCCGGGGGAACCACCTCTTCAGCGGCCGCTACGACGAGCTGTCGATCACGCTGCTCCGCGACGGCGAGGTCCTCCTGACCACGGAGGACGCCCGCCACTGCCAGGGCTGGGAGCTGTTTCCGCCGTACCTCCAGAGCTGTGTGCGCTTCGACGTCCCGCCGGACGAGGCCGCGTACGAGTGGGTCACCCGCGTCGGGCGCGACCCTTCGGTGGGCGTCAGCACCGAGGTGACCACGGCGTTCTCCTTCACCTCGGCGCACGCGCCAGGCGAGGAGCCGGAGGAGCTGTCCGTCCCGGTCGCGCGCTTCACCCCGGAGCTGGCACCGGACAGCTCCGCCCCGGCGGGAGAGGCGTTCGCGGTCCCGGTGACCGTCGAGGGCGGCCGCGGGTCGCTGTCCGTCGAGGTCTCCCTCGACCGCGGTGAGACGTGGGACGAACTCCCCGTCGTGGACGGCGAGGTGACGGTGACCAACCCGGCCGCGGGCGGCAGCGTCTCGCTCAGGGCCGAGGTCTCAGGCGCGGAGGGGAACACCACGCGCCAGACGATCCTCGACGCCTATCTGACCCGGTAGGGCGGGTCGCTCAGTGGCCTCACCACGTCCATCGACGTTCCCGCCACCGCGTTCATCCGGGGCTTGCGGAGGTCGAGGACGGGCGTCGGGTTCGCGAGGGCGTGGGAGGCCAGCAGGTTCATCAGGGCCCAGATCACCTCGGGGCGTCCCGTCAGGGGGAACTCCTGGCCGTCGGGCGCGATGACCTTGGCCGCGGTGGTGCCGGCGAGCAGATTGGTGCGGGCCCAGTCGATGGTGTACCACCGGCCGTTCGGGCTGACGCTGAGGACGACCTCCCTGGTGCGGTGCAGGACCGCGAGGTAGTCCATCGGCACGGTCAGCCGCCTGGCGGCGTCGAACGGGGGTGTGCCATCGGCCGGTCGGACGCGCAGCACCGTGTCGAGGACCGGGCCATGGTCCTGGAACGTGTGCGTGGCGGCCATCTTCAGGAAGCGGGCCCGCACCAGCACACCGCCGCGGCGCGACCACCGTCGGCCGACCGAGCCGAACGCCCCAGGCTCGCCGGGCAGTTGGTCCACGATCCACCGCGCCTCCTCGCCGGGCTCGGTCACCGGCGCCCGGTCCTCGGGGTGGGCGCGGTACCGCTCGGCCAGGGCGGTGCAACGCGCCGCCGTGTCCGCGTCCAGGCGCCGGAGGTCGATCGTGTCGCCGATCATCTCGACGCCTCCGGCCGACCGGAAGATCCGCATCTGCCGCAGCAGGCGACCGGGGCGCCCGGTCACCTCGGTCGTCCGGCCCTCGATGTCGATCACCCGGCACGTTCGCGTGCCCGCCAGGAGGGCGCTGCGCGGCCACAGGGGCACGACCTTGCGATCGGCCCCCGGCCCGGCGGGCTCGACGAGGACGGCCAGGCGGCCAGCCGTGACCGCCGACAGGCACACGGACGGCACCCGGCACTCGCCCGTGACCTCGAACGCGTCGGAGCCCTCGGCGTCCTCGGCTTCCTCGGAGCCGTGGACCCGCAGTCTCAGCCTGATCAGCGGCGTGAACTCGTCGGGGGCGTGGTCGCCGCCGTAGGTCGTGAAGGTCGCCTCGCCCTCGGGGCTGTAGCGCACCAGGGACGCCTCCAGGACGTCCGCCCGCGCCAGTCGCGCCCGCGCGGAGCCCGCGGGGGACCGTGGCGCCCACAGCACAAAGGTGTCGTCCCCGTAGGAGACGTCCGTGTCCCTCAGCAGGTCCCCGCGCGAGATCCGGGGGACCTCGTTCCGCGTGGCCCTCAGGGCCACGACGACGATCAGGACCGAGCCGACCAGCCCGATGAGGAGCGCGATCCAGGCCCAGTCCTCGCCGTCGCGCCAGGCGGCGAATCCCACGACGAGGGCGATCGGCGCCGGACACAGGCAGATCGCGCAGAAGATGAGCTTGCCGACCAGCACACCCGCATAGCTCCGCATGTCCCCCGCCTCGGCTCGACCGACCCCCATCGTCCCGGCACCCCCGCCCCGGCACCACCCCTCGGACGCGCCGGCGGCCCTAGGGGGCCTTACGGGTAGCTAGGGACGGGCGGGGGGACAGACGATCGTCCCTCAGGACGAACGCCGGACGCCGGCGTTTTCGGAGCGCGATGAGGGAGGCGCTCGGCACCATGACGAGTGAGCTTGTGCACGGTACTGATGCCATCGCCATCACCGGCCTGTCGTGTCGTCTCCCGCAGGCGCCCGACCCGGGCGCCTTCTGGGAGCTGCTGCGCGCCGGGCGCAGCGCGATCACCGAGGTGCCGCCCGAGCGCTGGGACGCGGACGCGGTCATGCCCGACGCGGATGAACGGCATCGGGCGGGCCTGCGGTACGGAGGGTTCCTCGACCGGGTGGACCGGTTCGACGCGGCGTTCTTCGGGATCTCCCCGCGCGAGGCCGTGGCGATCGACCCTCAGCAGCGGCTGTTCGCGGAGCTCGCCTGGGAGGCGCTCGAGGACGCGGGCATCGTTCCCGAGACGCTGCGTGGCAGCGCGACGGGCGTCGTCGTCGGGGCCATCGCGGGTGACTACGCGGCGCTCGCCCAGCGGGGCGGCGCGGTCACGCAGCACTCGCTGCCGGGCCTGAACCGCGGCGTCATCGCCAACCGCGTCTCCTACGCGCTCGGCCTGCGCGGCCCGAGCCTGGCGGTCGACTCCGCGCAGTCCTCGTCGCTCGTGGCCGTGCACCTGGCCGTGGAGAGCCTCCGCAAGGGCGAGACCACCCTGGCGCTGGCGGGCGGCGTGGCGCTCAACTTCGCGCCCGAGAGCGCCGAAGTGGCGGGCAGGTTCGGGGGGTTGTCGCCGGACGGGCGCTCCTTCACGTTCGACGCGCGGGCCAACGGCTATGTCCGCGGCGAGGGCGGCGGCGTCGTGGTGCTCAAGCCGCTGGCGCACGCGGTGCGCGACGGCGACCGGGTGTACGGGGTCATCCTCGGCAGCGCGGTCAACAACGACGGCGCCACCGCAGGGCTCACCGTGCCGAGCGCCGAGGCCCAGGCCGCGGTCCTGCGGCGGGCGTGCGAGGACGCGGGCGTCGACCCGGCGCTGGTGCGCTATGTGGAGCTGCACGGCACGGGCACCCCGACGGGCGACCCGCTCGAGGCGGCGGGCGTGGGCGCCACGTACGGCAGCGCGCGCCCCGCGGGCTCGCCCGTCCTGGTCGGCTCGGCCAAGACGAACGTCGGCCACCTGGAGGGCGCCGCCGGAATCGTCGGGCTCATCAAGACGGCGCTGAGCATCAGGCACCGCGAGATCCCGGCGAGCCTCAACTACGAGACACCCCACCCCCGCATCGACCCCGAGGCGCTGAACCTGCGCGTCCCGACGGCCGCGGGCCCGTGGCCCGACGCGCCGCTGCTCGCCGGGGTCAGCTCGTTCGGCGTGGGCGGGACCAACTGCCATGTCGTGCTCGGCGAGGCGCCCGACGGCGGCGCCCCCGAGGGCGCGCCGCGGGAGGGCGAGCCTGAGATCCCGCTCGTTCCCTGGCCGGTGTCGGGGCGCACCGATGCGGCCCTGCGCGCCCAGGCGGGGCGGCTGGCCGACCTGACGTCGACGGGCGCCGACGCGTTCGACACCGGCTGGTCGCTCGCGACCACGCGCACGCACTTCGAGCGCCGCGCGGTGCTGCTCGGCCCCGACCACGGCGCCCAGCTCGCGGCGTTGCGCGCCGGGACCGAGGCGCCGGGGCTCGTCACGGGCGCCATGGGCGACCGCGGCAAGGTCGCGCTCGTCTTCCCGGGGCAGGGCTCGCAGTGGGAGGGGATGGCGCGCGAACTGCTTCGCGGCTCAACGGTGTTCCGCGCCTCGATCGAGGCGTGCGCCACCGCGCTCGCCCCGTTCACCGACTGGTCGCTGCTCGACACGCTCACCGGCGCCCCCGGCGCGCCGTCGCTCGAGCGGGCGGATGTCGTCCAGCCCACGCTGTTCGCGGTGATGGTCTCGCTGGCCCGGGTGTGGGAGTCGCTCGGCGTGCGCCCCGACGCGGTCGTCGGGCACTCGCAGGGCGAGGTCGCCGCGGCGCACATCGCGGGCGCGCTCGACCTGGCGGACGCCGCAAGGATCGTGGCGCTGCGCAGCCGGACGATCATGTCGCTCTCGGGCACCGGGGCGATGGCGTCGCTGCCGCTCGCGGCGAACCGGGTCGCGGAGTACATCGCCCCGTTCGGCGAGGCCCTGAGCGTCGCCGCGATCAACGGCCCCGGCACCACGATCGTGGCGGGGACGCCCGAGGCCGTGGTGGAGCTGCTGGCCCGCTGCGAGGGGGAAGGCGTCCGCGCGAAGGCCGTGCCCGCCGTGGACTTCGCCTCCCACTCGCCGCATGTGGAGGCCATCAGGGAGCCGCTGCTCGACCAGCTCGCCGAGGTGGAGCCGCGCGCGTGCGACGTCGCGTTCTACTCGACGGTCACCGGCACGGCCGTCAACACCGCGAGCCTGGACGCCGAGTACTGGTACGCCAACCTCCGCAGGCCCGTGCTCTTCGAGGCGACGCTCAGGACGATGGCGGACGAGGGCTACGGCACGTTCGTGGAGTCGAGCCCGCACCCCGTGCTGCGGCTCGGGCTGCGCGAGACGCTGCCCGACGCGCTGGTCGTGGGCTCGCTGCGGCGGAACGAGGCGCCTTGGCCGCTGCTGCTCGCGTCCCTCGCGGAGCTGCACGTGAACGGCGTGCCCGTGGACTGGTCCGCGGTCTTCGCCGGGCGGACGCCGCGCCGCGTGCCGCTGCCCACCTACGCGTTCCAGCGCGAGCGCCACTGGCCCGAGGTCACCACCGCGTTCGAGCACGTCGCGCGGGCCGCCGACGCCGAGCCGCGCGAGGAGCTGACCCAGGAGCCGCCCGCGGAGGCGCGCGGGGGAAGCGCGCCATGGGCGGAGCGGATCGCCGGGCTGCCCGAGGAATCGCGGGAGCGCGAGGCGCTCGCACTGGTGCGGCTGCGCACGGCGTTGGTGCTCGGCCATCTGAGCACGGACTCGGTGGACGTCGACCGGGCGTTCCGCGACCTCGGCATGGACTCGACGCTGGCGGTCCAGCTCCGCCAGTCGTTGAACGACGCGACCGGACTCGCGCTCCCCGACAGCGCCGTCTACGACCACCCGAGCCCGACGCGGCTGGCCCGGCGGCTGTGCGAACTCGCCCTGGGCGACGACGCGTCGGCGGGCGACTCCGCCGCGCGGACGGCGGCGGGGGCCGACGCCGACGACCCGGTCGTGGTCGTCGGCATGGCCTGCCGCTTCCCCGGTGGCGCGGGCTCGCCCGAGGGGCTGTGGCGTCTTGTCGACAACGGCACCGACGCGATCAGCCCGTTCCCCGACGACCGCGGCTGGGACCTCAAGGGGCTGTACGACCCGGAGCCAGGCGTGCGCGGCAAGACCTATACGCGGCACGGCGGATTCCTCGACGTGGCCGCCGAGTTCGACGCGGAGTTCTTCGGGATCAGCCCGCGCGAGGCCACGGCCATGGACCCGCAGCAGCGGGTGCTGCTCCAGATCGCGTGGGAGGCGTTCGAGCGCGCGGGGATCGATCCCGGCGGGCTGCACGGCAGCGGCACCGGGGTGTTCGTGGGCGCGATGTCGCAGGAGTACGGCCCGCGGCTGCACGAGGGCGACGAAGGACTCGGCGGCTATCTGCTCACCGGCACCACCGCGAGCGTCGCCTCGGGGCGGCTGGCCTACACGTTCGGCCTCGAAGGCCCCGCGGTGACGATCGACACCGCGTGCTCGTCGTCGCTCGTCGCGCTGCACCAGGCGGCGCAGGCCCTGCGCGCCGGGGAGTGCTCGCTCGCGCTCGCCGGCGGCGTCACCATCATGGCGACGCCGGGGATGTTCGTGGAGTTCGGGCAGCAGCGCGGGCTCGCCTCGGACGGCCGGTGCAAGTCGTACGCGGCCGCGGCCGACGGCACCACATGGGGCGAGGGCGCGGGGATGATCGTGCTGGAACGCCTCTCGGACGCCCGGCGCAACGGGCACCCCGTGCTCGCCGTGATCCGCGGCTCCGCCGTCAACCAGGACGGGGCGTCCAACGGCCTCACCGCCCCCAACGGCCCCTCCCAACAGCGCGTCATCACCCAGGCGTTGGCCAGCGCCGGGCTCACCCCCCACGACGTGGACGCCGTCGAGGGCCATGGCACGGGCACCTCGCTCGGCGACCCCATCGAGGCGCAGGCCCTCCTGGCCACCTATGGCCAGGGCCGCGAAGAGCCCCTGTGGCTGGGGTCGTTGAAGTCCAACATCGGGCACGCCCAGGCGGCCGCGGGCATCGGCGGCGTCATCAAGATGATCGAGGCCATGCGCCACGGCGTTCTTCCGATGACCCTGCACGTCGACGAGCCCAGCCCGCGCATCGACTGGGCCTCGGGCCGCATCGAGCTCCTCACCGAGGCCCGCGCCTGGCCCGAGACCGACCACCCACGCCGCGCCGCCGTCTCCTCCTTCGGCATCAGCGGCACCAACGCCCACCTCATCCTCGAACAGGCACCCGACCAACCGGCCGAGACCGCGGCGGTCCCCGAGGCCCCCGAGGGCGGCGTGGTCCCGTGGGTGCTCTCCGCCAGGAGCGAGGACGCGCTGAAGGACCAGGCCAGGCGCCTGCGCGACCACCTGGCCGCCCGCCCCGGGCTCGCGCCCGCCGCCATCGGCCACGCCCTGGCCACCACGCGCGCGCACCTCCCGCACCGCGCGGCCGTCGTCGCGGCCGACCGCGCGGCGTTCGAGCGCGCCCTTGACGCCCTCGGCCGCGGTGAGCCGTCGCCCGCCCTGGTGCGCGGCACCCCGCGCCCGGGCGGGACGGCGTTTCTCTTCACCGGGCAAGGCAGTCAACGCCTGGGCATGGGACGGGAGTTGTACGCCGCGTTCCCGGCGTTCGCGCGCGCGTTCGACGACGTGTGCGCGGTGCTCGACGGGGTCGTGCGGGACGTGATGTGGGGCGACCGGGAGGCGCTCGACCGGACCGAGTTCACCCAGCCCGCGATCTTCGCGGTGGAGGTGGCGCTCTTCAGGCTGCTCGAGTCATGGGGCGTGCGGCCCGACTTCCTCGCCGGGCACTCGATCGGCGAGCTGGCCGCCGCGCATGTGGCCGGGGTGTTCTCGCTCGAGGACGCCGCCGTGCTGATCACCGCCAGGGGCGCGCTCATGGGGGCGCTGCCGCCCGGGGGCGCGATGGTGGCCGTCGAGGCCACCGAGGACGAGGTCACCCCCTATCTGACGGGGCGCGTGGGCCTGGCCGCCGTCAACGGGCCGACGTCCGTGGTGCTCTCGGGCACCGAGGACGCCGTCACGGCGGTCGTCGAGCGCCTCGGCGAGCGCAGGGCGAAGCGGCTCAAGGTCTCCCACGCGTTCCACTCGCCGCTCATGGACCCGATGCTGGAGGACTTCCGCCAGGTCGCCGAGGCCATGGAGTACGCGCGGCCGGTGATCCCCGTGGTGGCGGACGGCGACGTGGCCACCCCCGAGTACTGGGTGCGGCATGTGCGCGGCACGGTGCGCTTCGCCGACGCGGTGACCCGTCTCGAGGCCGAAGGCGTCACGCGCTACCTGGAGTTGGGCCCCGACGGGATCCTCACCGCCATGACTCGGCAGTCCCTCGCCCGGGCCGACGCGGCCACCGTCGTCCCCACCCTGCACCGCGACCGCGAGGAGCCCCACGCGCTGGTGACCGCGCTCGGCCGCCTGCACGCGCACGGCGTCCCCGTCGACTGGGCGGGCGTGTTCGGCGGGGCCCCCGCGCCCGCGCTCGATCTGCCCACCTACCCGTTCCGACGCTCGCGTTACTGGCTCCCGACGCCCAGGCCCACCGCGGGCGCCGACGGCCTGGGCCTCGCGGCCACGGGCCATCCGCTGCTGACCACCGCGGTCGAGCTGCCCGACCCGGGCGGCCTGCTCCTGACGGGCCGGGTGAACGCGTCAGAGCCCGCCTGGGCGACCGAGCACGTCGTCTTCGGCACCGCGGTCATGCCGGGCGTGGCGTTCGTCGACATGCTGCTGCACGCCGCGGCCCGCGTCGACCGCCCCCGGATCCTCGACCTCACCCACCATGTCTTCCTCGCCCTGCCCGAGCGCGGCGCGCTCCAGCTGCGGGTGCTGGTCAGGCCCGAGGACGACGCGGGGCGGCGGACGTTCGCCGTCCACTCGCGGCCCGAGGACGCGCCGCGGGACGCCGACTGGACGTGCCATGTCACCGGCACGCTCGGCCTGGCGGGGGACGGCGCGCCCGCCGCGCCCGGCCCCGAGGCGGCCTGGCCCCCGGCGTCGGCCGAGAGCGTGCCGACCGAGGGCTTCTACCGGCGGATCGCCGAGGCCGGGTTCGGCTACGGCCCGCTGTTCCAGGGGCTCACCGCCGCCTGGCGCGACGGCGACACGCTGTATGCCGAGGTGGCCCTGCCGTCGGGGGTCGCCCCCGGTGGCTACGGCGTCCACCCGGGGCTGCTGGACTCCGCGCTCCACCCCGTCGCGCTGGCCTCGCCCGACGCCCCGGCGGACGGCACGCTGCTCGTGCCGTTCTCGTGGAGCGGCGTCACCCTGCACGCGTCCGGTGCGCGCGCCCTGCGCGTCACGCTGGCGCGCCCCGGCCCCGAGACGGTCGCGCTGACGGTCACCGACGCGTCGGGCGCGCCGGTCCTGACCGCCGACTCCCTGGTGCTGCGCCCCGTCGGCGCCGACCAGCTCGCCGCGGCGCGGCCCGAGCGCGACGGGGCGCTCCACGAGGTCGCCTGGCGCTCGCTGCCCGCGCCCGAACGCGCCACCACGCCCCCGGACGGGGCGGGTTGGGCCGTCGTGGGGAGCGCCGACGACCGGCACGTCGCCGCGCTCGCGGCGTCGCTCGGCCGCGCGACCGAGACCCACCCCGACGCCGACGCCCTGCGCGCGGCGCTGCGGGCCGGTGCCGAGGGGGCCAGGACGGTCGTCGTCCCCGGCACCGCGTGGGCCGCCGCCGATGGCGCCGACCCGGCCGAGGCGGCGCACGCCGCGACGCGCCTCGCCCTCGCGCTGGCGCAGGCGGTGCTCGCCGAGGGCGGCGCCGACTGCCGCCTCGTGGTCCTCACCGAGGGCGCGGTCGCCACGGGCGCGGACGCCGGGCCCGGCGCGAACGGCGCCGATCCGGCCGCCGCCGCGGTCTGGGGCCTGATCCGCTCGGCGCAGTCCGAGCACCCCGACCGCTTCACGCTGCTCGACCTCGACGGCTCGCGCGCCTCCCGCGAGGCCCTGGTGGCGGGCCTGGCCACCGGCGAGTCCCAACTCGCCGTGCGCGAGGGCAGGTTCCTGGTGCCCAGGCTGGCCGGGCTCGGCGAAGGCGCGCCGCCGGCCGCGCCGTTCGACGCGCGGCGGACCGTGCTGGTCACCGGCGGCACCGGCGCCCTCGGCGCCCTCCTGGCGCGCCACCTGGTCACCCGGCGCGGCGTCAGAAGGCTGCTGCTGACCAGCAGGAGGGGCCCCGAGGCGGCGGGCACGCTCGTCGACGAGCTGACCGCGCTCGGCGCCGACGTCACCGTCGCCGCCTGCGACGTCGCCGACCCCGACGCGCTGGCCGCGCTGCTCGCTTCGCTGCCGGACGAGCACCCGCTCGGCGCGGTGGTGCACTGCGCGGGCGTCCTGGACGACGGCGTCGTCACGGCGCTCGCCCCGGAGCGGCTCGACGCGGTGCTGCGGCCCAAGGCCGACGGCGCGTGGAACCTGCACCGGGCGACGCGGGACGCCGACCTGGACGCGTTCGTGCTGTTCTCGTCCGCGGTCGGCACCCTCGGCTCCCCGGGGCAGGCCAACTACGCCGCGGCCAACGCCTTCCTCGACGCGCTCGCCGAGCACCGCCGCGCCGCCGGGCTGCCCGCGACGTCGCTCGCGTGGGGCCTGTGGGAGAGCGGCATGGCCGACACCCTCGACGAGCGCGACCTGGCCAGGATGAGCCGCGGTGGCCTCGCCCCGATGCCCGAGGAGCGGGCGCTCGCCCTCTTCGACGCGGCCCTCGCGGCGGAGCGCGCGGTGCTCGTGCCCGCGGCGCTCGATGGCGCGGCGGCCCGCGCGCAACGGGCGTCGAGCCCGCTGTCGCCGCTGCTGGCCGAGCTGTTCCCGGCCAAGGACCAGCCCGCGAGGCGCGAGAGCGCCCCGGCCCCTGACGCCCCGCTGCGCCGACGGCTCGCGGGCCAGCCCGAGGCCGAACAACGCCGTCTGCTCCTCGACTTCCTGGCCGAGCACGTCGCCGCCGTCCTCGGTCATGCCTCGCCGCCCGCGCTCGATCCAGGGAGCCCGTTCAGGGAGCTGGGCTTCGACTCGCTCAGCGGCATCGAGCTGCTGCTGGTGCTCGGCGAGGAGACGGGGCTGCACCTGCCGTCCACCATGCTGTTCGACCACCCCACGCCCGACGCGCTGATCAGCCACCTCAGGGACGAGCTGGTCGACGACGAGGCCGCGCCCGACGACGACGCGCCGCCCTTCGCCGCGCGGGCGGCGAGCGCCCCCGAGGCCGCGCGCCCCACGCCCGCCGACGACGAGCCGATCGCCGTCGTGGGGATGGGCTGCCGCTTCCCCGGCGGCGTCAGCACGCCCGAGGAGCTGTGGCGCCTGGTGGCGGACGAGCGGGACGCGGTGGGCGCGTTCCCCGACAACCGCGGCTGGGACGTGGAGGGCCTCTACGACCCCGACCCCGACGCCCCGGGCAAGACCTATGCCCGCGAGGGCGGGTTCCTCTACGACGCCGACCGCTTCGACCCCGAGTTCTTCGGGATCAGCCCGCGCGAGGCCCTGGCGCTCGATCCGCAGCAGCGCCTCATCCTCGAAACGGCGTGGGAGAGCCTGGAGTCCACCGGCATCGACCCCACGACGCTGCACGCCACGTCGACCGGCGTCTTCACCGGGGTCGTCACGCAGGAGTATGTCTCCCTGACCCACCGGGGCAGCGAGCGCGTCGAGGGCTATCTGCTGACCGGCACCACCGCGAGCGTGGCCTCGGGCCGCGTCGCCTACACGCTCGGCCTTGAAGGGCCCGCGGTCACCGTCGACACGGCCTGCTCCTCGTCGTTGGTGGCGCTTCATCTGGCCTGCCAGGCCATCCGCCAGGGCGAGTGCGACATGGCCCTGGCGGGCGGGGCGACCGTGATGGCCAACGCCGGGATGTTCCTGGAGTTCAGCCGCCAGCGCGGCCTGGCCCCCGACGGCCGGTGCAAGTCCTTCGCGGCCGCGGCCGACGGCGTCGCCTGGGCCGAGGGCGCGGGGATGATCGTGCTGGAACGCCTCTCGGACGCCCGGCGCAACGGGCACCCCGTGCTCGCCGTGATCCGCGGCTCCGCCGTCAACCAGGACGGCGCCTCCAACGGCCTCACCGCCCCCAACGGCCCATCGCAGCAACGCGTCATCGCCCAGGCGTTGGCCAGCGCCGGGCTCACCCCCCACGACGTGGACGCCGTCGAGGGCCATGGCACGGGCACCTCGCTCGGCGACCCCATCGAGGCCCAGGCCCTCCTCGCCACCTACGGCCGGGACCGCCAAGAGCCGCTGTGGCTGGGGTCGTTGAAGTCCAACATCGGGCACGCCCAGGCGGCCGCGGGCATCGGCGGCGTCATCAAGATGATCGAGGCCATGCGCCACGGCGTCCTCCCCCGCACCCTCCATGTCGACGAGCCCAGCCCGCACATCGACTGGACCACGGGCAACATCCGCCTCCTCACCGAGGCCCGCGCCTGGCCAGAGACCGACCACCCACGCCGCGCCGCCGTCTCCTCCTTCGGCATCAGCGGCACCAACGCCCACCTCATCCTCGAACAGGCACCCGACCAACCGGCCGAGACCGCCGCCGCGCCCACGCCGCACGGGCCCGTCCCGTGGATCCTGTCGGCCAAGACCGCCGAGGCCCTCCCCCACCAGGCCGAGCGCCTGCTCGACCACGTCACCGAGCACCCCGACCTGCACCCGGCCGACATCGCCTACTCCCTGGCCACCGCGCGCACGGCGTTCGAGCACCACGCCGCCGTCGTCGGCACCGAAAGGGACGACCTGATCGCGCGGCTGCGGGCCCTCGTCCACGACCCCTCGTCCGCCACGGTGCGCACCGGGCCGCCCACCGAGCGGGTGGCGTTCCTCTTCACCGGGCAGGGCGCCCAGCACGCGGGGATGGGGCGGCGGCTCCACGCGACCTACCCCACCTACCGGGCGGCGTTCGACGAGGTGTGCGCCACGCTCGACCGCCACCTGGAGGCCGAACGGCCGCTCAGGGACGTGGTGTTCGGCGACGACCCGGCGCTCATCGACCGCACCCGCTGGACCCAGCCCGCGCTCTTCGCCCTCCAGACGGCCCTGACCCGCCTGCTGGCCGACGACTTCGGTGTCACCCCGACCCATGTCATCGGCCACTCCATCGGCGAGATCGCCGCGGCGCACACCGCGGGGATCCTCTCCCTCGACGACGCCTGCCGCCTGGTCGCCGCCCGCGGCACCCTGATGCAGGCCCTGCCCGCGGGCGGCGCGATGATCGCGGTCGAGGCCACCGAGGACGAGGTCACGCCGCATCTCACCGACCTGGTGGGCATCGCCGCCATCAACGGCCCCCGCGCCGTCGTCCTGTCCGGCGACGAGGCCGAAGTGACCGCGATCGCCGGGGAGTTCGCCGGACGGGGGCGGCGCACCCGCCGCCTCACGGTCAGCCACGCGTTCCACTCGCCGCTCATGGAGCCGATGCTCGACGACTTCTGGCTGACCGCCCAGCTGCTGACCTACCGCCAGCCGCGTATCCCGCTGGTCTCCACGGTCACGGGGCGGCCCCTCGGCTCCGATGTCGCGGACGCCACGTACTGGACGGACCACATCCGCGCCACCACCCGTTTCCACGACGGACTCATGGCGCTCCAGGGCCTCGGCGTCACCACCTTCCTCGAGATCGGCCCCGACGCCGTCCTCACCGCGCTCGCCCGCCGGGCGCTTCCGCAGGCCACCGCCGTTCCGCTGCTGCGCCCCCGGCACGACGAGCCGGACGACCTGGTCAGGGGCCTGGCGCAGGTCCACGCGTGCGGGGTGCCCGTCGACTGGGAGGGGTTCATCGGCGGGAGCGGGGCCAGGGGCGTCGCGCTTCCGACGTATGCGTTCCAGCGGCGCCGCTACTGGCTCGAGGCGCCCGAGCCCGCGGGCTCGGCGGCCGGGCTCGGCCTGGAGTCCGCGTCCCATCCGCTGCTGGCCACGGCCACCGAACTCCCGGACGGCAGCCACCTGTTCACCGGCCGTGTGGCGCTTGCCGGCCACGCGTGGCTCGGCGACCACATCGTGATGGGCACGGTCGTCCTGCCGGGCACCGCGTTCGTCGAGCTGGCCTTCCACGCCGCGCGGACCGTCGGCTCGGACGAGATAGCCGAGCTGGTCCTGAACGCGCCCGTCACCTTCGGCTCCCAGGGCGCGGCGCTGCTCCAGGTCATCGTGGGGCCCGAGGAGCCGACGGGCCGTGCCCTCACCATCAGGTCGCGCGCGGAGGGCGACCACTCCTGGACCGAGAACGCCACCGGCACGCTGAGCGCCCTGGCGACGGTCTCCTGACCGCCGGGTCCGGGCCGAGAGCGAGCCGCGAGGGCCGGGTCCCCTTCCCTGGGGCCCGACCCTCCGGCATGCCCGCGGCCCGGGGGCGACGCGACGCCGCCCCGCTCCGGCGGTGGGCCGGAACGGGGCGGCGGGGGCGGGTGCCGAAGGGGGGCGGGTACCGAAGGGGCGGGCCGGTCGTCAGGCCAGGCGGAGCGGGGTGAACGGCGCGGTCACGGCGGGCGGCGTCGCGTCGGTGAGGTGGGCCGCGATGGCCTCGGCGGTGACGGGGGCGAGCTGGACGCCCATGCGGAAGTGGCCCGAGGCCAGGTAGACATCGGGCACGGTGGTGGGGCCGATGAGGGGCAGGTCGTCGGGCGAGCCGGGGCGCAGCCCCGCGCTGACCTCGGCGAAGCGCAGCGCGCCCACGCCCGGCATGACGGCGGCGGCGCGGGCCAGCAGGCCGCTGGTGCCATCGGCGGTGACGGTCTCGTCGTAGCCGCGCTCCTCGTAGGTGGCGCCGACGACGAGCTCGCCGTCGAGGCGGGGCACGAGGTAGAGGGACGAGCCCTTGGAGAGGGCGCGGGCGGTGACGGCGAGCAGCGGCGGGTCCGAGTGCAGGCGCACGATCTGGCCCTTGACGGGGCGGATCTCGGGGATGGCGCCCTGGGGCAGGCCATCGACGCGGTGCGTCCAGCAGCCCGCGGCCAGGACGAGGCGGTCGAACGCCACGGCCTCGCCGTTGTCGAGGACGACGGCGTGGTCGGCCACGCGGGTGGCGGCCCTGCGGATGACGGTGCCGCCGAGCGCCTCGACGGCGGTGATCAGCGCGGCGGTGAGGACGCGCGGGTCGACGGCGCCGTCGTCGGGCGACAGCAGGCCGCCGAGGACGGGCGCGAACGCCGGCTGGAGCGCGCCGACCTCGGCCGCGGTGAGGCGTTCGGTGCGGATGCCGAGCGACTCCTGGAAGGACTGCTGGCGGTCGAGGGAGCCCAGGGCGTCCTCGTCGAACGCGGCGTCGAGGACGCCGTCGTTCCTGAAGCCCGCGGGGGCGAACTCCTCGAGCTCGGCGACGAACGACGGGTACAGCTCGCGGGAGGCCAGGCACAGGCGCAGGAGGTTCTCCTGGTCGTACATCTGGTCGTTGACGGCGGGGAGCATGCCGCCCGACACATGGGACGCCTTGCTGCCGGGGGCCGGGTCGATCACGGTGACGGCGAGGCCCGCGCGCCGGGCCCGCCAGGCGGCGGCGAGGCCGATGACGCCACCGCCGACGACAACTGTGTTCACGATGCGCCCTCCTGGAGGAGCAGCCGCAGGTGGGAGGCCAGCCCTGCGGGGGTCGGGTGGTCGAAGGTGAGGGTCACGGACAGGCGCAGCCCCGTCGCGGCCGAGAGGCGGCGGCTGAGCTCGAGGTTGCCCATGGAGTCGAGGCCGACGGCGCCGAACTCGCGGTCGGGGTCGACGTCGTCCGCGCCGTCGAAGCCGAGGACGGCGGCGGCCGCCGCCCTGACGAACTCCAGGGCGGCGGCGTCGCGTTCGGCCTCGGGCAGGTCGGCGAGGCGGCTGCGGAGCGTGTCGGTCGCGGCCTGCCCGCCGGGGCGCGCGGGCGCGAGGTCCGCGAGAACGGGCGGAACGTCCCCGGTGAGGCCCGCGTCGTTCAGCCGGACGGGGGCGAGGACCGCCTCGTCGGCGGCGATGGCGGCGTCGAAGAGGGCGAGGCCCTGCTCGGGCCCGAGGGGCGCGAAGCCGGTGCGCCTGATGCGGGTCAGCTCGGCGGTGGAGAGCTCGGAGCCCATGCCGCCCTCGCTCTCCCACAGGCCCCAGGCCAGGGACACGCCGCGCAGGCCGAGGGTGCGGCGGTGGTGGGCGAGCGCGTCGAGGAAGGCGTTGGCGGCGGCGTAGTTGGCCTGGCCCGCGGTGCCGACGAGGCCGGCGACGGAGGAGAACACCACGAACGCGCACTCCGGGTCGCGGATCAGGTCGTGCAGGTGGAGCGCGGCGTCGACCTTGGGCGTCAGGACCTTGTCGAGCCTGCGCGGGGTCAGGGTGCCGATGACGGCGTCGGCGAGGACGCCCGCGGTGTGGATGACGGCCGAGGGCGCGGGGATGTCGGCGAGGGTGCGTTCGAGGGAGGGCCGGTCGGCCGCGTCGCAGGCGAGCACGTCCACGCGGGCGCCGAGCGCGGTGAGCTCGGCGGTGAGCTCGGCCGCGCCGGGGGCGGCGGGGCCGCGGCGGCTGAGCAGCACGAGGTGCTCGACCTCGTGGCGGGTGACCAGGTGCCGGGCGACCAGGCGGCCGAGGGCACCCGTTCCGCCGGTGAGCACGACGGTGCCCGTCAGGGTCGCGGGGCGGGGCGGCGGGCGGCGCACCAGGCGCGGCCGGAACAAGGCGCCGTGGCGCACGGCGAGTTGGGGCTCGCCGGAGGCGACGGCCGCGGCGAGGGCGCGGCCCGAGTCACCGGGGTCGTCGATGTCGACCAGGGTGAAGCGGTCGGGGTGCTCGGTCTGTGCGCTGCGCAGCAGCCCCCACACGGCCGCGCCAGGCACGTCGGACAGGACCTCCTGGGGGCGGGTGGCGACGGCGCCGCTGCTGACCAGGACGAGGCGGGACGCGGCGAGCCGCGGGTCGGCGAGCCACTCCTGGACGAGCATCAGGGCGCGTTGGGCCACCGAGTGCACCGGGGAGTCCTCGTCCGTGCAGGAGACCACGATGACGTCGGGCGCGGGGGCGCCCTTGCGCAGCGCGGCGTCGAGCGCGCGCAGCGAGGGGTAGGCGTCGAACGGGCGGCGGATGGTCTTGAGCGCGCCGGTGAGGCCGATGTGGTCGGTGCCGAGGAACGCCCAGTGCCGCTGGTCGGCGGCGGCGGGCGGCTGCACGACGGGCTTCCACGCGACCCTGAGCAGCTGGGCGCGCTGGCCCGCGGCGTCGAGCTGGTCGGGGGTGACGGAGCGGGTGACAAGGCTGCCGACCGTGACGACGGGCTCGCCGTCGTCGCCGGTGAGCGCCAGGGAGACCCCGCCGTCGCCGGGAACGGCGTGGACGTTGACGGCGCGGGCGCCCGCCCTGTGCAGGCGCACGCCGCGCAGCGCGAACGGCAGGAACGTGCCGCTCTCGCTGTCGAGCCCCGGCACGAGCGCGGACTGGAGCGCGGCGTCGAAGAGCGCCGGGTGCAGGTGGTAGTCGCCGTCGCCGCCGTTCGCGCCCGCCAACTCGGCCTCGGCGTAGACCTCTTCGCCGTGCGACCACACGGCGCGCAGCCCTCGGAAGGCGGGCCCGTACTGGAGGCCGCGGTCGGCGAGACGGCCGTAGAGGTGGTCGATGTCGACTTTCCGGACTCCATCGGGAAGCCCGTGCTGTTCTGCGTGGCTCATCGTCGCTTCCTTCGCCGGGGCGGAGCTGGCTGGCTGTCAGTTCTGGGGCGGGTTGGTGATCGCGGCCGAGATCTCGCCATGGCTCTCGCCGCCGTGCTCGTCCCAGTACTGGGCCCGGGTCCGCAGCATGACGAGGGCGTCGCGCAGGTCGTTGGCGTCCCACTCGGCGATGTCGACGACCTCGATCCGGCCCTTGAAGTGGCGGCCGCTCATGGCGCTGCGGAAGGCGCTCTTGAAGTCGGTGATGAGGATGTCCGCGAGCTGCCGCTGCCAGAACTGGTCGAGCGTCCACCGCGAGAACGGCTCGATCAGCGACTCCTTCACGGCCTTGGCCATCAGGTAGTAGGCCATCTGGTTGAAGCAGATGTTGAACTCGACCGAGTTGAAGTGCCCCGTGTCGTCGATGTAGCAGGACTCGGGGATGTAGAACGAGCAGGCCGCGGTGAGCCGTCCGCCGTCGCCGGGGTCGCCCTCCAGGGTGACCTCGGCCGAGGTGAGGTACTCGCAGCGCTTGGCCCGGTACGGGGTCAGCACGCGGCGCAGCAGCTCCTCGTCGGTCGGGTGGACGCGCTGTGCGGTGTCGTGGAGCAGCTCGGTCATGTCGGGTCTCCTGATCGTTGCGCGGTGCGGAGCAGCTCGGCCAGGCTCATGCCCTGGATCTCTGCGGTGCGGTCCTCGACGCTCTCGCCGTCCGCGTCCTGCGCGCGCTCGGGCTCGGCCTCCGCCTCGGGCTCGTCGAGCGCCAGCTCCTTGAGCAGGTGGCGGGTGAGGACGAGCGCGGTCGGGTGGTCGAAGACGAGGGTCGCGGGCAGGCGTTCGCCCACGGTCTCGCCCAGGCCGTTGCGGAACCGCACGGCGGCCAGGGAGTCGAAGCCCATGTCGCGGAACGACCGTTCGGCGTCGACCTCGTCGGCGCCCGCGAAGCCGAGGGTGGCGGCGGCCTGGGCGCGGACGATGTCGAGGAGGGCCTGTTCGCGGCGGGCCCGGGTGAGGCGGGCGAGCCGCTCGCGCAGGCTCTCGGCGGGCTCGGCCGCCGATGCGGCGGGGTCGACGGCGCGGCGGGCCGGGCCGCGCACCAGGTCGCGCATGAGATAGGGCACATCGGCGCGGCGCTGCCCTGTCAGGTCGATCCTGACGGGCGCCAGGAACGCCCGGTCGAGCGCCCCGGCCGCGTCGAGGAGCGCGAGGCCCTCGTCGGAGGCGATGGGCAGGACGCCGTCGCGCCGCATGGTGGAGAGGTCGGCGGCGTCCAGGGCGCCGGTCATGCCGCTCGCCTCCTCCCACAGCCCCCAGCCGAGTGACTGCGCGGGCAGCCCATGGGCGCGCCGGTGGGCGGCGAGGGCGTCGAGGAAGGCGTTGGCGGCGGCGTAGTTGCCCTGTCCTGCGCCTCCGGTGACGCCCGCGGCGGAGGAGAACAGCACGAACGCCGAGAGGTCGTGGTCCGCGGTGAGCTGGTGGAGGTTGAGCGCCGCGTCGACCTTGGGGCGCAGCACCGCGGTCATCTTCTCCTGGGTGAGCGAGGAGATGACGCCGTCGTCCAGGAGCCCGGCGGTGTGGACGACCCCGGCGAGGGCGCGGCCCCGGAGCAGCGCGGCGAGCGCGTCGCGGTCGGCGGCGTCGCACGCGGCCACCTCGACGCGGGCGCCGCGTTCGGTCAGCTCGGCGGCCAGCTCGGCCGCGCCTGGCGCGGCGGGGCCGCGGCGGCTGGTGAGCAGCAGGTCGGTGACGCCGTGCGCGGCGACGAGGTGCCGGGCGACCAGGCCGCCCAACGTGCCGGTGCCGCCGGTGATCAGCACCGCGCCGGGCCTGTCGCCGAAGACGGTGGCGGGGGCGCCGACGGCGTCGCCGGTCACCCGGGTGAGGCGCGGGCGGTGGGGCGTGCCCGAGCGGATCGCGAGCTGGGCCTCGCCGGTGGCGACCGCGGCGGCGATGGCGTTCTCGTCGGCCGCGGCGCCGTCGCCGTCGCCGTCGTTGTCGCCGTCCTTGGCACCGGGGTCGAGGTCGATCAGCACGATCCGGTCGGGGTTCTCGGTCTGGGCGCTGCGGGCCAGCCCCCAGACGGCGGCCCCGGCGAGGTCGGTGACGTCCTCGCCGTGCACGGACACGGCGCCCCTTGTGACGATGGCGAGCGTGGCGCCGTCGGCCCGGTCGTCCTCGAGCCAGGAGCGCAGCGCGCCGAGCGCCGATGCCGTCGCGGCGTGCACCGCCTCAGCGGTCGTGCCGCCCGCGCAGCGGTGCACGACGGTCTCGCGGCCCTGGCCTTCGGCCGCCGCGGGGGTCCAGGTCAGCTCGAACAGCGCGTCGTGGGACGCGTTCGCCGGTGCCAGCCCGCCGCCTGCCATGGGCCGCAGGACGAGCGAGGCGACGGACGCGACGGGGCGGCCCGCGGTGTCGGTGAGGCGCAGCGCGACCTCGTCGTCGCCGAGCCTGGTCATCCGCAGCCTGAGCGCGGCGGCGCCCGAGGCGTGCAGGTCGACCCGGGTCCAGGCGAACGGGAGCGTGACGCGTCCGGCGTCGGCGGCCAGCAGCGCGGTGGCGTGCAGGGCCGCGTCGAGCGCCGCGGGGTGCAGCCCGAACCGCGCGGCCTCGGCGGCGGCCCGCTCGGGCAGCGCGATGTCGGCGTACACCTCGTCGTCGCCCGAGCGCCAGGCCGCGCGCATCCCCTGGAAGGTGGGCCCGTACGCCAGGTCGTCCTCGGCGGACCGCTCGTAGAAGCCGGTGAGGTCGATCGGCTCCGCGCCGGGCGGGGGCCAGGCCGCGGGCTCGGGCGCGGGCTCGGGGCCCGCGTCGGCGAGCGTGCCGTGGGCGTGCCGGGTCCACGGGGCGTCGGCGGGGGCGTCCTCGGGCCGCGAGTGGATCGACACGGTGCGCAGGTCGGCGTCCACGACGACCTGGACGGCCACGCCGCCGCGCCCGGGGAGGGCGAGGGGCGCCTCGAGCGTCAGGTCGTCCACGCGTCCCCTGCCGACCTCGTCGCCCGCCCTGACGGCGAGCTCGACGAAGCCTGACCCCGGGAACAGGGCGGTGCCGCCGACGACATGGTCGGCGAGCCACGGCTGGGCCGACACCGAGAGGCGCCCGGTGAGCAGCACGCCGCCGAGTCCGGCGATCGGCACCGCCGCGCCCAACAGGGGGTGGCCGGTGGGTACTTGGCCGACGCCCAGGGCGTCGCCCGGCTGCTCGGGCTGCCAGTCGAGCCAGTAACGCCTGCGCTGGAACGGGTAGGTGGGCAGGTCGACGCGGCGCGCCCCCGTCCCGGCGAACGCGGTCTCCCAGTCCACGCTCGCGCCGCGCACATACGCCGCGGCGAGCGAGGTGAGGAACTGCCGCGGGCCCCCGGCGTTGCGGCGCAGCGTGCCGACGAGCGCGGCGGCCACCCCGGCGGACTCGGCGGTCTCGCCGAGCCCGGCGAGCAGGCCGGGGTGAGGGCTCGCCTCGACGAAGATCTCGAAGCCGTCGGCGAGCAGCGCCCGCGTGGTCTCCTCGAACCTGACGGTCCCCCGCAGGTTGGTGTACCAGTACTCGGTGTCGAGCCCGGCGGTGTCCAACGGCGCGGCGGTGACGGTGGAGTAGAACGGGACGGTCGAGGTCCGCGGCGTCAGCCCGGTCAGCTCGGCGAGCAGCCGTTCGCGGATCTCCTCGACGAACACCGAGTGCGAGGCGTAGTCCACGGGGATGCGGCGGGCCTGGACGCCGTCGGCGTCCACCCTGGCGCGCAGCTCGTCGAGGGCGTCGGGGTCGCCGCACACGACGACGGATCCCGGGCCGTTGATGACGGCGAGCTGGAGGCGGCCCTCCCCCGCGGCCAGGTAGTCGGAGGCGCGGTCGGCGGAGACGGCGACCGACATCATGCCGCCGCGGCCCGCGAGGTCCTGGCGGATGATCCGGCTGCGCAGGGCGACGACGCGCGCGCCGTCGTCGAGGGACAGCGCGCCCGCGACGCACGCGGCGGCGATCTCGCCCTGGGAGTGGCCGACGACGGCGGCGGGCTCGACGCCGACGGCGCGCCACGCCTCGGCCAGCGACACCATGACCGCCCACAGCACGGGCTGCACGACGTCGACGTCGTCGAGGGCCGGGGCGCCGGGGGCGCCGCGCAGCACGTCGAGCAGGTCCCACGCGACATACGGTTCGAGCGCCTTGGCGCACTCGCCCAGGCGCGTCGCGAACGCCGGGGAGTGCTCGAGCAGCTCCACGCCCATCCCGCGCCACTGCGAGCCCTGGCCCGGGAAGACGAACACGGCGCGGGGGTCGCCGCGATGGACGCCCTGGACGACGGAGGCGGGGGTGTTCCCCGCGGCCAGCGCGTCGAGCCCGGCGAGGAGTCCCTCGCGGTCGGCGTCCACGACGACGGCGCGGTGTTCGAGGGCGGCGCGGCCGCGGGCGAGCGAGGCGGCGGCGTCGAGCTCGTCCACGTCGTCGTGGTCGCGCAGGTGGGTGGCGATCCGCGCGGCCTGGGCGCGCAGCGCCTCGGCGGACGCGGCCGCCAGGGTCAGCGGCAGGGCGGCGGGCCGGGGGCCGCGGGGCTCGGCGGGGGCGAGGGGCGGCGCCTCCTCGATGACGACGTGGGCGTTGGTGCCGCTGACGCCGAACGAGGAGACCCCGGCCCGGCGCGGACGCCCCGTCGTCGGCCAGTCCCTCGGCTCGTGGAGCAGCTCGACGGCGCCCTCGGTCCAGTCGATGTGCGGCGACGGGGTGTCGGCGTGCAGCGTGCGGGGCAGCAGGCCGTTCCGCATCGCCATCACCATCTTGATGACGCCCGCGACCCCGGCGGCGGCCTGGGCGTGCCCGAGGTTGGACTTGATGGAGCCGAGCCACAGCGGCTCGCCGTCGGCGCGGTCCTGGCCATAGGTGGCCATCAGGGCCTGGGCCTCGATGGGGTCGCCGAGTGTGGTGCCGGTGCCATGGCCCTCGACGGCGTCGACGTCGGCCGGGGTCAGGCCGGCGTGGGCCAACGCCTGCCTGATCACGCGCTGTTGGGCGGGGCCGTTGGGCGCGGCCAGGCCGTTGGACGCGCCGTCCTGGTTGACCGCGGAGCCGCGGACCACCGCGAGCACGGGGTGCCCGGCGCGGCGGGCGTCGGAGAGGCGTTCGAGCAGCAGCAGGCCCGCGCCCTCGGCCCAGCCCGTGCCGTCGGCCGAGGCGCCGTACGCCTTGCAGCGGCCGTCGGCGGCCAGGCCGCTCTGGAGGCTCATCCCGACGAACGTCTCGGGCGTGGCCATCACGGTGACGCCGCCCGCGAGAGCCAGGGTGCACTCGCCCTGACGCAGCGCCTGCATCGCCCAGTGCATCGCCACCAGGGAGGAGGAGCAGGCGGTGTCGACGGTGACCGCGGGGCCCTCGAGGCCGAGGGTGTAGGCGATGCGGCCCGAGGCGACGCTGCCCAGGGTGCCCGCGGCGGTGAAGCCCGCGAGGTCCTCGGAGACGGTGCCGGAGCGCGGCGCCCAGTCGTGGTACATGACCCCGGCGAACACGCCGGTGGGGCTGCCCTTGAGCGACAGCGGGTCGATGCCGCCGCGCTCGATGGCCTCCCAGGCGACCTCGAGGAGGAGCCGCTGCTGCGGGTCCATCGCCTGGGCCTCCACCGGGCTGATGCCGAAGAAGGTGGGGTCGAACTCGGCGGCGTCGTGGAGGAATCCGCCCTCGCGGGTGTAGGTGCGGCCCTGCTTGCCCGGCTCGGGGTCGTAGATCTCCTCGGTGTGCCAGCCGCGGTCGTCGGGGAACGGGCTGATCGCGTCGGTGCCGTCGGCGACGAGCCGCCACAGGTCCTGGGGCGTGGTCACCCCGCCGGGGTAGCGGCAGGCCATCGCGACGATCGCGATGGGCTCGTCGGTCGCGGCGCGCGGGGTGGCGCGCGCGGGGGCGGCGGCGGGCGCGGCGCCGCCGACCTTGTCGAGCACATGGTCGGCGAGGGCGTGCGGCGTGGGGTGGTCGAAGATCAGGGTGGAGGTGAGGCGCAGCCCCGTGGCCGTGGTGAGCGCGTTGCGCAGCTCGACGGCGGCCAACGAGTCGAAGCCGAGCTCGGTGAACGCGCGGCGCGGGTCGATGGCGTTGGCGCTCTCGTGGCCGAGAACGGTGGCGATCTGCGCGCGGACCAGGTCGAGGACGATCCGGGCGCGCTCGTTGTCGGGCCGCCCGGCCAGCTGGTCGGCCAGCGCGCCGCCGGGGCCGCCCGCGGTCGCCGCCGCGGCGTGCCTGCGGGCGGGCGCGCGGACCAGGCCGCGCAGCATCGGCGGGATGCCGTCGGGGCGGGCGCGCAGCGCGGTGGCGTCGTAGCGCAGGGGCACGAGCGCGGGCGCGTCGGTGGCCAGGGCCTCGTCGAGGAGGGCGAGGTTCTCGGCGGCGTCCAGGGCCGGGAGTCCCGAGCGTTCGGCGCGGCGGAGGGTCACCTCGTCGAGCTGGGCGCCCATGCCCGCGTCGCCGGCCCACAGGTTCCACGCGAGGGACGTGGCGGGCAGGCCCTGGGCGGCGCGGTGTTCGGCGAGGGCGTCGAGGAAGGCGTTGGCGGCGGCGTAGTTGCCCTGTCCCGCCGCTTCCAGGGTCCCGGCCGCCGAGGAGAACAGCACAAAGGCGGCGAGCGGCAGGTCGCGGGTCAGCTCGTGCAGGTGCCAGGCGCCGTCGGCCTTGCCGTGGAAGACGGTGTCGACCTGCTCGGGGGTGAGCGACCCGGCGAGGCCGTCGGCGACGACGCCCGCGCTGTGGACGACCGCGGTGAGCGGGTGCGCGTCGGGGACGCCCGCGAGCAGCGCGGCGACGGCGTCCCGGTCGGCGACGTCGCACGCGGCAACGGTGGCCTCGGCGCCCAAGGCGGCCAGCTCGGCGACCAGTTCGGCCACCCCGGGGGCTTCGGGGCCGCGGCGACCGGTGAGCAGCAGGCGCCTGACGCCGTGCTCGGCGGCGAGGTGGCGGGCGACCAGGCCGCCGAGCCCGCCGGTGCCGCCGGTGATCAGGACCGTGCCATCGGGGTCGAGGCCGAGGGACCGCGGCGGCTCGGGCGCGGGCACGCGCGCCAGGCGCGGCACGGTCACCGCGCCGTCGCGCAGGGCGAGTTGGGGCTCCCCGGTGGCCAGGGCGGCGCGCAGGGCGTCCTCGGGCATGTCGCGGTCGGTGTCGACGAGGACGAAACGCCCGGGGTTCTCGGCCTGGGCGGCGCGCACCAGCGCCCAGGTGGGCGCGAGCGCCAGGTCGCCCTGCGCGTCGCGCGTGACGATCGCGAGCCTGGTGTCGTCGCGCAGCGCGCCCTGGATCAGCTCGAGGACGTGCAGGGTCGCCGCCCTGGCCGCGTCCGCGGGCGCGCCGGGGAAGGCCGCGGGGACGGACACGAGGGTGAACTCCCGTGCGGCGGCGTCGGGTTCGGCGGGGGCCTGGATCGTGGTCCACGCCACGCGCAGCAGCGAGCCGCCGCGCGACCCGCGCGAGGCCAGGGCCCCCGAGGGCAGGGGCCGTTGGACGAGGGACCTGATGGTGGCGACGGGCGCCCCCGCGGGGTCGGCCAGCTGGACGGAGACCGCGTCGGGGCCCGTGTGGTGCACGCGGACGCGCACGGCGGTGGCGCCGGTGGCGTGCAGCTCGACGCCGACCCAGGCGAACGGCAGGCGCACCCGGCCGTCGTCCTGGTCCTCCTCGTCGGCGTGCAGCGAGGCGTCGAGCAGCGCGGGGTGCAGCCCGAAGCGGTGGGGCGCCGCGTCGGCCAGGGCGACCTCGGCGAACACCTCGTCCCCGCGGCGCCACGCGGCGCGCGCGTTCTGGAACGCGGGGCCGTAGGCGTAGCCCTGTGCGGCCTGGCGCGCGTAGAGCCCCTCGACGTCGATCGGCTCGGCGTCGGCCGGGGGCCACTGGGCGAACGCGCCGGGGTCGGGCGCGGGACCATCGGCGCGCTCGGCCAGCAGGCCGCCGGCGTGGCGGGTCCAGCGCTCGTCGCCGTGCGCGGCGCGCGACCAGATCTCGACGGGGCGGCGTTCGGCCGCGTCGGGCGCGCCGACGACGACCTGGACCTCCACCTCGGCGTCGCCCGGCAGCGACAGGGGCGTCTCCAGGGTGAGTTCGTCGAGGACGCCGCAGCCCGCCTCGTCCCCGGCGCGCACGGCCAGCTCGACCAGGGCGGTGCCTGGCACGAGGACGGTGCCCGCGATGACGTGGTCGGCCAGCCACGGCTGCGACCGGGTGGACAGGCGGCCTGTGAGCACGAGCCCCTCGGTGCCCGCCAGGCTGACGGCGGTGTCGAGCAGGGGGTGGCCGATCGTGTCGGCGGCGGCGCTGCCGGGGTCGAGCCAGTAGCGCCTGCGTTGGAACGCGTAGGTGGGCAGGTCGATCCTGCGGGCGCCGCGCCCGGCGAAGAAGCGGTCCCAGTCGACGGCGACGCCGTGGGCGTGGGCCAGGCCGAGCGCGGTGAGGGCCTGGCGCTCCTCGCCGTGCCCCTTGCGCAGCAGCGCGGCGAACGCGGCGGTGTCGGAGTCCGCGACGCACTCGCGGCCCATCGCCGAAAGGACGGCGTCGGGGCCGAGTTCGATGAACGTGGTGACGCCCCGGGAGTCGAGCCAGCGCATGCCGTCGGCGAACCGCACGGGCTCGCGCACATGGCGCGCCCAGTAGTCGGCGTCGAACGCGGTGACGGGCTCGCCGGTCAGGTTGGAGACGACGGGGATCTTCGGCGGGGCGTAGGTGAGGGTCTCGGCGACGCGGCGGAACTCGTCGAGCATCGGATCCATGAGCGGCGAGTGGAACGCGTGCGAGACACGCAGCCGCCGCGTCTTGTGCCCCCGCTCGGCGAAGTGGGCGGCGATGGCCAGCACGTCGTCGGCGTCGCCCGAGACGACGACGGCGGTCGGGCCGTTGACGGCGGCGAGCGCCGTGTTCCCGGTCAGGTGGGGGGTGACGTCGTCCTCGGTGGCCTGGATGGCGACCATGGCGCCCCCGGCGGGGAGTTCGTGCATGAGCGTGCCGCGGGCGCCGACGAGCAGCGCGGCGTCGCCGAGCGTCATGACCCCGGCGGCGTGCGCGGCGGCGATCTCGCCGATGGAGTGCCCGGCCAGGAGCCCCGGGGTGACGCCCCAGGAGTCGAGCAGCCGGAAGAGGGCGGTCTCGACGGCGAAGAGCGCGGCCTGCGCGTAACGGGTCTGGTGCAGCAGCTCCTCGCCTGGCGAGCCAGGCTCGGCGAACAGCACGTCGCCCAGGGGCTCTTCGAGGTAGAGGTCGAGGTGGTCGGCGGCCTCCTGGAGCGCCTCGGCGAACACCGGGAACGCCTTGACCAGCTCGCGGCCCATGCCGACGCGCTGGCTGCCCTGGCCGGTGAAGAGGAACGCGGTGCGGCCCGTCGTCGGCGCCGTGCCGGTGAGCAGCCCCGGGGCGGGCTCGCCCTGGGCGAGGGCGGTGAGCGCCCGGCGCAGCTCGTCGCGGTCGGCGGCGACGATCGTGGCGCGGTCGCGCAGCGCGGCGCGCGTGGTGGCGGCCGAGTAGGCGATGTCGAGCGGGGACGCCTCGTCCACGGTGGTCAGGAGGCGTTCGGCCTGGCCGCGCAGCGCGTCCTCCCCCTGCGCCGACAGGACGACCGGCACGAGGCGTTCGGCCGCGGGGAGTTCGGGGGGCGCGAGGGCCGCGGGGGCCGCGGGGGTCCGGGCGTCCGCCGCGGGCGGCGGCTCCTCGATGAGGACATGGGCGTTGGTGCCGCTCGCGCCGAAGGAGGAGATCCCGGCGCGGCGCGGCGCGCCGTTCGCCTCCCAGGGGACGGGCTCGGTGAGCAGCGCGACGGTGCCGTCCGACCAGTCGACGTGCGGGGTGGGCTCGTCGACGTGCAGGGTGCGGGGCAGGGTGCCGTGGCGCATCGCCATGATCATCTTGATGACGCCAGCGACCCCCGCCGCGGCGCCCGTGTGCCCGATGTTGGACTTCACCGAGCCGATCCTGAGCGGCGCCTCGGGCGAGCGCCCGCGCCCGTAGGCGGCGACGAGGGCCTGGCCCTCGATGGGGTCGCCGAGCGTGGTGCCGGTGCCGTGTGCCTCGACGGCGTCGACGTCGACGGGGGTGAGCCCGGCGTCGGCGAGCGCGCGGCGGATGACGCGCTGCTGGGCGAGGCCGTTGGGCGCGGTCAGCCCGTTGCTCGCGCCGTCCTGGTTGATGGCGGTGCCGCGGATCACGGCGAGGACGGGGTGCCCGTCGCGCACCGCGTCCGACAGGCGGGCCAGCACGAACACCCCGACGCCCTCGGCGAAGCACGTGCCGTCGGCGGCGGCGGCGAACGCCTTGATCCGCCCGTCGGGGGCGAGTCCCCGCTGGCGGCTGAACGTGGTGAAGGTGCCGGGGCTGGAGATCACGGTGACGCCGCCCGCGAGCGCGAGGCCGCACTCGCCGCCGCGCAGCGCCCGCACCGCGAGGTGGAGGGCGGTGAGCGACCCGGAGCACGCGGTGTCGACGGTGAGCGTGGGCCCTTCGAGGCCGAGCGTGTAGGCGACGCGGCCCGAGACGACGCTCGGGAGGTTCCCGGCCATGATGTAGCCGTCGAGGCCCTCGGGCGCCTCGTGCGTGCGGGGCCCGTACTCGTGCGGCTCCGCGCCGATGAACACGCCGGACTGGCTGCCGCGCAGCCGCCCCGGGTCGATGCCCGCGCGTTCGAGCGCCTCCCAGCAGGTCTCGAGCAGCACCCGCTGCTGCGGGTCCATGGTGAGGGCTTCTCTGGGGTTGATCTGGAAGAAGTCGGCGTCGAAGTCGGCGGCGTCCGGCAGGAATCCGCCGCGCCGCACATAGCTGGCGCCCGTGGTGGCCGGGTCGGGGTCGTAGAGGCGGTCGAGGTCCCAGCCTCGGTCGGCGGGGAAGTCGGTGATCACATGGGTGCCGTCGGCCACGAGCCGCCACAGGTCCTCGGGCGAGTGCACGCCGCCGGGGAAGCGGCAGCCGATCCCGACGATCGCGATCGGCTCGTCGAACGCCCCCGGCACGGCCGGGGTCGAGGTCTCCTCGTCGGGCGCGGCGGGCTCGGCGTCGCCGTGCACCACGTCCACCAGGTGGTGGGCGAGCGCGGCCGGGGTGGGGTGGTCGAAGCCGATCGTGATGGGCAGGTCCACGCCAAGCTCGGCGGTGAGCCGCCGGTGCAGCTGGACCAACCCGAGCGAGTCCAGGCCCACCGCAAGGAACGGACGGTCGGCCGCCACGTCGGCGGCCCCGTCCTCGTACGCATCGGGATGGGCGGCGCGCAGCACGGCAGTGGCCTGCGCCAGCACCAGCTCAAGCATCGCGGCCCTGGACTGCTCGGTCATGTGCATACTCCGGGAACGAAGAGGCAGGGAGACGATCGGGTGTTCAGGCCGTCACGCGGGCGGCCAGGGCGGCGCGGTCGACCTTCCCGTTGACGGTCAGCGGGAACTCGTCCACCCCGTGCAGGCCTTGGGGGACCATGTAGGCGGGCAGCGC
The DNA here is from genome assembly GCF_003626575.1 of Streptomyces radicis. Classification (GTDB taxonomy): domain Bacteria; phylum Actinomycetota; class Actinomycetes; order Streptomycetales; family Streptomycetaceae; genus Streptomyces; species Streptomyces radicis. The sequence goes on along the minus strand of NZ_RBDY01000015.1, from coordinate 52,133 downwards.
CGAGCGGCAGAACGCGACGATGTCCTTGGTGTCGGGCTTGTCGCCGCCGGGGGCGAAGGTGACGAACGCGTGCAGCAGCGGGTCGCCATCGGGGCGCGGCAGGACCATCGCGACGGCGCCCGTGACCCCGGGGAACGCGCCGACGCGGCGCTCCACCTCGCCGAGCTCGACGCGGTTGCCGCGGATCTGCACCTGGGAGTCGGCGCGGCCGTGGAAGTACAGCTCGCCATCCGGGCCCTTGGACGCCAGGTCGCCTGACTTGAAGACCAGCCGCCCCGACCTGGGGTCGAGCGGGTCGGGGACGAGGACGGCGCGGGTGGCGTCGGGGTCGCCCCAGTAGCCGGAGAAGAGCGAGGGGGTGCGCAGATGGATCTCGCCGACGGTGCCGGGCTCGGCCACGGGGCCGCCGTCGGACCCGATGAGGCTCATCTCCGCGCCCGCGACCGCGTAGCCGATGGACAGGCGGGTGGTGTCGGGGGGCAGGGGGTTGGGGACCTCGGTGAGCGAGGCGGCCATCGACTCGGTGGCGCCGTAGCCGTTGGTGAAGTGGGCCTTGGGCAGCAGGGTTTGGAGGGCGCGCAGCTCGTCGAGGGGGAAGTTCTCCCCGGAGAACAGGATCCGGCGCAGCGGGCCCCGCTCCCCCAGCTCGGCGAGCAGCTCGGGCTCGTGGCGCAGCACGGGGCGCCAGAGCGAGGGAACGCCGTCGACCTGCGTCGCCCCGGCCTCGCGCAGGAAGCCGAGGAAGCGGCGGGGCCAGCTGAGCCGGTCGCGCGGCACGGGCACGAGCGCGGCGCCGTGGCTGAGGGCGAGGCCGATGTCGAAGAGCGCGAAGTCGAACTGGAGCGGCGAGGTGCCCGCCACGCGGTCGTCGGCCGTGATCAGCTCCTCGGCCTCCACGCCACGCAGGAACGCGATGGCGCCGCGGTGGCTCATCACCACGCCCTTGGGGCGGCCCATCGTTCCCGAGGTGAAGACGATGTAGGCGGTGTCGACGGGCGTCACCACGCGGCGGTGACGCACGCGCGGCGCGGGCGGGCGCTGAACGGTGAGCCCCTCGGCGGTGAAGCGGGCCAGGCCGACGGCCTCGGGTATGCCGGGGCGCGCGTCGGGCGCGGCGCGCAGGTGCAGCGCGGGCTCGGCGCTCCCGATGATCGTCAGCAGCCGCTCGTCCGGGGTCTCGGGGCTGGTCGCGACGAACGGCAGCCCGAGCGTCGAGCAGGCCAGGAGCGCCGCGATGGCGTCGGCCGAGGTGTCGGATTCGAGGATGACGCGGTCGCCGACGTCGAGGCCGAGCGCGTCGAGCTGTTCGGCGAGGCGGTCGGTGCGCCGTTCCAGCTCGCCATAGGTGATCGTCTCGACGCCGCCGCCCTCGGCGGCCTGGACCACCGCGGGCCGGTCGGGGGCCCTTCGGGCGGCGGCCAGCAGATAGGTCCTCAGGTTGTCCACCGAGGCGTGGGCCCTGGCCTGAGTCGCTCCATTCGCGCTCATGCGCCACCCTTCCGATTCGACCTTGCCAGCGAATACCAGATCGTTTGTAACAGGGGGCTTTTGCCGCCCACAAGAACCCCACAGCCGCGACCGCCGGTTTAGGGGGCGTTAGGGGTTATGCCGACACCTGGGGCCCACAAGACTGACCGGAAACAATAGGATCGACCTGCCGGTCTTTTCGGATGCCCATGCCGAGCGCTCACGAAATGGAGTACCAGAATATGTCGGCGATTGTCTTTCCAGGAATCGGGCCGACGCGTTTCGCCGACTCGGCGCGCTTCATGGTGGTCCACCCGGTGGCGCGCCGACTCGTCGCCGAGGCGGACCGGGCGCTGGGCTATCCGCTGGTCGACCGCTACCGCGAGGCCGAGGACCGCGGCGACCAGGGCGCGTTCCCCGAGCCGGCGCGCGTGGCGTTCCTGGTCACATGTCTCGCGCTGGCCGAGTGGACGGTCGCCGAGCGCGACGTGGAGCCGGTCGCGTGCGCAGGGGCCAGCTTCGGCGGGACGGCGGCCGCCGTGCACGCCGGGGCGCTGCCGTTCGCCGACGCGGTGCGGATGACCGCCGAGTGGGGCCGCCTCGTGGACGCCCACTTCGAGCGGGAGCACCGCGACATCGTCACCCAGTCGTTCGCCCGCGTCCCGCTCGACCGGCTCGACGAGATCCGCGCCGAGCTGGACGAGAGCGGCGAGTGGAACGAGGTGGCGTGCCACGTGGACCACGACTTCCACATGCTGTCGGTGCGCGAGCACGTGCTCGACGGGCTCCAGGCGCGGCTGCGGGCGGCGGGCGGGCTGCCGTTGTACGTCATGCGGCCGCCGATGCACTCGCCCGTGTTCGCCGCGCTGCGGGAGGAGATCGCGGCGGAGGTCGTCGCCGGGGTCCCGTTCTCGGACCCGGGGATCCCCGTGGTGTCGGACCACGACGGGTCGCTCGTGTCGACGGCGGACGGCGTGCGGACGCTGCTGCTGGACGCGGTGACCCGGACGGTGCGGTGGCCCGCGGTCGTCGAGACGCTCAAGGAGCTCGGCGTCGAACGGGTGCATGTCACAGGCCAGGACGGCCTGTGGGGCCGGGTGGAGATCATGACCGAGGCGTTCGATGTGGTGGCGGTGCGCCCCGACACGGCTATGCGACCGCGCAGGCGCAGCGCGATCGCATAACGCGGAAGGACACCGGATCAGCGCATGGCTTCGAGGGTGTTCCAGAGGGTCGTGGGGGTGGCGAAATTGTCGATGTGGAGGGCGTCGTCCACAAAACGGACGCCGTATTTCTCCTCCAGCGAAGACAGCAGCGCAACCATTCCCATGGAATCGAGACCGAAGTCGCGCAGGCTGAGGTCTGCGGTGATCTCGTCCTCCGGTTCAAGCAGAGAAAGGTGCTTCCGGAGCAGTTGCCCGAACGACTCGTCCCACATGCCAGCTCCCGTGTTTTTCCCGGCGTTCACCGAATAGTCGGCTTCGCGGCCAACCTAAGCCCTGTGTCCCGCGGGTCGGCACCCCTATCCACCCCTTTTATCCCGGAGGAAGGACAATGACGGAGACACCCGTCCCCGGACACGGTCTGCACGAGCGGTTCCTGCGCGGCCTTTCGGTCTCGCCCCGCAGGACCGCGATCCGCGTGGACGCCGAGAGCCTGACGTACGAGGAGGCGCACGAGCTGGCCCTGCGCCGCGCGGGGGCGCTGCGGACGGCGGCGGCTCCAGGGCCGAACGCCGTGGCCGTGCTCGCGGACAAGAGCCTGACCGCGTATGTCGGGATCCTGGCGGCGCTGTACTCGGGCGCGACCGTCGTGCCGCTCAACCCCCGCTTCCCCGCCGAGCGCACCCGCAGGATGCTCACCGCGGCCGGCGTCTCGACGGTGATCGCCGACCCGGTCGGCCGAGCGGCGCTCGCCGAGACCGAGTTGGACCTGCCCGTCCTCGACGAGGCAGCGGCCGCGACCGCGCGGCCCCTTGACGCCCCGGCGGCCGTGCGGCCGTCGGACATCGCGTATGTGCTGTTCACCTCGGGTTCGACGGGCCAGCCCAAGGGCGTCCCGATGACGCACGCGGCCAACGACTTCTACTTCTCGCTGCTCGACGACCGCTACGACTTCGGCCCCACCGACGTGTTCTGTCAGAACGTCGGCCTCAACTTCGACTGCGCGATGTTCGAGATGTTCTGCGGCTGGGGCCACGGGGCCGCCGTGCACGCCGTTCCGCCCGCGGCGCACCGGGACCTGCCCGCGTTCTTCGCCGAGCGGCGGATGACCGTGTGGTTCTCGACCCCGAGCGGCATCGCCTTCATCCGGCGCATGGGCGGCCTGACGCCGGGTTCGATGCCCACGCTGCGGTGGAGCTTCTTCGCGGGCGAGGCGCTGCTGTGCGAGGACGCCGCGGACTGGCAGGCCGCGGCGCCCCGGTCGTTGATCGAGAACCTCTACGGGCCCACCGAGTTGACCATCACCATCAGCGGCCACCGCTGGTCGGGGGAGACATCGCCGAGCCAGGCGGTCAACGGCGTGGTCCCGATCGGCCCGGTGCACCCCGGCCATGAGCACCTGCTGCTCGACGGGGACGAGGAGTCGGACGTCGAGGGCGAACTGTGCGTCAGCGGGCCGCAGATGACGCCCGGCTATCTCGACCCCGAGGACGACAGGGGCCGCTTCGTCGAGCGCGCCGGGCGCCGCTGGTACCGCACGGGCGACCGGGTGCGGCGGCTGGCCGACGGCACGCTGGTCTATCTGGGGCGGCTCGACGCCCAGGTGCAGATCCAGGGTGTCAGGGTCGAGCTCTCGGAGATCGACCACGCGGTGCGGCAGTGCGCGGGCGTGCAGAACGCCGCCACCGTGACCCGCCCCGCCCCTGGCGGCGGCCTCGAACTCGTCCTCTACTACACGGGGAAGCGCGTGCCCGCCGCGACGCTGCGCCGTGAGCTGTCCGCGCTGCTACCCGAGGCGATGGTGCCCAAGGCGTTCCGGCACGTCACGGAGTTCCCGTTGAACTCCAACCGGAAGGTGGACCGGAAGCGGCTGGCCCGTGAGGCGGCCGGGATGTCAGAGGGACATCCCTGACCCGGCGCGGCGCACGTCCTCCACGACCGTCCGCAGCGCCTCGGCGAGCGACTCGCCCGTCGGGGCGTGCTCGGGGTCGATGATCCACTGGGTCATCACCCCGCTGAGCAGCGCGTGGTAGAACTGCCCGACCGCGATCTCGGTGCGCGGCGGCAGCTCGGCGCCGCCGAGCAGGAGACCGACCAGGCCCTTCTGGGCCTGCTGCTGGGCCTCGACGAAGAACGTGCGGACCTCGGGGACGTGGTCGAGCTGGGAGATCGCGTCGAACTGGGCGGCCCACACGGGCCGGTGGCGCTCGAACAGCTCGATCACTCGGGTCCACGCCTGCTCGAACCGCACGATCGGGTCGTCGGGCAGGTCACCGGCGTCGGCCAGGGCGCCCTTCAGCTCCTGGGCCCACTCCTCCAACGCCTCCATGATCGCGGCGTTGAGCAGGGCCTCCTTGGTGCCGTAGTGGTACCCGATCGACGCGAGGTTCGCCCCGGACGCCTCGACGATGTCCCGCGCGGTGGTACGGGCGTAACCCTTCTCGTACAGGCAGCGCTTCGCCCCGACCAGCAGGTCCTCTCGGTGTCCCATGCGGAGGAGTCTAGCCGCACGTCATGTTTTCGTCTAAGACCTATGGCATATACAAATCTCTAATACAGATCTAGAGTTGGGTTCTATGAGTCACGAACGAGCGACCCGGAAAGAGTGGATCGGCCTCGCCGTCCTCGTCCTCCCGGTCCTCCTGTTGTCGATGGACATGACGGTGCTGTACTTCGCGGTGCCGTTCCTGAGCGCGTCCCTCGAGCCCACGGCCACCCAGCAGTTGTGGATCGTGGACATCTACGCGTTCATGCTGGCGGGGCTGCTCATCACCATGGGCACCATCGGGGACCACATCGGCCGCAGGCTGCTGCTGATGCTGGGCGCGGGGGCGTTCGGCGTCGCGTCGCTCGCCGCCGCTTACGCCGGCAGCTCGGAGTTCCTCATCGCCTCGCGCGCCCTCCTGGGCGTGGCGGGGGCCGTGCTCGCGCCGTCCACGCTCTCGCTCATCCGCACCATGTTCCGCGACCCCGGCGAGCGCCGCACGGCCATCGCCGTGTGGACGATCGGCATGTCGGGCGGCTCCGCCCTCGGCCCGATCGTGTCGGGGCTCCTGCTCGAACACTTCTGGTGGGGCTCGGTCTTCCTGATCAACATCCCGGTCATCGCGCTGCTCCTGCTGATCGGCCCGTTCCTGCTGCCCGAGTACCGCTCCCCCGAGCCGGGGCGCTTCGACCTCATCGGCGCGCTGCTCTCGCTCGGCGCGATCCTGCCCGTCATCTACGGCATCAAGGAGCTGGCCGAGGACGGCTTCGCGTGGTCGTACGCCGCCGTCACGGCCGTGGGCGTGGTCGTCGGCGTGCTGTTCTTCCTGCGCCAACGCACCGCCGCCACGCCGCTGATCGACCTGAGTCTGTTCCGCAGCCGGGGGTTCAGCGCGTCCATCGGCGTCAACCTGGTGACGCTCTTCGCGATGGTCGGCTTTCTGCTCTTCTCCACCCAGTGGATCCAACTGGTCCACGGGCTCAGCCCGTTGGAGGCCGCGCTGTGGACGCTGCCCGCGCCGGTCGCGGTGGCGATCGCCGCGTCGCTCGCCGCCGCGCTGGCCAAGACCGTGCGCCCCGGGCACATCATCGCCGGGGGCATGGTCATCGCGACGGTCGGCTTCGGGATCATGACGCAGTTACGCGTCGACTCGAGCCTCGCCGTCGTGGTCATCGGCGCGAGCGTGCTGTCGGCCGGGGTGGGCATCGCGGCCCCGCTGACCGCCGATCTCATCGTCTCCTCGGCCCCGCCCGAGCGCGCGGGCTCGATCTCCGCGCTGCCCGAGACCAGCAACCAGCTCGGCGGGGCGTTCGGCGTCGCCATCCTGGGCAGCATCGGCGCCGCCGTCTACACGCGCGACGTCGCCGACGCGACGTCGGCGCTCCCGCCCGAGGCAGCCGAGCCCGCCGAGGGCTCGCTCGGCGGCGCCGCCGAGGTGGCGGAGCACCTGCCGGAGGAGGCGGGCGAGCCCCTGCTGGCCGCCGCTGCCGAGGCGTTCACCCATGGCATGAACATCGCCGCGGCGGCGGCGGGCGGCGTCGTGCTGGTGAGCGCCGTGGCCGCCGCGGTGCTGATGCGCCATGTCACGTCCCCCGCCGCGGCCCCGGCCAAGGCCGACCGCCCGGAGGCCGAGCAGGTCTCCGCCCACGGCCCCGAGTGAGGGAGCACCCCTCCACACGGGAAGAGTCCCTGCGCGACCGGTCGCGCAGGGACTCTTTTTCTTCACGACTCTTCTTCGCGACTTCCCTTCGCACGCGGGTCCCGCGTGCGACCGTTCAGCGGCCGAGGGTCAGCGGCAGCGTGGCATAGCTGGTCAGGCCCATGACGCCGCGGCGCTCGGGCTCGGAGGCCAGCTCGATCTTGGGGAACGTGTCGATCAGGGTCGTGAACAGCTCGGCGCCCTCCATGCGGGCCAGGGTGCCGCCGAAGCAGTAGTGGGACCCCGCGCTGAAGCTCAGGTGCGGGCCGTCGTCCCTGGTCAGCTTCAGGCGGTGCGGCTCGGGGAACCGGCGCGGGTCGCGGTTGGCGGCGGCGAGCAGGCACACGACGAGCTCGCCCTCGGGGATCTCGGCGTCCCCGACGGTGACGGGCTTGACAGTGACCCGGCTTGACGCGGTGTTGTGGGCGCTGTGGCGCAGCAGCTCGTCGACGGCCGACTGCGTGATGCTCTTGTCCTCCCGCCAGCGGTTGAGCTCGTCGGGGTGCTCGATGAGGGCGGCCGTACCGGCCGCGATGAGGTTGGTGGTGGCCGAGAAGCCCGCGGTGAACAGGAACAGCACGAGCGCCACCAGCTCGTCGTCGTCGAGGTGGCCGCCCGACGCCTCCTGCACGAGCGACGTCAGCAGGTCCTCGCGCAGCTGGGCGCGGCGGTCCTTGATGGCCTCGGCGAAGTAGCCGCCGAGCTGCTCGGCCGCGTCGTCGGCGCGGGCCAGGTCCTCGTCCGAGAAGGCGCCGGGGAAGACCCTGGACCAGTCGTCGGCCAGCTCCCACAGGCGTTCCCCGTCGGCGAAGGGGATGCCGAGCATGTCGCAGATGACCGCGACGGGGAACGGCGTCGCCAGCACCTCGACGAGGTCGACCGGCTCACCGCCCGACGAGCGCTCGATGAGGTCGTCGACAAGGCCGCGGGTCAGCCGCTCCACGGCGGGCTGCATCTTCTTGATCTTGCTGGGGGTGAAGACGCGGCTGGCCAGGACGCGAACGCGGCCGTGGTCGGGCTGGTTGAGGGCGACCATCGAGTTCAGGTAGAGGCGGAGCGACGCGTGCTCCGCCCAGTTCTCGTGCCTGAGGGCGGAGGCGCGGGCGCCGCTCTGGACGCCGGGGCGCTTCAGGAACTCGGTCACCTCCTCGTGCCCCGAGAGCGCCCAGATGTTCATGACGGCGCTGTGGTGGACCCGGCTCTCCGACTGCAACGTCTCGTAGAGGGGGAACGGGTCGATGGGGTGGGGCGGGATGAGGATCCCCATTAACGCCTGGTCGGCACGCCCCGGCGGCACGGTCGCTTCGGTGGCCATGTGGGCACTCTCCTCGTGATAGATGGTGATTCCGGTCCGGCGCGCGGTCAGCGCGTGGACCGGGTGTCCAGTTCGTCGTCGAGGACGTCGAACAGCTCGTCGGCCGAGAGCGATTCCAGATCCGCCTCCTCGGTCTCCTCGGGCCTGTGGGTCTCTACCCAGCCGGCCGTCAGGGCGCGCAGCCGGTCGGCGACGCGGCCATAGGCCTCGTGGTCGGGCGTGGCCGAGGCCAACGCCGCTTCCAGGCGGGCCAGTTCGGCTTCGAGCGGCGACCCGGTGGGCTCCTGGTCGCCGGTCAGCCTGGCACGCAGCTCGTCGGCGATCGCCATGGGCGTGGGGTGGTCGAACACCAGGGTGGCGGGCAGCTTGAGGCCGGTCGCCGCGCGCAGGCCGTTGCGCAGCTCCACGGCCGTGAGCGAGTCGAAGCCGAGGTCCTTGAACGCCCGGTCAGGCCTGATGGCGTCGGTGCCGTCGTGGCCGAGCACCGCCGCGACATGGGTGCGCACCAGGTCGAGCAGGAGACGGCCGCGTTCGGCGTCGTCCGGCTGGGCGGCGAGCCCGCGCCGCAGCTCCGCGCCCTGGTCGCCGCCACCGGCCGCGCCTGGGCCCGTGGGGCGGCGGCGCGGGGCGCGGACCAGGCCGCGCAGCAGGCCCGGCACCTTGGCGGCGTCGCGGCCGCGCAGGGCGGCGGTGTCGAGGTGGAACGGCGCGAGCGCGGGCTTGTCCGTGCGCAGCGCGTCGTCCAGGAGGGCAAGGCCCTCCTCCTGCTCCAGGGCGGGCAGGCCCATGCGCCGCATGCGGTGCAGATCGGCCTCCTCGAGATCGCCGAGCCCGGTGTCGGCCGCCCAGAGGCCGAACGCCAGCGAGGTCACGGGCAGTCCGGCCCTGTGGCGGTGGTGGGCGAGCGCGTCGAGGAACACGTTGGCCGCGGCGTAGTTGCCCTGTCCCGCGGCCAGCAGGTGCCCGCCGACCGAGGAGAACAGCACGAACGCCGCGAGGTCGCGGTCGGCCGTCAGCTCGTGCAGGTGCCACGCCCCGTCCACCTTGGGCCGCAGGACCGCCGCGAGGCGTTCCGGCGTCAGCCCGCGGACCAGCCCGTTGTCCACGACGCCCGCCGCGTGCACGACCGCGTCGACCGGGTGGCGTTCGAGCACCGCGGCCACCGCGGCGCGGTCGGCCACGTCGCACGCCTCGATGGCGATGTCGGCGCCGTGGGCGGCCAGCTCGGCGCGCAGCTCGGCCGCGCCCGGCGCGTTCCCGCCCCTGCGGCTGGTCAGCACGAGCCGCCTGACGCCGTGCGCCGTCACCAGGTGGCGGGCGACGAGGGCGCCGAGGCCGCTGGTGCCGCCGGTGATCAGCACCGTCCCCGCCGCCGCCCATGGCGCGCGCGCCGGGTCCACCGCGGCCGCGGGCACGCGGGCGAGCCGGGGGACGAGCAACGTGCCGTTCCTGACGGCGAGTTCGGGCTCGTCGACCAAGGGTGGCACGGTGGTGCCGCCGTCGAGGTCGAGCAGGATGAGGCGGCCTGGGTGCTCCGCGGCCGCGGCCCTGACCAGGCCCCACACGGGCGCCTGGGCCAGATCGATGTCCTCGCCCTCGACGGGCACGGCGTTCCTGGTGACGACCGCGAGCTTCTCGTCGCCCTTGGTGTCGTCGGCCAGCCACTCCTGGATCCGCGCGAGCACCTGCTCGGCGACGGCGTGGACCGCCTCGGGCGTCCCGCCTTCGGCCCGCGGGACCTCGTACACCGCGACGGGCACGTCGGGTGCGGGCCCGGCGGGGGCCTCGGTCCAGGTGAGGGTGAACAGCGACTCGCGGTGGTCGCCGCCGCCCCGCAGCTGCTCGACCGAGACGGGCCTGGCCACCAGGGCCTCGACGGTGAGCACGGGCGCCCCGGTCTCGTCGGCGACCAGCACGTCCGCGCCCTCGCTCCCCTTGTGGCGCGTGAGCCGGACGCGCAACGCGGCGGCGCCGGGCCTGTGGAGCGCGACGCCGTTCCAGGAGAACGGCAGCTCGGGCGGCGCCTCCGACTCGTCGTCCCCGATCAGCCCGGCGTGCATCGCCGCGTCGAGCAGCGCGGGGTGCACGCCGAAGCGTGCCGCGTCCGCGCCCTCGGGGAGGGCGACCTCGGCGAACACCTCGTCGTCGCCGCGCCGCCAGGCGGCCTTGAGCCCCTGGAACGTCGGCCCGTAGTCGTAGCCGCGGGCGAGCAGCCGCTCATAGGCGCCGTCCACGGGGACGGGCGTGGCGTCGCTGGGCGGCCAGACGGCCAGGTCGGACATCGGCGGCTCGGCGAACGGGGCGATGGCGCCCGTGGCGTTGCGGGTCCAGGTCTCGTCGTCGAGCGAGGAGTAGATCTCGAGGGTGCGGGCCTCTGACCCGTCGGGCCCTCCGACCATGACGCGCACGGCGACCCCGCCCTTCTCGGGGATGACGAGCGGGGCCTCGAGGGTCAGCTCGTCGATCGCGCCGCAGTCCAGCTGTTCCGCGGCGTGCAGCGCCAGCTCGACCAGTCCGGTGCCGGGCAGCAGCAGGGTGCCGAGCACGTCGTGGTCGGCGAGCCAGGGCTGGGATTCCGTCGACAGCCGCCCGGTGAGCACGGCGCCGCCGGTGTCGGGCAGCGTGACGCGCGCCGTCAGCAGCGGGTGCTCGACCGCGTCCAACCCGGCGACGGCCTTGGGCTGTTGGCTCAGCCAGTATCGCTGGTGCTGGAACGGGTAGGTGGGCAGGTCGACGCGGCGGGCGCCGCGCCCGGCGAAGACCGCGGTCCAGTCAACGGGAACGCCCGCCGCGAAGAGCCGCCCGACGCCGGTGAACAGGCTCTCGACCTCGGGGCGTTCACGGCGCAGCGTCGCCGCCATCGTCCCCTCGACGCTCTGCTGGGCCATGGCGGTGAGGATCCCGTCGGGACCGATCTCCAGGAAACGGGTCACCCCCTCACCCGCCAAGTGCCGTACGTCGTCGGCGAATCGGACCGCCTCGCGCACATGCCGCACCCAATAGTCCGCCGACGCCACATCCTTGGGGAAACGGATCCTGGGCTCGCGATACACCACGGACTCGGCGACCTTGCGGAAGTCATCGAGCATCGGCTCCATCAACGGTGAATGGAACGCATGGGAGACCTTCAACCGGCTCGTCTTCCGATCGGCGAAGCGTCCGACCACCGCGTCCACCGCGTCCTCGGCACCCGACACCACCACGGAGGACGGGCCGTTGACCGCCGCCAGGCCGACGTTGTCACCGAGCAGCGGGGACACCTCGTCCTCCGTCGTCCGGATCGCCACCATCGCACCACCCGAGGGCAACGCCTGCATCAACCGGCCACGCTCCACCACAAGCCGCGCCGCGTCCTCCAGATCGAAGACACCCGCCACATGCGCCGCCGCCACCTCACCGATCGAATGACCCGCCACAAAGTCCGGACGGATCCCCCACGATTCAACGAGCCGGAACAACGCCACCTCGAGCGCGAAGATCGCGGGCTGGGTGAACCCGGTCCGGTTCAACACCTCGACGTCCTCACCCCAGACAACGTCCCTCAGCGGCAGACCCGTTGCCTCGCACACCGCGTCGAACGCCGCCGCGAACACCGGAAACGCCTCAGACAACTCCCGCCCCATGCCAAGACGTTGACTCCCCTGCCCCGTGAAGAGAAACGCCACCTTTCCGGTGCCGACCACGTCGGTGATCGTCTCGGAGCCGACGAGCACCGCGCGGTGCTCGAGCGCGGCGCGTCCCGTCGCGGCCGAGAACGCCACATCGAGGGCGTCCCGCTCCACCGAGGCGACACGTCGGATCTGGGCGTCCAGCGCCTCGGCCGTCCTCGCCGACACCACAAGGGGCGCGACCGGCAACTCCCGGCGCTCCACGGGCGTTTCCTCGACCAGTGGCGCCTCTTCCAGGATGATGTGCGCGTTGGTGCCGCTGATCCCGAACGATGACACACCGGCGCGGCGCGGGCGTCCCTCGACCGTCCACTCCCGTGGCTCGGTCAAGAGCCTGACCTCGCCCGCCGCCCAGTCGACCTGCCGCGTCGGCTCGTCCACGTGGAGCGTCCTGGGCAGCACGCCGTGCCGCATCGCCTGGACCATCTTGATGATCCCGGCGACGCCCGCCGCCGCCTGGGTGTGCCCCATGTTGGACTTGATCGAGCCCAGCCACAGCGGCGCGCCCTCGGGGCGGCCCTGGCCATAGGTGGCGAGGAGCGCCTGCGCCTCGATCGGGTCGCCGAGCGTGGTGGCCGTGCCGTGCGCCTCGACCGCGTCCACATCGGCGGCCGTCAGACCGGCGTTGGCCAACGCCTGGGTGATCACCCGCTGTTGGGAGGGGCCGTTGGGGGCGGTGAGGCCATTGCTCGCCCCGTCCTGGTTGAGGGCGCTGCCGCGCACCACGGCGAGCACGGGGTGGCCGTTGCGGCGCGCCTCGGACAGGCGCTCGACCACGAGGATCCCCGCGCCCTCGCCCCAGCCGGTGCCGTCGGTGGCGGCGGCGAAGGACTTGCAACGGCCGTCGGGGGCAAGGCCGCGCTGCTCGCTGAAGTCGATGAACGTCTGCGGCGTGCCCATGACGGTCACGCCGCCCACGAGGGCGAGGGAGCACTCGCCCGAGCGCAGCGCCTGCGCCGCCCAGTGCAGCGCGACCAGGGAGGATGAGCAGGCCGTGTCCACGGTCACCGCCGGGCCCTCGAGGCCGAGGGTGTAGGCGACGCGGCCCGAGACGAGGCTTCCGCCGCCGCCACCGCCCGCGTAGTCGTGGTACATGACCCCGGCGAACACGCCGGTCGGGCTGCCCTTCAACGTGGTGGGGGCGATCCCCGCGCGTTCGAGCGCCTCCCAGGACACCTCGAGCAGGAGCCGCTGCTGCGGGTCCATGTCGCGGGCCTCGCGCGGGCTGATGCCGAAGAAGTCGGCGTCGAACTCGGCGGCGTCGTGCAGGAATCCGCCGTCGCGCACATAGGTCTTGCCCGGCGTGCCCGGCTCGGGGTCGTAGATGCCCTCGATGTCCCAGCCCCGGTCGGCCGGGAACTCCGACACCGCGTCAACCCCCTCGTCGACCAGCCGCCACAGCCCCTCGGGCGAGTCCACGCCCCCGGGGAAGCGGCACGCCATGGCGACGATGGCGATCGGCTCGTCGTCCACGGGGGCGGCGAGTGACCTGGCGGCGGTCCCCCCGACGGCGCCGGACAGCTGCTCCATGAGGTGCCGTGCGAGGTCTTCGGGGGTCGGGTAGTCGAAGACGAGGGTGGCGGGCAGCCGCAAGCCCGCGGCGGCGCTCAGGAGGTTGCGCAGCTCGATCGCGGTGAGCGAGTCGAACCCGAGGTCGCGGAAGTTCCGGTCGTGGCCTATGGCTTCGGCCCCGGAGTGGCGCAGGACGAGGGCGGCCTGGGAGCGGACGATGTCGACGAGCTCGGCGGCGCGCTCCTCCTCGGTGAGCCCGGCGAGGCGCTGCCGCAGGGCGTCGGTCGCGGGCGCGGCGGCGTCGACGACGCGGCGCGCCCGACCGCGCACGAGGCCGCGCAGGAGCGGCGGGGGCGTGTCGAGGGCCGCCAGGTCGAACCGGACGGGCACGAGCGCGGGTTCGGCGACGCCCGCGGCGGCGTCGAGCAGCGCGAGCCCGTCCTCGGGGGCGAGGGCGCGCATGCCGCCCTGGTCGAGCCCTTCGGCCATGCCGCCGCCCGCCCAGGGGCCCCAGGCGAGGGACTTGGCGGGCAGCCCGTGGGCGTGCCGGTGGCGCGCGAGGGCGTCGAGGCAGGCGTTGGCTGCGGCGTAGTTGCCCTGGCCAGGGGCGCCGATGACGCCCGCGACGGACGAGAAGAGCACAAACGCCGTGAGACCCATGTCGCGGGTCAGTTCGTGCAGGTGCCAGGCCGCGTCCACCTTGGGGCGCAGCACGCGGTCGACGCGCTCGGGCGTCAACGAAGGGAGCACGCCGTCGTCGAGGACGCCCGCGGCGTGCACGACCCCGCCGATGGTCCGGCCCGCGAGCAGCGCGGCCAGGGCGTCGCGGTCGGCGACGTCGCACGCGGCCACCTCGGCCTCGGCGCCCAACGCGGCCAGCTCGTCGGCGAGTTCGGCGGCGCCCGGCGCCTCGGACCCGCGGCGTCCCGTGAGGAGCAGCCGCCGCACGCCGTGCCGGGTGACGAGGTGACGGGCGACGGCGGCGCCGAGGGCGCCGGTGCCGCCGGTGATCAGGACGGCGCGTTCGGGGTCCCAGGCGGGGGCGTCGGTGCCGAGCGGCACGCGGGCCAGCCGGGGCACCAGGCTCTCGCCGCCGGTGACGCGCAGCTCGGGCTCGCCGATGGCGACGGCGGCGCCGGGGTCGACGTCGGCCTCGGGGCCTTCGGTGTCGACCAGGACGAAGCGGCCCGGGTGCTCCGCGGCGGCGGCGCCGATCAGACCGCGCACCGCGGCGTGGCCGAGGTCGGTGCCGTCGATCGCGCCCCGGGTGACGACGACAAGGGTGGCGTCGCCGTCGAGCGCGGCCCTGGCGGCATCGAGCGCGCCGTTCGTGGCCGCGCGCACCGCGGAGGGGATGTCGCCGGTGGTGGGCGGGCAACGGTGGACGATCACATCGGCCTCACCGATGACGCCGCCTTCGGGCGCCGGGCCCTCGGGCGCCGGGACCCACGCCACGTGGAAGAGGGCGTCGGCGACGCGGGCCGAGGTCAGGGCGAGCCCTTCGGCGGAGGCGGGGCGCAGCGCGAGCGCGCCGACCGAGGCGACGGGCGTGCCCATGACGTCGGCCAGCTCCAACGCCACGGTCCCTTCGGCCCCGACGCGCAGCCGGACGCGGGCGGCCGTGGCGCCCTCGGCGTGGAGGGTGACGTCGGCCCAGGAGAACGGCAGCAGCGTCGCGTCCTCGTGCGTGAGGTCGAGGGCGTGCAGCGCCGAGTCGAGCAGGGCGGGGTGGAGGCCGAAGCGGGCGGCGTCGACGCCCTCGGGGAGGGCGATCTCGGCGAACACGTCGTCGCCGCGCCGCCATGCCGCGCGCAGCCCGTGGAACGTCGGCCCGTAGGTGAGTCGTTCGTAGAGGCCCTCGACCGGCAGGGGCTCGGCGTCGCGGGGTGGCCAGGCCGTGAGGTCGGCGGACGGCTCGGCGGCGTCGGGGGTCAGCGTTCCCTCGGCGTGCGCGACCCACTCGTGGTCGAGCGGGGCGTCGTCAGCGCGCGAGAACACGGCCACGCGGCGGCGGCCCGAGGCGTCGGGGGCCTCGACGGCGACCTGGAGGTGGACGCCGCCGTGCTCGGGCAGGATCAGGGGCGCGCCCAGGGTGAGCTCCTCGACGCGGCGGCAGCCGACCTGGTCGCCCGCGCGGACGGCCAGCTCGACATACGCGGTGCCGGGCAGCAGGACGGAGCCGAGGACGGTGTGGTCGGAGAGCCAGGGGTGGGCGCCGGTGGACAGCCGCCCGGTGAACACCACGCCGTCGGAGCCCGGCAGCCGCACCATCGCGCCGAGCAGCGGGTGGTCGGGCCGCTCCAGGCCCGCGGACGCGACGTCGCCGCCCATGCCGCGCTTGTCGAGCCAGTAACGCCTGCGCTGGAACGGGTAGGTGGGCAGGTCGACGCGGCGCGCGGCGCGCCCGGCGAAGACGGCGTTCCAGTCGACGCGCAGGCCCGCGGCGTGCAGGCCGCCGATGGCGGTGAGGGCGGCGGCGGGCTCGCGCTCGCGGCGGCGCAGGGCCGGGACGAGCACGGCGGTCTCCGCGGTGCCGGTCAGGCAGTGGCGTGCCATGGCGGTGAGGATGCCGTCGGGGCCCAACTCCAGGTAGCGCGTGACGCCTTCGGCCTCGAGACGGGTCACGGCCTCGGCGAAGCGGACCGTGTCCCTGACGTGCCCCACCCAGTAGGCGGCGGTGGTGACGTCGCCACTCGCCATCACGGGGACGCCGGGCTCCGCGTAGGTGACCGACTCGGCGACGCGGCGGAAGTCGTCGAGCATGGGGTCCATGAGCGGCGAGTGGAACGCGTGGGAGACCTTGAGCCGGTTCGTCCTGCGGGCGCCGAGGCGTTCGACGGCGGCGGTGACGGCGGCCTCGGTGCCCGAAAGCACCACGGATGTCGGGCCGTTGACGGCGGCCAGGCCGACCCCGTCGCCCAGGAGCGGGGTGACCTCGTCCTCGGTGGCCTCGACGGCCACCATCGCGCCCCCGGGCGGCAGCGCGTCCATGAGGCGCCCGCGCGCGGTGATCAGCGTGGCGGCGTCCTTCAGCGAGAACACCCCGGCGATGTGCGCGGCTGCCAGCTCGCCGATGGAGTGCCCGGCGACGAAGTCCGCGCGGATTCCCCATGATTCAACGAGCCGGTACAGGGCGACTTCGAGAGCGAAGATCGCGGGCTGGGTGAACGAGGTCCGGTTCAACGCCTCCGCGTCCTCGCCCCACACGACGTCCTTGAGGGGCAGGTCGAGCGCGGCGCACACCGCGTCGAACGCCTCGGCGAACACCGGGAACGCGTCGTACAACTCCCGGCCCATGCCCAGGCGTTGACTCCCCTGCCCGGTGAAGAGAAACGCGGTGAGGCCGGTCGCGCGCGCCGGGCCGCCGACGGGGGCGGCGTCCGCCAACGCGTCGAGAGCGCCCAGGAGTTCGTCGCGGTCATGGCCGACGACGACGGCGCGGCGGGCGAGGGCGGCGCGGGCGGTGGCCAGGGAGAAGCCCATGTCCACGGGGTCGAGCTCGGGCGTGACCCGCAGGTGGTCGGCCAGCCGCCCGGCCTGGGCGCGCAGCGCGGTCTCGGTCGAGGCCGAGAGCGGCAGCGGCACGGGCGCGCCCGACGAGGGGCGCGCCGCGTCGGGCTCCGCGCCCGACTCGGCCTGTTCGATGATGACATGGGCGTTGGTGCCGCTGACGCCGAACGACGAGACGGCGGCCCGGCGCGGGCGGTCGGTCGCGGGCCAGGCCCTCGCCTCGGTGAGCAGGCGGACGTGGCCCGCGTCCCAGTCGACCTGGGGCGTGGCCTCGTCGACGTGCAGGGTCCTGGGCAGGACGCCGTGCCTGATGGCCTCGACCATCTTGATGATGCCCGCCACCCCGGCGGCGGCCTGGGCGTGCCCGATGTTGGACTTGACCGACCCCAGCCACAGCGGCCGTTCGGCGGAGCGGTCGCGCCCGTAGGTGGCGAGCAGCGCCTGGGCCTCGATGGGGTCGCCGAGCGAGGTGCCGGTGCCGTGCCCCTCGACGACATCGACGTCGTCGGGCGTCAACCCGGCCGTGGCCAGGGCCCGTTGGATGACCCGGCGCTGGGAGGGGCCGTTGGGGGCGGTGAACCCGTTGGAAGCGCCGTCCTGGTTGACCGCCGAGCCGCGCACGACGGCCAGCACGGGGTGCCCGTTCCGCCGCGCGTCCGACAGCTTCTCCAGGAGCAGCACGCCCGCGCCCTCGCCCCAGCCCGTGCCGTCGGCCGAGGCGGCGAACGAGCGGCAGCGGCCGTCGGGCGAGAGCCCGCGCTGCTCGCTGAACTCGATGAAGGTCTCGGGCGTGGCCATGACGCTCACCCCGCCCGCGAGCGCCAGGGTGCACTCCCCCGAGCGCAGCGCCTGCGAGGCCCACTGCAATGCGACGAGCGAGGCCGAGCAGGCGGTGTCGACCGTGACCGCGGGGCCTTCGAGGCCCAGGGTGTAGGCGACGCGCCCCGAGACGAGGCTGCCGTCGCTGCTCGTGATGCCGTAGTCGTGGTACATCGCGCCCGCGAAGACGCCGGTGCGACTGCCGCGCAGCGCCACCGGGTCGATGCCGGCGCGCTCCATCGCCTCCCAGGTGATCTCGAGCAGGAGCCGCTGCTGGGGGTCCATGGTGAGGGCCTCGCGCGGGCTGATGCCGAAGAACTCGGGGTCGAACTCCCCGGCCTCGTGCAGGAATCCGCCGTGCCGGACATAGCTCTTGCCCGGCTTCCCCGGCTCGGGGTCGTACAGCGTGCTCAGGTCCCAGCCGCGGTCGACGGGGAAGGGGCCGATGGCGTCCCTGCCCTCGTCGACCAGCGCCCACAGCGCCTCGGGTGAGTCGACGCCGCCGGGGAAGCGGCAGGCCATGCCGACGATGGCGATGGGCTCGGTGGCCGCGTCCGCGGCGGCGCGCAGGCTCTCGTTGTCCCGCCGCAGCCGCTCGTTCTCGACGAGTTGGCCGCGCAGCGCCTCGACGATCTCCTCGACCTTGGCATCCACCGTCGTCTCAGCCTCCGCTCACCGTCGTGGTCCGCGCGCCGACCGCGCCGACCGAGTCAAGGAATGCGCCGAGCACCTCGCGGAAGCGCTCGGGCTCCTCCAGGTGCGGCACATGGCTGGAGTCCTCGAAGATCTCCCAGCGGGCGTTCGGGATGAGTTCCTGGAACGGGCGCACCGTGACCGGGGTGGCCTCGTCGTGCCGCCCCGAGATGACGAGGGTGGGCACCTCGATGGCGGGGAGGTGGTCGATCACCCCCCAGTCGCGGAGGCTGCCGATGACGTGGAACTCGTTGGGTCCGTTCATGGTGCGGTAGACCGTCGGGTCGGCGAACGCCTCGATGTACGAGGCCATCATCTCGGCCGGCCACGGGTCAAGGCGGCAGACGTGCCGGGCGTAGAAGACCAGCATCGCCTCCAGGTACTCGTCGGCGTCGGTGGTGCCCGCGGCCTCGTGGCGGCGCAGCGTCTCGTCGACGCCCGGCGGGAGCTGGGCGCGCAGCACGTCCATCTCGGAGAGCCACAGCGGGTAGGACGCCGGGGAGTTGGCGATGACCAGGCCGCGCAGCCCCGCGGGGCGTTCCGCGGCGTGCCGGGCGGCCAGCATCCCGCCCCACGACTGCCCGAACAGGATGTAGTCGTCGGCGATGGCGAGGCGGCGCAGGAGGTTGCGCAGCTCGTCGTCGAACAGCTCGGGGGTCCAGAACCCCGGGTCCGCGTCCGGGAGATGGGTGGATCCCCCGTTGCCGAGCTGGTCGTAGAGCACCACGGGCCCTCCGGTCTCGGCGAACGCGGACAGGCCGATCAGGTAGTCATGGGTGGACCCCGGGCCCCCGTGCACGACGACGAGGGCCGGGAGGTCCGTGTCGGGCCTTCCGGTGATGTGGTACCAGGTCTCGTAGTCGCGGAAGGGAACGGTTCCCTTGACCGTGTGCGTGGGCGCCATCTCTTCAATCCACCTCGGGTTCTTGTCCTTCTCGGGCAGCGGTTCCGGGGTCCGACATCGGCCGGGCTCCGGCCGGGGGTCGGCCTTGCGTCGGCCTTGCGTCGGCCTTGCGTCAGCCGAGCGCCTCAAGCCACTCGTCGATGACGCGGGCGGTCGTCGGGGCGTCCTCCTGTCCGAGCGTGAAGTGGTGGCCTGGCACAGTGCGCAGGGTGTGCTCGGGGTTCCAGGGCTTGGCCCGCATGTCCGCGGGGTCGACGCCTTCGGGCGGCGCGACGAACGGCTCGGCCGCCTGGACGAACAGGGTGGGCGCGGCCAGCTTCACGGGGTCGAAGCCCTCGAGCACGGTGAAGTAGTGCGGCATCGCGGAGAGCCGCGTCGCGTCGTAGCGGCCGAAGGTGGACTCCATCGCGAGCACCTCCCTCATGAGGTGGTCGAACCCGACGTCCATCGCGGTGTCCTCGACGCGGAAGGTGTCGATCAGGATCAGCCCGGCGGGCGGGGTGCCCACCGTCTCCTCCAGGTGGCGCGCGAGGACGTGGGCGATGATGCCGCCCGAGGAGTAGCCGAGCAGCGCGAACGGCTCGCCATCGGCCGCCGCGAGCACGGCCTCGCCGAGCACCCGCACGAGCGCGTCGGTCGAGCCGGGCAGCGGCTCGCCGCGTTGGAAGCCGGGCAGCGGCATCGCCGACACCGTTCTGATGTCGCGGAACTCCGAGCCCAGCCTGGCGTGTTGGTGCACGCCGCCGCCCGCCATGGGCGTGGCGAGGCAGATCAGCCGGGTGCGGCCAGGGCCCTCGGCGAGCCGCACGGCCCCGGGTGCGCGGTCGAGGTCGTCGGGCGAGGCGAACGTGGGCCGCAGGGCGGCGACCGCCGAGAGCAGCCTGATCGCGCCCGCGCCGTCCTCGGCCCGCACGGCCCGCCGGAACAACTCGGTGACGGTCTCGTCCGCGTCGGCCTCGGGCCCCGAGGCCTCGGCGACGGGCGCCGCCGCCGAGGCGAGCTCGTCGGTGAGGAGGCGGGCCAGAGTGGCGGGGTTCTTGCCGTCGAACACCGCCATGGTGGGCAGCGTGAGGCCGGTGGCGGCGTTGAGCGCGGTGCGCAGCTCCATCGCGGAGAGCGAGTCGAACCCGGACTCCAGGAAGTCCCGGTCGGGGTCGACGGCTTCGGCGCCCTCGTGCCCGAGCACGGCGGCGGCCAGGCCGAGCACCAGCTCGCGCAGCCTGCCCTCGCGCCGGTCGGCGGGCAGCGCCGCCAGCTCGCGGCGCAGCGCGTCGGGCTCGGGGCCCGCGCCGCCGCCCGCCGCGCGGCGCCGGGCGCCGCCCTGGACCAACCCGCGGAGCAGCAGGGGCGGTTCACCGGCGCCGCCGCCGCGCAGCACCCCGAGGTCGAGGCCCATCGGCACGAGCACGGGCTCGGACCTGGTGGAGGCGGCGTCGAAGAGCGCGAGGCCGTCCTCAGGGGTCAGCGCGGGCGTTCCCTGGCGGCGCATCCTCCGCAGGTCGACCTCGCTCAGGCGCGCGCCCATGCCACCGCCGTCCCACAGCCCCCAGGCGAGGGACTGCGCGGGCAGCCCGTCGGCGCGGCGCCGCTCGGCGAGGGCGTCGACGAACGTGTTGGCGGCGGCGTAGTTGCCCTGGCCCGGCGCGCCGAGCACGCCCGCGACGGACGAGAACAGCACAAACGCGGACAGGTCGTGGTCGCGGGTCAGCTCGTGCAGGTTGAGCGCGCCGTTCACCTTGGGGCGCAGCACATGGTCGAGGCTGTGCGGCGTCAGGTTGGCGATCACGGCGTCGGCGAGCACGCCCGCCGTGTGCACGACGGCGCCGAGGGAGCGCCCGGCGAGCAGCGCGCCGAGGGCGGCGCGGTCGGCGACGTCGCACGCGGCGATCTCGACGGTCGCACCGAGGCCGGTCAGCTCGCGGTGGAGGTCGGCGGCGCCTTCGGCCGCCATGCCGCGGCGGCTGGTGAGCAGCAGGTCGGCGACGCCGTGCCGGGTGACCAGGTGGCGGGCGACGAGCGCGCCGAGGCCGCCCGTTCCCCCGGTGATCAGGACCGTTCCGCCGTGCCCCCAGGGGGACTCGGCGTCCGGCTCCACCGGGGTGCGCGCCAGGCGCGGCGCCATGAGGTCGCCGTCGACGAGCCGCAGCTCGGGCTCGCCCGACGCGATGGCCCTGGCGATCGCCCCGGGGTCGTCGCCTTCCGTGTCGAGGAGCGCGAAGCGCTCGGGCTCCTCGGCGCGGGCGGCGCGGACCAGGCCCCACGCGGCGGCGTGGGCGAGGTCGTCGCCGCGGGTGACCACCAGGAGCCTGCGCTCGGCGAAACGCTTGTCGGCGAGCCACTCCTGAACGGCCCGCAGCGTGTGGTGGGTGACAGTCCTGACGTCATCGGCGAGGTCGCCCGTGCCGCGCGGCAGGGTCAACGCGACGGTGGTTGGCACCTGTTCGGGCAGCTCGGCCAGGTCGGCGACCTTCGTCCACTCGGCCTCGGCGGCGGGGGCGTCGACCCGGGTCAAGGCGATGTGGAAGAGGGAGTCACCGGGCCCGGCGGGCGCCGGGGCCAGCTGCTCGGCGGAGACCTCGCGGGAGATCAGCGACTCGACGGTGGCGACGGGGCGCCCCTCGGTGTCGGCGACGTGGATGGCCATGCCGCCCTCCCCCTTGGGGGTGAGCCTGACGCGCGCGGCGGTGGCGCCCGAGGCGTGCAGCCTGACCCCCTTCCAGGCGAACGGCAGGGCGGTCGTCCCGTCGTCGGCCGAGGCGAGCATGAGCGCGTGCAGCGCGGAGTCGAGCAACGCGGGGTGGAGCACGAAGCGCTCGGCGCCCGCCGTGTCGTCGAGCGCGACCTCGGCGAACGTCTCGTCACCGACGCGCCAGGCCGCCCTGAGCCCCTGGAACGCGGGCCCGTAGGCGTAGCCGAACTCCCTGAGGCGCGCGTAGCCGTCGTCGATGGCGATGGCCGCATCCGGCGGGGGCGGCCAGGCGGCCGACGCGCCCGGCTCCGCGGGCGCCGCCGTGCCGGGGTCATCGGTGGCCAGCAGGCCCTCGGCGTGCAGGGTCCACTGCGCGTCCTCGTCGGCGTTCTCGGCCCGCGCGTGAACGGTGAGGGGGCGCCGCCCCGCGTCGTCGACCGGCTCGCCGACCGTGAGCCGCAGCCGCACGCCGCCGCCCTCGGGCAGGGCCAGTGGCGCCCGCAGCGTCAGCTCGTCAAGGACGCGGCAGCCGACCTGGTCGCCCGCGCGCACGGCCAGCTCGACGAACGCCGTGCCGGGCAGCAGCGTCGTGCCGAGCACCGCGTGGTCGGCGAGCCAGGGCTGGGCGTCCGTCGACAGGCGCCCGGTGAACACGACCGTCTCCGCGCCGGGAACGGCGATCTCGGCGCTGAGCAGCGGGTGTCCGAGGGCGGTGAGGCCCATGGAGGCGGCGTTCCCGCCACCCGCGGCGTCGGGCTCGGACAGCCAGTACCGCTTGCGTTGGAAGGCGTAGGTGGGCAGGTCGACGCGGCGGGCGCCGCGCCCCGCGAGGACGGCGCTCCAGTCGGGGGACACGCCGGTGGTGTGGAGGTGGCCGATCGCCGTGAGCAGCGTCGCGGCCTCGGGCCTGTCGCGGCGCAGCGTGGCCACCGCGGCGGCGTCGGGGGCCGTCTGCCGCGCCATCGCGGTGAGGATCCCGTCGGGGCCGATCTCAAGAAAGCGTGTGACGCCCTCGTCTTCGAGGTGGCGCACATCGTCGGCGAAGCGGACCGCGTCGCGCACATGCCGCACCCAGTGGTCCGCCGAGGCGACGTCCTTGGGCAGGCGGATCCTCGGCCGGTGGTAGGTGAGGGACTCGGCGACCTCGCGGAAGTCGTCGAGCATCGGGTCCATGAGGGGTGAGTGGAACGCGTGGGACACCTTCAACCGGGTCTGCTTGCGGTCGGCGAAGTGCTCGGCGATCGCGTTCACCGCGTCCTCGGCGCCCGAAACCACCACGGACGAAGGGCCGTTGACCGCGGCCAGGCTCACCTTGTCGGTGAGCAGCGGGGTGACCTCGTCCTCGGTGGCCTGGATCGCCACCATCGCGCCACCCGAGGGCAAGGCCTGCATCAGGCGGCCACGGGCCACGATCAGCCGGGCCGCGTCCTCGAGGCTCAGGACTCCGGCGACATGCGCGGCGGCCAGCTCACCGATCGAGTGCCCTGCGACGAAGTCCGGTGTGATTCGCCATGATTCAACGAGACGGTAGAGGGCGACTTCGAGGGCGAAGATCGCGGGCTGGGTGAACCCGGTCCGGTTCAACGCCTCCTGATCCTCGCCCCAGACAATGTCCTTCAGCGGCAGGCCCGTTGCCTCGCACACCGCGTCGAACGCCTCGGCGAACACCGGGAACGCGTCGTACAACTCCCGGCCCATGCCGATGCGTTGACTCCCCTGCCCGGTGAAGAGAAACGCCAGCCTGCCCTCGGCGCGCTTGCCGGTGACCAGGGAGGGCGAGGTCGCTCCGTCGGCCAGCGCGGCCAGGCCCGCGAGCAGCGCCGCCCGGTCGTCGGCCACGACCGTGGCGCGGTGTTCGAGGGCGGCGCGGCCGGTCGCAAGCGACAGGGCCACATCGGCGGCGGCAAGCTCGGGCCGCTCGTCCAGGTGGGAGTGGAGGCGTTCGGCCTGGGCCCGCAGCGCCTCCTGGCTCCTGGCCGACACCACCAGTGGAACGACCGGCAACTCCCGGCGTTCCACCGGGGTTTCCCGGGCCTCGGGCGCCTCCTCGATGATGACGTGCGCGTTGGTACCGCTGATCCCGAAGGACGACACGGCCGCGCGGCGCGGGGCCCCGCCCTCGGGCCACCCGCGGTTCTCGGTGAGCAGCCTGACCTCGCCCGCCGACCACTCCACCTGGGGCGTGGGCTCATCGACGTGCAGGGTCCTCGGCATAACGCCGTGCCGCATCGCCTCGATGACCTTGATGATCCCGGCGACACCGGCGGCGGCCTGCGTGTGACCGATGTTGGACTTGATCGAGCCGAGCCACAGGGGGCGTTCGTCGGAGCGCTCCCGGCCATAGGTGGCGAGCAGCGCCTGCGCCTCGATCGGGTCGCCCAGGGTCGTTCCCGTGCCATGTCCCTCGACCATGTCGATGTCGTCGGCGGACAGCCGCGCGTTGGCCAACGCCTGCCGGATGACGCGCTGTTGGGAGGGGCCGTTGGGCGCGGTGAGGCCATTGCTGGCGCCGTCCTGGTTGACGGCCATGCCACGCACGACCGCGAGGACGGGGTGGCCGTTGCGCCGGGCGTCGGAGAGGCGTTCGACCAGCAGCATGCCCACGCCCTCGCCCCAGCCGACGCCATCGGCGGCGGCCGCGTACGACTTGCAGCGCCCGTCGGACGACAGGCCGCGCTGGCGGCTGAACTCGATGAGCGTCTCGGGCGTGGCCATCACCGTCACGCCGCCCGCGAGCGCGAGCGAGCACTCCCCCGAGCGCAGGGCCGAGATGGCCTGGTGGAGCGCGACGAGGGAGGACGAGCACGCGGTGTCGACCGTCACCGCGGGCCCTTCGAGGCCCAGGGTGTAGGCGACGCGGCCCGAGGCGATCGCGCCGGTGCTGCTGTTGTAGGTGTAGTCGTGGTACATCATCCCGGTGAACACGCCGGTCGCGCTGCCCTTCAACGACAGCGGGTCGATCCCGGCGCGTTCGAGCGCCTCCCACGACGCCTCGAGCAGCAGCCGCTGCTGCGGGTCCATCACCAGCGCCTCATTGGGCGCGATCCCGAAGAACTCGGGGTCGAACTCCCCCGCGTCGTAGAGGAATCCACCCTCGCGCGTGTAGCTCTTGCCCGGGCGCCCCGGCTCCGGGTCGTAGATGCTCGCCTCGTCCCAGCCGCGGTCGCCAGGGAACCGCGATACGGCGTCGACCCCTTCGGCGACCAGCCGCCACAGCTCCTCGGGCGAGGCCGCGCCGGGGTAGCGGCAGCTCATCCCCACGATCGCGATCGGCTCACCGGGAGCCGCCTGCGCGGCGGCGGCCACGAGCGCGCCCGCGGCGTCATGGCGCGCGTCACCGTGCTCGGGCACCAGCTCGCCGAGCAGGTGCTCGGCCAGCACGCGGGCGTTGGGGTAGTCGAAGATCAATGTGGGGGGCAGCCGCAGACCGGAGGCGCCGTTGAGGGAGTTACGGAACTCCACCGCGCCGAGCGAGTCGAACCCCAGGTCCTTGAAGGCCCGTTCGGGCTCGATCGCCTCGGGGCCCGCGTGTCCGAGCACGGCCGCGGCGTGGGCGCGGACCAGGGTCAGCAGCTCGTCGTGGCGCTCGGTCTCGGGCAGCGCGGCGAGCCGCTGCCGGAGCGCCGCGGCGCCGCCCTCGTGCTCGGCCGACGCGGCGCGCCTGGCGGTGCCGCGCACCAGGCCGCGGAGGATCGGCGGCACCTCGGACGCGTCGAGCGCCCTGGGGTCCAGATGCATCGGCACCAGCAGGGGCGTCGCCAACGCGCTTGCCACGTCCAGGAGTCGCAGCCCCTGCTCGGCGGAGAGCCCGACCATGCCCGCGCGGTCGATCCGGTCGCGGTCGCGGCCGGCGAGCTCCCCCGCCATGCCGGAGTCGGTGGCCCACATGCCCCAGGCGAGGGACTGCGCGGGCAGGCCATGGGCGCGGCGGTGGGCGGCGAGGGCGTCGAGGAACGCGTTGGCCGCCGCGTAGTTGCCCTGCCCAGGCCCTCCGATCACCCCGGCCGCCGAGGAGAAGAGGACAAACGCCGTGAGGTCCATGTCCCGGGTCAGCTCATGGAGGTTGAGCGCCGCCACCGCCTTGGGTTCGATCACGGCGTCCAGGCGTGCGGGGGTCAACGAGGCGAGCACGCCGTCGTCCAGCACACCGGCCGCGTGCACCACGCCCGTGAGGGAACGCCCCGCAAGCAGCTCGGCCAGCGCCTCACGGTCCGCGACATCACACGCCGCCACCTCCACCTCGGCCCCGAGCCCCGTCAGCTCCGCCACCAACTCCGCCGCGCCTGGCGCGTCTCCGCCCCTTCGGCTGGTCAACAACAGCCGCCGCACGCCGTGTTCGGACACCAGATGCCGCGCGACCAGACCACCGAGCGCGCCGGACGCACCGGTGATCAGCACCGATTCACCGAACACCGACGACGGCTCCGACTCCGCGACCGACGCGGCCCGCAGCCGGGGCACCAAGCACCTGCCACCCCGCACCGCGACCTGCGGCTCACCCGTCGCCAACGCCAACGCGACGGCCGAGTCCTCCTCACCATCCACCACATCGACCAGCACAAAGCGCCCCGGATCCTCCGACTGCGCACTCCGCACCAGACCCCAGGCCGCCGCACCCACAAGGTCGGTGACATCCTCACCGTCCACCGACACCGCGCCCCGGGTCACCACGGCAAGGGTCCCGCTCTCCGCCTGCATCGCCTCGAGGAGGGGATGCAGCGCGGACGGCACGTCGCCGCCGTCGGGCCGCCACACGTTGACGCCGTCGAGCGCGGCACCGGCGCCGGAGGCCACCGGTGTCCACTCCACCTGGAACAGCGAGTCCACACGCGCCAGCGAAGGGGCGGACAGCTCGCGCAGCGACAGGGACTCGACCGAGACCACCGGCTGGCCCGCGCCGTCCACCGCGTCGAGGGAGACCTGGTCCTGGCCGGTTGACACCAGCCGGACGCGCAGCACGCCGGCGCCGCTGGCGTGCAGGGTCACGCCCGCCCAGGAGAACGGCAGGATCACCCGCTCGTCGTCCGAAAGCAGCGGAATGGCGTGCAGGGCCGAGTCAAGCAGCGCCGGGTGGAGCCCGAACCGGCCCGCGTCCCCGGACAGCACGACCTCGGCGAACACCTCGTCGCCGCGCCGCCAGGCGGACTTCAACCCCTGGAACGCCGGGCCGTAGGCCACCCCGGCCTCCGCCAACTCGCCGTAGAGCCCGGCCACTTCGACCGGCTCGGCCCCGGCGGGTGGCCACTGCGTCACCGCATCGGCCGCGCCGCCCGCGCCCGAGGCGAGCGTTCCGGCGGCGTGGCGGGCCCACGGCAGATGGAGATCGTCCTCGCCACGGGCATAGACCTCCACCGGGCGGCGCCCCGACCCGTCGTCCGAGCCCACCACCACCTGAACGGCCATCGCACCACGCTCGGGAAGAACCAGCGGCGCCTCGATCGTCAACTCATCGACCCGCCCATGACCCACCTCGTCACCCGCGCGCACCGCCAACTCCACAAACCCCGTACCCGGGAACAACACCGCACCCGCGATCACATGATCCGCGAGCCACGGCTGCGACCCCACCGACAGACGACCGGTCAACACCACCTGATCCGCACCCGCCACCGCCACCGCCGCATCGAGCAGCGGATGGTCGGCGGTCTCGAGACCGCGCCCTGATTCGAGCCAGAACGTCTGGCGTTCGAACGGGTAGGTCGGCAGATCCACGCGCCGCGCCCCGCGCCCGCCGAGAACGGCCTCCCAGTCGACCCGCACCCCGGCGGCGAACAGCCGCCCGATGCCCGTGAACAGGCTTTCCACCTCGGCCCGTTGGCGGCGCAGCGTGGCCGCGACGGTGCCGTCGTCGAGCTGCCGCACCATGGCCGTCAGCACGCCGTCGGGGCCGATCTCCAGGAAGCGGGTCACGCCCTCGCCCTGCAACCGGCGCACATCGTCGGCGAAACGGACCGCGTCGCGGACGTGCCGCACCCAGTAGTCGGCCGAGGCGACGTCCTTGGGGAAGCGGATCTCGGGGCGCTCGTAGGTGAGGGACTCGGCGACCTCGCGGAAGTCGTCCAGCATCGGGTCCATGAGCGGTGAATGGAACGCATGGGACACCTTCAACCGGCTCTGCTTGCGGTCGGCGAAGCGCCCGACCACCGCGTTCACCGCGTCCTCGGCACCCGAAACCACCACGGACGAAGGACCGTTGACCGCCGCCAGGCTCACCTCACCGGTGAGCAGCGGAAGCACCTCCTCCTCCGTCGCCTGGATCGCCACCATCGCCCCACCCGAAGGCAACGCCTGCATCAGACGACCACGGGCCACGATCAGCCGCGCCGCGTCCTCAAGGCTCAACACCCCCGCCACATGCGCGGCCGCCAGCTCACCGATCGAGTGCCCCGCCACGAAGTCCGGGCGGATCCCCCACGATTCAACGAGCCGATACAGGGCCACTTCGAGCGCGAAGATCGCGGGCTGGGTGAACCCGGTCCGGTTCAACGCCTCCGGATCCTCACCCCAGACAACATCCTTCAGGGGTAAGCCCGTTGCCTCACCCACCGCGTCGAACGCCTCGGCGAACACCGGAAACGCCTCATACAACTCCCGCCCCATGCCAAGGCGTTGACTCCCCTGCCCGGTGAAGAGAAACGCCAGCTTCCCCTCGGCGACCGAGCCGGTGATGGTCTCGGAGCCGATCAGCACCGTGCGGTGCTCAAGGGCGGCCCGGCCCGTCGCGGCCGAGTACGCCACGTCGAGCTCGTCCCCTTCGAGGGCGGTGACCTGGTCGAGCTGGCTCCTGAGCGCGGTGCGCGTCCTGGCCGACACCACCAGTGGAACGACCGGCAACTCCCGGCGCTCCACGGGCGTTTCCTCGGCCTCGGGCGCCTCCTCGATGATGACGTGCGCGTTGGTGCCGCTGATCCCGAACGACGACACGGCGGCGCGGCGCGGACGGCCCTCGTCCGGCCACTCCCGCGCCTCGGTGAGCAGCCGAACGTCACCCGCCGCCCAGTCCACCTGGGGCGTGGGCTCGTCCACGTGCAGGGTCCTGGGCATGACGCCGTGCCGCATCGCCTCGATGACCTTGATGATCCCGGCGACGCCAGCGGCGGCCTGCGTGTGACCGATGTTGGACTTGATCGATCCCAACCACAGCGGACGCCCCTCGGAGCGGTCCTGGCCATAGGTGGCGAGCAGCGCCTGCGCCTCGATCGGGTCGCCCAGGGTCGTTCCCGTGCCATGTCCCTCGACCATGTCGATCTGGTCGGCGGACAGCCGCGCGTTGGCCAACGCCTGCCGGATCACCCGGCGTTGGGAAGGACCGTTCGGGGCCGTGAGGCCATTGCTCGCGCCGTCCTGGTTGACGGCCATGCCGCGCACGACCGCGAGCACCTGGTGGCCGTTGCGCCGGGCGTCGGAGAGGCGCTCGACCAGCAGCATGCCCACGCCCTCGGCCCACCCCGTGCCGTCGGCGGCGGCCGCGTACGACTTGCAGCGCCCGTCGGGCGCAAGCCCGCGCTGGTGGCTCATCTCGATCAGCGTCTCGGGCGTGGCCATCACCGTCACGCCACCCGCGAGCGCCAGCGAGCACTCGCCCGAGCGCAGCGCCGAGATGGCGTGGTGCAGGGCGATCAGCGACGACGAGCAGGCCGAGTCGACCGTGACGGCCGGGCCTTCGAGCCCGAGGGTGTAGGCGACGCGGCCCGAGGCAATGGCGCCCGTGCTGTTGTTGTAGGTGTAGTCGTGGTACATCATCCCGGCGAACACACCGGTCGCGGTGCCCTTGAGCAACGTGGGGTCGATCCCCGCGCGTTCGAGCACCTCCCAGGACGCCTCGAGCAGGAGCCGCTGCTGCGGGTCGATGATCAGCGCCTCGTTGGGCGCGATCCCGAAGAAGCCGGGGTCGAACTCGCCCGCGTCGTAAAGGAATCCGCCCTCGCGCGTATAGGTCTTGAAGGGCAGCCCCGGCTCGGGGTCATAGATCCCTTCGATGTCCCAGCCGCGATTGGTGGGAAACCCCGAGACGGCGTCAACCCCACCGTCAACCAGTCGCCACAGCTCCTCGGGCGAGGCCGCGCCGGGGTAGCGGCAGCTCATCCCCACGATCGCGATCGGCTCGCGGGCGGCGGCCTGAAGGGCGCGGTTGCGCGCGCGGAGGTTCTCGGTCTCCTTGAGCGACGCACGCAGCGCCGCCACGAGTTTCTGGTCGGTGTCGGGCATCGTGTCCTCAGGCCTCTCGCGCGGCGTCGTCCAGGTCGGTGTCGTGCAGGGCCATGCTGATCAGGGCTTCGGCGTCCATCGCGTCGATCGAGTCCGGTTCGGGCTCGGGTTCGACCGCGGCGGCGGCGGTGGGGGCGGCGCCGGCGAGTTCGAGCAGGGTGTCCATCAGCCCGGCGTCGCGGAGCCGGGTGAGCGGGATGGACCCGAGCAGGCGGCGGATCCGCTCCTCGTGGTCGACCGTGTCACCTCCGCTGCCGTGGTCGGGCGTCACTTCGCTCACCAAGTGGTCGGCCAGCACACGGGCGTTGGGGTAGTCGAAGATCAACGTGGGAGGCAGCCGCAGCCCGGCCGCGGCGTTGAGGGTGTTGCGGAACTCGACCGCGCCGAGCGAGTCGAACCCCAGGTCCTTGAAGGCCCGTTCGGGCTCGATCGCCTCGGGGCCGGTGTGCCCGAGGACGGCCGCGGCGTGGGCGCGGACCAGGGTCAGCAGCTCGTCGTACCGCTCGTCGGCGTGCATCCCGGCGAGCCGCTGCCGCAGCGCGTCCGCGCCGCCCTCGTGCTCGGCTGCGGCGACGCGCCGCGTGGCGCCGCGCACCAGGGCGCGGAGGATCGGCGGCAGATCGGCCGTGTCGAGCGCCCTGATGTCCAGGTTGACGGGCACCAGCACGGGCGCGGCCAACGCGCTCGCCACGTCGAGGAGTCGCAGCCCCTGCTCGGCGGAGAGCCCGAGGATGCCCGCGCGGTCGATCCGGTGGCGGTCGCGTTCCGCGAGGTCCCCCACCATGCCGGAGTCGGTGGCCCAGGGGCCCCAGGCGAGGGCCTGCGCGGGCAGGCCATGGGCGCGGCGGTGGGCGGCGAGGGCGTCGAGGAACGCGTTGGCCGCCGCGTAGTTGCCCTGGCCGGGCCCTCCGATCACCCCGGCGAAGGAGGAGAAGAGGACAAAGGCGCTCAGGTCCATGTCCCGGGTCAGCTCGTGCAGATGGAGCGCCGCGTCCACCTTGGGCCGCAGCACACGGTCCACACGCTCGGGCGTCAACGACCCGATCACGCCGTCGTCCAGCACACCCGCCGCGTGCACCACGCCCGTGAGGGAGCGCCCCGCAAGCAGCTCGGCCAGCGCCTCGCGGTCGGCGACGTCACACGCCGCCACCTCCACCTCGGTGCCAAGCCCCGTCAGCTCCGCCACCAACTCCGCCGCGCCTGGCGCGTCTCCGCCCCTTCGGCTGGTCAACAACAGCCGTCGCACCCCGTGTTCGGACACCAGATGCCGTGCGACCAGACCACCGAGCGCGCCGGAGGCACCGGTGATCAGCACCGATTCACCGAACACCGACGACGGCTCCGACTCCGTCACCGAGACGGCCCGCAGCCGGGGCACCAAGCACCTGCCACCCCGCACCGCGACCTGCGGCTCACCCGTCGCCAACGCCAACGCGACGGCCGAGTCCTCCTCACCATCCACCACATCGACCAGCACAAAGCGCCCCGGATCCTCCGACTGCGCACTCCGCACCAGACCCCAGGCCGCCGCACCCGCGAGATCGGTGACATCCTCACCGTCCACCGACACCGCACCCCGGGTCACCACGACAAGGGTCCCGCTCTCCGCCTGCATCGCCTTCAGCAGGGAGTCGAGCACGGAGTGCACGTCGTCACCCTCGGCCCGCCACACCTTGGCGTCACCGGACGTGGCACCGCTCGACGCCACCGGTGTCCACTCCACCTGGAAGAGCGAGTCCACACGCGCCAGCGAGGGCGCGGACAGCTCGCGCAGCGACAGGGTGCCGACGGAGATGACGGGCTGGCCCGCGCCATCGGCCGCGTCCAGGGTCACCTGGTCGTGGCCCGTCGAGGACACGCGAACGCGCAGCGTGCTGGCGCCCGTTGCGTGGAGCTCGACCCCGGCCCAGGAGAACGGCAGGACGACCCGGTCCTCGTCGAGCAGGAGCGGGATGGCGTGCAGGGCCGCGTCGAGCAGCGCGGGGTGGAGCCCGAACCGGCCCGCTTCGCCGGGCAGCGCGATCTCGGCGAACACCTCGTCGTCGCGCCGCCAGGCCGCCTTGAGCCCCTGGAAGACCGGCCCGTAGGCGACCCCGGCCTCGGCCAGGCCCTCGTACATGCCCGCGACCTTCAGCGGCTCGGCCCCCGGCGGCGGCCACTGCGCCATGGCGGTCCCTTCGTCGCCGGTGCCCGAGGCGAGCGTTCCGGCGGCGTGGCGGGCCCATGGCAGATGGGCATCGTCCTCGCCACGGGCATAGACCTCCACCGGGCGGCGCCCCGACCCGTCGCCCGGGCCCACCACCACCTGAACGGCCATCGCACCACGCTCGGGAAGCACCAACGGCGCCTCGATCGTCAACTCATCGACCCGCCCGTGACCCACCTCGTCACCCGCGCGCACCGCCAACTCCACAAACCCCGTCCCCGGGAACAACACCGCACCCGCGATCACATGATCCGCGAGCCACGGCTGCGACCCCACCGACAGACGACCGGTCAACACCACCTGATCCGCACCCGCCACCGCCACCGCGGCATCCAACAGCGGATGATCGGAAGCCTCTGCGGCGCGCCCCGACTCGACCCAGAACGACTGACGTTGGAAGGCGTAGGTGGGCAGGTCGACGCGGCGGGCGCCGCGCCCGGCGAGGACGGCGCTCCAGTCGGGGGACACACCCGTGGTGTGGAGGTGGCCGATCGCCGTGAGCAGCGTCGCGGCCTCGGGCCTGTCGCGGCGCAGCGTGGCCACCGCGGCGGCGTCCGGCGCGGTCTGCCGCGCCATCGCGGTGAGGATTCCATCGGGGCCGATCTCAAGAAAGCGTGTGACGCCCTCGCCTTCCAGGTGGCGCACATCGTCGGCGAAACGCACCGCGTCGCGCACATGCCGCACCCAGTAGTCGGCCGACGCGACGTCCTTGGCGAAGGGGATGACCGGCTCGTGGTACGCGACGCTCTCGGCGACCTTGCGGAAGTCATCGAGCATCGGGTCCATCAGCGGTGAATGGAACGCATGGGACACCTTCAACCGGCTCGTCTTGCGGTCGGCGAAGTGCCCGACCACCGCGTCCACCGCGTCCTCGGCACCCGAAACCACCACGGACGAAGGGCCGTTGACCGCCGCCAGGCTCACCTCGCCCTTGAGCAGCGGAAGCACCTCCTCCTCCGTGGCCTGGATCGCCACCATCGCGCCACCCGAAGGCAACGCCTGCATCAGACGACCACGGGCCACGATCAGCCGCGCCGCGTCCTCAAGGCTCAACACCCCCGCCACATGCGCGGCGGCCAGCTCACCGATCGAATGACCCGCCACAAAGTCCGGACGGATCCCCCACGATTCAACGAGCCGATACAGGGCCACTTCGAGCGCGAAGATCGCGGGCTGGGTGAACCCGGTCCGGTTCAACGCCCCCGCGTCCTCACCCCAGATAACATCCTTCAGCGGCAGGCCCGTTGCCTCACCCACCGCGTCGAATGCCTCGGCGAACACCGGAAACGCCTCATACAACTCCCGCCCCATGCCAAGGCGTTGACTCCCCTGCCCGGTGAAGAGAAACGCCAGCCTGCCCTCGCGCGTCATGCCCGTCGCGACGGAGGGCGATGGGCTCCCCTCGGCCAGCGCGGCAAGCCCGGCGAGCAGCCCCGCACGGTCGTCGCCCACGACCGTGGCGCGGTGTTCGAGGGCGGCGCGGCCCGTCGCCAGCGACAGGGCCACATCGGCGGCGGCAAGCTCGGGGCGTTCCGCCACGTGGGAATGGAGGCGTTCGGCCTGGGCCCGCAGCGCCTCCTGGCTCCTGGCCGACACGGTCCATGGCACCGGGCCCGAGACGGTCACGGCCTCCGGGGCCTCGTCCTCGGCCTCCGGCGCCTCCTCGATGATGACGTGCGCGTTGGTACCGCTGATCCCGAACGAGGAGATGCCAGCGCGGCGCGGACGGCCCTCGTCCGGCCACTCCCGTGCCTCGGTCAACAGCCTGACCTCGCCCGCCGCCCACTCCACCTGCCGCGTCGGCTCGTCCACATGCAGGGTCCTGGGCATGACGCCGTGCCGCATCGCCTCGATCATCTTGATGATCGAGGCGACACCGGCGGCGGCCTGCGTGTGGCCGATGTTGGACTTGATCGATCCCAGCCACAGCGGACGCCCCTCGGAGCGGTCCTGGCCATAAGTGGCGAGCAGCGCCTGCGCCTCGATCGGGTCGCCCAGGGTCGTCCCCGTGCCATGCGCCTCGACCGCGTCCACATCGGCAGGGGACAGGCCCGCGTTGGCCAACGCCTGCTTGATCACGCGCTGTTGGGCCGGACCGTTGGGCGCGGTGAGGCCATTGCTCGCGCCGTCCTGGTTGGTGGCCGTGCCGCGCACCACCGCGAGCACGGGGTGGCCATTACGCCGGGCGTCGGACAGGCGCTCGACCAGCAGCACGCCGACGCCCTCGCCCCACCCGGTGCCATCGGCCGCCGCGGCGAACGACTTGCAGCGCCCGTCGCGCGCCAGGCCGCGCTGGTCGCTGAACTCGATGAAGTTCTCCGATGTCGCCATCACGGCGACGCCGCTGGCGAGCGCGAGGGAGCACTCGCCCGAGCGCAGCGCCTGCGCCGCCCAGTGCAGCGCGACAAGCGAGGACGAGCACGCGGTGTCGACCGTCACCGCGGGCCCTTCGAGGCCGAGCGTGTAGGCGACGCGGCCCGAGGCGATGGCGCCCGTGCTGCTGTTGTGGCTGTAGTCGTGGTAGCTCATCCCGGTGAACACGCCGGTCGCGCTGCCCTTCAACGCCGTCGGGTCGATCCCCGCGCGTTCGAGCGCCTCCCACGACGCCTCGAGCAGCAGCCGCTGCTGCGGATCCATCACCAGCGCCTCATTGGGCGCGATCCCGAAGAAGCCGGGGTCGAACTCCCCCGCGTCGTAGAGGAATCCACCCTGGTCGACATAGCTGGTGCCGGGGCGCGTGCCCGTGGGGTCGTAGATGCGGTCCAGATTCCAGCCGCGGTTCGTGGGGAACCCCGAGATGGCGTCAACCCCGCCGTCAACCAGCCGCCACAGCTCCTCGGGCGATGACACCCCGCCCGGGTAGCGGCACGCCATCCCGACGATGGCGATCGGGTCGTCGTCGGCCGGGGCCACGACCCGCCTGACCTGGGCCTCGTCGGCGGTCCCCCACACCTCGTCGAGCAGGTGGCGGGCGAGCACCGCCGGGGTCGGGTAGTCGAACACCAGCGTCGCGGGGAGCTTCAGGCCCGTGGCCCGGCCGAGGCCGTTGCGCAGCTCCATCGCCGCGAGCGAGTCGACACCCAGGTCACGGAAGGTGCGCTCCGGGCCGACGGCCTCGGGGCCCGCGTAGCCGAGGGTCCCTGCGGCCTGGGCGCGGACCAGGGTCAGCAGGGTGTCGAGCCGCTGGTCCTCGGTCAGGCCCACGAGCCGCTGGCGGATCCCGTCGGCGTCGGCGCGGGTGCGGGCGGTGCCGCGTGTGACCACGGGGATCAGGCCACGCAGCACGTCGGGCACCGAGCCGCTGGCGCGGACCGCCGCGAGGTTCAACTTCAGTGGGATGGCGGCGGGTTCGCCCGTGCGGAGCGCCGCGTCGAAGAGGGTGAGGCCGTCGCGGTTGGCGAGCGGGAGGATGCCGCCGCGCTCCATGCGGGTGCGGTCGGCCTCGTTCAGGGTGCCCGCCATGCCGGACGCCTGGCTCCATGGCCCCCAGGCGAGGGCCTGGGCGGGCAGGCCATGGGCGCGGCGGTGGGCGGCGAGGGCGTCGAGGAACGCGTTGGCCGCCGCGTAGTTGCCCTGCCCGGCGACGCCGAGCACGCCAGCGGCGGACGAGAAGAGGACAAAGGCGCTCAGGTCCATGTCCCGGGTCAGCTCGTGCAGATGGAGCGCCGCGTCCACCTTGGGCCGCAGCACACGGTCCACACGCTCGGGCGTCAACGAGGCGAGCACGCCGTCGTCCAGCACACCGGCCGCGTGCACCACGCCCGTGAGGGAACGCCCCGCAAGCAGCTCGGCCAGCGCCTCCCGATCCGCGACATCACACGCCGCCACCTCCACCTCGGCCCCGAGCCCCGTCAACTCCGCCACCAACTCCGCCGCGCCAGGAGCCTCGGAACCCCGACGACTGATCAACAACAGCCGTCGCACCCCGTGTTCGGACACCAGATGCCGCGCGACCAGACCACCGAGCGCGCCGGACGCACCGGTGATCAATACCGATTCACCCAGGGTCGAGGCGGCCTCGTCCGGCGCCCCGACCCGCCGAGCCAGCCGGGGCACCAGGGCGGCGCCCCCGCGGATGACGACCTGGGGCTCGTCGGTGGCCAACGCCAGGTCCACGGCGGCCCGTTCGGCGTCGGGCTCGGTCCCGGAGCCGGTCCCGGGGAGGTCGACCAGGACGAAGCGCCCCGGGTCCTCCGACTGCGCGCTGCGCACCAGGCCCCACACCGCCGCACCCGCGAGGTCGGTGACGTCCTCGCCGTCCGCCGACACCGCGCCCCGCGTGACCACGACGAGGCGTGGGCCCGCGGACTGCAACGCCTCAAGGGCCTGGTTCACCGCGGAACGCGCGTCGGCGCCGTCGATGCGGAGGATGTCCACGTCCGATGGGGCAACGCCGTTGGCCGCGGCGGGAGTCCAGGTGATGCGGTAGAGCGAGTCGGTGTGCGGGGTCCTCAGGTCGGAGACGGGTCGCAGGGTCAGGGCCTCGACGGTCGCGACGGGCTCGCCCGCGGCGTCGGCGATCGTCAGGGCCATGGCGCCGTCCGGCAG
Organism: Streptomyces radicis; assembly: GCF_003626575.1. Classification (GTDB taxonomy): domain Bacteria; phylum Actinomycetota; class Actinomycetes; order Streptomycetales; family Streptomycetaceae; genus Streptomyces; species Streptomyces radicis. The sequence goes on along the minus strand of NZ_RBDY01000015.1, from coordinate 15,247 downwards.
CCGGGTGACGCGGACCCGCAGGGCGCCCGCGCCCGACGCGTGCAGCTCGACGCCACGCCAGGCGAACGGCAGGTGCGCCGCGTCGTCCTCGGCCGGGCGGGACAGGGCGAACGCGCGCAGGCCCGCGTCGAGGACGGCCGGGTGCAGGCCGAACGCGCCGGGGTCGGCGTTGTCGGGCAGGGTGACCTCGGCGAAGATCTCGTCGCCGCGCCGCCAGGCGGCCTCGATCCCCCGGAAGGCCGGGCCATAGGTCAGGCCCGCGGCGGCGAGCCGGTCGTGGAATCCGTCCAGGTCAACCTGTTCCGCGCCGGTCGGCGGCCACGGGGTCAGCTCGCTCCCGCCCGAGGCGCCCGCGGCGCCCGCGGTGAGCAGGCCGACCGCGTGGCGCGTCCACGGGGCGTCGAGCGCGTTCTCGTCGCGCGCGTACACCGTCAGGGAGCGGGAGGCCGAGGCGTCCGCGGCCCCGACGACGACCTGGACGGCGACGCCGCCGCGCTCGGGGAGGACAAGCGGGGTCTCGACGGTCAGTTCCTCGACGCGGCCGCAGCCGACCTCGTCGCCCGCGCGCACCGCGAGCTCGACAAAGCCGGTGGCGGGGAACACGACGGCGCCGCCCACGACATGGTCGGCCAGCCATGGCTGGGAGCCGACCGAGAGGCGCCCGGTGAACACCAGCTCGTCGGACTCCGCCATCATGACGGTCGCCCCGAGCAGCGGGTGCCGCGCCGCCCCGAGCCCCATGGACGCGGGGTCGGCGTTCGCCGTGCCGTCGATCAGCCAGTACCGCCTGCGCTGGAACGGGTAGGTCGGCAGGTCGACGCGCCGCGCGCCGCGCCCGGCGAACACCGCGCTCCAGTCGACGGGCACACCCGCCGCGTAGAGCCGCCCCACGGCGGCGAGCAGCGTCGCGGTCTCGGGCCGCTCGCGCCTGAGGGTGGCGGTGGCGAGCGCGCCGTCGACCATCGCGCTGAGCACGCCGTCGGGGCCGATCTCAAGGAAGCGGACGTCGCCCTCGTCCCTCAGGCGGCGCACGTCGTCGGCGAAGCGCACCGTGTCGCGGACGTGCCGCACCCAGTAGTCGGCCGAGGCGACGTCCTTGGGGAAGCGGATCTCGGGGCGGTGGTACGTGAGGGACTCGGCGACCTCGCGGAAGTCGTCGAGCATCGGGTCCATGAGGGGTGAATGGAACGCATGGGACACCTTCAACCGGCTCTGCTTGCGGTCGGCGAAGTGCTCGGCGACCGCGTTCACCGCGTCCTCGGCGCCCGAAACCACCACGGACGAAGGGCCGTTGACCGCTGCCAGGCTCACCTCGCCCTTGAGCAGCGGGAGTACCTCTTCCTCCGTCGCCTGGATCGCCACCATCGCGCCACCCGAGGGCAACGCCTGCATCAGACGGCCACGGGCCACGATCAGCCGGGCCGCGTCCTCAAGGCTCAGGACTCCCGCGACATGCGCGGCCGCCACCTCACCGATCGAATGACCCGCCACGAAGTCCGCGCGGATTCCCCATGATTCAACGAGCCGGTACAGCGCCACTTCGAGCGCGAAGATCGCGGGCTGGGTGAACCCGGTCCGGTTCAACGCCTCCGCGTCCCCGCCCCACACCACATCCTTGAGCGGCAGGTCGAGCGCCGCGCACACCGCGTCGAACGCCTCGGCGAACACCGGAAAGGTGTCGTACAACTCCCGGCCCATGCCGAGGCGTTGACTGCCCTGCCCGGTGAAGAGAAACGCGGTGAGGCCGCCGCGGGCCACGTCGACGATGCGCTCCGAGCCGACCAGCACCGCGCGGTGCTCAAGGGGCGCCCGGCCGGTCGCCGCCGAGAACGCCACGTCCAACGCGTCACGCTCCACCGAGGTGACGCGCTCGATCTGGGCGTCGAGCGCCTCGGCCGTCCTCGCCGACAGCACCAGCGGAACGACCGGCAACTCCCGTCGCTCCAGCGGCGTTTCCTCGACGCGTGGGGCCTCCTCGAGGATGATGTGCGCGTTTGTCCCGCTGGCGCCGAACGACGAGACGGCCGCGCGGCGCGGGCTCTCGCCCCGGGGCCAGGCGCGGGTCTCGGTCAGCAGCCTGACGTCGCCCGCCGTCCAGTCCACCTGGGGTGTCGGCTCGTCCACGTGCAGCGTCCTGGGCAGCGAGCCGTTCCGCATCGCCTGCACCATCTTGATGACGCCCGCCACGCCGGCGGCGGCCTGGGTGTGGCCGATGTTGGACTTGATCGAGCCGAGCCAGAGCGGCCGTTCGCCCGAGCGCTCCTGGCCATAGGTGGCGAGGAGCGCCTGCGCCTCGATGGGGTCGCCCAGCGTGGTGCCCGTGCCATGGGCCTCGACGACGTCGATGTCGGACGCGGACAGGCCCGCGTTCGCCAACGCCTGGCGGATGACCCGGCGTTGGGAGGGGCCGTTGGGCGCGGTGAGGCCGTTGCTCGCGCCGTCCTGATTGGTGGCCGTGCCGCGCACGACGGCGAGCACGGGGTGGCCGTTGCGGCGCGCGTCGGAAAGGCGCTCGACCAGCAGCACGCCGACGCCCTCGCTCCAGCCCGTGCCGTCGGCGGTCGAGGCGAACGCCTTGCAGCGGCCGTCAAGGGCCAGGCCGCGCTGTCGGCTGAACTCCACAAAGGTGACGGGGGTTGACATCACCGTGACCCCACCGGCGAGCGCGAGGGAGCACTCCCCGCCGCGCAGCGCCTTGATCGCCAGGTCGAGCGCGACGAGCGACGACGAGCACGCGGTGTCCACCGTGACCGCGGGGCCCTCGAGGCCGAGGGTGTAGGCGACGCGCCCCGAGACCAGCGCTCCGGTCATGCTGCTGTTGGGGTAGTCGTGGTAGACGAGCCCGGCGAACATGCCCGTCGTGCTGCCGCTCAGCGACGAAGGGTCGATCCCGGCCCGCTCGATCGCCTCCCACGAGGTTTCCAGCAGGAGACGCTGCTGGGGGTCCATGAGGGTCGCCTCGTTGGGGCTGATGCCGAAGAACTCGGGGTCGAAGTCGCCCGCGTTCTCCAGGAAGCTGCCGCTGCGGACATAGGTGGTGTTCTCCCGCGCCCCGTCCGGGTCGTACACCCCGTCCAGGTCCCAGCCCCGGTCGGTGGGGAACTCGCCCACCGTGTCCACGCCTTCGGCGACCAGGTCCCACAGGCCCTCGGGCGAGGCCACGCCGCCGGGGAAGCGGCACGCCATTCCCACGATCGCGATCGGCTCCCGATCCCGGTCCTCCACCTCGCGCAGCCGCCGCCGGGTTTGCTGCAACTCTGCGGTGGCGCGCCGGAGATACTCGCGCAGCCGGTCGTCGTTCGCGTCCTTCGACATCGACATCAACCCATCCGTGAAAGTCCACGATCAGTGGCGGGGTCCCGTCAGGACAGGCCCAGTTCCTTGTCAAGCACCTCGAACAGCTCATCGTCGGAGGCGGCCACCAGGCCGGTGGCCGACGCGGCGTCCGCGGCCCCGCTCCTGGCGTCCCTGGCCCGCAGCAGCGCCACCTCGAGCCGGGCCGTGACCTTGGCGTGGGCGTCGTCGTCGCTCGGCGCGAGGTCAGCCAACGCGGCCTCGATCCGGTCGAGTTCGGCCAGCAGCGGCGCGGCGGGGTCGGCCTCGGCGGGACGCAGCCCGCGGTGCACGAGATCGGCGATGGCGAGGGGGGTCGGGTGGTCGAAGACCAGGGTCGGGGGCAGCGAGAGGCCGGTCTCGGCGTTGAGCGCGTTGCGCAGCTCCACGGCGCCCAACGACGTGAGGCCGAGCTCGTTGACCGCGCGGTCGGGCGGCACCGCGTCGACGCCCTCGTGCCCCAGGACGCGCGCGACGTGGCCGCGGACCAACTCCAGCAGGAGCCGCTCGCGTTCGGCCTCGGTCAGCCCGGTGAGCCGCCGCTCCAACGACGCGCCGCCCGAGGGCGCGCGCCGGGCCGTGACGCGCACGAGGCCGCCGAACTTGGCGGGGAGCGTCCCCGCCTCGGCCAGCCCGCGCATCACCGCGAGCTCGAACCTGACCGGGAGCGTCACCGGGGGCTGCCCCGGCAGGGTCCCGGCGTCGAGCAGCGCAAGGCCCTCGTCGGGGGCGAGCGGCGGCATGCCCGTGCGGGAGAGGCGGCGCAGCTCGGCCTCGTCGAGGCGGTCGGCCATGCCGCCGACCTCGGTCCAGGGCCCCCAGCCGAGGGAGAGCCCGGCAAGGCCCCGGGCGGCGCGGTGCCGGGCGAGGGCGTCCAACCAGGCGTTCGCGGCAGCGTAGTTGCCCTGCCCGGCGCCGCCGAGCGTGCCAGCGACGGACGAGAAGATGACAAACGCCGAGAGGTCGTGGTCGCGGGTCAGCTCGTGCAGGTGCCACGCGGCGTCCACCTTGGGCCGCATGACCGCGTCGAGGCGTTCGGGTGTCAACGCGCCGATCAGCACGTCGTCCACGACACCGGCCGAGTGCACGACGCCGGTGAGGCGGCGCTCGGCCAGCAGCGCGGCCAGGGCGTCGCGGTCGGCGACATCGCACGCGGCGACCTCGACCGTGGCGCCCAACGCCGTGAGCTCCTCGGCCAGTTCGGCAGCGCCCGGGGCCGCGCTGCCCCGGCGGCTGGTCAACAGCAGGCTTCGCACGCCGTGTTCGGCGACGAGGTGGCGGGCGGTCAGGGCGCCGAGGCCGCTCGTTCCGCCGGTGATCAGGACCGTGCCTTCGGCGTCCCACGACGGGGCGTGGGCGTTGGTCGCCGGGACGCGGGCCAGCCTCGGCACCCGGATCCGGCCGTCGCGCACGGCGATCTCGGGCTCGTCGAGGCGCAGCGCCTCCTCGGGCAGCTCGGCGTCGGCGTCCAGGTCGACCAGGACGAAACGGCCAGGGTGCTCCTCCTCGGCCGAGCGCACCAGGCCCCACGCGGCGGCGTGGCCGAGGTCGGCGCCGTCGGTCGCGCCGCGCGTGACGACCACGAGCCGGGAGTCCGCGGCCCGCTCGTCGGCCAGCCAGTCCTGGATGACGGTGAGCAGCCCGCGGGTGAGCGCGCGGAAGCCCTCGGGCGCGGCGGTGTCGAGCGGAGGGCACGCGTGGACGACGTGCGGGGCGGCCTCGGCGCGGGTGGGCGCGGGGGCGGGGACCCACTCGATGTGGAAGAGGGACTCGCGGCCGCCGGTGTGGGCGCGGACCTCCTCGGCGGTGAGGGGGCGCGTCTCGACGGACTCGGCCGAGAGGGCCGGGCGGCCCTCGCCGTCGAGGCGCACCATGGCGCCGCGCCACGCGTGGGCGAGTGCGGGCCCGCCCTCGGTGGGCAGCCCCGCGGCCTCGGCCGCCGTGGCGAGCACGGCGGCGTAGGCCGTCTCGTCGTCGCGGGGCCAGGAGGTCTTGGCGGCCTCGGAGGGCTCGGCGGTGAGCGCGCCGTCGGCGTGCTTGACCCAGGGCGCGTCGTCGTCGCAGCGCGCGTGCACGCTCAGGGTGCCGTCCTGGGCGACCAGCACGCGCAGCGTGCTGACGTCGTCGGCGTCGGCGAGGACCAGCGGGGCGTGGAGGTCGAGCCGCTCGACCCGGCCGTGGCCGGTCCGCTCGGCGGCGAACAGGGCGAGCTCGACCAACGCCTCCCCCGGCACCACCAGCGCGCCGAAGGCGTCGTGGTCGGCGAGCCAGGGCTGGGAGTCGAGGGCGAGCCGCCCGGTGAACACGGCGCCGCCGTCCTCGGGAAGCTCCACCATGGCGGTCAACAGCGGGTGTTCGACGGCGTCCGCCCCCGCGGCGGCGCCTGGCTGCTTGATGAGCCAGTACCGCTGGCGCTGGAACGGGTAGGTGGGCAGGTCGACGCGGCGGGCGCCGCGCCCGGCGAACACCGCGGCCCAGTCAACCGGAACGCCGGTGGCATACAGCCGCCCGACGCCGGTGAACAGGCTCTCGACCTCGGGGCGTTCACGGCGCAGCGTCGCCGCCATCGTCCCCTCGACGCTCTGCTGCGCCATGGCGGTGAGGATCCCGTCGGGACCGATCTCCAGGAAACGGGTCACCCCCTCACCCGCCAAGTGACGCACGTCGTCGGCGAATCGAACCGCCTCGCGCACATGCCGCACCCAATAGTCCGCCGACGCCACATCCTTGGGAAAACGGATCCTGGGCTCGCGATACACCACGGACTCGGCGACCTTGCGGAAGTCATCGAGCATCGGCTCCATCAACGGTGAATGGAACGCGTGGGAGACCTTCAACCGGCTCGTCTTCCGATCGGCGAAGCGCCCGACCACCGCGTCCACCGCGTCCACCGCACCCGACACCACCACGGACGACGGGCCGTTGACCGCCGCCAGGCCGACGTTGTCACCGAGCAGCGGGGACACCTCATCCTCCGTCGCCTGGACCGCCACCATCGCACCACCCGACGGCAACGCCTGCATCAACCGCCCACGCTCCACCACAAGCCGCGCCGCGTCCTCAAGATCGAAGACACCCGCCACATGCGCCGCCGCCACCTCACCGATCGAATGACCCGCCACGAAGTCCGGACGGATCCCCCACGATTCAACGAGCCGGAACAACGCCACCTCGAGCGCGAAGATCGCGGGCTGGGTGAACCCGGTCCGGTTCAACACCTCCGCGTCCTCGCCCCAGACAACGTCCCTCAGCGGCAGACCCGTTGCCTCGCACACCGCGTCGAACGCCGCCGCGAACACCGGAAACGCCTCATACAACTCCCGCCCCATGCCAAGACGTTGACTCCCCTGCCCCGTGAAGAGAAACGCCACCCTGCCGTCCTCGGCCACGTCCACGATCCGCTCCGGGCCGACGAGCACCGCGCGGTGCTCGAGCGCGGCGCGTCCCGTCGCGGCCGAGAACGCCACATCGAGGGCGTCCCGCTCCACCGAGGCGACACGTCGGATCTGGGCCTCGAGGGCATCCGGGGTCCTGGCCGAGACGACGATCGGCACGACGGGCAGCTCGCGGCGCTCCTCGGGCTCCTCGTCCTCGGCGGGCGGCGCCTCCTCGATGATGACGTGCGCGTTGGTGCCGCTGATCCCGAACGACGACACCGCCGCGCGGCGCGGGCGCCCTTCGACCGTCCACGCGCGCGGCTCGGTCAACAGCCTGATGTTGCCCGCCTCCCAGTCGACCTGGGGCGAGGGGTCATCCGCGTGCAGCGTCCTGGGCAGCACGCCGTGCCGCATCGCGAGGACGACCTTCATGATGCCCGCCACACCCGAAGCGGCCTGCGCGTGCCCCATGTTGGACTTGATCGAGCCGAGCCACAGCGGCTCCTCGCGGTCCTGGCCATAGGTGGCGAGCAGCGCCTGTGCCTCGATCGGGTCGCCCAGGGTCGTTCCCGTGCCATGCGCCTCGACCGCGTCCACATCGGCAGGGGACAGGCCCGCGTTGGCCAACGCCTGCTTGATCACCCGCTGTTGGGCCGGACCGTTGGGGGACGACAGGCCGTTGCTCGCGCCGTCCTGGTTGAGCGCCGTGCCGCGCACCACGGCGAGCACGGGGTGGCCGTTGCGGCGCGCGTCCGACAGGCGCTCCAGAAGGAGAACCCCGGCGCCCTCGGAGCAGCCGACGCCGTCGGCGCCCGCGCCGAACGACTTGCAGCGGCCGTCGAGGGCGAGCCCGCGCTGCTCGCTGAAGTAGACGAACATCTCGGGCGTGGACATCACCGTCACGCCCCCGGCGAGCGCGAGCGTGCAGTCCCCCGAGCGCAGCGAGTGGATCGCCATGTGCAGGGCGACCAGCGACGAGGAGCAGGCCGTGTCCACGGTCACCGCAGGGCCCTCGAGGCCCAGCGTGTAGGCGACGCGGCCCGAGACGATGCTGCCGCCGTTGCTGCCCTTGGCGTAGTCGTGGTACATGAGCCCGGCGAACACGCCCGTCGGGCTGCCCTTCAGCGACAGCGGGTCGATCCCCGCCCGCTCCAGGACCTCCCAGGACACCTCGAGCAGGAGCCGCTGCTGTGGGTCGGTCTCGGCGGCCTCGCGCGGGCTGATGCCGAACAGCTCGGCGTCGAACTCGCCCGCGTCGTGCAGGAATCCGCCCTCGCGGGCCGCGGTCTTGCCCGGCTTGCCCGGCTCGGGGTCGTAGATGCCCTCGGTGTCCCAGCCCCGGTCGGCCGGGAACTCCGACACCGCGTCAACCCCCTCGTCGACCAGCCGCCACAGCCCCTCGGGCGAGTCCACGCCGCCCGGGTACCGGCACGCCATGGCGACGATGGCGATCGGCTCCCGGTCGCGGTGCTCGATCTCGGCGATCCGCCTGCGCGCGGCGCGCAGGTCCGTGGTCGCGCGCTTGAGGTAGTCGAGAAGCTTCTCCTGGTTGCCCACCACAGCCACTCCGGGTAGAGAAGGCGCCGACACAGCGGCGCGCGCTTGTCTCGAACCCTAGGGACGCACACAAAGCGCCCCCAACCCCTGCTCGCCCCTAACGTGCCTGGCCCGGACACTTCTTCACCGCTCGGCAGCGGCCGGGCGCGGCCCCGGGAAAACCCCTGGAAAACCCGAAGTCCGCCTGCCCCGACGGGGGGACGGGACAGGCGGACGTCGCCCCAGCGGGGGGCACATGGGCGGGACGGGCGGAGGGTCGGGGGTCGGGGGTCGGGGCGGAGGGGTCAGACGGTCTCGTAGCTGACGGCCTGTACTTCTTCCAGGAGCTGCTCGCGGTTCCTGATGCCCATCTTCCGGTAGACGCGGGTCAGATGTTGCTCCACGGTGCTGACCGTGATGAACAGCCGGTCGGCGATCTCGCGGTTGGCGTAGCCCTGGGATGCCAGCATGGCCACGCGCCGCTCGGACTTGCTGAGCCCGCCGAAGCCGCCCCGCGCCTCGCGGTCGTCGCCGCGGGACGAGGACGTGCTCTCCCGCGTTCCCACGCTTCTCGGCAGGGGCGAGGGCAGCAGGGCCTGGCACATGGACTCCGCCTGGCAGCTCTTGGCGAGCCGCCACGCCCGCTGCGCGGTCGGCCGCGCCTTGGCCTTCTCGCCGAGCCTCTGGTAGGCCCGGCTGAGATCGGCCAGCACGGCGGCGGCCTCGTAGCGGGCGCCGCTGCTCTCGAGCAGGCGGAACGCGTCCTGGAGGATGGGGGGTTGCTTGGTGGTCGCCTGGACGAGCGCGAACCCGTGCAGGGCCATGCCGCGCGACCGCGTGAGCCCGGTGTCCGGGGTCGAGAGCTGCTTCTCGACGAGCCTGACCGCCCGCTCCCTGTCGCCGAGGCGCAGCCATGTCTCGGCCTCGCCGAGACGCCAGGCCGCGAGCGAGGGCGTGTCGATGTTCCAGCGCCGCATCAGGGCGCCGCAGCCCATGAAGTCGTACAGGGCCATATAGGTGTTGCCGGTCGCGAGGTGGTGGCGGCCGCGCGCGTAGAGGTAGTGCAGGCCCGCGCGGGTCAGGAACAGCTCGGGCGGCGGCTCGGGCGCCAGGTAACGGGCGGCGACCCGGTGGTTGCCCATGGCGGTGTGGGCTTCGACGAGGATCGCCAGCGCCATGGCGCCGCTGACATTCCACCTCGGCCCTGACAGCCGTTCATGGGCTGCCTCCGCCTGACGCACCGCGTCGCCGAGCCGTCCCCGGCGGAGCGAGATCAACGCGCCGACCGTGTCGAGCATCGCCCTCCAGATGGGGGCGTAGTGCCGTTCCTGGTCGGTCACCAGACGCTCGTACCACTCGGCGGCCGCGTCCAGTCGATCCGCGTAGCATAAGGCGAGTAACGCGGCGGGTAAGCCCTTGAGGTTCCACGGCGACCTGCTCTGGCTGCCCTGGAGCACCTGCTCGGCCAGGGCGATCGCGTACTCGTCGGCCCCCCGCTCCAGGACGAGGGCCAGGGCGTGCCGGGCGCGCAGCTCCGATGTGGACGTCGCCGAGGCGGCGGTCGGCGGGAGCGGGCGGCTCAGCCGGTCGAGCACCCCGGGGAACTCCGAGGCCATGAGCAGCCGGGTGCTGTGCAGCGCGGTGGCGGCGTCCTCGTTGCCGTCGTTGAGGTGGTTGACGGCTTCGAGTGCCTCGTCGAAGTCGAGGTGGAAGAGCATGCCGTCGGCGACGCGCAGCGCCTCGCCGCCCTTCAACGTGCCCGCGAGAATGGGGCCCTTGAGCGCGAGGAAGTGCTGGGCCGAGGCGGCGGGCCTCAGCTGCCACTGGGCCGAGGCGTACTGCGCCTTGACCGAGACGCGCTGCGCCTCCTCGGTGCAGCACTCGCGGGCCAGCTCGAGGCAGCGGATGCCGAGCTGCACGTCGCCGTCGGCCAGCGCGTGCCGGGCGGCCTCGCGCAGCACGGGCAGCACCCAGTCCTCGCGCAGGGGGCCCACGTCGAGCAGGTGGCCCGCGACCGCCCGGGGCGAGGCGCCGCTGTCGTAGAGCAGGCGGGCGGCGCGGTGCCGCAGGTCCGTGGCCTCGTCGTGGGGCATCTCGCCGAGGACCGCCTGCTGCACGCCCGCGCGCCTGAACTTGACGCCGTCGAGCACGCCGATGCCGGTGAGCAGCCGGAGGTAACGTTCCACCAGGCCCGTGTCGATGCCGCTGAGCCTGCTCATCAGGAGCGGCGTGGCCGCCCCTTCGAGCAGCGCGACGCACCGGGCGAGGCGGACCGCGCGCGGCCCGAGCCGGTGCAGGCACGCGAGGACCGCCTGGTGGAAGACGTGCCCGGTCGACAGCAGCCCATCGGTGACCGGCTGGGCGGCCTGCCCCTCGCTCTCCCGAGGAACGGCCCCCGCGCCGGGCTCGGGGGCGGCGCGCAGCCTGTGCTCCTCGATGAGCGCCTGGACGAGCAGGGGGTTTCCGCCGCTGAGCGCGTGGGCCTCGGCGACGAACCGGTCGGTGGCGGGCGTCGCGGTGCACCCCTCCGCGAGCTCCCTGATGCCGTCGCGCGTCAGGGGCCCCAGATAGGAACGCCGCACGCTGGCCCGGTAGAGGAGGTCGTGCAGGATGCGGGGCGGCTGCTCGTCCACGGAGACGCCATGCGTGAACACCAGCGCGAGGGGGAGCTGGGTCAGGTGCTGCGCCAGGTAGCTCAGACAGGTGAGGGTCGCCGCGTCGGTGTGCTGGATGTCGTCAACGGTGATCAACATGTGCCGCTTGGCGGCCAGTTCGGCGATGACCCGGTGGGTTCCCCGGGCCACGGCCAACGGGTCGTCCTGGGCGCCGGGCACGGCGGCGCCGGGGAAACGCGCGTCGATCGAATGGAACAGCTGGGCGAGCGCGCCATAGGGGACGTCGCGCTCGTGCGGTGAGCTCACCACGCTGAGGACGGTGCTGCCCGCCGAGACGGCCCGCTCCGCAAGGGCGTTGAGCACGGTGGTCTTGCCCATCGCGGTCGAGCCGCTGACGGCGGCTATGGCGCCGCTGCCTCGCGCGGACCGGATCAGTAGGTCATCGAGTTGTTCGAGGATCTTTGCTCGCTCCACCAACACTGCTGTACTTCCCCCTGTCGGCGTCATCATCACGAAGCCGGCCCGTTTTCCAGCGGTGGCCGGACCAGTCACAGACTCGTCAATCGAGAAGTCCGCTGCATTCTTTGGTCACTATCCGGTGGCAGGGTATTAGCCACCACCCCTAGGGACACCCCCTAGGAGCCCCTAGTCACACCCCCTCGGTCATATCTCGGTAAACGCTACCCGATGGGTGCTGCGAGGGAACACGGTGCCGTGCGACACTCTCCCGCCGCCCCGGTGGGGGATACAACTGCGGGTTCCTCAACACGCTGCATACAATGCGCGTGGCAGTGCGCCGCCGTGCACCGCTCCCGGTGCTCGGGGAGTGGCGGCGGACGCCCCTACGGCCGAGGTGAGGGGCCCCTGGGGCGCGACGGGGCGGTGGCGCGGACGGCCGTTCACCGAAAGCCATCCGGCCGTTATCCCGTCGGTCACGGAATTGCAGCTCATGGTCCTCACGCAATCGGACGTCGAAGTCCGGATACACCTGAGACATATGCTGTTCGACCATGCTTACCGCGCTGTACAGCATGAGTCGGATTTCACGGTCCACACGCCAGAGCGCCATCAATGTGACCGCCTCCATCTCGGGCCCGGCCAAGGACAACTGGCCAACGGTCGGCGCGACGGTGCACCGCCCTGATTTCATGCGAGGCAAAATTCTCGTTCCCATGCGCACGGCCGCCCGACACAAGGGCTTCCGCGGTGGTGCGCGAGAGGGCTCACCGTTCCGCCGGGGGCGGAGATGAATGGCCCGGGCCGTTCGCCCGGCGTTGCTCCGGTGGCGCGCGTCAGCGCGCGGCGGGCATGCGCCGCCCCCGGGGTGAGCCGCGGGGCCGCCGGTCAGCGGCCGCCGCGCTCGCCCGTGGTGACGGGGCGCCAGGCGCGTGTCAACGGGGACATCGCGTCAGGGGACCGGCGCGCGGAAGGCCGGTCCAGGCGCGCAGGCGATCCCGACGGGGGCTCATCGGCCGGTGGTCGCCTCCGCACCGCGCCGCCCCAGCGTCCAGGACGCGCCACCCTCTGGTGGCGCGTCCTCGCCGCTGGCCCGCGCGATCGAGGAGCGGAACCGTCGTGGCGCCGCCGCGTAACCGCTCACAGGAGAGCCGCACCGCCGCGAGCGCCCGGGAGAGGGCGTCGCTCGCCGCTAACTCAGGCCGGCCGTTGACCGGCACCGGGCGGGGCAGCCCGGAAGCGTGGAGCCGTACCTCATGTCCCATGAGACCTCGTCCCCTTCGCCTGGATGTCACCTGGATGTCGTCCGGACTCAGACCGGTGTCCTGCGGCTCGGCTCGGACGTCCAGGGAGCGACGCCCGGAATGGCCTATTTCGATTCGAACACGCCATGCGGTCCCGCGCTGCGACGGCCCGCGGTCCGAACCAGGTTCGACGGTAACGGCATTTACACGGCCCGCACCACCCCGCCCCATTGCGGGGGTTCGGGGCTCGGGTGAACGCGCCAACCGACACGTGGCATCGGCGCGGTCCCGCGGGTGGCGACGCCCCACCGTGCGCGTTCGCGAACCTCCGCCGTCCCGCCGACCAGCCGAGGCGGGGCGGGATTCGCGGTGGCGACGCGTCCGGGGCTCACCCTCGGCCCGCCGAACCCTCGCGGGGGCCGCGGATCCCGGGCCCGAACGGCGCGCCCGTTTCCGGCTCGATCTGCCCCATTCACCGCCCGAATCGGGCAGAGACCCCCTCCGACAGGCGCGAATCCGGCCTCGCGGGCGCCGGAATATGCCATGTCGCGCCCCAACGCCGCTGGTCAGCGGCGCGCCATCGCCCGGGCCTGACGCGCACATGTGACACGTATCTCATCGGCAACGCCCTGTCGCGACGCCGCGGGTACGGGCGCCGAAACCCGTGCGTAGCCTGCGACTTCGCGCGGAAACGTGGGCGTAACCCACGACTGGGGCGGGTGCGCGCTCGCGCGCCCCCGCGCGCCGTGCGATGGTCAAGTACACCACCGTGAACGGGCAACCGCCCACCCCGGGGCGGCGATGGCCCGGGTCGGCGGGCGTTCCCCCGGGGGGACGCGCACCCGGGCCCCAGGGGGGACGGACAGGGCCTTTTCGGCCTGGCATGGACCGGGTGCGGCGGTGTGGCGCGGGCTGACGCGCCCTCACATTTCCTCCACGGAAAACCAGCAAAACGTGGCGCGCGACGGTCGGGAGCAGTAGCGTCGTGTCAGGGCAGGGCGGGCAAGGGGGCGGAGCGTTGGCGGCACATCGCGGGAAGCGTTCTCCAGGGGTGGCGACGGCTCTCGGCGCGGCGTTCATCGGCGGCAGCGCGGCGGTCGTGGCGGCGTTCATCAGTGGCGCGTTCACCGCGTCGGGCGACGAGGGCGAGGGATCGCCCACGCCCACCCCCCACGCGGACACGACGGCCGAGCCGTCGCCGACCCCGACGGCCCTGTCGCGGCAGGCGACATCCGACGACGCCACGGGCCCCCTCGACGGCTCCTACACCGTGCGCCTCCGCTAGGTCCCGGACCCCCGCCGATGTGTGCGGCGGTCTCCACATCCATGTGAAGAATCCGTGTGCGCGAGGGAGCGAGGGCCACGACGCCCGCTCGGATCGTGGGCCGTCGGGGTCCTCCGTCGTGACGGCGGAGGGCCCAGCGCGTCAACGGCCGTGTGCCGCCTCGTAGTCCGCCTGGCCGCCGCAGGACTCGCGGACCTCCAGGGTCGGCCAGAGCTGCACCCGGTGCACCGGGCGGCGCTCGACCTCCGTGACGCGGGCCAGGGCCAGCTCGGCGGCCACCCTCCCCAGGCGGTGCTTCTGCGGGCGCACGGCGGTCAGCGGCGGGTCGGACGTGGCGGCGACCTCGTCGTCGTAGGAGACGACGGCCATCTCGCCCGGCACGGAGATGCCCAGGTCCCTGGCGCGTTCCACCATGCCGATGGCCTCCCGGTCGGAGTGCACGAGCAGCGCGGTCGCGCCCCGCTCGCGGCAGCGCCGCAGCACGTGGTCGTACGCGGCGGCCCACCCGGGGGTGCCATAGCTGGCGACCTCGAACTGCCACTCCTCGGGCTGCGGCAGGCCGAGCTCGGCCATGGTCCCGGTCCAGCCCCGGCGCAGCGCCCGGCTGGTGGGGCTCTGCCGGGACAGGACGAGCGCGATCGAGCGGTGCCCGAGGGTCACCAGGTGCCGCACGGCGAGCCCCGCGCCGATGGCGTGCGCGGTGGTGGCGGCGTCCAGGGCCAACGTCGGCAGCTCGGGTGGGGGTTCGCGCTCCACCAGGACCACGGGCACCGGCAGGGTGGCGAGCCAGCGCAGCAGGTCGAGGCCGTAGGTGCCCGTGACCACGGGGGCGACGAGCAGCGTGCGCGTCCCGCGTTCGAGCAGGGCGGTGATCTGCCGCCGGTCCTCGCCCGGCTCGTAGCTGGAGACGCGCATCACCAGGCGGCCCCCCGCGGCGTTCACCGCGGTCTGCGCGCCCTGGATCACCTGCGGCCAGTAGTACTCCACGGAGGGCACCACCATGCCGAGCAGGACACCGGCGGCCGTCGGCCCGAACGGCGTGCGGCGCTCCTCGTGTTCGGCCGCGCCGCGGTGCGGCAGGGTGACGCCGCCGTGCACGCGCCGCAGCAGGCCCCGGTCGGCCAGCGCGGTGACGTCACGGCGCACCGTGACCGCGGAGACGCCCAGGCGTTCGACGAGCTCGCCGAGCCGCACCGTTCCCCGCTGGCGCACCGTGGCCAGGATGCGCTCCTGGCGCTCCGAGGGAAGGAACACGGCCACCCCCCTTTCGCTAGCCTCGGGCTTTCATGGGGTGGGCCGTCCGAAGGGTGATCGAAAACGCGAGAAGTGCTCCTGACCTGGGACGATAGGACTTGTCGAGGGTCCAGATCGTGCCGTGGAAAGAAGCACTTCTCAGGTGAA
>NZ_RBDY01000014.1 GCF_003626575.1 Streptomyces radicis | reverse complement strand
TACGGCCCGATGAACTCCCACTCGTCGTCCGTCAGTTGCACTCGCGTCACGCAAGAAGATCTACCGGTCCAGGCCCCACCGTGAGGGAGAATCCCGCAGATTGATCACGACTCGATACGCTCCCTAGGGCCTGTCCTGGGCGATCAGCGCGTTGAAGAACGCTACGGCAGCGGCGAACGCCGCCGCGCCCACGATGACCGAACGGGCCGCCCCGCCGCCGTCGGCCAGGGCGGTCAGCAGCCCGGCCGCCACTCCGACGAGCACGCCGAGCAGCAGGATCAGGGCCGAGCGCACGGTCAGCAGGGGCCGGTCCACCCGTGTCCTCCTCCGTAGGTGTCATGGGCCCGCCACGGTGGGCGAGCGCTCTCCCGAGTCTCCCCGCGCACCGGGGTGTCCCCGGCCGGGAACGGGGCGTTCCCGGCAGGTGGGGACACATGTTCACGGCCGCCGACCATCCCGGCCCCCGGCGTTCGCTTGACCTTGACCCCGGGGTCAACGTTTAGCGTCCGAGGCATGGATGAGAACAACAGCCTCGCCGGGCGCGCCGTGCTCGTCACCGGGGGCCGGACCGGGATCGGGCGGGCCGTGGCACGGCAGTTCGCCGACGCGGGGGCCGATGTCCTCGTGGTCGGCCGGACCGCGGAGCGGCTGGCGGAGACCGCGAGGGACCGGCCGCGCATCAGGACGTGCGTCGCCGACGTGGCCGCGCCCGAGGGGCCCGAGGAGATCGTGGGCGCCGCGCTCGACGCGTTCGGCCGCGTCGACGCCCTGGTCAACAACGCCGCCATCACCCGCCCCGCCCCGCTGGGAGAGATCCAAAGGACCGTCGCCGACGAGCAGTTGACCACCAACCTCCTCGGCCCGATCTTTCTCACCCAACGCGCCCTGCCGCACCTGGAGTCGGGCTCCACCGTCGTCAACGTCACCTCGAACCCGCCCCAGCACGGCTGGCCGGGCAACTCGATCTACGGCTCCACCAAGGTGGCGCTCGACTTCCTGACCCACACCTGGGCCGTCGAGTTGGCTGGGCGTGGCATCCGCGTCGTGTCGGTGGCTCCCGGGGTCACGCTCACCCCCGTGCTCAGCCACGCCGGGTTCACGGACGAGCTCATCGCCGAGGCGGCCGAGGCGTACCGGGCGCGGATCCCGCTGGGGCGGCTGGCCCAGCCCGACGAGATCGCGTGGTGGGTCGTCAACGTCGCCCGCCCTGAGGCCGGTTACCTCACCGGCGAGGTCATCCGCGTCGACGGCGGGATGAGCGCCGGGGGTTGAGCGCGCGTGGACGACGTGGAGGACACTGGGGCGATGCGGATCGGAGAGCTCGCACACGCCGCCGGCACCACCGTCCGGGCCCTGCGCTACTACGAGCAGCAGGGCCTGCTGCGCCCCGACCGGTCGCCCAACGGCTATCGGCTGTACGGCGGTTCACAGGTGACGCGGGTGGCCAACATCAGGCTGCTGCTGTCCCTGGGCCTCACCGCCACCGACATCCGCGCGTTCCTGCCCTGCCTCGGCGACGACATCGCCGAGGGCCCGGTCTGCCCGGCGAGCGCCGCCGTGATCGCGCGGCGGCTCGCCGAGGTGGACGACCGGATCGCCGCCCTGGACACGACGCGCACGCGCCTCGTCGACGCGCTGGCCAGGGCGGGCGCCGAGAAGCTGGCGCGGGCTCACGAGGCCCCCCGGGCGCGGACCACCGGGTAGGGGACGAACGTGCTGCTGTTCTCGTCGATGTCCAGCGCGTGGCCGGGGGCCGGGACCGCGCGCTGGGGACAGTCGAGGCGTTCGCACACGTGGCAGCCCATGCCGATCGGGGTCGCGGCCGAGGCGTTGTCCAGGTCGAGCCCGTCGGAGTAGACGAGGCGGCGCGCGTGCCGGATCTCGCAGCCGAGGCCGATGGCGAACGTCTTGCCCGGCTCGCCCCAGCCGCCCCGGTGCCGGGTGACGGTCCTCGCGGTCCACAGGTACCGCTTGCCGTCCGGCATCGCGGCGATCTGGACATGGATCCGGCCCGGCGCGGCGAACGCCTCGTACACGTTCCACAGGGGGCAGGTGCCGCCCGCGCGGGAGAAGTGGAACGCGGTGGCGGACTGCCGTTTGGACATGTTCCCGGCCCGGTCCACGCGGACGAACGAGAACGGCACGCCGCGCAGCCGGGGCCGCTGGAGGGTGCTCAGCCGGTGGCAGACGGTCTCGTAGCCCATGCCCCAGCGGTCGGTGAGCCGCTCGATGTCGTAGCGCAACTCCTCGGCGGCGGCGTGGAATTCGGCATAGGGCAGGATCAGCGCCGCGGCGAAGTAGTGGGCGATGCCGATGCGGGCGAGCGACCAGGCGGGGGAGCCCTCGTCGCAGTCCTCCGAGGCGAGCCGCGAGAACTCACGCCCGTACTCGAGCAGCGCCAGCTGCGTGGCCAGGCGGAACGTCCGCTGTCCGGGGCGGAGCCTGCTGGAGAGGCGCAGCACGCGCGTCGAGGGGTTGTAGTGGTGCAGGCGCCCGGCGCCCGTGGCCAGCCGCACGCCGTGGCGCACGAGGAGGCGCGCGGCCAGCGTCCGCCCGCCCTCGCCGGGGCGGATGCCCACCTCGCGGGCCAGCTCCTCGGCGGCGGTGTCGATGTCGTGCAGGTAGTTCTGTCTGCGGTAGAAGAACTCGCGGATCTTCTCGTGCGGCGAGTGCGGCCCGGCCAGCTCCTCGGAGTCCCGGTCGGCCGTGCGCTGGGACAGCCGCTCGGCGAGCGTGTGGTTGCGCCGCCCGAGGTCGACGAGGGCCCGCGCCACGGCGGGCGTCCGCGACGCCAACTCCCCCAGATCCGCGGGGGAAAGGCGCCCCGCGGCGATCTCGTCCGCCAACGTCTCGCGCAGGTCGGCGACCAGCCGCGAGGTGTCGCGTTCGGAGAAGAAGTCGGGGTCGACGCCGAACGCCTCGGTGAGCCGCAGCAGCACGGAGACGGTCAACGGGCGCGAGTCGTGCTCCATCTGGTTGAGATAGCTGGGCGAGATGGCCAGCACCCGCGCCAACTCGGCCTGCTTGAGCCCGCGTTCGTCCCGGAGCCGACGCAGGCGCGCCCCGGCGTAGATCTTGCTCATCGGCACTCCCTCGGCGCGCCTCCCTCGGCGCACATCCCTCGGCGTCCGCGCGCGGCGTTCGCTTGGCAGGATTCGCAGAACCGGCCATGAAGATAGGCAGAGATTAGCAGAAGTCCAGCGTTGATGACACTCAGTGCCAGTGCCACAGTGGGGTCAAGGGCGTTGAACAGGCGGAGTTGAGCGGCATCCCCGAGCCATCAGGGTAACGCGCCGCCCAATCATGACACTTGGTGTCACATGCTTCGCACCATTGACAGAGCGCCCCACGAGAACGCAGGGCTTCGAGCGAAGGGAGACCGGTCATGACGCAGACACCGACCCGGAAGGAGCCGGGGGCCGGGGCGCGGGGACCCGCGTGGACGACGGCCGACGAGCTGGCGCTCCAGTGGGAGACCGACCCCCGCTGGGCCGGCGTGCGGCGCACCTACCGCGCCGATGACGTCATCCGGCTGGCCGGGAGCGTCACCGAGGAGCACACCCTGGCCCGGCTCGGCGCCGAACGGCTCTGGCGCGAGCTGCACGACCGCGACCACGTGCACGCGCTCGGCGCCCTGACCGGCGGCCAGGCCGTCCAGATGGTCAGGGCGGGCCTGCGGGCCATCTACCTCTCAGGGTGGCAGGTCGCCGCCGACGCCAACCAGGCCGGTCACACCTACCCCGACCAGAGCCTCTACCCGGCCAACTCCGTTCCCCAGGTGGTGCGTCGGATCAACAACGCGCTGCTGCGCGCCGACCAGATCGCCACCGCGGAGGGCGGCACCGACGCCACCGAGTGGCTCGCCCCGATCGTGGCCGACGCGGAGGCGGGCTTCGGCGGCCCGCTCAACGCGTTCGAGCTGACCAAGGCGATGATCGCGGCGGGCGCCGCGGGCATCCACTACGAGGACCAGCTGGCGTCCGAGAAGAAGTGCGGGCACCTGGGCGGCAAGGTGCTCGTGCCCACGGGCCAGCACATCCGCACGCTCAACGCCGCCAGGCTCGCCGCCGACATCTCCGGCGTGCCGACCCTGATCGTCGCGCGGACCGACGCCCTGGCCGCGACGCTGCTCACCAGCGACGTCGACGAGCGCGACGCGCCGTTCTGCACGGGAGGGCGCACCGCGGAGGGCTTCCACCGGGTGCGCAACGGCATGGCGGCGGCCATTGCCCGCGGCCTGGCCTACGCCCCCTACGCGGACCTGCTGTGGATGGAGACGGGCACGCCCGACCTCGACCAGGCGCGGAGGTTCGCCGAGGCGATCCACGCGGAGTACCCGGACCGGATGCTGGCCTACAACTGCTCGCCGTCGTTCAACTGGAAGGCGGCCCTCGACGACGACCAGATCGCGGCGTTCCAGCGGGAGTTGGCGGCGATGGGGTACCGGTTCCAGTTCATCACGCTGGCGGGGTTCCACTCGCTCAACCACGCGATGTTCGACCTGGCCCGCGGCTATGCCGAGGACGGGATGACGTCGTATGTGGCCCTCCAGGAAGCGGAGTTCGCCGCGCAGAAGGAGGGGTTCACGGCGGTGCGCCACCAACGCGAGGTCGGCACCGGGTACTTCGACCTGGTCTCGACGACCGTGAACCCGGCGTCCGAGACCACCGCGCTCGCGGGCTCGACGGAGACCGAGCAGTTCGGCTGAGCACGGCGGTGAGCCCCCTGGGGCGCGGGGCCTCAGGGGGCTCGTTCCGATGAACGCGGCGCCGCTCGGGTCAGTCGACGGCGTTGAGCGCGGGCAGGTAGCCGCCGGAGTGGCCGAGGGCCGTGGGGTGGTACGCCTCCCACGTGGGCAGCCGAACGTCGTGCAGCCAGTTGTCACCCGAGCACAGCTCGTGCCCGGCGAAGCGCGCGGCCACGTCGCCGAACGCGAAGCCGTGGGCCGAAGCCCGGGCGGAGATCACGGAGTTGAGCAGGTCGGACGCGTCGTTGATCGCCTCGCGCTTGGTCTGGCTCAGCCCGATGCACCAGTTGGAGGGCTCGATGTACATGCGCGGGTAACCCAGCACCACCACATGGGCGTTGGGCGCGCGGGAATCGATCGCGGAGTAGACGGAGTTGAGGCGGCCCGGCAGCGTGCCGGTGATGAACGACTCGGCCGTCGCGATGCGGTTGAGGCACGTCGAGTCGGAGCCGGTGACGCACGTGGTCATGACGTTGGCGAACCCGGCGTCGTTGCCGCCGATGCTGATCGAGACCAGCCCGGTGGACGCGTTGAGCGAGCTCAGCTGCGAGCCGGTGACATCGCTGGTCACCGCGCCCGAGCAGGCGACGAAGGAGAACGACGAGGGGGCGTTGGCCGCCGCCCACAGCGCGGGGTAGGCGTTGTTGCTGCGATGACAGTTGCCGCTCGCGTCGATGTAGTTCCCGGCGCCGTTGCCGGAGGAGTACGAGTCCCCCAGGGCCACATAGGCCGGTCCGGCGGCCTGGGCCGAGCCCGTGCCCACCAGGGCCATCAGGACGGAGAGAACGAGCGCGGACAGGACGGTGAGGAGCTTCGGCGGTCTCACGGAGCCTCCACGTGGGGGGTCAAGGATCGCGCGTCGGATCGCAACGCGCGTTGACAACAGTGTTCATGTCAACCGCCCCGCCGTCGAGACCTCTGTCACCACCTCAACCACCGTTTCCCCGACGGGACATCGCGCGTTCGACGGACCGGAAGCCAAAGGGGCGTCCGGGGGCTTCGGCACGGCACCGGGCGCGCGCCCTCCTCAGGCTCCGACCAGGAAGTCCGGTCGGTCGAGGTGCTCCATGATCGTCTGGTGGGCGCGCCAGCCGTCAGGGAACTTCGGAGGGACGTCGAGGTGGAGGGGCTGGCTGGAGGGGTGGCGGTCAAGGAGCGAACGGATGCCGTCGCGCGCGACGACGACGCAGGCGTGGCGGTGGCGGGAGAGGAGCACGCACAGGCGCCCCGTCTCCAGGTGGAACGCGCTGGCGTCCGCCCGCCCCGAGAGCGGGTGCCACACCAGCGTCACATCGAACTCGCGGCCCTGGAGCTTGTTGGCGGTGTCGACGGTGACACCGGCGAGCTCGGGGCTCAGGCGGGCGCGCACGGCGTCGGCCTGGTCGTTGTGGGTGACGCCGATGGCGATGCGCTCGGGAGTGAGCTCGCGCCCCTCGGGAGCCTGGTCGCAGTGGGTGATCGTGCCGCGGGCGAGGAGGCGACCGGCCGCGGTGGCGAGGGCGGCGGCCACCTCGCCGTCGACACGGAGGGAGTGCCGCGCGGGAAGGCGCAGATATCCCCAGCCCGTTGCCGCGGCCCGGTCGAGCACCCGGTCCACGGGGTCCGCCCCCAGGGCCGGAACCGGCAGCCGGACGCGGCGGTCGGCCGACGAGGTGCCGGGCGTGAAGGGGGTGAAGGGGTAGAAGGCGCGCCCGACCAGCCCCGCGGCGGTGGCCGGCAGCCGCCAGGAGACGGGGAGTCGGCGCGTGGGCATGCGGGGGTTGTGGGCGAGGGTGACGTCCACCGCGTTGCGCAGCGGGTCCCAGGTGAGTCCGGCCCAGCGTTCCGTCTCGACGGTCGCGAACGGGTCGAGCTGGCCGGGATCGCCGACGAACAGGGCGCGTTCGAAGAGTCCCGCGCAGCGCAGCAGCGCGTCCGAACGCATCTGGTACGCCTCGTCGACGATGGCCCAGCCCCACGGCGTGCCCTCGGGCGCCTTGACGAAGGCCCACTTCGCGGCGGTGGTCACCACCACAGGTGGCAGGGTGCCGAGATCGCTCAACTTCTCGGCGCCCGTGACGTTGCCGTGCCGCCGGACGCGCCCGGGCAGGGTGCCGCCGCTCTTCAGCAGCCGTCCGACGCGGAGCCGCGGGTGGCGCGTCGCGAGGCGGTCGACCAGGTCGTCGACCTGCTCGTTCGTCTGCGCCACGACCATGACGGGGCCCTGGCCCTCCGCGAGATGGGCCGCGGCGCGCACGACCAGCGTGGACTTGCCCGCGCCCGGGGGCGAGTCCACCACGACGCCGCGCCCCGTCGTGTGGTCGACGTCGTGGAGCACTCGCGCGACGGCCGCGTCGGCGCGTGCTGCGGGCGTATCCGCGGTCATGTCCCTCCCGCCGGTCATTCCCACGCCTCGTCGGCGTCGTCCTCGGTCGGTGTGTAGGGAGTGGGAGGTCCGCCATGAGTCCACGGCGTCGCCTCGTCGTCGGGGAAGGCAAGCGGGCTGTGGCCGGTGTCGAGAACGGTGTAGCACAGCTCCTCACCCGGCTCGGGCACGCATCCGGGCGGCGCCGGGGGCTTGCGCTTCCTGGCCAGGCCGCCCTCAAGCTCCAGGTCGATCTCGGCGTCGCCGTCCGGCAGCGCCCTGACGGCGAGGAGCCTGGCGGGCTGGTCGCGGCGGGTGGGGCTCTTGACCTTGTCCCCGAGCTCGAGGCGGGGTGGCAGGGCGTCGGTCCGCAGGGTCACCAGGGGCCGGAACAGCGCGGACCTGGGCCCCTTGACCATCCGCGACGGGTCGGTGGCGATGACGACCCCGGTGAACGCCCTTCCCGCCAGCTCGTGTTCGGCCATCACCAGCGGATCGTCGTAGGCGCGGGCGAGCTCGTAGCGTGCGGTGGCGTCCTCGAGGCGGGCCAGTCGCCGCGCGGCGCCGACCGCGTGGTCCCTGCGGGCCTGTGGGAGGCCCGTCTCGGCCAGGTAGGCGGCGTAGTCGGTGAAGAGCGTCCGGTCGAACTCCCAGCGCCCCGCGACGCTGGCACCGGGAGGGAGGGAGCGCAGCAGGTCGACGCCCCGCCACATGAGGTCCCAGGTGGGGGCGAGCTGGGAGCGGAGCTGCTTCTCGAGCTGGTGTCGCAGGGCGGCGCGCAACGGGTCCGTTCCTGCCCTCTCGTAACGGTCGAGCAGCTCGTGAAGCGTGTGGTCGAAGACGGGGTCGGTGGCAGGTCCGGCCGGGGGCCGGAGCGCGGGATCCTCGGCGAGCCGCGCCGCCTCGTGGCCGTCGTGCCCGTCGGGAGGGGCGATCCAGCCGATGAGCGAGGCGAGATTGCCGTCCTCCGTGCCGCTCTGGCCCGTGGCCCAGTGGACGCTCAGCGCCTCGGTCATGGCGAGCAGCTGGCTCGAGCCGGGGAACTCGGCACGATCGGTGAACCAGGTCAGCCACTTGCCGAGGAGCGGAACGCCCGGCGGCACCGCGTGCGGGCCCTCCGTGCCACGGAAGCGCGTCGATCGGCCGAGCAGCCGGAGGAAGGCGATGCCACCGGGGTTCGGAACGAGGATCTGGGGCGCCTCCGTACACCGGGTCAGGATCCGCTTCGCGCCGTCGCGCCTGCCGGTGTACTCCTCCGTGTCGCGCGTGAAGGAGTCGAGATGGGGGAGCACCCGATCGGCCAGGTCGGCCACGAAGGCGAAGCGCTGTGTGCGATCCCTCGGCTCCGCGACGATCAGGAGCTCGGGCCGCTCTCGCTCGGCACCGACGAGGGCGGCGAGGGGAGCGCACGCCTCCCCGGCGAGGGCCAGGGGAATCAGCACGAACGGCCGGGCCGCCAGATGGACATGGCGAACGGTGGCCAGGGGCTCCGCCCGCCCGGCCTCGGCGGCCCGCAGCCGCGCGTAGGTCGTCAGAACACTCATGAGGCCACCCCCCGGCCGAGGCACCTGGCCCGAAGGCGGGCGGCCGCCCGCAACCGCTCGACGACCTCGCGCCGGTGCTCGTCGGGCTCCGCCTGCCCATGAGCGAGGCTCAGGGCGACGGCGATGTGGTCGAGCCCTGGCAGGTCACCGCCCACGGTGCCGCCGAGACGGGCGGGGGCCCCGGCGGCCAGGGCCTTCTCGCGGCAGTGGCGGGAGAGCTCGCAGAAGTCGAGGCACCCGGGCTCGTACAGATAGTCGAGGGATTCCACGGTCCTGGCCAGGTGGTCGTCGGACACCACGGGTGGCCCCTGGTCGCCCTGGACCGACAGGTCGAGGCTGGCGTCCGCGTCGAGCGCTCCCGCGAGGTCCTCCGCGCGTGCGAGACGCCTCAACTGGTGCTCGACGGCGTCGAGTTGCTGGCGCAGGTCGATGAGGCGGCCATAGGGTCGGTTGCTGAAGTCCTTGGGGCAGACCAACAGGAACTGGTCGGCGACCAGATCGGCGGAGGCGCCGAGCCCGGTCAACGTGCGGCGCAGGGCGAGCACATGGACGGCGGCCTCCCGCGCCGCGGCGGCCGTCTTCCGTGGGTCCGCCTGACCGTCGATGGCGGCGAACGACTTGATCACCACCACATGGATCCGATCCCCGATCCGGTGGCTGAGCGCGTCGGGCTCGAGGTAAGCGGTCTGTCCGGCGATCTCGAGCGTCAGGACGGGGTGGTCGAGGATGAGCCTGCTGTCCTCCTCCGCGATCACCCGCTTGAGGAGGCGCTCGGTCGCGCGGGCGCGTGTGCGCACGCTGGCCCTGTCGCCCTCCGCGGCGGCGAGATCGGCGACGCGGGCCTCCTCGACCGGGGCGGCGAGCTCGGCGCGGAGCAGGGTGATCAGCTCGGCGTACCCGTTCGCCTTGACCAGGGCCTCGAAGGCGCGGCCACGCGTGAGGGCGAACGGGGACTGCGTGAACGCGCCGGGTGTGGCGCCGAGTCGTCCGGCCAGCCGAGCCTTGTCGATGCCCGCGGCGTCGAGCACCGCTCGCCTGGCGCACCCGGGGTTGGTGGTGAGCGCGGCGATCTTGCGGGCGTCGTACGACAGCGGCGGCACCGAGGGCTCTCCCGCCCGACCGGCTGGTCTCCGACCGGGCTCTGCGCTGGATCGAGGCGGAGGTGTCGCTCGGGTCCCGCCGCTTCTTCCTGCTGGACGGGGAGTGGTACGAGACCGACCCGGCCTATCTGATCTCCCTCCAGGAGGCGGTGCGCCGCCTGATCCGGCGGAGGCCGTCGCTCGACCTGCCCGCCTGGCTCCCCGGACAGAGCGAGCGGGCCTACAACGAGGCGGTGCCGGACGCGCGCCCCGGCTTCCTGTGCTTCGACCGGGACACCGTGCGCACGGCGTTCCACCGGGGGAACGGTGTGGAGGTCTGCGATCTGCTGGCACCGGACGGCACGCTGGTCATGGTCAAGCGGGCCGGTGGCTCAGGGCCGCTGAGCCACCTCTTCGGCCAGGGCGTGGTGGCCGTTCAGACACTCCTCAACTCCCCGGAGGCACGGGGGAAGTTCGCCCGCGCCGCCGGGCTTCCGCCGGACTTCAGGCCGACCAAGGTCGTCTTCGCCGTCCTCCTCAAGGGCCACGCCGACCTCACGCCGAGCACCCTGTACCCCTTCTCCCGGATCACCCTTGTCCACACCGCCCGCACGTTGGAGTCCTGGGGAGTGGAGGTGGAGGTCATCGGCATCCGCCAGGACACCGCCACCGAGAGCGGCGCGGTCCGCGCGGCCTGAGCCGTGCGCGTCCCCTCGGGGCCCGCGCGGAGTGGCCCTCGGATGTCGACGTTCCTCCCGCGTGCCGCGCTCTCCTGGGTCACCGGGGCCGCGCGCCCGCCGCGGTGCGGGTCGGCGCCTTCGGGCCGGGGACGACGGCCCGCGTCCGTGCTGCCGCCGCCCCGGTGGCTGCGACCCGGCGCCCCGCGATCAGGCGCCTGACGCCGCGGACCGGTCCTCGATGCCCGCCCGGGCAGGGCCTAGGGCTGCGTCGTCTGCCGCGCCGCGGCCACCTGGCGGAGGATCCGCGGGACGATCTGGCTGTTCTGCGGGGGCAGGCCAGGGTCGTACGTCCAGGCGTGGCCCACCCACGGGTCGGCCAGGTGGTCGTCGGGGACCGGGGTGACGCGCAGCAGCGCGCGCCACAGCGGGTCGAGGAGCGGGCCGTAGGCGCGGGCGTCCTCGCGGTCGCCGATGATCATCAGGTGGACGCCGACCGAGGCGCCCTCGTCGGCCAGGTACCGCAGGTGCGTCACGCCGCGGTCGTCGAAGCCGTGTGGGAAGTCCCGGACGATCAGGAGCTGTTCGGCGAGGTCGATGTCCGGCGGCAACGCGTCGCCCGCGCCGCTGCGGATGGCCATCTGCACCAGGTCGACGCGTTGGGTCAGCCCGGCGAGCGTCGCGGTCACGCCCGCCTCGCCCACCGCGGGCGGCTCGGCGAGCACCCCCGCCTCGACCAGCGGCGCGAGGCCGCCGACCGACCCCGTGGGGTCGATGACGCGGACGCTGAGGCCGTCGGCCGGGTGAACGGCCAGCAGGCGCGCGGCGATCGCCGTGGCCGTCTCGGCGGCGCGCCTGCGCAGGTCCTCCGAGTCGTGCAGCGCGGCCTCCATCCCGCCCCCGCCGCGCCCGCTGTCGATCCACAGGCCGCGCTGGAGCGGCATCCGCATGAGCATCGGGATCCGCAGGCCGACGTGCTCGGGAAGGCTGAGGTCGCCGAGGCGCAGGGCCATCGGGACCTCGTCGGGGATCTTGTAGGCGTGCCAGCAGGGGTTGTCCCAACGGGCGTACGCGGGCGGCAGGGCGGGCTCGACGACCTCGGACTCGGCGACCAGCTGCGCGACGTCGCGGTCGAGCGCGGCGCGGGCCTGGTCGACCAGCTGGGCGCGCTTGGCCTGGGCCTTCGCGCGGGCGGCGTCGGCGACGGGGCCGACGCGGTTGCGCGGGTCGGAGAGCACGCCGTCCAGCTCGCGGTCCATGCGGGAGTCGGCGAAGTCGACGGCGCTTCGGTACGCGGCGGTGGCGCGGGCCAGGTCCTCGAACATGCCCCACACCTGGTTGTACAGGCGCTCGTCCATCGACCAGCCGGTGGCGTCCCCGGCGACGGGTCGGCCCGGCTGGCTCGGCTGCGCGGGCGGTGGCGGCGGCGCGGGCGCCACGGCGCGGGCCATGCCGCTGGCCACGGCGGCGTTGATCGTGGCGGCCAACTCCTCGGCCTCCGGCAGCCCTTGGTCGCGCAGCATCGCGGTGAGCCCGCCCGCGAAGCCCTGGCCGACCGCGCGGACCTTCCACGCGTCGTTCCTGCGGTAGAGCTCGAGCGCGACGACGGCGGACTCCGCGTCCAGGTCGACGATGTGGTAGCTCACGATCGCGGCGCCGTCCAGGCCGGTGACGGCGGCGGTCGGGGGCGCGACGGCGCCGAAGCTGGTGGGCCCGCCCACGCCGGTGGGCAGCGCGAGCAGGACGTTGACGCGGTGCACGGCGGCGGGCAGCGCGTCGAGGTCGACGGCGAGTCGGTGGTCGGCTGCGGCCTGCTTGGAGACCTCGACACCGGGCAGCCGGGGCGAGGCAGGGTGGGCGATCCAGGTGGCGTCGCGCATGCGTCCGCGCTCGTCGTTGAGCGTCACCCCGGCGGCGATCGGCTGGCCTGCGGACACCCGTATCTCCAGGCGCGTCTCCGGGAGCGGGTGGTTCTGCCCGCGAATCAGCTCGACTGTCATCGTGGCGCCCTCTCAGAACGTTGGGGATGGGCGAGCCCGGCGCGGTCGCGCGCCCCGCCGGGCCCGATCGTAGCGGTGGGTCGTGGCCATGGGTCGTGGCCATGGGTGCGGAACGGGCGCCTACAGGTAGGGGATCAGCGCGGGCAACAGGTCCTGGAACGTCCGCCCGTTCGCCGGCTCGCCGATCGCGGTCATCTGCCAACCGCCGCCCTGCCGGTGCACCTTGGCCATGATCTGCGCGGTGTAGGCGCCGCCGCCGGTCAGGGTGTAACGCGCGAGCTCCTGCCCGTTGGTCTCGTCGACCAGGCGGCAGAACGCCTGCTGGACCTCGGCGAACGTCTGCCCCGTGAAGGAGTTGACCGTGAAGACGAGCTGGTCCACATGGACCGGAAGCCGCTGGAGGTCGACGAGGATCGCCTCGTCGTCGCCGCCCTGGCCCGCGCCGCCCACGCGGTTGTCGCCGGTGTGCCGAACGGAGCCGTCGTCGCTGGTCAGATGCTGGAAGAAGACGACGTCGACCGGCTGCTTGTCGGCGAACACCACGGCGGAGGCGTCGAGATCGACCTCGCGGGTGCGCGTCCCGAACAGCCCCCGCCGGGGAGCCGCCTGCCACCCCAGGCCCATCCGCACGGCGGTGAGCGTGCCGCCGTCGGCCTTCTGGAGGTTGATCGCCTGTCCCTTGGACAAGTTGAGACTCACGTGCTAACCCTTCTCCGGTCTCGCGCCGCCACGTCCAGCGGTTGCACGGAACCCTACGCAGTCCGACCGACAGTCGCCCGCGACGGCACGGCTTTGTGTCAGTCCTGCAACGCTGCGGGGCGAAAAGGCGCCCTGCCCGGTTCGGCAAGGTTTCTGCATGGTTTTCGCCACTCTTCTGTCCGGACACGCGGCAACCATCCCGATGTATGGGCCCCCGCGACGGCGGGCAGCCGCGCGCTTCTCGGAGGGGCCCGCAATGACACACAGACATGGGGGATGTCGTGATGCCAGCCGACGGAGACTCCGAAGGCATACACGCACATGACGGGCGGAACCGCGATCGGCAGTGGCTGACACTGCCGGGACGCAAGAAGGTGCTGGCCGTCGTCCACACGGTGCCCTACGGGAAGCGACTGAGCGAGATCGTCAGCCTGTTGGCACAGGATTTCCGGATCCAACTGCTGTTCACCGCGCCGCCCCACGAGTTGGGGGACGGCGCGTCGCGTTACCTGCACGACCTCGGCGGGCCCGTCCTGCCGTGGGAGGAGGCGCTGCGATGGGAGTACGACCTGGTCCTGGCGGCCGGGCCACGGGGCATGGGCGAGGTACGGGGGCCCGTCGTCACCGTGCCGCACGGAGCCAGCTACCTCAAGCGGAGGGTGGGGGCTTCGCGCACGCACGTCTACGGTCTCGGCCCTTCGGACATCCTGCTCGGCGACGACCGCAGGCCACCGGCCGCGGTGGTGCTGCCGCACGCGGGTGACCTTCGACAACTCGAACGTTCCTGCCCTGAGGCGGTGCCGGTCGCCACCGTGGTGGGTGATCCGGTGCACGACCGGATCGCGGCCAGCCTCCCCGGGCGGGAGCGCTACCGTGCGGCTCTCGGGCTGCTGCCGGACGAGGAGTTGATCACCGTTGTCTCGACGTGGGGGCCGCGCTCGTCGTTCGGCGGCATCGAGGCGTTGATGCCGCGGCTGCTGAGCGAACTGGTGCTGCCCGGGCGGCGGATCGCCCTGGTCGTTCATCCGAATGTGTTCTCGAGCCACGGGTCCTTCCAGGTGCGGGCCTGGCTGTCGCGGTGCATCGACCGCGGCATCGCCGTCGTGCCGCCCCACGCCGACTGGCGGGCGCTCCTGGTCGCCGCGGACTCGATCATCGGGGACCACGGCTCGGTGACGCTGTACGGAACGCTGACGAGGGCGCCGATCCTGCTGGCGGCCTCGCCGTCCCAGGAGATCAACCCCGACTCGCCCGCGGCGGCACTCGCCCTGACGGCGCCCGCGCTCACTCCGGGGCACTCGCTGTCCGAGCAACTCGACTACGCGGCGGCCGAGTACCGGAGAGAGGAGTACGCGGCCATCGCCTCTCGCATCAGCTCCGAGCCGGGACTCTTCGCGCGCAACATGCGTCGACTGCTGTATCTGGTACTGGGGTTGGGCCAGCCGGCGCACGCCGCGACGACGCTCCCGCTGGCGCTTCCACCCCGGTTGGACACATGGGCGGAGAGGCGGCTGACGGCATGAACGCGCATGAGGAATGGCGGTGCGGCCCGGCGTCCGTCGGTCGGCGATGGGTCGCCACGCCGTCAGGGGGCAGCCGTCCCGCCGACTCCGTCGCCGTGGCGATCCGGACCACATCGGGACCGCGCACCTTCGTGGCGCGCGGCGGTCCGCTGCCCGACGCGGTGGACGAGCACATCGCCGTGGACGCGGACGCGTGTGCGGAGGAACGCTGGCTCGCCTGCGCCGACGTGCTGTACGGGCACGTGCCGCGCCCACAGCCGCGGGCGGTCCCATGGGCGCGGGCGCGACTCGCCCGGTACCCCGGGTGTCGGCTCGTTGCCGTGCCTCTCGCGGGGGGCGGTTGGCTGGTGGCGGACAACAACGGTGTTGTCCGGGTGCTGGGGCGGCGGTCGGCTGCGTCGGCATGGCGGGGCGAGGTCAGTCCGCTGATGGCGTCGTGTCTGCACGGGTGGCTGGTCGAGGGCCACTCCCTGACGGAGCTGAAGGACCTGGATCCGCCGAAGGGGAGCGCTCTCCCAGAAGCTCCCTGAGCCGCGCCGCGTCCTCCTGGCTGTAGGTGGCGAAGAGGGCGAGGGCGCGTTCACGATGGCCGCGCGCGGCGGAGTGATCTCCGGCGCGCGCGGCGCTGTCGCCCCAGGTCTCCAGCGTTCTGGCCTGCCAGTGGGCCGCCCCGCGGGCCTCGAACACGTCGAGAGCCTGGCGCAACTCGCTCTCGGCGCCGTCGTGATCACCGTCCGGGAGAGCGCTTGCCCGAGGAATACGCGAGCCCGGGCGACCTCGTACGGCTCGTCCAACTCGGTCATGGTCCGCCGAGCCCGCCGGAAGTGCCCCACGGCGTCGTCGAGTTGGTCACGTTCGAGGGCGATCTCACCCAGCACGATGCGGGCGAGCGCGGTGCCCCGCGGGTAGCCGACCTCGTTCCACGTCTCGATGGCATCCGCGAGATACGGGATCGCCCGGTCGAACCGCCCCGCCTCACGGTGCGCGGCGCCCAGCCCGAGGAGCGCCTGTCCCTCGTCCCGCCGGTCACCGGCCCCGCGCGCGGCCTCGAGGGAGGCGGCGTACCAGTCGATGGCCCGGTCGAGGCGGCCTGCCGCGCTGAGGCCGATCGCCCCGGAGTTGAGCATCTGCCGCTCGGCGGTCCCGTTCCCGGCCCGATGGGCCGCCGCCCGCCCCAGCTCGTGCGCCTCGATCCACAGGGGATAGTGGCGCAGACGCGAGAACAGCGGCCACATGGCGTCGACGAGCTGCCACGCCGTGTCATCCCAGCCCCGCTCCACGGCCGTCCGCACCGCGGCGAGCAGGTCGGCGCGGCGGGCATCCAGCCAGCCGAGGGCGTCGGCCTCGTCCGCGAAGGGGAGGGAGAGGTCGGGTGGGTAGCGCAACGTGCGCTCGAGCACCGCCTGCACCGGGGTCAGGATCCGTTGCGCCGCCGTCGCCGTGGCCAGGAACCAATCGCAGGCGCGCCTGAGCGCCTCCGCCCACGCCGTGCCGCCGTCCTCGGACGCCTCCTGTCGCGCGAGCGCGGCCGCGTGCCGCCGCACGACGTCGTGCAGGCGCCAACGGTCGACGTCGATGTCCTCGACCAGGTTCGCCTCGAGCAGGTCGTCGAGCACCCGGTCGGTCTCGTCGAGCGAGAGCGCACCGGCCGCCGCGGCCAGCCGGGACTCGAAGACCGGGAAGGGAAACGCGCCCAACCGCCGGTAGAGCCTTGCCGCTTCGGCGGGCAGCACCGCGTAGCACTCGTCGAGCGCGGTGTGCACGGCCGCCACCGCTCCTTCCCCGGTGAGCGTCACCGCGCGGCGAGGATCGCGCGCGAGTGTGTCGGCCATGGTGTGCACCGGCTGCCGCGGCCGGGACGACAGCCAGGCTGAGGCCAGGCACAGGGCCAGGGGGAAGCCCGCGCACAGCTCGACCACCCGGTCGGTGGCCCCGGTGTCGGCGCGCAGCCGGTCCTCCCCGATCCCCCTGGACAGCAACGCCCACGAGGCGTCGGCGTCGAGCGGCCCGAGCTGGTGCGGCACCGCGCCCTCGATCCGCAGCCCCGTCAGACGGAACCGGCTGGTCACGATCGTGAGATTGCCCTCGCCACCCGGGATCAGCGGAATCGTCTGGGCGGCGGAGAGGGCGTTGTCGATGACGACGGCGATGCGCAGGGGCGCGGTGAGCGTGCGCCACATCCCCATCAGCTCAGGCAGCTCGGTCGGCGTCCGCGACAGGCCGAGCGCGCGCAGGAACTGTCCGAGAACGTCGCTCGGCTCGACCGGGCCCTCCGGGGCATGGCCGCGCAGGTCGGCGTAGAGACAGCCGTCGGGAAAGCTCGACTCCGCGCGTGCCCTCACCCAGCGCGAGACCAGAGCCGTCTTCCCTATGCCGGCCGGCCCGCTCACGACGATCAGGGGCGCCTCGCCCTCGGCGGCGCGGTCGTGGACCTCGGAGAGCGCCGCGAGCTCGCGTTCCCTGCCGGTGAAGTGTGAGGGAACCCGGGGCAGTTGACGGGGAACGGGCCGAGGTGGCGGGCTCTCCTGGTGAACGTGGATCCCACCGCTCACATGACCGGCCTGAATGCTCGCCCCGTCGATCCTGGCCGATCCGCCGATGACGTTGCGATGGGCTTGCGAATAAGGATGCACGGGCCATCCCCCCAGACCGAGCCAGTGCCATGACACACAACTACGCGCGCTGCGTTCTTTCTTACCCATCAGGATCACACCGAGAACAAGAAAAGCGATCGGCAGCCCCAAATCGGCCAACGCCGCCGCCCCATGCCCTCTGGCACCCCCGCGGCGGCTCTGTCACCCTTGGGCCAAAGCACGACGGACCGGCCGGGGAGGGCTGGTGGAGGTCGCGGTGCTCGGCCCCGTGACGCTTGCAGCACGGGGGCAACGTCTGGCGCTCCGCTCGGACAAGGAACGCATCGTCGTGGCGACGCTCGCACTCGAGGTGGGTCGCCCCGTCGCGCTGTCCACGTTGATCGACCGTCTCTGGGACGGAGCGACCGAGCTGCCCGCCCGGCCGCGCGAGAACGCCCACTCGCATGTCTCCAGGACCCGCCGCGCGTTACGCGAGGCCGCGCGGGAGGACGGGAACCCGGCCGCGGCGCGCACGCGGTTCATCAGGGGGCACGCCCACACCTACACGCTGGAGATGGATCCCGACCAGGTGGACTGGCACCGCTTCCAGCGCCTCGCCGCGCGGGCCGCCCGCCTCGAGGGCGAAGGGGACGACGAGGGGGCGGCGGACTTATTCCGCAGCGCGGAGAGCCTGTGGCGCGGCGAGGCGCTGGCCGGGCTCCCTGGGCTGTGGCCCGAGCAGGTGCGCACCAGCCTGGCGGAGTCCAGACACCAGGTCACCTCGGCCCGCTTCGCCGCCGAGCTGCGCCTCGGCCGCTTCGCCGAATGCCTCGCCGAGCTGTCCGCGCTGGCCGCCAGGCACCCGCACGATCAGCGGCTCGCGGCCCACCTGATGATCGCCTACTACGGGTGCGGGCGCGACGCCGAAGCCCTGGCCACCTATCGGGCCGTGCGACGCACGCTCCACGACGACCTGGGCAGCGAGCCGGGCGAGCACCTGGCGCGGGTGCATCAACTGATCCTGAACCGGACGCCGGTCGGGCGGCTGCTGCCGAGACCGCCGGGCAGGGGGCCCACCCGGATCCCGCCCCGCCCTGCCATCGCGCGGACACCACGGAACAACCTGCCGCGCCGCATCGAACTGGTCGGCAGGATCCGTGAGTTGCACCGCCTGGAGGCGGCAGGGGACGGGGGGCGCGTGGTCGCCCTCGAGTCCATATCCGGGATGCCGGGGGTGGGCAAGACGTCCCTGGCCATCCACGCCGCGCACAAGCTCGGCGACCGCTTCCCCGATGCGGGGCTGTACGTCAACCTGCTGGGGGACGGCAGCGACCGGGAGCCACTGACCGCGGGCGCCGCCCTCGGCGATCTGCTCGGCCTGCTTGGCATTCCGGCCGAGGCCATCCCCCGGTCCACCGAGGAGCGCGCGGTCCTGTGGCGGGCCATCCTGGCGGACAGGTGCTCGGTGATCGTTCTCGATGACGCCGCGGGGCCCGACCAGGTCAGGCCGCTGCTCCCCGACACAAGCCCCTCGTTGCTGATCATCACCAGCAGGCGACGGCTCACCGGGCTGCCCGGGGTGCGCTCGTTCGCCCTCGATGTGATGGATCCGGACGACGCGGCGGCGCTGTTCCGGGCCTCCGCCGGTGAGGAGCGGATGCGCGACGCGGACGATCCGGCCGAGCTGGCCCGCGTGGTCGAGCTGTGCGGCTATCTGCCCCTCGCGGTGGAGCTGGTGGCGGGACGTTTCAGCACCCACACGTCCTGGGATCTCGCGACGCTCAGGCACCAACTGTCCCGACCTTCGGGCAGATTGGCGCAGATCCACGACGGATTTCGAGCTATCGCCAACGCGTTCGGGCTCAGCTACTTCGCCTTGCAAGCTGATCAACAATCGGCGTTCCGCCTGTTGGGGTTGTTTCCGGGGGATGATTTCGACCCGTCGGCGGCCGCCGCCCTGACCGGTCTTCCACTGGCCGAAACCGAGCGCCTTCTCGATCATCTACTTCACTGCAATCTTGTGCGTGAGCAGATTCCGAATCGCTATGACTTCCATGATCTCGTGGGCGAGTACGCGCGGACCCTGGCCACCGCGGAGGAGACGGAAGAGGCGCGCGAGGCGGCGATCCTCCGGCTGATCAATTTCTATCTCAACGCCGCTGACCTCGCGGATCGTTCTCTCTACCCCGGTCGGCCCAGGATCGCCCTTCCGAGCACATCGGCGGCTTCGTCGTCGAACGACTGGAACGGCTGGTTCCAGCGGGAGCGGGGGAATCTCTTGGCGACGGAGGCGTTCGCGCGCGCTCACCTGCCGCCGGTCTGGTCGGCCCTGCTCGGGCATGTGCTGGCGGGGTTCCTCGACGCCGAGGGCCGGTGGATCGACGCCGCCGCCATGCGCCATCACGCCGTGGCGCACTGGGAAGCGGCGGGCGACGCACGGGCGTTGAGCCTGGCCCTGCTCGACCTTGGCGCGACACACGCGAACACCGGCCGGTACGAGGAGGCCGCCGCGGCCTATCGGCGAGCACTCGGAATCGCCCAGGAGATCGACGAGGGCGGAATCCAGGCGGAGGCACTGCGCGGCCTCGGAGTCGTCGACTGGCATACCGGGCGCCTGCGGGAGGCCCTGCGTCTCCACGAATCGGCCATCGCCCTCCACACGGAGAGAAAAAATACGCGTGGTCAGGCCCGTTGCAAAAACAATGTGGCGATCATTCTGTCAGCGCTCCATCGGTACCGGGAATCGCTGGAGCACTTCCAGCAGGTGAGCGAGTACTTTGCCGCCGTCGGCGACGACCGAAATCTCACCAAAACCCTGAGTAATATAGGCACTCTTCAGCAGGACAGAGGTCGAGTGGACCTGGCGCGGCCACCGCTCGAGCGAGCGCTGGCTCTGGCGAGAGCCAGCGGCGCTTCTTTCGACGAGGTCATCGTCCAGGCGAATCTGGCCTCCGTCCTCGCCGCTTCAGAAAATGCCGAGGAAAAAGACAGAGCGCTGGCCATGTTCGAGGAATGCCTCACGGCTTTCCGAAGTTTTGGCGACAGGAAGAACACGGCGCAT
Organism: Streptomyces radicis; assembly: GCF_003626575.1. Classification (GTDB taxonomy): domain Bacteria; phylum Actinomycetota; class Actinomycetes; order Streptomycetales; family Streptomycetaceae; genus Streptomyces; species Streptomyces radicis. The sequence goes on along the minus strand of NZ_RBDY01000014.1, from coordinate 148,234 downwards.
GCCCTCCTCGGCATCGGGGCCCTTCACCACGACCGCGGCGCGTTCGACCGCGCACACGAGACCTATCTCCGCGCAGGGGAGACGGCTCAGCTCATCGGGGCCACGGCCGAGGAGACGCGGGCCCTCATCGGCGCCGGAAAGGCCCAGGCCAGCCTGGGGAACCCGAGCGCGGCGGCCCAGCACCTGAGCGCAGCGCTGGCGGTGGCCCGGGCGAGCCAGGCCCACCAGGAGGAGCGAGAAGCCCGTGAACTCCTGGCGGAGGTACACCACATCGCGCGCAACTCGGAATAGGACATGAACTCGATTTTCGGGACGCGCTTCAGCTGGTAAGATTCGCCGCTCAGAGCGCGTTCGCTCGCGCTTTCGGGACAAAGTGGACATTGGCCTCAATAGCGGGTGCATATCCACGAGCCAAGCGCCGCCGAGCCCTCCGCCTCAGCCCGATTTTGGGATCGCGCGTGGGTTGTCTAAGATCAGCGGACCTTGTGCACCAGTTCGAGAAAGCGACGTCCGTGCGAATTTTCCGCAGCCGACTCCTCGTGCTCACCTCCGCCGTGGTTCTGTCCCTCGTATCGGCAGTGGCCGCGATGCTGATATCCCAGGGCATATCGAGCCAGGAGGACAGTGGGCAGACGCCGAGGACGACGTATGCGACGGCAACGTCCGCCGGAATTTATATTCCGATGCTCGAGATCCTGGGTATCCACATTCCGATGTGGGAGGCGGGGAACGGAACAGGCACTCCCGAATCGGGGCCCATACGCGCCTGACGTCGAGCACGTCCCCCGGAGAAACAAAACGGCACCCGCCCTCGGGTGCCGCTTGCGTTTCCGGCAAGAGTGGCACTCAGTAACGAATGCGCTTCCCCCCGTCCACGACCACCGACTCGCCCGTCACCAGGTCCATCGCCTTGTGGCCGCCGAACGGCAGCAGCGCGCCGCCGCGGTAGAAGTCGCCCGGGTCGGTGGACGCGGCGCCCGCGACGCCGAGCTTGCCCTCGGCGACGGCGGCGGTGGTCCGGTCCATGACGACGGGCGCCCTGCCGTCGGCGCGGGGCAGCGCCCAGGCCAGGGGGTTGGTGCCGAGGCGGCGTTCGCGGCCGCCGTACGGGGCGACGGTGGGGTCGGCGCTGGCGAACGCGACGGCGACCAGGCCGCGTTCGGCGAGGTCCGCGGCGTACTCCCCCAGCCTGCCGACGTGGTCGCAGTCCTCGATCGCCACGACGCCGACGGCGAACTCGGCGCACAACTCGGCGAGTTCGGCGGCGGCGCGGCGGGCGGCCAGCTGGCCGAACGCGCGTTGGCCGTCGACCAGGGCGGTGGCGCCGCGCCGTGACCTGACGCGCCCCGTGGTGGCCGGGTCGGGGGGCACCCCGGCCGAGGTGAGCAACGTCGTGGCGAGGGCGTTGAGTTGGGCGGGTGGGGTGAGTCGTTCGGAAAGGCTCTGCTCGTCCGACACGTCCGCTCCTGTATTCCGTGGGGTGGAATACCGTTCCGCCCGCTGTGAACCCGGTCACACGAGGTTTCCGAGGGAAGTGGGGCGCGGGCCCCCAAAGCGGGCACCTAAGCTGGGGACATGACCGGTGAGGGCCGGCGGACGGCCGCCGACAAGACGCTGGATGTCCTGGAGGCGCTGGCCGAGCACGACAGCATCGCGGGCCTCTCACGGGCGACGCGGCTGCCGAAGCCGACCGTGCACCGGATCCTGCGGACGCTGGTCGAGCGGGGGTTCGCCCGCCAGACCGGCCACGGGAGTTACACGGGCGGCCCCAGGATCCTCACGCTGATCGGGCGTCACCAGCGCGCCGCCGACCTGTCGGGGCAGGTGCGGCCCGCGCTCGAAGAGCTGCGCAAACGGACGTCGTGGACCGTGCACTTCGCGCTGCTGTCCGGCCACGAGGCCGTGTACGCCGCCAAGTTGGCGGGTGACCGGCCCTATCACCTGGCGTCGCGCGTCGGGATGAGCCTGCCGTTGCACTCCACGTCGGTCGGCAAGGCGATCCTGGCGTCCCTGCCGGAGGAGACGGCGCGCGCGCTCCTCGCGCGGGCGGGCACGCCGGCGCGCACCGCGCGGACGCACACCGATCCCGAGGCGCTGCTCGCCGAGTTGGACGCGGTGCGGCGGCGCGGCTGGGCGGAGGACCACGAGGAGCACGAGGACGGCGTGATCGCCGTCGGCGCGCCCGTGTTCGACCACGGGGGGCAGGTGATCGGCGGGATCAGCGCGGCCGCGTTGAGCCACCCCGCGGACGCCTCCGCCCTGGCCGCCTGCGGCGAGGCGGTCGCGGAGTCGGCCCGGCACGTCTCCCTCACCCTGGGCGCGCCGCCGCACCGCTGTGACCTGCGCGGGGCAACGGACTGACGCCCCTTGCGAGTTGGGCGGCGGGGTGACCTTCTGCCCACCGTTTCGGCGGCCGATGCGCCGACCGGCGCACCGGCCGCGTCGGCGTTCGCCCGGGTGACGTAGATTCGTCCTCTGTCGAGCTTGGCGCCGGGGAAGGCCGGCGCCCGGAGCCCAAGGAGACCTCATGGCCGTATCCCTGTCCAAAGGCGGAAACATCTCCCTCACCAAGGAGGCACCAGGCCTGACCGCCGTCACCGTCGGACTGGGCTGGGACGTCCGCGTCACCACCGGCACGGACTTCGACCTCGACGCCAGCGCGATCGCGGTGAACCCCACGGGCCGCGTGTACTCCGACGCCCACTTCATCTTCTTCAACAACAAGCAGACCCCGGACGGCACGATCGTCCACCTCGGCGACAACCGCACCGGCGAGGGCGTGGGCGACGACGAGCAGATCCAGGTCAACCTCACGGGCCTGCCCGTCGACGTCGACAAGATCGTGTTCGCGGTCTCCGTCTACGACGCGGACAACCGCGGCCAGAACTTCGGCCAGGTCCGCAACGCCTACATCCGCGTCCTCAACCAGGCGGGCGGCGCCGAGATCGCGCGCTACGACCTCAGCGAGGACGCCGCGACCGAGACCGCCATGGTCTTCGGCGAGCTGTACCGGAGCGGCGCGGACTGGAAGTTCCGTGCGGTGGGGCAGGGTTACGCGTCCGGGCTCGCGGGCATCGCCAGGGACTTCGGCGTCGCGATCTGAGACGTCGCCAGCTGAGGCGCCGCGGACCGGGGCATCGCGGACCGGGGCGCCGCGCGCTGAGGCATTGCGATCCGGGGCGCCGCGAGCCGAGGCGTTACCCCTCCCGCCGCCCTGGCCGGGCGAGCCGCGCCAGGGCGGCGGGGGTCGGCGCGCACCGACGACCTCACTCCGGCGCCCACGCCTCCCGCGTCGTCGTCACCGTCTCCCCCGTGCGCGCCGCCTGAAGGATGGCCAGGCTGATGAGGTGGTCCTGACACCCCCAGGCCAGCGGATACGGCTCGGGCCCCTCGCCCCGCACCCACGCGCCCATGCGGAACACCAGGTCCACCACGGCCAGATCGTCCTCGGAGAGCGCTCCCCCGCGATACGCGTTGCGGTGGATCACGCGGCCGTCGAAGGTGATGTGGTGGAGCTCGCGGCCCTCCAGGTTGAGGTCGGTGCCCGTCTGTCGCCGGATGAGCCGCGACTCGACCGGCGTGCGCGGGTCGGCCAAGCGCACCACGGTGTCGTCCACGATCTCCCCGAGCGACCCGCGCACCACCATGCGCCGGGCGCGCAGCGGGTTCCACCACTGGTTGTCGGTGAAGTCGTACAGCCCCATCCGGCCGCCGCCGAAGTCCAGCATGGCGAGGATCGTCGAGGCGTCCTTCGGCGTCGCGTCCCCCGACCAGCCCGCGGGCGACAGCGGGTCGGCGAGCGGCGCGGTGAACGAACGGGCCGTGACCGTCGCGGGCTCGAAGCCGACGCCCAGCGTGTGCCGGATGAGGGAAACGGCATGGTAGAGGTGCGTGGACGACAGCTGCACCGACGTCACCTCGCCGATCACCCCCTCGCGCAGCAGGGCGAGCCTGGCCGCGTGCCCCGGCATCAACGGGTACTGCTCGGCAACTTGGACGAGCCCGCTCGCGCCGGTCTCCCGCCACACCTGGCGCAGCCCCTCGAGGTCGGCCGCGGGCGGGGTCTCGGCCAGCACCGGGACGCCGAGCCGCACCAGCTCGGCGGTCGCCGACGCGGTCACCGACCAGGGGACGGACGGAATGACGAACTCCGGCCGCTCGCCGCCCCCTTCGACCAGCTCCTCGGCGGTGCGGTACGAGGGAACGCCGAAGGCAGCCTCCGCCTCGGCGCCGCGCTCGGCCGTCCTGGTCACCACGCCCGTGACCGAGAGCCGGTCCGGCAGGGCGCGGGCCAGCCGCGCGAAGAACCCCGAACGCCGCCCGCTGCCGATGAGGCCGAACCGTATCGGCCGAGATGTCTCACTCACGGCGGGCAGCCTACCCAGGACATCGGATGACAAGACGCCCCTTCCGTACTGGTGTCCGACCGGGCAGGATGTGCGGGATGTCCCCCTCAGGCACCGCGCCGCGCGCCGCCCGCCCGCCCCATGCCCGCCCGACACCCCGCGCCCCGCGCACGCGCCGGAGCCCCTACGGAAAGTGAGCGCCCCCTTGGTCGAGCACCGCCTCGATCCGGTACCTGACACGGTGACCGATGTCTTCTCCGCCGACCTGCCGCCGGTGCTCTCCGTGGATCCGGGGGACTCGGTCGTGGTCCGCTCCCTGGACGCCTCGGGGCATCTGGAGCGGCAGCGCACGCCGGGCGAGCCCAGGCCGCTGCTGATCGATGAGCGCCGCGGGCACTGCCTCGCCGGGCCGATCGAGGTGCGGGGCGCCGCGCCGGGGATGGCGCTCGCGGTGCGCCTCGACGCGCTGCGACCCGACGGGTGGGGCTGGACCGTGGCGGGCGGGCGCGACACCCCGGTCAACCGGCGCCTCGGCCTGGTCGGTTCGGATCCGACGTGGCTGCTGTGGGAGCTGGACGCCGAACAGGGCACGGGCACCGACCAGTTCGGGCACACGGTGCCGCTGGCCCCGTTCCTCGGCGTCATCGGCATGCCGCCGCCCGAGCCCGGCGAGCACTCGACGGTGCCGCCGCGGGTGTTCGGCGGCGGGAACATCGACTGCCGCGAACTCGTCGCCGGATCAACGCTGTTCCTGCCGGTGACCGTGGAGGGCGCGCTGCTGTGCGTCGGCGACGGGCACGCGGCGCAGGGAGACGGCGAGGCGTCGGGCACGGCGATCGAGTGCGGGATGACGACGCGGCTGACGCTCGACCTGGTGCCCGAGCCCGCGCTGCCGACGGCGTACGCGGTGACCCCGGCGGGCCGGGTGACGTTCGGCTTCAGCCCCGACCTCAACGAGGCGACGGGGCAGGCGTTGGAGGCGATGGTCACCTGGCTCGCGGCGCTGCTCGGCCTCACCCCCGCGGCGGCCCTGGCCGTCTCCAGCGCGGCGGTGCAGCTGCGGGTGACCCAAGTGGCCAATGAGACATGGGGCGTTCACGCGTTGCTGCCCGAAGGGGCCGTGCGCGGACGGTGAGTCGCGCCCGCGCGGTCAGATCGGCGAACAACGCCGCGTCGACGTCGGCGACTTCGGCCGCGAGCAGGTACCCGGCGGGCCGGTGCACGTCCTGGCCCGGGCAAGGGCCGCCCTGACCTCGGCCCTGCCGCCCCGGGACCACGACCAAGGAGTGAGGGAGAGCGCTCTCCCCCACGCACGGGAAAGCGCTCTCCCCCGTTCCAACGGAGAGCGCTCTCCCGTCACGGAGAGTGGAGAGCGCTCTCCTCACCCCTTCGGAGAGCGCTCTCCCATTTACTCACTTCAAACTTACTATGATGGATTTGAGTCAACTCCATGCGAGTATGTTCGGTGAGAGGCAGCGGGAGACGGCGGGAGAGGTGCGGGATGGCGGGCTTTGTGGGTCGGGTCGCGGAGCTCGCGGCGCTGGAGCGGCATCTGGCGTGGGTCAGGGAGGGGCGCGGCGACCAGCGGGGGCGGGCGCTGCTGCTGCGCGGGCGGCGCCGGGTCGGGAAGTCCCGGCTCGTGGACGTCTTCTGCGAGCGCTCAGGCGTGCCGTACGTCGTGCACCAGGCCACCAGGGGCGAGGACCAGGACAGGGAGCGGGCGCGTTTTCTCGACGAGGTCCTGCGCTCCTCGTTGCCCGACACGGATCCGTTGGCCGGGATCACCGGCGTGGGCTCATGGGACACCGCTCTCCGACAGCTCGCGGCGGTGCTGCCCGACGACTCCCCCAGCGTGGTCGTGCTGGATGAGCTGCCCTGGCTGATCGAGGGCGACCCGGTGTTCGAGGGCACCCTCCAGACGGTGTGGGACCGGGTGCTCAGCCGGAAGCCCGTGCTGCTCGTCCTCATCGGCAGCGACCTGGCGATGATGGAGCAACTGGGCGCGTACGGACGCCCGTTCCACCAGCGCGGGGTCGAGATGGTGCTGCCGCCGCTCTCGCCGCACGAGGTGATGCGGATGACGGGCCTTGCGCCCGCCGACGCCCTGGACGCGCACCTGGTCACCGGCGGTCTGCCGTTGGTCTGCCAGGAGTGGCGTGAGGGCGAGAGCCGCGTGGACTTCCTCGCCCGCTCGTTGGACGATCCGACGTCGCCGTTGCTGGTCTCGGGCGAGCGCATGCTGGCGGCGGAGTTCCCGGCCGCCGTGCGGGCCCGGCAGGTGCTCGGGGTGGTCGGCAGCGGGGAGCGGACGTTCAGCAGGATCGCCTCGGCGGCGGGCGGCGAGGACCGGCCGCTGCCGCCCGGCTCGCTCAACCCCGTGCTGCGCGCCCTCGTCGACAAGCGCCTCGTGGCGGTGGACACCCCGCTGTCGCTCAGGCCCGGCGACCGCGATCGGCGCTATCGCGTGGCCGACTCGTACCTCCGCTTCTGGCTGGCGTTCCTGGAGAGCGCTATCCCGGAGATCGAGCGCGGGCGGGGGCGGCTGGTGGCCGAGGCGGTCGAGCGCGGCTGGCCCTCGTGGCGGGGGCGGGCCGTGGAGCCGGTGGTGCGGGAGGCGCTGAGCAGGCTCCTGCCCGACGAGCGGTGGCCCGGGGTGCGCGAGGTCGGCGGCTGGTGGCCGCGCACCAACAACCCCGAGGTGGACCTCGTCGGCACCGACCGGGCGCCCGCGCGGGCCATCGCGTTCGTGGGGTCGGTCAAGTGGCGCGAGCAGCGGCCTTTCGACCAGCGGGCCCTCGCCGCGCTGGCCAGGGACACGCTGGCCGTGCCTGGCGCGGACGGGGACACGCCGTTGATCGCGGTGTCGCGGGCGGGCTTCACCACCGAGGGTCTTGCGGCGGCGTACGGTCCCGAGCGGCTGGTGGAGGCGTGGGCGCCCTGATGGGGCGCGTCAAGGGGCCTCATCGCGCGATGAGTTGGGCCAGGGCCGCGCTGCCGATCACCACCACGGCGCCGCGCAGGAGGGCCGGGCTCAGGCGGCGGCCGACCGAGGCGCCGATCTGGCCGCCGAGGGCGGAGCCCGCCGCGATCAGGGCGACCGCCGTCCAGTCGAAGTCGGCGACGAAGAGGAAGAAGAGGGCGGCGACGGAGTTGACGAGGGCGGCGAGGACGTTCTTGACGGCGTTGAGGCGCTGGGCCGTGTCGTCGATCGCCATGCCCATGAGGGAGAAGTAGATGATGCCCTGGGCCGCGGTGAAGTAGCCGCCGTAGACGCTCGCGAGCGTCAGCCCCGTGTACAGCAGCGGGCCGCCGTCAGGGCGCGTCGCGCGGCCCGTGCGGGCGCGGCGGCGGCGGGACCACGCGGCGATCCTCGGCTGGAGCAGGACGAGGACGAGGGCCACGGTGACCAGGACGGGAACGACCGTGTCGAACGCCGTGCTCGGCAGCGCGAGCAGCAGCGTCGCGCCCGCGAGGCCGCCGCACAGGGCGCCCGAGCCCAGCTTGACCAGGCGGCGCCGCTGCCCGGCCAGCTCCCTGCGGTAGCCGATGGCGCCGCTGATGGAGCCGGGTATCAGGCCGAGCGCGTTGGACACCACGGCGGTGACGGGTGGGACGCCGACGGCGAGGAGGACGGGGAAGGTGATCAACGTTCCTGAGCCGACGACGGTGTTGATCGCGCCCGCGCCGACGCCCGCGGCGAACACGGCGAGCAGCTCCGCCCCGGTCACGCGACCACCAGGCCCGTAGGGCAGTTCGTTTCTCTGTGCACGTCAGGCAGGGTAGGCCGCCGGGGTGGGGCCGTGCTGGCAGTGGGGGCACCAGTAGGTGGGGCGTGGGCGCCCTGGCCTGCCGTGGGTGTCCCCGGCGACGCCGACCCGGGCGCCGCAGATCGCGCAGGGGCGGCCCGCGCGGCCGTGGACGTGGAGGCGGCCCGCGCGGCGGTCGGCGATGGTCGTGTTGGTGATCGTGGTGCTGGTCGTGGTCGTGGTGGTGCGGTCGGGGCGGTCCCTTTGGCCTCGATGAGGCGCATGTCCCCCCGGCCCAAGGCTGCGAGCAAAGCGAGATGGGGGTCCCCCCGGCCGAAGGCTGCGAGCAAAGCGAGATGGGGGTCCCCCCGGCCGAAGGCTGCGAGCAAAGCGAGATGGGGGTCCCCCCGGCCGAAGGCTGGGGGAAGGTCGCGTCCGAGGTGACCGACGACACGGTGCTCGTGCGCGGTGCGCGGCAGGTCGAGCGCCTGGAGGCGGTAGCCGACGGCCGTGCGGTCCTCGGTGGCGAGCACGGCGCGGATCCGGTGGCCGGGGCCGCCGGTCCAACGCTCTCCCGCGGCGTAGACCCGCCAGGCCCCGTCCCTCCGCAGGTGCGAGTGGAAGGTGAGGCCGCCATCGAAACGCGTCAGGAGGTGCTTGCCGCGCGCCACGACGCCCAGCACCTCCCGTCCCGCGAGGTCGGCGGTGGCGAGCCGGGGAACGCGCAGATCCGACCGGATCAGGCGGCGGCCCACCGCCGCGGCGTCAACGCCCCATCCGCAGCCCGTCGTCCGCCGCGCCGCGGCTCAGCACGGTCGCGGTGATGCTGTCGAGGGCGGCGGCGTGGGCGGCGTTGCCGGGGTTCTCGTCGAGGGAGCGCGGCAGGTTGACGAGGGTGATCGGGTCGTTGTCCACGGCGTGCGGGATGAATTCCGCCTTCTTCACGTCCCACGGCTCGCCCTCGGCGGCGGGCGGGGCGAACGTGAAGCGGGCGGCGGTGCCGTACTGGCCGCGCGGGTCGTTCATGATCCCGGCGATCTGGTCGCCCATGCCGTAGACGACCCAGGTGCCGTTGACCTTCTCGTATGCCTGCGGGACGTGCGCGTGGGTGCCGAGGATCAGGTCGATGTCGCGGCGCCCGTCCGTGGCCGAGGCGGTCAGCCGGTCGGCGAGGGAGAGCTGTGTCTCGTCGGGCTCCTCCTGCCACTCGGTGCCCCAGTGCATGCTCACCACGACGACGTCGGCGCCCTTCTCGCGGGCGGCGCGGGCGTCGGCGACGACGCGGTCGGGGTCGATGACGTTGACGAGCCAGTCCTGGCCCTCGGGGATGGGGATGCCGTTGGTGCCGTAGGTGTAGGCGAGGTGGGCGACCTTGGCGCCGCCCGCGTCCAGCATGGCGGGGGTGTCGCGCTCCTCGGGTGTGCGGGCGGAGCCCGCGTGGGCCAGGCCCGCGGCGTCCATGGCCGCCAGGGTGCGGGTCACGCCGTCGACGCCCGCGTCGAGGGTGTGGTTGGAGGCGGTGGAGCAGGAGTCATAGCCCAGGTCCTTGGTGGACTCGGCGAGTTGGGGCGGGGTCTTGAACAGCGGATAGCCGGTGAACGGGCCCCCGTCCGCGCCGTAGACGGTCTCCATGTGGCACACCGCGAGGTCGGCGCCCTCCACCATCGGCTTCGCGCCCGCGAGCATGCGGCCGAAGTCGTGGCCGCCGCCTCCCGAGTCGGCCACCGCCTGGCGGATCACGGAGTCGTGGACCAGCAGGTCGCCGGTGGCCACCAGCGTGAACTCGGTCGCCCCCGCGTCGGCGGCCGACTTCTTCTCCGCGGGCGACGAGGGGGAGCCGTCCCCGCCGCAGGCGGTGAGGGCGGCGACGGTGAGCAGCAGGGCGCCGGTGAGCGCCGCGGATCCGGGGAGGGGAGGGTGCTGAGACACATGCGGCTCCATGCTCGTATGACCTGAAGATCAGATAGTCATACTTATATGGAGAAACCGGACCACGCGGGCCCCCGGGAGCGGCCTCCTCACCGCAACGGACGCCTCCCGCCACCCGGGAGGCCGCGCCTGCCATGGGCCACATGGACGGCATACGCGACGTTTCGCCCCACCCGCCCACCCCGCCGAGCCCGCCCACCCCGCCGAGCCAGCACGTTCCGCCGAGCCCGCCGAGCCCGTGGCCCGCGCGCTCACCGACGCGGTGGCGCGGGGCGACACCGGCTACGCCCACGGCGACGCGTACGCGGAGGCGCTGTCGCGATTCGCGGCCGGGCGGTGGGGCTGGGAAGGGCTCGACCCGGCGGCGCTCGACGAGGCGTTCCGGCGCGCGACGGCGGGTGGGGCGCGCGCCGTCTTTCTGCTGTGCAACCCGCACAACCCCACGGGCGTCGCGCACTCCGCCGATGAGCTGGCCGAGGCGACCGCGTTGGCCGAACGGTACGGCGTGCGCGTGGTCGCGGACGAGATCCACGCGCCCCTGGTGGCCGCGGGGGCGCGTCATGTCCCCTATCTCTCCGTCCCCGGCGCCGAGCGTGGCTTCTCGCTCATGTCCGCGTCCAAGGGCTGGAACCTCGCCGGGGCCAAGGCACACCGCCGCGTTCGCCGAGGGCGGCCCCTGGCTCGCCGCGCTGCTCGCCGGGCTCGCCGAGAACCGCGCCCTGCTCGCCACGCTGCTGGCCGAGCGGCTGCCCGAGGCCCGGGTCCCGCGTTCGGCACCGGCGGGGCGGGACATGCCAGGCTCAACCTGGCCACCTCGCCCGAGATCCTCGCCGAGGCCGTGCGCCGCATCGCCGACGCGGTCCGCTAGGGGGTGTTTCTCGCCGCCTGGAACGTCAGCACCGTCGCCCCCGACGCCTCGGGCCGTACCGCCACCAGCCGCACGCGGTGCACGACCGGGCCCCACACCGCGCGCAACTTGGCGTCGGTGACGGACCGTTCCTCCGTCTCGGCCCGGTAGCCCGCCGCGTCGAACCTGACGGCGAGCCGGTGCCCATCGGGGCCGAGCGCGAGCGTGCCCGCGGCCTGGTCGACGGCGACCGGGCCCGTGGTGACCAGGTGCAGCGCCAGGTCGCCTGGCTGCTCCGCCAGGTGCCAGTCGTCCCGCACGGTCAGGGTGGCGGGCTTCGCGCCGCGCGCGAGGGTCAGCTCGCGCCGCCATGAGCGGACGCCCGCCTCCTGCGGCCACGCCCCCGCGAGGTCGAGGGTCAGCGTGGCGACGGTCGCGGAGAGCTGCGCGCCCACGTCGGCCGCGGTGTGGTGGCGGCCCGCGGCCTGCTCGTGGCCGTCGATCAGCGGGAGGTTGTGCCAGGCCGAGCGCATGGTCCAGATGCGGTAGCGGTCGGGCCCGAACGTGCTCCTGTCGTAGGTCCCCACGCCCAGGTCGATGACGACGGGGCGGGCGTTGACGCCGACGATGAACGAGCCGACATCGTTGTGGTTGTGCGACTCGTCGTTGTGGCCCGCCTTGGCGGCCACGAACAGGCCGCCGGAGTCCCCGGCCTGCTCGCGCGCGGTGAGCACCTGGGTGTCGGGCAGCCACGTCTGCCGGGGCAGGGGCGCGGCGGGGGGCGTGTGGCGGGCCTGGTGCCAGCCGTCGTCGATGAGCGGGGTGACGAGCCTGGCCAGCGAGTGGTCGGGGGCGTCGAGGTCGGTGGCGGGGGGCATCGAGGCGGCCTGGGCGCGCACGTCGGCGTCGCCGGTGCGCACGCCGTAGCGGTAGAGCAGCCCGGGCTCGGCGGCGCGCAGCACGGGGCGGCCGTCGGCGAAGTTGACGTACCACTCGCCGCCGAGGTGGGCGGCCACGGGGTAACGGGCCATGCTGGCGACGACGGGCAGCCGGAACGCCCCGTCCTCGCCGGTGGCGGACGCGAGGTGTTCGAGGCACTCGAAGAACGACGCCGCCGCGCGCCACCAGTAGTGGATGCCCTCGTCGCAGCCGCCGTCGGCGGGCACCGAGGCGAGGTAGCGGTCGAGGGCGGCGACGGCGCGGGCGACGCCGAACGCCTGTGTGCCGGGGTCGTCGTCGAGGAGGAGGGTGGCGGGCAGGACGTTGGAGAGGATCCAGGGCGTCCAGTTGTTGAGCGGCTCGCCGCGCAGGCCGAGCCAGGGCCAGTCGCGTTCGCGGAACGGCGCCAGGACGCGGTGGCGCACCTCGGCCTCGATCGTCCCGCGCTCCTCGGGCGGCAGCTCGTCGCCCACGAGCAGCGAGGTGAACGCCAGCAGCCCCGCCGTCTCGGCGGCGAACAGGTCGACGGTGGGCCGCTCCGGGTCGGGCGCGGGGGTCCCCCCCGGCCGGGGCGACCGCTCGTGCGCGGGCAGGCACCAGGTCGGCTCGCCGCACAACTCCCGTACGCCCTCGATCAGTTGGTCGGTGGCGGCGCCGGGCCCCGCGAGCAGGGTGCGCACCACGGCCGCGGTCATCCTGGAGCGGCGGGCGAAGTAGGGGCCCTCGTGGTGCACCCGGTCCCCGCGCACGCCGAACGCCTCGAAGCCGTCGGGTGGCAGCGGCGGCCACGACCCGGCCAGGCGCTCCTCGGCCCAACGCGCCAGGCGTGCGCGGGGCGCGACGGGCACGCGCCCCCACGTGGCGCGGTCCGCCGCCGGGGGCAGCGGGCGCCAGGTGCCGGGGCGGGGCAGGGCCGCGGCGAGGCGGTCGGCGGGGAGCAGGTCGGAGAGCGGGCTGTCGGACACGGGGGGATCCTCCTGGTGGTGCTGCGGTGCGCCGCGCCGGGGACGTCGTGCGCACCCGGCGCGGCACCGCTCCCCTACCCCGGTGGCGGGCTCATACGACGGTTTCGCCGTCCACTTCCGTGGTGACGCGCTGGTGTGCGAAGCAGAGCTCGCCCTTCACCTTGGACGCGGCCTCGAGCGGGTGGGGATATGACCAGGCCACGTCGTCGACGCGCGGCCCTTCGCCGGTGTACGACCAGTAGTGGGCCGTTCCCTTGTAGGGGCACACGGCGCGCGTGGTGCTCTCGGTCAGGAGATCGAGGCGTACGTCCTCGACGGGGATGTAGTACCGGTTGGGCAGCCCGGTCTCGCTCAGCAGCCCGGGCCGGTCGGTCTCGGCGAGCACGCGGTCGTCGAGCAGCACCCGCACATGTCTGCCGCTGCGCCGCACGTCCACGCGGTGGTAGAGGTCGCGCAGGTGTCCCTCGACGCGCTCCTCCTCGTCGTACCAGGCGTCGGCCGCCTCCCAGTAGGGCGCGAGGTGCCCGGCGAGCCACGCGGACTCCGCGCGCGGCCGCTCGTAGGCCCAGACGGCGTTCTCGGCGCGGCGGTCGCCGACGGCGATGGTCCAGTAGGAGGCGTCGCCCTTGAACGGGCAGTAGGTGCTGTGCTCGGTCCTCGTCAGCAGCTCGTGGTCGACGTCCGCGGTGGGGACGTAGAGCTGGGGCAGCAGACCGGTCTCGTAGAGCAGCTTGCCCTCGCGCGTGTCGAGGACGACCGCGCCGCCGAACTCGGCGCGCACCCGGCGTGGGAAGGGCGTCAGGAGGAGGCGGTGTTCGGGGCCCTCGATCGTGTAGTTGACGGTCTCGGGCGGGGTCGGGGAGAGGGGTCCGTGGGCGTGGGTCAGTGTCACGTTCCGTGCCAATCGCTCGCCGGGGCGCCCGCACCGCGCGGGCGCCCCGGCCACGACGTTAGCGGCAGGCCCTAGCGCTCCTCGATCGCCGCGCGGCGGACCTGCGCCGCGCGCACGCGCTCCACGTCGAGCTTGGTCGTGCGGTCGAAGCGGTAGACGCCGTTCTGCTCCTGGAACACGTCGGTGAGCTGCGTGTAGCAGTAGCCGAACATGTCGGGGTCGCCGAGCAGCACGCCGGTCAGGCCCTCGAAGCGGGCGTGGAACTCCTCCTCGTCGCGCGGTCTGTCGCCATATCCCCACGACGCGGTCCTGTCGTCGCCCGCGGCCGTCGCCGCGGCCTCGGGGTCCCACCAGATGCCGCCGAACTCGCTGACGAAGTACGGCTGTCCGCGGTAGGGCAGCGAGTACGCGGTGCCGTCGGCGTGGCGGTTGACGTAGGGGGTGCCGTCGGCGAGCCCGGCCTGCTGGCGGGCGAACGCGGCGGGGTCCTGCTCGTAGGAGTGCGAGTCGTAGACGTCGGTCTCGGCGACGCGGTGGGCGTAGCCGGAGGCGTCGACGACCGGGCGCGTGGTGTCAAGGGCCTTGGTGGCGAGGAACATCGCGCGGGTGACCGAGTCGAGCTGGGTGACGCGGTCGTGGAGCTTCTGGTAGGTCTCGTTGAGCGGGCACCAGCCGACGATCGACGGGTGGCTGTAGTCGCGCTCGATCGCCTCGAGCCACTGGCCGACGTAGGACGCGTCGGGCTGCTGGTTGTCGCCCGAGGAGCCGCCGACCTCGCAGCCCCAGTCGCCGAACTCGCCCCACACCAGGTAGCCGAGCCGGTCGGCGTGGTAGAGGAAACGCTCCTCGAAGACCTTCTGGTGCAGCCGCGCGCCGTTGAAGCCCGCCGCCATGGCCAGCTCGATGTCGCGGACCAGGGCCTCGTCGGTGGGCGCGGTCATCAGCCCGTCGGGGTACCAGCCCTGGTCGAGGACGAGGCGCTGGAAGACGGTGCGCCCGTTGAGCGTGATCGCCTTGCCGCGGATGCCGACCGCGCGCAGCCCGGCGTAGCTCTCGGCGGCGTCCACCTCGACGCCCTCGGCGTCGAGCAGCGCGAGCCGCAGCCCGTAGAGGTGCGGGTCGTCGGGGCTCCACTCGCGGCGCCGGTCCTCGGGCACCGGCAGATACAGGCGGGGCGCGAGGTCGAGGTCCGCGCGCGCCTCGGCGCGCGCCACCTCGCCGTCGGCGTCGGTGAGGACGGCGGCGACACGGTGGCCCTCGCGGTTGCCCGAGAGCGGCAGCTCGAGGTGGAACGCCGAGCCCGCCAGGTCGGGGGTGATCCGGGGGCGGCGCAGGTGCAGGTCGGCCACCGGCTCGAGCCACACCGTCTGCCAGATGCCGGTGACGCGCGTGTAGTTGCAGTCGTGGTTGGCGTACTTGATCGCCTGCTTGCCGCGCGCCTGGGGGCCCGACCTGGGGTCGCGGGCCCTGACGGTGATCACGGCCTCGTCGCCCGGCTCGGCGACGCCGTCCAGGTCGGCGGTGAACGGGGTGAAGCCGCCGCGGTGGCGGGCGACCTCGGTGCCGTTGACCCACACGGTGGTGTCGTAGTCGACGGCCCCGAAGTGCAGCAGCACGCGCCGCCCGGCCCACTCGGCGGGCAGGGTCACGGTGCGCCGGTACCAGACGGCGTGGAGGAAGTCGGTCTCGCCTATGCCCGAGAGCTCGGACTCCGGCGGGAAGGGGACCAGGATCTCGCCGCTCAACTCGCGGTCGGTCAGCCCCCTCTCGAGACCGCTGTCGCCGCGGTCGAGCTCGAACTGCCAGGTGCCGTTCAGGTTCAGCCAGTCGTGACGGGCGAACTGCGGGCGCGGGTACTCCGGACGGGGTACGGCGGAGTGAGAGGGCACGGGTGCTCCTGGGGGGATACGGGTTGAGCAGGTGGAACCGGGCGGGTGAAGCGAGTCGGCGGCGCGTGAGGTCGGCCTCACGTCCCGCCGAGTCCGGTGGTCGCGACCGACCGGACGATGCGCCGCTGGAACAGCAGGAAGACCACGATCAGCGGCAGCGCGGCCAGCAGCGCGGACGCCATCGACTGCGCGTAGACGGTGCCATAGGCGTCCTTCACGGTGGCGAGCCCGACAGGCAGGGTCATCAGGTCGGAGTCGTTCGTCACAATGAACGGCCACAGGAAATTGTTCCAGGCGCCGATGAACACGAAGATGCCCACCGCCGCCACGATCGGCCGGGAGAGCGGCAGCACGATCGACCAGAAGACCCGCAGGTCGGAGGCGCCGTCGATGCGCGCGGCCTCCTCCAGCTCGCGCGGGATCCCGTCGAAGAAGCGCTTGAGGATGAAGACCATCATCGGCGCGACGATCTGCGGCAGGATCACCGCCCAGTAGGTGTCCACCAGGTCGAACGCCAGCATCTGCCGGAAGAGCGGCACGATCAGCAGCTGCGGCGGCACCATGATCGACGCGACCGTGAGCGCCATGAGCGCGCGCCGCCCGCGGAACGTCCCGCGCGAGAAGCCGTACGCCGCCAGCGTCGAGATCGCGACGGTCAGCGCCGTCACGACCGCGGCGATCAGCAGGCTGTTGAACGCCCAGACCGGCAGGTTGCCCCGGTCGAAGACCTCGCGGTACGACTCCAGCGTGAAGGCGCCCTTGAACGGCGAGAGCCCCGGCGTCGTGACATCCGCCTCGCTCTGGAACGACGTGACCACCGCCCACACGAACGGCAGCAGCCACACGGCGGCCATCACGATCAACGCGGTCCCGCCCAGCGCGCGCGGCCACCGCCCGGCGCCGAGCAGCATCGGGGAGCCCTGCGCCTCACGGGGCGCGCGGCGGCGCGGGGGGCCCGCGGGGCGGCGGGTCCGCCCGGAGGAGGGCCGGGAAGAAACAGTCGCGGACACGGTCAGTCCCCCTGCCGGAAGAAGCGGAGCTGCGCGATCGAGACGATGATGACGATCGCGAAGAAGAGGTACGAGATGGACGACGCGTAGCCGAGCCGGTAGCCGGTGAAGCCGACGTCGTAGATGTACTCGAGGATCGGCCGGGTCGACTCGTTCGGGCCGCCCTTGGTCAGGATGTAGATCTGGTCGAACACCTTGAGCGACGCCAGGATCTGGAGCATCACCACCAGGCCCGTCGTCCGGCGCAGCTGCGGCAGCACGACCGACCACAGCCGCCGCCACGCGCCCGCGCCGTCGAGCGCCGCCGCCTCGTGGAGGGAGTCGGGGAGCGACTGGAGCGCGGCGAGGTAGAGCAGGAAGTTGAACCCCACCGTCCACCAGATGGTCAGCACGGCCATCGACCACATCGCCACCGACTCGTCCGAGAGCCAGCCCACCGGCTCCAGGCCGATCGCCGTCACCAGCTCGTTCCCCAGGCCCAGATCGGGCTGGTAGAGCCAGCTCCAGATGAGCGTCACCACGGTCACGGGCAGCAGGTAAGGGGCGAAGAACGCCAGCCGCCACACCCACTGGCCCGCGAGCCCGGTGTGCACAAGCAGCGCCATGGCCAGGGCGATCACGACGAGCGGGACGCTGGATATCAGCGTGAAGAACACCGTGTTCCCCAGGCTGCTCCACACGTCGGGGTCGCCGAACGCCTCCGCGTAGTTGTCGAACCCGACGAAGCTCGTGCCGCGCAGCGACAGCGACTCGTCGGTGAAGCTCATCCAGATCCCGTAGACGATCGGCCACACCATGAACAGGCCGAACGCCACCGTGAACGGCAGCACGAACAGCAGCCCGGTGCGCCCGCGCCTGCCCGGTCCCCCGGGCGCGGCCTCGGTCACGGCGGGGCGTGCGGCGCTGTCCCGCGCGGCCCCCTCACTCAAGGGCCTTGGGCCCGCGGCGCCTGTCGAAGCGGTGGTACTCACGTAAGTCGCTCCCTCGTACTCGCTGACTCGCTGACTCGCTCGGCCCGCCGTCAGGCGACCGGGTTGGGCTGGTCGAGGAGGGTGCGGGCCTCGGAGATCATCCGGTCCACCGCCTGCTCGGCCGAGGAGTTGCCGAGCAGCATCGACTGGAGCTGCTGGCTCATGGCGTTCTGGAAGTTCGACCCGGCGCCCGCGAACCAGTTGGCCGGGTCGAGGACGACGAACTCGCCCGCCTCGACATAGGAGGACTGCGGCGTCAGCTCGGCGTACTCGGGCCGGGAGATCACCGGCTGGTACGCCGGGATGTGGCCCGCCCCCGCCCACGTCAGGCTGTCCTTGATCATGCTGGCCACATAACGGTGGGCCTCGCGCCGCCGCTCGGCGTCGGGCCGCTCCTGGCGCGGCAGCACGAACGCGTGCGAGTCGGCGTACGCGGCGGGCTGCTCGAAGACCTGCGGATAGGGCGCGGCGCCCAGCGCTATCCCCGAGTCCCGCAGGGTGGGCAGCTCCCACTCCCCCGACATCAGCATCCCGGCGCGCCCGCCCATGAAGGAGGCCATCGCGCCGTTGTAGTCGAGCCCTCCTGGGTTGGGGCCGCCGCCGTAGAGCTCCCGGATGAACGACGCCACGCGCACCGCCTGGTCCCTGTCCACCCGCGGGGTGCCGCCGTCGGGCAGCGTGAACTCCGCGCCGGTCTGGGAGTAGAGGCCGAAGAACTGCCGCCAGTTCTGCGCGGTGTCGTTGACATGGCCGAAAACGATCCCCTGGCCGCCGCTCGCCCCGGCGAGCGCCTCGCCCGCGGCGATCAGCGCCTCGGGCGAGGCGAGCGGCAGCAACTGCCCCTCGGAGTCGAGCAGTCCGGCCTGATCGGCGAGGTCGACGTTGAAGAACGCGATGAACGGGTGGGTGTCGAGGGGAATCCCGTACACCGTTCCCTCGTGCTGCACGCGGCTCCAGATCGCGGGCGTGAAGTCACGCTCGGTGACGCCGAACTCGGCCAGCAGGTCGAGGTCCCACGGGTCGAGCAGCCCGCCTGGCGCGTATCCGGCGAGGCGGGAGAGGTGCAGCACCGCCACGTCGGCGGCCCGGCCGCCCGCCGCGGACATCGCGAGCTTCGTGTAGTACGAGGCGCCCCACTCCAGGATGGTCCGGTCGACCGTGAAGCCGTCGGGCCCCGAGGACACGGCGGCGATCATCTCGTCCATCAACATGCCGTCGCCGCCCGAGAACGGGTCCCACACCTGGAGCGACGACGCCCCGGTCGAGGCGGCGGGCGAGGCGCACGAGGCGAGCGACCCGGTGGCGAGCAGCGCGCCCGTCCCGGCGAGGCCCGCGCGCAGCAGGCCCCGGCGGCTGATCCCGCGGGCGGGGGGAGGAAGGCTCATCGTCGACCCTTTCAGGCTCGGTCGGACGCCCGCCCGAACACGGAGGGTGAACCTGGGGCGGCCGTTGTCCCGATCCCGTTTTTACATCGATGTACATGGCCTGTAAAGACCTGTGCCGCCCCTCGTTCGCGAGAGCTACGATCGTCGGGTCCTGTGTCTGGGTGGGTGGGTAAGGGGTGTGCGGTGGCGAGGCCGAGGATCAAGGATGTGGCGCGGCTCGCCGGAGTCTCGGAGAAGACCGTCTCCAACGTGATCAACGACTACGAGCACGTCTCCGACCGCACGCGGGCCGCGGTCAGGCAGGCCATAGACGAGCTGGGGTACCGGGTCAACCTCGCGGGTCGCCACCTGCGGCGCGGGCGCACGGGGATCATCGCGCTGATCCTCCCCGAGCTGGACTTCTCCTACTTCGGCGAGGTCGCGACGCATGTGATCGCCGAGGCCGAGCGGCGCGGCCTGACCGTGCTCGTGCACCAGACGCTGGCCGACCGGCAGCACGAGCTCACCGCGTTGGACGGCTTCGGCTCGGACTTCGTGGACGGGCTGCTGATGTCGCCGCTCGCGCTCACGGCGGACGACGTGGCCGAACGCGGCGGGCACCTGCCCGTGGTGCTGCTCGGCGAGCTGATCCAGGAGGGCGCCGACCACGTCGCGATCGACAACGTCCTGGCCACCCGCGAGGCCACCGAGCACCTCGTCGGCATGGGCCGCCGCTCGATCGTGGCGGTGGGCGGCAAGGAGGCGGGCGGCCCCGAGCCCGCGACGACGGGCACCGCGCAGGTCCGCACGCGCGGCTTCCGCGAGGCGCTCCAGACGGCGGGCCTGCCCTACGACCCGGCGGCGGTGCTGCCGGTGCGGCAGTTCAGGACGCCGGACGGGGCGGCCGCGGTGGAACGGTATCTGGCCGCGGGCCACAAGCCCGACGCGATCCTGTGCCTCAACGACCAGATGGCGCTCGGCACGCTGCGCACCCTGCACGAGCGGGGCCTGCGGGTGCCCGAGGACGTGGCGGTGGTGGGGTTCGACGACGTGGAGGCGGGGCGTTTCAGCGTGCCGTCGCTCACCACGGTCGCGCCGGACAAGGCGGCGGTGGCGCGGGTGGCCGTTGAGCTGCTGGTGGACCGGATCGCGGCGCGCGCCGAGGGGCTCCCGCCGCTGCCCCCGAGGAACCGGGTGGTGCCGCACCGCCTGGTGGTGCGGGAGAGCACGGGCGGTCCGCGCTGAGCTGACGCGGGTCGCCGGTACGCAACGGTCGTGCCACAAGCGTCTGTTGTCCCTTTCCTCCCGGGTCACGCTTCTGGGATCGTCGGAGCAGGGTGCCCGCAGGGCGCGTGTCTTCGGGGGGTCGCATGGCCACAGGGAACGCACCACCACCACCGCCGCCTTCGTGGGGTCCGCCGGGGCCGCCGCCAGGGCCGCCTCCGCCGTGGGGCCCGCCGCCCTGGGGGCCGCCGCCGCCCCCGGTGCGAGGCCCCGGTGACGGGCGCGCGCCGGGCGCGCAGCGGGGCGCGTACCTGCTGAGCGGCACGCTGCTGCTGGTCTTCGCGGGGGGCGTGCTCGCCTGGCTGCTCAACGGGCTCGACCAGTCCGGCGCCCGGCCGATCGACCTGATCAAGGCGTTCTTCGACCCGACGCACCCGGTGCCCGAGCGGCTGCTGGCGCCGTACGAGTGGGTGTTCACGGTCGCGCTGGTCGCGGTGGGCCTGCTGGCGCTCGCACAACGGCGGTTCGCGCGGGGCGGCGCGCTGCTGCTGGCGTTCGTGCTGCTCGCGCTGTGCCTGCGGCAGGGCGTGGGGGCGTTGGACGCGACCTACCGCGAGGGCTTCGACGACCCCGACTACGGCGCCTGGACGGCCCTCACCTATGTCGGCGGCTTCGTGATCGCGGTGGCGATCGTCGTGTCGCTGCTGCGGGCGCGCGAGGAGCGCCGCTCCTCGGTGACCGCCCCGCTCGGCGGCGCGGTGCTGCTGGTCCTGGCCGCGATCCACATCGCGTGGGTGATCGACCGCCAGCGGATCCTGGCCGACGTGAACGCGTTCTCGTGGGGCGACTACGCCCGCGACCTGGTGGACCCCTCGCTCCTGCACGCGCCGCTTTCGCTCAGCGGCGGCGTCTACTTCCACGAGGCGGCGCTGCTCGTCGCGGCCGTGGTGGTCGGCGCCCTGGCCGTGGCGAACCGCCCGGCGGCGCGCGGCGCGGGCGTGGTGGTGCTGGCGCTGCTGACGTACCTGGAGGTTCGGGCGATCACGCTGCGCTTCCAACTCGACTGGTGGGACGAGTCGTTCGACTCCACGCGCGGGGTGCTCGACCTGCTGACCCACGTCGTCTCGATCCCGCTGGCCGTGGCGGGCTTCGCCCTGCTGCTGTGGCCGACGCGGGAGCGCGGTCCCGGCCTCGGCCACTGAGGGTCACCGGGGCCCGGGGCCGCGCACGTCGCCGACCGCTTGTGCTGCGAGGGACGCGGGTGGCACCGTGCGGCGTGATAGGAGAGTCATGCGACCACCAGAAGAACCGCGCGGCGGCCGGGGTGCGGACGAACACGCGTTCGACGCCTTCTACACCGCGAGCGTCGGCAGGCTCATCGGGCAGCTGTACGCGATGACAGGCGACCTCGCCGAGGCGCAGGATGTGGTCCAGGAGGCCTTCGTCCGGGCCTGGGAACGCCGGGACGAGCTGGACCTGGACGCCGCACCCGAGGCGTGGGTGCGCACGGTGGCCTGGCGGCTCGCGGTCAGCCGGTGGCGGCGGGTGCGCACCGCGCTCGCCTTCGCCAGGCGCCAGGGCCCCCCGGCCGCGGTGCCGCCACCTGAGCCGCACCATGTGCTGCTGGTCCAGGCGTTGCGGCAGATCCCCGAGGCCCAGCGACGGGCCGTGGTGCTCCACCACCTGTGCGACCTGACGGTCGAGCAGGTGGCCGCCGAGGCCGACTGCCCCATCGGCACGGTCAAGGCGCACCTGAGCCGGGGGCGGGCGGCGTTGGCACGGCTGCTGGCCGATACTGAGCTGGATCCGCGGACCGCCCGCGTGTCGGAGGTGCGTCATGGCTGACGGGACTGAGCTGGAGGGCTACCTCGCCGACCTGGCCGACCTGGCCGAGTCGGGTCGGCGGCACGCGGAGCCGCTCGCCGCGGAGCGGATCCGGGCGCGCGGTGAACGGCGCCTGCGCCGCAGGCGGGCCGCTCTGGCGTCCGGCGGCGCGGTGCTCGCCGTGGCCCTGGCCGTGGGAGGGGTGTCGCTGACCCGGGCCGCCCAGGGGCCCGAGCCGACCGCCGTGGACCCGACGCCGACCGCCTCGCTGTTCGTGCCGCCGACGCCCGCTCCGGGTGAGGAGTACGCGAGCGAGCTGGGCTATGTGTATGGCGCGGCGCTGACGGGGGACACGGTGCGGGTCACCGTCGAGCAGGTCCGCGCCGAGGGCGGAAACGTCGCACCCGTCGGTGTGGTGCACACGTTGACCCTGCCACGGCGGACGCTCGTCGAGGCGCGGCAGCTGACCGAAGGGAGCCCCGCGGACGTGGAGCTGGGCGAGCTGGTGGATCAGCTGTCCGGCGGGCCGCGGTGGGTGTTCGCCATCGACTACGACAGCGAGGGCCGCGTGCACTCGCTGCGGGAGGCGTACTGGCTCTCCGGGTGAGTCCCCCGGTGAGTTCAGGGGGTGGTCGAGGGGGGCGGTCGGCGAAGAAGTGGGGATCGGGGTGCAACCCGAGGGGTGGGCCAGCGCGTAGAGCCCATGTATCCAGAACGCACCTGATCCTTGGGGGACCTTTCCCATGTACCACTCACGCCGACGGGCCGCCGTCCGCTACCTCACCGTTCTCGCCTTCGGCCTCGCGGCCCTGACCGGGTGCGCCGACGAGAGCGAAGGGCAGGAGGCCGCCGCCGCGCCCGAGACATCGGCGGCGCCTTCCGCCTCGGCCGACGAGACGGCGGACGCCGCGGACACGGACGACGCGGCGGACACCGACGCCGCCGCCGACACGGACGACGCCGACACCGACACCGAGACCGACGCCGACGACGCATCGGCGTCGACCGGTGCGAACCCCTGGGCGGGGGCCAGACAGTTCGTGCAGATCGACGACGCCTGGAGCGAGGACGGAAGGACGTACCTGTCGGTGCGGCCCGCCGAGAAGGAGGCGCACGTCACCGACCACTCCGAGGCATGGGTGGTCGTCCCGAGCGAGGGTCCCTTCACCGAGGTGCTTCTGGCCGAGGACGCCCAGGTGCTGCTCGCGGTCCCGCTCGGCGACGAATCCGCGGCATCGTCGTACTCCCAGGCCGAGTTCGTCAGCAGGCTGACGGCCCAGTCGCCCTCGGTCCGCCCGCGCTTCGGGTACGACCTGAGCTTCGACGGAGAGGGCCAGGTGACCAGGCTGGAGTCGCTGTACACGTCCTGAACGCGCGGGGCCCTGACCTCGTCCGGGTCCGCCCGTATCGTAGGGCGCGGACCCGCGAAGGGGGCCGATCGGCGAAGGGGGAGGAATGCCGGAGTCGGACGTTCCGCCGATGCGGGTGCCCGGGCGGGGGCCCGGCTGGTATCGCGGGGATCTTCATGTGCACTCGGCGGCCTCGGACGGCGGGGAGTTGACGCCCGGGCAGCTGGCGGCCGAGGCCAGGGCGGCGGGGCTTGACTTTCTCGCGACGACCGAACACAAGTCCACGGCCACGCACGGCGCTTGGGGGCGTCATGCGGGCGACGACCTGCTGGTGATCCTGGGCGAGGAGGTCACCACGAGGACCGGGCACTGGCTCGCGCTCGGCATCCGCCCCGGTCAGGTGATCGACTGGCGGTACGGGGTGCGGGACGCGGCGGTCGAACGGCACCTGGACGAGGTGCACGGCGTCGGCGGCCTGTGCGTGGCGGCGCACCCGTTCGCGCCGTATGCGTCCGGCACGTTCATGTACCCGTACCAGGGGTTCGACGTGGTCGAGGTGTGGAACGGGCTGTGGGCGTCGGACCAGCCGTGGAACGCCGACAACGAGGCCGCCCTCGCCGAGTGGGGCCGCGCCCTCGCCGCCGACGTCCACCGGGGCCGTTGGCGCCCCGCGGTGGGCAACAGCGACGCCCATCTGAGCGGCCAGCTCGGCACCCCGCACACCGTGGTGCAGGCCGACGAGCTGAGCACCGGGGCGATCCTCGACGGGCTGCGGGCAGGCCGGAGTTGGATCGCCGAGTCCGCCGCCGTCGAGCTGGCGTGCACGGCCTCGGCCGGTGATCGCCGCGCGGAGTTCGGCGAGCGGTTGGCGACCCGCGGCGCCCCGACCGTGGTGCGGGTGGAGGTCCGCGGCGTGCCCTCGGGAACGGTCAGCCTGCACACCGAGGCGGGAACGGCGCACCGCGCCTCGCTGCCCACCACGGGCGCGGGCACCGTCGAGTGGCGCACCGGCGCCGACGAATCGGGCTTCGTCCGCGTCGAAGTGCGCCATCCCCACGGGCACATGGCGGCGCTGGGCAATCCGGTCATCCTGGATGAACGCGAGCTGGACTGAATTCGAAGTCGACGGTGCAGCGGGTGAGTTCGACGAGCAGCTGCGACGCCATGAACCACGGCGCGGACGGGTGGCCGTAGGGCAGGTACCCGTCGGTGGGGTGGGGGCGGGGAGTGCCGACCGCGTCGGGCGTGAAGAAGCCGCCGAAGACGCCCCAGGTGCGGGGTTTGCGCGAGTGGATCAGCAACGGGTGCCGCAGGTGCGGGCAGTGCCGCACGGCCAACGCGGCGCACGGGCGGCAGATCGGCGGCTTGGTGGAGAGCGCTCCCTCGGGCCAGTCGTCGCCCGCCCACTCCGGCATCTCGGACCCCTCGATGAGGAACAGCCAGCCCTGCGACGTCCGGCTCGCCTGCCCGCCACAGACCTGGCACAGCTTGTTGAGCAACGCGTTCCGCTGCCGCGCGGGGTGCAACGCCCCGAAGTCAGGCCGCCCCTTCCCCGGCGCCTCACTCATCCGCGTCCACAACACGCCCTGCGCGTCGCGGTCTT
Organism: Streptomyces radicis; assembly: GCF_003626575.1. GTDB lineage: Bacteria > Actinomycetota > Actinomycetes > Streptomycetales > Streptomycetaceae > Streptomyces > Streptomyces radicis. Next base: position 123,336 of record NZ_RBDY01000014.1, on the reverse strand, counting down.
GAGGCACCTCGTCGCGGTAGCCGAGCCCCTTCCCGTCGGGCCGAACGGTCAACGCGCCCACCAGGCCCCCGCCTTCCCCCGTCCACGCGGCGGCATACGGAACGGGCAGGGACCTCGGCCCCCAGGAGAGGAGACGCGGCGGAGCGGGAACAGCGCGAACAGGCATGGCAATTGAGGTCCTTCTCAAAAGAGGGTGGACGGTCGGACCGGCGCGAGTTCGAGGTCACAGACGGACGCCCACCACGGACACCGCTCCCGGCACTCCGGCCTCAACAGGACGCGCACGGGCCGTTCCATGCGGCGTGTGGTGACCAAGTGCCGTGCGTCCTGGAGGAGTTGAACGGTGCCAACACTGCCGGTCCCCGCATCACGCACGCGGGCACCGAACGTCAACCAGTCGGGTGGCCGGGGGGCCAAGGCTTTGGGCATGGTTTAACCCCTTGTCGCCGTGGGGGCGTTCGACTCCCGGTGAGCGATCCGCAGCGGGCTGCGACATCGCGCCGGGTGAGGAAGAATGCGACTACGAAGGGTCAACAGGCAACGTTGGATGCCCAATTGCCAGAAGTTGAGGCACCACAGGGCTTGTCTGTCGCACCCGAGGGGGCCGAACGCGCACCCAGAGCTTCTGTTCCGACACCCAGGGAGTGTGAAATAGCACCATGCCGAATGTTCGAGCGATCCCCACGCTGCGCAGGCGGCGGCTCGGCCAAACCATCCGGAGGTACCGGAACGACGCCGGGATCACTCTGGTCACTGCGGCCAGAGCGATGGGGTGGGACGACAGCAAGCTCTCCCGCATGGAGAACGCCGTCGCACGCCTCCTCCCCCAGGACGTCGCCAAGCTGCTGGCGCAGTACGGCGTCAGCGACCTGTCGGTGATCAGGGCACTGGAGGAATTGGCCAAGGACGCCGGAAAGCAGGGCTGGTGGCAGGCGTACGGCGGCACCCTCGGTCTGAGCTACAAGGACTATCTGGCCCTGGAAACGGACGCGGAGAGCCTCCATATCTTCACGCCGGGACTGATCCCCGGACTGCTCCAAACCGGCGCCTACGCCCGTGAGATCATCGCGGCAATCGATGGCTCGCTCACACCGCAGGAGGTTGCCGCCCTCGCCGAGGTCCGCAAGACGCGTCAGGCCATCCTGACGACCAGGGCGGACGGCCAGCCGTTGAGGCTGTGGGCCGTCATCCACGAGGCCGCGTTGCACCAGCGGTTCGCTGGGCTGCCATATCTCATGCGCCAGCAACTCCGGCATTTGCTGGACATGATCGACCTCCCGAACATCACCATCCAGGTGATGCCGCTGGTCGGCACTCCGCACCCGGGCATGCTGGGCCACTTCGAGATCGTGCGCTTCCCGCACCCCTGGCCCACCGTGGTCATGCTGGAGAACATCCAGGGTGGTCACTTCATCGAAGGCATGGAAGACGTAAGGGCCTTCGAGGCCGCCTTCGAACGCGTCGTCGCCGCCGCATTGTCCGTGGATGACTCACGGCAGCTCATCAAGACCCTCCTGGAAAGGAACAGCAAGTGAACGCCCTCAAGGAAGACCTCTACGCCCTCGACCTGTCGAACGCGGTTTGGCGCAAGTCCCCCCGCAGCAACGGAGCGAACAACTGCGTCGAGATCACCGACCTCCCCGGCGGCGGGGTCGCGATGCGCGACTCGAAGAACCCCGAGCGGGAGGCGTTGCGTTACACGGCCGCCGAGTGGAACGCGTTCCGCCAGGCCATCCTCGACGGCACGCTGTAAATCGAACGAACGGGGCCGTCTTCCCCCGAGAGAGCCGGGGAAAGACGGCCCCGCCCCACCCCTCTACCCGATCGACTCCGTTCATACCCGCAGAACTCGCGCGCCCCCCAACGCTCCGTCGCGCCGCCCTCATGCCTCGTGCGCCCGCTCGGCGGGACACCGATGACACCGCAAGGTGAAAGGCATCCGGCGTCCACCAACCGGCGAGAAGGGGCCCCGATGCCAGCACCTCGACTGCTGTGGCTCGACCTGACCCGCAAGTGCCAACTCGCGTGCGTTCACTGCTACAACGCATCCGGGTCGGACGGCTCCCATGGCGTGATGACGCGCGAGGACTGGATCGGCGTCCTCGATCAGGCGCGGGACGCCGGTGTCCGCAACGTTCAACTCATCGGCGGAGAGCCGACGTTGCACCCGCACTTCACCGAGATACTGGACCACGCGTGGGCGCTCGGCCTGGAGGCCGAGGTATTCAGCAACCTCGTCCACGTGCCCGACGCGCACTGGGAGTTGTACCGACGCGAGGGTGTTTCGCTCGCCACGTCGTACTACTCCGACCAGGCCGGTGAACACAACGCCATGACCGGCCGCCCCAGCCACGCCCGTACCAGGGCCAACATCGCCAAGGCCGTCCGCCTCGGCATCCCCTTACGCGCCGGGATCATCGTCGCCAGCGACAACCAGCGCGCCGTCGAGGCGAGAGCCGATCTCGAGTCCCTGGGAGTGACAAGAATCGGTGTCGACCGCATCCGAGAGTTCGGCCGAGGTTCAGGTGGCGAAGCCCCGGATGCGGCCAACCTGTGTGGGCGGTGCGGCGACGGCCGGGCGGCCATCGGACCGGACGGCCGGGTCAGTCCGTGCGTCTTCTCCACCTGGATGGGGGTCGGTAATGTCCGGCGTAGCCCGCTGGTCTCGGTCCTCACGAGCAAGGCCATGGCGGAGGCCAACAGCGCCATCCGCCGCGTGGCGAGTAAAGGGGATTGTCAGCCCAAGTGCTATCCCAACCAGACCCCCTGTTACCCTGCGAACACACCCTGCGCTCCCAAGGGGGATTTCCCCGAGGCGTGCAACCCCGACGACGAGGAATGTGGCCCCGGCGTCCCAAGCATCGAATGCCGCCCCAGGAGATAAGTGTCCACCGCAAGCGATCCCGACCCCGCGTTCCGGGAACTGATCCGTCCCCTTGTCGGGGCCGTGACCGAAATCCAGCTGATCGAAAGGGCGTTCAGCACGGACCTGACGGCCGTGGTGACCGGGGAACTCGGCCGTTTCTTCGTCAAAGCCATGCGGAACCGGCCCGGTGGGCGGCGTGATCAGATGTTGCGGGAGAGGGACATCAATCCGTTCGTCCGGTCTCTCGCCCCGGCGCTCTTGTGGTCCGCCGAGGACGACGAGTGGATCGTGCTCGGATTCGAGTGCGTGAACGGCCGGGAAACGGACTTCGCGCCCGACTCGCCGGACGTGCCGGTGGTCGTCGACCTCATCAACCGCGTCGGCGAGCTGCCCCTCCCCGAGATCGCCGAGGACTGGACAGAAACCCGCTGGGACTGGTGGGCCGACCGCGGCGCCCCCGCGTTGTTCCGCGGGAACGCGTTCCTCCACGCGGACATCAACCCCAGCAACTTCCTCATCGACGACCGGCGTTCCTGGCTCGTCGACTGGTCCTGGCCCACGCGCGGAGCCGCGTTCATCGACCCCGCCATGCTGGTATTCCAGCTCATCGCCGCCGAGCACACACCCGGGAACGCCGAGGCATGGGCGGCCAAGTGCCCGGCCTGGACCAACGCCGACCCCGAAGCCATCGACGCCTTCGTCATCGCCCACACCCGCATGCACCGCCACCGAGCCCTGCGCAAGCCGGATCAGCCCTGGCTCGGCGCCATGGCCGACGCCACGGAAACGTGGGCCGCCCACCGGGGCCTCGAGCCGTTCTGACCTCAACGTGGGAGGCGCCGCCGTTGCTCGCGGAGTTCCGCCACCCGAAGGCGGTCACGTTGCGCGCGTCCGGCGAGAGATCGCTGTCCGAAACGGCGAACGCCCGGCATTCGGCTGAGAACCTGGGGTGGTGAGTGCCATGACCGACGATCCGACGACGTTGCCGTTCCGAGAGCTCATCCGCCCACACACCGGAGTCGTGACCGGATTCCGCCGCGCCGAGACCGTTGGCTGGACGGATTTCGCCGGGGTGGTCACGTGTGAGAAGGGGCCGTTCTTCGTCAAGGCCATGCGCAACGAGGGGTGGCGGTGCGCCTCCATCAATCGCGAGCGGCTGATCACCCCGTTCCTCGCCCCCCTCGCACCCACGCTGCACTGGGACGCGGGCGACGACGAGTGGATCGCGCTCGGCCTCGACGTCGTGGACGGCAGAACGCCCGACTTCGGCCCGGACTCCCCCGATCTGCCCGCCGTCGTCGAGCTCGTCGACCGGATCGGATCGATCGAGCTCCCCGAGCCCGCCCTGACCTGGACGGAGACCCGATGGGACCGGTTCGTGACGCGGGAGTCCGAACGCGAACTGTTCCGCGGTGACACGTTGCTCCACGCGGATCTCAACCCGTACAACCTGCTGATCGAGGCGAACGGGATCAGGGCGCTCGACTGGGGATGGCCCACCCGGGGCGCCGGACTCATCGACCCGGCCATGCTCGTCGTCCAGCTCATCGCCTCCGGACACACACCCGCTGGCGCCGAGAGCTGGGTGAGCGGCTGCGCGGCCTGGCGCGACGCGAGCCCCGAGGCCGTCGACGCCTTCGCCGCCGCATACCTCCGCATGCGGCACGAGATGACCGAACGCAAGCCACACGTGGCCGCGCGCCAAGCCATGCTCACGGCAACGGCAGCCTGGGCCGCCCACCGCGGCCTCACACCGTCCTGAACGACTCCGCCAACGTCTCGATCCGCTCCGCGCGGCGTCCCAGCAGGAACAGCCGATACGCGCGGCGCGGTGCACCAGGCCTAGGTCGGCGATCCGCGTGCGGCGCTCCAGCCGGGATACCGTGGACGGCGAGCAGCCCAGCCGGTCCCCGAGCGCGGCCAGCGTCCACGCACGGTGCTCGCGGCCGAGCCGGATCAACGCACCCACACGCCGCTGCGCGGCCGCCTCGCGCGCTCGTGTGCTGTTCCAGAGCGGGTCAACGGACACCGGCCCCTCCCACGCCGCGCGACCGGGGCCTTCCACGGTACGGCCGCGACGCGGCCTTCGACCAGACCGCTTGCAGCACGTGCAAAATCCTTGCGTCGCAAGACAATTGATCGCTCGTCAGGCCGTCGGCGCGGTGTGCTTGAACTGCCGCCCCGAATCGCGGGGCGCCGCCCCATCGGAGGCACCATGGCAATCGCACCCTTCTTGACCAGCAATCCGACAACCGGCCCGCGCCGCTCCGCACGCGACATCGTGCCCAGCGACCTGTGGGACAAGCAGGTCGGGCTCCTCCAGCGCGACTACCCCTACGACTCGATCATGGCCGCTCGCGTCCTGGACCAGGGCTACGCCTACCTGCTGACCGCGATGAGGCATCGCGGTCAGCAGCTCGGGCTCGCGCCCAGCACGCTCGTCGACATCGGCGTCCACACGATCATCCTCGACACCGTTGCCTACGCCGAGCTGTGCGACCGCCACAACGACGGGCGCTTCCTGCACCACGTCCCCAAGGTTGAGTTCAAGAACGACGGCTCCGTACTCAAGACCGCCCAGCTGATCGCAGCCGACGGCTGGGAGGTCGACCTGCCGCTGTGGGCCGACGCCGCCGAGTGCGGCCCGTGCCACCCCGGCAACGACGCCCACTGACCACCTCGTAGCACGGAGCGCGCCAGGGCCCGGCCGACCCGACTCGGCCGGGCCCTTGGGCACGCCAGGGTGAGATCTCCCGGAACCGGACCCGTGGCCGCGACGCACCGGCCAGGATGAGGCGGTGATCACCACCCCAGACCTCTGGCACCACTACGGGCGCACCCGTGCCACCACCGACCGGACCGTCCCGGCGACCTTCCGCTGGGCCTGGAGCCAGAACACCGGGCCCGGCGCCGAAACGCTCGGCGACCTCACCGGCCTGCGCGTCGGCGACCTCGGTGCCGGGGCCGCCCGCCACGCCGCCCACCTGGCGACCCATCACCAGCCCGCCCGGGTGGACGCCATCGACGCCTCCGCAGCCCAGCACGCCATGGCCACCGACCTCTACGCCCACCTCACCCCACGCCTGCGCCTGTTCCACGCCGACGCCGTGGCCCACCTCCGGCAAAGGCCGAGCACCTACGACGCCCTCTACAGCGTCTTCGGCGCCGTCGACTTCACCGACCCACGCGACCTGCTGCCCACGGCGGCGGACGCTCTGCGGCCGAGCGGACGGCTCGTGTTCGCCACCCTCGCCCACCACCTCGACGGCGCGCCCGCCCGACCCGACGTGACGCACACCGACATCCCGGCGACGACACCCCACGACGAGGCGACCACGATGCGCCGCTGGGTGCTCCAGGAGCGCACGTGGACCACACTGCTCGGCGAGGCCGGGTTCACGCGGATCAACACGGACCTGCTCCGCGCCGACGTTCAGGGCACGCGCACCGCCGACGCCCTGCTGGTGACCGCGACACGGCCGACCTGAACGCCCCACCAGATGACCACGCCCGGGTCGGGTCGCCCGCGCCGACGACACCGTCGCTGACCGGCGCCGCCCCGCGCGCCCCCCGCTCCCCGCGCTATCCGCGCCCGGGCGTGCGGGCGCGCCAGAGGTCGCGGAGCAGGGCGATCTCGGCCATGTGGTGGATGAACTCGAGGTTGCAGCCCGCCAGCGCGGACGCGTACGGCTCGTCCGGGTCGGAGCCGTACGGGTACTGCGAGAAGCCGACCGTGTCGAGCTGCGCCTCGGTCACGGTGGCGATGCTGTCGCGCCAGCGGTCCATCAACGCCCAGAAGCGTTCGACGGCAACGGCGGCGTCGGGTGTGAAGTCGACCAGCAGCGTGGGGTCCACGCGCCGTTCGCCGAAGGTCCACTCCCAGCTGCCCGCGAAGCAGAAGTGCAGGTGGCTGAGCCGCCACGCGATCGTCGTGACCGGGGTCTCGTCGGGCTCCACCGGGCCGGTGTGGGCGAGGACCTCCTCGACGCGCTCGGCGCTCACGCTCCAGTCCTCGGCGATCTTGGCGACCGACATGCCGCCCGCGGCCTGCCGCGCGATCTCGGCGTACTCGCTCGCCGGGATGTCGGGGGCGCCCCGGTCGAGCAGCCAGTCGCCCGGCCCGAACGCCCTCGGCGTCTCCGCCTCGCCCCGGCGCCGGATCGACCAGCAGCCGGGCACCGGCTCCCACAGGTACTCCTCGTCGCCGAGCCCCGCCAGCCGCACCTGGCCCATCTCCCTGGCCTTGTCGAACTGGTCGAGCAGCAGGCCGAGTCGATCGGTGCGCACGCCCGCAATGGTCTCCATGCCGAGCTCCCCCTTTCGCGGTGGCGTCCCTGGCCCCGCTCAGGCGGAGGCTAACGGCTCACCCGCGCGCGGCGCGACAGGTTTCCGACCGGCCCGTACCCGAACGGCCGCGGCCCGCGTTCGGACGTTCAACGGGCCCGGCGCCGCTTCCTGAGGAAGACGCCCACGAACGTCGCCGCCGCCACGCCCACGACGGACCAGATGAACGCCCGCCACGGGATGTCGAGCACGGCGTCGAGCGCGCCGACGCACAGGGCGGCCAGGAGCGCCGCGGGCAGCACGCCGAACACCGCGATCCGGATCGCCGTCCACGCGGCCCACCCGGCCGAGCCGAGCGCGTCCTCGGTCCGCCGGTCGTCCCGCGCCCTCGCGTTCGCCGCCTCGACGAGTCCGGGCCTGGGCGTCCAGTCCGCGCCGCGGTGCCGCTCCCATGTCGCGCGCAGGGCGTGGATCTCGTCGCGCGGCGACGGCCCGCGCCCGCCGTCGACCTTGGGGAGCACGATCGCGCGGCCAGGGTGCGCGTACATCGTGACATGGGTCGCGGGCTCGCCCTCGGCCTCGATCGCGAGGACGTCGCGCCACGCCGTTCGCCGCACCCGGAACAGTCGGCGCACCGCGACCCCGCGCTCGTCGACCGTGGTGGCGCTCCAGACGTCGAGCAGCATGAAGCCGAGCATCGCGCCCGGCACGGGCGCCACCACCAGGAGCACCAGGGCGGTCCCGAAGAACCAGGCGGACACCAGGAGTTGCACGACCAGCGCCGCCGCGCAGCACACGACGAGCGTGACGCCCGTCCGCCGCACCACCGAGGCCCGGTACATCCGCTTCGGCGCCCTCACCTCCGTCGTATCGCTCATGAGCGGAGTCAGATGTGGGCGAGCAGCCGGTCAAGGGGGCGGGGGGTGCGGGGTGGGGGGAGGTGTTCGATCAAGGCTTGGGCGTAGAGGGACTTGCGGCCGCTGTGGGTGCCCATGAAGCGGCGGAGCTGCTGCTCGACGGTGCGTCGGCGCTGCGCGGGCTGGTTCTGGAACGTGCGGAACGGGCGCGACTCGCCCTGCGCGTCGACGACTTCCCGCACGGCGTCGGCGCCGAGGGCGCGGATCAGCTCGTCCTCCAGGTCGGCGACGCACACGTAGAAGCCGAGCGGCTCAAGCGCGGCGCGCGTCAAGTCGGTACCGAGGCCGACGCGTTCGAGGCCGCGTTGGAAGAAGCGCTCCTCGCCCGCGTCGCACAGACCGGCCAGCCGGACGTCGAGGCCCGAAGGGCCGCACAGGGCAAGGAACTTGCCGATGTTGGTGACGCCGCCGAGCGGCACGACCGCGACGCCCTCGGCGTCGAGGTCACGGCCGCGGCGCGCGGCAAGCGCCTCCACCGCGACCTGGTCGCTGCCCCCTTCGACGAGCACGACCGTGCGCAGGCCGACGGCGGCGGCCAGGTCGTGCGCCGTCGCCACCGCCGTCGCGGTCGCCGTCGTCGCTGCCGCCGCGCCGCCCGCCGCCCCGGCGACGAGCGCCCGGCGGAAGCGTGCCATCTCGTTCATGGGCCCGTTCATGGGCTCAGTCTCGCAATCCACTCACCCGCGTTCGAACGTGTGGGTGCGGCCGATCGCGGTGAAGCCCCGGCGCGCGTACCAGTGACGCGGCCAGTCGTCCTCGGACGCCACGAGGAAACGGGTCGCGCAGCCCGCCGCCGACGCCAGGTGGAGGGCCGTGGTCAGCACGGCGGTGCCATAACCCTTGCCCAGGTGGCGCTCGGCGGTCAGGAAGTCCTCGAACTGGCCGATGCCCAGGGCCGGTTCGAGGTAGAGGTCCGCCCAGGACGCGACCTCGCCCTCCGAGGTGCGGGCGCCGATGAAGTGGACCGTGGCGGCGCCCCTGTGGCGGGCGGTGCGGCGTTCGACGAGCTGGCGGACGGCCTCGTCGTCGGCGTGCGGCAGGAAGCCGCGCCAGCGGCGGCTCAACGGCTCGGCGAACGCCGCGAGTTCGACCGGCTCGGCCGCCCCCGCCCTTGGCACCGGGCCCGTGTGCAGCATGAGGAGGTTCGCCTCATGGGTGTAACCGGCGCCGGTGAGCGCGGGAACGCACGCCTGCCCGAGCCCGTCGTCGAGCACCGTGATCAGCCGGTGAGCGAGCCCGTTCAACGCCTCGTCCGCGAGGCCGGGAAGCGCGGCGGGCTCGACCGGGGCGTCGATGAACAGCTGATTGTCATGGTGCGAGTACCGCAGCGCGTCGTCGCGCACGGCGAACCCACCGGGCACCTCGGCGACCCGGGGCGCCTGCCGCCGCGCGAAGCCGGTCAGGAAGGCGTGGACCCGGGCGAGCTCGGGAGAGATGGCCATGCGGGCCAGGCTAGACGCCGAAGGGCCGCCCCCGCCGCCCCATAAAGGGACGCGGCATCGCACTTGTAGCCTGAGCGCCGTCGAGACATCGAGCCGTCGAGTCCGTCGGCCGTCGAGCCCGTCGGCCGCCGAGTCGTCGTTCCGAGGAGGAGCCCCCATGACGTCGTCCCCCAACGCCGCCGATCCCGCCCCCGCGCCCGGCCCGCCGCGGGTCGCGGTGCGCGGGGAGGCACGGCTCGAGGTGGAGCCGGAGACGGCGCGGCTCGGGGTCACGGTGGGCGCCAGGGGCAGTGACCGGCGGGCGGCGCTCACCGATCTCACGCGGCGCAACAACGCCGTTCTCGAGCTGCTCACGTCCTATGGCGAGGCGGTGGAGAAGGTCGAGACGGGGGCGTTCGCGATCAGCCCCGAGCTCAGGTCGGGCCGCGGGGAGCGCGTGCGGGCGTACCACGGGAAGGTGTATGTCCAGGCCACGGTCGTGGACTTCACCGCGCTCGGCGAGCTGACCACGCGGCTCGCCGACCTGGAGCTGACCAGCGTCTCGGGGCCGTGGTGGGCGCTGCGCCCCGGGTCGCCCGTGCACCGGGAGGCGCGGCAGCAGGCCGTGCGCCAAGCGGTCGAGCGGGCGCGGGAGTACGCGGCGGCGGTGGGTTCGGAGCTGGCCGGGCTGATCGACATCGCCGATCTGGGGGCCGAAGGGCAGCCCGAGTACGGGGCCATGGCGGGTGGCTACGGCGGCAGGCGCGGCCCGGCGCCCGCGGGGGCGGCGGCGCCGCCGCCCGCGCTCGACCTGGAGCCCCGCCGCCAGACCGTGTACGCGCGGATCAACGCCCGGTTCACGATCACCCCGCCCGCCCTCTGAACGAACCCGCCCTCTGAACGCAACGGCCGGGTCCCGAACGGCAGCCGAACGGGTCCCGCGCGCCTCAGGCTTCGGCGTTGGCCACCATGAACTTGAGCAGGGGATCGAGGAGTTCGCGCAGGTCGTCCTCGCTGGCCACCAACTCCTCTTCCTCCCAGGTCTCTTCGGCGTCCTGGTCGAGGAACACCGCGCGGACGCGGTGGGCCGGGCCATCGGGTGCCCGGCCCTCGGGTGCGGGCCCTTCGCGGGGGGCGTCGGCGGGGCGGATGTCGAGCGTGACCAGGTGGGAGCCCGCCTCGAGCGCGAGGGAGGGCGGCGTCCCACGGAAACGCACCCGGTGGGCGGTGAGTTCGCCCTCGTGGGTGGCGTGCCAGTCGTTCAGCCAGCGCATGACCTGCTCCATGCCGCGACCCCTCCGGCGCTCGTTCGGGTGGACGGAAGGATGATCGTAGCGGGACCGCGGCCATGGTCCGGCAGGCTCGCCGAAGGAGCCTCGGCCTTCCCTGGGCGCCCGGATCGGGCCCGCGCCGGGTGTCCCCGGTCAACTCCCGGGCGGCGAGGGGTGGATGGGTCAGCCGGGCGAGGGCGACCCGGTCGTTACGGCTCGGCGGCGTGCCGGAAACGGGCGTAGCCTGACTCGTCCTTCGGCATGCGGGGGCGTGACGTCGTTGGCCCTAGTGCTGCTGTCGCCACACCCGCGCGGCGACGCGGCGGAAGTTGCCGCCCAGGATCGCGGCGACGGCGTCGTCGGGGTATCCCCGGGCGAGCAGCGCGCGTTCGACGGTCAGCAGGTCCTCGGGGGGCATGAAGGCGATCGGCCCCCAGCGGGTGTAGCAGTCGGGGAACAGCTCGGGGCTCTCCTTGAGCAGCGCGTTGAAGTCCCCCTGGTCGAACGGGTAGTCGGTCGACAGCCCGACGTGTTCGGGGCCGACGAGGTCGACGGCGTGGTCGATGTGCCGGACCAGCGCGTCGACATCCGCGACGTTGGGGCCGAGGAAGATCCCGACGCCCGTGATGCCGACGACCCCGCCCGTGGCGGCGCACGCCCTGGCCTGCTCGTCGGTGATGTTGCGGGGGTGGTCCCACACCGCGCGCATGCACGAGTGGCTGTAGATCACGGGCCGTTCGGAGACCTCGCACATGTCGAGCCCCGTGCGGGCGCCACAGTGGGAGCCGTCCGCGACCATGCCGACGGCGTTCATCTCCCGTATCAGCGCGCGGCCGTAGGCGGTGAGCCCCTCGTCGACCTCGTCGAGGCAGCCGCCGCCCGCCGCGTTGCGGTTGTTGTAACTCGGCAGCATCGTGCGGACGCCGAGGTCGTAGAAGTGGCGCACCCGGTCCAACCGCCCCTCGAGCGGCCCCGAGTCCTCCAGGTCGAACGCCACCGCCACCTCGCCCGCGCGCGCGGCGGCGTCGACGTCATCGACGCTCGCGGCCAGCCGCAGGCGGTCGTCCGCGGCGATCCGCGCCCGCCAGCTCGTGAGCAGGCCGGTCACGTCGTCGGCGCCGTGCGGGACATAGCCCGCGTTCACCGAGACAAAGCTGCCCCCCGGCCTGCGGTAACGCGCCAACTCACCGACGTCCGCCCGTCTTTCCAGCGGAAGGCAGCAGTGCTGCTCCCACAGCAGAGGCGAAAGGCGCGGTGGCGGGGACGCGTTGGGCATGGCAGCCATCATGCGCCGCGGACCCGGCGGCGGGCCAGCGATCACGGTCTCGCCCGGAGCGGGGGCTTCGCCTAGCGTTCTCCCATGACCGAACTCGTGCGGCTCCACCGCGATCACGCCCCGGCCCTGCTCGCTTTCGAGCGGGAGAACCGGAGCTACTTCGCCGCGTCAGTGCCCGACCGCGGGGACGCGTACTTCGCGGACTTCGAGGCCAGGCACGAGTCACTGCTCGCCGAACAGGCCGCCGGTACCTGCCACTTCCATGTGCTGGTGGACGCCGACGGGGCGATCGTCGGGCGGGTCAACCTGGTCGATGTGGCGGACGCGGCCGCCGAGTTGGGCTTCAGGATCGCCAAGTGCGCGGCGGGGCGCGGACTCGCGACCACGGCGGTGCGGCAGATGTGCGGGGTCGCCGCCGAGGAGTACGGGCTGAGGATGCTGCGCGCGGCCACGACGCTGGACAACGCGGGCTCCCGCGCGGTCCTGGGGCGCACGGGCTTCACCCAGGACGGCGAGACGGTGCTCGAAGGGCGTCCGGCGCTGCGCTTCTCGCGGAGCCTCTGCCAGGTGCCCGCGCGCGCTCAGGCCGGGCAGTCGGGGGAGGCGAACGTGGCGCAGAACGTCACGGGGTTGCCGTACTCCTCGACGCCCACCAGGCGCCCGCCGCTCCCGTCGTGGCGGAACGCGTAGACGCTCTCGTACGGGCGCCCGCCGTCGGCCTCAGTCCTTCTTCGGGAAGGCCGTGATCGCCTTGAGCGTCTCGACGACCCGTGCCTCGACGGCCGCCTTCTCCAGGCCGACCCCGGCCAACACCCCTGCGCCGTCCTCCTGTTCGAGGAGGGCGAGCAGCATGTGCTCGGTGCCGATGTAGTTGTGCCCCAGGCGCAGGGCCTCGCGGAACGTCAGCTCGAGCGCCTTCTTGGCGGCCGCGTCGTAGGGGACGAGCGAGGGGACCTCGGCGGCGGGCTCGGGGAGCGCGGCCTCGGCGGCCTCGCGCACGGCGTCGAGCCGGACGCCGAGCTCCGTGATCGTCACCCCGGCGAGCGCGCCCGGGTCGTCGAGCAGGCCGAGCACGATGTGGGCGGGGACCACCTGGTCGTTCCCGGCGGCCTTGGCCGCCTCGTGCCCCGCCATCAGCGCCTTGCGCGCGCGGGGCGTGAAGCGGTTGAAGCCCTCGGCGGGGTCGAGGTCGGCGCTGACGTCCTTGGGGACGAAACGCTTCTGCGCCGCCTGCCGCGTGACGCCCATGCTGCGGCCGATCTCCGTCCACGAGGCGCCCGAGCGGCGGGCCTGGTCGACGAAGTGGCCGATCAGGTGATCGGCCAGCTCGCCGAGGTGATCGGCCGCGATCACCGCGTCGGCGAGCTGGTCAAGGGCGTTGTCGTGGACCTTCTTGATGGCCTCGATCAGATCGTCGAGCCGAATCTGCGTCGTCATGCGTCAACCGTAGGTTGACAGCGGGCGTCGCGTCAACCCGGAGTTGACACCTGGATATGACCCTGGCCAGGGCGGCGATCCGATGTGCGCGCAGTAACGATTCTCTGACGCGCGGTGACCCAAGGCCACCCGAACTCTCCTAAGATCGGCGGGACGGTGGAAACCCGGGGCAACCCGCCTTGTCCGACAAGGGGTTCGTATGTCCTTGAGCGCCGACTCCGTTCCGGTGGCGCCCATCCCCGAGCACGAGCTGCTGCTTCTCCTCCTCCAGATCGGCCTGTTGCTCCTGATGGCCCTCCTTCTCGGGCGCCTGGCCGTGCGGTTGAGGATGCCCGCGATCGTCGGGGAGCTGTGCGCGGGCGTGTTGATGGGGCCCTCGCTGCTGACCGCGGTGGCGCCCGGGGTGGCCGAGTGGCTCTTCCCTCAGGAGCCGGGGCAGATGCATCTGCTGGACGCCGTGGGCCAGTTGGGGGTGCTGCTGCTGGTCGGGTTCACCGGGGTGCACCTGGACATGTCGCTGGTGCGCAGGCATGGCGCGAAGGCGGCCGGGGTCAGCGCCGCGGGCCTGCTGGTGCCGTTGGCCATGGGGCTCGGGCTCGGGCTGCTGCTGCCTGACGCCATGCGGGGGCCCGAGGCGGATACGTTGACGTTCGCGCTGTTCGTGGGCGTGGCGATGTCGGTGAGCGCGATCCCGGTGATCGCCCGCACGCTGATCGACATGGGGCTGCTGCACCGGACGCTCGGGCAGCTGATACTCGTCGTCGGAACGGTGGACGACGCGATCGGCTGGCTGCTGCTCTCGGTGGTGGCCGCGATGGCGACCACGGGCCTGGACGGCGGCGAACTGGTCTGGACGTTCGGGCAGTTGGGCCTGGTGCTGCTGTGCGCGGCAACGGTCGGACGCGTGGTGGTCGGGGCCGCGATGCGGCTGGCGGCGCGTTCCGAGGTGCGGGGCATGCCGATAGCGGTGTCCGTGGTGCTGATCACGCTGGCCGCGGCGGGGACGCATGCGCTGGGCCTCGAGGCGGTTTTCGGGGCGTTCCTGTGCGGGATCCTGATCGGCCGCACGACCGAGGAGGTGGGCCCGCGTCGGCTCGAGCCGCTCAACACCACGGTGTTGGTCGTGCTCGCCCCGCTGTTCTTCGCGACGGCGGGGTTGCGGATGGACCTCACGGCGCTGGCCGACCCGGTGACGGCGCTGTGGGCGGGCGCGGTGGTGGCGACGGCGATCGCGGGGAAGTTCGCCGGGGCGTTCATCGGCGCGCTGGGGGCGCGCATGTCGCGCTGGGAGGCGCTGGCCCTGGGCGCTGGCATGAACGCGCGGGGCGTGATCGAGGTCATCATCGCCATGGCGGGGGTGCGGCTCGGGCTGCTGTCCACGGAGATGTTCTCGGTCGTGGTGCTTGTCGCGGTGCTGACCTCCGTGATGGCGCCGCCGCTGCTGCGGGTCGCGATGAGCCGGGTGGAGCGCACGGCGGACGAGGACACCCGCGAACAGCGCGCGCTGGCCTGGCACGTGCCGCACCAGCCGACGGCGCGGGGGTCGGGGTGAGGGGCCTGCGGCGCTTGGCCGGGGCGGGTGCGGGCTGGACGTCCTCCCGTTCGCCGTCTGCCGGTTGGTCTGTTTCGTGGGGGTGCGGGTCAGAGATGGCACCTACGGGGGAGGGGGCGTCGGGTGACCGGCCGTCTCGGTCAACGATCGGTCTCGTCGCTGGTCGGGACCGTTCGCCGAACGGGCGCGGCCCTTCGGGCCTGCCCTGGCCGCCGCTCTCGTCGTTCACCGCGCGCACGTTGAGCTCATGGAGCGGGCCGGTCCGGGCCGGGGCGCGTTTCATTCAGCGGGCACCTTGGGCCTTATGTCCGCTTACGCGGGGACGGGTGCTCTTCTGAAACAGGGCACGTTCTGTTCAACACAAAGTGTGCCGCGTTTCAGAAGGGCACCCCTCGGACACCGCGGCAGACGGCGAGAACCGCCCCCACCCCTACCCCGGATCGACGTCCCGCACGAACCGCGTCAGCAGCCGCGCGAGCGTCGCGCGGTCCGTGTCCGGCCAGTCGGCCGTCGCCTCGGCGATCACCCGGCGGCGGAAGCCGCGGATGCGGAGCAGGACGTCGTGGCCCTCGGGGGTCAGCGCCAGGAGCGAGCGGCGGCCGTCGTGATGGTCCGCCTCGCGGCGCAGGAGGCCCGCCGCGAGGGCCTGCGCGGTGAGGCGGCTCGAGCGCGGCTGGTCCACGCCGAGGACGGCGGCGGCCTCGCTCACGGTCAACGTTTCGCCGCGCGCCGCCGAGGACTCGATCGCGTCGAGCAACTCGAAGACGGCGTCCGGCAGTTGCCCGTGCCGAACGGGCCGCTCACCGCGCCGCGCGGCGAGCCGGGCCGGGGCGCGGCGCTTGTAGGTGCGGCGCAGGGCGACGACGGCCGCCTCGATGGCGGCGATGTCACGGGCGTGAGCGTCTTCCACGCGCCCCCCTCCGGGTCGGACAACAGGCCGGACGACACATGCATGTTAGGCGACATGCATATCGCCGCGTTTCCCGCGTGTGTCCCGCCGGGACCGAGAAGGCGCGGGCGGTGCGGGGGGGTTTCGGGGCCGTTAGAGGGGTGCAACGTCTTGGGCCCGGGGGTGGCGGGGAGGGCGGGCGTTCTGTTCTGGTGCGGTCGTGCCACCGCGCGGAACAGGAGAAACGCCATGAACCACGACCCCAGCCACGCCCGTGACCTGCTCGTCGAAGGACTGGGGCGGCGGGGGTTCCTGCGGGCCGCCTCCGCCGTGACCGCCGTCGGGGGCGGCGCCGCCGCCGGGGCGATCGGCGCGGCAGGGACCGCGAGCGCCGCAGGGCGCGGCCGCGACGACTACCCCCGCGACGTGCTCCAGCCCCGCAGGGGCCGCATCGACGGCGACCACTACGTGCCGTCCCTGCCCGAGCAGGTCCGCTGGGGCTACCTGCCCGCGCGCGACGCCGAGCCGGTGCTGCGCGTCAGGTCGGGCGACACGGTGACCGTCGACTCCGTGTCCCACGAGGGGATCCTGGAGGACCAGGGCCGCGACCCGGTCGCGTGGTTCGGCGGGCACGACGTCGACCGGCGCGACGTGCTCGACGACGCCGTGGCCATCGCGCGCGAATACGACCGGACCGAGCGCGACTTCGACGCCGACGGACCGCATGTGATCACCGGGCCGATCGCGGTGCGGGGCGCGGAGCCCGGCGACGTGCTGAAGGTCGAGCCGCTTTCGCTGCTGCCGCGCGTGCCCTACGGCGTGATCTCGAGCCGCCACGGCAAGGGGGCGCTCGCGCGGCGCCCCGACGGCTCGGCGCCCGACGGGATCGAGCTGTCCGAGGTCATGCCGCCCGTCGCCACCGACGGGCGGCCGGGAGGGGACCCGGAGGCGTATGGCAACGTCTCGGTGTTCACGCCCGTACGGCGCGGCAGGGGCGGGGAGTTGAGCGGTGTGCTGCCGCTGGGGCGGCGGCGCGAGGTGACGTTCCCGCTGGGGCCGCACATGGGCACGATGGGCGTCGCGTTCGTGGAAGGGGGCACGCTCAACGCCCCCGAGCTGAACTCCATACCCCCCAACCTCGGCGGCGGCAACATCGACATCGCGCTGCTGCGCCGTGGCTCGGCGCTCTACCTGCCGGTCTTCGCCGAGGGCGCCCTCTTCTACACGGGCGACCCGCACTTCGCCATGGCCGACGGCGAGGTGGCGCTGACGGCGGTCGAGGGGTCGTTGCGGGCGACGTTCCGGCTGACCGTGTGCAAGCCGGGGTCGGGGGACGCGCCGTCCGTGGCGTTCCGCTACCCGTTCGGGGAGACGGAGGACGCGTGGCTGCCCGTCGGCCTGTCCGACCCTGACGGCGGCCTGGGCGGGCAGCTCGGCGATCTCGATGTGGCGATGCGGCGGGCCGTGGTCAACGCCCTGGACTTCCTCGAGCACGACCAGGGCATGGACCGCGCGGTCGCCTACGCGTACCTGTCGGCCGCCGCCGACTTCCATGTCTCCCAGGTGGTCGACCGCACGGTCGGGGTCCACGCGACGATCACCAAGGAGCACTTCACGGACTGAGGCGGGCTGAGATGGACTGGGACGGTCTGGGGCGGTCTGGGGCGGTCTGGGACGGTCTGAACGCGAACGGTGACGATCAGGAACCGGTAGCGATCAGGAGTGGTCCGGCTCCCGGTCCTGCGGCGGCGCCGAGGCGCGGCGCTTGCCCTTCCCCGGCCGGAACACGCGGTAGAGGATGAACGCGACGAGCGCGAGCACCACCACGACCAGCACGACCTTGGAGTAGACCGACACCATGTCGGTGACCCGCTCCCAGTCCTCGCCGAGGCGGTACCCGGCGAGGACGAACAGAGTGTTCCAGATGGCGCTGCCCAGCGTGGTGAGCAGGAGGAAGGAGGGCAGCGGCATCCTCTCGACCCCCGCGGGGATCGAGATGAGACTTCGGAAGATCGGGATCATGCGCCCGAAGAAGACGGCCTTGCTGCCGTGCTTGGCGAACCACGCCTCCGTCTTCTCGATGTCCTCGACCTTGACCAGCGGCAGCTTGTCGGCGATCGCGATCAGCCGCTCCCTGCCCAGCCATACGCCGAGGTAGTACAGCGCCACCGCGCCGACCACGGAGCCGATGGTGGTCCACACGAGCGCGGCCCACAGGCTCATGTCGCCCTGGCTCGCGGTGAACCCGGCCAGGGGCAGGATCACCTCGCTCGGCAGCGGCGGGAACAGGTTCTCCAGGGCGATGGCCGCGCCGGCGCCCGGTGCGCCGAGGGCCTCCATGAGGTCGGTGGCCCACCCGGCGATGCCGCCGGGGTCCTCGGACGAGGCCAGGTGAAGGGGTGCGGAGGAAGAGATCACACAGTGAACGGTACAAAGTCCCGGCGGGGCCCCGCCATGCGGGCCGCCTCAGGGACGTTCTGCGGAGAACCGCAGTCCGCTGCCCCGGCCCTCCGCGTTAGCTTGGTCGGCATGGGACAGGTGGCGCGCCGGTGGGCGCTGATGGCGGCCGGGCTGGCGTGCGGCACGGCGACGGCCGTGCTCGACGTCGCCGCGCTGCTCGTGGGCGCGCTGCCGGGGCGGGCGGGGACGGCGGTGCCCGCGCGGGTGGCCGCGTGGGAGCGGGCCAGGGTCGTGGCGTTCCTCGGCGGCGAGCGGCCCCCGCAGGGGGCGGTGGTGGAGCGCCGGGCGGCGCTCGCGTATCTGGCGGTGCGCTGGGCGGTCGGGCTGCTGGGTGGCCTCGTGCTGCTCTCGGTGCTGGTGGGGGCGGCGTACGGCTCGTTCCTGGTCTGGCTGTGGTTCTTCTATCTGGACCGCTGGTGGCTGGTGGCGCCGAGCGGGGTGGGCGGGGTGTTCCTGATATTCCTCGCGGCCTACGCGGTGTTCGCGGTGGCCGCGCTGGAGACGGCGGTGGCGCGGCGGTTCCTCGGGCCCGGGCGCGAGGAGGTGCTCGAGCGGCGCATCAGGGAGTTGGCGGAGAGCAGGGCCGGGGTGGTCGAGGCGGTGCACGACGAGCGGCGCCGAATAGAACGCGACCTGCACGACGGCGTCCAGCAGCGGCTCGTGGCGCTCGGCATGCTGCTCGGGCGGGCCAGGCGGCGCGGCGACGAGGGCGGCGAGCTGCTGGCCCAGGCGCACCAGGAGGCGCGGCAGGCGTTGACCGAGCTGCGCGACGTCGCGTGGCGGGTCTATCCGGCGGTGCTGGACGAGGACGGTCTTCGGGCGGCGCTCGAGGCCGTGGCGGAGCGATCGCCGCTGCCGGTGCGGTTGGCGTACCGCGTGGGCGGCGAGCCGCCGCGCGCGGTGGCGGCGGTGACGTACTTCACGGTCTCCGAGGCGGTGACGAACGCCGTGAAGCACTCGGGGGCCGGGACGATCGGGGTCGAGGTGACGGACGCCGGGGGCGGGGTCGACGTCCGGGTGACGGATGACGGGGTGGGCGGCGCGGATCCGGCGGGCGGCGGGCTGCTCGGGCTCGCGCGGCGGGTCGCGGCGCTCGACGGGCGGCTCTCGGTGAGCAGCCCGCCGGGCGGCCCCACGGTGATCGGCGCGGAGCTGCCGTGCGCGTGACGCTCGCGGACGACTCGACGCTGCTGCGGGAGGGCCTGGTGCGGCTGCTGGCCGAGGAGGGCCACGACGTGGTGGCGGCCGTGGGCGACGCGGAGGCGCTGCTCGCGACGGTGGAGCGCGACCGGCCCGATGTGGCGGTGGTGGATGTGCGGATGCCGCCCACGCACAGCGACGAGGGGCTGCGGGCGGCGCTCGAGATCAGGCGGCGCTGGCCCGGGGTGGGGGTGCTGGTGCTGTCGCAGTACGTGGAGCGGCGGTACGCGACCGAGCTGCTGACCGGGGACCCGGCGGGGGTGGGCTATCTGCTGAAGGACCGGGTCGTGGAGATCGACGAGTTCCTCGACGCGCTGGACCGGGTGGGGGCGCGCGGCACCGCGTTCGACCCCGAGGTGGTGCGCCAGCTGCTGGCGCGCAGCACGCACACGGATCCGCTGGCTCGGCTGACGCCGAGGGAGCATGACGTGCTGCGGGAGATGGCGCAGGGGCACACCAACGCGGCCATCGGGCGGCGGCTCTTCGTGTCGACGAGCGCGGTGGAGAAGCATGTGAACGCGATCTTCGACAAGTTGGGGCTGCCGGGGAGCGGGGGCGACTACAGCAGGAGGGTGCTCGCGGTGCTGCGGTACCTGGACAGCTGACGCGCCCGGACGGCTGACGTGCCCGGACGGCTGACGCCCCCGCGTCGGCGACGAGGCGTCGGGTCAGAGGGAGAGCTTCAGGATGAGGTCCTTCACCTCCGTCGCGGCGACCGGCTCGCCGGTCAGGGCGTCGGGATCCGAGCAGAGCAGGACCGGGCCCTCGTCGGGGGTCGCGGGGAGGCGGCCATGGCTGCCCTTCACCCATGAGCCGTCGAGCGGGACGACGTTCATGCGGTAGCGCAGGCCCAGCTTCTT
The DNA here is from genome assembly GCF_003626575.1 of Streptomyces radicis. Classification (GTDB taxonomy): domain Bacteria; phylum Actinomycetota; class Actinomycetes; order Streptomycetales; family Streptomycetaceae; genus Streptomyces; species Streptomyces radicis. Next base: position 102,903 of record NZ_RBDY01000014.1, on the reverse strand, counting down.
GCGCGCGAGCGCCAGGCCCGCGCGTGGCTTGGCCAGGCGGTCGGCCGGGTCGAAGAACAGCTCGGCCGGGTCGTAGCCGGGCTTCTTGTGGATGTCCACGGTGGCGGCGTTGTCGGGGGCGCGGGCGTCGTCGAGCCAGTAGTAGTAGGTGAACCACGCGTCCGGCTCGGCCACCGCGACCAGCTCGCCCGCGCGCTCGTGGTCGAGCCCGGCGCTCTTCTTGCCCGTCTCGTCGAGCACCTCGTCCACGCCGGGCAGCCCGGCCAGCACCTCGCGCGTGCGGGCGAGGTCCTCGGGGCGGCGGACGTAGACGTGCGCCAGCTGGTGGTCGGCGACGGCGAACGCCCGGGAGACCCAGGGGTCCAGATACTCCATCCCGGCCTGGGTGTAGACCTCCAGGAGCCCGGCGCGGCGCAGCTCGCGGTTGATGTCGACCGGGCGCGAGGCCGGGCTGATGCCGTACTCGGACAGCACCAGGACCCGCGCCCCGACGGTTTCGGCGGCATCCAGCAACGGGCCGAGCTCGTCGTTGAGTTGGGCCGCCGCCGCCCGCGCCTCGGGCCCGTCGGGGCCGAACCGCTGGAGGTCGTAGTCCAGATGGGGCAGATAGACGAGCGTGAGGTCGGGGCGGCGGCTGGTGAGCAGGTGGCGGGCGGCGCCCGCGATCCAGCGCGACGACACGATGCCCGCCGTCGGCCCCCAGTACTGGAAGAGCGGGAACTCCCCGAGGTGGCCGACCAGTTCGTCGTGCAGCTCGACGGGCCTGGTGTAGCAGTCGGGGTCCTTGCGGCCGTCGGCGTAGTAGATGGGGCGCGGGGTGACCGTGTAGTCGGTGTCGGCGCCCATCGCGTACCACCAGCAGACGTTCGCGACGGTGTAGTCGGGCCGCTCGCGGCGGGCCGCGTCCCACACCTTCTCGCCGCCGACCAGCGCGTTGTGCTGCCGCCACAGCAGCACGTCGCCCAGGCCGCGGAAGTACCAGCCGTTGCCGACGATGCCGTGCTCGGACGGCGGCGCGCCGGTGAGGAACGTCGCCTGCGCCGAGCACGTCACGGCGGGCAGCACGGTGCCGAGCGGCGCGCTCGACCCCTTGCCCGCCAGGGCGGCCAGGCGCGGCATGTGCGGGAGGAGGGCCGGGGTCAGGCCCACCACGTCGAGGACGACCAAGGGGCGGGTCATGGCAACTCCTTGAGGCCGAGGCCGGTCAACAGGTCGCGGGCGAGGGTGAGTTCGGCGGCTATCCCCTCGGCGAGCCGCTCGGGGGTGCGCGGGCGCAGCGCGGGCGGCAGCACCTGCCACGTGTAGGTCTCGACCTCGAGGTGGGTGGTGAGCGGGTGTGCGCCGCCGACCAGGCGGGCCAGGGCGCGCTGGAGCTGCGGCAGCGTGGAGGTGAGCGGCGGGGCGGGCCTGGCGTGCAGCGGAACGTGCAGGTGGACGCGCCAGGGGCCGCGTCCCGGGAGCGGGTCGGGGCCGAACAGCGCGGTGTCGAGGTCGTCGCGCCCATTGACGCCCGCCCTGACGCGTTCCCTGGTCTGGTGCAGAAAGCGGGGCTCGGCGAAGTCGGCCAGGGCGGTGCGGACTTCGGGGCGGCCCGGGTGCTCGGCGTGCAGGGCGGCCGAGAGCTGGGACTTGACGATGGCGACGCCCTGGGCGGTCAGCCCGTCGACGGCCTGGTCGGGGTCCTCGAACTGGGTGGCCAGGTGGCACGTGTCAAGGCACACGCCGACGCGGTGCCCCGGCGGGGCGTCGGGCCCCGTGAGGACGTCGGCGGCCTGGCCCGTGGTCTCGACGGTGCAGCCGGGCTCGGGTTCGAGCGCGATGCGTATCTGGCGGCCGGTGCGCTCGGCGAGGGTGTCCAACCGCTCGGCCAGCTCGGTGAGATGGCCGAGCGCGCGGGCCCGGTCGGCGGGCCCGAACGGGTGCCGCCAGGCCAGCGGCAGGGTGGATATGGTGCCTTCGGTGACGTCGTCGGGCAGCAGCCCGGCCAGGATCTCGGCCAGGTCGGCGGTGTGGTCGAGGCGTTCCCTGCTGGTCCAGTCGGGCGTGTAGACGGCGTACTTGACGCGTTCGCCGCCGAACCCCCGGTAGGGGAAGCCGTTGAGGGTCACGACCTCGAGGCCGCGGGCGTCGAGCGCGCCGCGCAGCGCGCGGCGGGCGTCGGCGTCCGCGACCAGCGCGGCGGCGGCGTCGCGGGCCAGCCACAGGCCGATGCCGAGCCGTTCGCGGCCCAGGGCGCGGCGCACCGGCTCGCAGTGGTCGCGGAGTTGGGCCCGCACCCCGTCGAGGGTCTCGGCCGGGTGGACGTTGGTGCAGTAGGACAGGTGGACGGTGGAGCCGTCGGGGTGCAGGAAGCGCATCGGGTCACCGCCCCGCGGGGGCGCCGCGCGCGATGGAGTTCCCCTCGAACAGCTCGGGCCGCTCGCGCTCGCCCAGGTCGAGGCGGCCGCTCAGGCCGTAGAACTCCACGGGGTTGCGCCACAGCACGCGGTCCACGTCGTCCTCGCCGAACCCGGCGGCCAGCATGGCGTCGCCGACCTTGCGGGTCTTGAGCGGGTCGCTCTTGCCCCAGTCCGCCGCCGAGTTGACCAGCATCCGGTCGAGGCCGAGGCGGCGCAGCACGGCGACGGTGCGGGCCTCGTCCATCTTGGTGTCGGGGTAGACGGAGAACGCCAGCCAGCAGCCGGAATCGGCCGCGCGGTCCACGGTGGTCTCGTTGAGGTGGTCCAACACCACGCGCTCGGGCGGCAGTTCGGACTCGGCCAGCACGGCGAGGGTGCGTTCGAGACCGGCCAGCTTGTCGCGGTGCGGGGTGTGGACCAGGGCGGGCAGGCCGTGGCGGGCCGCCAGTTCGAGCTGGGCGGCGAGCGCCTCGTCCTCGGCGGGGGTGATCGAGTCGTAGCCGATCTCGCCCACGGCGACCACGCTGTCCTTCTCCAGGTAGCGCGGCAGCTCCTTCAGGATCGGGGTGCAGCGCGGGTCGTTGGCCTCCTTGGGGTTGAGGGCGAGCGCGCAGTGGTGGGCGATGCCGTACTGGGCGGCGCGGTAGGGCTCCCAGCCGAGGAGCGCGTCGAAGTGGTCGACGAACGAGGCGGCGGACGTGCGGGGTTGGCCGAGCCAGAACGACGGCTCGACCAGCGCGGTCACGCCCGACGCACGCATCCGCTCGTAGTCGTCGGTGGTGCGGGAGGACATGTGGATATGAGGATCGAAGATGCGCATCACGCCTCCTGCACGGGCGGGAAGTCGGGGACGAGGCTGAGGATGTGGCGCACGTCGTCGGGGACCGGGCGCCCGGCGGCGGCCCGCTCGGCGGCGAAGTCGCGGGCCATGCGGGCGAGTTCGATGTCCGCGCGGTCGGCGAGCCCGGCCACCTCATGGATCGGGACGCCGATGAAGACGCACTTCAGGACGGCGTGCCGCCACAGGTGCTGGTCGAGGTGGCGGGCGGCGTAGGGGCCGAGGGCGGCGGCGATCAGGCGCGCGTCGTTGGCCCGCAGGGCGTCCTCGACCAGGGGCAACGCCTCGGGCCCGAGGGGCAGTTCGGGCAGGGCGAGCAGCACGGCGCGGCGCTCCGCCGCGTCGCCGCGCTGGTAGAGGCGGGTCAGGGTCTCGGCGTCGGGGCGGGCGACGCGCAGGAGCTCGACGCGGGCGGCGTCGGCGTGGTCGCGGCCGACGTGGCGTCCGGCGGCGGTGAAGGCGGTCTCCCAGCCTTCCGCGCCCGCGACGCCGTCCAGCCAGGCGCGGCCCTCGGGGGTGAGGTCGGGGTCGGTCAGCATGGCGCGGGCGCCTCCCTGCTGGCGGTGGGGAGCTGGTCGAGGGCGCGGGTGAGGAACGCGATCGAGCGGCGGGCGAGGTCGGGTCCCGCGTGGGAGTGGCGGGGCAGCTCGACGGATATGAGCCCGTCGTAGCCGGTGGCGGCGAGCGCGGCCAGCGCGCCCTCGACATCCATCTCGCCCTCGCCGAACGGCAGATGCTCGTGCACGCCGCGCCGCATGTCCTCGATCTGGACGTGCGCGAGCCAGGGCGCGGCGGCGGTGACGCAGTCGGGGACGGGGTCGGGTTCGAGGCAGTGGCAGTGCCCGATGTCGAGGGTCAGGCGCAGCGCGTCGGGGTCGCCGAGCTCGGCCCGCAGCCGGTGGAACGCGGCGAGCGTGTCGAGCAGCATGCCGGGCTCGGGCTCGACAGCGAGCGGGATCCCGGCGGCGGTCGCGGCCTCGACGACGGGGGTGAGGGCGTCGGCGAGGCGCGGCCAGGCGGCGTCCTCGGGGGTGCCGGGCGGGAGATGGCCGCTGAAGCAGTGCACGGCGGTGGCCCCGAGGTCGGCGCCGACCCGCACGGCGTCCACGAGCAGCGCGGTGCGGCGGGCGCGGGCCGCAGGGTCGGGGTCGAGGAGGCTGGGGCCGTGCTTGGCGGTGGGGCTGAGGACGTAACGCGCGCCGGTCTCGATCGCGACGGCGAGCCCGTGCCGCTCCAGGTCGCGGGCGACATCGGCGGTGCGGCGGGCCAGGTCGGGGGCGCACGGGTCGAGGTGCATGTGGTCGAGCGTGAGCGCGACGCCCCGGTAGCCGAGGTCGGCGAGCAGGGCGAGGGCGTCGGACAGGCGCAGATCGGTGAGGCCGTTGGTGCCGTAGGCGAAACGGAGTTCGGTCATGTGGGTGTGACCTTCCTGGACAGCCGCTTGGCGGCGAGCAGGGTGGCGAGCAGGGCGGGCGCGGCGAGGCCGCCTCCGGCGCGGGCCACGAGGGCGGCCTGGAGCGGCAGCATGGCGTTGAGCCCACCGACCACGCCCTGCCGCATGCGCCCCCCGGTCGGCTCCCGCACGGCCCGCACGAGCGGCGGCAGCGCGGTGGCGGCGTAGGCGACAGCGCAGATGGCCTCCGGCCAGGTCACCCGAAGGGACCGGGCCGGGGCCCCGACGGGTGACACGGCCCCTGGGGCGTCCCTGAGGGTGCCCTCCGGGCAGGTGGACCGACGGGCGGAGGCAACGGCCGCTCCGCGGCGGTGCGCCGCGACGGCGCTCCGGCCACCGCCGGGGGCGGACTCGGGCCACGCGCGCGACAACGCCCGTGCCGCGACGGCGGGGAGGCCGTCGGAGGGCGGCGTTCCGCCGCCGAGGCGCAGCGCTCGGGAAGGCGAACCTGCCTTCCGGCGCGAGGCGTTCCGCGGAAGCGCGCGCTTCCGCGCCGACGCCGCAGTGGTGAGGCCGCTTCCCGAGGCGCTACGCGCCTCCCTCTCGCGGCGACGAGGCAGCAGCAGGGCCGCCGCGATCGTCGTCGTTGCCGCCGCCGCGGCGAGCGGGACCGCGCGGGGGGCGCCGCCGACCTCGTGGCGTGAGACCGTCGTCAGCGTGAACGTGTGGGCGGCGGCGAGCGCGGAACGCCGCAGGGCCGTGGGCGGGGTGTCGCCCGAAGTGGCCGCGCCCAGCAGGACGTTGAGCGAACGGGCGGTGGCCATCGCCGCCGGGCCCGCGGGGGTGTTCTTCAGGCCGAGGTTGTACGCCCACGCCGTGGCCGCGACCGCCGTGGCCGTCGTCGCGGCGGTGCGGCCGCACGCGGCGGCCAGGCCGAGGCCCGCCGCCGTCAGCGCCGCCGCCGCGCCGAACGCCGCGCGCGGCGGGATGCGGCCCGATGGCAGCGGGCGTTCGGGGCGTTCCACCGCGTCAAGCTCCCGGTCGGCCCAGTCGTTGAGCGCCATCCCCGACCAGTACAGGCACACCGAGGCCCCCGCGGCCATGGCGATGCGCCGAGGGGGCGCACCGCCCGCCGTGACGGCGCCCGCGATGATGTCGCCGGGCACCGTCAACGCCGCTGGTCCACGCAGCAGTTCGACCCAGGCCCGGGCGGTGGGGCTCACGATCCGGTCCGCAGCGTCTCGGCCAGCGCGATGAGCTCGCGCCACTGGTCGCCGAGGGCGGCGGATCCCGAGTCGGGGTCCTTGAAGAAGAAGCCGAGGCCTGGCACGGGGCCCGCGAGGCCCACGGCGTGGGCGCGGGAGACGAGCCGGGCCAGGTCGAGCACGAGGGGCGCGGCGAGCGAGGAGTCGCAGCCCTCCCAGATGGTCTGGAGGACCATGCGGGTGCCGAGGAAGCCGTCGAACGCGACATGGTCCCAGGCGGTCTTCCAGTCGCCGAGGGCCGGGACGTTGTCGATGTGGACGGTGCCCTCGGGCAGGGTGCCGAGGTTGTCGTCGAGGACGCGCTCCTTTCCCGCGTTCTTGGCCGCCGCCGCTGCCGGGTCGGCCAGGGCGGCGCCGTCGCCGCCGCCCAGCAGGTTGGTGCCCGACCAGGAGCGGACGTTCAGGGCGCGCTGGGCGAACATCGGGGCCAGCGCGGCGCGTAGCAGCGTCTGCCCGGTCTTGCCGTCGCGCCCGGCGAACGGCAGACCGGCGGCGGTGGCGCGTTCGGCCAAGCCCTCGCCGCGCATGCCGGTGGCCGGGGTGAAGTTCACATACGAACAGCCCGCGTCGATCGCGGCGTTGGCGTAGCCGGTGGAGACGGAGGGGTCGGTCTCCACGGTGGCGACGTTGACGACGACCGTGCGGGCGAGGCCGTGGCGGCGGGTGAAGTCGGCGATGTCCAGGGCGGGATCGCCGTGCGGGTAGCGGATCTCGGTGTCGGCGGCGGCGAGTTCGGAGGCGATGGCGGAGGGGAGGCCATGGGGGAGGACGCCGCCCGCGACCAGCTCCTCGGCGCGCTTGACGAGGGGCGTGTCGGCGATGTCGTGGCCCCCGATGACCAGATGGTCCAGGTCGGGAAGCCCCGAGGCGGCGAACGGCGGGAGCGCGGTGACAAGACCGGTGGGTGGCCAGAGCCCGGCGGCGAGGGCCGCCCGGCCCGCGATGGTGGTGGTGGCCACGGAGCCCCTGGCCCCGATGAGCCAGAGGCCGGTGCGTTCGGTGGATGCGGTGGACACGGGGGGCCCTCCCTTTTCTCGGGTGGTGCGGAAGGCGGGTGGTGCGGAGAGGTGCCCGGCCGCGTACGGGTACGCGGCCGGGCACCGGAGTGCCGACGGCGGGGTGGGTTCGGCGTCACCACCCGCGCCGCCGTTTCCCGGCTGTACGGGCCGGGCCGTCGCCGCCGCCCCTCGCGGCGTCGACGGGTCTGGGGGATGTGCTGGGGAAACGCGCTCGGAGCGGGCTAGGGGGTCAGCTCTTGGATGCGGATGTCGCGGAAGGACACGGTGTCGCCGTCACCGTGGTTCTGGATGCCTATGTGGCCTTGGAGGCTACGCGCCGGGTCGGCGTTGGTGAAGTCGTTGATCAGAGTCCCGTTGAGGAAGATCTGGAGTCGCTCGCCCTCGACCCGTATCTCATAAGTGTTCCACTCCCCCGGCGGGTTGAGGCTGGCGTCGCGCGCCTCGATGTCGGCGGACTGGAAGCCGTAGACGGATCCCGTGGTGCGGTCGTCGGCGTCGGTGGCGTCGATCTGGATCTCGTAGCCGTTGTCGACGGCCGACCAGGGGTCGTCGGACGGCGGGAAGCCCACGAAGATCCCGGAGTTGTCGTCGCCCGCCATGCGCCAGTCGAGCTTGAGGGAGTACGACGCGAACTCGGCCGTCTCGTACCACAGCAGGCCCATGCCGCCGACGCTCGTGAGGCTGCCGTCCTCGTCGAGCGAGAACGAGCCGGGCCCGGCCTGCGACCAGCCCTCGGTGCCCGAGCCGTCGAAGAGCGAGGTGTAGCCGCTCTCCGGGCGGCAGTCGGCCTGGGTGACCTCGGCCGCCCAGCGGATGCCGCCGAGCAGGTGGCGCACGAACTCCGGCTCGCTGTACGACTCTTCGGTGTGGCCGCCGCCGGTGTAGAACGCGCGCCCTCCGTCGTACTCCTTGCACCAGGCGATGGGGTGGTCGCCGTTCATGGTGCCGCCCTCGTAGCTGGACTCGTCGAGCGAGGCCAGGACGTGGGAGTCCTCGCGGGGGTTGGTGCGGTAGTCGTACCACTCGTCGGTGCGCTGCCACGTCTCGCCCAGGTGGGCGGTCGCGTCGTGCGCCCGGTCCTCGACGACCACGTCGGCGGGCTGGATGTGCGGGTGCGACTGGAAGAGGGCACCGGCCAGGCCGTTGTACCACTCCCAGTCGTACTCGGTGTCCGCCGCGGCGTGGACGCCGACGTAGCCGCCGCCACCCTGGATGTAGCCCTCGAACGCGGCCTGTTGGGTGTCGTCGAGGACGTCGCCCGTGGTGGAGAGGAAGACGACGACCTCGAACTGCGCCAGGTTCGCCTCGTCGAACGCCGTCGAGTCCTCGGTGGCGGTGACCGTGAAGTTGTTCTCGGCGCCGAGCTGGGTGATCGCCGCGATGCCCTCCTCGATGGAGTCGTGCCGGAAGCCCGCCGTCTTGGAGAAGACGAGCACGTCGTAGGCCGGGTCGTCCGGCGCGGCCGTCGGGTCGGCCGAGGCCGTCGCCGAGGGCAGGACGGCCGTGCCGAGCAGCCCGAGCGCGGCCCAGCAGGCGAGCCGCCGTGTGCGTTTCGTCCGGTCGGTCATGCGCTACTCCCCTGTGGTGAAGGTGAAGTCGTCGATGTCCAGGAGGCCGCCCGCCCCACCGCTGAAGGTGAGGTAGAGGGTGGTCGTACCATCCGGCTGCCCGGAAAGCGTGGTGCTCACGTCCACGTACTGGTCCCAGCCGCCGGTCGCGGGCACGTCGACCGTGCCGATCGCTGGCCCGTCGGGCGCGCCGGTGCGGACCGTGATGGTGCCGCCCGCGCCGCCGGATGCCGCCCGCGCGGTGAACTCCGTGGCGTTGTCGACCACATAGGGTTCGAAGGAGATCCAGTCGCCGTTCTCGATGAAGCCGACCGCGCGGCCGCCGTGGGCGCCCGCGTACTCGGTGATCTGGACGCCGCTCATGTCGCCGAAGTGCTCGGCCTGGCGGGTCTTGGTCTGTGAGACGTGCTGGTCGCGCCCGGTGAGGCCGCCGCTGTCGGTGTACTCGGCGTCCCACACCCCGTAGATGTTGGCGTTGGGGTCGTGCTCGCCGTCCTCCAAGGTCTGGAGGGTGCCGGAGCAGCCGTCGGTCGAGGTCAGCGCGTGGCCGTGGCTGTCGTGGCCGAGGATGAACGTCAGGGTGACGTCCGCGCAGTCGATCTCGCCGTCCTCGGGGTCGGTCACGGTGATCTCGAAGGGCACCGCGTCGCCGAAGTCGACGAGTTGGCCGTCCTCGGGCAGGTGCAGCTCGACGGTGGGCGCGGTGTTGCCCACGGTGATCGGGACCGAGGCGGATGCGGTGAGGCCGCCCGCGTCCGTCACGGTCAACTCGGCGGTGTAGTCGCCGTTCTCGGTGTAGGTGTGGCTCGGGTTCGGCTCGGTCGAGGTCGCGCCGTCGCCGAAGTCCCAGGCGTAGGAGAGGGTTTCGCCGTCGGGGTCGGTGGATCCCTCGGACGAGAACCGGACGTCGAGCGGCGCGGCTCCCGAGGTGGGGTCGCCCGACGCCTGCGCGATGGGGGCGAGCCCGCCCTCGCTGACGGCCTCGATCCGGTAGAGGGCGCTGTTCTCGTCGCCGGTGAACCAGCCGGTGCCGTAGTCCAGGACATACAGAGCGCCGTCGGGGCCGAAGGCGCTGTCCATCACCTGGGTGCCGGACCACGGGAACTCGTTGATCGTGCCGTCGGGGGCGATATCGCGTATCCAGCGGCGGCCGAACTCCGTGGCGAAGAAGTGCCCGTCGTACTCCTGCGGGAACTTGACCGACGACTGGAGGTCGGGGTCGAAGTTGTAGACAGGGCCCGCCATCGGGGACTCGGAGCCGTTGCCGAACTCGGGGACGGATCCGCCGTCGTAGGGGATCCACGCGGGCTGCGCGGGAGGCAGCTCGGTCAGTCCCGTGTTGTTCGGCGAAGTGTTCACCGGGGCCGAGCAGTTGAACGTGCCGCCCGAGGCGCCGCTGCCGAAGTCGTAGTCGACGTAGGCGTCCTGGTCGCCGGTGCAGTAGGGCCAGCCGAAGTTCCCCGGCTCGGTGATCCTGTTGAACTCGACCTGCCCGGCCGGGCCCCGCGTCGGGGACGACGTGCCGGAGTCGGGGCCGTAGTCGCCCACGTAGACGGTGCCGGTCGCCTTGTCGACGCTCATCCTGAACGGGTTGCGGAAGCCCATGGCGTAGATCTCGGGGCGGGTGCCCTCGGTGCCGGGGGCGAAGAGGTTCCCCGCGGGGATCGTGTAGCCGCCGTCGTCCTCGACATGGATCCGCAGCACCTTGCCGCGCAGGTCGTTCGTGTTGCCCGAGGAGCGCTGCGCGTCGAACGCGGGGTTGCGGTCGGCGCGTTCGTCGATCGGGGTGAAGCCGTCCGAGGCGAACGGGTTGGTGTCGTCGCCGGTGGACAGGTAGAGGTTGCCCTCGGCGTCGAAGTCGATGTCGCCGCCGACGTGGCAGCACTGGCCCCTGCTCGCGGCGACGTCGAGGATCTCCGTCTCGCTGCCGAGGTTCAGGGTGTTGTCGTCGTTCAGCGTGAAGCGGGACAGCCGGTTGACGCCGTCGAACGGCGCGAAGTCGGCGGCCGAGCCCTCGGCGGGCGCGTCGCCGCCGGGGGTGTCCAACGGGGGCGCGTAGTAGAGATAGATGAAACGATTGCTCTCGAAGTCCGGGTCGACGCCTATGCCTTGGAGCCCCTCCTCGTCGTGGCTGTAGACGGGGAGTTGGCCCGCGACGCTGGTGCTGCCGTTGGCGTCGGTGCGGCGCAGCGTGCCGTCGCGCGAGGTGTGCAGCACGGAGCGGTCGGGGAGCACGGCGAGCGTCATGGGCTCGCCCGTCTCGGCTTCGCCCTTGGCGAGCGTCACCTGCTGGAACTGCGCCTGGACCACGTCGGGCGGCGGCTCCTGGGCCGACGTGGTCGCGGTGTCGAAGGCCAGGACGCCGGTCGCCGCGAGCAGCGAGCCCGCGAGCGCGGCGGTGGCCTTGTGAAGTTTCCGGTGCACGCGCATCCTCCGGTTGAGCGCACGGGGTGGGGGGTTGAGCTCTCTCGATGGGCGCGCGCCGCCGCGCCGAAGGAACCGCGCGGCCGTCAGAGGAGGGGTCGGACCACGCGGTCGGGGAGTGACCGGTACACAACAGGGACGGTAACGACTTTCTCCCTCAGTGGAAACCCCTTTGAAACGAGAAGCGCGAACTTCATCCACCACGCGGACAAAGTGCGCGGCCGAAGTGTCCGAAAAGCGACGTTCTCAGTCCGCCTCGGGCAGCGGTCGGCCGAGCAGCGCGGTGATCGCCAACTCCGTCACCGCCGCCATGTCCACGGCCTCGGGCGCGAGCAGCCACTGCACCTGGAGGCCGTCCATCACCGCGATCACGGCGCTCGCCGCCGCCACCGGATCGATGCCCTCGTCGATCTCGCCCAGCTCACCGGCCTCGGTGAGCGCCTCGACGAGCAGCCCGCGCAGCCCCTCGTACCGTGTCCTGAAGTAGTCCTGCGCCGGATGGCCCTCCGTCACGCTCTCCGCGGAGAGAACGGCGTAGAGCCGCACGATGCCCTCGCGCTCCGCGTTGCGCGCCGCGGTCTCCACCAGGTGCCGCAGGAACGCGAGACCGCGTGGCCGCTCCTCGCCCAGCGTGCCGATGTCCGACTGGTCCCGCAGGTCGAGAACGCCCGTCAGCAGCCCGGCCTTCGAGCGGAAGTGGTGCAGCACGCCCGCCTGGGTCAGGCCCGCGCGCTCTGCGATCTCGGCGAGCGAGGCGTTGTGGTAGCCGCGCGTCGCGAAGGTCTCCATGGCGATGCGGAGGATCTCGTCGCGTCTGTGCTCCCGGTTGCCCCGCGCGCCCCGGGCACCGCCCTTGCCGCCCCGGGCGGCACCGCCCTTGCTGTCCTCGGTCGAGCTCCTCGGTGTGTGCGAAGGAGGCATACGAGTCCCGCTTTCCCTGCTCGGAGCACACGTCGTCGTCGACGTGTCCGTCGGGGTGCCGGATCGGTTCCGGAACCGGATGCACCTTACTAAGCACTTGGTAGGTCTGCTTTCATCGAGTCCTGTGGCAACCATTCGACCAACCCCATTCGCACAAGGACAGGACCGCCCATGACCTCGCTTTCCACCCCGGCCGCCGCTTCGGCGGCCGCCCCTGACGACGCCGAGCTGGCGCGCCGGGTGCGCGGCCTCGACGTCGCGGCCAAGGTGCGGCTGCTGACCGGGGCGACGCTGTGGGCCCTGCCGGACGAGCCACGCCTCGGCCTGCACCCCGTGGTGATGTCCGACGGCCCCCAGGGCGTGCGCGGCACGGGCGAGATCCCCGGCGCGACCGGGCTGCTCGCCCCCGCGCCCAGCGCGGTCGGCGCCGCGTGGGACGTCGAACTGGCCGAGCGGCTCGGCGCGTTGTTCGCCGCCGAGGCCCGCCGCAAGCGCGTCGACGTGCTGCTCGCCCCCGCCGTCAACCTCCAGCGCACCCCCGTGGCCGGGCGGCACTTCGAGTATGTCGCCGAGGACCCGCTGCTCACCGGGGCCATCGCGGGCGGCCTGGTGCGCGGGCTCCAGCGCAACGGCGTCGCCGGATGCCCCAAGCACTACGTGGCCAACGACTCCGAGACCGATCGCACGCGCTACCGCGTCGAGTTGGCCGAGCGGACGCTGCGCGAGGTGTATCTGGCGCCGTTCGAGGCGCTCATCGCCGACGCCGACGCGTGGACCGTGATGGCCGCCTACTCGGGGGTGGACGACGGCTCCGAGGTCGCGCCCATGACCGAGCACCTGGGGCTGCTGCGCGGGGTGCTCAAGGGCGAGTGGCACTTCAGCGGCCCCGTCGTCAGCGACTGGGCCGCGACCCGCACGACCGTGGCCTCGGCGATGGGCGGCCTCGACCTGGTGATGCCGGGGCCCGAAGGGCCCTGGGGCGACGCCCTGGTCGAGGCGGTGCACGCGGGCGAGGTGCCCGAGTCCGTCGTGGACGACAAGGTGCTGCGGCTGCTGCGCCTGGCCCGCCACGTCGGACGGCTGTCAGAGCCCGGCGCCCCGCTGGAGCGCCCCGCGCCCCCCGCCGGGCCCACCGAGGAGGAGTTCGCGCTGCTCCGCGAGGTGGCGACGCGTTCGACCGTGCTGCTGCGCGACCGCGACGGGCTTCTCCCGCTCGACGCGGGCGCGTTGCACCGGGTGGCGCTCATCGGGCCCAACGCGGTCGCGCCGTACTACCAGGGCGGCGGCAGCGCGTTCGTCCCCGCGGTGCGCACCGTGGGCTTCGAAGAGGGGCTGCGGAACGCGCTGCCCGCGGGCGTGGCGTTGACGGTGCTGCGCGGCGGCGACGACCGCGCGCACGCGCCGTTCGCCGACCCCGAGCTGCTGGGCGAGGGCATCACGGCCGACTTCCTCGACGCGAACGGCGTGCGCGTCGGCGGCGTCACGCGCCGCACGGGCGACTGGGGTGGCTTCCACGACTACCCCGATGAGACCCAACGGGTGGTGCTGCGCGGGGAGTTGACGCTGAGCGAGCCGGGTGTGCACGACCTCGAGATCGGCGCGGTCGGCCGCTTCACCGCGCGCCTCGACGGCGACGTCGTGGCGTCGGGCGACGAGGACCGCGGCGTCGAGGTCGTCCTCGACTCCACCCACCACCACCCGCCCGGCACCCATGTCGAGGTGACCGTCGGCGACCAACCGCGGTGCGTCCCACTGGAGTTCGACCTGGCCGTCGTGGACGCCGAGGGCTATGGGCGCCTCATCACCCTGCATCTGCGCCACCGGCCGCCGGGGCCCGCCGTGGAGGACGAGATCGCCGAGGCGGTCGCCGAGGCGCGGCGCGCCGATGTCGCCGTGGTGGTCATCGGCACCAACGAGGAGGTGGAGTCCGAGGGTTGGGACCGCACATCGCTCGACCTGCCGGGCCACCAGGTGGAGCTCGTCACCCGCGTCGCCGCGGCCAACCCCCGCACGGTCGTGGTGGTCAACGCGGGCGCCCCCGTCGTGCTGCCCTGGACCGAGGACGAGGTGCCCACCCTGCTGTGGGCGTGGCTGCCGGGCCAGGAGGCGGGCCACGCGCTCGCCGACGTGCTGCTCGGCCGCGCCGAGCCCGCGGGCCGCCTGCCCTGCACCCTGCCCGCCCGCGCCGACGACGTCCCCGTGCCGCACGCCCGCCCGGTCGACGGCGTCGTCGCCTACGCCGAGGGCCTGGACATCGGCCACCGCGGCTGGGACCGCGCCGGGCTGACCCCGGCGTTCCCGTTCGGCCACGGCCTCGGCTGGACGACGTGGCGCTACGACTCGGTCGCCGCCGCCGCGGGCCACCCGGCCGCGGGCGACGACCTGCGGCTGACCGTCAGGATCGCCAACACCGGGCCCCGCGAGGGCCGCGAGGTCGTGCAGGTCTATGTCGAGTCACCCGACGAGGGGCCCGAACGCCCGGTGCTGACGTTCGCCGGGTTCGCGGGCGCGCGCGTCGCCGCGGGCGAGTCGGCCTCGGTCACCGTGACCGTGCCGGGCCAGGCGTTCCGCGTCTGGGACCCGGACGCGGCGGCCTGGCGCACGCCGCGCGGGCGCTACCGCCTGCACATCGGGCGCTCGAGCCGCGATCTGCGCCTGGTCACCGACGTGGAGGTGTAGCCCTTTCCCGGGGGCGGCCGTCCCCGCCCCACCGGGGGCGGCCGCCCGGGCGCTTCGCCTCCCGTCCCCCACATCCCCGCACGGGGACCCCCACAGTGAAGAAGGAGCCGCCCCCATGACCCGCACCCGCACCCGCACCCGCGCCCGTGTCCGCGCTCGGCGCCTCGCCGTGCTCGCCGCCGGTCTGACGCTCGCCGCGGCGGGCCTCGCCGAGCCCGCGCGCGCCGCCGACAGCACCGCGGACGTCTGGCTGACCACGTCCGACGGCGGAACGCGCCTGGCCCGGCAGGGCGAGGCGTCGTTCACCGGCGCCCCCGAGGCCGTCGACATCAGCGTGGACTCCCGCGTGCGCCACCAGCCGTTCACCGGAGCGGGCGCCTCGATCACCGAGGCGTCGGCCAGCCTCATCGACCAACTGCCCCAGGGCGAACGGGACTCGCTCATGACGTCGCTGTTCTCCGACGGGGGCGACGGCATCGGACTGAGCTATCTGCGGCAGCCGTTGGGCAGCACGGACTTCAACTCGGGCCCGTTCTACACCTTCGAGGACACCCCAGGGCAGTTCTCGATCGACCGCGACCGGCAGCAGATCATCCCGCTGCTCCGGCAGGCCACCGGCCTCAACCCCGACCTGCGATTGATGGGCAGCCCATGGTCGCCGCCCGCGTGGATGAAGACCAACGACTCGCTCAACGGCGGCAGTCTGCGCCCCGAGCACTACCAGACCTACGCGGGCCACCTGGTGCGCGCGATCCAGGAGTACGGCGCCGAGGGCATCGAGCTGACCGATCTCACGGTGCAGAACGAGCCGCAGTTCGCGACGAGTTACCCCTCGATGTCGATGACGGCCGCCGAACAGGCGGCGTTCCTACGGGTGTTGGACGGCGCGTTGGACGCCGCCGGGCTGCCCACCAACCTGCTGGCGTACGACCACAATTGGGACACCCCGCAGTACCCCCTCGACGTCCTGGCCGCCACCGGGGACATCGACCGCGTGATCGGGGCGGCGTTCCACTGCTACGGGGGCCAGCCCGAGTCCCAGTCCCTGATCGCCGAGACGGGCGCGCGGGTCTTCTTCACCGAGTGCTCGGGCACGGACAGCGCCACCCCGGCCCAGACGTTCAGCGACAGCCTGCGCTGGCAGGCCGAGAACCTGGTGGTCCGCAACATGCGCAACGGCGGCGAGACCGTGATCACCTGGAACCTCGCCCTCGACGCGAACGGCGGCCCCCACCAGGGCCACTGCGACAACCGCTGCAACGGCGTGGTCGAGATCGACGGCACGCGGGTCACCCGGGGCGCGGAGTACTACGTGCTCGGCCACCTGTCGACATTCGTCGACCCCGGCGCGGTCCGCATCGGCTCCACCAGCCAGGGCCCCGGCGGCGTGCAGAACGTCGTGTTCGAGAACCCGGACGGCCAGCGCGTCGCCTATGTCGTGAACGCGTCCGGGTCCGAACAGCGGTTCTCGATCACGGAGTCGGGCCGCTCCCTGTCCACGGCCCTCCCCGCGGGCGCCGTCGGCACCTATGTGTGGGACGGCCCCCCGGCGTAAGTCGTCGCCTCGCGGCGGGCCACCGGCGAAGCGCGCCCGCCGCGGGCGGGGTCGTTCGCCGTCCCGGCGGCGGTCACGCGCGGCACCAGGCATGCACGCTGGACGCGCTATCCGCGCCGGGCGGCGCCCTCGGGCCATACGACATCGACCGGCAGCCCGGCCTCACGCGCTTGGCGGACCACGCAAGCCGTGCCTCCCCTGCCGTTCGGTGGTGAGCCGTCCCACACCGCGACGAGGCGGTCCGCGCGACGCAGCAGCTCCTTGCCAGCAGCCTCGTACGCCTCCCGGTCCGCTCGTTCGCGGGGCATGGTGACGACCTCGTGAGCGGACTCGACCAGCCGGTCGAACTGCCGGAATTGCTCGGGGCCCACCTTCCGCGCCCGGTAGTCACGCGACGGGATCACCAGGACCAGTCGCCCGCCGACCTCCACCACCGCCTCCGCGAACAGCGCGTCGGCGCCCGCGGCCACACAGGACACCCCGACCAACTCGGCGGGCCGGTAAGCGGCCAGCAGCTCGCGTAGCGCGGAGGCGGCAGCGGAACGAGTAGACGACGCCGTGTCGCCTCGCGGGGGGCCACCGGCGACGGCGCCTCCACGGTGTTGACGGGGTCGTTCGCCGTTCCCGCCGCCGGGGGGAGGGGTACGGTCCTGAGTGCCGACGCAGGACGAACACGGAGACGCCGATGAACGAGGCGCAGGAGATCGGCCGACGGATGCGCGATGCGCGGCTTCGCCTCGGCCTGACACAGGCCGACGTCGCCGCCGCGCTCGGCTATACGCAGGGCTGGGTCTCCAAGGCGGAGAAGGGCCGCATCGAGCTCGACCGCACCAGCGTCATCAACGCGGTCGCCGGTGTCCTGCACATCCACCCCAACGAGCTGATCGAACGCCCGTATTGGGGCGCCGCCGCGGCGAATCAGTGGGAGGTGAGCGCCTCGGCGATCATAAGGGAGCTGAGGCGCTACGACCTGACGCCCGTTTTCGACGGTCCGCCCCGGTCGGCCGCGGCCCTCTGGGGGGAGACCACACGCCTGCACGGGCTGCGTGACAACGCCGCGAGCACAGCCATTCTCCAAGCCCTCCCCGACCTCCTGCGCGAGGCGCGGGCCTTGGCCGAGGTATCGAGCGGCCGGGAACGGGAGGAGGCGTTCGGCATCTATGCGATCTGCTGCAAGTTCGGCCACACCGCCGCGCACGCCCTGGGACATCCCGAGCTGGTGGCGATGACGTGCGAGCGGGCGGCCTGGGCGGCGGGCCGGTCAGGTGACGAGCTGATGCCCGCCGTGGCCGACTGGATGCGGGTCTGGGACATGTGGGCCACGGCCGACTGGGGCGACGCGACGGCCCTGTCGGACAAGGCCCTGCGGCTGGTGGAGCCGCTGTACACCCGTGGGGACCCGCACGCCGTGCGCGTCTGGGGCTCCCTGCATCTGCGCGCGGCCGTATCGGCGGCACGTGGCAGCCTCCCGAACGAGGCCCGCCATCGCATCGCCCAGGCCGAGGAGGCCGCCGAACGCATGCCGCCCACCGCGTTCGACCGGCACAGCCTCACGTTCAGCGCCGGGAATGTGGCCGCTCACGCGGTCAACGTCGAGCTGGAGATGAGCCAGCAGGACGAGGCACTGCGGCTTCACGAGGCGAAGGGGAAGGCGGCGATCCTGGCGTTGCCGAAGTCGCGCCGCGGACACTATCAACTGGACCTTGCACGCGCGTACCTGTGGACCGGACAGCGGGAGCGCGCGCTGACCGAGCTGGAGCGGGCGGAGCGGACGGCGCCTCAGCTGATCCGAAATCACCCCATCGCCCGCGCCACCCTGCGCCGGATCCGAAGTGGCGAACGGGCGGGGGTGTCCGAGCGTCTGCGGCGGATGTCGAGTCGGTTCCACTTGGACGGCTGACCAGCGGGTATTCCTGCGGGTCATATCCGGCGGTCACCCGGCACCTACGGTCTGTCATCACCGGATCACCGATGACACCGGAGCTGACATGACGCGTACCCGCCGCACCCTGCCCCCCGAGCCCGCGCCGCCGCCGTTGAGCGATGATCCGCCTACGGTGATCGTGGGGCGGGACTGTCCGCCCGCGATGCCGCTCGACCTGTGTCTTGGCTGTCGCGACCGCGTTCCTTCGCTGGCCACGCACGTGTGTTGCGGTGGTGGGTCGTGAGCGAGCGCTGTGCGTCGTGCGGGACGACGATGCCGCCGTTGACCGTGGTGGCGGTGCACCATGCCGGGTCGGGTGGCGGGTGGACGCATCGCGCGTGCGCGAGCTGTCTGGCCCGTGAGCGGCTGATCCCGTTCACCTTCCACCCGCTGAACCACGATGGGACGCGGCTGCCCTACCCGGAGGTCGTCCCGAACGAACTGGTCGCCAAACTCGCCGTGTTGGGCGAATCACCCGCGCTCGCCGCCCCGATCGGACGGCTCCTGGCCGCCGTGGCCCGCACGAAGGACCGCATGCTCGACGCCGACCAGCGGCACGCCGCCCACGACGAGGCCCGCGCCGCCGTGGCGCGCCTGCGAGAGGCCGCCCGGCTGGGGAGCGACGCCGTTCGGGAGGCCCGCTGAACAACGCCACCACCGTCCTGTGGGCCGCCCGCTGGGCGCCCTACCACCGGCGGGGAGCCCGTTCAGCGCGGATCGCCCGGCAAGGGCTACCGCAGCACCCGCAGCGACATCGCCCCTATGAGGCGGAAGTCCTTCCCCAGGGCCGTGCGGGCGGCGCCGACCAGCAGGGCGAACATGCCGAACAGCGTGTAGGAGGCCACGGCGATCATCGGCAGCGGCCCCGGGCCCGGGTCCTCGCCGGGCTCAGGACCGAGCCCGAGCAGAACGGACATCAGCGCGCCCGCGACGAGCGCCATCAGCACCGTGAGGCCGAAGTTGGCGGCGGCCGTGGCGTGTGCGCGGGTGAGGGGGTCGCGGGCCCTGGCCCGCACGGCCAGCGGGACCAGCCAGATCAGGAAGACGCCCACCATGGTGAAGCCGACCACTCCTGCCGTCAGATAGGTCAGCGCCGCGCCCTTGCCCGGCGCGCCGCGGTCCGCGTTCGTCGTCATGCCCCCGGATGTACCACCGCGCGCACGGGACCCCTCCCGTTTCGCCGACCCGGGCAGGGGTACTCGCGGGGGTCAGACACGACACGTACCGCAAGGCCAACCGCTCGCGCACCAGGAAGGCGCGCTAGGAACGCGCCAGGGAACGGGACGGTCCTCAGGAAACGGTCAGGGGACGGTCCTGGACCCCGGGACGCACGCACGGAAGGGGCCACGTCGATGCCGGAGACCCAGCTGGGCCGCGACGAGCTGTCCGCCCTCGACGCCCACTGGCGCGCGGCCAACTACCTGGCCGCAGGGCAGATCTACCTGCTCGCCAACCCCCTGCTGACCGAGCCGCTGCGCCCCGAGCACGTCAAGCCACGGCTGCTCGGCCACTGGGGCACTTCGCCCGGGCTCAACCTCATCCACACGCACATCAACCGCGTGATCAACGCCCGTGACCTGGACGCCATCTGCGTCTGGGGGCCCGGCCACGGCGCGCCCGCCGTGCTCGCCAACGCGTGGCTCGACGGCAGCTACACGGCCACCTACCCGGATGTGACGCGGGACGCGGCGGGGATGGGGCGGTTGTTCAAGCAGTTCTCGTTCCCCGGTGGCGTCCCCAGCCACGCGTCGCCCGAGACCCCGGGATCGATCCACGAGGGCGGCGAGCTCGGCTACTCGCTGGCGCACGCGTACGGCGCGGCGTGCGACAACCCCGGGCTGCTCGCGGCGTGCGTGATCGGCGACGGCGAGGCGGAGACGGGCCCGCTCGCGGGCTCGTGGCACGCGAACAAGTTCCTCGACCCGGTGCACGACGGCGCGGTGCTGCCGATCCTGCACCTCAACGGCTACAAGATCGCCAACCCGACCGTGCTCGCCAGGCTGCCCGAGTCCGAGCTGGCCGAGCTGCTGCGCGGCTACGGCCACGACCCGCTGATGGTCGCGGGCGAGGAGCCCGAGGCGGTGCACCGGGAGCTCGCCGCCGCGTTGGACACCGCGCTCGACCGGATCGCGGCGTTCCAGCGGGCCGCCCGCGAGGAGGGCGCCACGCGCCGCCCGCGCTGGCCCGCGATCGTGCTGCGCACGCCCAAGGGCTGGACGGGCCCCGCCGAGGTGGACGGCCTTCCGGTCGAGGGCACGTGGCGCGCCCACCAGATCCCGCTCGCGGCGGCCCGTGAGAACCCCGAGCACCTGCGCCAGTTGGAGAGCTGGCTGCGTTCCTACCGGCCACGGGAGCTGTTCGACGAGCGCGGCGGGCCCGTCGACCTCGTGCGCGCGGCGTGCCCGACCGGCGAGCGGCGCCTCGGCGCCAACCCGCGCGCCAACGGCGGCCTGCTGCTGCGCGAGCTGCCCGTGCCGCCGTTGGAGTCGTGCGCCGTGCCGGTGACCACGCCGGGCTCGGGCCAGCACGAGCCGACCGCCGTGCTCGGCAGGCTGCTCGCCCGGCTGATGGAGGCCACCGGCGAACGCCGCGACTTCCGCCTGGTCGGCCCCGACGAGACCGCGTCCAACCGGCTCCAGGCCGTCTACGAGGCGACGGGCAAGGCGTGGGAGGCCGAGACGCTGCCGGTGGACGAGCACCTGGCGCGCGACGGCCGGGTGATGGAGATCCTGTCCGAGCACCTGTGCCAGGGCTGGCTCGAGGGCTATCTGCTGACCGGGCGGCACGGGCTGTTCTCCAGCTACGAGGCGTTCGTGCACATCGTCGACTCGATGGCCAACCAGCACATCAAGTGGCTGCACTCGTCGCGCGAGCTGCCCTGGCGGCGCCCGGTCGCGTCGTTGAACTACCTGCTGACGTCGCACGTGTGGCGCCAGGACCACAACGGCTTCTCGCACCAGGACCCGGGGTTCGTCGACCATGTGCTCAACAAGAGCCCCGAGGTCGTCCGCGTCTATCTGCCGCCCGACACCAACACCCTGCTGGCGTGCGCCGATCACGTGCTGCGCAGCCGCGACTACGTCAACGTCGTGGTGGCGGGCAAGCAGGCGTGCTTCGACTGGCTGAGCCTGCCCGACGCCAGGGCGCACTGCGCGCGCGGCGCGGGGATCTGGGAGTGGGCGGGCTCCGAGGCGGACAACCGCGAGCCCGACGTCGTGCTCGCCTGCGCGGGCGACGTCCCCACCCAGGAGGTGCTCGCCGCCTCCGACCTGCTCCGCCGCCACCTGCCCGAGCTGGCGGTGCGCGTGGTCAACGTGGTGGACATCGCGCGGCTGCTGCCATCGGATGACCACCCGCACGGGCTGTCGGAGCACGACTACGACGCGCTGTTCACGACCGACCGGCCGGTGATCTTCGCCTACCACGGCTACCCCTGGCTGATCCACCGGCTGACCTACAAGCGCGCCAACCACGCGGACCTGCATGTGCGCGGCTACCACGAAGAGGGCGGCACCACCACGCCGTTCGACATGGTCGTGCGCAACGACATGGACCGGTACCGGCTCGTGATGGACGTCATCGACCGCGTGCCCGGGCTCGCCGTGCGCGCCGCCCACATCCGCCAGCACATGGCCGACGTCCGCTACCGGCACGGCCTGTGGATCACCGAACACGGCGTCGACCTGCCCGAAGTGGCCGACTGGACCTGGCGAGCGCGCGCCTGACTCTGCGCTACCTTCAAGTGACCATCCGTCAGGTGAACGGATGTGTGAACTCACGCCGAACGCCGGGCAACCGCGCGCTTGCCTCCAAGGGTCTATGTCCACATGAAGATTTCCTTCCTCCTCCACAACGCCTATGGGATCGGAGGGACCATCAAGACCACGTTCAACCTGGCCGGTGCGCTCGCCGAGCGGCACGAGGTGGAGATCATCTCCGTCCACCGGCACCGGGAGGAGCCGAATTTCACCCTCGACACAAAGGTGCGACTACGCGCCCTGACCGATCAGCGGGTGGAGAAGGACCATCCCCTCAGGCAGCGCGCCGCCAAGGTGTTCCCCGCCTCCGAGTACCGCTACGACCAGTACAGCGAGCTGACCGACCAGCGCATCGAGGAGTGCCTGACCGGGCTCACGTCCGACGTGGTCATCGGCACACGGCCCGGGCTGAACGTCCACCTCGCCCTCCAGGGCCCGCGCGGCGCCGCGCTCGTCGGCCAGGAGCACCTGACGCTCGACGGCCACCCCCCGGCCCTGCGCAACGCGTTGCGCGCCGTCTATCCGCGCCTTGACGCGATCACCACCGTCACACGGGCGGACGCCGACGCCTACCGGCGCAAGATGCGGATGCCGGGCGTGCGGGTGACCGCGCTGCCCAACAGCGTTCCCGAGCCGCGCCTCGCCCCCGCCGACGGCGAGGGCCGCATCGTGATCGCGGCGGGCCGCCTGGTCCGCTCGAAGCGGCACGACGTGCTGATCCGCGCGTTCGCGCGCGTCGTGGCCGAACGGCCCGACTGGCGGCTGCGGATCTACGGCAAGGGCGACGAGCACGACCGGCTGCGCGCGTTGATCGAGGAGCTCGGCCTCTACAACCACGTGCACCTCATGGGCGCCTACTCCCCCATCGAGGCCGAGTGGGTCAAGGGCTCGATCGCGGCGGTGACCTCGAGCTTCGAGCCGTTCGGCATGACGATCGTCGAGGCGATGCGCTGCGGCCTGCCCGTCGTCTCCACCAACTGCCCCTACGGCCCCGCCGAGATCATCGAGGACGGCGTGGACGGCAGGCTCGTGCCCGTCGGCGACGAGGAGACCCTGGCGGGGGCGCTGCTCGACCTCATGCGCGACGACGCGCTGCGCCACCGCATGGGCGCCGCCGCGCTCGCCCGCTCCCGCCGCTACGGCCCTGGACCGATCGTCGAGCAGGCCGAGGAACTGTTCGACGACCTGCTGCGGAGCAAGACCACCCGTGGCCGGATCACCGGCGCGTTCCGCCGGAGGGCCAGCGTCCACGCCATCAAGGACGCGGCCCTCACCCTCGCCTTCGCTCCTCTGCGGACCCTACGAAAGGTCAAGCGGTGAATCCCTCTTCGGTGAACGACACGACCCCCGACGCGACCGGTGGGGATCTCCCCAAGGACAAGCTGCCGCGCGCCGACTGCACGGTGGACGCCACCGGCACCCTCACGTTGGAGGTGGGCGGGCTGCGCGGCGCCGACCGCCCTCGGCTGCTGCTGCGGCTGCGCCCCAAGCGCGGCACCGAGCAGGTCGCCGTCGCCGACCGGGCCACGCACGAGGTGGACCTCGCCCCCTCCCCCGACGAGCCGGGCCGCTGGCGCGCCGCGCTCAACGGCGGGGGCCCCGTCCTCGACGAGGGCCGCTGGGACGTCTGGGTCGCCCCCGGCGGCAGCACCACGGGCGGCGAGCTGCGCGTGGTGCCGGGGGCCCGCGACCTGCGGATCCTCGCCTCGGGCGGCTTCCCTGACCCGGTGCTCCCGCTGGAGGTGCGCGTCCCCTACGCCACCAAGGACGGGTACTTCTCGATCCGCGCCTGGCGGCGGCCCAGCCATGCGGAGGCGGGCGATCTCACCGTGCGGGACGGCACGTTGACGGTCACCGGGCGCCTGCTTGGCGCGCGCCTCGGCCGGGGGGCGCGGGCGCTGCTCAAGCGGCGCGGCAAGGGCGGCCCCCAGGTGGAGACGCGTCTCGCCGACGAGGGGCAGGGCGCGTTCACCTTCCGCGCCGACTACGCCGACATCCCGCACGACGTCCAGGGTCCTGACCCGGCGTACTGGGACGTCTACCTCAAGCCGGGCGGCAGGACCGCGCGGGTCAGGGTGGCGCGGCTGCTCGACGACGTGGCGGACAAGAAGACGGTGTTCGTCTACCCCACGACGGAGCTCGGCCAGGTGACCATCCGCCCGTACTACACGCTGGACAACGACCTGGCCGTCCAGGTCTCGGCGCGGTAGATCCGCGCGGCCGACCCGCGCGGCGGACCCGCGGCGCGACCCGCTCGCCGCCCCGCTCGCCGCGCGGGCGGGGCGCCGAGGGGGTTCGATGGAGGGGCAGGCCCACAGGGTGGAGCAGGGAGGTAACGGCATGATCTTCGCCGACCGCGTGGACGCAGGGCGGCGGCTCGCCCGGGAGCTGACATACCTGCGCGGCCAGGACGTGGTGGTCCTCGGCCTGCCGAGGGGCGGGGTGCCGGTGGCCGCCGAGGTCGCCTCCGCGCTGCGGGCCCCGCTCGACGTGGGGGTGGTCAGAAAGCTGGGCCTGCCGATGCAGCCCGAGCTCGCCATGGGCGCCATCGCGGAGGACGGCGCGCGCGTGATCAACCAGCAGGTGGTGAACACCGCGCGCGTCAGCGACGACCAGCTGGCCGAGGTCGAGCGGAACGAACGGGCCGAGCTGGCCCGCAGGGCCCGCCAGTACCGGGGCGGGCGGCCCCCCGTCTCGGTGAGCGGCCGCACCGTGGTGATCGTGGACGACGGCATCGCCACCGCCGCGACGGCGCGCGCGGCGTGCCGGGCGGCGCGCACGCGGGGCGCGAGCCGGGTGATCCTGGCGGTGCCGGTCGCGCCCGACGACTGGCGCGAGCGCGTGGGCGGGGACGCCGACGAGTGCGTGTGCCCCGAGACGGCGGCGGACTTCATGGCGGTCGGCCAGTTCTACCGCGACTTCGCCCCCACCACGAACGAGCAGGTGGTGTCGTTCCTCGAGCACGGCAGCTCGCGCGAGGTCACCGTCCAGGCCGGGCCCGTGCGGCTCTCGGGCGAGCTGACGGTGCCGGAGGGCGCGTCGGGGATCGTGGTGTTCGCGCACGGCAGCGGCAGCGGACGGCACAGCCCGCGCAACCAGTTCGTGGCCGACGCCCTGAACACCGCGGGGCTCGGCACGCTCCTCTTCGACCTGCTGACCGACGAGGAGGAGGGCGACCGGGCGAAGGTGTTCGACGTCCCGCTGCTCGCCGACCGCCTCGCCGCCGCCACCCGCTGGCTCGACTCCTCGCTCCCGCTCGGCTACTTCGGCGCGAGCACGGGCGCGGCGGCGGCGCTGTGGGCGGCGGCCGACGGCGACCCGCCGGTCGGCGCGGTGGTCTCCCGCGGCGGCCGCCCCGACCTCGCGGGCGACCGCCTCCCCGAGGTCCAGGCCCCGACCCTGCTGATCGTGGGCGAGGACGACCCCGAGGTCCTCACGATGAACCGCGAGGCCCAGGAGATCCTCCGCGCCCCCACCCGTCTGTCGACGGTCCAGGGCGCCACCCACCTCTTCGAGGAGCCGGGCGCCCTGTCCCAGGTCGCGGAGCTGGCCCGCGACTGGTTCCTCGACCGGCTGTAGGCGTTGCGCGTCGGCCACGTCGATCCCGCACGGGTGACGGGACGGCGGATGAGCCTGCCCCTCGACCTGCCGCGCAACGAGCTGCTCGTCCGCGGCAGGATCACCGAGGACGCCATCGCCGGGATCGTCGACGACGTCTTCCTCCCGCTCGTGCGCCCGCGCGCGGCGGACTGACGGGGCGAACGGCCCGCCGCGGCCGAGGCGTTCACGGGCGTTCGGCGTCGCGGCCGAGGAAGCGGCGGAGGCGGGCGAGGGGCCAGGTGTTGATCACCTCGGCGGCGGGCAGCCACGCGCGCTGGGCCGTGGCCGCCGACCAGCGGACGTTCGCCAGCTCGCGCGTGCTGTGCGCGTCGCTGTCGAGCGCGAACCGCACGCCATGGCGGCGCGCCCGCATGACGTGCTCGTCGTGGAGGTCGAGGCGGTTGGGGTGGCCGTTGATCTCCAACGCCGTGCCCGTGCGCGCGCAGGCCGCGAAGACCGCGTCCAGGTCGGCGTCGATCCGGCCGCGCAGGCCGATCTTGCGGGTCGTCGGGTGGCCGATGACCTGGACGTGGGGGTTCTCGCAGGCCCGGATCAGGCGGCGCGTCTGGGCCGCCCGGTCCAGGCCGAAGTGCGAGTGGATCGACGCCACGCACAGGTCGAACCCCGCGAGGAACGCGTCGGGCCAGTCGACGCCGCCGTCCGGGTCGATGTTCAGCTCCGTGCCGTGCAGCAGCCGCATCCCGCCCGCGCCGCGCCCGCCCATGCCGCGCTCAAGGGCCCGCAGCTCCTCCCGCTGCGCCAGGATCTTCTCCTCCGTCATGCGCTGCATCCGCAGCCGGGGCGCGTGATCGGTGACCGCCAGGTACGCGTAGCCGCGCGCGGCCGCCGCCTCGACCATCGCGGCCAGCGGCGCGAGGCCGTCCGTGAGGTCCGTGTGCGTGTGCAGGTCGCCGCGCAGCGCGTCCTCGGTGACGAGCGCGGGCAGCGCCCCCTCGGCGGCCGCGTCGATCTCGCCCCGGTTCTCGCGCAGCGTCGGCGGCACCCAGTCGAGGCCCAGCGCGGCGTAGAGCTCCTCCTCCGTCGCGGTCGCGACCCGTTCCCCCGCGTCTACGTCCACCAGCCCGTCGGGCGCGAACCGCAGCCCCCGGCGCGCGGCCCGCTCCCGCAGCGCGGCGACATGCGCCCGCGCGCCGGTCGCGTGCGCCAGGCCCGCGCCCCAGCCATCGGGCGCCACCACGCGAACCGTCACGCGCTGCCCTCCGGCCGTGGCCACGGCCGCCCGCACCCGGCCCACCTCGACCGTCCTGGCCGCGAACGGCAACGCGGTGAACGCCTCGAGCACCGGACCCGGATCCCGCGCGGCGGCCACCAGATCCACCGAGCCGACCGTCTCACGCATCCGGCGCAGCGCCCCCGCCCATGTGGCGCGCTCACACCCGGCGGCAACCAGGCCTTGCGCGGCCTCGTCGGCCAGGTCGTGCGCCGCGTCGAGCAGCATCCGGCCCCCGGTCTCCCTGGCCACCGCCACCCCGCGCAGGATCTTCTCGCGCGTCCTGGGGCCGAAGCCGGAAAGCCCTGACAGCCTGCCCGCGTTGATCGCCTCGACCAGCTCGTCCACGCCCGTGATGCCGCGCTCGCGGTACAACGTCATGGCCTTCTTGGGGCCGAGCGACGGGATCGACATCAGCCGCCGCACGCCGGGCGGCACCGCCGCGCGGGTCGCGTCGAACGCCTGGACGCGCCCGGTGCGCAGATACTCCTCGACCTTGTCCGCGATGGACGCGCCCACGCCGGGAATGTCGCGCAGCCCGGCCGCGTCGAGCCCCCCGATGTCGCGCGGGTGGCCACGGATGGCGCGCGCCGCCTTCTCGTAGGCGCGCTGCTTGAACGCGTCTCCGCCGGTGATGGCGATGAGGTCGGCGTACTCCCGCAGCAGCGCGTCGACCTCGTCGTTCGGCCGGGCCATGCGGCCAGTCTCGCAGCGCCCGCCGAGGCGCGCGACCCGGCGCCACGACCGGCGACGAGGCCACGGGCCGCCCGGGGCGACGCCGACGCCCCGGGTGACCCGTGCTCCGAACGACCGCGAGCGGCCGAACGGGTCTATGCGCCCGAGTAGATGGTGGCTTCCTCGGACGTTTCGCCTATGCCGTCGGGCCCGTTGAGGAACCGCTCGCCCCAGGGCGTCAACGAGGCCGGGTCGAAGCCGTTGACCATGTCAAGGTACTCCACACCACCGCTGTTCCCGCTCCAGGACCAGCCGATGTAACCAAGCCCCAACTCCCGCGTCACGGACATGATCGCGTCCTCGTCCGGATTCCCGTCGGAATGATCGTGCCCGAACTCACCCACCAGAATCGGCAGCCCGGCCTCGACAAAGCCCGTCAGATACGAACGCACCGTGGACTCCGCGCTGAAGACCCCGTACATGTGGATGGAGAACACCAGATTCCCCGTCGGATCGGCGTCATACACCTCCCGCGCCGTGTCCCGCATCGTGAACGACCAGTCCTGACCCCAGTTCGGCGCGTCCACCAGCAACGTGTGCTCGAAACCCCCACCCCGCAACGTCGCCACCGCGTCGATCGTCGCCCGTGTCCACTCCGCGTAACCCGTGTTCCCGTACGGCTCGTTACCGATGTTGACCACGACATAGTCCTCCTGGCCCACCACCGCGCTCCGCACACTCAGCCAGTACTCCGCCGCACGCTCCAGCGACACCGCGGCCGACGCCTCCGGATACCCCGTCGTGTCATGCACCTCGAGCACACAGATCAGCCGGTTCGCCTTGCACTCCTCGACGATCCCCGACAACTCGGCCGCCGACGTCTCCGCCCACTGATCACCACTGGAGAGCACCACCCGCACGGAGTTGGCACCCTCCGCCTTGATCGCCGCCAACGACTCCGACGTCTCCCCCGCATACCAGGCATGCGGATGATTCACCCCACGAAGCACCAGATCACTCCCCGTCGACTCCACCAACCGACCACCCTGCACGGTCAAACCGGTGGCGGCGGGAACAACGGGGCCTTCCGCGAGCGCGGGGGGCGCCGCGAGCGAGGCACCGAGCAGACCGGCGGCCATGGCGGCCACGATGCCGCCGATTCGGGTCTTGGCGTTCAAGGTCTTCTCCTCAGGGAGTTCCGTCCCGTAGGACTCCGAGTGGGTGGGGGGAAAGGAGACCGGCGCGGGAGCGCAGTGGGAGCGCTCCCATGAGCCACCCCCATCTCAGCCACCCCGCCCCGGCCTGTCAAGAGACGGGACGCGACAACTCCAAGTGGAGGGCTGGACTCCGCACTGTTCGTTACTCTTCGCCATGATTTGCACCCCCATTCGGGTGCACCTAGGCTGGGAACGGTTGCGGAGAGTGAGAAGGGGGCGTGAGGGCGAGGAGGCGTGCGACATGTCCCGATCCGTGTTCGGCAGGCTCTCGCGGTGCGCGTCGGGCGGCGCGATGGCCGTGACCGTGGCTGCGGCCGTGGCCGGGGCTGCCGCTGCGGCGCCCGGCGGCGGGGCGCAGGCGCCCGACGCTGCGGCGACGGCCGAGGCGGACGCCGTGGCGGGCCAGGTCGCGAACGCCTCGGGCACGCGCCTCCGCGAGGCCCCGCACGCCGCGTCCACCGTCCTGGCGTCGGCGCCCGAGGGGGAGCGGCTGCGCGTGCTGTGCGCGGCGGAGGGCGAACAGCACTCGTGGTGGTACCTCGTGCGGGGCGACGACTACGCGTGGGTTCCGGCGACGGAGGTGGAGGTTGTGGGGGTGCGGGGGGTTGAGCGGTGTTGAGCGGCGTTGAGCTTGGGGGCGGCTACGGAGGGTCCGGTGGTTGTTGCCGTCGCCCGCGGTGTCCGGTGTTGTGGCGGTGCGGGTCAGAGATCGACACCTACGGGAGGGGGGCGTCGGGTGTGCGGCCGTCTCGGTAAACGGGCTGTTTGTTCTTGGGCCGGGACCGTTCGCCGAACGGGCGCAGCCGCGACGGTAGTTGGCGGCCGTTGTGCCGGTGGTCGCTTAAGGTAGCGCGCACCCTTCGGGCCTGCCCTGGCCGCCCGAAGCGTTTTCAAGCCTGGCGTCCGTTGAGCTGATGTAGCGGGCCGGTGCTTATCCGCGGCTTATGCCGGGGCGGATGCTCTTTTGAAACGCGGCACACTTTGTGTTGAACAGAACGTGCCGCGTTTCAGAAGAGCACCCGGCCTCGCGTAAGCGAGGCATAAAGCTTGACGGGCCCGCTGAACGACGCGCGCCCCGGCCCCGGACCGGCCCGCTCCATAAGCTCAACGTGCGCGCGGTGAACGACGAGAGCGGCGGCCAGGGCAGGCCCGAAGGGTGCGCGCCACCGCAACCGACCACCGGCAAAACGGCCGCCCACAAGGGACGCGGCCGCGCCCGTTCGGCGAACGGCCCCAGCCGACAACGAGACCCACCGTTTACCGAGACGGCCGCACACCCGACACCCCTCCCCCCGTAGGTGCAAGCCCTGACCCGCACCCACCACAAAAGCAGAGGACGGCAGACGGCGAACGGGAGGACATCCAGCCCGTAGCCGCCGCCCCCCACCAAGCCAGGCGGCGCGGAAACGTTCGGTGCGGTACGTCGGGCGGGGTCCGCTCGTTGTGCACGGCGAACCGCCGTGACTCGCTTCGGAGGGATCCCCATGACCATCGCCACCCGCCCTGCCGACGGCAGTCCACGCGGCTCCGTGTGGCGTGCGGTGTTCGACGCCGTGCCGCGTGACGCGTTCCTTCCCGAGCCGGGTGGGGGCGAGGAGCCGCACGGGATGCTGCGGACCATGTTCGAGGCGCTCGACGTGCCGGACGGCGGGCGGGTGCTCGAGCTTGGCACCGGCACGGGGTACGGCGCCGCGCTGCTGTGCCAACGCTTCGGCGGCGCACGCGTCGTGTCGCTCGACCCCGATCCCGAGGTACTGGGCAAGGCGCGCGCCCGGCTGGCGGGCGCCGGATACGCGCCGGCGCTCGCAGCGGGGGACGGGGCTCGCGGCTGCTCGGAGTACGCCCCCTATGGGGCGGTGGTCGGGCGGCCGGTCAACGGGCGGGTGCCCGCGGCGCTGCTGGCACAGGTGGCGCCGGGGGGCGCGTTGGCCGTGGCGCTCAGCTCGGGCATCGCGGTGCTGACCGCGGGGGTGGACGCGACGGCGTCGGGCCGCTTCCTGCCGGTGCTGGCGCGGCCGGGGGCGGGGGCGGCGCCCTCGGTGCGCAGCTACATCCCGGCGTTGCTCGTGCCGCTCGGCACGGCCGCAGACGTGCCGCTCCCGGTGGAGCTCTCGGCCGAAGTGCCGCGTTTCCTCGGGGGGTTGGTGCAGCCCGACGTGCATGAGCTGTCGCTCATCGACGCGGACGGGCGGCGGATCTACGGGCTGGTGCACCCCGGCAGCGGGTCATGGGCGCGGGTGGCGCCGCGCGACGACGGGACCGCGCGCATCCAGTACGAGGGCGCCCGCGACCTGTGGGGCGAGCGCGCCCCGGTGCTGGCGGCGTGGGCGGACGCCGGGCGGCCGCGCCCCGAGCGGTACGGGCTCGGCGTCTCGGCAGACGGGCGGCACCGGCTGTGGCTCGACAACCCCGTGGACGGCCCTGGTTGGTTCCTCCCCGGCTGAACGGGCCGCGCGGGCAACGGACTCAGGCGGGAACGCCGCTGCCGTGTCGCTCCTGCGCCAGGCCCGGGCTCAACAGCCGGGGCGGCAGGGCCACATACGCCGACACCCCGGCGCCCCTCGCGGACGCGTTGGTCGGCGCGCTCTGCGTGTGCCTGACCTCCACCTGCACGCCGAGGCGGGCCGCGATCGTGCCCACGACGTAGTGGCCGAGGAAACGGGTCGGCGCGACAAGGAAGTTGTCCTTGCCCGCGAGCCGGTCGTTGGCACGGCCCAGCTCCTCATCGGTCATGCCCGTGCCACGGTCCACGACGGCCAGGCAGTACTCCGCGCCGTCCCACCAGCCGTACACCTCGACAGGGCGCGCCGGGGGCGAGGCGGTGAGCGCGTTCTCGATCAACTCCGCGAGCAGGTGCGACAGTTCGTAGACCGTCGAGCCATGGATCAGGCAGGGCTCGGACTCCACGAGCGTCACCCGGCGGTACTCCTCGACCTCCGAGACGGCCGAACGCACCACCTCCGCCACCTCGGCCGTGCCGGTCCACACGCGCGGCGGGAGCTGCTGGCCGGTGAGGATGAGCAGCGAGTCGGCGTTGCGGCGCATGCGGGTGGCCAGGTGGTCGAGCTCGAACAGCTCCGCCAGCGCGTCCGGGTCGAGCTCCTTGCTCTCCAGCGCGGTGATCAGCCGGAGTTGGCGGCGGACCAGGGCCTGGTTGCGGTGGCCGAGGTTGGCGAGCGACTCGGTGCCGTTGCGCCGCAGCACGGTCTGCTGGGCGGCCAGGTCGACGGCGGTGCGTTCGACGTCGTGCAACGCGGCGGCCAAGCGCGTGACTTCCTCCGCGCCCCCGCCCAACCCCGGGTCGGGCCCGGGCGGTTCGAGGCGTGCGGCCTCCTCGGGCTCGGCCTCCTGGATGGTGCGGACGGTATCGGGGAGCCGTTCGCCCGCGACGTTCTCCGCCTGCCGCGTCAGCTCGTCCAGCGGGCGCGTGATCGAGCGCGCGGCCAGCACGGCAAGGGCGATCGCGACGGCCACGATCAGGACGCCGAGCGCGACGAAGCCCACGAGCTGCGCCGTGGCCGCCCTGCGCAACTGGTCGGCGCGGCTCGTCGCGTCGGGCCCGACCCGCTGCTGCACCTCGTGCAGCGCGTCGGTCAGCGCGGTGGCGGCCTCCCACCACTCCGCCGCGTCGGTCCCGAGCGGCGAGCCGTCGGCGCCCGCGTCCGCGCGGTCCTCGAACGTGGCGACCCGCTCGGCCTCCGGCGAGTCGAACGCCCCGTCGAGCGCGGCCTGTTGGGCGTCGGTGGCCAGTCGGCCATAGCTGGCGAGCGCGGCGTCGCGTGCGGCGCGCGTCGCGACGAACTCCAGGTACTGGCCGTCGTCGAAGCGGCCCGCGACGAACACCCCGTTCATCAGGCCGCGTTCCTGGGCGAGCGCCTCGGTGGCGGTGGACAGGGCCTGGAGGGCGGCCATGCCGTCGCTCAGCCGCTGGTCGCCATGGGCGGGATCCTCGGCAAGCTGCGCCTCGTTGAGCCGCGCGATGGCGTCGGCGAAGTAGGCCAGGGCCTCCTCGGGCGCGATGTTCTCGTCGTCCACGCGGGCGCGCGTGCCGTCCAGCTCGCCCAGCGAGCCGAGCGCCTCATCGAACGCGGGGGCCGCGCCCCCGTCGACGCGCCTGACCAGCTCGCCGCGGATCGCGTCCACGCGGCGGCGCGTGTCCGCGAGCTCGGGCCGATACCGCCCCGCGCCCACCATCAGCCCGCTGGTGAGCCCGTGCTCGCGCTGCAACTCGCGCACCAAGTCCTGGACGTCGAGCGCGAGTTGGACCCGGTCGCCGCTCTCCCTCGCCGCCGACCAGTCCGCCGCGCGGTCCGCGACCCCGATGCCGGTGAGGACGAGGAGCAGGGCCGTGGGCACGGCGAGAACGATCGCCACCCGGCCTCGGATCGTGCCCCAGTAGGGAAGGCGGCCCGTCCGTCGTCGCTTCATGGTCACCCAGCACAGCCCAACGCGGTTACCTGCGCCCCGGGGACCCGTGTCCGTCAAGTGAACGGGGGGAGTGAACCTGTGGGTGAACCTGTGGATGGCCGGGTCACGACGTCGTGTCGGTGGCGGCCGTTACGCTTCGGAGCATGACCAGCCGTCCCGCAGCACCCCCTCGGGCGTACCGCAGGCTCAGCGTGGAGCAGCGCAAGGACGAGCTGCTCGCCGCCGCGCGGCGGCTGTTCGCGCGGCACGCGCCCGACGCCGTGTCGCTCGACCGGGTGGCGCGCACCGCGGGCGTCTCCCGGCCGCTGGTGTACCGCTATTTCCCCGGCGGCAAGCAGCAGTTGTACGAGGCGGTGCTGCGCGGCGCCGCGGCCGATCTCGAGCGGTGCTTCACCGTGGGCGCCTCGGGTCCGCTGAGCGAGCGGCTGGCCGAGGTGCTCGACCGCTATCTGACGTTCGCCGTGGAGCACGGCGAGGGCTTCTCGGCGCTGCTCGCGGGCGGCAGCGTGGTGGAGACGTCGCGCACTTCGGCCATCGTGGACGGCGTGCGGCGCGCCGCGGCCCGGCGTGTGCTCGACCATCTCGCCGTCGAACAGCCGGGCGCCCGCCTTGACTTGACGGTGCGCACCTGGATCACATCGGTCGAGGCGGCGTCGCTGATCTGGCTCGACGAGGGGCGGCGGGTGCCGCTGGGCGAGCTGCGCGACTGGCTCGTCGACCAGTTCATCGCACAGCTGGTCGTCACGGCGGGGCGGGACAAGGAGACCGCGCGCGTGCTGCGCGCCGCGGCGGCGCTCGAAGCGCCGGGCGGGCGCGTCGACGCGCTGGTGGAGCGCACGCTCACCAGGATGGCGCCTGCCACACTCGAGCTGTGAGAAGCGAGGAGACGCCGTTCGTCGGGGGGCCGCTCGACGGCCGGGTGCTGCCGGTGCTGACGGGGCCGACCGGCAAGCCGCCGCGCGTGTACGAGGTGCCGGTGCCCGGCGAGGGCGACGAGCCCGACACCGTGCACGTCTACCACCTGGAGGCCGCGGGCCACACCCGCCTGCTGCGGGTGCCGCGCGGCTGGCGTTACGTCTACGCGCCGGACGCCACACCCAGCCGGGCCCACCGCCGCAGGGGCTGACCACCCGTTCGCGCCTCCCGGCGCGCGCCCCCGGCGCGGGTGTGCACACCATCGGTCCGTCGCGGCGAGCGCCGCGACGGATGGGAGAGGTGCGCCCCGATGTACCGAACGACGCTGAGCACGACCCTCGCCGCGCTGGCCCTGGCCACCGCATCGCCATTCGCGCCCCCGGCGGCCGCCGAGCCCGGCGCGTCGGAGCCGGGTGCATCGGAAGCGGGTGCTTCGGAAGCGGGTGCTTCGGAAGCGGGCGCGCGGGACACCGCGGAGCTGCTGGCCGAGCTGCGGACCGCGTACCGCGCGACCGGCGAGGCGGCCGAGGCATACGGCGAGACCGAGGCCCGGCTGCGTGAACAGCAGCGGGAGACCGAGGAGTTGACCGACGAGCTGGCGGACGTCCGCGGCGAGCTCGCGGAGGCGAGGCAGCTCGCCGGGGCCATCGCGCGCGAGGAGTACCGCGGCGGCGGGGGCCTCCGCCTGCCGCCCGCGCTGCTCGTGCTGCTCGGCGATGACCCGACGCGTTCGCTCCACGCCGGAACGGCCGCCGCCCGCGCCGAGGCACGGACGGCGGATGCCGTCCGGCGGCTGACGGCCGGGGAGCGGCACGCCGACAAGCTGGCCACGGCGGCCCGCGCCGCACTGGACGAGGAACGCTCGCTCGCCGAGGAACGGCGCGAGCAGCGCGACGAGGTGCACCGACGCATGGACGAGGCGGCGGCCCTGCTGGCGGGACTCTCACCGGCCGAGCTTGTCCCTCGCCGGGAAACGACGCCCACGACGACGCGCTCGTGAACTGCCGGGCGCTGCCCGGCGAGAAGCCACCACGCGGCTGCCGCTGCGCGGCGAGGGCGTTACGGCACCAACTATCGGGCAACGAGCCGCCACCGGGGGTCCGCGGCTGCCGCTCCGCGGCACGGGCGTTGCCAGCGATCCGGCAACCAGCAGCCGCCGAGTGGTCCGCGACCGGGACGCCGCCGCCACCCCACGGCGAGAGGCCACCCGCGGACAGTTCGCGGCTGCGCCGCAGCTGCCGACTCCCGGCGGGCCCGCCCGGTTGCCTGCCGAGCGGTCAACACGCCCACCCGGCCCGCAGCTCGACACCGCCTCCCGGCGCGGGCGTCGCCGCCCCAGCGATCCGGCAACCAGCAGCCACCGGGTGATCCGCGACCGAGTCGCGGCCGCGCTGCCACGCCAGCGATCCGGCAACGAGCCGCCACCGGGGGGTTCCCGGGGAGGGGCACCGCCCCGGGGCCCTCACCGGATCGCCGGTGCCGCCTGGCGTAGCTCCGCTCTGAGCTCCGGGGTCAGGAGGTGGCCCGCGCGGCCCACGAACAGGGCCATCTGGTACGTCACCGAGCTCATGTCCGCGTCCGGCACCGTGTAGACGCCGAGGAGCGAGCCGTCGCTGATGGTCATCACCAGGAGGTTCCCGGTGTCCATCGCGACAAGCGTCTGGCGGACGCGTCCGCCCTCCATCAGCGTGGCCGCGCCGCCGGTGAGGCTGCCGAGGCCCGAGACCACCGTGGCCAGGTCGGCCACCGCGCCCGAGGGGCCTCCGCCGGGGTGGGCAAGCCCCGGGGCCCCGCTCGACGGCTGCGAGGAGAGCAGCGGCAGGCCGTCGGCCGAGACGACGGCGACCGAAAGCACCCCTGGCACCTCCTCGACCAGCCGGGTCAGCAGCCAGCGCAGGTCGGCGCCCCCTCGGCCGCTGTTGGTGCCGGGGGCCATACGGGTCCGTGAACTCATGACGGCATCCCCTCTCCGGTCTCGCCGGGGTACGGGCCCCCCGCCGCACCTGCCGCGTCGCGGTGGCCGTCCCTGGCGCCGCGCTGGAAGCCGCCAAGGCGGCGGCGCAGCTCCTCGGCGTCAACGGAGGCGCGCTCCCGTGCGGCGGTGGGCGGGGTGGCGGGGGTGGCGGTGGCCCGGCTGCGCAGCGGCAGGCCGCTCTCGGTGACCGGGTGTGATCCTGGGATGGTGTCGGTGGCCCGCCCGTGCTCGGGCGGCAGCTCGACCGACGGGTGTGGAAGGGTCGGGTGCGCGCCCGTGTGGTGATCGACGGGGTGGTGCCCGACGGTCGGGACGGCGCCGGTGTGGTGGGGCGTCGGCGGGGCGACGGTGGGGACCGCGCCGGTCGAGGTGTAGGGGTCGGCCTGGTACGCGTCGGGCATCGCCTCGATCAACGCGCCCGGCACCACGACCTGGGCGATCGTGCCGCCGGTGGGCCTGGTGTCGAGCCAGCAGCGCAGGCCGTGCCGGGCGGCGAGGCGCGCCACGGTGTACAGGCCCATGCCGATGCCCACGCCGGTCCCGGCCTGGTCGGCGCCCGGCGGCGGGGTCACGGGGTCGACGAGGCGTGCGTTCAGCTCCGCGAGCCGCGCGGGGGACAGGCCGAGGCCCTCGTCCTCGACGGAGAACAGCAGATCGCTCTCCACCCAGCGCGCCGTCAGCCGCACCCGGGCGCCGGTCGGCGAGAACGCCGTGGCGTTGTCGAGCAGCTCGGCCAGCAGGTGGCTGACGTCGCGGGCGGCCACGCCCACGACCCGCCCCGGCGGTGGCGGGGGCGTCGTCTCCACCAGCTCGTAGCGCTCTATCTCGCTGACGGCGGCGCGCGCCACGTCGATGAGGGTCTGGGGCTCGCCCAGCTCGGCGACGGGCGGGGCACCGGCGAGCAGCAGGAGGTTCTCCCCGTGGCGGCGCATGCGGGCCGCGAGGTGGTCCACGCTGAACAGCACGGCCAGGCGGTCGGGATCGGCCTCGTGCTCCTCCAACCCCTCGATGACCGCGAGCTGTTCGCCGACGAGGGCGAGCAGCCGCTGGGCGTGGTGGGCGAACATCCCGTGCACCGCGCCGTGCAACGCCGCCAGGCGCGCCGTCAGATCGCTCTGCTCGGCGAGCAGCCGGTCGCGCTCCATGCGCAGCCCGCCGCTGTCCCGCGCGGCCTCCTCGGCCTCCGTCACGGCGCTCGTGGCCTGCTCCTGGAGGGCGACGGTGCGGGCGCGCAGGGCGTTGACCGACGCGACGACCTCGGCGAACTCGTCGTTCCTTCCCGTGTACTTGACGGGCTCCTGGCCCGCGGGGTCGGCGGCGACGCGGCGCGTGCCGAGCCGGACGGCGGCCAGCGGGCGGGTGAGGGAGCGGGCGGTCTGGACGCTCACGCCCAGCGCGAGGAGCAACGCCACGAGCACGACGACGGCGGTGATCTGGAGCGCCGTCATGTCCTCGTCGTTCAGGGATGTGAGCGCCGCGGCCCGCTCGGCGGCGAGCGAGGTGAGCACCTCCTGCTGGAGCGCGGTGCGCGCGACGAGCGCCTCGTGCACCGCGCCCTCGTCCGCGGCCCGGTCCTCGGCCGACAGATAGGCGGTGTCGGTGAGCGAGGCGAGCAACTCATCGGCCGCGGCGGTCTCGTCGCCCGCCATGGCCCGCTCGTACGCGTCGCGCCCCGCGGGTCCCGCGATGGTGGTGAAGTCGGCGACCGCGGCGCGCTCGCGCGCCGCCTCGAGGTGGGCCAGGGAGGCGAGCTCGGGGGCCTCGCCGCCCGAGCGCAGCCCGGCGAGCACGAGCCCGCGGGTCGCGGACGAGGCGTGCACGGCGCGTACGAGGTCGGGCAGCGCGTCGCCCGTGGGGTCGGCGGCCCGGTCGGGGCGCGAGCGGCTGACGTCCCTGAAGACGGCGTCGAGCGCGTCGACCGCGGCGGTGTACGCCTCGTAGGTCTCGACGGCGGTGCTCTCGCCCGCCAGGGCGGCGTCCCTGGCCGCGGGCAGGGCGGCGAGCCGGTCGTGGACCGACTGCCCCGCGTCGTCGGGCAGTTGGTCGACGGCGCGGTCGGTGCGCTCCCTGGCCTCGCCGGAGAGCGCGCCGCCGAGGACGTCGGGGTCGCCGTCGGCCACGGCCACCACGAGCGCCTCGCGCTCGTCGGCGAGCAGGTGTGACAGGGCGAGCGCGCGGCGGCCCGACTCGGCGTCGTCCACGAGCCGCTGGGACTCGGTCAGCCGCGTGAAGGCCCCGTGCACGGCGGGCGCGCCGGCGGCGACCACGGCGAGCCCCGTCAGCAGGACGCCCACGAGCAGCCTGCTGCGCACCCGGACGCGCCGCCTGCGAGCCGCTCGGGCCCGGGAGCCTGCCGGTGCGGAGGGAGACGGGTCGGCGGGGTCGTGCAGTGTCGTCTTCCGCACCTGTGCTCGCATTCTCGTCACGTGGGCACCGACCTTGCCAGCGACGGCGGCACCCGGGGGCCGACTCCCTCCGGCCTTACCCGAAGGAGTGAACAACACCGGGAGTTGACGGACAAGCCGGTGACCTCGCCGGGCGCGTCGGGACGCGGGGAGCCGACTGGAATTCCCCATCGGCTCCTGGCAAGATCCCTCCTCCTTGCCTGCCGGACCGTGGGGCGACCGGAGTGGAACGCCCTCCCCGGACTCGCCGGGGACGAAGGCTCCCCCAACCGGGGCCAGCCCCACATTCGCTGACAAATGCCAGCTTACGGCAGAGTGATCACCATGCGCACCCAGTCCACGACCGTGCCAGGAACCCCGGGGCGGCCGAACGAGGATTACGCCGCCGTCGCCGTCCCCGCCGCCGGATCCGGCGGCGCGCTGGTCCTGCTCGACGGGGTGACGGCCAGTTTCCCCGACAACGGCTGCTCCCACGAGGTCTCCTGGTACGTCGCGCGCCTGGGCGGGGCGTTGCTCGAACTCACCGGCTCCCGGCGGGACTTGTCCCTCACCGACTGTCTCGCGTCGGCCATCTCCCGCACGGCGGACGCCCATCGGGGGACATGTGACCTTTCTCACCCGCGAACGCCGCAGTCCACGGTCGTGTGCGCGCGCTGGGACGAGGCCGCCGTGGAGTATCTGGTGCTCTCCGACTCGGTGTTGCTGCTCGGCGAGCCCGAGGGCGCGGTCCGCCCCGTGCTCGACACGCGCCTCGACGACCTGGGCCCGGCTGCCCGCAGGCTGCCGAGGGAGAGCAGGGGCGCGTTCGTCGAGTCGCTGCGGAACGCGCCCGGCGGCTTCTTCACCGCGGCGGCCGACCCCGCGGTGGCCGAGCTCGCGGTGACGGGCGCGGTGACCCGCGAGCGGGTGCGCGCCCTCGCGGCGGTGACGGACGGTCTCGGGCGCTGGGTGGAGACGTTCCGGCTGGGCGGCTGGCCCGAGTTGTTCGCCGCGCTGCTCACGCGCGGGCCGGGGCCCGCGATCGCCGAGGTGCGCGCCGCCGAGGCGGACGACCCCGATGGGGCGGCGTTCCCCCGCGGCAAGGCGCACGACGACGCCAGCGCCGTGGTCGTCGAGCTGGAGCGATCCCGGCTGTAGCGATCCTGTAGGGCGACCTGTAGGAGGATGGGCCCATGGCAGCGCTCCACCCCCCCGGCCAGCCCGCCGACGACGCCGGCCCCGTGGTCCTCGACCGCAGGCAGGGCCCGCACGGCGAGGTCGTGCTGCGCAGGCACGGGGAGCTGTTCCAGATCATCGCCAACGGCTGCTTCCTGATGGACACCTCGGACGGCCGCTCGGAACGCCTGTTGGTGAGCGCGGCACTTGAGGCTCTTGACGACGTGGACGCGCTCGACGGCGAACGCCCGGCGCCGCGCGTGCTGATCGGGGGCCTCGGCGTGGGCTTCTCGCTGGCCGAGGCCGCCGCCGAGCCGCGCTGGGGCGCGATCACCGTCGTGGAGCGCGAGCCCGCCGTCGTCGACTGGCACAGGGAAGGGCCGCTGTCCGAGGTGACCGCCGAGGCGCTGGCCGATCCGCGCGCCGAGCTGGTCGTCGCCGACCTCCTCGACCAGCTGCGCGAGGTGGCGGGGCGAGGCGACGCGGGGGGCGAGGGGCGTTATGACGCGCTGTGCCTCGACATCGACAACGGCCCCGACTGGACCGTGACGCCGGACAACGAGAGCCTGTACACGCCCGCCGGGCTCGCGGCGTGCCGCGCCGCGCTCACCCCGGGCGGCGTGCTGGCCGTCTGGTCCGCCCGACCTTCACAGGTTTTCCCCCGAAATCTGAGGGATGCCGGGTTCGCAACCGTTCGCACCAGAGAAGTGCCAGTCGTCCGGGGCGTTCCCGACGTGCTGTTTCTCGCCAGCCATCATCTCGCCAGCCGGTCCGCGTAGCCGACGGTTGATCCGTCGCTCTACGCTCTTGGAAGTGCTCATCAGCACAGGATCAGCACAACAAGAGCCAGAGACCAGCCGACTGGCACCAGGACGAATCCCGGGGGCGGGATACATGAATCAAACAGAAACCAGGACACCACCGATGGATCGGAACCATCAGGACAAGGCACTGTCACCGCATGGCCACGCCGACCCCACAGCGCAGGAACGGGCCGGCCACCACAACGCCACAGTGACCACACCGGGCGCCCAGCGCCGCGTCCTGGTCGTCGAGGACGATCCGACCATCGTCGAGGCGATCGCCGCCAGGCTGCGCGCCGAGGGCTTCCTCGTGCAGACCGCGGCCGACGGCCCTGCCGCCGTGGAGACCGCCGCCGCGTGGCATCCCGACCTGCTCATCCTCGACGTGATGCTGCCGGGCTTCGACGGGCTCGAGGTGTGCCGCCGCGTCCAGGCCCAGCGCCCGGTGCCCGTGCTGATGCTCACCGCCCGCGACGACGAGACGGACATGCTGGTCGGCCTTGGCGTCGGCGCCGACGACTACATGACCAAGCCGTTCTCGATGCGCGAGCTGGTCGCCCGCTCCCATGTGCTGCTCCGCCGCATCGAGCGCGCCGCGGTCGCGGCGACCACGCCCCGCCCCGGCAGCGTCCGCCTCGGCGACCTGGAGATCGACCGCACCCAGCGGCGGGTGAGGGCGGCGGGCAAGGACATCCATCTGACGCCCACCGAGTTCGACCTGCTCATGTGCCTGGCCCGTTCGCCCCGCGCGGTGCTCACGCGCGAGCAGTTGCTCGCCGAGGTGTGGGACTGGGCCGACGCCTCGGGCACCAGGACCGTGGACAGCCATGTCAAGGCGCTGCGGCGGAAGATCGGCGCGGAGCGCATCCGCACCGTCCACGGAGTCGGCTACGCCCTGGAGACGCCGCCCGGCTTCGCCGGCGAGACGGCCGCGCGGAGTCAGGCGCCCAACGAGGTCTAGAGGTGCAGGAGCAGATCAGCCATTCCCTCGTGCGCAGGGTGTGGCCCATGATGTGGCGCGTGCTGCGCCCGCTCGATCCCTACCGCTCGGTCAAGGCCGCGCTCGGCTGGCTCGTGATCATCTCGGTGGCGATCACCACCCTGCTGATCCTGATGGCCTACCGCTCCGACATCGGGCTCCAGGTCATCGCGATCATCGCGATCATCGCCTCGCTGCTCGTCACCCAGTTCGTCGCGCACAGTCTGGCCACGCCCGTGCTGGAGATGACCTCGGCGGCGCGGGCGATGGCCAGGGGCGACTACGGCCGCCGGGTCAGGGTGGCGCGCCGTGACGAGCTGGGCGACCTGGCGCTGGCGTTCAACCGCATGGCCGCCGATCTCCAGGCGGCCGACCAGCACCGCAAGGAGCTGATCGCCAACGTCTCGCACGAGCTGCGCACCCCCATCGCGGGGCTGCGCGCCGTGCTGGAGAACGTGGTGGACGGAGTCTCCGAGGCCGATCCCACCACCATGACGACGGCGCTCCGCTCCACCGAGCGCCTCGGGCGGCTGGTCGAGCAGCTGCTCGACCTCTCACGGCTCGAGAACGGCGCGGTCCCGCTCCAGCCGCGCGGCTTCCAGGTGGAGCCGTATCTCTCGGCCGTGCTGAACGACGCGACCGTGGCGCTGCGCCGGGGCCACGCGCGCACGGACGTGAGGTTCCGCCTCGACGTCACCCCGGGTGGCCTGCGGGCGCACGCCGACCCCGAGCGCCTCGACCAGGTGGTGACCAACCTGGTGGACAACGCCGTCAAGCACAGCCCGCGCAACGGGCAGGTCACCGTGGTGGCCAGGGCGGGCCAGCAGACGGGCGGCCTGGTCCTCGAGGTGCTCGACGAGGGCCCCGGCATCCCGCACGCGCAGCGGGAGCTGGTCTTCGAACGCTTCGGGCGCGGCACCACCAACGGCGTCACGCCGCGTGACGGGGGCACCGGGCTCGGCCTGGCGATCGCCCGCTGGGCGGTCGACCTGCACGGCGGCACGATCGGGGTGGCCGAATCCCGCAGGGGCTGCCGGATCCGCCTCACGCTGCCAGGTAACGCGCAGGCGAACACTTGACGTAGGGTCCCCGGGGAGGGGCCACTCCCCCACGCCGGGTCGGCGCCGTCGCGCGCCCCGCGGCGGGGGGTTTCGTCATGCCCGGCGGCATTCGCCCAGCTCGATGCCGGTCATGACCGGTCGACGATCGACCATTGCCACATGGTTACCGTTCGGCGCCGAACTTGTTCCGTTTCCCGGGGCATCGTGACCTGAAACCCCCGAATGAATGTGGTGTAGGCCACGACTGGTGGCCCAGGACTGCGCCGGAGGGCATGAGGGGCGTAGCCTTGATTTCCGCTGTCCATCACCACTGCGGAGCGGAAGAGGGCGGTTGCCGCCGTGTCGCCACAGTCCCCGAACACATCGAGTGCCGAGACCGACCGAGGAGCAGTGCCCAGCGCTGCCGCGGGGTTCGGCGCCAACGAATGGCTCGTCGACGAGATCTATCAGCAGTACCTCCAGGACCCCAACTCCGTGGACCGTGCCTGGTGGGACTTCTTCGCCGACTACAAGCCGGGAGGCGGCGACGCCGCCGCGGCGGACGGATCCGGGCCGAACGGCACGGTCGTCTCGCCCCCGAAGGCGGACGCCCACCCGGCCGCCCCACGGGCGGCCGCCGCGCAGGCGCGGCCGCAGGCCCCGGCCCAGCCGCAGGCCCAGCCCGCGCGCCCCGCCCCGGCCCCCGCGGCGCAGCCCGCCAAGGCCGCGGCACCCGCGCCTTCGCCCGCGCCCGCCGCGCCCGCGCCGAAGACGCCGCAGCCGTCGGCCGCCAAGCCCGCGGCGGGCAAGGAGCCGGCCGAGGGCCCCGAGCTCGTGACGCTGCGCGGCCCCGCCGCCGCCGTCGCGAAGAACATGAACGCCTCGCGCGACCTGCCGACCGCCACCTCGGTCCGCGCGGTCCCCGTGAAGCTCCTGTTCGACAACCGCATCGTCATCAACAACCACCTCAAGCGCGCCCGCGGCGGCAAGGTGTCGTTCACGCACCTCATCGGCTACGCCATGGTGCAGGCGCTCAAGGCGATGCCCTCGATGAACCACTCGTTCACCGAGAAGGATGGCAAGCCCACCCTGGTCAAGCCCGCCCACGTGAACCTCGGCCTGGCCATCGACCTGGTCAAGGAGAACGGCGACCGCCAGCTCGTCGTCGCCGGGATCAAGAGGGCCGAGACGCTCAGCTTCTTCGAGTTCTGGCAGGCGTACGAGGACATCGTCCGCCGCGCCCGCACCGGGAAGCTGACGATGGATGACTTCTCCGGCGTCACCGCCTCCCTGACGAACCCCGGCGGCATCGGCACCGTGCACTCGGTGCCCCGCCTGATGCCGGGTCAGGGCCTCATCCTGGGCGTGGGCGCGATGGAGTACCCCGCCGAGTTCCAGGGGACCTCCCAGGAGACGCTCAACAGACTGGGCATCTCCAAGGTGATGACCCTCACCAGCACCTACGACCACCGCGTCATCCAGGGCGCGGCCTCGGGTGAGTTCCTGCGCCAGATCAGCCAGCTGCTGCTGGGCGAGCACGGGTTCTACGACGACATCTTCGAGGCGCTGCGGATCCCGTACGAGCCCGTGCGCTGGCACCGGGACATCGACGTCAACCACGACGACGAAGTCACCAAGGCCGCCCGGGTGTTCGACCTGATCCACTCCTACCGCGTGCGCGGCCACCTGATGGCCGACACCGACCCGCTGGAGTACCGCCAGCGCAAGCACCCCGACCTGGACATCAAGGAGCACGGGCTCACCCTGTGGGACCTGGAGCGGGAGTTCGCCGTCGGCGGCTTCGCGGGCAAGTCCATGCTCAGGCTCCGCGACATCCTCGGCGTGCTCCGCGACTCGTACTGCCGCACCACGGGCATCGAGTACATGCACATCCAGGATCCCAAGGAGCGCAAGTGGATCCAGGACCGCGTGGAGCGCCCGCACACCCCGCCGGAGCGCGAGGAGCAGCTGCGGATCCTGCGCAGGCTGAACGCCTCCGAGGCGTTCGAGACGTTCCTCCAGACCAAGTACGTCGGGCAGAAGCGCTTCTCCCTCGAGGGCGGCGAGACCGTCATCCCGCTGCTCGACACGGTGCTCGACGAGGCCGCGGGCGACAAGCTCGACGAGGTCGTCATCGGCATGGCCCACCGCGGCAGGCTGAACGTCCTGGCGAACGTCGTGGGCAAGTCGTACGCGCAGATCTTCCGGGAGTTCGAGGGGA
Source organism: Streptomyces radicis (assembly GCF_003626575.1). Classification (GTDB taxonomy): domain Bacteria; phylum Actinomycetota; class Actinomycetes; order Streptomycetales; family Streptomycetaceae; genus Streptomyces; species Streptomyces radicis. Next base: position 58,516 of record NZ_RBDY01000014.1, on the reverse strand, counting down.
ACCTCGACCCCAAGTCGATGCACGGCTCCGGTGACGTCAAGTACCACCTGGGCACGTCGGGCACGTTCACCGGCCTGTCGGGCGAGGAGATCAAGGTCTCCCTCGCCGCGAACCCCTCGCACCTCGAGGCCGTCGACCCGATCGTCGAGGGCGTCGCCCGCGCCAAGCAGGACGTCATCGGCCGCGGCGGCAAGGACTTCACCGTCCTGCCGATCCTGATCCACGGCGACGCGGCGTTCGCCGGGCAGGGCGTGGTCGCCGAGACGCTCAACATGTCGCAGTTGCGCGGATACCGCACCGGCGGCACGGTCCACGTCATCATCAACAACCAGGTCGGCTACACCGCCACGGCCGCCGCCGCCCGCTCCTCCACGTACTGCACGGACGTGGCGCGCATGATCGAGGCGCCGATCTTCCACGTCAACGGCGACGACCCCGAGGCCGTCTGCCGGGTGGCGCGGCTGGCGTTCGAGTACCGGCAGGCGTTCAACAAGGACGTCGTGATCGACCTCGTCTGCTACCGGCGCCGCGGGCACAATGAGACGGACAACCCCTCGTTCACCCAGCCGCTCATGTACGACCTGATCGACAAGAAGCGCTCGGTGCGCAAGCTCTACACCGAGTCGCTCATCGGCCGCGGCGACATCACCCTGGAGGAGGCCGAGCAGGCGCTCCAGGACTTCCAGGGCCAGCTGGAGAAGGTGTTCAAGGAGGTCCGCGAGGCCACCGTGACCCCGGCCCCGGCCGAGGTCCCCGCGCCCAAGCCGGAGTTCCCCGTGTCGGTGGAGACCGGCGTCTCCGCCGAGGTCGTCAAGCGGATCGCCGAGTCGCAGGTCAACATCCCCGACCGCATCACCGTGCACCCCCGGCTGCTGCCGCAGCTCCAGCGGCGCGCGGCGATGGTCGAGGAGGACGCGATCGACTGGGCGATGGGCGAGCTGCTCGCCGTCGGCTCCCTGCTGATGGAGGGCACCCCGGTCCGCCTCGCGGGCCAGGACAGCCGCCGCGGCACGTTCGGCCAGCGGCACTCGGTGCTGATCGACCGCAAGACCGGCGAGGACTACACCCCGCTGCTCTACCTGACCGAGGACCAGGCGCGGTTCAACGTCTACGACTCGCTGCTCAGCGAGTACGCGGCGATGGGCTTCGAGTACGGGTACTCCCTGGCCAGGCCCGAGGCGCTGGTGATGTGGGAGGCGCAGTTCGGCGACTTCGCCAACGGCGCGGCGACCGTGATCGACGAGTTCATCTCGTCGGCCGAGCAGAAGTGGGGCCAGACCTCGGGCGTCACGCTGCTGCTGCCGCACGGCTACGAGGGCCAGGGCCCCGACCACTCGTCGGCCCGCATCGAGCGCTTCCTCCAGCTGTGCGCGCAGAACAACATGACGGTGGCCACGCCGACCACCCCCGCGAACTACTTCCACCTGCTGCGCTGGCAGGTGCACAACCCCCACCACAAGCCGCTCGTGGTCTTCACCCCGAAGTGGATGCTGCGCCTGAAGGCGGCGACGTCGGCGGCGGCGGACTTCACGAGGGGCGGGTTCGCGCCGGTCATCGGCGACACCACGGTCGACCGGGCCGCGGTGCGCAAGGTCGTCCTGTGCTCGGGCAAGGTGTACTACGAGCTGGCGGCCGAGCGGGACAAGCGCAAGGCGAACGATGTGGCGCTGGTCCGCGTCGAGCGTCTTTTCCCGCTGCCGGTGGCCGAGTTGCAGGCCGAGCTCGGCCGGTACCCCGGGGCCGAGACGTTCGTCTGGACCCAGGAGGAGCCGGCGAACCAGGGCGCCTGGCCGTTCATCGCGCTCAACCTCGGCGAGCGCCTCGACGGCGTGGACGCGCTGCGCGGGGTGACGCGCCCCGCGTCGTCCTCGCCCGCGGTCGGCTCGGCGAAGCGGCACCAGAGCGAGCAGCAGGCGCTGCTCGACGAGGTGTTCACGCTGTGACGGCCGCCCCGGCATGACCCAAGGGCCGGTGCCCGCCGCCTCGCGCGGTGGGCACCGGCCCTTCGCCGGTGCGGGTGGCCCTACCCGAGCAGCGGCTCGAAGTCCCAGTACGGGCGGACCCGCGAGCGGGCGGTGACCGTGTGGACGTGCTGGGAGCCCAGGGTCGCGATGAGCCCGGCCAGCGCCTCCTCCTCGATCTTGTCCGCCTCCTGCCGCTGGCGCAGCCCGCGTAGATCGGTGGCCAGCGCGATCTGGCAGGACAGATGCATCGGGTGCCGCGGCCCGAGGAACGCGGCGGCCCGCCGCCCGGTGTCCCGGCTCAGCTCGGCCGCGCCCTCCAGGTCGCCCTCGAGATTCCGCCCCGCGCTGGCGTTGAGCGCGATGCCGAGCGTCCAGGGGTGGTCGGGGCCGAGCGCCGCGGTCATGTCGGCGAGGCACTCCTCGTTGAGCAGCAGGGCCTGCTGCCGCTCCCCCGCCGCCCGCAGCACCAGGGCGTGGTTCCCCAGCGTCCCGATCGTGAACGGGTGCGCGTCGCCGAGCCGCGCGCGGTAGTGCTTCACGGTGCGCTCGCCGATCGCGCGCGCCTGGTCGAGGCTCCCGTGGGCGCGCAGGACGAACGCGTAGCACGTCGCGATCGGCAGCGTCAGCGGCGAGGTGTCCCCGAGGACGCGCTCGGCCCGCTCCAGCAGGGAGCCGAGGCGGGCGTGCGCGGAGCCGCGGTCGCCCGTGCGCAGGTGGCACAGGGCGAGGTTCAGCTCGGCGGTGAGCGTCTGGGGGTTGTCGGGGCCCAGCGTGTACCGGTGGGTCTCGACGCTCTGCTCGAGCACGGACAGCGCCTCGCCGTAGCGGCCGAGCAGGCGCAGGTCGAGCGCGAAGGCGTTCTCCGAGGTGAGCGAGAGGTTGTGCCGGGGGCGGTGCAGGTCCCTGCGGGCCTGGAGGTTCCGCCGGTCGACCTCGAGCGCCTCGGCGTAGCGGCCGAGCATGCGCATGGCGGCGGCGAGGTTGTGCCGGGCGTTGAGCGTGCGGGGGTGCTGCTCGCCGACCAGCTCCAGATAGCTGTCCAGCACGTCCTGGCACACGCCGAGCGCCTCGTCGTAGCGCGCGAGCCCGCTGAGGTCGGCGCTCAGGCCCTCCTCGGCGCGCAGCACGGTGAGGTCGCGGGGGCCGCGGTGGACGGAGAGCCGCTCGATGACCCTGCGGTCGATCCGCTCGGTGGCGGCGTAGTCGCCGGTGGCGCGCATCAGCGTGGCCATCTGCGACGCCAGGTCCCACACGAGCGGGTCGTCCTCGCCGAAGACGGTCTTCCAGGCCTGCTCGGCGCGCGTGGCGAGCTGGACCCCGGCGACATACTCGCCCGCGAGGTAGAGATAGCTGAGGCAGCTGAAGATGAGCCGGTGCATCTCGGCGTCGCGGCTGCTGAGCGCGCCCGAGGCGTCCAGGTGCGGGACGACCTTGGCGAAGCGGGACCAGCGGCGGGTGTCGGAGGGGCGCCCTGGGTTCGCCGCGGAGAGCGAGCGGCGCACCGCGCGCGAGAACACCTCCTGGTCGGAGCGCGACATGCCCTCGCGGACCGTCGCGTGGACCATGCGGTGCAGATGGATGGTGCCGGTGCTCTCGGGGTCGCCCTCCTCCTCGGTGGCCTCCCAGCGGATCACGGAGTACTGGACGAGCTTGCCGATCGCGGCGTTCCACCGCAGGGTGTCGTCCATCAGGCCCGCCAGGCGCTCGGGCAGGCTGGCCGCGGGGACGCCGCGGACCAGCTGGACCGGGATGGCGCCGGGCGCGAAGAACGCGCAGAGGCGCAGCAGCTCGACCGCCTCGGGGACGGTCTCCCGCAGGCGGTTCAGCAGTATCGAGAACGCGGTGTAGTACGTCATCGGGAAGTCGGCCGCCACGCGCAGGCCCACCTCGAGGTCCGCGCCGTTCCCCAGGAGGGCGATGTACTCGTCGACGGACATCGTCGAGTCGCTGAGCCAGCCCGCGGTCTGGTCGAGCGCCAGCGGCAGGTCGCCGAGCGCCTCGGCCAGCCGGTCGGCCTCGTCGGGCGCGATGCGGGGGGCGCGGCGGCGGGTGAACGCGATCGACTCCTCGCGGTCGTAGACCGGGACCTCCCGCACCTGGGCGTTGTGCTCGGCCCACTCGCGGTTCTGGGACGTGATGATGACGTGCCCCGATCCGGTGGGCACCAGGTCGGCGATGGGCTCGGGGTCGTCGGCGCCGTCGAGGACCAGCAGCCAGCGGCTGTAGGGGTCGCCGCGGCGCAGCGCGTCGCCGACGGCGCGCAGCCGCTCGCCGTACTCGGGCCCCGTGGTGAGGCCGAGCGCGGGGGCCAGCTCGGCGAGCCGCTGGCGCAGGGTGCCGCGCTGGTCGGCGGGGACCCACCACACCACGTCGTACTCGGAGCCGAAGCGGTACACGTACTCGGCGGCGACCTGCGTCTTGCCGACGCCGGACATCCCGAGCAGGGTGATCACGCCCGCGCCCGGCTCGCTGGCCTGGAGCAGGTCGTACACCTGCTGGAGGGTCACCTCGCGGCCCGTGAACCGGGTGTTCCTCCGGGGGACGCCGCCCCACACCAGCGGCTGGTCGTGCGGATAGCGGGGGCCGCCGCGGCCGCCGAGGGTGCTGCTCGACGAGGCGCCGCCGGGGCTCGCGCCCAGCACATGGGTCAGCCGCCGCTCGGCCTCGCGGGCGCCGATCCCCCACAGCTCGGTGGTGCCGCCGAACGCGGCGGTGGCGGACGGCATCGGCTGCGAGCCGACCGAAACGGCGGCGAAACGCTGGGCGTTGGGCGCGACCACGGCGCGCAGCGCGGCGTTCCACTCGGCGTCGGTGCGCGGCCCCAGCTTGAAGTACCAGTCGCTGAGCACCACCAGGATGCGGCCCTCGACCAACAGCAGGTCGCGCAGCGCCACGTCGAGCGGCACCTCGGCGGGCGGGTCCCAGCGTTGGAAGACCACCTGCCAGCCCTGGCGCTCCAGGCGGTCGCCGATCCAGGCGGCCCACGCGCGGTTGTACCCGGCGAAGCTGACGGTGACCCGTGGGCCGCGCACCGCGCTCTCCTCAGCGGTCATCCGACCGACTCCCTCGTGCATGCTGCCTGCGGCGGGCCCGGCTGCGGACGGCCCGTCAGATGTCCTCCCTGGGAACATACACCGCGTCCCTGACACGTAACCGTCTACCGCGGGTGCCTCCGGAGCCACTCGGTGCGCGCGGTCTCGACATAGGCGGCCGCGCGGACCAGGTGGCCATCGGGGGGCGCGGGGTCGCGGAGGCGGGCGTGCCGTTCGGCCATCGCGCCCACGAACACCCGCCCCGCGTCGGTGAGTCCACGGGCCCCGGCGAGCGTGGGCAGCACGGCGCCGACCTGGGTCAAGCAGCGGGCGTGCCCGGCCCACGCGCGGTCGCGCCCCGCGGGGTCGTCGAGCGCGATGGCGAGGCGCTGCCAGAAGCCCGCGAGCGCGAGATGGGCGTAGGTGCCGTGCAACAGGGCGTGGAACGGGCGGGGTTCGGGCCGCCACGGCGCCCAGTGGCGGCGCTCGGGGCCCGCGGTGTGCAGGGGGTTCAGCTCGCTGACGGCGGCGAGCTTGGCGTGCTGGAGCTCGTGGGCGAGCCCGGCCGCGAGCTGGGCGGGCCCCGGCGGGGTGCTGGCCATCACGGCGCCGAACGCGGTCGGCGTCGTCCCGCTGGTGTGCGCGCCGCTGGTCTGCGGGCCGCTCGGCGGCGGGCCGCCGGTCGGCGCGGCGGCCGGGTCAAGGGTGGGCACGATGCAGTCGAGCAGGGCGAGTTCGGCGGAGCGGGCGGCGCCGCCGAGGCCGAGCAGGGGCAGCGCCTCGTGCCAGAGGGCGCTCCAGCGGGCGCGTTCCTCGGGGGGCAGCGCCCTGCGGTCGCCCCCGGTGAAGGGGCCGGGGTCGAGGTCGTCGAGCAGCACGGGCCTCGGCCCGCCGTCCAGGGTGTGCAGGGGCAGCCAGCGGGGGTCGCGCGAGCGCCACGCGCCGGTGGCGTCACGCCGCACCTCGGCGCGCGCCCCGGCGCCGGCGCGGATGGTGAACGCGTCGCCGCCGCCCGCCACGTCGACGACCGACCCGTCGGGGTCCTGGCAGCACAGGGCGCCCAGCGTCGGCAGGGTGATGCGGCCGCCGTGCACGGGGACGCGGGTGGCGAAGCCGACGCCCGAGCGGGCCGCGGCGGCGACGGCGAGGGAGCCGAGGTGGGCCAGGTCGCGGGCGGCGCCGGGCCCGTTGCCCGGGTGGCTGCCGGTGCCGAGCCACTGCACGCAGCGCTCGGCCCATGGCCCGGTCAGCGGGTAGAACAGCACGCGGCGCGCGGCGGCGGGCGCGGCGCGCTCGGTGGCCTCGAGCAGCCCCGCGTGGTCGTGGGCCAGGGCGGCGCCGAGCCGGGTGCCCGCGCCCTCGGCGTCCAACTCGTCGATGGCGTCGAGGAGTACGCGCATCAGCAGCAGGCGGCGCGTGTGCTGCCCCGCGGCGAGGCGGGCGAGGGTCGCGCCGCTGCCGTCGGTGTGGCCGAGGTCGCGCAGCTCGTCGGCGGTGAGCGCGGGGGCGGGCGCGGCGGCGGGCGTCATGGCGCCGCCACCCGGCGCAGGGCCGCGGCGATGTGGCGTATGAGGCGGGTGAGGTCGGCGCAGTAGACCGAGGGGTTGCGGAAGCCGTTCTCCGCGCGGAAGCGGTGCGCGTAGTGGCCGCCGCCGCACACGGTGAGCAGGGGGCAGGCCAGGCACGTGTCGGCGAGGGCGGCCCTCCCGGCCTGGCGGGCGGCGACCCCCGGGTGGTCGAGGGCCGCGTCGAACGGGTGGCGGTGGACGTCGAGTCCGGTGGCGGCGGCGCCCTCGTAGGCGGACTTGAGCGAGTCGACCTGTTCGACGCTGCCGTCGGTCTCGACCACGACGGCGGTGAACGGCTGGAGGCCGAGGGCCTCGGTGGCGGCGGGCAGTCCGAGCAGCAGGGCGACGCACTCCTGGAAGAGACGGATCCGCACCCGGCGGCGGTCGGCGTTCCACCAGTCGTCGAAGACGGCGATGAGCCAGTCCGCGTAGGGCGCGGGCGCGTCGGCCGGGGCGGGGAGGCCGGGGGGCGGGCGGGTCCAGTTGCCGTGCGGGAGGAGGAAGTCGATGGCGGGCGGGTCGAGCGCGAGCAGCGAGCGGTACGCCTCGAGCGGGTCGGTGGCCAGGTCGATGACCGAAAGCACGCCCGCCCAGGACGCGCGGTGCGCCGGGCGGGCGAGGAGCCTGGCCGCGCGTAACACCCCGGGCCAGGAGGGGCGCCCCGCGTGGTCGACGCGGAGGGCGTTGTGCCGGGCGAGGCCGCCGTCGAGGCTGAGGCCCACGGTGATGCCGTGGGCGGCGAGGACGGCGAGCCTGTCCTCGGTCAGCAGCACGCCGTTGGTCTGCACGGCGGGGTGGACGGCGCAGCCGTCGGGGACGGCGGCGCGGACGTCGTCGACGAACGCGCCGAGCACGGCCGGGTCGGTCAGCAGCGGCTCGCCGCCGTGCAGCACGAGGGACAGGGCGGGCAGCCGGTGCGCGGTGGCGTGCTCGCCGATGCGGCGCGCGGTGGCGCCCAGGGTCGCGGCGCTCGCGGTCACCGGCTGGCGGCGCCAGCCCTCGTCGGCGGCGAAGTACATGTAGCAGTAGCGGCAGGCGAGGTTGCACCGGCTGTTGACCTTGACGATGAACTGCCGGAACGGCTCCACAGGATCAGGCGTTCTCAGGCGATGTCGTCGAACTGCGTGAACCCCCACAGCCCGTCCCGCCGGCCGACCACGCGATCCCTCAGGTCATCGAGCACTTCGGTGAGCACCGGGTGGTCCAGGTCGCGCAGCTCGGCAAGGCTGAGCCCGAGCAGATCAGGCAGCGGCTCGCGTGCGTCGCTCATGGTGTCCTCTCCGGGGAACGGCGCGCCAATGGGGCCAACCGGAGATTCCCGCCAGGGGCGTGCGAGAAACCCTCCTCTGCGCGTGAGGGGGCGCAAGGGGCGCAAGGGTATTCAACGGTCGCGTCGAAGCGCTTCCAGGCGCGCGTCCGTCTCCCGTGCCTCCTCCGCGTACTCACCGTGGATCCTGTTGCCCTCGGGGTCGGAGTGGCCGCCGGGGGCGCCGAGGCGCGTCCAGAGCCGCCGCGCCGCCTCGTACGCCTCCCCGGCGGCGAGCGGGCGCCGCGCGACCTCGAGGACCAGGCCCCTGCGGTGGAACGCCCGCGCCGCGAGGCGCAGCGGCTCGTCGGGGTCGGCCGGGTCGGCGGTGGCGTCCCTGGCGGCGCGCGCGGTGCTCGTGTACGCCTGCGCCGCCTGGTCGAGCCGCTCGGGCCGCAGGATGTGGCGGTAGGCCCTGCGGTGGGTCTCGGCGAGCGCGAACCAGGCGCGGGCCGCGGTCAGTTCGGTCTCGGCGTCGTGGGCCGCGCGGCCGAAGAGGTGCTCGGCCTCGCGCAGGTCCACCAGGCTCTCGTCCTCGCGGTAGCGGGCGATGAGGGCCTGGCCGAGCATCAGCAGCCGGTGCGGCAGCCGCGGGTCGCCCGCGGGGGTCTCCATCCGGCAGTCGCGCAGCACGCGCACGGCCCGTGAGATGAACGCGCCCCCACCGGGGATGGTGGCCCGCCGCAGCAGCGTGGCGCCCCACTCCGCGATCAGGTCGCTGTAGTCGGCGCGGTCCCGCGACGCCGCGCGCCCCGCCTCCTCGAACCTGCGGGCCGCCGCCTCGAGATCGGCAGGGTCGCCGTCGGCCTCGTACCTGCGCACCCGCAGGCGCCCGGCGCGCACGTGGCACGCGGCGATCTGGCCGCGCTCCTCCGCCAGCCTGTGGGCCTGGGCGACGACCTCCTCGGCCCACAGCCAGTCGTCCTCGGTCAGCAGCAGCGCGTCGACCAGGTCGAGCAGCGCGCGCACCCGGCGTGCGCCCGGCGCGTTCTCCGATTCGAGCGTCCAGCAGCCCTGCCGCAGCAGCTCGACCGCCTGCCCCGCGTACACCGTGGCCTGCTCGGTACCGGCGGCGGTGGCGGCCAGGCGCAGCAGCGCGCGGCCGTGGGCGAGCGGCAGCCCGCTGGGCTGCGGGTCGTCGGGCGGCCAGGACTCGGCGACGGCCTCGAGGACGCCGATGCTCTCCTGGAGGAGCGCGGAGTCACGCGTGAGCCGCCACTGCTCGTAGAGCACCTGGATGCGCTCCAGGGTGAGGTCGACGGCCAGCCGGTGGTCGAGCCCAGGCGTGGCCCAGACCGCCGCGAACTCCCGGTCGGCGCGCCCCCACAGCTCGAGCGCCTGCTTGGTGTCCCCCGCCGCCCTGCGCTCCCCCGCCGCCGCGTGGTGGACGCGGGCGAGCGCGGTCCTCGCGGCGAGCGACCCGGGGTGCGCGACGGCCGTGCGCGCGGCGTTGTCCGCCTCGGTCAGCAGGTCGCCGTCGCGCTGCGCGCGCCACAGCCGCAGCAGCTGCTCGGCCAGCTCGCTCCACAGCTCGGGGTCGGTGCCATGGCCTTCGGCGCGCTGCGCCTCGGTGGCGCCGCGCAGCAGCCGCACGGCGTCGAGCTGGTGCGCGACCTTGCCGTCCGCGTCGAACCGCTCGGCCAGCGCCCGCGCCTGGGCGATCACCGCGGACGAGCCGCCGTCGCCCGCCGTCCTCGGCCCGGCGAACGGCAGCGGCTCCTCGGGCAGGAAGCGGCGCAGCAGCTTGGCGGCCACCTCGGCGAAAGGGCGCGCCGCGCGCCGCTCCTCGTCGTCCGGCCCCTCGCCCTCGTCGGGGTCCGCGGCGTCCGGGTCGAACGCGGAGCGGTCGCCCTCGCCCGAGAGCTGGGCGAGCGCGAGGGCGGGGAAGTTGGGCCCGGTCTTGCCGAACCGCTGCTCGACATAGCCCGAGCAGTGCTTGAGCACGAGCAGCGCCTCGTCGTGCCCCAGCTCGCGCAGCAGCTCGTCGTGGACGCCGTCGACGAACTCGTACCACCAGCCGTCGCCCGACGAGCCGTCGCGCCTGCGCAGCAGCCCGCTGAGCAGCACCTCGGACAGCTCGGCCGGGCCCGATCCCGGCAGCATGGTGCGCTGGACCAGCTGCATCACCGGCAGGTAGAGCGGGGCGGCGGCCAGGTGGACGGCCAGCTGCCCCGCCGTGGGCGAGGCCGTCGCGCGGAACCGGCCGATCAACGCGCCGGGCGTGCGCGGCGGTCCACCGGCCCTCGGCGCCGCGGCGGGCGGCTGGTCGGCGCGCACCCAGCCGACGGCGGCGGGCACGGCGCCCGCGCCGGGGCGGGACAGCAGCCCGGCCCACGCGCCGAGCGCGGCCGGGGTGGGCGGCAGCACCGGGATGGCGACGGCGCCGGGGCGCGGCTCGGACCAGTCGGGGCCCTCCGAGGTGAACCGCAGCCTGGCGGAGCCCGCGGGCCCCTCCTCACGGCGCAGCAGGCCGTGCGCCACGGGCAGCCGGGTGCGCGGCCACAGCCGACCCGGCAGCGGCTGGACCACGGCGACCGGGCCGTGCGCGGCCAGCCGGTGCAGCAGCCGGTGCGCGATGCCCTCCCGCCACAGCGGCCCGGTGCAGTCGCTCACCACGACGGTGAGCCGCCGCCCCGTCGGGTCCTGGAGCTGGGTGGCGGGGCGGAGCGGCGCCGTCGCGGGGTCGAAGCCGCGGCTGACGGCGGGCGAGCCGTCGGGCGACTCGTGGAGGTAGTGCAGCTGGATGTCGCGGAAGGCCCCCAACCGGCCGAACACCTGGGAGAGCTCCATCAGCATGCCCTGCCACACCCGCATGGCGGGCGCGGCGTCCATCAGCAGCTGGATCTCCGTCTGGGCCCGTGACTCCTCGCGGAACGCGGGGGTCAGCAGGCCGCCGGCGCGGGCGGTCAGCTCCACGGTCTCCCGTTCGTCCAGGGCCCGCGCCGAGGCGCGGCGCGGCGGCCTGACGGGCGGGCGGTAGCGCTGGAGCGGGCGCAGGGCGCGCTCCAGGTCGAGCAGGCTGGGCAGTGCCCTGGCCGCCGGAACCCCCACGCGCAGCGCGTCGTCGGGCAGCCCTGGGCTCCGGTGCCCCGAGCCTACGGGGTCCGCGTACAGCCTGACGGTCTCGTCCTCCGCGCGCGGCGGCCGTCCGAGGGGGCGCGTCGTGGTGCGCGCCGGATCGTCCTCGTCGCCCGCGCCGCCGTCCCGTCCTGGGCGCCGGGGCGGGAGCCCCGCGCGGTCCCCCGGCGGCTCGGCGCCCGCCGCACCGCCGGGGCCGCCGTCCCCAGGGGCGGCGGTCGGCCGCGAGAACTGCGCGAGCCACAGCGCGTCGGCAAGACCCGACCAGTCAGGATCGAGACCCGCGCGGCGCAGGGCGCGGATCAGCGTCGTCAGCTCCTCCCCCGGCCGGTCTTCCGGCCGGTCCCCTGGCCAGTGCTCGCCTGGCCGGTCGGCCGGTGCGGACATGGCGGCCTACCTCGGCCGGTCGAGTCGCTGGATCAGGGTGTCGGCCAGCCGGTCCCTGGTGGGCGGCTCGGCGTAGTGGGTGAGGTATATGGCGTTCAGCAGCTGGTCGGTGGCCAGCTGCTCGGTGCGGGAACGCTCGAGGAAGCGGGCGATCAGGTCCTCCCCCACCCGGGTCAGCTCGTCCCCCAGGTGGGCGCGGACCACGGTGGCCAGGCGCTCGTGGTCGGGCTGGCCGAGCTCGAGGTGGATGCAGCGGCGCAGCAGGGGCGCGGGGAAGTCGCGCTCGCCGTTGCTCGTCAGGACGACGAAGGGGAACGCGTGGCAGCGGATCCGGCCGTCCCGCACGGTCACCTTGGCGCCGTCGTCGGTCAGCACCTCGACCTCGGGCTCGCGCTCGGCGAGGCGCTCGAGCTCCGGTATCGCGAACTCGCCCTCCTCCAGCACGTTCAGCAGGTCGTTCGGCAGGTCGATGTCGCTCTTGTCGAGCTCGTCGATCAGCAGCACGCGGGGGGCGGCCGTGGGGAGCAGCGCGGTGCCGAGCGGGCCGAGGCGCAGATAGCTGCCGATGCCGCCGGGGACGGCGGCGGGGCTGCCCGCGGCCCTGCTGGTCGCGGCGATCTGCATGTCCTGGAGGCGGGCGATCGCGTCGTAGTGGTACAGGCCGTCGACCAGCGTGGTGCGGCTGACGATGGGCCAGTGCAGCACACGCCCCAGGCCCAGCTCGTACGCGACCGCGTGGGCCAGCGTGCTCTTCCCCGTGCCCGGGCTGCCGGTGACCAGCAGGGGGCGGCGCAGATAGAGCGCGGCGTTGATGATCTCCAGCTCGTCGGCGCTCGGCCGGTGCATCTCGGCCAGGTGCCGGTACGCGCCGAGCCGCCGCGTCGAGGCGCTGTCGGCCGCGGGTCCCGGGGCGACGAGCGGCTGGCCGTCGAAGTCCCGCCAGGGCGGCGGCTTGGGCAGCGAGCGGATGCCGTCGTGCGGCTCGCCCGCGCCTCGGTAGATGAGCCACTCCCGGTCCGGCGGCTCACCGGGGGCAGCGCCGTCGGGGGGGCCGGGGTTCGTCTCAGACACTGCCACAGTGTGCTCCTCGTCGCTCGTCCACCGTCCGGGCAGCTGAACGTGCCCCGACCGTACCGGGGAATCGCCGGGTCCGTACCTCGCTTCGGCAAGCCCTCGTGGGGCCGCGGGCGGCGCCGCCCCTCACAGCGTCACCAGCGGCTCGTCCATGCCGGGCATGGGGCGGTTCGGATCGGAGTAGAGCAGCGCGAGTCCCTTGGCCCAGTGGGAACCTGGCGCCTCGTCCGCCATGTCCGCGCGCAGCCTCCGCACCGCGTCGGGCAGCCGACCCGCGTGGCCCGCGCCGGTGACCGCGCGGTCCACGCCCCGGTGGAAGTCCGCGCAGCTCCGCTCCCGGTCGGTGATCTCGCGGCGCCACAGGATGACGTTGTACCCACTCGTCATGACCCGAAGCAGCGCCGCGGGCTCGCCTCCCGTCGACGGGGTGTGGCACAGGATCGGAACGGTCGCGGGGTCGCGGCTGATGAGCACCGCGGGCTCGGGCAGCGACCTCGCGGTGGCGTCGAGGCAGTCGAGTATGTCGGGGGTCACGCGGCCCACATGGACCTTGGTCCAGCGGGCCAGGCGCAGGGCCCGCACCTCGTCGTTGTCCTCCGCCTCGGGGACCGGGGTGGTGCAGCGGATGACGACGGGCCGCTGCTCGCCGAGCCTCGGGCCGCCGGGGACCAGGCGCCACTCCTCGACGGGGAAGCCGAGGAGCGAGTAGGGCAGGCCGACCTGGAGCGGCACCGGCTGCTCGGGCTCGTCGACGCGGCGGAACGCCTCCTCGAGCGCGGCGCGCAGCCGCCTCGGCAGGGCGGCGGGGCCCCGCTCGCGGTGGTCCTCGTCGATCGAGACCAGCTCCTCGGCGCCGCGGCCCACGCACACGCGCCAGTCGTAGCGGCCGCGTTCCCAGCTGTGCGGGGTGATCTCCAGGAGCACGTACGGGCTCTGCCACACCTCGGCGCTGTCCTCGCCGGGGCGGGGCTCGAAGTCCCAGGGATCGGGCCCAGGGCGGGTGGCGGCGGCGCGGACGCGGACGCGCTCGGCCTCCTCCAGGTGGAGCGAGGTGCGGAACCAGCGGGGCAGCTCGGCGCTGGCCGCGGTGCTCGCGGCCCAACGCAGCAGGCGGCTCTCGGCGTCGCCCGCGGCCGGGTAGGGGCGGTCGGCGGTCGCGGCGTGGACGGCGTACCGCAGCACGGTCTTGAGCTCGTCGGTCCCCGGCTCCGCGGTGTAGAGCCTGCCCAGGCCGTCGCGCCAGCCGCGCGGGGCGGGGACGGTGCCCTGGTAGGGGCGGCCGATCAACGGGGTGACCAGGTCGTCGAGGCGCCTGGTGGAGACCGGCGGAGGCAACTCGGAGAGCAGGCCCAGCAGTTCGACGCGCTGCCCCGGGGTCAGGGCGCGCCCGTGCCCGGCCCGCAGCTCGCTCTGCGCGTCGGTCCACGTGCGCAGGGCGGCGTCGCCGACGTCGAGGTGGCGCGCGGCGTGGTAGCGGTCGTGGGCGTGCAGGACGCGCTGGTAGAGGTCGTCGCCGTCCTCGCCCGACCCCGGCATCCTGCGCAACTGGACGACGGACGTGGCCAGTCCGCCGTCGCGCCCCGCGGTGCGGCGGGCCTTGAGCACGCCGATCACCTCGCCGCGGCGCAGGTCCACCACGGGGCCGCCGGAGACGGCCTCGGGGAACTCGTCCTCGCCGCCCAGCTTCATGAGCCCGTCGGTGCCCAACTCCCCCCGGATCGTGCAGCGTCCGTTGACGTCCTGGACGCCGTCCGCGGTCTCCTGGCAGCCGAAGAACGCGACCTCGCTGCGCGTGAAGACGCTCGCGGTCCGCTCGCTGAGCCAGACGCACGGGTGGGCCACGGGCTCGATGAGGCGGATCAGCGCCAGGTCGGGCGCGGGCCAGGGGCCGCCGGTGGCGTTCTCCTCGGGGCGCGCCCACTCGACCCGGCCGGTGACCGGCCGGCGCGCTCCCCGGAAGCTCAGGCCCACTTCGCGCGCTCCTCCCTGGCCTTGCCGTCCGTCCGTTCCCCCGTTCGTTCCCCCGTGGAGTGCTACATGGGCGCAGGTGAGGACCCAGCCTGGGGCGATGAAGAAGCCGCTGCCCCAGGGCCGTGTCACCGGCTCGCCCCCGTCATACCCGGTGGGCGGCTCATGGATGCGTACCGTGGCGTCAGCGGCGAGAGGCGCGAGGATCTCGAAGGGGTTCACATCCATCGGCTGTGCGCCCCCGTTGTCCGTCCATGCCATCCGACCCCCCGTCGTCGCGGTGTGCTTGCAGGTTAACCGCCGGTACGCGCACGTGCCTATCCTGGGCTTTTCCTTCCCCAACGGCGCACGGGAGCACGTCGTGTACTTCACGGACCGCGGTATCGAGGAGCTCGCGCGGCGGCGCGGCGATGAGGAGGTCACGCTCGAGTGGCTGGCCGACCAGCTGCGGACGTTCGTCGATCTCAACCCCGACTTCGAGGTGCCGGTCGAGCGCCTGGCCACGTGGCTGGCCCGCCTCGACGACGAGGAGGACGACGAGGGTGACGGCGGCGAGGGCGAGGGTGACGGCGGCGAGGGCGAGGGGCCGCTCGCGACACCGTGACTTGACTTCCGCGTCACGCGATATATCGTGTCCTTGAGGACGCGATATATCTGTGTGTCCGCAGCCAGGGGAGGTCCGATGACGGCCAGGTCCACATCCGAGTCCGGGTCCGCCGCCGACGCGACATGGTCCGTCGCCGGGGCGCGGACGCTCACGTTCGACGACGAGCGCTTCGACGAGCTCGAGGTGCGCCTGGTCAACGGCGCGGTGAATGTGGTGGGCACCGAGGGCCCCGCGACGCGCGCCGAGATCAGCGAGGTCGCGGGCCCGCCGGTGATCGTCAGGCGCTCGGGGCGCAAGCTCACCATCGCGTACGACGACCTGCCGTGGAAGGGCTGGCTCACGTGGCTCGACCGCAAGGGGTGGCGGCGCAGCGCGGTCGTCTCCGTCTCGGTCCCCGCCGCGGTCAGGGTGAGCGTCGGGGTGGTCGGCGCCTCCGCGGTCGTCAGCGGCATCACGGGCCGGGCCGATGTGCGCGGCATCAGCGGCGGCACCACCCTGGTCGGGCTGCGGGGCCCGGTCCGCGCCGACACCGTCTCGGGCGATGTGGAGGCCCAGGCCCTCGGCGGCGACCTCCGTTTCAACTCCGTGTCGGGACAGCTCACCGTGATCGACGCCCGCAGCCCGGTGCTGCGCGCCGACACGGTGAGCGGCGGCATGGTGGTGGACCTGGCCCCGGCGGGGCGCCCGGCCGACATCGCGCTGAGCACCGTGTCGGGCGAGATGGCGCTGCGGCTCGCGGAGCCGCTCGACGCCAAGGTGGAGGCGAGCACCGCGAGCGGCGCGATCTCGTCGTCGTTCACCGAGCTCGGCGTCTCGGGCCTGTGGGGCGCCCGGCACCTCTCCGGCACCCTGGGCTCGGGCGCCGGATCCGTGACATGCCACTCGGTCTCGGGCGCGATAGCCGTGCTGCGCCGTCCGCCGGACGCCCAGGAGCCCCCGGTCGCCTCGTCTCTGCGTAAGGATCTGTGAGATGCCCCCCGTCTTCGGCCATGGCCGCCTCCGCCTCTACCTGTTGAAGCTGCTCGGGGAGGCGCCCCGGCACGGATACGAGGTGATCCGGCTGCTCGAGGAGCGCTTCCAGGGGCTCTACGCGCCCTCGGCCGGCACGGTCTACCCCCGGCTGGCCAAGCTGGCGGCCGAGGGCCTTGTCACCCACTCCGACGAGGGCGGCCGCAAGGTGTACACGCTGACCCCCGAAGGGCGGCGCGAGTTGGCCTCACGGGAGGAGGAGCTGACCGCGCTCGAGCGGGAGATCAGGGACTCGCTGGCCGCGCTCGCCGCGGACATCAGGGAGGACGTCAGCGGCTCGGCCCAGCACCTGCGCGACGAGGTCAGGCAGGCCACCGCCGCGGCGTACGCCGAGGGCACCGACACGGCGGCGGGGCGCGCGGCCTGGCAGGCGCGGGCGCGGCAGGCCAAGGAGGAGGCGCGCCGGGCGAAGGAGGAGAGCCGCAGGGCCCGCCGGGACGCCAGGCAGGCGCAGGAGGCGACGGCGTCGGCCAAGCGGCACTTCGAGGAGGCCGCCAGGCGCCTGCGCGAGCAGGCGGCGCGCGGCGGCGGGGGCGCCGAGGGCTGGATGGACGCGGTGTGGGGCGGACTCGACGGGATCGGCCAGGAGATAGGCGGTTGGAGCCGGTTCGTCGAGCACCCCGAGCAGCAGG
Organism: Streptomyces radicis; assembly: GCF_003626575.1. Taxonomy (GTDB): domain Bacteria; phylum Actinomycetota; class Actinomycetes; order Streptomycetales; family Streptomycetaceae; genus Streptomyces; species Streptomyces radicis. Next base: position 41,871 of record NZ_RBDY01000014.1, on the reverse strand, counting down.
GCGCGCCCTGGTGGCACGCGGCCGCCACCGATGAGCCGTCCGAGCCGGTGGACGACCCGGAGCGCGAGCTGGGGCGGCTGCTCGACAAGTTCCGCGACGACGTGCGGGACGCGGCGCGGGACCACGGGGTCAGCCAGGAGAGCCTGCGCGAGGCCCGCCGCCAGCTGTCCACGGCGGCGGCCCATGTGATCGCGATGCTGCGCTCGTCCGGGAGCTGACGCCCCGCGGCCCGCTCCGCGCCGCTCACTCCCCGCGGCGCTCACGCTGCGCCACTCATTCAACGGTGAAGACGATCTTGCCGAAGACGTCGCCGTGCGCGAGCCGCGTGAAGCCCTCGACGGCGCGCTCCAACGGAAGCGCCTCGTCGATCAGGGGCCGGATCCCGGTGGTGGCGCAGAAGGAGAGCAGCGAGGCCAGCTCCTCCTTGGAGCCCATGGTCGAGCCGACGACCTTGAGCTCGAGGAAGAAGATCCGGTTCAGCTCGGCGGAGGGCGGGGCCTGGCCCGAGGTCGCGCCCGAGATCACCACGGTGCCGCCGGGGCGCAGGGACTTGATCGAGTGCGACCACGTGGCGGCGCCCACCGTCTCGAGCACGGCATCCATCCGGTGCGGCAGCCGCGCCCCCGAGGGGAACGCCCCCTCGGCGCCCAGATCCAGGGCCCGCTTGCGCTTGGCCTCGTCCCTGCTGGTGACGAAGATCCGCAGCCCGGCCGCGGCCCCGAGCGCGATCGCCGCGGTGGCCACCCCTCCCCCCGCGCCCTGCACCAGCACGCTGTCGCCGGGCCCGACCCCGGCCTGGCCGAACAGCATGCGGTACGCCGTCAGCCACGCGGTGGGCAGGCAGGCCGCCTCCTCGAAGGAGAGCGCGGGCGGCTTGGGCAGGACGTTCCACGCGGGGACGGCGACCCGTTGGGCGAATGTCCCCTGGTACCGCTCGGTCAGCAGGCTGCGGCGCTCGGTGGGCCCGACGCCGTGGCCCGTGGCGCCGATGACGGAGTGGATCACCACCTCGTTGCCCTGGGGGTCCACGCCCGCGGCGTCGCAGCCCAGGATCATCGGGAGCGCCTGCTCGGTGATGCCCACGCCGCGCAGCGTCCACAGGTCGTGGTGGTTGAGGGAGGCGGCGCGGACGTCGATCACCGTCCAGTCGTCCGGCAGGTCCGCCGGCTCGGGCCGGTCGCCGAGCTCCAGGCCGTCGAGCGGGTGCTCCTGACTGAAACGTGCTGCGTAGGCTGCGAACATACCCCCCACGCTAACCGCCGGGGGTTCGCACATTCCACAACGCTCTGTCAGGTGCCACGATATGAGGGCGCGGGGAGGATGTGGCCATGAGCACGGTGTTTCTCCGACGGCTGAGCAGGTGGCAGGCCGAGACGGAGCGCGAGGACCTGGGGGACCTGTACGCGGAGGCCCACCGGGACGCCCAGGGAGCGGAGGCGTCGACCCGGGAGGCGTTCATCCGGCACTTCGTCGACCACGACGTGCAGCAGCCGGAGTTCGACCTGGTGGTGGCGGGCGATCCGGCGCTGGTCGGCTGCGCGTACGGCTTCAGGGCCGAACGCGGGGGCCGTTGGTGGGACGGGTTCGACGACCCGCCGACCCTCGTCGGCGAGTTGGCCGTGCCCCGGCAGGTCTTCGTGCTCGCGGGCCTCATGGTGGTCAAGCGCCGAAGGAACCAGCACGTGGCCACCCGCCTGGTGGCCCAGCTGCTCGCGCGCAGCACCGCGCCGCTGGCCCTGGCGGCCTTCCCTTCGGGGAGCGCGCCCGCGCACGAGGCGTTCCGCTCCTGGGGCTGGTCGGGTCCGGGGCGGCTCACACCGCGCGCCGGGGACCCGCTCGAGATCTGGGCCAAACAACGCTAGGCCCTGCCCGGGCGGGCCTCCGGGATCAGCCCGCGGCGGCCGGGGCGTTCGCGCGTTCAGAGGCCGTGCGCGTCCGCGTTCACAGCACCTTCGAGAGGAACGCCTTCGTGCGCTCGTGGCGGGGGTTGGCCAGGACCTCGCGGGGGTGGCCCGACTCGACCACCACGCCGCCGTCCATGAAGACCAGCGAGTCGCCGACCTCACGCGCGAACCCCATCTCATGGGTGACCACGATCATGGTCATCCCGTCCTCGGCCAGCGCCCGCATCACGTCGAGCACCTCGCCGACCAGCTCGGGGTCGAGCGCCGACGTGGGCTCGTCGAACAGCATCAGCTTGGGCTCCATGGCCAGCGCCCTGGCGATGGCCACCCGCTGCTGCTGCCCCCCCGAGAGCTGCGAGGGGTAGGAGTCCACGCGGTCGGCGAGCCCGACGCGGGCCAGCAGCCGCTCGGCCCGCTCGCGCGCCTCGGCCCTGCGCAGGCCCTTGACCTGGACCGGGGCCTCCATGACGTTCTCGGCGGCGGTCATGTGCGGGAAGAGGTTGAAGCGCTGGAACACCATGCCGATGTCGCGGCGCTGCGTGGCGACCTCGCGCTCGCGCATCTCGTAGAGCTTGTTGCCCCGCTGCCGGTAGCCGACCAGGTGCCCGTCGACGTACAGGCGGCCCGCGTTGATCTTCTCCAGGTGGTTGATGCAGCGCAGGAACGTGGACTTGCCCGAGCCCGAGGGGCCGACGATGCAGAACACCTCGCCCGCGCGGACCTCGAGGTCGATGCCCTTGAGCACCTCGATCGGGCCGAACGACTTGTGGACCTGTTCGGACTTGACCATCGGGTGGCCGCTCATATCCGCTCGCCTCCCACCTGGCTCCTGGTCCTGAAGCTGGTGAGCTGGGCCCGTATCCGCTGGAGCGGGGTGGGCGGCAGCCCCCGTCCCGAACCCTTCGAGTAGTGCCGTTCCAGGTAGTACTGGCCGATGCTGAAGACCGTGGTCAGGATGAGATACCAGACCGTCGCGACGATCAGCATCTCCATCACCGCGAGGTTGCGGGAGCTGACGTTGGTACTCGCGAGAAACAGCTCCTCATGGCTGATCGCGGAGACCAGCGACGAGGTCTTGAGCATGTTGATGAACTCGTTGCCCGTCGGCGGGATGATCACGCGCATCGCCTGCGGCAGCACGATCCGGCGCGTGGTCTTGGCACTGTTCATGCCGAGCGCGTGCGCGGCCTCCGTCTGGCCCGGGTCGACGGACAGGATCCCGGCGCGGCCGATCTCCGCCATGTAGGCGGCCTCGTTGAGGCCGAGGCCGAGCAGCGCGGCCACGAAGGACGTGATGACCTGGTTCATCTCGTCCTTGTAGAAGCCCACGTTGAGGACCTCGAAGATGAGCGACAGGTTGAACCACAGATAGAGCTGCACCAGCACCGGGGTGCCGCGGAAGAACCAGATGTAGCCCCACGCGACGCTGGAGAGCACCGGGTTGGACGAAAGGCGCATCACCGCGAGGAGCATGCCGAGCACCACGCCGATCAGCATGGAGAGCAGCGTGATCCACAGCGTCTCCCACGCGCCGCGCAGCACGGTGTCGTACGTGAGGTGGTCGCCGACCACCTCCCAGCGGATGTCGGCGCCCGCGAACGCCTGGACGAGCAGCCCGAGCAGGACCAGCACGCCGACGGCGCTGACCCAGCGGCCGTAGTGCCGCACCGGGACCGCCTTGATGGCCTCGGGCGGCACCGCGTCACGCGGCGCGGGAACGGGCGCCGACGTGGGAGTCTTCTCCGGATCGGGCACGTCGCGTCACTCGCCCGCGTTGACGGTCGCCTCTTCGATGGCCCCGGCCTCGGCGTTCCACTCGGCCAGGATCTCGCCGTAGGTGCCGTTGTCGATGATCTCCTGGAGCGCGGCCTGGAGCGCGTCGCGCAGCTCCGTCTCCTCCTTGGGGACCGCGATGCCGTAGGGCGCGGCGTCGATCTGGTCGCCCGTGACCTCGAACAGCTCGCCGCCGCCCGCGGTCAGCTCGTTGTAGAGCGCCACCGGGTAGTCGGTGATGACGGCCTGGGCGCGGCCGTTCTGGAGGTTGGTGATCGACTCGGAGTCGACGTCGCTGATGAGCGGGTCGATCTCCTCGTCGCAGGACGCCTGCTGCTCCTCGATGAGGGTCTCGTTGGCCGTGCCGCGCTGGGCGGCGACCGTGAGGCCGCACAGGTCGTCGACGGACTGGATGCCCTCGGGGTTGCCCGCCTCGACGAGGATGGCGGAGCCCGCCTGGAAGTAGTTCACGAAGTCGGCGCCGCCGCCCTCGGCGTCCGCGCTCGCGCCCTCCTGGCGCTCGCGGGTGTCGGTCATCGCGGACATGATGATGTCGTAGCGACCGTTGTTCATGCCGAGCACGAGGCCGTCGAACGTGCCGTTCTCGAAGGTGAACTCGACGCCGAGGACCTCGCCGAGCGCCGCGGCTATGTCCGGGTCGACGCCCGCTATCTCGTCGTTCTCGTCGATGAACTCGATGGGGGCGTACGCGATGTCGGAGCCGACGACGACCTCCCCCGCGTCCCTGATGTCCTGCGGCAGCAGGTCGGCCGCGGCCCCCGTGGACCCGTTCTCCTCGGCGGACGACTCGGGCGCCGCGCTCTCGTCCCCGTTGTCCGCGTCGTCGGTCTGGTCGCCGCACGCGCTCAGCAGCAGGGCGCCCACGGCGAACGCGCCGACCGCGGCGAGGCGGGAGCGGCGGGTGGTGCTGGCGATCATGGGGTGAGCCTCCTGGGGTGGCGGAAGATCGGGGAGTGAGAATCGAGGCACGCGTCTTCGGGTGTCACGAGTGGGTGCAATTTTCGATGGAGGGCATCCTGCCACCCGAACCCACACCTCCGGTGACCCAATACGTCAAGATCGGATAACGGACACCCGTCACCGGTGACCGGGAGTGAACATCTCCCCGGATCTAAAGGCCCTCTTGGGCAACGGTGAGAGATGCCTCACGCTCCCTGGCCCCGCGGTGGGCTGGGTAGTCCTTCCTCGTCGCGTTCCGGCCCTCGCCCGGGCGCGCGCGTTCACGATCCGGTTACCGAACGCGCGCGCCCCCGGAACGCGCGATCAGGTAGAACGATCCCAGAACACCCCTCACCCGGGGACAAGGGCGCGTGTGCGACGCGTCCGGCGTCCACCGCCCACCCGCGCGGACGTGGTGCCCACACGCCTCCGACCGGGGGGCGTCCCATTCCTCAACCCGAGATTGCGACAAAGGGGTTCAATCAGTGGCATCGGAGATCGTCAATCCGAGTAACGACCTGGCGGACGCGGGGCCCGATCCCGCGTTCGCCCTGCACCGGGGCGGCAAGATGGCCGTCCAGGCCACCGTGCCCGTGCGGAACCGCGACGACCTGTCCCTCGCCTACACGCCGGGCGTCGCGCGCGTGTGCAGCGCGATCGCCGAGCAGCCCGAGCTGGTGCACGAGTACACCTGGAAGTCCCAGGTGGTCGCCGTGGTCACGGACGGCAGCGCCGTCCTGGGCCTCGGGGACATCGGTCCCGAGGCGTCCCTGCCCGTGATGGAGGGCAAGGCGATCCTGTTCAAGCAGTTCGGCGGCGTCGACGCGGTGCCGATCGCGCTGGACTGCCGGGACGCCGACGAGATCGTGGAGACGGTGGCGCGGCTCGCGCCCTCCTTCGGCGGCGTGAACCTGGAGGACATCTCCGCGCCGCGCTGCTTCGAGATCGAGCGCAAGCTCCAGGAGCGCCTCGACATCCCGGTGTTCCACGACGACCAGCACGGCACCGCGGTGGTCACGCTGGCCGCGCTGCGCAACGCCGCACTGCTCGGCGGCCGTTCGCTCGCGGATCTGCGGGTGACCATCTCGGGCGCCGGCGCGGCCGGGGTCGCCATCGCCAAGATCCTGCTGGGCGCGGGCGTCGGCGACGTCGTCGTGTGCGACCGCCGGGGGATCGTCTCCGACGACCGGACCGATCTGACCGACGTCAAGCGGGAGTTGGCCTCGCTCACCAACCGCGAGGGGCTCAGCGGCTCGCTGGCCGACGCGCTGGACGGCGCCGACGTGTTCGTGGGCGTCAGCGGCGGAACGGTGCCCGAGGCCGCCGTCGCGAAGATGGCGCCAGGCGCGTTCATCTTCGCCATGGCCAACCCCGACCCGGAGATCCACCCCGAGGTCGCGGCCCGCTACGCGTCGGTCGTGGCCACCGGGCGCAGCGACTACCCGAACCAGATCAACAACGTGCTGGCGTTCCCCGGCATCTTCGCGGGCGCGCTGGCCGTGCGGGCCTCGCGGATCACGGAGGGCATGAAGCTGGCGGCGGCCGAGGCGCTCGCGGCCGTGGTCGCGGACGAGCTGTCGCCGTCGACGGTGATCCCGTCGCCGTTCGACGAGCGCGTGGCGCCCGCGGTGGCCAAGGCCGTCTCGGCGGCGGCCCGTTCGGAGGGCGTGGCCCGCGCCTGACGCGGCGCGCGAACGGCCCGCGTTCCACCCCTCGCGCCCCCAGCGCCCGGAGCGGAAGCGCGGGCCGTTCGCGCACGCCCACGCCCGGTGGCTCAGCGCAGCGCCAGGATCACCGCGTCCGTCAGCGACACCCACGCCGCGCGCGCCTCGGCGAAGCCCGCGGCGCGCAGCGTCTCGGCGTGCCAGCCCACCGGGTGGACCTCGCCCTCGCTGTGGTCGCCCGCGGTGGGGTCGCCGATGAGGCGGAACCGCTCGCGCGCCAGCTCCCCGAGCTCGGGCGAGTCGGCCACCGAACGCCACCACTCGGCCCAGTCCGCCACGCCCCCGGCCCGCTCCCGCTCCTGCCGCGCCTTGGTGAACGCCCGCTCCGCCGCCGTGATGAGCGGGGTGGAGTCATCCGGCATGTGGTCGGCGTTGAGCAGGATGCCGCCGGGGCGCACCAGGCCCGCGAGCTGCCCGTAGAGCGTCACCAGGGCGCGCCCGTCGAGCCAGTGCAGCGCGGTCGAGGTGAGCACGGCGTCGTAAGGGACGTGCGGCAGCGCGTCCGCCCAGTCGGGCTCTGTCAGGTCGGCCGAGACGAACGAGACCCGTTCATCGCCGTCGAACGTGCCACGCGCGATCGCGAGCAGCGCCGGGTCGAGGTCGACGCCCGTGGAGCGCGCCTCGGGGAAGCGGCGCAGCAGCCGCCGCGTGATGCTGCCCGTACCGCATGCCAGGTCGAGCACGCGCGGCTTGTCCCCCACGAACGCCTCGACGGCGTCGAGCATGACCCGGAAACGGTCCTCCCGGTCCGGCATGTACCACTCCTGCTGCCGGTCCCAACTCTCCTGCCACCCCTGCCAGTCCGTCATTCCCGCTCCTCCCTCGAGCAGCACCGGGGCATGACCCCCGGTAAGAGACACCCTCCGAGCGCACCCCTTACTAGTACGCTGCTGACCATAGCCCGCTCCGGTAAGGAACACAATTGGAACTCACCTATTACTCCGACTTCGCCGTGCGCCTGGTGAACACCGAGGAGCCGCTGCGTGGCACCGACAGCCTCACCTCGGTGGACGCCGTGCGCGGCCTGTTCGGTGAGGCGCGGCACGCGGCGCGGCGGGCCGGGGAGGCCGATGTGACCCGGCTGCGCGGGGTCAGGTCGCGGCTGCGCGCGGTCTTCACCGCGGCCGCCGACGGCGACGAGGTGGCGGCCGTCGACCTGCTCAACGCCCTGCTGCTCGAGTACCCCGCGAGCCCGCAGATCTCGGGGCACGATTACCTCGACGAGGCGGGCCGCCCGCGCTGGCACCTGCACCTGGCCGAGCACCCGTCGAGCGCGACCGCGGGGTACGCCGCGATCGCGTGCATGGGCCTGGCGTTCCAGCTGACCGACCTGGGCGTGGACCGGCTCGGCGTCTGCGAGGCCGCGCCCTGCCGTAACGCCTACATCGACACCTCGACCAACCGCTCCAAGCGCTACTGCTCCGACCGCTGCGCCACGCGCGCCAACGTCGCCGCCTACCGCGCCCGCAAGCGCCGCGAGCGCGCGCCGAGCGGCCGGACCGACGACGCGAGCCGCCGCAGCGCGGAGACCTCCGAGCCCTGAGGCCCCCCGCCCGGCCTCGGCGCGCGCGGCGACCGCAGCCGCAACAGCGCCCGCGCCCGCACCAGGTCGTCGGGCACCGCGCCGAACTCACGGCTGTCGTTCGTCACCTCGGGGTTGTCCCCCACCACCCACCAGCCGCCGCCGCGCCGTTCCACCGCGCGCTTGACGATCAGCAGGTCGTGCTGGAACGGATGGCACAGCACCACGACGTCCCCGGGGCGCACACGCGCCCCATAGCTCAGCAGCAGCCGGTCCCCCGGTCGCAACGTGGGCAGCATCGAGGGGTTGTAGACCTCGGCCAGCCCCAGCCTCATCGCTCTCCTCACGGTTCACCCGCGCGTTCACGGCCATCGTCCGCCACCGGACCCAGTCAAGCATTGGACTTTTGGCCTAGCCCCGCCGCGTGCCCCGGGTCCGCCGAGAAAACGCGCCCTGCACGGAGTAATGTCGCCCGGGAGAAGACGATCACGAGGAAGGACGGCTCTCATGCTCTCCCGCCTGTTTGCCCCCACGGTCAGGGTCAGCGCGCACTGCGATCTGCCCTGCGGCGTCTACGACCCCGCCCAGGCCCGGATCGAAGCCGAGTCGGTGAAGGCCATCCAGGAGAAGTACCAGGCCAACGACGACCCGGCCTACCGCACGCGCGCCATCGTCATCAAGGAGGAGCGGGCCGAGCTGGCGAAGCACCATGTCTCGGTGCTGTGGAGCGACTACTTCAAGCCCCCGCACTTCGAGAAGTACCCCGAGCTGCACCAGCTGGTGAACGACACCCTCAAGGCGCTCAGCGCCGCCAAGGGCTCCACCGACCCGGAGACCGGCCAGAAGGCCCTTGATCACATCGCCCAGATCGACAAGATCTTCTGGGAGACCAAGAAGGGCTGAGCCCCGGCGTCACCCCTTCGGACCACCGACCGCACCCGGCCACCGGGTGCGGTCGTTCGTTGTGCCCCGGCGCGGCCGCCGTCTGCGCGCGCCCCCGTTCACACCTCCCTGGGCACCAGGCCCGTGCCGTTCAACGCCTCGGGCAGCGCGCCCGTGTGCAGCACGCCGAGGCGCCGGGTGGGCCGGGTCAGGCACACATAGAGGTCGTTGAGGCCGCGCGGCGAGCCCGCCACGATCCCCGCGGGGTCGGCCACCACCACAGCGTCGAACTCAAGTCCCTTGGCCCGCCGGGGATCCAGCACCTCGACGCCGTCGGGCGCCCAGCGGGAGACGGCCGCGGCGAGCGGCTCGGGCGCCAGCACCGCGACCGTGCCGCCCGGCACCAGGGCGCGCTCCTCCCCCGCCAGCCGGGCCGCGGCCCGGGCCAACTCCCCGGGCGCCACGGCCGCGTGCCAGGGCGCGACGGAGGAGGCGCGCACGGCGCGGGGCGCGCGCCTTCCGGGGTCGATGTGCCGCAGCACGCCGTCGGCGACGGCGGCGATCTCGGCGGGCAGGCGGTAGTTGACGGTCAGCTCGGCCGTGACCCAGCGGCTCCCGACGTGCGGGGCGAGGACGCGTTCCCACGAGGCGGCGCCCCCGCGTTCACCCGTTTGGGCGATATCGCCCACGACCGTCATCGACCGGGCGGGGCAGCGGCGCATCAACACCCGCCAGGCCATGGGCGAAAGCTCCTGCGCCTCGTCCACCACGACATGGCCGAACGCCCACGTGCGGTCGGCCGCGGCCCGCTCCACGGCGGTGCGGTGGTCCACCGCCGCGTGCCGCTCGGCCAGCCGCTCGGCGTCCACGAGGTCGAACACGCCGAGCGTCTCCGCCTCCTCGTCCTCCGCGTCGACGTCCGACGTGCGCGAGCCGTACGCGATGTCGAGCGCCTCCTGCGCCAGGGCCAGCGCCTCGGCCCGCTCGGCCGCGGCCGCCTCCTCGGCGCCGCGCCGCGCGTCCTCGTCCACGCCGAGCAGCTCGGCGGCCTCGTCGAGGAGCGGGATGTCGGCGGCGGACCAGCCCCTGTGACCGCCGGGCCGCAGCAGCAGGGCCCGCTCCTCCTCGGTCAACCCGGGGGCGGCGGCGGCCAGTCGTCCGGGCGATGACCACAGGTCGGCGAGCAGCCGCTGCGGGGTGAGGGCGGGCCAGAGCTCATCGAGCGCGGCCAGCACGGCGGGCTCGGCGGCCAGCTCGTCGCGGATGGTGGCCAGGTCCAGGTCCGTCAACAGGCTGCCGCCGTCGAGGACATCCGCGCCGAACCGCGCCGCCGCGCGCCCCGCGAGCCCGTCGAGCGCCCGCGCGCGGAAGACGGAACGCGCCTGGTTGTGCGGGAGCCCGGCCTCCCTGGCCAGCGCGCGGGCGCGGGCCATGACGTCGGGATCGAGCGTGATCGACTCGCCGTCGTGCGCGACCGGCCACGGCTCAGCGGGCACCCGCTGCCGCTCGCGCACCGCCGCGGCGATCACCTCGGCCATCGCGAGCCGCCCCTTGACCTCGGCGGTCCCCGGCGGCTCGGCCACGTCGGCGGTGACGCCTGGGTAGAGCTGGTCGACGGTGGCGAGCAGCACGCCGGTCTCGCCGAGCGAGGGCAGCACCTCGCCGATGTAGCGCAGGAACGTGGGGTTGGGCCCCACGACCAGCACCGCGCTGCGCGCGAGCCGTTCGCGCCGGGTGTAGAGGAGGTAGGCGGCGCGGTGCAGCGCGACGGCGGTCTTGCCGGTGCCGGGTCCGCCCTGCACCACCAGGATCCCGCGGTGCCCTGCGCGGATGACGGCGTCCTGCTCGGCCTGGACGGTCGCCACGATGTCGTTCATGCGGCCTGTCCTCGCCTCGGTGACGGCCGCGAGGAGGGCCGCGTCGCCGAACGGCTCGGCCGCGCCGTCGAAGTCCTCGTCGAGCACCCCGGTCACGCGCCGCCCGCTCGTCCTGATGTGGCGGCGGCGCCTGACCCCCTCGGGCTCCCTCGCGGTGGCCACGTAGAACGGGCGGGCGGCGGGGGCGCGCCAGTCGATGAGCAGCGGCTCGAAATCCCCCGCGCCGTCGAGCATTCCGATGCGGCCGATCCAACGCGCGCTTTCCGCACCGGAATCGGGGCCGGAATCAGGACCGGAATCGGGACCGGGGGCGAGCATGTCGAGACGGCCGAAGCACAGGCCGTTCTCCACGGAATCGAGAAGGGCCGCGCGGCGGGAGAGCTCGGCGGCCGTCACATCCCTTTCCATCAGGCCCTGATGACCGAGCCCCGTGGTCGCGAGCACGGCGTCGAGCCTGGTCCTGGCCTGGGCGCGCAGCTCGTCCAGGCGGTCGTAGAGCCGTGTCACATGGGTCTGTTCGGGAAATGTGCCGCCGGTTGACACACAACTCCTCGGGGTCTAGAATATAAATTGCGGGAAAAGCTTGGCAGTTGAGGCCGAGCCATTCCAAAGGACCCACCCTAGCGAGGAATTCAGCTCGCCGCACGCGATGCGGCGGGATTTTTTTATGGAATCGATGACACAGCTGGTCGCCGCCGTCCTGGTGCACGACCTGGACACCGACCGCGTCGTTCTCCTGCGCCGCGCGCCCGGCGCCTCCTTCGGCCGTGGCCTGTGGGACCTGCCGGTGGGCAAGTGCGCCCCGGGCGAGCCGATCACCGCCACCGCCGCGCGCGAGTTGAAGGAGGAGACGGGCCTGCTGGTCGACCCGGCCGACCTCGGGCTCGTCCATGTGCTGCACGGGGCGGCGGGCGTCTCGGCGGACCACGGCTTCCTCACGGTCGTCTTCCGCGCGCACCGCTGGCGCGGCACCCTGCGCAACGCCGAGCCCCACAAGCACTCGGAGGCGCGCTGGTTCGCGAAGGACGCGCTGCCCGACGACCTGGTGTTCGGCGACGAGCGCGTCATCCACCGGTGCCTCACGGGCGAGGTGGGCCTCACCCTGCGCGGCTGGCCCTGATCAGCGGCGGCCCCGATCCGCGGCGGCGCGCGAGGGCAGTACGATCGGCGATCATGGCGTGGCCCCCTCGGCAACGCCACGAAGAAATCCAGGAATTGACGCTTTCTCGCGGCCACAGTACGCACCGGATGCATTACGATGAGTAATACCGTCGAGTGCGTCGCCCCGGCTCATCGGATCCCGGGCCAGGCGACAGCGTGCCGTGGATCGCGGTAGCGTCGCAGGGCGACCAGGACACCTCGGCGGTGCCCGGGAGCGCTCAATCGGTGTGAGTCTCTGTGGAGGTGAGGGTGTCCCCCATCCCAGGTGAGCCCGGATCGCAGGACTTCGTGGAAGTCCGGCTGCCGGCCGCGGGTGCCTATCTTTCCGTGCTGCGTACGGCCACGGCCGGACTCGCCGCCCGGCTGGACTTCACCCTCGACGAGATCGAGGATCTGCGCATCGCGGTCGACGAGGCGTGCGCGATCCTGCTCCAGCAGGCTCCCGAGGGGAGCGTGCTCGAGTGCGTCTTCACGCTGGTCGGCGACGCCCTGCGGGTCACGGTCTCGGCGCCCACCACGGAGGGCCACGCGCCCGAGCGGGACACCTTCGCCTGGACCGTGCTCACCGCGCTCGCGGGCGAGGTCGAGTCGGCCGTCGGAGAGGACAAGACGGTCAGCATCAGCCTGCACAAGAAGCGCGGCGCCGCCCCCGGAGCGCCGTGACCGGCGCACAGGGGCCGCCACCGGACGAGGGGGCCGAGGTGAACGAGGTGGAACAGGCGGCGACAGCCAGCCGCGAGCCGTCGGGGACGGCCATTCCCGGACAGCCCGAGGTGCTGAAGCCCGTGACACGGCGCGTGGGATCGGGCCCGCACGACCGGGGCGCGGCACGCGATCTCTTCGTCGAGCTGCGGACGTTGCCCGACGGCTCGCCCGAGCGCGCCGAGCTGCGCAACAGCCTGGTGAGGATGCACCTGCCGCTGGTGGAGCACCTGGCCCGCCGCTTCAGGAACCGCGGCGAGCCGCTCGACGACCTCACCCAGGTCGCCACGATCGGGCTGATCAAGTCGGTGGACCGCTTCGACCCCGAGCGCGGCGTCGAGTTCTCCACCTATGCCACGCCGACCGTGGTCGGCGAGATCAAGCGGCACTTCAGGGACAAGGGCTGGGCGGTGCGCGTGCCGCGCCGCCTCCAGGAGCTGCGGCTCTCGCTGAGCCAGGCCACCGCCGAGCTGTCCCAGCAGCACGGCCGCGCCCCGACCGTCTCCGAGCTGGCCCAGCGGCTGAGCATCTCCGAGGAGGACGTGCTCGAGGGCCTCGAGTCGGCGAACGCGTACAGCACGCTCTCCCTCGACGTCCCCGACACGGACGACGAGTCGCCCGCCGTCGCGGACACGCTCGGCGCCGAGGACGACGCGCTCGAGGGCGTCGAGTACCGCGAGTCGCTCAAGCCGCTGCTCGAGGAGCTGCCGCCGCGGGAGAAGAAGATCCTGCTGCTCCGCTTCTTCGGGAACATGACCCAGTCCCAGATCGCGCAGGAGGTCGGCATCTCCCAGATGCATGTCTCCCGGCTGCTGGCCCGCACGCTGGCGCAGCTGCGCGAGAAGCTGCTCGTCGAGGAGTGACACCCCGCGCCCGACCGGGAGTTGGGCGCGCGAGAGTGGGGCGCATGCCGGTCGGACGCACGGCGGGCGCGCTCAGGCCGTAGGACCCGTGGGGCGTGGACCCGCGCCAAGCGCCCTGGTCGCGGTCGGGTTGACCAGGCATCCAAGGGCGGCCACCGCGGAGACGGCGAGCCCCGCCCCTGCCACCGGCCACAGCCCGCCGCTGCCCACCAGCGTGAACGCGATCGGCAGCGCGAACAACTGCACCACCACGCCGGGCGCGCGGCTCCAGCGACGCAGCCGCCACAGCCCATGCCCGGCCGCCAACGGCAGCGCGGCCAGCACCAGTACGGTCACCGCCCCGGTCAGCGCCTGCGTCCTGTCCCCCGGGTCGCCGGCCACCGCGAGCAGCAGCATCACGCCGCCGAACGCCGCCGCCACGGCCCCCTGAACGCCGCACAGCACCGCCGCCACGGTCACCGCGCGCGGGCGCTCGTCGACGGGGGCCCCTGGCTCCTCGGTGGTGTTCTCACTCACGTGGCCAGGGTAGCGGGCCTCCACCGCCGCGTCCGGCGCCCCGGCCTGGGTACCCTGCCTCTCATGCGCGCACTTCTCGTGGTCAATCCCGTCGCCACCACCACAAGCGCGCGGACCCGTGAGGTGCTGACGCACGCGCTCGCGAGCGACCTCAAGCTCGAGGTCGCCGCGACCGAGGCCCGCGGGCACGCGCGGGAGCTGGCCAGGGAGGCGGCCGAGCGGGGCAGCGTGGACCTGGTGATCGCGCTCGGCGGCGACGGCACGGTCAACGAGGTGGTCAACGGGCTGCTCGCCGAAGGCCCCGACACGGGTGACCTCCCGCGCCTCGCGGTGGTGCCCGGCGGCTCGACCAATGTGTTCGCCCGCGCCCTCGGGCTGCCCAACGACGCGGTGGAGGCCACGGGCGCGCTGCTCGACGCGCTGCACGCGGGCTCCGAGCGGGCGGTGGGCCTCGGCCTGGCCGCGGGGACGCCGGGGACGCCGGACGCGGTGGTGCCGCGGCGGTGGTTCACGTTCTGCGCGGGGCTCGGCTTCGACGCCGGGGTGGTGGGCCGCGTGGAGTCCGAGCGCGAGCGCGGCAAGCGGTCCACCCACGCGCTCTACGTACGCCAGGCGCTGCGGCAGTTCGTGGGCGACCCCCGGCGCACGAACGGCGCCATCTCCCTGCTGCGGCCCGGGCATTCGCCGATCGAGGGGCTCGCGCTCTCGATGGTGTGCAACACCGCGCCCTGGACGTTCCTCGGGAGCCGCCCGATGTACGCGGCGCCAAGGGCGTCGTTCGACACCGCGCTCGACCTGGTCGGGATCACGCGCCTGTCCTCCGCCGCGATGCCCCGTTACGCCACTCAACTGCTGCGTTCCTCCCCGGAACGCGGACTCCGTGGCAAGGGTGTGGTGACCCTGCACGATGTGTCGGACTTCACCTTGCAATCGCAGGTGCCACTGCCGTTTCAGCTTGATGGTGACCACCTCGGACTGCGTACGAGCGTGACCTTCACAGGCGTTCGGCGTGCACTGCGTGTGATTGTGTGAGCGGAACCCCGGAAAGTCCTTGTAGTCGAACGTTTAGCGCAGGCTCCACCCGACGGAAGTAGGGCTGTGAGCAAGGCGACACCAAGGATTCAAAAAAAACTTTCCGGAAGGGGTTGTATCCGCAGCCGAGGTTTGCGAGTCTCTTCATGGCGATCGGGACGGCTGAGACCTCGGCCCCCTTGAGAGCCCGAATCCTCCATCTTTCCCCTGCGGGCTCGCAGTACGGACCCTCCCCGCTCCGGCGGGGGAGGTGTTCCAGGCTCGACCTGTCGGAGGATTCGTGAAAGCGTTCACATTCACAAGCAATCGTGCAGGAGATGGAGCAGACATGGACTGGCGTCACAGCGCCGTTTGCCGCGAGGAGGACCCCGAGCTCTTCTTCCCCATCGGCAACACCGGTCCTGCGCTGCTGCAGATCGAGGAAGCCAAGGCCGTCTGCCGCCGCTGCCCCGTCATGGAGCAGTGCTTGCAGTGGGCTCTCGAGTCCGGTCAGGACTCCGGCGTCTGGGGCGGGATGAGCGAGGACGAGCGCCGTGCCATGAAGCGCCGCGCCGCCCGCAACCGCGCGCGGAAGGCCACTGCCTGACCCCCTCAGGGAGCGCCCCCGCCCGCCCGTAAGACGCCGCCCCCGCTGCCCCCGAGCCGCAGCAACGCGCAGCACCCACGGTGCCACCGCGAAAGCGTCGAGCCCCGGTCCCGCGATCATGTCATCGCGGGCCCGGGGCTCTTGCGTGTCCGCTGCTTCAGGGGGCCGCTGCTTCAGCTGCTTCAGGGGTCCGCTGGGGCGCGTTGACCGGCTCAGCGCTGCTGCCCGTGCCGGGCCAGCGGGACGTCGAGCACCACGCGGGTGCCGCCCTCCTCCCTTGTGACCATGTCGAAACGGCCCCCCAACTCGCCCTCCACGAGCGTGCGCACGATCTGGAGACCCAGGCTGCCGTCGACGTGCGGGTCGAAGTCGGGCGGCAGGCCGCGCCCGTCGTCCTGCACGGTGACCAGCAGGCGGTCATCGGGCCTGGCGCTCCCGGCGCGGTCGGCGCCCACCTCGATGGAGCCGCGCTCGCCGGTGGGGAAGGCGTGCTCCAGGGCGTTCTGGAGGATCTCGGTGAGCACCATGGAGAGCGGGGTGGCGGTCTCGGCGTCCAGGATGCCGAACTTGCCGACGCGGCGCCCGGTGACCCGGCCGTCAGGGGAGAGCTCGGTGACCATGGCGATGACGCGGTCGGCGATCTCGTCGAACTCGACGCGCTCGTCCAGGTTCTGGGAGAGGGTCTCGTGGACGATGGCGATCGAGCCGACGCGGCGCACCGCCTCGTCCAGCGCGGCCCGCGCGCTGCTGTCGCCTGCCGCGCCGATGCGGCGGGACTGGAGGCGCAACAGGGCGGCGACGGTCTGGAGGTTGTTCTTCACCCGGTGGTGGATCTCCCGGATGGTGGCGTCCTTCGTCATCAACTCCCGCTCCCTGCGCCGCAGCTCGGTCACGTCGCGGAGCAGCATGAGCGAACCGATGCGTCGGCCCTTGGGCTTGAGCGGGATCGCGCGCAACTGGATGACGCAGTCGGTGCCCTCGATCTCGGCCTCCCGTGGCGCCCAGCCGCTGGCCAGCTTGACCAGCGACTCGTCCACCGGGCCCCTGGTCGGGGCGAGCTCGGCCGTGAGGGGGCCGAGCGGCAGGCCCACCAGGTCGGCGGCCAGGCCCAACCGGTGATACGCGGACAGGGCGTTGGGGCTGGCGTACTGCACGACGCCGTCGGCGTCCAGGCGGATGAAGCCGTCGCCGACGCGCGGCGCGCGGTCCATGCCGACCTGCTGCCCGGGGAAGGGGAACGCGCCCCCCGCGATCATCTGTGCCAGGTCGGAGGCGCTCTGGAGATAGGTCAGCTCGAGGCGGCTCGGGGTGCGCACGGTCAGGAGGTTGGTGTTGCGGGCGATGACGCCGAGGACGCGGCCCTCGCGGCGGACCGGGATGGACTCGACGCGCACGGGCACCTCCTCGCGCCACTCGGGGTCGCCCTCGCGGACGATGCGGCCCTCGTCGAGGGCGACGTCGAGGAGGGGGCGGCGGCCGCGCGGGACGAGGTGGCCGACCATGTCGTCCTGGTATGACGTGGGGCCGGTGTTGGGCCGCATCTGGGCGACCGAGACATAGCGCGTGCCGTCGCTGGTGGGCAGCCAGAGGACGAGGTCGGCGAACGACAGATCGGAGAGCAGCTGCCACTCGGAGACGAGCAGGTGCAGCCACTCGAGGTCGCGTTCCCCGAGGCTGGTGTGCTGGCGCACGAGATCGTTCATGGAGGGCACACGTGCGAGCTTACCGGCGCGCTCCGACAGGGCCTCGGGCCCGTTCCCGGGACGCTTGCGCATGGACAGGCGGCGGGGGCCGGGGTCAGAATGGGTGGCCCGCAGACTTCTGCCCGCCCGGAGACGGGCGGGTGGAGCGCGGCCGACGGCGCTCTCTGCCCTGACGGCGCCGGTGGCCCGCAGTGCTCCGGGCTGCGGTGCCGAGAGGGTTGAGGGTCCCTCCCCGGCGCCGCGGCCCGTGGGTAGCGCCCGCGGTGGCGGCGGGCTTCAGGCGGCGGGCGTCAAGCGGCGGGCCAGGCCCGCATCGCCGTCTCGGCCACCCCCTCGAGCTCCTCCCGGCTCGCGCCGTCGCGCGACTGCTGGCTCATGCCCTGGATGACGGCCCCGAAGAAGCGCGCGAGCGCGGCGACATCGGTGTCGGCCGGCAGCGTGCCCGCGGCGACGTCGGCGCGGATGCGGCCCTCGATCGCCCTGAGGTTCCCGGCGCGGCGGGCGCGCAGGCCCTCGGCCACGTCGGCGGCGGACTCATGGCAGCTCGCCGCGCCTGAGATGATCAGGCAGCCGTGCGGCTGGCCCGGCGCCGTGTACTCGACGGCGGCCTCGCGCAGCACGCGGCCCAGGGCGGCCTCGGCGGTGGGCTCCTCGGCGAGCGCGCGGCCGATGAAGCCGCCGTACCGCGTGAGGTACGCCTCGACGACCTCTTCGAAGAGGGTCTTCTTGTCGCCGAACGCGGCGTAGAGGCTGGGCGCCCCGATGCCCATGACCCGGGTGAGGTCGGCGACGGACGTGGCGTCGTACCCGCGCTCCCAGAAGGCCAGAAGGGCCTGCTCGAGCGCGGTCTCGCGGTCGAAGGAACGAGGTCTCCCACGGGGTTTCGTCGACATGCCCCTATTTTATAGCGGCCGCTCCAGAAGGTGTGCTACGGTGTTTCTGTAGCGATCACTAGGGAAAGGTGGGGGCGGGCATGAGCGCGCTCACGGGCAAGACGGCGCTGGTCACCGGCGGCGGCAGGGGGCTCGGCCGGGCGATCGCCGAGCGGCTTGGCCGCGACGGCGCACGGGTCGGGGTGCACTACGGGCATGACGAGCCCGCGGCCAAGGAGACGGTGGCCGCCATCGAGGCGGCCGGGGGCAGCGCGTTCGCGCTGCGGGCGCCGCTTGGCGCGGAGGGGGACGCCGAGGCGCTGTGGGCGGCCTTCGACGCGGAGGCCGAGGGAGTGGACATCCTCGTGCTGAACGCCGGGGTCACAGGCCCTCGTTCGGGCGTCGACGCCACCTCGCGTGAGGACTTCGACGCGATCTTCGCGGTGAACGTCAGGGCGCCCTTCTTCATCGTCCAGCACGGCCTGAGCAGGCTGCGGGACGGCGGGCGCGTCATCACCGTCTCGACGGGGCTTACCCACCGGGCCGGGGCCATGGCCGACGTCCTGCCGTACACGATGTCCAAGGGCGCCCTTGACCAGCTCACCACCGGCCTGGCCAAGCGGCTGGGCCCGCGCGGCATCACGGTGAACGCCGTGGCGCCCGGCGTCGTCGACACCGACATGAACGCCTCGTGGCTGCGCGGCAGCGAGGAGGCCAGGAAGGCCACGGCCGCCTCCTCGCCCCTGGGGAGGCTGGGGCAGCCCGCGGACATCGCCGATGTGGCGGCGTTCCTCGCCTCGGACGACAGCCGGTGGGTCACCGGGGACTGGATAGACGCCACCGGGGGCGTCCTGCTGTGAGGCCGACCCCCGGTGGGCCGCGCCCGGCGGTGGCCGGTCAGCGCGTCTCGGTGACCTTGGCCAGCGCGCGGGGGGCGTCCGGGTCCTGGCCCCTGGCGAGGGTGACCTCGTAGGCGAGCAGCTGGAGCGGGATGATCTCCAGGATCGGCTGAAGCTCCTCCGGCACGCCGTCGGTGGGCAGGACGAAGCCGGCGGAGGCCGCGTCGACCTGCGCCTTCGGGCCGAAGACCACGAGGTCGGCGCCGCGGTCGCGCAGTCGGTCGAGCACCGGCTGGAGGGCCTTGCCGCCGCGCCCGTCGGTGACGATCGCGATCACCGGTGACACGTTGTCGACCATCGCGAGCGGGCCGTGCAGCAGGTCCGCGCCCGAGTAGGAGAGGGCGGGGATGTAGCTGGTCTCCATCAGCTTGAGCGCGGCCTCCTTGGCCGTGGGATAGCCGTAGCCGCGGGAGGTGAGGACCATGCGCTCGGCGAAGCGGTACCGGGCCGCCAGCTGACGGATCTCCTCGTGGCGGGCCAGGATCCCCTCGGCCAGCTCGGGGAGCCGGTGGGCCGCGCCGGCCCCGTCGCCGCCGCGCAGGCCCTCCACGAAGAGGTACAGCGCGAGGAGTTCGGCGGTGTAGGTCTTGGTGGCGGGCAGCGCCTTCTCGGGACCCGCGAGCACGTCGATGTGGAACTCACTGGCCAGCGCCAGCGGCGACTCGGGGTTGTTGGTCACGGCGAGCGTGGTCGCCCCGGCCTCGCGGGCGGTGGTGGTGGAGGCCACCAGGTCGGGCGAGCCGCCCGACTGGCTGACGGCGATGACCAGGCAGTCCGTCAGATCGGGCTTGGCCTCGTAGGCGGTGGTGGTGGACATGGAGGTGAGGCCGCACGGCTTGCCCAGCTGGATCTCGAGCAGGTACTTGGCGTACAGCGCGGCGTTGTCCGAGGTGCCGCGGCCCGTCAGCAGGACGAAGCGGGGCTGCCTGGCGGCGATCCGCTCGGCGACGGCGCGGATCGGCGCCGCGCCCTCGGCCAGGAGGCGGCGCAGCACCGCGGGCTGCTCCGCCATCTCTCCTGACATCACATGGCCGGGCCGCACGGAGGACGTGGCGGACATCGAGGGGTCCCTCCCTGGGGTGTCGCGTGGCTCGGTCAGTCGGTGGGGGCGGCGCCGGCGATGACCTCGGCGGCGGCCAGGCCGCAGACACGGGCGGCGCCATGGGTCGCGATGTGCCGGGCGCCCGAGGGCGGGGCGTGCGGGACGCCCATCTCCACCACGACGGTGGTGGGTCGGGCGGCGAGCAGCGCGTCCAGGGTCGCGGCCATCCAGGGGTGGCGGTGGACGTCGCGGACCACGGCGACCACCGGGCGGTCCCCGGCGGCGGCGAGCACCTCGGCGGCCAGGCCATCGGGGCCCGCGCGGTCCGCGTCGGCGCGGGTGTGGCTGCCGCCCTCGGTGCCGGGCAGCAGCCGTTCGAGCTCGGCGGCCACGCCCCAGGGGGTCTGGGTGCCCACGGCGATGTTGGCGACGGGAGGGAAGGAGGCGACATAGGCGGGAGAGCGCAGCGGCCGGGGCGCGGTGGCGCCGGGCGGGGTGCTGACCACCAGGGCGCGGCGGGCGGCCGCGAGGCCGATCTCCCCGTCGGCCGGGGAGGCCGCGCCGGGGTCGGCGGACTCGGCGGTCCAGCGGGCCAGGGCCCTGATGCGCTCGGCGGCGTCGTGCAGGCGCTCCTCGGGGAGCTCGCCGGAGTGGACGGCGTTCACGAGGGCGTCGCGCAGCCGGAGGACCTCGTCCTCGTCGGACGGGGTGCCGCCGATGCAGAGGGCGTCGGCGCCCGCGGCGATGGCCAGGACGCAGCCGTGGTCGAGGCCGTAGGTGTCGGCGACGGCGCGCATCTCGATGGCGTCGGTGAAGATCAGGCCCTCGTAGCCGAGGCCGCCCTCGGCGGCGGGGGCGCGCAGCAGCCCCGAGAGGACGGCGGGGCTCAGGGTGCCGGGGCGCTCGCCGTCGAGCGCGGGAAGGAGGATGTGCGCGCTCATCACGCAGCGGGTGCCCGCCGCTATCGCCGCCTTGAACGGCACGAGTTCGCGCTTGTGGAGGGTCGCGAGGTCGATGTCGATGCGGGGCAGGGCGTGGTGGGAGTCCACGTTGGTGTTGCCGTGCCCGGGGAAGTGCTTGACGCAGGCGGCGACGCCCGCGCTCTGGAGGCCCTCGACATAGGCGACGGTGTGGCGGGCGACCAGCGCGGGGTCGTCGCCGAAGGAGCGGACGCCGATGACGGGGTTGTCGGGGTCGGTGTTGATGTCGGCGGAGGGCGCCCAGTTGAGGTTGATGCCGCAGGCGGCCAGGCGGCGGCCGAGCGCGGCGGCGACCTCGTGGGTCAGCTCGGGGTCGTCGACGCTGCCCAGGGCGTGGTTCCCGGGGAAGGAGGAGCCGCCGTGCACCTCGAGGCGGGTGACGTCGCCGCCCTCCTCGTCGATGGCGATGAGCACATCGGGCTTGGCGGCGCGCAGCCGCCCGGTGAGCACGGCCAGCTGCTCGGGCGAGACGACGTTGCGGCCGAAGAGGCCGACGCCGGTCATGCCGTTCTCCAGCTGGCGCGGCAGCCACGCGGGGAGGGAGGTCGTTCCGTCGAAGGTCGGCTGGAGGACGGCGAGGGCGTCCCTGGTCACGGTGTCCGAGTCGCGTACGGCGGTCGTCATGCGGAGCGCTATCCCTTCACGGCACCCGCGGCGAGGCCGCCGGTGACCCGACGCTGGAGGAGGACGAAGACGATCAGCACGGGGACGGTGAACATGGTGGAGGCCGCCATGGTGGCCCCCCAGTCGTTGCCGAAGTTCGTCTGGAACTGAGTGAGCCACAGGGGAAGGGTGGCCGCCTCGGGGTCCTTGTTGAGCACGAGGACCATGGCGTACTCGTTCCAGGCGGCGATGAAGCCGAAGAGGGAGGTGGCCATCAGGCCCGGGGCGAGCAGCGGGAAGATGACGCGGAAGAACGCCTGGGCGCGGTTGCAGCCGTCGATCATGGCGGACTCCTCGAGCTCCTTGGGCACCGCCGCGATGAAGCCGCGCAGGGTCCAGATGCTGAAGGGCAGGGCCATGACGAAGTAGATGAGCGTCAGGGTGAGCAGGCTGTTGAGCATCTCCAGGTCGCGGGCGTTGAGGTACACCACGATGATCAGGATTTCCCAGGGCGCCATCTGGGCCATCATCACGGCGAGCACCATGCCGCGCCGCCCACGGAACTGCATGCGGGCGATGGCGTAGCTCGCGGCGAGCGCGACCAGGAGGGCGAGCAGGACGGCGCCGATGGTGACGATGAAGCTGTTGCCGACATACGTCCAGAACAGCTCGACGGCGGTGGCCGTCTCGTAGTGGTCGAACGTCGGGGTGAACAGGAAGACCGGGTCGTCGGTGAGCACATCGGTGCTGCTCTTGAAGGACGTCGAGAACATCCAGTACACGGGGAAAAGGAACAGCGCCGACAGGATGACCGCCGTGCCGTTGAGCCAGAGCTTCCGGGCGTTCCTCACAGTTGCTCCCTCTCCTGCTTGAAGATCAGCCGGAAGTAGAACGACATGGCGACCAGGAGGATCACGAGGGTCAGCACGGAGATGGCGGCGGCGCTTCCGTACTGGCTCTGGCTCATGCCCTCGACATAGGCCATGACCGGCAGCGTCTCGGACTCGCGGTTGGGCCCGCCGGCGTTCAGCGCGTAGATCTGAGCGAACGCCTTGAAGACCCAGATGATCTCGAGGAAGGTCGTGATCATGAAGAACGGCCTCATGATGGGCGCGAGGATGGACCAGAAGAGGCGCCAGTTGGAGGCGCCGTCCATGCGCGCGGCCTCGAAGATCTCACCGCTGATGGTGGTCAGGCCCGCGTAGAGGTTGAGGGCCACGAAGGGCACCGAGGCCCAGACGATCAGGATCGTCACAATGGCCAGCGTGGACGCGCCGCTGCTGAACCAGTTGTGCTCCTCGTAGGAGGAGAAGCCGATGCTGCTCAGCGCCCAGTTGACGACGCCGAGCTGCTGGTCGAACAGCCAGCGGAAGACGGTGGTCGAGACGGTGACCGGCATGGCCCACGCCGCGACGAGGCTGATCGCCAGGACCAGCCGCATCTTCTTGCCCAGGGCGTGGAGCAGGAGGCCGATCAGGGTGCCGAGCCCCATGATCAGCACGACGTTGGCCGCCATGAAGAAGAACGTACGGACGACCGCGTCCCAGAACCGCTCGTCCTCCAGGATGGTCCGGTAGTTGTCGAGCCCGGCCCACTCGGTGGTTCTGGAGATCAGCTGACGTCGGCCGAACTCCTGGAACGAGATGATCAGGTTCTGGACGAGGGCCCAGCCGAGCACGGCGACCAGGGCGGCGATCGACGGCAGGATCAGCAGGTACGGCACCCAGCCGGTGGGGAGCCGGCGGCCGGTCCGCCGCTTGGGCGGGCCCTTGGACGTGGCACCGGATACGTCGGGCGGTGCGTCCTCGATGTGCACGGTCATGCGTGTCGTCCCTCACAGGCGGAGAAGGGGTGCCGCCGGTGGCCGGCGGCACCCCGATCGCGCGGGCTATTCGCGGTTGAGGCGGGTGGTCATCTCTGTATCGGCCTCTTCGGCCACCGAGCTGAAGTCCTCGCCGTTCAGGACCTTGGTCATCAGGTCCTTGATCGGGTTGGGCTCCACCTCGACGTTGGCCCACCCGGGGGTGAGCGGCGGGAGGAAGCCGACGTCCGCGGAGGCGACCATGGCCTCGGCGAAGGTGCCGGCGGCCGGCTCGGCGGTCACGTCCGAGCGGTTGGGCACGACGGTGCCGTCCATCGCGTCGTTGAACCTCTGCGACCACTCCTGCGACGTGGCCATCTCGAGCCAGGCACGGGCCAGCTCCTGGTCGCCGGCACGCTCGGCGACCGCGAGGTTGGAGCCGCCGAGGAAGACGTGGCCGAGCTCGTCGGCGGTCTTGCCTGGCACGGGGAAGAAGCCCCAGTCGGCCTCGCCACCGGCCTCCTCGATGGCGGTCGTGGCGTTGACGACCTCCCACGGCAGGCCGACCCAGCTCGCCACGTCGCCGTTCGGCACGACGTCCGTGGACTGCTGCGGCTCGCCCTCGTCGATGTCGGTCGGGGCGTCGGAGAACTCCTGGAGCTCGCCGTAGAAGCCCAGGCCCGCCTCCACCTCGGGGGAGTTGAGGGTGCCCTCCCACTCGTCGCCGTTCTGCGCGGCGAAGGCGCCGCCCTCGTCCGCGACGAAGCCGCCCATGACGTAATAGGTCTGGCCCGGCAGGTAGATGGGCTCGGCCTCGGTGTTCTCGTCGATCAGCTCGAGGGCCTCGATCCACTCGTCCCGCGTGGTCGGGACCTCGGCCCCGGCCTCCGCCCAGATGCTCTGGTCGTAGACGACGACTCGGTTCGCGCCGTACCACGGGATCGAGTAGAACGTGTCGTCGACCACGGCGGACTCGAGCATGCTCTCGGTCCAGGGCTCCTCGGAGAGCTCGCTGAGGTCGGCGAGGCCACCGGTGTTGGCGTAGCCGACGGCCTGGGTGTTCCCCAGCTCCAGGACATCGACCGTGCCGTCCTCGGACAGGGCCGTGGTCAGGCGGTCCTGGATGCCCTCCCACTGCTGGATCTCGACGTTGACCTCGACGCCGTGCTCTTCCTCGAAAGCCGCGTTGAGCTCCTCGACCCAGGGATCCGGTGCCGAGCCACTCATCAACCAAACGGTGATGGAGTCGGCGCTGCCGCCGCCCCCGTCGCTGCTGTCGTCGGAGCCACAGGCGGCCATCGTGGCCGTCAGGGCCGCCGCGCCGACGGCAGCGATCAGCTTGCGCTTCACGTCACCCTCCTCCAAAAGGGCCGGACCCCATCACGATGTGGCCCGGTAACGGCCGTTACGTTAGTGGTGTATGTAAGAGGTGTAGACCAGTTGCACGGGAGCCTGGACTAGACCAAGGCGGGTGTCAAGGGCCCACGAGCTGCGGGCCCGGTCCGTTACAGGACCGACATCTGCTCGTGGGCGTCGTCCCTGACGGGCCCGTGTCACGATGTGAGCTGCGATGTCTCGGAGGAGCCGGTGACGGCAGAACAGAACCAGTCGGAGGGGCGGGTCATGGCGAGGGACGGGGGGAGCACCGCGAGCGCCGGCGGACCGGCGGCAGCGGCCCCGGCCGGCGCGGGACCCGACGGCGCCGACCGGACACGCACGGCGCGGGTGCCGAAGTACTACCGCCTCAAGCGGCATCTCCAGCAGATGACCGAGACGCTTCCGCCCGGCACCCCCGTACCCCCGGAGCGTTCCCTCGCCAGCGAGTTCGACACCTCTCGCACAACGGTCCGTCAGGCGCTCCAGGAGCTGGTGGTCGAGGGCCGCCTCGAACGGATCCAGGGCAAGGGCACGTTCGTCGCCAAGCCCAAGGTCTCGCAGGCCCTCCAGCTGACCTCGTACACCGAGGACATGCGTGCCCAAGGCCTCGAACCCACGTCCCAGCTGCTGGAGATCGGGTACATCACGGCCGACGAGCGGCTCAGCGGGCTGCTCGACCTGCCCGAGGGCGGGCGGGTGCTGCGCATCGAGCGGCTGCGGCTCGCCAGCGGCGAGCCGATGGCCATCGAGACCACGCATCTGTCCCAGGAGCGCTTCCCCGCGCTGCGCCGCAGCCTGGTGCGGTACGCGTCCCTGTACACGGCGCTCGCCGAGGTCTACGACGTCCATCTGGCGCGCGCCGAGGAGACGATCGAGACCTCGCTCGCCAACCCCCGCGAGGCCGGGCTGCTCGGCACGGACGTGGGGCTGCCGATGCTGATGCTCTCGCGGCACTCGCGCGACACCCAGGGCGAGCCGGTGGAGTGGGTGCGCTCGGTCTACCGGGGCGATCGGTACAAGTTCGTCGCCAATCTGGAGCGCCCGAGCCCCGACGGATCGCGGTGATCCGCACAAGGGAGCGACAGGAGCGCGTCCGCCCCATGGTCAACGGGGCTGTCCTGGCCTAGATTCCGGCAGGTCAGTCAGAGAGGACCGGCGGGAGGACACCGTGCATTCCCCACCTCGGGCACGCCCCACAGGAAACGCTCGTCAGCTACGACCACGATCGATCGTGATCTGGTCACTCGTCGCCGTGGTGGGAGCCGTCGGCTGGTCCGTGCTCGCGCTCTCCCGCGGCGAGGAGGTCTCGGCCGCGTGGATGGTCGCGGCGGCGCTCGGCACGTACGCGATCGGCTACCGGTTCTACGCCAAGTTCATCCAGAACCGGGTGCTTCGGGCCGACCCCACCCGCGCCACGCCCGCGGAGCGGATGGGGGACGGCCACGACTACCACCCGACCGACCGCCGGGTGCTGCTCGGCCACCACTTCGCCGGGATCTCGGGGGCGGGCCCGCTCGTCGGCCCGGTGCTCGCGGCGCAGATGGGCTATCTGCCGGGCACCATCTGGATCATCGTCGGCGTGATCTTCGCGGGCGCCGTCCAGGACATGGTCGTGCTGTTCTTCTCGACCCGCAGGGACGGCAAGAGCCTGGGCCAGATCGCGCGCGAGGAGATCGGCCCCGTGGGCGGCGTCGCCGCGGTCATCGCGATCTTCTCGATCATGATCATCATCCTGGCGGTGCTCGCGCTCGTGGTGGTCAACGCCCTCGCCGAGTCGCCGTGGGGCGCCTTCTCGGTCGGCATGACCATCCCGATCGCCCTGTTCATGGGCATCTATCTGCGCTATCTGCGGCCCGGCAAGATCGCCGAGGTCACGCTGATCGGCGTCGCGCTCCTGCTGTTCGCCATCGTCTCGGGGCGCTGGGTGGCCAACTCGGGCCTCGCGGACGCGTTCACGCTCGATCCGCGCACGCTCGTGATCGCGCTGGTGCTCTACGGCTTCGCCGCCTCGGTCATGCCGGTGTGGCTGCTGCTCGTGCCGCGCGACTATCTGTCGACGTTCATGAAGATCGGCACCATCGCGCTGCTCGCCGTCGCCATCGTGGTGACCCTGCCCAACCTCCAGATGGAGGCCGTGACCGACTTCGCGACCAACGGGGACGGGCCGGTGTTCGCCGGGTCGCTCTTCCCGTTCGTCTTCATCACGATCGCCTGCGGCGCGCTCTCGGGCTTCCACTCGCTGATCTCCTCGGGCACCACGCCCAAGATGATCCAGAAGGAGACCCAGGTCCGCACGATCGGCTACGGCGCCATGCTGATGGAGTCCTCGGTCGCCGTGATGGCCATCACGGCCGCGTGCGTGCTCGACCCCGGCATCTACTTCGCGATGAACGCGCCACCCGCCGTCATCGGCGACACGGTCCAAGCGGCCTCCGACACGATCACATCGTGGGGCTTCACGGTCACACCCGATCAACTCGCGTCGGCCGCCGAGGCGGTCGAGGAGGAGTCGCTCCTCTCCCGCACCGGTGGCGCGCCGACGCTGGCGCTCGGGGTGGCCGTCGTGCTCGCCGAGATCATCGGCGGCGACACGATGATGAGCTTCTGGTACCACTTCGCGATCATGTTTGAGGCGCTGTTCATCCTGACCGCCATAGACGCGGGCACGCGCGTGGGCCGTTTCGTGCTCCAGGACGCGCTGGCCAGCATCCACCCGAGGCTGGGCAAGCTGCGCGACAACACGTGGTGGCCCGGCATCCTGCTGATCAGCGGCATCGTGGTGGCGCTGTGGGGCTATCTGCTGTGGGTCGGCGTCAACGACCCGCTCGGCGGCATCAACACCCTCTATCCCATCTTCGGTATCTCCAACCAGCTGCTCGGCGCCGTCGCCCTGGCGATCTGCACCGTGCTGCTGGTGAAGTCCGGGCGCCTGAAGTACGTGTGGGTGACGCTCCTCCCGCTGACCTGGGTCTCGGTGGTCACCCTGACCGCCAGCTGGCAGAAGGTCTTCTCCGGCGACCCGGCCGTCGGCTTCCTGGCCCGCCGCGACCAGTACCAGGAGGGCATCGACAACGACCAACTCCTCGCGGGCGCCCAGAACATGGACGACATGCGGACCATCGTCAACACCGCGACCCTCGACGCGGTGCTCTCGGCCGCGCTGGCGCTGCTCGTCCTGATCGTGTTCGCCGACGCGCTGCGGGTGTGCGTGAAGGCCGTGCGCCACCCCGGCTCGGTGAGGCTGCGCGAGACGCCGCACGTGCCGTCCCGGATCATCGCGCCCTCCGGGCTGATCGCCACCAAGGAGGAGCGCGCCGAGCTGGTCTCGGCCGGGCTCGGCCCCGGCGGCGGCATCCCCGAGCAGTCCACCGGGCCCCGGCAGGAGGTGTCCGAGCGATGAGCCCGACCGCGGCCCCACGCCGGGCGTTCGCCTGGCTGCGCTGGTATGTGACCGAGCTCACCGGCGAGAACGCCTACGACCGGTATGTCGAGCACGCCATGCGAACGGATCCCGGCGCGCCGGTGCTCGGGCGCCGGGAGTTCGAACGGCGGCGCACCGACCGCCGTTACGCCGCACCGTCCGACGGGCTCGGCGGGTCCTTCAAGGGCTGCTGCTGACGTTGTCACGGCCCGCCGCCCCGCGTTCCGGGGCGGCGGGGGGGCCGGTCCGGCCTTGGGCCGGCGCGGGCGGTCTCGTACCGTTTCACGGTGAGCGTGGAGCGCGGGACCCGGCCGAGCCGGCCGATCCGGACGAGTGACCTGCCAGAGCCAGCCGATGAGGAGGCGGCCCGGACGCCGCCCGCCCGACCCCGCTCCCGGCGCGACCCCTGGCTGCTGGCGCTCGGCTTCTTCGCCGTCTACACGGCGATCTCCGTGAGCCGCTGGGTGCGGTGGCAGAACCGCTCATGGGACCTGGGGATCTTCGAGCAGGTCGTCCGCTCCTACGCCCACCTCGAGGCACCGGTCGCGGACCTCAAGGGGCCCGGATTCCACATCCTGGGCGACCACTTCAGCCCGGTGACCGCGCTGATCGCCCCGTTCTACCGGGTGTTCCCGACGCCGGTGACGCTGCTCGTGGCCCAGGCCGCGCTGTTCGCCCTCGCCGTCGTGCCGGTGACGCGGGGCGCCGCTGCGCTGCTGGGACGGGGCGCGGGTCTTGCCGTCGGGGCGGCGTTCGGGCTGTCGTTCGGCATCCAGCGCGCGGTCGACTTCGACTTCCACGAGATAGCCTTCGCCGTCCCGCTGATCGCGTTCGCCCTCGAGGCGCTGCTGCGCGAACGCTGGCGGGCGGCGCTGTGCTGGGCGCTGCCGCTCGTCCTGGTCAAGGAGGACCTGGGGCTCACGGCGGCGGCGATCGCGCTCGTGGTCGCGCTGCGCGTGCGGCGGCGCAGGCCCGAGCTGCTGCGGCTCGCCCTGGGCGCGGCCCTGCTCGCCGCGGTGGCGTGCGCGGTGACCCTCGCGGTGGTCATACCGTCCTTCAACTCCGGTGGCGGCTACGACTACTGGACCAAGATGGGCGAGAGCGGGGGCGGGCGGCTCGGGGGGCTGTTCGACGGCACGGAGGAGAAGGTCCGCACCCTGCTGTGGATCCTGGTGCCCACCACGGGCCTGCTGGCGCTGCGCTCCCCGCTGCTGCTCGTGGCGCTGCCCACGCTGGCCTGGCGGTTCGCGGCCCAGGAGCCGCACTACTGGTCGACCGACTGGCACTACGACGCCGTGCTGATGCCGGTGACCGCGCTGGCCCTGACCGACGCCGTGGTGCGGGCGCGGACGTCGGAACGGCCCTGGCTGCGCGCCTACGCCCACCACCTGCCCGCCGCCGCCCTGGCCGCCGCGGCGGCGCTGGCGACCACGCTGCCCACCGGGACGCTGACCGAGCCCGCGACCTACAGGCCCGACGCGTCGGCGCGCGAGGGCGCCCGGGTGCTCGCGGCCGTGCCGGACGGCGCCGAGGTGGCGGCCAACGTCCGGCCGATCTCCCATCTCACCCAGCGCTGCCGGGTGTTCTGGATCGGCGGCGGCGAGGAGGAAGAACCGCCGCGCTATGTCGCGTACTACGACAGGGAGCGGGGCGCGAAGGAGCTGATCGACTACGTGGGCGGGCTCTACCCGGGCGCGGGCCCCTGGTCGGTGGTGGCCGAGGGCGGCGGCTACTGGGTCCTACGCCGTTGATCAACGGGTGGTGCGGGAGCGCAGCGATGGGGGTCCCCCCGGACGGAGTCTGGGAGCGCAGCGATGGGGGTCCCCCCGGACGAAGTCTGGGAGCGCAGCGATGGGGGTCCCCCCGGACGAAGTCTGGGGGATGTCAGACCCCCCGGTCACACTGGGGGCATGGACATCGTGATCAGGGAAGCGCGGCCGGAGGAGTGGGACGAGGCGGGGCGGCTGACGGCGGACGCCTATCTGCACGGCGGGCTGCTGGACTCCGGGGCCGACGACCCCTATCTGCCCGATCTGCGGGACGCGGCGGGGCGGGCCGCGCTCGCGACGGTGCTGGTCGCCGTGGACGCCGACGGGGTGGTGCTCGGCACGGTCACCTTCACGGGCGGGGGCGGGGAGTTGGCCGAGGTGGCGCGGGAGGGCGAGGCGGAGTTCAGGATGCTGGCCGTGCGGCCCGAGGCGCGAGGGCGGGGGGCGGGGGAGGCGTTGGTGCGCGAATGTGTGGCGCGGGCGCGCCGACTCGGGAAGGGCGGTGTGGCGATTTCCAGCCAGTCGCGAATGCACACGGCGCATCGGCTCTACGGGCGGCTGGGGTTCGTTCGGGCGCCTGAGCGCGACTGGGAGCCGGTGCCGGGGCTCCGGCTTCAGGTGTTCGCACTGGCCTTTTCACCCGACCCCCTGGCCGAGCACAACATATAGGGGCGCCCGCTCGGCACAGCACAAGATGTATGCTCGTGCTCGCTGTCGCCGCAGGGAATCCGGTGCGAATCCGGAACTGTCCCGCAACGGTGTGCGATGGGCTGCTTCGTGCCGCCTGTGGTGAGTCCGACCACCTGCTGACAGCGTCGTTCACGTCCGGGCCTCGTGGGCTGGGCCGGCGGACGCCACCGGCATGCCTTTGCCTTGTCACACGCATGCACAGCGGCGCTCGTCCCTCGTCCCGCCCGCGGGCCACCGCGATTCGAGGGAGAGCACCGAGTGACCATCGCACCCGTCGCACCCGCGGAGCCGGTAACAGCCGCGCTGCCCCGCACGCTGTCCGAGCTCGCCGCCGACCTGCCGGATGTCGACTTCCGACCAGTCGCCGCCGCCGTGTTGCGGGGCGCGCCTCCCGGAGCCGACGAGGCAGCGATGCGGGAGCTGGCGATCGAGGCCGCGGCCGGGCTGATCGCCGAGGACCCCGCGTACTCGCGGCTCGCCGCCAGGATGCTGACCCTCGCCATCCGCGAGGAGGCCGCGGGCCAGGGCGCCGTGTCGTTCTCCGCCTCCGTGGCCACGGGCCACCGCGTCGGGCTCATCGCGGACGCCACCGCCGCCCTGGTCGCCCGGCACGCCGAGCGCCTCGACGCGCTGGTGGAGCGGAGCGTGGCCGAGGGCGCCGACGACCGGTTCGAGTTCTTCGGCCTTCGCACGGTCGAGTCCCGCTACCTGCTGCGCCACCCCACCACCAGAAAGGTCATCGAGACCCCGCAGCACTTCCTCCTGCGGGTCGCGTGCGGGCTCGCGGCCGGTGAAGGCGACGAGGCGATCGACGAGGTCGCCGCGTTCTACCGGCTGACCAGCAGCCTGGCCTATCTGCCGTCCTCCCCCACGCTGTTCAACTCGGGGACGCGCCACCCGCAGATGTCCTCCTGCTACCTGCTCGACTCCCCCAAGGACGAGCTGGACTCGATCTACGAGCGGTACCACCAGGTCGCCAGGCTCTCCAAGCACGCGGGCGGCATCGGGCTCTCCTACACCCGGATCAGGGCCAGGGGCTCGCTGATCCGCGGCACCAACGGCTCGTCCAACGGCATCGTGCCGTTCCTGCGCACCCTCGACTCCTCGGTCGCCGCGGTGAACCAGGGCGGCCGCCGCAAGGGCGCCGCCTGCGTCTACCTGGAGACGTGGCACGCGGACATCGAGGAGTTCCTCGAGCTGCGGGACAACACCGGCGAGGACGCCCGCCGCACCCACAACCTGAACCTCGCGCACTGGATCCCCGACGAGTTCATGCGCCGGGTCGAGGCGGACGCCGACTGGTCGCTCTTCTCCCCGGTGGACGTGCCCGAGCTGACCGACCTGTGGGGCGAGGAGTTCGACGCCGCCTACCGCGAGGCCGAGGCCGAGGGCCGCGCCCGGCGGACCGTGCCCGCGCGGCAGCTCTACGCCCGGATGATGCGGACCCTCGCCCAGACCGGCAACGGCTGGATGACGTTCAAGGACGCCGCCAACCGCACGGCCAACCAGACCGCCGAGCCCGGCGCCGTGGTGCACTCGTCGAACCTGTGCACCGAGATCCTCGAGGTCACCGACGACGGCCAGACCGCGGTGTGCAACCTCGGCTCGGTCAACCTCGCGGCCCATCTGCGTCCCGACGGCACGCCCGACTGGCAGCGCCTCGACGCCACGGTCCGCACCGCCGTCACGTTCCTCGACCGGGTCGTCGACATCAACTACTACCCCACCGCCGAGGCCGCCGCCTCCAACTCCCGCTGGCGCCCGGTCGGTCTGGGCGTGATGGGCCTCCAGGACGTGCTGTTCCGGCTGCGGCTGCCGTTCGACTCGGCCGAGGCGCGCGAGCTGTCCACGCGCATCGCCGAGCGGATCATGCTCGCCGCCTACCGGACCTCCGCCGAGCTGGCCGAGCGGCACGGCGCGCACCCCGCCTGGGGCGCCACCCGCACCGCCAGGGGCGTGCTCCACCCCGACCACTACCCCGACGCCTCCCCCGCCTGGCCCGACGAGTGGGCGGCCCTGCGCGCGCGGATCGCGCGCACCGGCATGCGCAACTCCCTGCTGCTCGCCATCGCCCCGACGGCCACCATCGCCTCCATCGCGGGCGCGTACGAGTGCATCGAGCCGCAGGTGTCGAACCTGTTCAAGCGCGAGACGCTCAGCGGGGAGTTCCTCCAGGTCAACGCGTACCTCGTGGCCGAGCTCAAGCGCCTGGGCCGCTGGGACGAGGCCACCAGGGAGGCGCTGCGCGAGGGCAACGGCTCGGTGGCCGCGGTTCCTGGACTGCCGGACGACGTGAGGAAGTTGTACCGGACGGCCTGGGAGCTGCCGCAGCGGGCGCTGATCGACATGGCCGCCGACCGCACGCCCTATCTGGACCAGAGCCAGTCGCTCAACCTGTTCATGGCGGCGCCGACCATCGGCAAGCTCAGCTCGATGTACGCCTACGCCTGGAAGCGCGGGCTGAAGACCACGTACTACCTGCGGTCGCGCCCGGCCACCCGGATCGCACAGGCGGCCAGCACGAGCGCGACCGCCGCCGCGCCGAACGCCGCCGCGCCGACCGCCCCCGTGACCGCCGTCCCTGAGCAGGCGGTGGCCTGCTCCCTGGAGAACCCCGAGACCTGCGAGGCATGCCAGTGACCGCCCCCACGACACCCACCACGACCACCACCACGACCTCGGCGGCCACCACGAACAAGAACCTGCTCGACCCGGGCTTCGAGCTGACCCTGCGCCCGATGCGCTACCCGGACTTCTACGAGCGCTACCGGGACGCCATCAAGAACACCTGGACCGTCGAGGAGGTCGACCTCCACTCCGACGTGGCGGACCTGGCCAAGCTCTCGCCCGGCGAGCGGCACATGATCGGGCGCCTCGTGGCGTTCTTCGCGACGGGCGACTCGATCGTGGCGAACAACCTCGTGCTGACCCTCTACAAGCACATCAACTCCCCCGAGGCGCGCCTTTATCTGTCGCGGCAGCTGTTCGAGGAGGCCGTGCACGTCCAGTTCTATCTGACGCTGCTCGACACCTATCTGCCCGATCCGGACGAGCGGGTGGCGGCGTTCGCCGCGGTGGAGAACATCCCGTCGATCCGCGAGAAGGCGGAGTTCTGCTTCCGCTGGATGGACTCGGTGGAGAGCCTCGACCGGCTGGAGACCAAGGCCGACCGGCGGCGTTTCCTGCTGAACCTGATCTGCTTCGCCGCCTGCATCGAGGGGCTGTTCTTCTACGGCGCGTTCGCCTACGTGTACTGGTTCCGCTCGCGGGGGCTGCTGCACGGGCTCGCCACCGGGACCAACTGGGTGTTCCGCGACGAGACGATGCACATGGATTTCGCGTTCTCCGTGGTGGACACCGTGCGTTCGGAGGAGCCCGACCTCTTCGACGCCGAGATGGAGCGCGAGGTGGCGGCCATGCTGGCCGAGGCCATCGAGGCGGAGACGCAGTTCGCGCGCGACCTGTGCGGCGACGGGCTGCCCGGGATGAACACCGAGTCCATGCGCCGGTATCTGGAGGCGGTGGCCGACCAGCGCCTGGTCCGCCTGGGCCTGGCGCCGGTGTACGGCGCGAAGAACCCCTTCTCCTTCATGGAGTTGCAGAACGTCCAGGAGCTGACGAACTTCTTCGAGCGCCGCCCCTCCGCCTATCAGGTGGCGGTCGAGGGCAGCGTGTCGTTCGACGACGAGTTCTGACGGTCGCCGAGCGCCCGGCGCCGGTCCGCCCCCGCGAGGTCACGGGGGCGGACCGGCGTTCACGGGGTCTCGCCGATCAGAGCACCGATCAAAGCACCGATCAGATACCGCAGTTGGGCGCGGACCAGTAGCGCGACGACCTGTTCCCCAGGTGCACATGGTCGTTGTGGCCGGGGTAGCCAGGGCCGAGGATCTCGTTGAAGCCGTGATACCTGGCCCGCTGCGCCAGCTGGCAGAACGACGGCGTGCCGACGAGGTCGATGGCGTCCCCGTACATGTGGCGGCTGGTGGGCGAGCCACCCGCGGCGTTGTTGCAGGACACGGAGCGGAAGCCGCTGCTGGTGACGATGGCGCGGTCACCCAGGGCGTGGCGCAGGGCCTCCAGCTTCCACATGTTCACCAGGGCGTTGGCACGGGCCTGGGCGGCGCTGACCTGGCCGCCCGACCAGTCGCTGTTGCACCGGTTGAGCTCGCCCCAGGTGAAGTGGACGGGGGTGCAGTCGTTGTCCTGGAGATCGTAGATCTTGCCGAACGTCTGCTGCCCCGCGATGCCGTCGGCGCTGAGGCCGTACGCCTGCTGGAACCGCGTCACGGCCGCCGCCGTGGCCGGGCCGTACACGCCGTCGAGGGCGAGTACCGCGCCGTAGGCGGGGTAGCCGGACACCCGGATCTGGAGCTGGCGCACGTCCTCGCCCGTTGAACCCTGGCTGAGGGTGCGGTTCCATGTGTAGCAGCCGTCGGCGTAGGCGGTGCCGGCGGTGGCCACCGTGCCGACCACGGCTGCTGATGCGATCATGACAAACGTGAGCAGGACACGCAGCGCGCGTCTCAACATGCTGCCTCCGTGGGGGAGAGATACCGGTCGGTATCGAGCGTGACGCATGGGATCAACGCGCGTCAACCATCAGGGCGTTCGCCACAGGACCAGCCCAGTGACGCCCGCCGCCGACCGCCGGATCACTCCCCCGTCCACTCCCCGCCGGATCGCTCCCCCGCCGGATCACTCGGCGTTGGGCACCGTCTCGTAGCGCGGCGTGCCCTCGGCCATCATCGTGAGCGCCTTCTTCCGCTCCCGCTTGGAGAGCCGCTCCAGGTAGAGGTGCCCGTAGAGGTGGTCCGTCTCGTGCTGGAGGCAGCGCGCGAAGTACCCGGTGCCGCGCACCGCGATGGGGTTCCCCTTGGCGTCCTGCCCGCGGACCACCGCGTAGTCGGGGCGCGCCAGCTCGGCGTACGCGGTGGGCACCGAGAGGCAGCCCTCGTTGTTGTCGTCCAGGACCCGGGACTCGGCGGGCAGCTCGTCGAGGACGGGGTTGCACACCACCCCGACATGCCGCGCGCCATCGTCGTCGGGGCAGTCGTAGACGAAGACCTTCAGGTCCACGCCGATCTGGTTCGCGGCCAGGCCCACGCCCTCGGCGGCGCGCTGGCTGGCGAACATGTCGTCGACCAACGCCGCCAACTCGTCGCCGAACTCCGTGACGTCCCGGCACTCCCGGTGCAGCATCGGATGGCCGACGACGGTGATGGGCCGCACCGTGCCCCGCTCCCGGTGCTCCCGCTCCCGCTCCTCGGCGTCCTTGGTGTCGTCGACGAACTCGTCGCTGACCCGCTCATCGATGTCCTGCTGCGCCATGGTCGGCCGTGTGCCTTTCACTCATGCCATGTCCCCGTGGGATCCAACCCAGGACTCCAACACAGCCCCGTCGCTGAACAGCCCGTCCGGCTGATCCCCACAGCTTAAAGGGCGGCCGGGGGCGCCCGTCCCCTTCTCTCAGCAGACCTCTTCGAGATCACGCCAGTCACGGGAGTCGGGGCTGTCCGCGACCCAGCCGTCGAGCAGCCCCCGCACCAGCGCCCCCGGCGCCGCCACGCCGCACTCGCGCTCGGGCGACCACATCCCGCCGGCGCCGGTGTGCCCGAGCGGCCCGGGCTGCCCGGGAACGCTGTGGTCGTGCGGGTCGTGCTGCGCCAGGCCGTCGCCCTCCTCGCTCGGCATGCGGCTCTCCGAACAGGCGCGGCACAGCAGCCGCACCGACGACGACCAGTCCTCCGCCGCGTAGCCCGCGTCCGCCGCCAGCCGCTCCAGGGCGTCGCGGTCGGACTCGGCCGCGGCCTCGATCAGCACGACCCACGTCGGCACCGCGGAGGGCGCCCACAGCTCGATCTCGTCGAAGACCGGGTACACCGACGAGACGCCGCCCGTCGCGGTCGTCCGCTCGCCCCGCGGGACCCCGTCGTGCAGGACCACCTCGCCCCAGCGGCGGCCCGAGGACGGCAGCGGGATGTTCTGCACCTCGATCCTGGCCGGATCGAGCCGCCGCCCCCACACCACCTCGGCCTCGCCCTCGGGCGAGAGGCGGACCGCGGCCCCGCCGAGGTCCATGGCCACCGGGACATCCGCGACCGAGGGGTCACCCGGCACCGGGAGGCCGTACGCCTGCCACGCGCGGCGGGCCAGCGGCCAGTCCTGGAGCGCGGTCGCGGCGATGCCGACGTTCCACCAGTCCGGGGCGCCCGCGTCCTTCTCCAGCAGGGCGACGGCCCGCAGCCCGGCGGAGCGCGCCTGCTCCCAGTCGTGCCTGAACTTGTGCAGCAGCGCCAGGTTGAACCAGGACTCCGACAGCCAGGGCTCGAGATCGGCCGCGCGCGTCAACAGCGCGTCGGCGTCGTCGTAGCGGCCGTCGTCGATGAGGGTGAAAGCCCGGTTGGTGGCCAGCCGCCAGTCGGTGGAAGGGCGCTGCCGGACCCTGCCGAAGATCCTCACGGTGTCCCGCCTGATTCCCGCTTCGTAGCGTGCACTTCACAGTTCTCCTGTCCGTCCCGGGCCGCATCCAACCATGGGCGGACAGGCGCCTGCTCACAGCATGGGTCAGGCACGCGCGGCTCGCGAGACGGTGGAAGACCAGCGGGGTGAAACGCGGACGGTGAGGATTCCGTTACTCGATCCGCCGGGGGGCGGGGCTCGCGGCGCCCGCCTCCTCCTCGCGGATGCTCTCGATGCGGCCCATGACCTTCGACCTGAGGTCGGAGGGGACCTCGTCATGGCCGCAGCAGCGCTTCACGAGCTTCTTGACCGACTGCTCAAGGCCGTACTTCTCCAGACACGGAGAGCACTCGTCGATGTGCTCCTGGAACTTGGCGCACTCGCCGTCCGGCATCTCCCGGTCGAGGTACTCGTAGAGGCGGCCGAGGACCTCGGAGCAGTCCGTGGGGTGCGACTGGTCACCACTCATGATCCTGAGCCTTCCTGAACCCCGGCCGGGACGAGGCCGCGCTCCCGGGCGTAGTCCGCGAGCATGTCGCGGAGCTGCCTGCGGCCGCGGTGCAACCGGGACATCACCGTGCCGATGGGTGTTCCCATGATGTCGGCGATCTCCTTGTACGCAAAGCCCTCGACGTCAGCGAGGTAGACCGCGATGCGGAACTCCTCGGGGATCGCCTGGAGGGCCTGCTTCACGTCCGAGTCGGGCAGGTGGTCGAGCGCCTGCGACTCGGCCGACCGCAGCCCGGTGGACATGTGGGACTCGGCGCGCGCCAGCTGCCAGTCCTCGATGTCCTCCGCCGCGCTGCGCTGCGGCTCCCGCTGCTTCTTGCGGTAGGAGTTGATGAACGTGTTGGTCAGGATGCGGTACATCCACGCCTTGAGGTTGGTGCCCTCGCGGAACTGGTGGAACGAGCCGTACGCCTTGGCGAACGTCTCCTGCACCAGGTCCTCGGCGTCCGCGGGGTTGCGCGTCATGCGCAGCGCCGCGGAGTACATCTGGTCCAGGTAGCCGAGCGCGTCGCGCTCGAAACGGGCGTTCCGCTCGGCCGTGGTCTCGGTCTCCTCGTGCGTGCCCTCGTCCGTGCCGGTGACCTGACCCACCTCCTCGAAAAGCGTCGTGAGCCCGGTGGTGCCGGACTCGTCCGCTTCGGAGGATAGACGACCCCGCGGAAGGTTCGCCTTCGGGTGCGACCGCTCGGCCGCCAGCCGGAGCGTGGCCCAGTCCACCTCCGCGGCCCTGCGGACCGGAGTCTCGACGGGGCTCGCCGGGCAGGCGATGGAAGCCATCGGGGGGTCTCCCTCTCTCACGTGAGCGTGTCGGAGAGGGAACACCTCGCGGGCGCCCGGCATTCCCGCGGGGGAGGCCCGTTCGGGAAGCCGTTGAACGAATGGAGTGCTCATCCACCGGCACGCTGCGGCCGCCCTGCCGGGTCGCCGAACAGCAGCGGACACCGCTGACCATCAGCCAGCCGGGCGTCCATGAACGGATGCGGCGGCGGCGGTCGAGCCCGGAGCGGGTCCTACGATGGGCCGGTGCCCGAGACGCTGCCCCCTGTGGGCATTGACCTCTTCGACGTTGAACGGCTCCTGCTGGCCGAAGCCGCCGAGCCGCCGCTGCCGCCCCAGGACGCTGAGGCCCGGGACCGGGTGTGGGAGATGGCGGTCCGGGCCAACCCCACTCTCTTCGACGGGCCCGTGGTGGCGTGTGGGGAACTGGAGCGGACGGGCCCGCGCATCGTGC
The DNA here is from genome assembly GCF_003626575.1 of Streptomyces radicis. Classification (GTDB taxonomy): domain Bacteria; phylum Actinomycetota; class Actinomycetes; order Streptomycetales; family Streptomycetaceae; genus Streptomyces; species Streptomyces radicis. The sequence continues at coordinate 3,012 of NZ_RBDY01000014.1, read as the reverse complement.
GCCTCTCCTGGGTGCGTGTGACCTACCGGCACTACGCCTTGCGTCGCGTTCCCGGCGCGACCGCGCTGCCCTCGTTGTTCGTGAACGTCGTCCAGCCGACCGACGACGGCCGTGTGCTGGCGGCGAGGATGTCGCCCTCCACGGCCGCCCCGGGGCGCTGGCAGCTGCCAGGGGGGTCCGTGGAGCCTCCCCGGGTCGGGGCGGTGCTGGACGAGTCGGCACTGGCCGGCCAGGCCGCGCGAGAGCTCGCCGAGGAGTTGGGGATCGGCGCGGCCGCGGAGGACCTGAAGCTGTGGGTCGTCACCCGCGGCGAGAACGGCAGCATCGGCCTGACCTACCTCGCCCCGGTCCTCCCCGAGGCAACGCTGCGCGCGGACTTCACCGCTGCTGCGGCAGCCGAGCGCGTTCAGGGCCGCGAACCTGAACTCGACGCCATCGCTCTGGTGCGCTCACCGGACGAACTGGTCGGTCTGGCCGGTCCACACGCCGACTATCTGGAGCCGATCGTCCGTCGCTTCTCCGGGTGCCGCTGAGGTCAGGCGCCGGCGAGGAAGTCGCGTGCCCGTTCGTCGAGTTCGGCCACGCACCGCAGGCCACGGGCTCGGAATCGCGCGAGGTCGCTGCGGATGCGGGAAACCGCCTTCCGGATGCGGACGGAACGGACTCCGCCCATGTGGTCGATGGCCTGGTGCCAGGTGGCGCACGCCTGCTCGATGCTGCCGCGCTCGAGGTGCATCTCCGCGCCCGCGACCAGGTCCAGGGCGACGATGCGCGCATAGGTGTCTGCCGGGCGGGCCGCGGCAGCCAGCGCGTAGTGCTCGGCGGCGGCCCGATGGTTTCCCAGGGTCTCGTGGACCTTGGCGGTGCGGGAGTGCACCGACGCGGCTGGTGGGCCCCAGGCCAGCGCCCAGAACGGCACCTCGTCGCCGGGGGCACTGGTCAGCAGGGTGCGGGCATGTTCGGCCTCGGCGAGGGCCGCGCGGCGCTTGCCGCTCTTGGCCAGGGTGTGGGCGTGAACGGCGCGGAAGAGGGCTTCGGTCTGGGCATCCACCCGGCCCTTGGCCCGGTTCAGGCCGGTCTCGGCCAGGCCGAGGCAGTGCTCGGGGCGGTGGAGCCTGAGGCCCTGCATCGCCATCGTACGCATCACGAATCCGTCGTTTCCGCGGAGGCCGGATTCGGCGGCCAAGGCGTAGGACTGGAGGTAGTAGCGCTGGGCCAGGCCCTGCTGACCTGCGTCGTAGCTCTTCCAGCCCAGCAGGTGAACACCTCGGCCAGCGGCGGAGAGCATGTGCTGGCGGACTTCGTCGGTACGGAACCGGGCCCGGCACAGCGGGGCGACATCGTCGCGGAGGTAGGTGACCAGGGCGCTGCGGCCGTGCTGTCCGCCGTGGCGCTCGTCCAGCTCGGAGAACGCGTGGATCATGTCACGGACGGCGGCGACCTCGGCCATGCCGACGGTGTAGCCGGTGCGGGCGGCCGCGGTGCGGGCAGCGATGTCCTGGACGTGGCTGAGAGGTAAGGCTGCGGCTGCCACGGAGTAGGCGGAGGCCGTCAGGAAACGGCGGCGATCCAACTCGTACCTCCACATCGGTAGCAGAACGTCCAGGGGGTCGCTCCCGAGGGACAGTCCGATGGTGTCACTCTCGGCCTTTGCCGGGGCGGGGAGGCCGAGGTCAGCGGGAGTCAGGAGGCGGCCCAGCCGCCGGGAGAGCGCGACCGCGAGGTAGCGGGATGTGTCGCCGCGAGGCACGGATCCGGAGATCCAGTGCTCGACGTTGGACTTGTTCGTGCGTAAGCGGGCGCCGCATTCGGCGGCGACCGCGCGGACCGACGTGGCCAGCGCCTCGTAGGTGAGGCCGGATTCGGCGACAAGGGCGCGGAGTTGGATGTTCGGCGTGCGCGCGGTCATGAGCACCTGCCCCATATACGCGATATACCGCTTGGCCTGCCCGCCACCGTACCGCTGTGAAGGGCTGACCGGTTGACTCTTCATCAGGTCCGTGCCCCGGCGGCAGGCATCAGCGCCACCCCGGATCTGCTCCCGTGCCCGCTTCTGCGAACCGCATGTGATGCCCCGTGCTCCGAGGAGGGATCGTCATGGACGAGCAGGATGACCGCTGGATCGCCGCTACGGCATCGGCTCTGCTGGCGGCGGAGTACGAGTGCGTCCCGATCGACGCGCTGACCGTCCGGCCGGCGGGGCTCACGGTGGAGACCGCCTACCGGGTGCAGAAGGAAGCGGTGGCCCGGCGGATCGTGGGCGGCGCCCGCGTCGTCGGCCACAAGGCCGGGGTGACCTCTCAGGCCATGCAGGAACAGATGGGCGTCTACGAGCCGGACTCGGGCGTCCTTCTGGACGACAGGGTGCTGCCCACGGGCAACACCCTGGCCCGGTGCGTGCTGATGCAGCCGCGGGTGGAGGCCGAGATCGCTTTCCGGCTCGGATGCGACGTGGCGGGTCCGAACGTGGGCGTGGACGAGGCACGGGCGGCGACCAAGGAGGTGTTCCTCGCTCTGGAGGTGATCGACACCCGGTTCACCAGCTGGCGCATCACGGTCGCGGACAGCATCGCCGACAACGCGTCCTGCGCCTGGGTCGTCACCGGGCCCATGGTGCCGCTCAGCGCGGACCTGGACCTGGCCGCCGAGCATCTGGTCGTCAGCGTCGACGGCACCGCCGTCGCCACTGGGGAAGGGCGCGCCGTCCTCGGCGACCCGCTCCGTGCCCTGATCTGGCTCGCCGGACGGCTCGACCGCTCCGGCGACGCCCTGCGCGCCGGGCAGCTGGTCCTGGCCGGAGCCGTGCACGCCAGCCTCCCCCTCGAGGCTCGAAGCACGGTGCGCGCTCACTCGCCGCATCTTCCGCCCGTCGAGCTGCACGTGCGCTAGGGAGCGTATCGAGTCGTGATCAATCTGCGGGATTCTCCCTCACGGTGGGGCCTGGACCGGTAGATCTTCTTGCGTGACGCGAGTGCAACTGACGGACGACGAGTGGGAGTTCATCGGGCCGTA
>NZ_RBDY01000013.1 GCF_003626575.1 Streptomyces radicis | reverse complement strand
CGGAACTCAAACAACGCTGGCGAACCCTCCAGCACGTCACGATCAGCCCCACCCGCATCGGCGCCATCACACAAGCAGCTCTGGCACTCAACAACGCATGGAAATAACCACCGCTGAGAAAACCTCAGTGTTGCTTGTGATCGCGAACTACGGTTTCATAGTCGATTCCATGACAACGTACGCTGGTAGCTGTCATTCCTGTATGGATGGTATGGCCTAAGTCCGTGCCTGGCTTACTCAGTGATCTTGCTACCTGTCACAGATGTGGAAATTCGCGCCGTCAGCAACCTCCCGCCCTCCATCGCAATCCTGTCCACCACCAAGAATGCCTTGCCCAGCTCGTTGAGCGTCAGCTCCAGTCGGCGGAAATCGACCTCACCACCGCCGTTGCGGTACGGCCGGATACGCTCTGGAAGCAGACGCTGTTTCCACTCCTCGAACGGCACCGCCGCGCAGAGCTCGTACTCGTTGGCTCAGATACAGCAATCTGCTCTGTACTGGTCACACTCCGTCCCGTCGTACGTCTCCGGGTGCACGTGGGCGTCAGCCCACGCGAACAACTTCGGAACCACGTCGGCGTAGCTGGCGAGACCAAGGAACACGCCCCAACTGGCCAGTTTCTCGGGTTCCTCGCCGTCCTCGTTGTCCACACCCAGTGAGATGTCACCTCCTCCTTTCCTGTTGACGGTTGACCAGCTGCCAGTGGCAGCGCCCCGTCTCCGGGTGGTACAGCATTGCGGCCACCGGCAGGGAGTGGTTGAGCCAGTAGGCCATGTGCTCGGCGTCCGGCCGGAACCACCAACCCCCTGGTGCCGTCTCCCGGAACCAGCTCATCCCACTCTTGATCTGCAGGGCCAACAGCCGGCCACGGACGTCCTCGCCGACCAGCACCTCCGCGTACGCATCGATGCCGTAGTCCTCGGTGGAAGAGCCACTCCAGCTCGTCCTCGACAGCCTGCTTAGCGCGGGTCACCCCGGCAGTGGCAACCTTGGCGGATGGCTTACGGCGCATCATGGCTCCATCTTCTGCTGGAATGGGCTCGGCAGCCGTTTGCACCAGAAGCTGCCGTCATCGTCCTCAATCTCGTACTCCTCACCCGGCAGTGCCTCGTACAGCTCTGAGATGCCTTCTGCGGTGTCTGCGGCATTGCAGTGCGCGCCATCTGGCTCGGTGTGGATCAGGTAGGCCATAGGGCACTCGCACGCCGTTCCAAAGGCGTAGAACCGACCGTGAATCGCCTCTCCGACCAGCGCGGCAGGGTAGTACACGACGTGCTTGCCGCAGATTGTCGGCAGCTCGACCTTTGCCACCGATAGCCGCCTCGGCGTCAGCTCAGTTGCGGGGTATCAGGGTTGCAGCTCGATGTGCTGCTCGGTCGAGCGGAAGTCCTTGCCGCCGGAGAGGTCCAGAAACCCGTCATCGTTTAGGGGCGTCCCTCGGCAAGGTGACTGGCCCCGCTGGTGGCCAGAACTGAGGCAGCCGAATGGATACGCGGACCTGGAGGCTCGGTGTCGTGAACCGCACCCCCTGAAGCACGAGCTGTCCGAGCAAGATGGTCATGGCGTAGGCCTGCGGTCGCTCGGGCTCGGGCAGGCCGTCGACGCGCACCGCCAGCGGCGTGACCCGGATCGACCAGCCGCGAACTCCTTCGTATGGTCCGGCCCAGAACTGGCTCGCCGGGAGCAGCCGCCGTTCTTTCCGGAGCGCGTACAACTCGTGGTACTCCGAGACCGGGAGTCCGTAGCCTCTGTCCCGGTCCGCCTCGGAGAACACCCGCATCGCCGTAAGCGGTCTTCTGCACCCACGCCGCGATTGCACCCTGGTCCGCCGCCTCGATGCGGCCGGACTGGCCGAGGAGATGAGTGGGGTTTGGACGCGCTGCGCGACGACTTCGAGGCGGCTCATCCAGCCATGGTTGCAGTCGCCGCAGACGTCCCAGACTTTCTGGCGGAACGGCGGGCGCACCCCGAGTTCGCGCCCAATGCGCTTCAGCCAACGAGCACCGTGCGGCACCGGGTCAAGGTCAAGGCCGATCTTGCTGAGACAGTCTCCGAGCACATGCTCGCCGATGAGGGTGTCAGCGGAGCCGCAGAAGACGCAGGTGGGCATGGATCAGCCAGCCCGGGTTGGGTCCGACGCGACCCACGCCGGGGGCGATTATGCGGATGCGCGCAGGAACCGCTCGACGCCGAAGCGGTGCTCGCGCAGCCGCCGGCCGGCGGTCTCCAAATGAAGCGGGTCGCGTTGTAGCTGATCTCCCGCTTGAGGCGTTCCACGCCCAGCACCATGGCGCGGTGGAACTACCGCTCCGCCTCGCTGGTCACGATGCCCCCCGGATGCTCTGCAGGAGCTTCCCGGAGCCGTCGTCCAGCACCCAGAACGACCAGCCGTTACGGTGAGGGCTGACACCAGGCTTGTAGTGCGCTACCACGGCGCGGGCCGCACCGGTCGGCGTCTTGAAGCTCTGCCCACTGAGCGGCCCCGACGTGATGTCGATGCGCGTCGTCCTCGGATCGTAGCTGCCCTGCGTGCGGTGTCCCTCGTAATCCGCGTACACCGTCACGCTGTTGTCCGCTTCCGGCTGCTCCGTGTTCTCCCTTGCGGCAGGGGTGGGCACGCTGGCGGCGGCCACCAACCGTGCCACCACCTCGCCTGCCGTACAACCGCTCATGCGGGCCGCGAACGCCAGCGACTGGTAGGTCTGCGTGTCCACCTCGACTGTCTCCGTCATGGGGTCTCCTCTCTCTAATGAGAGCATAGAGACAAGAGAGGAGATAGGCAAGCAAAGGGAGAGAACAGAGGATTCTGGAGGTCACGCGGCAACCAGCCGCAGGGATGTGCACCACCGCGATGTGGTTGGTGAGCCGTCGGCGGATGTCCTTCCGCTTCCAGCGGTGCAGTGCCATCCATCAACTGATCACCCGGTGCGGTCAGCGATGAAGGTGTAGACGTGCCACCTGTCCGTCCTCGCCTCGCGCAGGTCGCCACCGCGCGCGCATCCACGTTACGCAGACCTGGCGCCCGCGAGCGGTCTGGCGTTGCACCGGACCCAGGTAGCGGTCGGGCCTCTCATCGGCGGTCAGATGACGCCCACGGGCCCGGTGACACCACCCCCAGGTCATGCCTTCGGCAGGGGGCAACGGTCATGCCGGGTCCGGAGGCCAGGAGCCCTGTTGCAGGGCCACGAAAAGGTAACGGGGTGGCGATGCGCAGGCTGGCGCTACACGGCCGCTGCATACCGCACCGTCGCCTCGACCGCTTCCTTGGCCCCGCCCCTGACCGGCGCCCCCACCGCCGCACCCTGGGACCCGGGCCTGCGGGCGGCGATCACCCACCTCGGCGTACGCGTCGAGGTGGGCGGTCCTCGATCTGCCGCTGGGTGACCTCGTCCACTGAACGGCCCAGGGCCTCTCCGGGCGGCGTCCGGCCAGCTCCGCCCGGGATCGTCGTCGCGGTGGCGTGGCGTGCGGTGAGCATCTGAGCGAGCGGATGGCCGTGCCCGAGTCGGTCATCGGACTCCCCATATGTAAACTTAGTCAAACAACACCCTCCCTCCATCTCATGTACGTTGTGCCGGGATCGGGCTGAGGAGAGACACGGCGCGTTCCGGGAGAACATCATGCCCAAGAACACAGGTTCGACCCCGGTTGTCGTCACCCTTGCGGAGATCGCCCGCATCGCCGGAGTCGGGCGCGCCGCTGTGAGCAACTGGCGGCGTCGGTATGAGAGCTTTCCGGCCCCTGTCGGCGGCACCGACACGAGCCCTCAGTTCTCGCTGGCCGATGTCGAGGCATGGCTCAGGCAGGAGAACAAGCTCAAGGCAGCGGCGAACCCTCTTGATCGCCTCTGGCCGGAATACGAGTCCTTGGGAAACCGGGACACCTCAGGCCGTCTGGTCGCCCAGGTGGGACTCCGATTGAGCGGCGTCGCGTCCGTCGGCTCCCCGGACGATGCCGCAGTGGATCAGCACCGCGCCCATCTTCTGGAACGCACTGTGGACCTTGCAGCGGGGGACTCCTCACGATCGACCTTCCATTTCCTTCTGGAACGCTGGCTCCGGACTCACGTACGGCAGATCACGACGAGCCCACCGCGACTCGCCGAACTCATGCTCAAGGTCGCGGCACTGTTCCACCCGGGGCCGGTACACACGGTCCTCGACCCGGCATGCGGCACTGGCACGCTGCTCGCCGCCGCTGGGCGGCGCTGGGGCATCGAGAGCACGTCGCCGGTCCGTCTCCTGGGCCAGGACAGCGACCCCGTGCTCGTGCGGCTGACGCAGGCCCGGCTTGCCGTGGACGGCCTCATCGCGAAGGCTCTTTCGAACCTCTCGCTGGCAGCAGGCGACACGCTGCGCGCCGATGCCCACGCTGGAGTGCAGGTTGATGTCGTCCTGTGTAATCCGCCATCGAACGAACGCGACTGGGGCCACGCCGAGCTCGCCACGGACCCGCGCTGGGTGTACGGACAGCCCCCCCGCACCGAGCCGGAGCTCGCCTGGGTTCAGCACACGATTGCCGCACTTGCTCCTGGAGGAGTGGCTGTGCTGGTGCTGCCGCCAACTGTGGCGGCTCGTCGCGCCGGCCGGAGGATCAGAGCGAATCTCCTCCGGGCCGGCCTGCTTCGGGCCGTTGTCGCCCTGCCCCCAGGAGCCGCCCCGCCTTACGGGGTGGGCCTGCATCTGTGGATCCTTTGCGCGAAAGGCGATACCGAGTCGGGGAACCGACCCCGGACCGAGCTCACACTCATCGACACGGCACATAACGTATCTTCGGCCGCGGCGGAAAGGGGCGGTGTCGACTGGCCCGCGGTGACCACACAGGTCACGGGTGTCCTCAGCGGCGATGAGACGCAGGGCAGCGTGTCTGTCCCCGTAGTCGATCTTCTGGACGAGCAGGTCGACCTCACACCGGCCCGCCACATTCCGCGGACGCGTACGGCGACCATGGTCGATCTACGACAGTCCTGGGCCCAATTCGACGCCTGCTTGAGCGAGCTGCGAGACGTCCGCGGTAGCTTGTCCGAACTCGTTCCTGCGGAACACGACGAGGCCGTCGCCCTGATCAGCGTCGGCGAGCTCGAACGGGCCGGGGCGCTGGAAATCCGGACCGGCCAGGCACTGCCGGAAGACCTGGTGCGGCGCGGAGAGCGTCTGGAAGGGGAAGCCCGCGTCCTTACCGGCGCACCGCTTTCCGGGCCGACGCAGTTGTGGCTCTCCGCGCCGGTCGTCGCTCAGGGCGAGGAAGACGGCTCTCTCACCGTGACGGCGTCGCAGGACATCATCATCGCGGCACTGGCCCGGGCCTTCGACGTGCAGGTGGACACCGATGTTCCGTCGGTCCTCGGCCCTCAACTCGCGGCCCTCAGGGTGAATCCCACGCTTCTCGACCCCTGGTTCCTGGCCGGCTGCCTGCGTGCCCCCGCCAATGTGCAGCGGGCGGGCACCCACGCGTCCACCACGTCCCGCATCGATGTACGGCGCTTGCAGATCCCGAGACTCTCCCTGGAAGAGCAGCGGCGGTATGGGGAGATCCATCGGAGGATCACGGTCTTCGAGCGTGATCTGCGGGAGATGAAGGCGGTGGGCGCCGAGTTGAGCCGGTCGCTGGTAGATCTGCTGGCCGGAGGGCAGCTACCTCGCATGTGAGGGCCTACGACTCGGGCAGCTGGGACAGGAGTTCGGCCACCTCTGCCTGGTAACCCGATTCGCCCAGTTCCAGGGCGATCTCGCGGCAACGATTCGTCAGCCCCTCGGATGTCGGCGCGTAGGTGAGGATGCGCTCGACCGCAGCACGCCAGCCATGGAACGCCCCGACGAAGTCTCCCTGGGGCATCCGGCATTCGGCGATGCCGAGTTCGGCCTCCATTACAAGGGGGTCCGACGGGTCTCCCCGGTCGGCCACCTGTTCGTACCGCCTCTTCGCGTCGGCCGTGCGGCCATCCAGCCGATCGGCGTCGGCACACACCAGTCGGCCTTCCAGGATCATCGGGTCGCGGTCGCCCCAGTCCGACTCCGCGCGGGACAGCAGGCCGACAAGTTCGGTGCAGCGGTCGCCGGGCCCCCGTGCGAGGAGCTCCGCCCGGGCGAGGGCGATGCCTCCGGCGAACTGGTTCCGCCCCAGCCAGTCACCACGGCGGCGGGCCGAGCGCCGTGACGCGGCAGGCCGATTGGATGGCACAGCTCCGACTCCGGCCGCCTCCTTGTTGGGCATCCGATAGGGAGCCGTCGGATCCGGATCCAGCTGCGGGTCGGGGGCGGGGTCGCCCGGTCTCGGCAGGAATCCGCGCAGCACGTCCAGCACCTCGTCGATCGAGTCCGGTCGATCAGCCGGCGCCTTGGCCAGCAGGTCCCATACCAACTCGTCGAGTTCCTCAGGGATGCCGAGGTTGATGGACCTGAGTCGCGGAGGAAGGTCTTCGAGGTGCTGAATGTCCTTGTTCCGGTCCGGCTTGTCCTCGAACGGTCGCTCGCCCGTGAGGAGTTCGAACAGGACACAGCCGAACGCGTAGAGGTCCACGGCCGCGGAGATGTCCTGCTGACCGCGGCGCTGTTCGGGCGCCATGTACCCGACGGTGCCGGGCGTGTCGCCGAGCGCGGTGTAGCGGGTCGCGTCGGGGTCGGTCAGGTAGGCGATGCCGAAGTCGAGCAGCTTGACCGCGCCACTGCCGAAGCCGACGACAATGTTGCCCGGCTTGAGGTCCCGGTGCACCACGCCGCAGGTGTGCGCGTGCCCCAGGGCCTCCGCGACCTGTACGGCGATGGAGATCGCGGCGTCGAAGGGAAACGGTCGGCGCAGGTCCAGGAATTCGCGCAGGCTGACCCCGTCGACGTACTCCATGACGAGGTAGGGCTCCTCGCTCAGGTAGCCGCGGTGGAGCAGGCGCGGAACTCCGGGATGGTTCAGCTCCTCCAGGATCGCGCCCTCGCGTTCGAACCGCTTCAGCAGCTCGGCCCTGCGACGCGCCCGCTCAGCCGGGCTGAATCGGCCCTGCGTGTAGGCGTCGAAGCGCAGCACCTTGACCGCGACCCGGTCCCCGGTGCTCAGGTCGGTCGCCGTCCAGATGCTCCCCATGCCGCCCTGGTCGAGCGCCTCCTCGATCTGGTAGCGGTCGTCGAGGACTTCCCCCGCTTCCACGCCTCACCCACCTCTCGATGACACAGTGTCAGCCACACTGTAGCGGATCACGAGTCACAGCGAATGCATAACTTGACTTAGTTCACAGGCGTAAGCTTCTCTGTGTTTGTTGGCGTCCCTGTCTCCTCACGCCCGTAAGGGGTGCATCGTGCCGCTCCACCTCCCTCCGCCCGGAACGGACGGCGACATCCGGCTGATCCGCACGTCTCTGCCGCTGCTGCGTGAGGACGCGCGGGACTGCCCGCGCGGCAACGCCCTGCGTGCCAGGCCGTTCATCCGTCAGGTTCCGGGGCGTCAACGTGGAAAGGTCCTTGAGGACTTCGCTCTCGGACCGGTCATGAACGCTGTGGACGCGGTCGAGCACGACGGGCTGGACGTGGAGCGTGCGCTGGCGAGGCTGCGGACCAATCAGAAGTACCACGTGGGGCATACGAGTTGGGCCGAATCCGCAGTTCGCGCCTATGTGCGGGCGCGTACGGCTCGGGAAGCGGAGCGGCGCGCGGCCGGGCGCCCGGCGACCCTGCCCGTACGCCCCCAGTGGGTCGCGGTCACCCAGCGCGAGACCCCCGACTCCCGCGGGGCCACCCGCTACGAGCGCACTGGTTGGGGACGGCGCTACGCGTCCGCCGACGGATCCGAGCGGGAGCTGTGGCTGCTGTCCGTGAACTCCGTCAAGGAGGACCGGCCGCCCGCCGAGATCGCGGAGGCGGCTGCCGTGGCCGCCGCGGGCGTTCCCTCCCGGTCGGCTTTCGGGGACATCCACCGTCCGGTGACGCGCGACGGCGTCCGGCCTCGGCGCGTGCGGATCGTCGGGGTGGGGTGCGGCACCGGTGAGCATGACGTACTGGCCGACTGGGACACCGAGGAGGTCGAGCGGCGGTTCCTCGACCATGCGAAGCCCGTCCTGGGCCGGGTGGTCGAGGACGACCGGCTCAACCCCGGCTCCGGCTGTGTGCGCTGCGAGGGGCTCGCGGGATGTGAGCTGCCCCGCCGGACCCCCGGCATTCTCGGCGTGCCCGGCCCTCGCCGCCCGCGAGGGCGCCGCTCCGTCTCCGCCACCGATCTGCGTGTGCACGCACGCTGCGCGGCGCAGTTCCATCTCACCCGGGTCCTGCACCTGAAGTCGGGGGAACCGGAGAGTGAGCCGATCCGTCGGGGCCGTGCCGTCGACGAGTGGCTCAACATCCATCACCAGGAGGGGTGTTGCCGTACGACCCCGCTTCCCGACGCCCTCCCGGGCCTGTCCGCCGCTGAGTTGCCGGCCGCGCTGGCCATGCTCGCCGAGCACCAGCGGGCCTGTTCGCTCGACGGCCTTCCGGACGGGGAGGTCGTCCGGGTCCAGCACCGCCTGACCGCGTACGACCCGGAGCTGGACGTCGTCCTGATCGCCGACCCCGACCTCCTCTACACCCGCTCCGGCGGCTGGATCTGGCACGAGACGAAGACGGCGGCGAAGCGCCCCTGGGAAAGGCAGGAGCTGATGGAAACGTACCCGCAGCTCGCCTTCGCGGTCCTGCTGATGGCCGCGGGCGTGCCCGGGGGTGATCCTCGCCGGTCGCTGATCGAGCTCGAGGTGTTGTACGAAGACGGCTCGCGGTGCGAGGAGATCGACCCCGGCGATCCGGATACCCAGGCGGACGCCCGCCGCATCATCGCCGCGCTCGCCGGGCCGTGGGCCGTCGATGAGACATACGCCCCGCGCCCCGGCGACGACTGCTCCGGCTGCGACGTGCTCAGGTACTGCGCAGCCGGGCGTGAGTACCTGGAGGCCCGGTGAACGCGACGCCGTACGCCGCCGACTGGTCCGCCCACCGCGGCATCCCTCTGATGCGCACGCTGGCCACCGCACTCACCGCCCTGGACGCGGCCGACGGACCCGCTGCCTTCGCCCTCCCCTATCGTCCCGAGGTCCAGCGCGCCCTGGACCGGACGGTTCTGGCCTGCCTGGAGCGGAGGGCCAGGCCACCCGTCAGTCTGCCCGACCTGGTGTCGTGGTGCCGGGAGCGTCCGGTGGCGGACTGGCCGGTGGACCTGCCCGCAGAGGCGGCCGGCCCCGACGATCTGCTGCTCGATCCGGACTCCTCCCGCCCGACCGACCTGTGCTACGAGTGGGCGGAGCAGTTCTCCGACAGCGCGAACGTGCTGTACGACCGGGAGATCATCCGAGCAGCGCTCCGGCTGTGCCGTGAGTATGGCGAGGAGGACGCGTACACCGAGTTCCGGCGACTCCTCGTCATGCGGCCCGTGCTCACCGCCGCGGAGGACTTCGCCGTCTCCATGGACCATGTGCTCGATCCGGTGAAGGAACTCCTGAGCCGGATCTACCTCCCCGTCCCCGACAGCTATCTGCACGGCGACGGATACGCGACATGCGCCCGCTGCCTCACCCTGCTCACCCCGCTGCACGAGGGCGGCTGGTGGTGCGAACGGGACCGCTGCCGCCGCCTGGGACGGCCGTCGGTCGGCCGCCGCGTCCTGGAGGAGGAGGCGGGTCAACTGCTCCACCTGGCCCGCCCGTTGCGCCAGTTCGTCACCGGCCCGGGCCGGGCCGAGGTGGCGCTGGAGAAGCGGCTCACCACGCTCGGGCTGCGGGTGCGGATGTGGCCGGCGTACGACGCATACGACGTGCACATCACGTTCCCGGACGGCTGGGTGTGGGCGGTGGACGTGAAGGACTGGGCCCATCCCGCGTTCCTCGGGCGGGCTGCCCGGCCCGTGCCGCAGGAGCCGCCGTACGACGAGGCTTTCTGGGTGGTGCCGCAGGATCGCGTCGACGACCGGCCCGGCTACATCGCCGCGTACGAGCGCAACCGTCCGGCCTCGGCGCGCCATCTGCTCCTGCTCACCGACACCGAACTCGTCGCCCGGGCCAAGGCCCGGCTCTCCCGCGGCGGGCGCGCCACGCGCAAGAAGGAGAACGGCGATGCGTGACCGCGAGAGCTGGCACAAGCCGGTCAGCGGGGAACTCACCCGGCTGTGGAGTGAGGTGCCCGACGACTTGGGCGCCGTGAAGCCGAGTCTGCTGTGCCAGGTCGAGCTCGCTCTGCGGCTCCTGGAGCACATCGCACCGGACGAGCCCGCCCACGGTGCGTACGCCCTGTTCGGCGGCTACGGCTTCGTCCATGCCCGCGGATGCGTGCTCACCCCCGAGCATGAGGTGATGCTCACCGCGGGCCGTCATCTGCTGTGGCATCTGCGCCGCCGCCGTACCTGGCAGCAGACCCTGGAGACGTACTTGAGTCTGCCCGACCGGATGCGCGCCTACCGTCTTCCGGGGCCGGACCTGTCCGCCCGGCGGCGCGAACCCGCCGTCGCCTCCGACCGGTTCGCCGTCTACGACGCCGCGCTCGCGGCACTTCCCCCGCTGGCCCGCAAGCCCCTGCCGCTCGCCCCGGCGGGCCGCGCAACCTTCATCGACCGGCGCAGGCCCACGTCGGTGACGCTGCCGGAGTGGGCGCCCGCCGAACCGGTCACCGGCCACCGTCCGGAGGCGGGGCGCCCCGGGGACGGCGGGCCCCTGACGATCAGCCGCGCCGAACTCGTCGCGACCGCCCAGTGGATGGATGCGACGGAACGGGAGAACGAGGTCGAGAGCCCTGGCCACTGGGAGGAGCGGCTCACCGAGCTGCACATCATGCCGCGCGACGCGGACGGGCTCGGCTTCTCAGCGGAGGGCGACCTGCGCCTGGACGGCCTGCTGCACCTCGCAGGCATGGTCGGCGCCGGAAAGTCGACCCTGATGGCGTTGCTCGCCGTGTGGGGAGCCCGCCGGGACCTGCGGCTGCGCACCACGCTGGTCGTCGGGGATGTGGCCGAACAGCTGCGTCTGACCGCCTTGTTCCGCGACCTCGGCCTGACCGCCACACCGGTACTCGGTCTGACCACCCGCGAGACCCATGTGCGACGGCTGCACCGTCGGCTCGCCTCACGCGGGCTGACCAACCTCCTGGATCACGACGACCCCGGCTTCGACCACCTGAGCACGGTGTGCGTGGTCGACGCCCTGCGCGGCACCGAGGCGGCGCAGCCTCTGCGCTTCGCGGACGCCCCCTGCACCTCCCTCCACCCGGAGAGGAAGGGGACGGAGGAGAAGCCCGCCGCCGATGTGCTTCCCGACCCCTACCTGCCGGGCCGACGGCCCTCCCCGTCCAGCGACGACCAGCCCTCCGAGACGAAGGGCACCCCTCACGGCTGCCCCCTCTGGTTCACGTGCCCACGTCACAGCTCTGCCCGGGAACTCGTCGATTCGCTGATCTGGGTGGCCAATCCGGCGAGCCTCGTGCAGACGGCAGTACCGCGCCACCTGGGGGACGAGCGGCTGCGCCACCTGGAACTTGCCTGCCTGCGCAGCGACATCATCGTCGTGGACGAGGCCGACTCGGCGCAGATGAAGCTGGACGAGATCTTCGCGCCCTCGGCGACGCTCGTCTCGCCGGGCCCCGAGTCGTGGCTGGATCAGGTGCAGACGCACCGCATCGAGGAACTCTCCCGGCAAGGCCGACTGCCGCTCACCGACCAGGAGATCGAGCGCTGGTCCGCCTCGCTGACCGTGGTCCACGCCGCGACGGACCGCCTCTACAAGCTGCTGATCTCCGACGCGGACCTGCGCGAGTGGGCCGACATCGAGTACTTCAGCCCCTGGACGCTCCAGGAGAAGCTGCTGGGCTCCTGGTTCGCCCAGGACACCCCTCCCGACGCTCCGGACGGAGTGTCCGACGAGTCGGAGCTGTACGAGGCGTACGAGGACGACGCTCCCGAGCCGGACTCGGCGGGGCCCGAGACGGACGCCCGCCGCGCCGAACTGACGGACCGGTTCGACAACTTCCGCGACGATCCTCTCGGCGGCCGGGACCCGTACGGCAGTACCACGGACGACCTGGTGCGCCTGACCCAGGACCTGCTCACCACGCTGTCCGCCTCCACCACACGGGCCCGCGTACTCGCCACCCTTCGCCCTCTGCTGGCGGACACCCCGGCGGCCGACCGGGCGCAGAACGAGGCATGGCTGGATCTGACGGCCCGGCGCCTGGAGTTCATGCTACTGCTGAGCGCGCTGAACCAGCGCCTGGACCGGCTGGTCTTCCTGTGGCCCCAGGTCGAGGCGGCCCTGCGCCTCGACTCGACCGGCAACGAGCTCTCCCGCCGCCCGCCGCTCGACTACGCCCCGCTGGTCCCTGAGGCTCCCATGGGCAACGTCCTGGGGTTTCAGTACCTACCGGACGAGCGGGAGCGCAACGTCGACGGACAGCACAGCGGCACCCTGCGCTTCTTCCGCTGCGCGGGCGTCGGCCGCGAACTCCTGCTCACTCTTCCCGAGGTGGGCTCCGATCCAGGTCGTGGGCGCCGGGGCCCGCACGTCGTGCTGATGTCCGGCACCAGTTGGGCGGGCACCTCGACCCGCGCACACGTTGTGGCCCCCGTGGGCGCGGTGCTGACTCCCTCGCACCGATCCCTGAAGGCCGTGAGCGAGTCGGTGTTCACTACACACTTCCTGTACGACGACGAGGGCCGCCCCCTGAGCCTGTCGGGCACGGAGCCGAAGGCCCGGCCCGCCGCCTGCCAGGCGATGGTCCGCCGGCTCGGCTCGCCCGGCAGGGGCGGCGCCCCGAGCCCGCTGGAGCAGGAGCTGGCGAAGGTCGCCGACAGCCGCCGTCGCCGGGCCATCCTCCTGGTCGGCAGCTACAAGGAGGCGACCATCGCGGCGGACGTGTTGCACGAGATGGAGCGCTGGCACGGCCGGGTGCGGGTCTTGGCCGCCGACGACGCCGACCTGGAGCAGGCGGTACGCGGCTCGGGCCCCGCCGCGTCGCGACCGAACCGGGCCACGGCACTGCGCCGGGGCGATCTCGCCACGTTCGCGCAGGATCCCACGGCCGAGATCCTCGTGGCGCCGCTGATGGCCGTGGAACGCGGGCACAACATTCTCAACACCCAGCGCAACGCCGCCTTCGGCACGGCTCTGTTCCTGGCCCGACCGCACCCGCGGCCGGACGACCTCGCCCTCGCGGTGTTCGCGATCAACGACTGGGTGACGCGGTTCGCCCGGGACGAACCCGGCTTGCCCCAGGGCACGTTCGGCAAGCTGGCCATGAGGGCGGCGGGGCTGGACGAGGCGGGCCTGGCCTTCCGGCATGTGGCGCGGGCCGAATGGCGCCGTTTGCTCTCGCGCCGCTACATCTACTCGCGCCTGTCCGACCACGAGAGGCAGTCCTTCACCTGGGACCAGCTGGTCACCATCTGGCAGGTCATCGGCCGTCTGGTCCGCGGTGGTGTACCGGCCCGGGTGGTGTTCGTGGACGCCCGGTTCGCCCCGCGCACGGCCAAGTTGCTCTCACCGGGCGCCACGGCGGCGCCGCTGCCGCTGGAGGACGGTCTGCTTACAGGCCTGCGGGACGTCCTCGCCCCGTACTTCGCCGACGGCGCCCCGCCGCTGGACTGCCCCGACCCGGCGGACCCCGTGGTCGCCCGCCTCCTCTACGCACCGCTCCACAAGGCACTGCGCGAGATCACTCACCATACCTCCTGACCAGCCACCTCTCCGAAAGGGTTTGGCCATGGCACGCCCCTATGACGCCATCCGCACCGCCGCGGTGCGCCCCGTCTCCTTCGAGTCCTCCGTCGTCGAGCGGTACCGCGCACTGCCCTTTCCCGAGCAGTGGACAGGCGCGCTGCTCGCCCTGTGCAACGCGGGCCGGGACAAGCCGCTGGAGACGGTGCCCACGTTCCGCATGGACCAGGTCGTGCAGGCACTCGCCCCCGACGTCCTGGTACGCCCCCGCCCGAACCGTCACCGCGGAGAGGGCTCCGACTTCTGGCTGTACGCCCCCGAGGGCATCCCCGATCCGCTGCCCGACGCCGCGCTGAAGGGCCTCCTCGGGGCGTGGCTGAGGGACCTGCGCCCGGAGCCGGAGTACCGTTCGCTGCTCTCCGAGACCCGGTCCGGCCTCCTGGAGCACCCTCCCCGGTGGCATGAGGACGTCCCGGTGGAGCTGCTGCGCTACGAGCGGCCCACCGACGGCGGGACGGCCGCGCCGGATCCCCGCCAGTTCCAGCTGACGACCGACTGGCTGGCCCGGCGGATCCTTGATCTGGAGCCGTACGACTACGGGGCGGGCCGGCTCCGGTTCCGGGCCATGCCGCGTGGACCGCAGGACAGGGGTGCCGAACTGGTCTCGCAGGCACTGGAGTTCGAGGGGAACAGGGGTTCCGAGTGGTACTCCGTCGTCCTCAACATCACGCTCCAGACCGTGCCCTTCGACCCGCTGCCCCGCTTCCATGTGCACAGCCACATCCGGCGGTACGCGACCCGGGTGAGCGCCAGGACGGGCCGACTGTATCTGCCGTTCGGCCGCAGGACCACGGTGCTGCTGCGGCCGCGGGTGCCGTGGTTGCCCGGCGCACCAGCGAGCGACCGGTTCGCGGTGGCGCGGCTCGCCTGGAGCCCGGACGGGTACGAATGGGTCGGCGGCGGTCCCGCCGGGATGCTGCGGAACATGTCCCTCACCGAGTCGTTTCCTGACGCGCAGGCCATCCTCACCGACCCGGCGGGATGGCTGAGGGACGACATGCGGGCGGCTGCGCTGTACAGCACGGCGATGGGTTCCCATGAGGTGGGAGCGGGCCTGATGACGGACCAGCGCTCGAAGATCGTCCAGTGGGCGCTGCGGGCGTTGCCGGAGGAGCTGTGCCAAGTGCCCGCCCTGGTGCGCACGCGCCTGTCGAGCAGCACCCCGGGCAACCCTCGCCAGGAGTCTTCCAAGGAACCGGCCAAGACCGAGCAGGAGCACGAGCGGGCGGAGGCCCGCCGGACCGGCACGGCGTTCGCGCTGCGTCAGCTGCCCGCGGCTCCCGCCCCGGACGAACTACCCACCCTGGAGGCGCGGTTGCTCTGGCAGACGCCCCAGATGCGGGACACGGCGATCGCCGCGCTCGTCGCCCACCTGGACCTCAAGGGTGACGGCGGCGCCCCGGCCTCCGAGGAAGCGTACGACGGCACGGTGGCCTTGGAGTGGCAGTCGCCCGAGCTCACCGTGCGCCTGCACTGCCGTCGGCTCACCCGGTCCCTCGGCCACGACCTGGCCCTGCCCGAGGGCACCCGGCACTCGCGGGAGGCGGTCACCGCCGCGATTCGGGAGCGCCGCCGGGAGATGTCGGCCTTCCTCTCGGAGGACGAGGTCTCCTCGGCCGCCCCCACGCTGGCGCTGGTGGAGATCGACCGGACCAAGGACTTCACCTCCGCCGACCACGACGCCAAGTTCGCGCTCCGGCTCGGCTGCGCGGACGCCGGAGTACTGACCCAGTTCATGGCCGTACCGAAGAGGGCCAAGGGCTACAACAGCGAGAAGAACAAGGAGTTCCGCGCCGCCAAGGCCTGGGACGACGGGCTGCGGCAGCTGGGCGTGCGCGTCCACCCCGAGCACAGCCTCGGGGAACGGCTGCCCGGGGGCCTGCGGTACGCGGCGGTGTGGATGGTCCGTAAGAACCAGCGCAGCCGCACTCGGTGGGCGGGGCATGTGCCCGTGGCCGTGCGGGTCACTCCGGATCCGTCCGGTGCGGGGCTGGCCCGGGTGGAGGGCTGGGACGACGAGGCGCGTGCCTGGGTGCCGTACCCGGTGATGCTGCTGCGGCTGACCAGGCAGGCCGAGGTACCGACCGGAACGGTGCCCGTTCCGCGCGAGGGCGACGCCCCGCCGGCCCGGCTCTCCTGGTGGGCGGACATGACCGAGCAGCGCCAGGCGACCGAGGAGTGGCTGCATCGGGTGCGTCGCACGCTGCGGGGCACGCCGACCCTGCTGCTGGCCCATGGGCAGAACATGCGCTCGCACTGGACCTGGCTTCAGGACGGCAATGTGGTGAGGGACAAGTTCCGGGACGGTCACGCGCCGGCGCGCCGGCTGGATCCGGACCTGCGGCTGGTGCGGGTGCGTACGGCGCGCAACCGCGAGACGGCACAGTGGTGGGCCGTGAACCCGGACGGTGCCAACGGCCTGGCTGCCCACCTGTGGACGGACCCGACCGCGGACGCGGAGTCTGCTCGTGTCTTCTGGTCCACGACGCCGAAGGCTCGCACGTTCAAACTGTCGGTGGCCGCCGACAAGCTGGCGCCCCGCGTCAACACCAAGGGCAAGGTGACCATCGACACCGACAAGGCCGCCTGGAACCCGGGACTGGTGGAGGTGGCGATCCTGGGCTGCCACCCCGACGACGGTGACTCTCCCGAGGCTCTGGCGCTTGCCGTACACCAGCTCCGGCAGGCGCCCGATCTGCCGGACGCGCTGAGCCTGCCGCTGCCCCTGCACCTCGCGGGACTCGCCCAGGAGTACGTGCTGCCCACGCGGAACGACGACGGCGAGGACCCCACCGACGCGGCGGCCGACGCCGATCCCGACACGGCGTCGGCGCCGGGAGTGGAGACGGCCCCCGAGCCTCGGGGGCCCGCGGCGAACGTCCCGGCGCAGCAGACGCGTGTAGAAGCGGGCGAGCCGCGCTGACCATGCGGTTACCGGGCCCCGCCCGCTTCCCTCGCCCACTGGCGGACGGGGCGGGCATCCGGAGCCATGGGGTGGCGGAAGGGCCGGCGCGGATCGGGCTCCGCCCACGGCACCAGGGCGGCCTCCGGTGCGCCCGGCGCCGGCAGGTGGACGGCCAGGCGCCGGTACACCTCGCCCGCGTGCACGGGCCGGTCGGCCGGTTTCTTCGCCAGCAGTTCCAGGACCAGGTTCTCGACGTCCTCCGAAGCGTCCGGGCGCAGCGCCCGCAGAGGTTCGGGCGCCGCCCCGGTGTGCAGGCTCGGCACCATCAGCGGAGCTTCGTGCTCGAAGACCGGCCTGCCGGTGAGCATTTCGTGGAGCAGGCACCCGAGGGCGTAAAGGTCCGTACGCGGATCGACGGGCTCGCCCATGATCTGCTCGGGCGCCATGTACTGGAAGGTACCGAGCCGTTCGCTGGTCGTGGTGAGCTTCTGGGTGTCGCCGTCGAGGATGGCCGCGACACCGAAGTCGAGCACCTTGACGACGCCGTCCGTACGGATGCGCACATTGCCCGGCTTGAGGTCCCGGTGGACGATGCCCCGCGAGTGGGTTGCCGCCAGCACCGAGCAGATCTGCACGCCGACGGCAGTGGCCTCCTCCAGCGTGAGCCGCTCGCGCTCCACGATGTAGTCGCCGAGGTCGAGCCCTTGGACGTACTGCATGACCAGGTAGTGCGTGCCGGTCTCGACACCCAGGTCGTACACGGCCGCGAGCCCGGTGTGGTCGAGCCTGGCCACCGCCTTGGCCTCACGCTCGAACCGTGCGCTGTCGTGCGCGATCTGAGAGGGCGTCAGCCCGCTCGCCGGAGTCATCGTCTTGATGGCGACACTCCGGCCCAGGTGTTCGTCGTCCGCCATCCACACCTGGCCCATGCCGCCGTGGCCGATGGCGCTCTTGACACGGTAGCGCTTGGCGATGAGGGTTCCGATGTCCATAGGTGACCGAGTGTGCCACTGTCATGTACGGCGTGGCATCACACCCCCATCCCGACGGATTCACACCCCAGGCAATTCATGTGCGTTGACTGAGTTCACGGAATCGTGATGTCATGGAGACTCCGGCATTGAGCTCCACCAGCCCCATCTCACCCGATACGGTGAAAGGTGCAGGTAGGCGCGGCAGCGAGTGAGGGTGTTGTGGACGTCTTCAAGGTGCACGAGCAGTTGATCGCCGACTACCGGGCCTTCACCACGAGTTCGGTCCTCGTGAAGAACGACCGGATCCAGAGCACCGTCGACGAGGCCCTCGTGCAGGGCGACCAGTGGCCCGACCCTTGGCTCTCCCTCAACCCGAGCTTCGCTCCCGGCGGCAAGGTCACCCGGCTCGTCGAGGAAGGGCTGCTGCACCCCGAGTGCGAGCAGATCTTCCGTACGGGCAAGAAGAAGGACGGCTCCCTCCAAGAGGGCCGGCTCATCGCCTTCCACCGGCATCAGCGGGACGCCATCGAGGCCGCCCGCGCGGGCGGTAGCTATGTCCTGACCACGGGCACCGGCTCCGGCAAGAGCCTCGGGTACATCGTCCCGATCGTGGACCAGGTGCTGCGCGCGAAGGAGCGGGGCGCCGCCTCCGGCGTCCAGGCGATCATCGTCTATCCCATGAACGCTCTGGCCAACAGCCAGAAGTTCGAGCTGGAGAAGTTCCTGCGCCACGGCTACGGCGAGGGCAGGGAGCCGGTCACGTTCGAGCGCTACACCGGCCAGGAGAAGGACGACGAGCGCGAGCGGATCCTCGAGAAGATGCCGGACATCCTGCTCACCAACTACGTGATGCTGGAGCTGATGCTCACCCGGCCCAACGAGCGCAAGGTCCTGATGCCCGCCGCCCAGGGCCTGAAGTTCCTGGTCCTGGACGAACTGCACACCTACCGCGGCCGCCAGGGCGCGGACGTCGCCCTGCTGGTACGCCGGGTCCGGGACGCCTGCGCCGCACCGGACCTCCAGGTCGTCGGCACCTCGGCGACCATGTCCACGGAGGGCACCCTGGAGGAGCGGCGCAAGGCCGTGGCCGAGGTCGCGACCACTCTCTTCTCCTCCACCGTCACTCCGGACCGTGTGGTGGGCGAGACCCTGGTCCGGGCCACCCGCGACCAGGAGCCGACTGACGCCGAACTGGCCGAGCGGGTCAGGGCGAACGCGCCCTCGACGGACTACGACGTCCTCAAGGAAGACCCGCTCGCCTGCTGGATCGAGACTGAGTTCGGCCTGCGCACGCTCACTCAGGGCCCCGACAAGGGCGCCCTGGTGCGGGCCGAGCCGACGACGGTGGAAAAGGCGGCCCGCAGGCTCGAAAAGCGCACGAGTGAGTCGTACGAGAGCTGCGTGGCCGCGATCCGCGACACCCTGCACGCGGGTTCGCAGGCCAAGAACGAGGACAAGCGGCCCCTGTTCGCCTTCCGCCTGCACCAGTTCCTGTCCAAGGGCAACTCGGTGTACGTGTCACTGGAGGACGAGGAGACTCGGCACATCAGTCGCACGTACCAGCTGCGGGTGCCCGGCGCCAAGGACACGATCCTGTTGCCGCTGTCCTTCTGCCGCGAGTGCGGCCAGGAGTACCTGACCGTGGCCCGGGAGGAGCGCAAGAACGGCTCCCTCGGCTTCCGGCAGCGCACCGAGGAGGACGAGGACAACGGCTACCTGTACGTGAGCGCGGAGAACCCGTGGCCCGACGACACCGGCCGGGCCATCGACGAGCAGCGCTTCCCGGACAGCTGGATCGTGACGGACGACAAGAAGGGCACCCAGGTACTGGCCGACAGCCGACGCAAGCGGGTGCCGCAGCCGGTGTGGGTGAGGCCCGACGGCTCGGTCGTCGACCGCGGCCAGGGCCTGTACGCGGCCTACATCCCCATGCCCTTCATGTTCTGCCTCAACTGCGGGGTCAGCTACGAGACGCCCCGCGGCAACGACTTCGCCAAGCTGATGACGATGGAGCGCGAGGGCCGCTCCACGGCGACCTCCCTCATCAGCTCCAGCATCGTGCGCCACCTCAAGGAGCTGCCGGAGAACGAACTCGCCGAAGACGCACGGAAGTTGCTCACTTTCGTCGACAACCGCCAGGACGCCAGCCTGCAGGCCGGGCACTTCAACGACTTCGTCCTGGTGACCCAGTTGCGCGGCGGCCTCTACCGGGCGATGGTCGAGGCCGGCGAGGAGGGGCTGCCGCACGAGGACATTGCCCCCGCCGTGGTCGCCAAGCTCTGCCTGGTGCCGCAGGACTACTCCAAGAACCCCAAGGAGGCGACCCACCAGGCGAAGCGCACCAAGCGGGCTCTGACCAAGGTGGTGGAGTACCGCCTCTACCTGGACCTGGAGCGTGGCTGGCGGGTCACCATGCCCAACCTGGAGCAGACCGGCCTGCTGCGGCTGGAGTACGCGGACCTGGAGGAGATCGCCGAGGACGAGGAGCGCTGGGAGGGGACCTGTCGCCCGCTGCGCACCGCCGACCCGGCCAAGCGCGCGGAGCTCGCCCGCATCCTCTTCGACGAGCTGCGCCGCGTGCGCGCCGTGGACTTCCCCACCTTCGAGCAGGCCGACTTCGACGAGATGCGCAAGCTGTCGTACCTGCTGAACGACGCCTGGGGGCTGGCCGAGACCGAGCGCACCCCGCCGCCGCCCGGTACGGCGTACGTCCGGCCGGGTCGTCCGAACCGGTCGCGCAGCGAGCTGAACATCACCGCCCGCGGCGGCTTCGGCCGGTTCCTGCGCAGGCCGGGACAGTTCCCGGGGGCGGGCAGGCCGCTGGACATGAAGGAGGCCCAGGAGGTGATCGTCGACCTCGCGCACGTGCTGGCGGAGGCCGGCCTGCTCACCGAGGTGCCCACCGGGCGTGGCGAAGAGCCTGGTTACCGCATCAACCACACCACGGTGGTGTGGACGGCCCGCGACGACGAATTCGGCGCCGTCGACCGGCTGCGCCGCACCTACGGCGACGGCCGCGGCCCCCGGGTGAACCCGTTCTTCAAGAACCTCTACAAGGAGGTCGCCTCGACCCTCGCCGGCCTGGTCGCCCGCGAGCACACCGCGCAGGTGCCCACGGAGATCCGCGAGGAGCGCGAGGAGGACTTCCGCAAGGGCAAGAAGTTGCCCGTGCTGTACTGCTCGCCCACCATGGAGCTGGGCGTCGACATCGCCAGCCTGAACGCGGTCGGGATGCGCAACGTCCCGCCGACTCCCGCCAACTACGCGCAGCGCAGCGGACGCGCCGGCCGGTCCGGCCAGCCCGCGCTGGTCACGACGTACTGCGCCACCGGCAACAGCCACGACCAGTACTACTTCCGCCGCTCGAACCTGATGGTGGCGGGCGCGGTCGCCCCGCCCCGGCTGGATCTCGCCAACGAAGACCTGGTCCGCTCGCACATCCACGCCATATGGCTCGCCGAGACGGGGCTGGAGTTGGGCAAGCGCATCCCGCACATCCTGGACGCCGCCGGCGACGCGCCGTCGCTGCGGCTGTTCCCGGATGTCGTCGAGCAGATCCAGGACCCCGCCGCCCAGCGGCGCGCCCTGCGTCGGGCCACCGCGGTGCTCAAGGAGTCGATGGACCGCCTCTCCAGTACCTCCTGGTGGGACGAGCGGTGGCTGGAGCGGACCGTTGAGATGGCGCCGGGACGTTTCAAGAAGGCGCTCGGCCGGTGGGAGGAGCTGTTCCGCAAGGCGCTGAAGGAGCGGGACATCCAGCACCGGCGGATCCTCGACAACACCCTGGGCAAGGACGCCTCGGCGCAGGCTGAGCGCCGCCGCCACCAGGCGGAGACCCAGCTGAAGCTGCTGAAGAACGAGGACACCGGAGGCAACAGCCCGCTGTCGGACTTCACCCCGTACCGCTACCTCGCCTCCGAGGGCTTCCTGCCGGGCTACTCCTTCCCCCGGCTGCCGCTCGCCGCGTTCATTGCCGGCACGGGCCGGGCCGCACGCGGCCGGGACGGCGATTACCTCCAGCGCTCCCGCTTCATTGCGATCCGCGAGTTCGGCCCGGGTGCCTTCATCTACCACGAGGGCAGCCGCTTCCAGGTGGACCGCGTCCAGCTGGCCACCAGCGCCTCCGGTGATCTGCAGACCGAGGAGGCCAAGGTGTGCGAGCACTGCGGCTATCTGCACATCGGCGAGCAGCTGGAGAACAGGTGCGACTTCTGTGACACCGAGCTGACCGAGGCCCGCTACAACCTCCTCCAGCTGCGGACGGTCTTCACCAAGCGACGGGACCGGATCTCCTCGGACGAGGAGGAGCGGCAGCGCACGGGTTACGTGGTCGAGGTGTCGTACAAGTTCAACAAGCACGGCGACCGCGACGGTTCGCTGAACGCCGCCGCCCGCGACGCCGACGGCGCCCCGCTCGTCGAGCTGACCTACGGCGACAGCGCGACGGTCCGCCTCACCAATCTCGGCTACCGTCGCAGCAGGCAGCGCTCCGGTTTCTGGCTGGACCCGGTCGAGGGCAAGTGGCTGGACGCCAAGAAGGACAAGGACAAGCCGGGCACGCTGACCACCGACGAGCAGGAAGGCCTGGACAGCGCGGAGAAGGCGGAGCGCAAGGTCCCGGTGATCCCGTACGTCCAGGACACGCGGAACATCCTGGTGCTGCAGCTCGCGGAGAAGGTGGCGCCAGACGTGGCGGTAACGCTCCAGTACGCGCTGGAGCGGGGCATCGAAGCCGAGTTCCAGCTGGAGGACGGCGAGCTGGACACCGAGCAGCTGCCGCCCTACGACGGCCCGCGCGACCGCATCCTCTTCATCGAGAGCGCTGAGGGCGGCGCCGGCGTGCTGCGCCGGCTCCAGGCCGAGCCGGACGCCCTGCGCCGGGCGGCGGCCCGCGCCCTGGAGATCGCCCACTTCCGCAGGGACGGCAGCGACAAAGGCGGACGGGAGGGCGGCCCCGCCTGCGAGATGGGCTGCTACGACTGCCTGCTGTCGTTCGGCAACCAGCGCCACCACCAGGTCATCGACCGCAAGCTGGTGCGGGACCTGCTGCTGCGCTTTGCCGGGGCCAAGGTGACCGACACCGTCCCAGGGGTTTCCCGCGATGAGCACGCCCAGGCGCTCCTGGACGGCGCCGACAGCACGCTGGAACAGAAGTTCGTGGCGTTCCTCGCCCGCAACGGCCTGCGGCTGCCCGACCAGCAGCAGTTCTTCGTCTCCAGCGCGCTCTCCCGCCCCGACTTCGTGTACCGGACGAAGGTGGGCCCGGTCGCCGTCTTCATCGACGGCCCGCACCACGATTCCGAGGTACAGGCTCAGCGCGACGAGGACGCGCAGGAGCGGTTGTACGACGACGGGTGGGAGGTCATCCGCTTCCGCCACGACGACGACTGGTCCGGGATCACCCGCAGGTACCGTTCGGTGTTCGGCGTCAGCGACGACTGACCCCATCCCCCTTCACATACGTTTCTCCTGAGAGGCCCGCCGATGACGCCGCCCACCACCACCGCGCCCGCCCGGGACGGCAGCCGGGAATTCGCGGTCGGCTCGCTCGTGCACGCGCGCGGCCGGGAATGGGTCGTGCTGCCCGACTCGACGTCAGAGCTGCTGGTGCTGCGCCCGCTGGGCGGCACGGACGACGACATCGCCGGGGTACTGACCGCCCTGGAGCCGGTCGAGCACGCCCGTTTCGCCCCGCCGAGCCCGTCGGACCTGGGCGACCAGGGCGCGGCCGGCCTGCTGCGCAGCGCCCTGCGGATCGGGTTCCGCTCCAGCGCGGGCCCGTTCCGCTCGCTCGCCGGGGTCTCGGTGGAGCCGCGCCCGTACCAGCTGGTGCCGCTGCTGATGGCGCTGCGCCAGGAGACCGTACGACTGCTGATCGCCGACGACGTCGGCATCGGCAAAACGGTCGAATCCGGCCTGATCGCGACCGAGTTGCTCGCCCAGGGCGACGCCCGCGGCCTGGTGGTGCTGTGCAGCCCGGCGCTGGCCGAGCAGTGGCGGGCCGAACTGTGCGGCAAGTTCGGCATCGACGCCGAGCTGGTGCTGGCCTCCACGATCGGCCGCCTGGAGCGCAGCCGCCTGTACGGGCAGTCGGTGTTCCGCCCGGACCGCAACTACATCGTCTCCACCGACTTCATCAAGTCCCCCCGCCACCGGGACGATTTCATCAGGAACTGCCCCGACCTGGTGATCGTTGACGAGGCGCACACCTGCGTCGCGGACTCGGGCAATGGCGGCGCCAGGCAGCAGCGCCAGCAGCGTTACGCCCTGCTGCGCGCCCTCGCCGACGCCCCGGACCGCCATCTGCTGCTGGTGACGGCGACCCCGCACAGCGGCAAGGAGGAGCCGTTCCGGAACCTGCTGGGTCTGCTGGATACGCGGCTGGAGTCGATCAGCCTCGACCGGCAGGCGGGCCGCGACCTGCTCGCCCGGCACTTCGTTCAGCGCCGCCGCGCCGACATCCGGGACGACTTCCGTGACGACGCGAACTTCCCGAGCGACCGGCTCTCGGCCGAGGTCGACTACACCCTGCACCCCGACTACCGGCAGCTCCTGAACGAGGTCATCGCCTACGCCCGCGAGACCATCCGCAGCGCCGACGGCGCCCTCCAGCAGCGCATCCGCTGGTGGTCGGCGCTCGCCCTGCTGCGTGCCCTGGGCTCCTCGCCCGCGGCCGTCCGCAAAACCCTCCACACACGGGCCGGCGTGCAGGACGCCGACTCGGTGACCGAGGCCGACGCGATCGGCAGCCGTACCGTTACCGACCCGGCGGACGACGAGTCGGCGGAGTCCGCGGACGCCGTACCGGGCGCGCTGCTCGCCCCCGGCGCCACCGACCCGGAGGCGGAGACGCTGGACGACGAGGGCAAGGCCCGACTGCTGGCCATGGCTCAGGCCGCGAAGGAACTCGCCGGACCCGCCAAGGACCGCAAACTGAAGCAGCTGATCGACACGGTGAAGGAGCTGCTGGAGGAGGGCTACAACTCGATCGTCTTCTGCCGCTTCATCTCCACCGCCGAGTACGTCAAGGACCACCTGGACAAGGCCCTCAACAAGAACCGCAAGACGAAGGCGTACGCCGTCGAGGCGGTCACCGGCGAGCTCTCCCCCGACCAGCGCGTCGCCCGCATCGCCGAGCTCACCGAGGAGGGCGAGGACGGCGAGGCGCCCCCGGAGCGCCGGGTCCTGGTCGCCACCGACTGCCTCTCCGAGGGCGTGAACCTTCAGGAGAGCTTCGACGCGGTCATCCACTACGACCTCGCCTGGAACCCGACTCGCCACGAGCAGCGCGAGGGCCGCGTCGACCGCTTCGGCCAGCGCCGGGACGTCGTCAAGGCGGTCACCCTCTACGGCGCGGACAACGCGATCGACGGCATCGTCCTGGACGTCCTGCTGCGCAAGCACGCCCGCATCCGCAAGGCCACCGGCATCTCGGTGCCGGTGCCGGACTCGTCCGAGAACGTGATGCAGGCGGTCCTGGAGGGCCTGATCCTGCGCGGTGAGCGCCCGGAGTACGAGCAGGAGACGCTGTTCGCGGTGGAGTCGGAGGTCGGCCGGCAGACGGCCGAGCTGCACCAGGCCTGGCAGAGCGCCGCCGAGCGCGAGAAGGCCTCGCGCTCCCGGTACGCGCAGCACGCGGTGAAGCGAGAGGAGGTGGCCCAGGAAGTCGCCGAGGTCCGGGCCTCGCTCGGCACCGGCGAGGAGGTACGCCGCTTCACCCGCCACGCGCTCACTGCCCTGCGCGGCGTCGCGGGCCCCCTGCGCGGCGAACCGGACGGCTTCACGCTGGATTCCGAGGCCCTGCCCGCACCGCTGCGGGACGCCTTCGCCACGCTACTCGGCCCGCGCCACCCCCGCCCGGTCGCCTTCCACGCCACCCCGACCGCCCCGCGTGGCGAGGTGGCCCTGACCCGCACCGACCCGGTGGTGGCGGCGGCGGCCCGCTTCGTGCTCGACACGGCGCTGGACGACCGGATGCCGCAGTGGCAGCGCCCCGCCCGCCGCTGCGGAGTGGTCCGTACGACGGCCGTGGCCAGGCGCACCACGCTCCTCCTGATCCGCTACCGCTTCCAGCTGTCGCTACCAGGCCGTGACGGCGTACTGCGGCAGCAACTGGCCGAGGACGCCCGCCTCTTGGCGTTCCGGGGCTCGGCGGCCAGCCCCGACTGGCTCCCGGAGGACGAGGCGATCGCGCTGCTGGAGGCCCGGGCGGCGCAGAACACCGACCGCGCCTTCGCCCAGGAACGCGTCGAGGGCACCCTCGCCTCCCTGGAGTCCCTGATGCCCGTCCTTGAGGAGCGCGGCGAGGACCTCGCGGCCCGCCTCCTCGACGCGCACCGCCGGGTGCGCGGCGCTTTCCGCGACGTACGCGGCGCGACCGGCCCGGCCCGCCGGGGGCTGCGCGTGGACGTCCAGGGCCGCCCGGACGTGCTCGGCGTGTACCACTACCTGCCGGTCCCCGTCCTCGACGGCACGCACACGACGGCCGCGGACGCCGCGACCACGAACGGGGAAGCCCGCTGATGAGCCTCGCGAAGACCATCGTCACCGACTCCGTCCTCACTGTGGGCGGCCTCCTCCCGCCAGACATGCTGACCCGCGTCCGCGACGGCAAGGACGTGCCGGGCGCCCACCCCAAGGACTACGGCCTGTTCGCGGTCAACGACACCGTCCGGGACGCGGCTGAGCGTTCCTGGGCGTACCTGAAGGGCGTGTGGACGGCCTACCAGGAGGCGCTCGGCAAGGACGGCGCCCTCGACACCACGGGCATCCCGGCGGTCGGCGTGACCGTCGAGCGCTGGCTGTTGCCGCTGTTCGAACAGCTGGGCTATGGCCGCCTGCCCGACGCCCTGGCCGAGGGGCTGCCGTCGGCGGACGGCGAGAAGAGGTTCCGGGTCAGCCACGTCTGGCAGGCGGTGCCGGTCCACCTGACCGGCTGGAACGTCGAGTTGGACCGCAGGACACCGTCCCTGCCGGGCCCGGCCCCGCAGTCCCTGCTCCAGGAGTACCTGAACCGCAGCGGCCCGGACACCCTGTGGGGCGTCCTGTCCAACGGCCGCCTGCTGCGCCTGCTCCGGGACTCGACGTCCCTGGTCGGCTCGGCGTACGTCGAGTTCGACGTGGAGGCGATCTTCGAGGGCGACCGCTTCGCGGACTTCCTGCTGCTCTGGCGCCTGACGCACCGCTCCCGCTTCGAACCGCGGGGCGAGAGCGGGGTGGCCGCCTGCTGGCTGGAGAAGTGGCGCACCGAGGCGATCGCCAGCGGCACCCGGGCCATGGAGCAGCTCCGCCTGGGCGTGGAGAAGGCCCTGGTGACGCTGGGCAGTGGCTTCATCCAGCACCGGGACAACGCGGAGTTCCGCCGGAAGTTGGACGAGTCCGAGGTGACGGTCCGGGCCATGCACCCGGCGCTGCTGCACCTGGTGTACCGGCTGCTGTTCCTGTTCGTGGCGGAGGACCGCGGCCTGCTGATCCCGGACGACGCCCCGGCCGAGGCCCGCGAGCGCTACGAGAAGTACTTCTCCACGGCCCGTCTGCGCCGCACGGCCACGCGTCGCACGGGCGGCCCGCACGGCGACCAGTGGCACGCGCTGCGCCTGGTGCTGGAGGGTCTTGGCCAGGAGGGCGGCCGGCCTGAGCTGGGCTTGCCCGGTCTGGGGGGTCTGTTCGAGCGCGCGGAGGCGGACGCGGTCCTGGACGACTTGGAGCTGCCGAACGAGGCGCTGTACACGGCGGTGAAGGCCCTGTCGGTCGTGATCGACCCGAAGCTGAACCGTCCACGCCGTGTGGACTACCGCCACTTGGGCGCGGAGGAACTGGGCTCGATCTACGAGTCCCTGCTGGAGCTGGTTCCCCGCTTCAACCCGGTGGCGAACACCTTCGAGCTGCGCACGCTCGCGGGCAACGAACGCAAGACGACGGGTTCGTACTACACGCCGTCGTCACTGATCGACTGTCTGCTCGACTCGGCGCTCGACCCGGTGATAGATGACGCGGTCAAGTCGGGCGCGACGCGGGAGGAGCAGGAGGCGGCGCTGCTGCGGCTGACGGTCTGCGACCCGGCCTGTGGTTCCGGGCACTTCCTGGTGGCGGCGGCCCGTCGTATCGCCAAGCGGCTGGCGGCCGTCCGTACGGACTCGCCGGAACCGAGCGCGGAGGCGACGCGGACAGCGTTGCGGGACGTGATCAGCCGGTGCGTCTACGGGGCGGACCTCAACCCCATGGCGGTGGAGCTGGCCAAGGTTTCGCTGTGGATCGAGTCCCTTGAGCCGGGCAAGCCGCTCAGCTTCCTCGACTCGCACATCAAGCACGGCAACGGCCTGGTCGGCGCGACGCCGAAACTCCTGGCGGAGGGGCTGCCGGACGACGCCTTCAAGCCGATCGAGGGCGACGAGAAGAAGTGGGTGACCGGGCTCAGGAAGCGCAACCAGGCGGAACGGGAGGCGTGGAAGGCTCGGTTGGCGGGCGTCCACCAGGGCGAGCTGTTCGGGGCGACGACGGCGCTGGCGGCATCGAACGTGAAGCTGGGGAAGGCCGCGGCGGGGATCACGACGGCGCGGAACGACAAGCTGGAGTACGTCCACAAGCAGCGGGACGCCTACGCGGAGCTGATGGAGGGCCCCGACTCGGAGTACGTGCGGGAGCGGGACCTCGCGGACGCGTGGTGCGCGGCGTTCGTCTGGGAGAAGACGGAGGAGGCGCGTCCGCCGGCACTGACGCTGGAGGGGCTGCTCGGCCTGCGGGAGGGCGGCTGGAAGAAGCTGCCGGAGGGCACGCGGGAGAAGGTCGCCGAGCTGCGGAACGCGTACCGGTTCTTCCACTGGCACCTGGAGTTTCCCGACGTGTTCTCGGTGCCGGACGACCCGGACGCCAGCTCGGCCGTGGGGGTGGATGAGCGGACCGGGTGGGGTGGGGGCTTCAGCTGCGTGCTGGGGAATCCGCCGTGGGAACGGGTCAAGCTCCAGGAGCAGGAGTTCTTCGCCACGCGCAGCGAGAAGATCGCGACGGCGGCCAACAAGGCGGCCCGCGAGCGGCTGATCAGGGCGCTGGCGACGAGCGAGGAGCCCGCGGAGCGCGCACTGCTCAAGGACTTCGTCGCCGCCAAGCGTCAGGCGGAAGGCGTGAGCCACCTGCTGCGCGACTCCGGCCGCTTCCCGCTCGCGGGCCGCGGTGACGTGAACACTTACGCGGTGTTCGCCGAGACGGCGTCCCTCGGGATCGCCTCGCACGGCCGCTTCGGCCTGGTGTTGCCGACGGGCATCGCGACGGACGCGACGACGGCGCCGTTCTTCTCGGACCTGGTGCGCAGCGCGCGGCTCGCGTCCTTCCTGGACTTCGAGAACGAGGCGTTCCTGCTGAGCCGGGCCGTGCACCACTCGGTCCGCTTCTGTCTCCTGACGGTGGCGGGCCGCGAGGAGCGGGTACGGGAGGCGTCGTTCGCCTTCGGCACGCGGTACATGGAGGACCTGCCGAGCCGCCGCTTCTCGATGCCGCCGGAGGAGATCCTGCTCGTCAACCCCAACACGGGCACCTTGCCGGTGTTCCGGTCGCGGCGGGATGCGGAGATCACGCTGGGGATCTATCGCCGGGTGCCGGTGCTCATCCGGGAGGGGGACCCTGAGGGCAACCCCTGGGGGCTGTCGTTCATGAGGATGTTCGACATGTCGAACGACTCCCACCTGTTCCGCACACAGGAGCAGTTGGCGGTCGAGGGCTGGACTCTCAACGGCAACGTCTTCGAGCGGGACGGCAAGCGGTACCTGCCGCTGTACGAGGCGAAGATGCTGCACCACTACGACCACCGGCTCGGAACGTACGAGAGGCAGACCGAGGCGCAGGCCAACATGGGGACCCTGCCTCGAGTTACGGCGGAGCAGCATGATGATCCGGGGTTTGTGCCGATGCCGCGGTACTGGGTGCCGGAGTTCGACGTGGAGACGGGGAAGCGGGACAGGAAGGGTAATCCGGTCAAGGAGTCTGGGGTGGCTTCGCGGTTGGCTGAGCGGGAGTGGTACCGAGGCTGGTTGATGGGCTGGCGGGACATCGCCCGTGGCACGGACACCCGCACCACCATGCTCACAGCGCTGCCGCCCTACGGCGTCGGCCACACCTACCCGCTGCTGTTTCCCGAGGACGCCACCGCCGCCGCGTTGCTGCAAACATGCCTCAGTTCATTCGCCTTCGACTACGCGATTCGGCAGAAGATCGCCGGCACTCACCTCACGTACGGCTACTTGTACCAGCTCCCCGTCCCGCAACCCGCCGAGCTGGGCGTCCTACACGTGGCCGACGACTGGATCATGCTTCGGGTTGCGGAACTCGCCTACACCTCACACGACATGGCTGACTACGCCTGCGACCTCGGCGACGACGGCCCCCCGTTCCGCTGGCACGAACCCCGCCGCGAACTCCTCCGTGCCGAACTGGACGCCGCTTTCTTCCACCTCTACGGCCTGGACCGCGACGAAGTCGAACACGTCATGGAGACGTTCCCCATCGTCAAGCGGGAAGACGAGGCCACCCACGGCACCTACCGCACCAAGGACCTGATCCTCGACATCTACGACCGCATGGCCGAAGCCCGCGTGACCGGCACCCCTTACCAGACCATCCTCGACCCACCCCCCGGCCAGGGCCCCCGCCACCCGGCGTAGCCCCACGCACCGCACAACCCCACCTCGCCTGAGCACCCCCACCTGCGCACCGCCCTCCCAGGGCAGCGCGCCGTACTCGGCATATCCACCGCCCGCCCACCACACCGCACAGGCAGCAGCCCATGGAACCCCGCAACTACCGCATGGTTGTCTCGACCACGCAGGACTTCGTGACGACCTCCGCCGAAGCCGACCGCCAGCTGCACCGCTGGCTCGGCGAGCTCAAGCGCTTGGACACCTCCGCCCTGGACGAGGGCCGCAACGAGTTAGCGGAAGGCGTCACCCTCGACCACGACGCGGCAGCGGGTCGGCGCGGCTCGTACTCGCGCTGGCGACTGCGTGAAAGCCGCCAGAAGAACCGGGGCACCTGGCAGTCCACCCTCGTCGTCCGCTCCGGCAACCGCGACGACGACCGCCGCACCTGGCTCCAGGTGGACATCGAGCACCACCCGGCGTCCCCCGACCTCCGCCCCATCCCGGCCAACACCCCCGGCATAGCAAAGCTCCTGCTCGACGCGATCCCCGCCCAGGACGGCCTCGCCGATGTCACCACCGAACCCAAGTTCATCGAGCCGGACGACGTCGAGGAGGTCATCGAGGAACTCTGCGACCAGGACCGCAGGCTGCCCATCGTGATCGCGAGCGTCCCCTACGGTCAGGACCCCGAAGTCTGGACGCAAAAGATCGTCGAACCGGCCTACAAACACCTCACCGGTCTCGCCGTGGTGTACGTCCTCAGGCCCGAAGCCCAGACCCTCTTCAACACCACCCTCGACTACCACCGCGTCTTCGGCGGTGGCATCCGCACCTACCTCCCCGGTGTCGACCCAGCCTGGCAGCCCGACGCTCAGCGCCACCTGGTGATGTCCCGGACGACGCTCGAGGCGAGCCCGAGGCGCGCGGCGACCATCCTTGCCGCCCTCCCCCAACGGCTGGCCCTACGCTTCCCCCTCCCCGCGCCACTGGACACCCTCCCCGTCCAGCGCACCCGCCCCCGCCCGGCGGCCCACGGCTCCGGCTTGGACGAACTCCGCGCCGAGAACGAGACCCTCACGAAGATGCTCACCGAGGCCGAGCAGCGGGAGAACGCCAACGCGGACGCCCTGCGCGACCTGCGCCAGCAGCTCCAGATCGCGGAGGAGCAGGAGTTCGAGGCGGCGGCGGAGAACCAGGACCTGTACGCCAAGCTCAAGCACGCCGAGCGACAGGTGCGGACCCTCCAGATAGGGCTGGAAAGGACCGGTCGGTACGACCTCGCCCACGCCCCGGCCGACGCACCGACCGACGTACCCGCCACCTTCGCCGAAATGCTCGACCGGATGAACGAGTTCACCCACCTCCGCTTCACCGGAGACAAGCGGAAGGCCAGGGAACTCGACGCCCAGTCCATCGGCAACTGGCTCGAGGTCGCCTGGGACGCCCTGTGCGCACTCGACGACTACGCCGCCGCGTCAGCCGCCGGTACGGCAGGCGGCGACTTCCGCTACTGGTGCGCCCACCTGCCCGACGACTGCGAGCACCTCTTCCCGGCCGGCAAGGTCAAGATGAAGGAGTCCAAGACCGTCGGCAACCGCGACGACTGGCGCCGCGAGCGCACGTTCCCGGTCCCCCAGGCCGTCGACCCGGGCAAGAGGCTGTTCATGGAGGCCCACCTTCGTATCGGCGGTGGCAACATGGTCTCCCCACGGCTCTACTTCTACGACGACGGACCCAACACCGGCCTGGTGTACGTCGGTTACCTCGGCCCGCACCTGACCAACACGAAGACTTGAGCGGGTGGGGTGAGGGTCTGTCAAACGAGCCGGTGTACTCGATTGAGTTGGGGTCTACTGGCGGGCTGCGGTGAGGCGGCCGTCGAAGGTGATGTCGAATGCGTTCAGCGCGGTCTTCCAGCGGCTGGTCCAGCGCTTTCGGCCGGTGCCGGTGGGATCTGGAGAAGCTCCAGACCTCGTACGACATGGCCGCCCAGGCATTAAAGACGTACTGGCCCAAGCTGGAGACAGCGCAGGGCATGGCGGACCGCGCCCCGGACCGGGCGATAGCCGCCCAGGCGGACCTGTCCTCCGCCCAAGCCTCGTTTTCCGACGCCCAGGACTGGGTGAGTCGGGCCGGCCCGCTGGACCGTGATGGTCAGCGAAGGCCACGGCCCCTACTGGGAGCGCCACGACACCGGAAGCACCGGGTTCCTGGCGGCGCTGCTCACAGGACGACGACAGTCCGAGATCTTGGATGACTTGTCGGACCCCGACCACCGCTTCGACCCGCTGCCCACCACCTCCGGTCCCTGACCTTGGGCCAGCACGACCTGGACCAGTCGTTGCTGCCGGAACAGGGTGAACGGGCCTCAAAGAGGGGCGTCCCCCCCCAGGTCTTCCCCGGGAGCGCGGTCTTGGTCGCTCGGGGTGGGAAAGACGCAGGTCAGAGGTAGTGCGGCCGGGTGAGGCTGAGCCCACTGCGAATCTGTCGACTCGGCCTCCCCTGGTGAAACGGCCTCAGATCTGCGAAAACGCGGGCAGGGGCCGTTCTCGTTCAATCGAACACTCCGCGGGCGCAATGCGGCCTATGCCCCACCGGATGTCGCGTCGGCCAGCGCGCGTTGGTACCCCCCCGCAGGGGCGGTGTGGATCAGCCGAACAGGGTGGAACCGAGCGGGCGTCGTGCGTCGTAGCCGGGGA
This sequence comes from Streptomyces radicis, assembly GCF_003626575.1. Lineage (GTDB taxonomy): Bacteria > Actinomycetota > Actinomycetes > Streptomycetales > Streptomycetaceae > Streptomyces > Streptomyces radicis. Next base: position 153,671 of record NZ_RBDY01000013.1, on the reverse strand, counting down.
GGATCAGGAAGGTCGCGCTGGCGGTCGTGGTGGTGAAGGGCAGCAGCGCGTCGGAGGTGTCCATGCGGGCGAGCGTGGCCGTGAAGGTCCGCAGGTCGTTCTGGAAGCTGATGAAGAGCAGACCGGGGGCGGGGTCGTCGATGCTGTAGGAGCGGCGGAGCATGTGGCCGACGCCGACCACCGTGGGGTTCGCCCTGCGTACGTGGGCGTCCACGGGGACGAGATAGCGTCCGTCGGGTGTCTTGGCGCTGAGTCCCGGGGCCGAGTCGACGCTGCCGCCGGAGAGGGGTACGCCGCTGGCCCGGCGCCGCCCGAAGACCGCCTCCTGCTCGGCGACGGACAGGGCGGCGAACCGTGTCAGGTCGATCTCCATGCGCCGCAGAACGGCCAGGGTGCCGCCGGCGACCGCGGGCGGGTCGGCCAGCCACAGGTCACGTTCCTGCTCGGCGGTGGTGTGCGGGCCCACGATGCCGTCGATGAAACCGAGCAGGTTGCGCGGTGCGGAGCGGTCCTCGGCCACGGGCACCTCCGCACCGCGGCGTCCGAACTGCCGCCAGCGCTCCTGGAGGCGGTCGCCTGCCTGGTCCAGGAGCGCGGCGGCGGCGAGCGGCAGGAGCAGGGCGTCGCCCGCGCAGATCTGGAGCAGCAGATCACCGTCGCGTTCCCGCGAGTTGACACGCTCGCGGGAGAACGGCGGGAGGTCGGTCGCGCCGGGCAGCGTGGCACCGGCCGTCCGTACCAGCCGTGGGCCCACGCCGACGGTCACGGTCACATCGCCGGGGGACAGGCCCAACAGGCGTGGGTCGGACCCGGCGGTGAGGGTCTGGATGGTCTCGCCGAGCTCGGCCAGCAGCGGCCCTGGCGTCACCGTGTCGCCGAGGTCGGCCACCAGGGCCAGCAGGTGGGGCTGGGCCGTGCGGGGAAGCGTCACGCCCGCCTGATACCGGCCCGTCGCCGCGACCGGCGCGGGCGTGGCCGACGCGGAAGGGGCGGGATCGCCGGACCGGGCGGGATCGCCGGACCTGGTGGGATCGCCGGACCGGGCGGACCGGGCGGAGTCCCCTGAGCACCCGGCGATGAGACCGGTGGCCACCGTGACACCCGTGACATCGAGGAACGCGCGGCGTGACGGGGGACGGTCGGCGCTCGGCATGATGCGTACCCTGCCACACCCGGTCTGGGGCTGCCGCTCAACCGTCGTATTGCGAGCGGGAGTTCGACGTTCAGGCGGCCTGACGCCGTGCCAGACTGGGATCATGTCTCGAGTGGCTCTTCGCGTCATGACGGCTGCCCTGGGCGCGCTGACGCTGGTGACCGGCTGTAGCGGCGGTGGCGACGACGGATCGGGCGAGGGGCGGCGGCCGGACGGCGCGGAGGTGACGATCCGGGTGCCCGCCGACGCTCCGACGATCTCGGACGCGGTGTCCCTGGCCCGCCCCGGCGACCTGGTACTGGTGGCGCCGGGCGTGTACCACGAGTCGGTGCTGATCGACACGGAGCGCGTCACGCTGCGGGGCGAGTCCCGGGCAGAGGTGGTCATCGACGGGCAGGTGCGGCAGCCGAACGGTGTGGTCGTCACGGCGCCCGGGGTGGCCGTGGAGAACCTGACCGTGCGGAACAACACGCACAACGGGCTGCTGGTCACCGGTTCGGCGGCGGCGGTCGACGCACTGCCGGGGAGCGGCGGCTACGACACCGGCGACGAACCCGTCAGCCTCCTGGAGTCGTTCCTGGTGTCGCATGTGACCGCGACCCGTAACGGCCTCTATGGCATCTACGCGTTCTCCGCGCAGAACGGCGTCATCGAGCACTCCTACACCTCGGGCGGGGCGGACTCGGGGATCTATGTCGGCCAGTGCAGGCCGTGCCGGATCGTGGTGCGGGACAACGTCTCCGAGCTCAACGCGGTCGGTTACGAGGGCACCAACGCCAGTGGTGACATGTATGTGGTCGGCAACCGCCTGGTCGGCAACCGTGTCGGGCTGACCACCAACTCCGACCACCAGGAGAAGCTGCTCCCGCAGCGCGACGCCGTCATCGCGGGCAACCTGATCGCGGACAACCAGCAGCCGGAGACCCCCGAACAGGCCGACGGCGGCTGGGGCATCGGCATCGGCGTCGACGGCGGCAGCGACAACCGGTTCATCCGCAACCTGGTCACCGGCAACACCAACGCCGGTCTCGTGATCACCGCGACCGCCGACCTGACGGCGGACGGCAACCGGATCACGGACAACACCTTCACCGACAACGGCGTCGACATCGGCTGGACGTTCCCCGCCGCCACCGGGGGACAGGGCAACTGCCTGGAGGGGAACGAGCTTCGGACGACCGTGCCCGAGGGGCTCGCGTCCACCGCGTCCTGCCCTGTCCCGGCCACATCCCCCACGCCCTCCGGCAGTTGGCAGGGCCCGGCGGCGCCCGCGGGCATTCCTTTCACCGACGTGGCCGCGCCAGGACCGCTGCCGGAGCTCCCGGATGCGCGCACGGTCGGCGCCACCGTCGTGCCGGACGTTCCTGAGCTGCCGGTCATCGAGGACATCGCGCTGCCGTCGCCTTCACTGCTCGCCGACGGCACGCGGGTACGGGCCTCATGAGCGCCGGCTACGGCGTCGGGGTGGCTCCGGGCAGCGGTGGGACGGGGACATGCGCCTGGGTGTCGAAGTCGATGACCACCGGCTCGGGCGCGGAGGCGATACCGGCCTCGACCCGGTACATGGTGCCGTCCGAGCCGATCCAGTAACGCACGGTCCCTGACGTACCGGTGCTGGTGTCGCCGCCAGGGACCTCGGCACCGGACTCGGCACGCGGCCCGTTCATGATGTCCGTCCGATGGCCGCGTACCTGCTCATGCCCGACCCAGGTGGCGCCGTTCTGCGGCAGCAGCGCGGCGTTGTCCGGCCGGTCGCTGCCGAGGTCGAGCACGATGGCCAGCGCACTGTCCAGGGTCATGCCGGACGTCAGCAGCGGACGGCTGTACCAACCGGACTCGGGCGGTGACGCCGGGACAACGTCCGGGGGGTCCGCCATGGGGTGGACGAGGACGGTGGTGGCCGTCCACCGGATCAGCCCGTCGCTCGACGTGTCGCGCCCGGTCCCGCGCACCACCCCGTAACCGGTGTGGGTGCGGTAGTCGACGGACGCGGTGATGACCAGCCCACCGTCGACGTTCGGCACGTTGAGCGTCACCGCCCGGCCTTCCGCCTGGTAGTTGAGGAATCGCGTGACCGCCAGCCGGTTCACTTCGTCCGAGGTCAACGCCCGTGGTGCGGCGGGGTCCTCACCGCCGCCGAGGAGGACGAAGGCGCTGGTCGCGGCTGCCGCGACGCAGGCGACGGCCGCTGCCCAACGTAGCCGTGGCCACCGGCGACGCCGCTCGATGTCGGTGCTCCGCACGCGGCGCGAGATAACGGTTCTCACCGAGGCACCCTCGATTTCCGTGATTGGCCGAACACTACGGGTCGTCAACTGTAGTCTCTGCGCGGGAAGTCGCTGGGTTCGCGTTGGCCCAGGACGAAGGGAGCGCTATGCGTTTAGGTGCACTGCTGCGGATGGGGTTGTCCGGCGTGCTCCTGGTAGGGGGCGGTGTCGGCACGATCGTGGCCGGTGCCGGGCAGGCCGGAGCCGCGGCCTCCGACGGCACCCTGACCGTCGAGGTACTGCGGGACTTCTTCGGCACCGGCGTGATCAACGCGACCATGGATGTGCCCCAGCGGGGAATCCAGGTCGATGTCACCGACCCCGCGGGCAACCGCGTCACCGGTGTCACGGATGTCACGGGACGGGTCGTCGTGCCGCCGTCGGGCGAGCTGACCGGCGGCCGGTACCGGGTCGACGTCACCGTACCGGAACCCTACGACGGCTATCTGCGGGCGGCGCCCGCCTCGACCGCGGAGAACCACTTCGACAGCTTCACCTCGTTCGTGGACGTCTCGGACGGCACGGACGACTCGGTGACCACCGGGGTCTGGAACCCGGCCGACTACGCACTGCCCGACTCCCGTTACTTCGTGCCGATCCAGAGCGGCGCGGGCGGGACGGACACCCGGGCACTGGTGGCGTTCGGGACGGACGTCCGGGGCGTCTGTACCGAAGGGGCGGTGTGCCCTGAGGTCCTCAACACCCAGGACCAGGTGGGCACGACCTACGGGCTGGCCTACGACCGGTACCGCGACCAGCTGTTCCAGTCGGCGTTCGCCCGGCGGTACACCGAGTACGGCCCTGAGGGCGGTGGCGCGATCTACGCCCAGCCGGTCGACGGCGGTGCCCCGACGCTGTTCGCGACGGTGCCGGGCGCCACGGAGACACCGCACGACACCGACAACCTGATCAAGGACGCCGAGTTCACCGACGCGCCGGGCAAGGAGAGCATCGGCGGCCTGGCCCTGTCGGAGGACGGCTCGACCCTGTACGCGGTGAACCTGCTCACCCGTAGCCTGGTCAGCTTCGACGCGACCGGGCCCACGGCCTCGGCGCCCGAGGAGACCGTGCCGATCCCCGACCCGGGCTGCGCGTCGGACGGGGACTGGCGTCCGTTCAGTGTGGCGGCCCACGACGGCAGCCTGTATGTCGGGGGTGTGTGCAGCGCCGAGAGCACCCAGAACCGTGCGGACCTGAGGGCCGTCGTCGCCACCTATGACGGCGACGACTTCACCACCGTGCTGTCCCAGCCGCTGGACTTCGAGCGCGGCCAGGTGCACGTCGGCAACTCCGGCAGCGGCCAGGGCAACCACTGGAACCCGTGGCACACCGGCCTGGCGGACTGGGACTCCTTCCAACTGGGCGGCGCGATGATCAATCCGCAGCCGGCGCTGGCCAGTATGGCCTTCACCCGCGACGGCTCGCTGATCCTCGGCTTCCGTGACCGGTTCATGGACGTCGTGAGCTGGGGCGGCCTCGACCCGAGGCCGGGCATCGACACACCGCAGAACGGGATGTCCGGCGGCGACATCAACATGGCCTGCGCCAGGCCCGACGGCGGGTACGACTGGGAAGGCACCGGGATCTGCCCCGACCACGCGACGGACCCGACCCTCGACGGGGTCCAGCCCGGCAGCGTGGTCGAGTACTTCCCGGGTGACTTCTTCCCGAACGGCGGCTCCGCGACCCAGCCAGGGCCGCACCAGGAGTCCGCCCTGGGATCGGTCGCCTACATCCCGCAGCAGCAGTGGGCCGTCAGTACCCAGATGGACCCGGCCGGGCGGGTCATCACCAGCGGAACCGGCTACTACGACGTCGCCACCGGCCTCGGCCCCGGCAACGACCCGGTCAACAACGCGTACGAGTTCGTCGGCCCGAACCAGAACGGGTTCGGCAAGGCGGGCGGCCTCGGCGACATCGCGTACGCCGCGGCGAACGCACCGATCCAGATCGGCAACGTCGTCTGGTACGACGGCGACCGCAACGGCCTCCAGGACCCCGGGCACGTACTGCTGCCTGGCGCGACGATCAACCTCCTGGACGCCGATGGCGAGCAGGTCGCCACGACCACGACCGATGCCGCCGGTGAGTACTACTTCGGCGGGGTCGGCGCGGACTACGAGCTGACCCCGGGCGCCGAGTACACCGTGCAGTTCGATGTCTGCACGGCGGACACCAGCGGGGTGCCGGGCGAGCCGGCGGCCGCCGACCTGCGGTTCACCCTGCCGCGCGCCGGTGACGACCGGGTCCATGACTCCAATGTGACCCCGCCGACCTCCGGCCGACTCTGCAACGGCTACGCCCCGGTCACCGCGCCGGACACACCGGGAGGGGTCGATCACACGATCGACGCCGGTGTCCACATCCCGGAGCCGGAGTCCCCGGCACCGACGCCGCCCGACTCCCCGTCCCCGACGCCGCCCCCGGCGGAGCCGACGGACCCGGCGCCCAACGACCCGGCACCGGCCGGACGGTCACCGGGCGGCGGCCTCGCCCACACCGGTACGTCCGGCCTCGGAGGCGTCATCGCCCTCACCGCCGTGCTGCTCGGCGCGGGCACGGCAGCGGTCTTCGTCACCCGTCAGCGGCGCGCACGACACCACGGACGCCACTGACACCCGGAAACACCCGGAAACACCCGACGGGCCGGTGCGCCGCACCGGCCCGTCGGCCTGACCGGCGCCGAACATCCACGGCATCGAGATTGCTCAGGTCCACGGCATCCAGCTGGGGAGCGCGACCATAGCACTGGTCAGCGTCCGGGGAACGCTGATGGAATGTGGTGAGCGAGGCGGTGCCGGAGCGCGGACGAGAGTTGAGGGGGCGCTACGCATGACAGGCGGCCAGGGGGAAGAGGTGGGTACGGCCGGGGAGTCCGCGAAGTGGGCGCGGATCGAGGCACTGCAGGAGCGCTTCGGTGAACTGGACCAACAGGTCCGCGACGCCGAGCGGACTGGCGACGCCGAGCGGGCCAGGGCATCGCGCGAGCAGGCACTGGCGGTGCTGGAGGAGCTGTGCGCTGAAGACCCGGGCGATCTGAACACACTGCTGGAGCTCGCCGAGCGGCTGTACGAACACGCGGTCGTGCTGGCCGGGCTCGGGCTGACCGGCGGGGCGGCCACCGCCGCGGAACACTCCTTGGGAATCTTCGACATGCTGGTGGCCTCCCAGCCGGGCTGTGAGCCGGGCCCCGGAGGGGGACGGGAACAGGCCGCGCGGCGCGTGGCCTTGGGGGACGGTGCCCCCGACTCGCCGGGCGGCGGGCGGCCGGCTGTGAGGGCGTACCGGCTGCTGGCCGGTGACAACGCCGATCACGAGCCAGGCATGGCCCGGTCCATGTGGGGGCTGCACGCGCTCGGTGAGGAACTCGGCCGCGTCGACGTCATCGAGGAAGCCGCGGCCGAAGGACTGCGGGTGTACCGGAACTGCCCGTCGCAACGCCTGGATCTGTGGGACCACCACTGCTTCGGGGGCCTCGCGCTCTACAGCGCCGAGCAGTTCTACGCCTTCCTCCCGGCGGCGCTGGAGGACGGCTCGGCTGCGGCCGAGGACGCGGTCAGGGAGTTCACCACGGTCGTCCGGTCCGGAGGCTACGGCCAGGACCAACTCGTCGGGGCACTTTGCTTCTCGGGGTTGTTCCTGCTGGCACAGGGCGACCGGCACGCGGCGGAACGGCGGCTGGCTGAGGCCGCCGCCCTCGCCGAGGCCCTCGGCGGCGTCTCCGACCTTGCCTCCGTCAACCTGCGGATGCTGCGCGATGCGCTGGCCAGTGTCGGTCGGACAGCGGCCGCGCCCCTGGCCACCAGGCAGCGCCGCTGGTTCCGCCGACGAGGCTGAACAGGCGTCAAGTAAGCCGGGCGGAGGAAACGTGCAGCGCGAGCGTCGGCGACGTTCCGTGGCAGCACCTCTTCGCGGGTGGGGACGGGACGCATCGCGGGGTATCTCCTGGCGAATCGAGGGAGCGACGTCGGGTGAGGGGGCGCGAGGGACCTGTCGGGTAGATCAGGACGCTTCCGGCGCGGTGGTCCGTGCGAAGATCGCGCCGAGTTCCCGCACTTTGATCCGGACCGTGTCTCCCGGTGCGAGGTAGGGGCGCTGGTCGGACTCGCCGTTGACGTACTCGTCCATCCGCAACGCAAGGCCGTTGTCCGAGCGACAGGGCTCCAGCTCGTCGGGGTGACGAGAACGGGCCTTGCCGGGACCATCGTGGGGTGATCGACGCGATCGCCCGCCCGTTCCGGACCGGTACCCGGTGGGTGGCGGGGATCAGCAGGGCAGGTAGACGACGATCCAGTGGTCGCGGTCGGGGTCGTGGAGCATCTCGTTCTGGAACGTCAGCTGTCCGCGGGCCGGGTGGTGCAGGTGCTTCACGCCTGACCGCCGCGCTGTGACCTCGGCCCTGTGCCAATGGTCCCTGAAGTCGGTACTGGTCGCGGAGAGCTCCGCGAGCAGGGCTTGGAGGTACGCGTCGTCAGGGTATCGGCCCATCGCCGAGCGGAGCGCGGCCGTGGCCCACCGGGTGTAGGAGTGGGCTCCCTCGGCCCCGAGAAGGTCCCGGGCCTGGGCCGTGAAGCCCTGGTGGACGATGTTGTGCCGGAACCGGCTCGTGCCGGACGGGGCCCCGAGGAGTTCGGCGGCGGCGGCGTTGCGCGCCATGACGTTGAGGCGGCCGTCATGGACGGTGACCGGGATGGTGTTGTCGAGCTCGCGCAGCAGGCGCTGGAGCCCGGGGCGGACCTCGCTGCCGGGGGCGAGCGGCTCGGGAGGCAACTCGCCGGCGAGACGGAACAGATGGTCCCGCTCGGCCGCCGTGAGATCGAGGGCCCTCGCCAAGGAGGTCAGGACCTCCCGCGACGGACGCGGCGCTCGTCCCTGCTCGAGGCGGGTGCAGTACTCCACGGAGATGTCGGCCGCCTCCGCCAGCTCTTGTCGGCGCAGCCCCGGCACCTGGCGGCGCGACGCCCGGCCGGTGGCCGACGGCCCGGGCGGCACCACTCTGCCTCGCCTGCCTCGCAGGAACTTCCCGAAATCCGTCCTGAGCTGTGGCTGCATACGGACCATGATGCCTCCGACGGACGATGACGCCTCGGGCTGGCCCTGCCGGTACCAGGGGCGGAAGGGCCTTCCCGGCCGGTCCTGGATCTCGCACAGTTGCTGTGCGGCGAGGCGCGCCAGGGGCGCGGACGCTCGTCCACCTCCGCACACCGGACAGAAGGAGGGGCTGTCATGCCCGCGAACCGTGTCGCTCTCGTCACCGGAGCCAACCAGGGCATGGGCAAGCAGGTCGCCGAAGAGCTGGCCGGCGACGGCGTCGCCGTGTTCCTCGGTTCCCGCGATCTCGCCCGTGGAGAGGCCGCGGCGGCTGACATCGGCGGCGGGACCACCGCGCTTCAGCTCGACGTGACCGACGCGGCCTCGATCGACGCGGCCGCCAAGCGGATCGGCGAGGAGGCCGGTCGGCTCGACCTCCTCGTCAACAACGCCGCCATCTCGACCACGCGCACCGATGTCGACGACGTGGCGGAGCTCCGCGACCTGTCGAAGCCGAGCGTCGTCCCGATCGACGAGGTGCGGGCGGTCTGGGAGGTGAACGTCTTCGGCCCCCTGGCGGTGTACCAGGCCATGCTCCCGCTGCTGCGCAGGTCATCCGACGCCCGCGTGGTGAACGTGACGAGCGCTCTCGGATCCCTGACGACCGCCGCCGATCCGGCATCCCCGCTCCACGCGGCTTTCGAACCGGTCTACGCCGCGTCGAAGACAGCGCTCAACGCCATCACACTCGCCATGAAGGTCGAGCTGGAGTCGACCGGCATCAAGGTCAATCTCGTCTCACCGGGGTTCGCGAACACCGCGCTGGTCAAGTTCCAGGGGACGGAGTCGGTCGAAGACGCCGTCCGCGAGGTGGTGCGGGTCGCCCGCCTCGGCCCTGACGGACCGACCGGCACCTTCACGACATGGGAGAACATCGACGTCCCGTGGTGACCTGGCGCCACCCGTGACCGTGCCCGCTCCGGCCGCCGTTCGCCCGTCACAGGCGGTTGCCGGACGACGGGCCGAAGAACTCGATCTCGGCGATGGCCACCTGCCGGTCGGCGCTCGCCCCGTAGGACGACAGGACGGTGAAGCGCACGCTGGTCACGCCCTCGGCCCTGAACCGCCGGTGCTGCGGCCCGAGGCCCTGGTCGGGGGTGAGCTCCCGCGTCGTCGTGCTGCCGTCTGCACATGGGGGTGCACGGCGTCGGGGCGGCCCGGCAGGACAGGGCTGACGGCCGACGGGTCGGCCGCGCTCGCCGGGTCGGCGACGGGGACGAGAAGCTGGCGCGCCCGAACGGCCACCCCGCCCCCTCGGCCCCGCCGGTCAGCGGATCGAGGTGGCGGTAGAGCGCGTCGTGGGCCTGCGGCACCACCAACACCCGTACGGCGTGGGCCCCGTACTCGTTCTCCTCCCCCTCGAGGCACGTGATGCGGGCCGTCTCGGGCGCGGCGCGCCGCGTCAGCTCCGCGTAGTCGCGCGACCCGGTCCCACAGCCCGGCCAGCCGGACGAGGCGCCGTCGACTCCTGGACCACGAGTGCCACGTCGAGCACCTCGTGGACGGGCTCGGTCGAGGGGTTCTTCATCTGCGACATGAGCCGGTCCACGGCGCCGCGGACGACAGCGTCATCCTCTCCGCCCCCGACTCGGTCGTCGGCATCGCCGAGAACAGCGGGAACGCCGAGGCGGCGCAGGAGTTCGTCGACTACCTGTTCTCCGCGCAGGGCCAGGCGACGTTCACCGAGGACCAGCGGCTGTTCTCCGTGCGCGACGACGTCACGTCCGACGAGGCCGTGCTGGCTCCGCTGAAGACCGACTGGATCGACACCGGGCGGACGGCGATGTACCCGGACGGCATGTTCACCGGGGCGAGCGACCTGGCGGCGCTGACGCAGACGTTCCTCCAGGACGAGGACGCCGGAGCCTTCCTCGAAGCGCTCGACACGGACTTCCAGTCGCACGGCATCCAGTGAGAGATCGGTGAGCCGGGGTGTCCGCCCGGTCCCCCCGGCGGACACCCCCGCACCGAGACGGTGATCCCATGTCCCAAAGACGCCACATCTACTACTGGATGGCCCTGCCCGCCGTCCTCCTCTTCTTCGTCTTCCACACCCTGCCCGCCTTGCAGGGCGTCTTCTACAGCTTCACCGACAGCCGGGGCTACGGCGACTGGTCGTTCATCGGGTTCGACAACTACGCCGAGCTGTTCCGCGACCCGCAGATTCGGGAGAGCTACCGCTTCACGCTGCTCTTCGCCGTGGTCGCCACGATCGCCGCGAACGTCCTGAGCCTGGCGATCGCCGTCGGGCTGACGTCGAACGTCCGGTTCAGGGGATTCCTGCGCGGCGTCTACTTCCTGCCCGCGATCCTGGCCACCATCGTCGTCGGCTACATCTTCAACTTCCTGTTCGCCAACCCGCTGCCCGAGGTGGGCGAGTCCCTCGGCTTCGACACCCTCTCGCGGAACATCCTCGGCGACCCCGACCTGGCCTGGGTCGGCGTGGTCATCGTCGCCGTCTGGCAGGGCTGCGCCACGACGATCGTCATCTACATGGCCGGGCTCCAGACGATTCCCGACGAGGTCAGGGAGGCGAGCCTGCTGGACGGCGCGAGCGCCTGGCAGCGCTTCTGGCGCATCACCTTCCCGCTGCTCGCCCCGTTCTTCACGATCAACATGGTCCTGTCGCTGAAGAACTTCCTCATGGTCTTCGACCAGATCGTCGCGCTGACCGAGGGCGGCCCCGGCACGGCGACGCAGTCGATCTCCTACCAGATCTATCGCGACGGCTTCACCGGCGGCGAGTTCGCCTACCAGTCGGCCAACGCCGTCATCTACTTCCTGGTGATCGCGCTGATCTCGGTGGTCCAGCTGCGGTTCCTCAGGGCACGGGAGGTGAGCGTCTGATGGACAACGCGCGCAAGAGGGCGAACTGGCTGCGACGGGCCTGCTGTTCCTCGGCTCCCTGACCATTCTCATCCCGATGTACTTCACCGTGGTCACCGCGCTCAAGTCGCGGACGGACATGGCCGGGAACCTGTGGTCCCTCCCCACCCAGTGGCACTGGGAGAACTTCGGCGAGGCCATCAGGATCACGGGGTTCGGCCAGGCGCTGCTCAACAGCCTGCTGATCACGGGCGCCGTCATCGTCCTGACGGTCCTGACGAACTCACTGGTCGGCTACGCCATAGCCCGCAACCTGCACCGCACCCCCTTTAAGATCATCTTCATCTACTTCCTGTCGGCCCTGTTCATCCCCTTCCCCATCGTGATGCTTCCCCTGGTCAAGGAGATGAGCTTCCTCGGGCTCGACAACCGGTGGGGACTCGTCCTGCTCTACGTGGTCTACAACCTCGCGTTCAACGTGCTGCTGTACACCGGCTATCTCAGGACCGTCCCCGAGGCGATCGAGGAGGCCGCGCTCCTGGACGGGGCGAGCGCCTGGCAGACGTTCTGGCGCGTGATCTTCCCGCTGCTCACCCCGGTCAACGCCACCGTGGCGATCCTCACGGGGCTGCACACCTGGAACGACTTCCTGCTGCCGCTCGTCATCCTCTCCGACCAGGACGAGTACACGCTTCCGCTGGTGCAGTACGCGTTCCAGGGCCAGTTCAGCACCGACTACAACCTGGCCTTCGCCAGCTACCTCATGGCGCTCACCCCCATGCTGGTCATCTACCTGTTCGCCCAGCGCTGGATCATCGGCGGCGTGGCGCGCGGTGCCGTGAAATGACGGGCGCCGGACGTGCCCCGCACGCCGAGGCGGCGCGTCTGACCACCCGGCGGAGGACTTCTTCGATGTCTGCTTCTTCAAGGCCCGCTTCTTCCACGCACGACGTACTCGACCCCCGTGACACCGTTCCCGACGAGGTCGAACAACTCACCACGAGCGGCTTCGACATCGACCCCGCGCTGCTCGAGGCGGTGGGCGAGGCGGCCGACCGGGGAGACCGGGCCGCGCTGCGCGCGCTGCTGCCGCGCGTGACCGGCACGGCCCGCCGCCGCGCCGACTGGCCCTACGACGAGCCGACGGGCGCGGCGGATCTCGCCGCGATCGAGGCGCGGCTGCCCGGCGTCGCCGCGGGGCGCCGACCCGTGCCGTTCGGCGGCGGCCCCGAGGAGCTCGGCGACCGCGTGCGGGGCGCGTGGCAGGCCCGCTGCGCCGGGTGCTGCATGGGCAAGCCGCTCGAGGGGCTGCGGCCCGAGCAGATCCGCGGCTATCTGCGCGCCGCCGACGCCTGGCCGCTGCGCGGCTATGTGCCTCTCCTCGATCCCCTTCCGGAGGGCATCGAGCGGCTCAACCCCTCGTGGGAGGAGGCGACGCTCGGCCGGGTGACCGGGATGCCACGGGACGACGACACCGACTACACCATCCTCGGCCTGCACCTGCTCGAACGGTACGGGCGCGGCTTCTCGCCGCGCGACGTCGCCCGCGAGTGGCTGGACAAGCTGCCCTTCACGCAGACGTTCACCGCCGAGCGCGCGGTCTACCGCAACCTCGTCTCGGGCGTCGACGCGGCGGAGGCCGCCACGTTCGACAACCCCTACCGGGAGTGGATCGGCGCGCTGATCCGCGCCGACGTCTTCGGCTACGTCAACCCCGGCGACCCGCTCGCCGCGGCCCGGCTCGCCCACGCGGACGCCAGCCTGTCCCACACCGCGAACGGCGTCTACGGCGCGATGTGGGCGGCGGCGCTGGTCGCGGAGGCATTTGTCGCCCCCGACGCCGCGGCGGCCGTGCGCCGTTCCGCGGACTGGGTCCCGGAGCGCAGCCGCCTGTCCGCGACCCTCGCCACGGTGCTCGATCTGCACGTGGAAGGGGCGCGTTGGGAGGACGCGATCGCCTGGGTGGACGAGGCGTTCGCCGGGCACAGCTGGGTCCACACCCTCAACAACGCCGCGGTGATCGCCGCGGGACTCCTCTGGGGCGAGGGCGATGTGGCGCTCTCGCTCGGCCTCACGGTGCAGGCGGGCCTCGACACCGACTCGTCGGCCGCGACGGTGGGCTCCGTCCTCGGCGCCCTGAACGGGGCCGCCGCGCTGCCCGACGCGCTGATCGCCCCGCTCGATGACCGGATCCGCAGCGCGGTGCGCGGCTACGACTTCTCCCGCATCACCGCGCTCGCCGACCGCACCGCCGCACTCGTCGTGCGCGGCGCGGGGGAACGGTGAGCGGCGGGCGGCCGGAGGGCGGCGGCCGAGCGCTCGTGGTGGTGGGATCGATCAATCGCGATCTCACGCTTCGCGTCCCGCACCGCCCGGACGGCGGCGAGACCGTGCTGGGCACGGAGGCGACGTTCGCGCCCGGCGGCAAGGGCGCCAACCAGGCCATGGCCGCGGCCCGCGCGGGCGCCCGCGTGCGCTTCGTCGGCAGCGCGGGACCCGACGGCACCTCTTTCGTCCGCGCGCTCGGTGACGGCGGCGTCGATGTCTCGGCGGTCGAGATCACCGGGAGCACGACCGGCCTCGCGGTCGTCCTGGTGACCACCGACGGCCAGAACTCGATCGTCGTCGCCCCGGGAGCCAACGAGCTGCTGACCGCCGAACAGGCCGAGCGGGTCGTCGCGGCGGAGGAGGCCGCGGCGGAGGAACGTCACGGTGGTGCCCCCGTGGTCCTGCTCCAGTGCGAGATCCCCATCGGCGCCGTCGTGGACGGGGTGCGGACCGCCGCGGCGCGCGGCGCCCGGGTCGTGCTGAACCTCGCGCCGTACACCCCGCTTCCCGACGATGTGCTCGCGGTCTGCGACCCGCTCGTCGTGAACGAGTCGGAGGCGGGCCAGGCGCTGGGGCGGCGGGTGGCGACCGGCGCGGACGCGGCCGACGCCGCCCTCGACCTGGCTCGGCGCGCCCGGAGCGCGGTGGTGACCAGGGGCGCGGGGGGCGCCGTGGTGGCCCGTGCCGGGGATGTCACGGTCATCCCGGGCCTGACGGTGCCCGTCGTGGACACCACGGGCGCGGGCGACGCGTTCGTCGGCACGCTCGCCGCGCGCCTGGCCGCCGACGACGACCTGGTGGCGGCGGTGCGGGCGGGCAACGCCGCGGGAGCCCGCGCGGTCGGGCACCGCGGCGCGCAGCCACCGAACGCAAGGACCTCACCGCTTCCGGAGGAACTATGACCCCGCCTGCCCCCGCGCCCTCCGCCGCCGGAGTGCGGCGCCTGGTGCTCGACACCGATGTCGCGATGGGGGCGCCCGGCAGCGACATCGACGACGGCTTCGCGATCGCCCTGGCCGTGGCCGACCCCGCGCTGCGGCTCGAGCTGGTGACGACGGTCGACGGCAACACCGACGTGGACAGCGCCACCGCGCTGGCCGTGGAGCTCCTGCACCGTCTTGGGCACGGCGAGGTCCCCGTGGTCAGGGGCGCCGCGGGCCCGCTGGCCGATCCATGGCGGCCGCGGGAGCGGGCCGCCGACGTGCTGGAGCGATTCGGCCACCGGCGCCCCGTGCCGGGGCGCGCCGCCGAGGCGCTCGTCCGGCACATCACCGCCAGCCCGGGCGAGATCACCCTGGTGGCCATCGGACCGCTGACCAACGTCGCGACGGCGATGCTGCTCGAGCCGCGGATCGCCCGCGACGTGCGCGAGATCGTCGTGATGGGCGGCTACTTCACCGGTCACCAGGGCAACGTCAGGGTGCCGGGGGAGTTCAACATCTGGGCCGATCCCGAAGCGGCGCGCATCGTGCTGCGCTCGGGAGCGCGGCTGCGCTTCGTCGGGCTCGACGTCACCTACCAGGTGCGGATGAGCCGGGATCAGGCGGCCCGACTGGCGTCACACGGCGGCGACTTCGGCCGTTTCGCCGGAGAGTGCGGGCTGGCGTGGATCGAGACCCTGCGGCACCGTTACCCCGGCTCGGCCACCCGGGACAGCTTCCACCTGCACGACCCGCTCGCCGTCGCGGCCGTCACCCACCCCGAGCTGATCGGTTGGCGGCGGGCTCATGTCGCGGTCGCGACCGACGGCGTCGCCCGGGGCATCACCGTGGCCGACCTGCTGGGCACCAGGGACGCGCCCGAGCCCAACTGCGAGATCGCGGACACGGTGGACGTCCCCGCCTTCCTCGACCTCTTCCTGCGGCGGGTGGGCGCCCTGTGAGCCGCCCCCCGTTTCCCGATCCCCGTTTCCCGATCCCCGACATGACGACCCGCACAGCGAGGACCGCGCCATGAACCACGCCCACCCACCCGTCCCCGCGACCGACTGGTGGCGGCACGCCGTCATCTACCAGATCTATCCGCGGTCCTTCGCCGACTCCGACGGCGACGGCATGGGCGACCTGCGCGGCATCACCGCCCGCCTCGACCACCTCGCCGACCTGGGCGTCGACGCGGTGTGGCTCTCGCCCTTCTACCGCTCGCCGCAGGCCGACGCGGGCTACGACGTGTCCGACTACCGCGACGTCGACCCGCTGTTCGGCACCCTCGCCGACTTCGACGCCCTGGTCGCCCGGGCGCACGGGCTCGGGCTGCGGGTGATCGTGGACATCGTGCCGAACCACAGCTCCGACGAGCACCCGTGGTTCCGCGAGGCGCTTGCCGCGGGGCCGGGCAGCCCCGAGCGCGCGCGGTACATGTTCCGCGAGGGCCGCGGACCCGGCGGGGATCTGCCGCCCAACAACTGGCGGTCGACGTTCTACGGCCCGGCCTGGACCCGGGTCACCGAGCCCGACGGCACGCCGGGGCAGTGGTATCTGCACCTGTTCGACAGCAAGCAGCCCGACTTCGACTGGGGCAACGAAGAGGTCCGCGCGGAGTTCGACGACATCCTGCGGTTCTGGCTCGCGCGCGGCGTCGACGGGTTCAGGGTGGATGTCGCCCGTGGGCTGGTCAAGGCCGAGGGGCTGCCCGACCACCCGGTGGAGTACCAGCACAGCGGGCACCCCGCGCCGGACGGCAGCCGCACCCCGCTGCTCGACCAGCCGGGCGTGCACGAGATCTACCGGCGTTGGCGGGCGGTGCTCGACGCCTTCGGTCCCGGCCGGGTCCTGGTCGCCGAGGCGCACCTCAGGCCCCCGTCGCGGCTGGCCGCGTATGTGCGCCCCGACGAGATGCACCAGGCGTTCAACTTCGAGTACCTCGACTGCCCCTACCGGGCCGCCGACCTGCGCCTGGTGATCCAGGAGTCCCTTGACGCCTACGGCGCCGTGGGCGCACCGGCGACCTGGGTGCTCAACAACCACGACGACGTGCGCCACGTCAGCAGGTTCGGGCTCCCGACCGGCACCCCGACCGACGACGGCATCGGCCCGCGCGACCCCCAGCCCGACCTCGCCCTCGGCGCCCGCCGGGCCCGCGCGGCGACCGGCGTCATGCTGGCGCTCCCCGGAGCCGCCTATCTCTACCAGGGCGAGGAGCTCGGGCTGCCCGAGCACACCGGGATACCCGACGAGGCACGCCAGGACCCCATCTTCGCCCGCTCGGGCGGCAGGGCCGCGGGCCGCGACGGCTGCCGGGTCCCGCTGCCGTGGCGGAACGGGGAGCCCGCGTACGGCTTCTCGCCCACCGGGCGCACATGGCTGCCGCAGCCCGCGGACTGGGGCCCCTACGCGGTCGAGTCGCAGCGCGGCGTGGAGGGCTCGTCGTACGAGCTGTACCGGGCGGCCCTGGCGCTGCGCACCAAGCACAACCTGGGTGCGGAAACGTTCCACTGGGTCGAACTGCCAGGCGCCGCCGACGAGGTGATCGCCTTTCGCGT
This sequence comes from Streptomyces radicis, assembly GCF_003626575.1. GTDB lineage: Bacteria > Actinomycetota > Actinomycetes > Streptomycetales > Streptomycetaceae > Streptomyces > Streptomyces radicis. The sequence continues at coordinate 136,525 of NZ_RBDY01000013.1, read as the reverse complement.
CGGCGACATCCTCGTCGTGGCCACCGTCGGCGACGCGGGCGTTCGGCTCCCCGCGGGAGAGGTCGTCCTGGCGACCGGACCGCTGACCTCCGACACGCTCCCCCCTGACACCACGGTCTGGCTCAAGGTGTAGGGCGCGCGACGGCAACGCCGGGTCAGGCGTCGCGGGGTGTCGGGGGGCGTGTGACGGGGACGACGGTGAGCAGGCCGTCGAGACCTGTGAAGTCGCCGGGATTCGTGGTGAACAGAGGGAGTCCTTCGGCGATGGAGATCGCGGCGATCATCAGGTCGGCCACCCTGCGCCGCGGCTTGCGCCCGGTGCCGATGACCGCCGCGCGGACTCTCCCGTAGACGCGGGCCGCCTCCGCGTCGAAGGGGATCGGGTCGAACTCGTTCTCGGCGCGCTGGAGGATGTCCACGCGCCGGGCGCGCTCGGCGTGCTCCTCGTAGTCGTCCTGCTCCGCGTTGCTTCGGACTTCGTGCGGGCCCGCGGAGAGCTCGGCCAGGGTGATGGCGCTGATGGCCATCTCGGCAGGCAGCTCGTCGGGGTTCACCCACCTGCGCAGGATCATGATGTTGGTGTCGATCAGGCCCTGCCGGTGCTCAACGGGCATAGGGGTCGTCCAGGTCCTGATCGGCGGTGGCGTCCTGGCTGATCCCCCTGCGGCGACGTCGGCGCTTCGTCCCGCGCGGCGAATTCGCGGCCATGTCCCGCACGGCCCCTGACATCTCCCTTGACGTCTTCCGCGCCGACGTCGGTCACCTCGCCTGGGCGAGCTGGACCGCGTCGGGCCCCGCGGGGAAACGGAGTTGGCCGGTCGTGTCGTGCACAGCCCGCCACACGGTCTCGGCGACGTCGCTCTCCTGGGTGAAGACGTCCTGGCCCGCGAAGGCCTCCATGGCCTTCTTCGCGAACTCGGCGTAGGGCTCGGGGACAAGCCCTTCCACCGAGGCGCCGTTCGTCGCCCTGGCCGCGAAGTTCGTCGTCAGGCAGGCGCCAGGCTCGACCGTCTTCGCCCGCACGCCGAACGGCGCGAGCTCGAGCGCGAGGGACGAGGTGAACCCCTCGATGGCCATCTTGCTCGCCTTGTAGACCGCCGAGAGCGGCATGTGCCCGAGCACCACGCTCGAGGTGACGTTGACCACCACGCCGGAGCCGCGCTCGCGGAACTGCCGCAGCACCGCCTGGGTCGTCGCCATGACCCCGAACGTGTTGGTCTCGAAGACGTCCCGCACATGGCCCATGGACGTGTTCTCGAACACGCTGATCGAGGGGACGCCCGCGTTGTTGACCAGGGCGTCGACGGGCCCCGCCGCCTCCAAAGCGGCGGCGATGCTCTCGGGCTCCGTCACATCGAGCGCGACGACGCGGAGCCGGTCGGACTCGGGAAGGACGTCGGGGCGCGGTGTGCGCATCGTGGCGATGACGTTCCAGCCCTGGGCGTGGAAGTGGCGCGCGGTCGCCCGCCCGTAGCCGGAGGAGGTGCCGGTGATCAGGATCGTCTGCATGGTGGGGTCCTTACGAGGTCGGGGGATCCGTGGTGGGACCGGCACTTTCCTGCTCCGCAGGAGAGCCGGTGATTCCATTGAATCGCTCTGACCTGGGCGAACAGTAGAATCTTTCTCGCTGATGCTTGCACGATCCTCTCGCGGGACGATCCGGCTCGGCCGGTGACCTTCCCCGGTCGTCCCTGACCGACTTTGACCGAGGCGCGCGACGGCCGGGGGACCGGCTGCCAGGCTCTTCCCAGCCCTCGATCCACCCTGGAACCGCGGGGCACCAACAGGAGGAAGAATGAAGGCGATCCATCGTGTCGGCATCGGCGTGGCCGCTCTCGCGCTGAGCGTGGCCGGGACGGCGGGAACGACGGCCCAGGCGCACGGCGCGGCGTCCGTGTCGGTCGCCGGGGAGCGGTTCCACAGCGAGCACGACACCTGGCAGGGGTGCGAGATCATCGGGTACCGCGGCCAGTACGCCGGTGCGTGGAACGACTACCGCTGTGTCTTCGCCTACCTCCCTGGCACCTACTGGCTGTACGTCTCCTGAGCCGCGGGCCCCTCTCCCGGCGGTCGACATGCCGGTGCGGGGTCATCGGCCAGCCGGGCGGCGAGCTCGGCGGCCTCGGGGGTGCCGAGCTCGCCGAACAGCTCGAGGGCCCGCCGCCATGCGGCGCGGGCCGCGCCAGGCTCCGCCAGCAGCCGGTGGCAGTGGCCGGTCTCCTCGAGCGCCCGCGCCTGCTCGTACCGGTCGCCGAGCTCCGCGGCGCGATCGGCGGCAAGCCGGTGGCACTCGAGCGCCTCCCGCGCCCGCGCCGCCCCGCCTGAGACCCGCCGCGCGGTGCCGAGCTCGTTGAGCAGCGCCACCTCGGCGCTGTGGTGGCCGATCTCGCGGACCACGTCGAGCGCCCGGCGGATGGCGGCCATGGCCGCCGGATAACGCCCGGTCCGCCGCTGGATGGAGCCCATGCTGCCCAGCACGTTGGCCTCGCTGACCCGGTCGCCCACCGTTCGCGCGATGGCCAGGACCTCCCGGTTCATGGCCAGCGCCTCGGCGTCGGTGACGAACCTCTTCACGTAGCGGCCCAGCGGCTCGTACAACACCCCGTGCGCGCCCAGCCGTTCGCGTCCGCCGTCCGCCGCGGCCAGCTCCCGCGCGATGGCCAGCGCCGCGTTGTAGTGGTCGCGGGCCTCGGGGTAACGGCCCTGGTGCTGGAGCACCTCGCCCAGGTTGCCGAGCACCCAGCCCTCGCCCACCCGGTCGCCCAGCGCGCGGAACCCCGTCAGCGCCTCCCCGAAGCTGGCCGCCGCCCGCGGGTAGCGGCCCAGCCGCCAGTGCACCGCGCCGAGTCGGGCCAGCGCGACGGCCCGGGTCGCGGGGTCGGGGTCGCGGGCGGCCAGGCCGTGCAGCGCCTCGGCCTCCGGGTAGTGGCCCGCGGTGTCGAGGTAGCGGGCGAGCAGCCCCGAGAGCACGCCGGGGTGGTCGGTGCCGCCCCGTTCGGCGGCGGCCACCGCGGCGGCGATCAGCCCGTCAAGCTCGCTCTCCAGCCAGGCCGCGGCGGCCCGCCGGTCGGGCGGCGCGGGCAGCTCGGGTCGGCCAGGACCGGGCGCGGGACGGCGGTGCCGCTCATAGGGCGCGAACGCGTCCATCGCCCGCGCGGCGGCGTGCCGGTGGTAGGACAACAGCCGGTCGAACGCGGCCCTGCGGGCGTGCGCGGGCTCCTGCTCGTGGGCGCGGGCGGTCGCGTAGACGCGCACGAGGTCGTGGAACTCGTAACGGTGGGGCGCCGGTTGGCGCAGCAGATGGGCGGCGTGCAGGGTGGCGAGGCCGGTCGCGGCGGTCGCCCTGTCGGTCCCGGTGAGCGCGGCGGCGGCCCAGGGGTCCACCTCGGGGCCCGGGTGGCAGGCCAGCAGCCGGAACAGCCGCCGGCAGTCGGGCGTCAGGCTCTCGTAGGAGAGCCGGAGCGCCAGCTCGACGCTGTCCTCGCAGCGCAGCCGGGTCCTGTGCCCGGTGAGCAGCTCCAGGTGGTCGGCGAGGGTCCAGCCGAACCGCTCCTTGACGCGGCTCGCCACCACCCCGAGGGCCAGCGGCAGGTGGCCGACCGAGTCGGCGATCAGCGCGGCGGTCGCCGGGTCGGCGTCCACCCGCTCCGCGCCCGCGGTCCTCCGCAGCAGGTCGAGCGACTCCCGGGGGCTGAACACCTCGAGCGGCAGCCGCGCGGCGCCGGTCAGCCCGGTCAGCCGGTGGCGGCTGGTGACCAGGGTCCGGCAGCCCTCGCCGGGCAGCAGCGGCGCCACCTGCGCCGCCGGTCCCGCGTCGTCGAGCACCACCAGGGCGCGCAGCCCTGCGGTCCGGCGGCGGAACTCCCGTGCCCGGTCGGCCCCGTTGAGCAGCCGGATGCGGTCGGCGGACATCCCGAGCCGCCGGAGGAACCCCTCGAGCACCGCCTCAGGGGCGGCCGGTGGCAGGTCGGGAGCGTGGCCGTGGAGGTTGACCCAGAGCACCGCGCCATACCGTTCGCGCCGCAGCAGCAGGTGAACGGCGCGCACGGCCAGGGTGGTCTTGCCGACCCCCGCCATGCCCTCGACCACCGTCACCCGCGGGTCCGCGCCCGGCGCGAGCAGCGCCTCCAACTCGGCCGCCCGGCCCGTGAACCCCGGCAGGTCGTCAGGCGGCGCGCCCGCCACCGTGACCACCCCGGCGCCCGCCGACGCGCCGACCACCCGCGCGTAGGCCGCCCGCCACCTGGCGGCACCGCCGTCCACCAGCGCCTCGGCGACGTCGGCGAGCAGGTCCGCGTCGAGTCGGCGGCGGCCCGGCCTGAAGCACCGGTGCACGGTGTCGTAGGCGGGCGTCTCCGGCACCCCGCGGGCGGCCCTGGCACGGCCGACCCGCCGGTGCACCTCCCGTTCCGACACGCCCGCCCAGGCGCGCAACTCCCGTAGCCTGCACACCAGGTCGTCCACCGTCCTGGCGCCGTCGGGCTCGGGCGGCGCGCCGTCGTCGCCGTCGCGTGCGGAGGACGTCATCCACTCCCCTCGGTGACCCGTCCGGTGCCAGCGGTCACCCTACCCGCGGCCGCGCCCGGCCATGCCGGGCGCGGCCGGGATCGCCGCCTCTCGCGGCGGTCAGTTCGGGCAGCCGGTGGAGTTGTGGCGGCACAGGGAGCCGACGAGGTAACGGCCGCTGAGGTTGCCGCTGTCGCCCGCGACGGTGCTGCCGATGCGGGTCTCGTAGTCCGCGTCCATGTAGTAGTGGTAGCGGTACGCGGTGCGGTTGTACACCGAGTGGGGGATGACCCCGTTGGCCATCCAGGAGCACGCCGCCAGGACGTCCGGGTAGTTCCTGCCGAACGTGCACCGCAGGCCCTGGCCGTTGGCGCCGGACCAGAAGCAGATGGAGCCGCTGGGACAGTCGCTGTAGGCCGCGGTGCCGATGTCCCCGTCGAGGCCGGAGGCCTCGCCGGGGCCGAGGGACAGGGGGATGTTGGCCGGAGCGGTCGCCGCGGCGGAAGCCGCGGGGGTCGCGGTCATGAGTGAGCCGAGGAGCGCAGCGATCACGATCGCCACGGGCGCCAGGAGTCGTGGGAGAAAGCGCAAGGTGTTCCCTCCTTCTGTGGCCAGCATCGTCACGCCCGGCCCCGCCCGCCGTCCGGCTTCCCAGTCAAAGTCGGTCAGCGGCGCCGCGCGGGATGACGGGTGTCCCTCAGGGGTCAACACCGAGCTTTCCGCTGGCACCCCCGGTCGTCGCGTTACGCGCCGCTGTTCAGTGGGTAGTTCATCGCGCCCGATCGGAGAGTGAATGCGTATGTTCCGAGATTTCCTCGCCGCCGAGTTCCCCGGCGCGCACATCAGCGAGCTGAGCGACTCGAACAACGCGGTGTTCCTGGTGAAGTCCGCCGACGAGACCGTCGTGGCCAAGCATGTGACGGACACCGACATCCCGCTGTCCTACCTGGCGGAGTCGAACGCCACGCTCGCCTCGTTCCTGCCCGTCCAGCGGATCCTCCGGGTGTTCGAGACGGAGCGCGGCGACCCGTTCGACGCGGTCTTCTCCGAGTATGTCGAGGGCGAGGACCTCGCGTCGGTCATGCAGGACGAGCGGCGCGCGCCGACGACCGATGAGCTGGTCGACCACCTGTGCCGGTTCGTCCTGGCGTGCCGCGAGCTGCCGCGCCCGCACGAGGGGTTCGGCCTCTACAAGCGCGACGCGCCCGTCCACGACGCGCATCAGGCGTTCGTCGAGCACTACGCGCGCCGCTACTGGGGCCGGGCGCGCCCGTTCTATGTGGACACGCCCGTGGGCCTGGCCGTCGACGCGTGGCTCGACGGGGGGTTCGCGGCGGCGGCGCGGCGGCATCCCGCGCCGTTCACCGTGGTGGCCATCGACGCCAACCTGAAGAACTTCCTCATGACCCCCGACCGCCGCATCGTCACCCTCAACGTGCCGATCGCCGGCTACTCCACGCCCGCGCACGCCGTGGGCGCGATCACCACGCACCTGCGCGGGCGCGCGCCCCGCGGCCCGTTCCTTGCGGCCGCGGCGGAGCGGCTCTGCCCCGATGACGCGGCCATGGTGCCGCACTTCGAGCTGTGGGGCCTGCTCGGCATCCTCTCGTTCTACGCGGTGCGCCAGCCGGAGCGGCGCGGCGAGTGGCGGAGCTGGGGCTCGCCCGTGCCGCTCGACGAGGACCTCGCGCACGTGGTCGGTGCGCTGGCCACGGGGCAGGGAACGCCATGATCCGCACCGGATCCGCCAGCACCGAGGGCGTCGAGCGCGGCGACATCGACATCGTCATCGACCCGTCCGACGCCTCGCCGCCGCTTCTCGGCGCGGCCCCCGCCGCGCCCCCTCAGCGCGTCGCGCTCTCGCTCAGCACCTGGCGGATCCCCGCGAAGTGGCGCCGCATCGCCTCGGCCGCCCGCGGCCCGTCGCCCGACTCGAGCGCGGCGAGGATCTCCTTGTGCCGGTCGCAGGTGACGCGCGGGTCGTGCCGGTCCTCCCTCAGCTCCTCGCGCACCCGGTGGAACGCCGCCCAGAACGCGTCGAGCACCTCGCTCAGCAGGTGGTTCCCCAGGGAGCGGTAGAGCGCGAGGTGGAACGCGCGGTCCGTCGCCGCGGTCACCCGGCCCACGGCGGCCTCACGTTCCATCGTGGCGACCACCTCGCGCAGCGTCCCCAGGTCCTCCCGCGGCACGCGCCCCGCGACGCCGACGATCAGCCCGGCCTCCAACGCCTCCCGCACCTCCAGGAGTTCGTCGAGGCTGGCCTCCCCCCTGCGGTGCCTGACGGCGGCCCTGAAGACCATGCCGTCGATGAACGAGTCCAGGCTGAGCGAGCCCACATAGGTGCCGAAGCCGTGCCTGATGTCCACGATGCTGACGGCCTGGAGCGCCTTGAGCGCCTCCCGCACGGAGTTCCGGCTGACGCCGAACAGGCCCATCATGTCGGTCTCCGTGGGCAGCGGGTCCCCGGGGGCGAGGCGGCGGCGCAGGATCAGCTTCTTGATCTGCTCCTGGACCTCGTCGGACATCATGCGGCGGGCTGCCATGGCCTGCCCCTTCCTTCCCCCCGGACGGATGAGCACCAACTCCTGACCCCGAGTTCACATTCTGCCACCGGAGGTGGGACATGGGATGTCTGGTCCGTTGACGGTATGCGCACAGGTCTTGACCTCTCTCCCGGCGCCCTCCTACGTTCGGGCGTAGGACGTAGAACGTAGGACCTCCCCGGAGCCGCTGGAGGCGACGTGAGCCACAGTCTTGACCGCAGGGCCTTTCTCAAGTTCACCGGCGCCCTCGGCGCCGCGGGAGCGATCACCGCCACCGTGGGGGCCTGCTCGGGCCCCGCCTCGACCAACGACAGCGGCGCGGGAGGTGACGGGCTCGACGAGCTGACCGCGGTCATCGGCTATGGGAACGACCAGAGTTGGGACCCGACCCAGACCGCGTCCGCGTTCTCCATGGCGGCGATCCAGCACCTCTACGAGGGCCTGCTCGACACCGACCCGATCACGCGCGAGCCCTACCCCGCGCTCGCCACCGCGCTGCCCGCCGACACGAGCGCCACCACGTGGAGCTTCTCCCTGCGCGAGGGCGCGACATGGCACGACGGGGAGCCGGTGACCGCCGATGACGTGGTCTTCACGTTCGAGCGGGTGCTCGACCCCGAGGCCATGGTGCTGACCAGGTCGTTCTTCCACACCTGGCTGCGCGAGGTCACCCGGGTCGACGACCGGACCGTCGAGCTGCGCTTCCACTACGCGTTCCCCGACGCCGCCAAGCGCCTCGGCATCGCCAAGATCATGCCGCGGCACGTCTTCGGCGAGGAGGGCGCGTGGGACGAGGCCACCGGCGGCCTCGTCGTGGGCTCGGGCCCCTACCGGCTGGCCTCGCACCAGCCCAAGTCCAACACCACGTTCGAGGCGTTCGACGGCTACAACGGCCCGCGCCCGCCCGCGTTCCCCCGCATGAACTGGCTGAGCGTCGTGGACGCCGCCCCCCGCGTCGCCCGCGTCTCCGGCGACAGCGCCGAGGCCCAGATCGCCGAGAACATCCCCTACGCCAACGTCGAGCAGCTGCGCGACGACGGCCGCGAGGTGCGGGGCGGCGCGGGCATGAATCATGCCTTCCTCATGTTCAACACGGCCAACGCCCCGTTCGACGACGTCCGCGTCAGGCAGGCGCTGCTGTACGCGGTCGACATCGACCAGCTCGTCGAGGTCGGCCTGCGCGGCTACGGCGCCCCCGCCACGTCGTTCCTCGACGAGGGCAACCCCACGCACCGCCCCGCGAGCACCGTCTACGCCTACGACCCCGACCGCGCCAGGGAGCTGCTCGCCGAGGCGGGCGTCACCGATCTGAGCGTCAACCTGATGGCGGTGAACGTCAGTTGGCTGGTGGACTGCCTGCCGACCATCAAGGAGTCATGGGACGCGATCGGCGTCTCGACGACGCTGGAGCCGCAGGAGACCTCGGCCCTCTTCACCAAGATGGACCAGAACCAGGACTACCAGGTCGTCGCCGCCGTCTCCAACCCCAACCAGTTCGGCCTCGACGCCGACCTGATCCTGCGCTACAACTACACGGCCGACGGGCTGTGGATGCGGTACGCGCGCTGGGGCGGCAGCGACGACGCCGCCGACCTGTTCGCGCGCATGGACGAGGCGAGCGCCGAGCCCGACCCGGGGCGCAAGCTGGAGCTCACCCAGGAGTACCTGGACATCGTCGCCGAGCAGGCCGTGCTCTACCCGATCGTGCACACCGAGCTGCTGACCGCCTGGGACCCCGACCGGATCACCGGGGTCCGCGCCCAGGCCTACCCCGGCATCAACGTGCTCCAGGCAAGGCCCGCCTCGTCGTGATCGTCGTCGCCCGGATGCTGCTGCGGCGCGTCCTCCTGCTGATCCCGCTCATGCTCGGCATCGTCCTTTTCGTCTTCCTGGTCATGCGGTTCTCGGACATGGACCCGGCCTCCGCCTACTTCCAGGGCGCCAACCCCACCGAGGAGCAGCTCCACCGGTTCCGCGAGGAGAACGGGCTCCTCGACCCGCTGCCCGTGCGCTACCTCGACTTCGTGGGCGACCTGCTCACCGGCGACCTGGGCATCAGCGTGCTGACCCGCGCCCCCGTGATCGACCAGGTGAGCACGGCGTTGCCGCTCACCCTCCAACTCACCTTCCTCGGCCTCGGGATCGCCGTCGTCCTCTCCCTCGTGCTGGGCGTCACCGCGGCGATCCACCGCGACAGGGCGCTCGACCAGCTCATCCGCGTCGTGTCGCTGACCGGCGTGGCCGCGCCCAGCTTCTGGCTGGCGCTGCTGATGATCCAGTACTTCGGCGTCGAGTGGGGCTGGTTCCCGACGGGCGGCTACACCAACCCCGCCGACTCGTTCACCGGCTGGCTGGAGACGATGACGCTGCCAGCCCTCGCGCTCTCCCTGCCGGTCGCCGCGCAGCTCACCCGCATCGTCCGCACGGCGGTGGTCGAGGAGCTCGACCGCGACTACGTCCGCACCGCGATCGGCGGCGGACTGCCGCCGGTGGTCGTGGTCGGGCGGAACGTTCTGCGCAACGCCCTCATCAACCCCCTGACCGTGCTCGGGCTGCGCGTGGGCTACCTGCTCGGCGGCGCGGTCGTGATCGAGACGATCTTCTCGCTGCCCGGCATGGGCAAGCTGATGATCGACGCCGTGCGCAACGGCGACCCCGCCGTCGTCCAGGGCGTCGTCCTCACCACGGCCGCCGGGTTCGTCGTCGTCAACCTCGTGATCGACATCCTCTACCTCCTGGTCAACCCCCGGCTGAGGAGCGCCACATGAAGTCCCCCGCGTGGTTCACCCGGCTCCCGCCGCTCTCCCGCGGCGCGCTCCTGCTCGTCGCCGTCATCGTCCTGACCGCGCTCCTCGCGCCGCTCGTCGCCCCGCACGATCCGTACGCGCAGGACGCCGCGGCCGAAGGCCCTTCAGGCGAGCACTGGATGGGCCAGGACAGCCTCGGCCGCGACATCCTCAGCCGCCTGATGCACGGCGCGCGCTGGTCGTTGGCCATCGGGCTCGGCGCCACGCTGCTCGCGCTGGCCGCGGGCGCGGTCCTGGGCGCGATCGCCGCCACGTCGCGCAAGGCGGTGGACGAGACGCTGATGCGCTCGCTCGACATCGTGATGGCCTTCCCCGGCATCGCCCTCGCCGCCGTGCTGATCTCCGTCTTCGGCGGCGGCATCCCCGTGCTGATCTGCGCGATCGCGTTCCTCTACACGCCGCCGATCGCGCGCGTCGTGCGCGCCAACGTCATGGCCCAGTACGGCGAGGACTATGTCACCGCCGAGCGCGTCATCGGCGCCCGCACCCGGCACATCCTGATCCGGCACGTGGCCATCAACTGCGCCGCGCCCATCCTGGTGTTCTGCACGGTGATGGTGGCGGACGCGATCGTGCTCGAGGCGTCGCTCTCGTTCATCGGCGCGGGCGTGCGGCCGCCCGAGCCGTCGTGGGGCAGCGTCATCGCCGAGGGCAAGAACCTGGTCCTGCTCGGCGGCTGGTGGGCCACCGTCTTCCCCGGGCTGCTGATGCTGGCCACCGTCCTGTCGCTCAACATCCTCGCCGAGGGCGTCTCCGACGCCTGGGCCGCGCCCCGCGCGCGAAGGGTTCCCGAGGCGCCCGCGCGGGACGTTCCGGCGCTGCCCGAGCAGGCGGCCGGGCCCGCGGACGAGCGGGAACGCCCGCGCGCGCCCCTGGCGTTGCCCGGCCTCGCCGAGGCCGCCCACCGGCTGCGCGAGCGCGCCCGCCCCACGGGCCTGGGCGAGCCGATCCTGTCCGTGCGCGACCTGACCATCGGCTTCGACCGCGCCCACGGAGGGCGTGACGTCGTGGACGGCGTCAGCTTCGACGTCCACCCCGGCGAGGTCCTCGGTCTTGTCGGCGAGTCGGGCTGCGGCAAGTCGCTGACCGCGTTGACCGTGATGGGCCTCCAGCCGCGCACGGCCCGCGTGGGCGGCAGCGTGCGCTTCGACGGGCGCGAGCTCAACGGTCTCCCGCCGCGCGCCCGCCGCCCCCTCCTCGGCCACGAGATGGCGATGGTCTACCAGGACGCGCTCTCCTCGCTCAACCCCGCGATGCCCATCCGCGCCCAGCTCAAGCAGCTCGTGCGGCGCGGCGGCGGCAGGACCCCGGCCGAGCTGCTCGCGCTCGTCGGCCTCGACCCCGAACGCACCCTGCGCGCCTACCCCCACGAGCTGTCGGGCGGCCAGCGGCAGCGCGTGCTGATCGCGATGGCGCTCTCCCGGGACCCCCGCCTCATCGTGGCCGACGAGCCCACCACGGCGCTCGACGTCACCGTGCAGGCGCAGGTCATCGAGCTGCTGCTGCGGCTGCGCGCCGATCTCGGCTTCGCGCTGATCCTGGTCTCCCACGACCTGGCGCTCGTCGCCGACGTCACCGACCGGGTGGTCGTGATGTACGGGGGGCAGCTCGTCGAGAAGGGCGTCACCGCCGACCTCGTCGAGCACCCGGCGCACCACTACACGCGTGGCCTGCTCGGCTCGGTGCTCTCCCTCGAGTCCGCCGCCGAGCGGCTCACCCAGATCCGGGGCGTGGTGCCGTCCCCCGCCGACTTCCCCGAGGGCTGCCGCTTCGGCGACCGCTGCCCCATGGCCACCGACGTGTGCGCGACGCCGCTCCCCGACGTCCGCGCCCCTGGGCGCCTGCACACGGTCGCCTGCCACCACCCGGCGACCGTCGCCGGAAGCGACGGCTCAGAGAGCAGCGAGGCAGCCCGATGACCCCCACGACGCCCCTGATGACCGTCAGCGACGCGCACATGGTCTACCACGCCCGCACCGGCGGCCTCTTCCGCCCCGACAAGGTCCACGCGCTGACCGGCGCGGACCTGGACATCGCCCCGCGCGAGACGGTCGGCGTCGTCGGCGAGTCCGGCTGCGGCAAGTCCACCCTGGCCCGCGTCCTCGTCGGGGTCGAACGCCCCACCCGCGGCACGGTGTCCTACCGGGGCCGCGACCTGTGGGCCATGACCGCCGACGAGCGCCGCCGCACGATCGGCGCCCAGGTCGGGATGGTCTTCCAGGACCCCTCGACCGCCCTCAACCGCAGGCTGCCCGTGCGCCGCGTCCTGCGCGACCCCCTCGATGTGCACCGCGTGGGCACCCCGGCCCGACGGGAGGAGCGGGTAAGGGAGTTGATGGGCCTGGTCGGCCTGCCCCGGCAGCTGGCCGACGCGCTGCCGGGGCAGCTCTCCGGCGGCCAGCGCCAACGCGTCGCCATCGCCCGCGCGCTCGCCCTCGAGCCCGAGCTGGTCGTCGCGGACGAGCCGACGAGCGCGTTGGACGTCTCCGTGCGCGCCCAGATCCTCAACCTCCTCCTCGACCTCAAGGAACGGCTCGGCCTCGCCCTGGTCTTCGTGTCGCACGACATCCAGACCGTGCGCCGCGTGAGCGACCGCGTCATCACCATGTACCTCGGCCGGATCGTCGAGGAGACCCCGGCGGCGCGCGTCACGGCGCACGCGCGGCACCCGTACACCCGCGCGCTGTTCTCCGCGACCCCCGGGCTCCTCGACCCCATCGACCCCATCCCGCTGGTCGGCCCCGTGCCCTCGGCCGTGCGCCCGCCCAGCGGCTGCCCGTTCCGCACCCGGTGCTGGAAGGCCGACCACGTGTGCGCCGAGTCGATGCCCGACGTCAGCGCGGACGGCGGGAAGACTGACGGTATGCACCGATTCCGCTGTCATCACCCCGTGGGCGAGCACGAGTCGACGCGCGACCTCGTCGCCCAGGCCACCGGCGGCGCGCCCGGCGCGGCCGCCACGGAGCGGCTGCCATGAGCGACCCGCTCCGGCTCACCGGCGTCATCCCACCCGTCTGCACCCCGTTCACCCCGGACGGCGAGCTCGACACCGGCTCGCTGCTCCGGCTCGTCGACCACCTCATGGGCGCGGGCGTGGACGGCCTGTTCGTCCTCGGCTCGTCGTCCGAGGCCGCGTTCCTGACCGACCGCGCGCGCCGCGCGGTGACCGAGGCCGTGGTCGCCCACGTCGGCGGCGCGCTGCCCGTGCTCGCCGGGGCGATCGACATGACCACGCCGCGCGTCCTCGACCACGCGCGCGCGGCCGTCGCGGCGGGCGCGGACGCGATCGTGGCCACCGCGCCGTTCTACACCCGCACCCACCCCGCCGAGATCGAACGGCACTACCGGCTGATCGCCGAGGCCGCGGGCGTTCCCGTGGTCGCCTACGACCTGCCCACGTCGGTGGGCACCAAGCTGCCCACCGACGTCGTGCTGCGCCTGGCGGCCGACGGGGTGCTCGCGGGGCTCAAGGACTCAAGCGGCGACGAGGGCGCGCTGCGCGAGGTGGTGCGCGGCCGCGCCCCCGGCTTCAGCGTGCTCACCGGCTCCGAACTGCTGGTCGACACCGCGATGTTGATCGGCGCCGACGGCGCCGTGCCCGGGCTCGGCAATGTGGACCCCGCGGGCTATGTCCGCGTCCACCGGGCCTGTGTCGCGGGCGACTGGGCCGCCGCCCGCGCCGAACAGGAGCGGCTTGCCGCGCTGTTCGCCATCGTGGGCGTCGGCTCGCCCGCGCGCATGGGCAGGGGCGCGGCGGGGATCGGGGCGTTCAAGGCGGCGCTGCGGCTGCGCGGGGTCATCGACCACGCGACGGTCGCCGAGCCGCAGACGCCGCTGACCGACGAGGAGACGGCCCTGATCGCGGGACACCTGACGGCCGCCGGGCTGCTGTGATGACGCGGAGGCGGGCCCGGCGGCCGGTCGAACGCCGTTGATCAGAGGTCGGTCAGGCGACGGAACTCGATGGTCTCGTACGGTCCTTCGGTGCCCGTCTCATAGAGCACCCCGACCGTGCGCCGATCGATCTGGACCAGGTCGGAGTACGCGGCGGGCCGTTCCGACAGCGTCTCCACGCGCGTGAACGTCTGCCCCGCGTCGTCGCTCCGCCACACCGCGAGGGCCGCCCTGCGCGTCGGCACCGAGGGCCCGGCGAAGAGCAACGGCGCCCGGCGGCCTTCGAGTTGGAGCACGGTCGCCTGGACGACCGGCACATCCGAGAGCGTGGGCTGCACCGCGAAGTCCCGGTCGAGCGTCTCGCCCCCGTCGCTCGAATAGGAGTCGAGGCGGTTGCCCGCGCTGGTGCCGTTCTGGTCGCGGACGTTGAAGTAGAGCCGCCCGTCCGGGAGTTCGGCGGCGATGGACTCGTTGGAGTTGTTGACGCCCTCGTAGTCGTCGTCGACGTAGCCGATCCGCCACGTCGCGCCGCCGTCGTCGCTCAACAGCGCGTGCGAGCCGTAGTACTTGGCCTCCTGCCCGGTGTCCGTCGAGCCATCGGGCGGCGCGGCCGAGTGGTTCGCCGGGACGACGAGGCGGCCCGCGTGCTCCCCGCGCGTGAGCGCGACGGCGTGCCCTGGACCCGTGGCGTACCAGCGCCAGTGCGGCAGCTTGGCGTCCTCGGTGATCTCCCGCGGCGGCCCGAACGTCCGCCCGTGGTCGTCGCTCGTCTGCACGAACACCCGGCGGCTCTGCTCGGGCGTGACCTCCCCGCGCATGATCTGCGCCTCGGTCACCTCGCCGCTGTTGAACGATGTCAGCAGCACCACGCGGCCCGTGGCCGGGTCCACGACCGGGGCGGGGTTGCCCCTGGTGTCCCCCTCGCCGCCCGCCACCAGGAGCAACGCGCCCCACGTGCACCCGCCGTCATCCGAACGCCTGGCGACCACATCGATGTTGCCGGTGTCCCCGGCGCCCCCGACCCGGCCCTCGGCGAACGCGAGCAGCGCGCCGTCCGCCGTGGTCACCACGGCCGGGATGCGGAAGGTGTCATAGCCTTCGGTGCCCGAGGCGAACGGCACCGACGAGTCGCACGACGGCCTGTCGCGCGCCCCCTCCCGTTCGCCGTCGGGGCCCGGGTCCGCCAGGGCCACCACGGAGGTGGCCAGCACGCCGAGCACGGCGGTCGTCGTCACGACGAGCACGCGCAGGGCCGGGATCGAGGACTTCATCGCGTCGGAGGTCCCTTCGCTGTGGGGTGGCGGCGGGACAGGAGATGGGACGTCCCACCTCCGGGGACGATACGAGCAAACCCCCCACCCGACAAGGCACCTCGACGCACCCGACGCACCGGAACACACCCGAACGCTCCCGACGCCCCGTCAGGTCAGCACCGCCGCCACGGCCTCGTCGATCGGCGTCGGGCCGCCCACCAGGTCGAGCGTCAGCCCTGCCGTCGCCGGGTGGTCGAGCAACGCCACGACCACCGCCGCCACATCGTCCCTGGTCACCGCGCCGTGCGGGGTGCTCTCCGCGAGCAGCACCGTGCCCGTTCCCGGGTCGTCGGTCAGCCGCCCTGGCCGCAGGATCGTCCAGTAGAGCCCCGACCTCGCCCGCACGTCGGCGTCCGCCGCGCCCTTGGCCCGCAGATACGCCGCGAACACCGGGTCCGTGCCCGGCGGCGGCTCGTGGTCCACGCCCATCGCCGAGACGACGATCAGCCGCCGCACGCCGACCCGTTCGGCCGCGTCGGCGAACAGCACCGCGGCGCCCCGGTCCACCGTGTCCTTGCGCGCCGCCCCGCTGCCAGGGCCCGCCCCCGCCGCGAAGACCGCCGCGTCCGCCCCCGCGAGGTGGCGGGCCACCTCCTCGGCGCTCACCGACTCCAGGTCGCACACGATCGGCTCGGCCCCGGCGTCGAGCAGGTCGCCCGCGTGGTCCCCGTTCCTGATCAGCCCGGCGACCTGGTCGCCCCGGCTCGCCAGCAGCCTCTCCAGGCGGCGGGCGATCTTGCCATGTCCTCCAGCGATGACAGTACGCATGCCCCGACCGTACGCCCCCGGCGCACTACGGCTCGTCCACCGTGTCGAGCGGCAGCCGCAGCACCGCGGCGTCATCGGCCTCCGGCGGGGCCGCGTTGGACTCCCGGACGTCCGTCAGCTCATCGGGCGTCAGCGCCCGCCGCCACACGCGGACCTCGTCGAGCGCGCCCACCAGGCGCTGGGCGTTGTCGGGGCGCTGGCCCAGGTGGACGCCGAACGTCGACGAGCGGCTCACCGTCCCCGGCACATCGGGCGCCGTCACCGCCGCGCCGCCGTCCACCGCGAGCGAGAGGCTCCCGCCCGAGCGGGTCAGCGCGAGATGGTGCCACCCCCCGTCGTTGAACGCGCCCTCCGTCGCCACCTCGGCGTTCGCGGGCTCGTTCCCGCCCTCCACCGCGGTCAGCAGCGCGCGGACCCGGCCGCGCTCCGGCTCCCCGCGCACCCACACCTGGGGCGCGCCCCCGACCCCGCCCATCCACAGGAACGGGTGCTCCCCGCTCCCCGCCTCGTACCTGAACCACAGGCTCACCGTGAAGTCCGCCTCGCCCAGCGGCAGCGACGTCCTGAACGGCAGCCGCACCGCCGAGTTCACCCCGTCGAAGGCCAGCCCGTTCCCGAACCGCCCCGCCACGGGCGCCGCGCCCCCGAGCACCGGCGCGGGGGGAGCGCCCGGCGCGTCGTCCGGGGTCACGGGGTCGGGCGCGCGCCGGGGGCCGAGCCACTCCTCGGAGACCCGCGCGAAACGGATCTCGTCCCGCGCGTCCACCGCGCCCGCCTCGTAGAGCAGCGCCACCGCGCCGTCCGCCGTCTCGGCCATGTCCGAGTAGCCCGCCCAGTCGGTCGTCAGCACCGCGCCCCGGTCCGCCGAGTCCCAGGTGCGGCCCTCGTCCCACGACGAGCGGATCATCATCGTGCGCCGCCGGTCGGGGTCGGCGGGCACGGCGAGCAGCAGCCGGTCGTGGCCGTCGTCCGCCGCCGTGCGCAGCCGCAGCAGCGAGCCCTGCACCTGCGGCGCGTACAGGTCGGGGATCGCCTCGAACGGCGCCGCGAAGCTCTCGCCGCCGTCCCTGCTGACCGCGTGGTCGCGGTGCCCGAGGTCGGTGCCGTCCTGCTCGCGGGTGTTGACATAGACCGAGCCGTCGCCCAGCTCGGCGACGGCCATCTCGGACGGCCGCTGTCGGTGGGTGCCGTCGGCCGCGACGGGCCAGCTGTCCACGGCGCCGAGCCGCCACGTCGCGCCCCCGTCGTCGCTCAGGGCCAGGGCCGCGTGGTTCTCGGTGATCCGGCCATCCGCCCAGCTCTCGGCGTTGACGCTGAAGACCAGGCGGCCCTCGTGCGGCTCCGACGCCAGCTGGACGCCGTGCAGTGGCCCGGTCGCGTACCAGGAGTTCCAGCCGTCGGGGCGCAGCTCGGCGCCCAGGTCGCGCGGCTCCGACCATGTGACGCCGTCGTCGTCGCTCACCGACAGGAACGGCACGCGCTCGCACGGCGCCGGGCAGTTCCCCGTGCCCGCGTCGGGGTTGCGCGTGCTGGCCAGCAGGACGCGGCCCGTCGCTGCGTCGACCATCGGCGCGGGGTTCCCATGGGTGTCGCCGCCGCCCTCGTCGACCAGCTCGACCGGGCCCCAGGTGCGGCCTTCGTCGTCGGAACGCCTGAGCACGATGTCGATGTCGCCCGCGTCGCCGCAGTGCTCGCGGCGCCCCTCGGCGAACGCGAGCAGGGTGTCGTCGGTGGTGCGCACGAGCGCCGGGATCCGGAAGCAGGCGTAGCCGTCGTCGTCCGCGGCCGAGAACAGCACGCTCTGCTCGGGCTCGGCGACCGCCGCGGGCGCTTCGGGCGCCAGGGCGAGCGGCAGGACCAACGCCGCCGCGGCGGCCGGACCCGCCGCCCTGCGGAGCGGAACGGGGAGGGCTGACGCCATGTCTCGACTGCCTTTCGTGGGGCGGCGGTTGGAGGGCGCTGCGGGGCGTTGTGCGTGGGGGCCTCAGCCGGTGGCCTGGCGCGGCAGCTCGAGCCCGCCGTCCGCGGGCGAGCCGCAGTACTCGCGCACCGCGCTCGTCCTGGCCACGATCCGGCCGCGGTGGATCACCAGCCTGCTGTACGCCTGCGACAGCACGCCCGCGACCGTCTCGCCGCGCAGCGCGAGCAGCTCGGCCGGGAACCCCGCCTCGATCCGCACCTCGGGCAGCCCGAGCGCGCGCCGCGCGCGCCCGCTGATGGCGTCATACGCCTCGGGCGCCTCGCACGCCCCGCGCGAGGCCAGCAGGAACGCCGCCTCCAGCGGATCGCCACGCCCCACCGGGTTGGCCGCGTCCCGCAGCGCGCCCCCGCCCGCCGCCACCGCGACCCCCGCCGCGGAGAGCAGCCGCACGGGCGTGGTCCCACGCGCCCGGTGGGCCAGGCCGCAGCCGCCCTGCGGCAGGCAGATCACGGTGACCCCGGCGGCGGCGAGCCGTTCGGCGCAACGGGCGGCGAGCGGGGCGGGCAGCCGGGACAGGCCCGTGCAGGGGCCCACGGCGACGCCCGAGCGGCAGGCCGCCACGGCGGAGGCCAGCCGGGCCACCCGCGCGGGGTCGTCCGCCTCGGTGTGCAGGTCGATCGGGCAGCCGTGCTCGTCGGCCAGGGAGAGCAGGATCTCGAGATATCCGGCCGGATCGGGGTCCAGATCAGGACAACCCCCCAGCGCGCCCGCGCCCATCTTCAACGCGTCGCGCAACAGCGCGCGGTTGTCCGCGCCCGCGCGACCGGTGAGCAGGCGCGGCATCGCCACCGTGGTCAGCTCGGCGAGCCCGCGCAGGGCCCGCCGGGTGGCCAGCGCCCCCTCGAGATCGGCCAGGCCGCGCGTGTCGCCGATCCTGATGTGGCTGCGCTGCGCCGTGGCCCCGTGGCCCAGCTGGATGAGCGCGGCCTCGGTGATCCTGCGGCGCAGCTCGTCGGGAGTGTCGGGCGGCGGGTCCGCCGCGATGCCGGTCAGCGCGGTGTCGTGGTGGGCGTGCGGCTCGGCGGGGGCGGGGAGCAGCAGATGACCCGCGAGGTCCACCCGCGTTCCCTCGGCCGGTGCGGCGCCGCGCGGCGCGAGGCTTCCTGGGGTGCCGACGGCCTCGATCCGGCCGCCGTACAGCCGGACGTCGACGGTCCGGCCGTCGGCGAGCCGGGGTCCGCTGAGTACGAGACGCTCTGGCATCGGAAGGAGCGTAAGGCTCGGGCCAGGTGGGCGTGGGGAGGGAGAGAATAGTCATACCGGTGTGGCCCTGCGGGCGTCCCCGGCCCCCCGGCGCGGTCGGTCGCCTCCACCCAAATCGGATTTCGCCTTGGCCGCCTCAGCGTGTAATCTCTTGAGCGCTCGCCCCAATAGCTCAGTCGGCAGAGCGTCTCCATGGTAAGGAGAAGGTCAACGGTTCGATTCCGTTTTGGGGCTCTGAGGTGTGAGACCTCCCGTTCGCGACGCGGGGTAGCTCATCTCATGGCGGCGTAGCTCAGTCGGTAGAGCAAACGGCTCATAATCGTTATGTCACCGGTTCAAGTCCGGTCGCCGCTACGCACAGTAGCCGATTGCGGGGTCGGTCCTCCGATCGGCTACTCTCGTACGTGTTCGATCGCGTTCGATCCCGTTTCACCCGTTCATCCGTCAAGGAGCACTCACGTGGCTGCCACAGACGTCCGCCCGAAGATCACGCTGGCCTGCGTGGAGTGCAAGGAGCGGAACTACATCACCAGGAAGAACCGGCGCAATGACCCGGACCGCCTGGAGATGAAGAAGCACTGCCCGCGCTGCAACGCCCACACGGCCCACCGCGAAACGCGCTGACGCGCCCCTCACTCCCCATCGCATCGCCTCGAGGCCGCTCCTCCATGGGGGGCGGCCTTCCGGCGCATCCGGACCCGACGAGGAAGTCATCGATGGCCCTGGATCAGTCCTTCGCCGGGCGGAGCTACCCGCCCACGCCGCCCTATGAGGTCGGGCGCGAGAAGATCCGCGAGTTCGCCGAGGCCATCGGGGACTCCCACCCGGCGTACACCGACCCGGAGGCGGCCAAGCAGCTCGGCCACCCCGATGTGATCGCGCCCCCGACGTTTGTCTTCTCGATCACCTACCGCGCCGCGCACCAGGTGGTGCGCGACCCGGCGCTCGGCCTCGACTACACGCGGGTGGTGCACGGCGACCAGAAGTTCGCGTACTCACGCCCCGTGCGCGCGGGCGATCGCCTCACCGTGACGTCCACGATCGAGTCGGTGCGCTCCATGGCCGGGAACGAGGTCATCGACGTGCGCGGCGACGTGCACGACGAGACGGGCGAGCACGTCGTGACCGCGTTCACGAAGCTGGTGTCGCGCAAGAAGGAGGCGTCATGACCGCCACGGTCGCCTACGCGGACGTCGAGACGGGCACCGAGCTGCCCGCGGCGACGTTCCCCGTCACCCGCGAGACGCTCGTGCGCTACGCCGGGGCCTCGGGGGACTTCAACCCCATCCACTGGAACGAGAAGTTCGCCCGCGAGGTCGGCCTGCCCGACGTCATCGCGCACGGCATGTTCACGATGGCCGAGGCCGCGCGCGTGGTGACCGACTGGGCGGGTGACCCGGCGGCGGTCGTGGAGTACGGCGTCCGCTTCACCAAGCCGGTCGTCGTGCCGAACGACGAGACGGGTGCGCTGATCGAGGTCACCGGCACGGTGGCCGCGAAGCTGGACGACGAGGCCCGCACGGTCCGCGTCGACCTGACGGCACGAAGCGCGGGCCAGAAGGTCCTGGGCATGGCGCGAGCGGTCGTCCGCCTGGCGTGAATCGCTGCGTGCGCGCTGCGCTGGCCTGGCGGGCGGCTACGGGCTGGACGTCCTCCCGTTCGCCGTCGGCCGGGTGTCCGGTGTTGTGGGGGTGCGGGTCAGGGCTTGCACCTACGGGGGGAGGGGTGTCGGGTGTGCGGCCGTCTCGGTAAACGGGAGGTCTCATCGACGGCTGGGGCCGTTCGCCGAACGGGCGCGGCCGCGTCCCTCGTTAGCGGCCGTTTTCCCGGTGGTCGGTTGCGGTGGCGCGCACCCTTCGGGCCTGCCCTGGCCGCCGCTCTCGTCGTTCACCGCGCGCACGTTGAGCTGATGGAGCGGGCCGGTCCGGGGCCGGGGCGCGCGTCGTTCAGCGGGCACACCGGGCTTTATGTCCCGCTTACGCGGGGAGGTGGTCTCTTCTGAAACGCGGCACGTTTTGTTCAACACACACCGTGCCCCATGCGGCCGCCGTCGCCAGCTGCCCGCAGGGTTGACCAAGTTAGTGATCGAGCACTAACTTACTCCCCATGGCCAAGGAGAGCAGCCGGATGTCGGCCGAGGAGCGGCGCGAGAGCGTCGTGCGGGCCGCCATCGTCGAGTTCGCCCGTGGTGGGTACGCGGGGACCTCGACGGCTGCCATCGCCCGCCGCGTGGGGGTCTCCCAGCCGTATCTGTTCCGCCTCTTCCCCGACAAGCGCGAGATCTTCCTGGCCGCCGCCGAGCGGTGCACGCAGGACATCTGCCGCGTTTTCGACGAGGCGGCGCGGAAGGTCGACCCGTCCGAGATCCTCGAGGTCAAGGAGGCGATGGCCGGCGCCTATCTGGATCTGGTCGAGGATCGCGACGGCCTGTTGTTCCAGCTCCAGATGTATGTGGCGGTGCAGATCGCCGAGGCGTCGGGGGACGCGGAGTTCGGCGAGCGGATCAGGGCCGCGTGGCTCGAGCTGTACGACTCCGCGCGCATGCACCTGGGCGGCGACGACGAGCTGATCGGCGCGTTCTTCAGCGCGGGCATGCTGATCAACGTCCTGGTGGCCATGGGCTTCCCGCCGGAGCACCGGGTCTGGAACATCTGCCCCGGCATGCACGACGCCTGACCGCCCGCCGATTCGCTCTCTCGTCACGCGCGGTGCACCCGTGTGTACCGAAAAGTTATTGACCGATCACTATCTTCGCGGTCGCCCGGACCGCCAACGCCGTTCTCCGGAGGGGGACATGTCCGACAACGCACCGCCCGCGCGGCCCGGCGCCCATCGCGCCCTGGTCGTCTGGACCCTGCTCATCACCGGGGCCGCCACCTTCATGGCCTCCCTGGACAACCTCGTCGTCACCACCGCCCTGCCCGTCATCCGCGACGACCTCGGCGGCGACCTGGCCGACCTCGAGTGGATCGTCAACGGCTACACGCTCCCGTTCGCCTGCCTCCTGCTGCTCGGCGCGGCGCTCGGCGACCGCTTCGGGCGCCGCCGGATCTTCGGCATCGGCGTCGCGCTCTTCACCCTCTCCTCCGCGGCCGCCGCGCTCGCCGGATCGCCCGGCGCGTTGATCGCCGCGCGCGCCGCCCAGGGCGCCGGTGCGGCGATCCTGCTGCCGCTGAGCCTCACCCTGATCTCCGCGGCCGTGCCCCCGGCCCGCCGCGGCGCCGCGTTCGGCATCTGGGGCGCGGTCAACGGCCTCGCCATCGCCAGCGGCCCGCTCGTCGGCGGCGCCATCACCGAACACCTGACCTGGCAGTGGATCTTCTGGCTGAACATCCCGATCGGCATCGCCCTCCTGCCCCTCGTCCACTCGCGCCTCGTCGAGAGCCGCGGCCCCAACAACCGCCTCGACCTGATCGGCGCGGCCCTCGCCAGCGGCGGCCTCTTCGGGATCGTGCTGTCGATCGTCCGCGGCCACGAGCACGGCTGGACCTCGGGCCCCGTGCTCGCGGGGTTCGCCGTGGGCGCGGTGCTGCTCGTGGCGTTCGTCCTGTGGGAGCTGCGCACGCCGCGCCCGATGCTCCCGATGCGCTTCTTCAGGTCCCGGTCGTTCGCCGCGATCAACGTGGCCAGCCTCCTGATGTACCTCGGGATGTTCGGCTCGATCTTCCTGCTGACGCAGTTCCTCCAGCTGATCCAGGGCTACTCACCCATGGAGGCGGGCCTGCGCATGCTGCCGTGGACCGCGATGCCCATGGTCGTCGCGCCCCTCGCGGGCGCGCTGAGCGACCGCGTCGGCGGGCGGCCCATCGTGGCCACGGGCCTGGCGCTGATGGCCGCGGGCCTCGGCTGGTTCGCGCTGCTCGCCGAGCCCGACGTGAGCTATGCGAGCCAGGTGCCCGCGTTCGTGATCTGCGGCATCGGCATGGCGATGTTCTTCGCGCCGACCGGGGCCATGGTCATGGGCACCGTCTCCCCCGAGGAGGAGGGCATAGCCTCGGGCGTGAACAACGCGCTCCGCGAGGTCGGCGGCGCCCTCGGCGTCGCGGTCCTGGCCTCCGTCTTCGCCTCCCAGGGCGGCTACGAGACCCCGCGGCGCTTCACCGACGGGCTGGTCCCCGCGCTGTGGATCGGCGTCGCGGCCCTGCTCGCGGCGACGGTGGCGATCCTGTTCACCACCAACGCCCGCCGCCCGGGCCCCGAGCCCGATTCACCCCTCGCCAAGGAGCCCCCGCGCACCCCGGTCACCACGACCGCATGACCGGCGCCCCCCGCCCGCGGTGGAGGGGCGGGCGGGGGGCGTCCCCCTTACCCTGAGGACCGTGCACGAGACCCGTAACGCGCCGCTCGCCCCGCTGACCACCCTCAGGCTCGGCGGGGCCGCCGCACGCCTGATCACCGCCACCACCGACGACGAGATCGTCGCCGCCGTCGCCGAGGCGGACACGAGCGGCACGCCGCTCCTCCTCATCGGCGGCGGCAGCAACCTGGTCATCGCCGACAGCGGCTTCCCCGGCACCGCCCTGCGCATCGCCACCACCGGCTTCGCCCTCGACGGCACCCGCCTCGAGCTGGCCGCGGGCGAGGACTGGTCGGCCGCCGTCGCCCGCACCGTCGAGGCCGGGCTCGCCGGGATCGAGTGCCTCGCCGGGATCCCGGGGTCGGCGGGCGCCACCCCCGTGCAGAACGTCGGCGCCTACGGCCAGGAGGTCTCCACCGTCCTCACCGAGGTCGTCGCCTACGACCGCCTCACCCGCGAGACGGTCACCCTCCCCGCCACGGCGTGCGGATTCGCCTACCGGCACAGCAGGTTCAAGGCCGACCCCGACCGTTTCGTCGTGCTGCGCGTCCGGTTCGCGCTCGAGGACGCCGGGGGCCTGTCCGCGCCCATCCGCTACGCCGAGGCCGCCAGGCTGCTCGGCGTCGAGCCCGGCGACCGCGTTCCCGCGGCCGAGGCCCGCGACGCGGTCGTCAAGCTGCGCACCGGCAAGGGCATGGTCCTCGACCCCGAGGACCACGACACGTGGTCGGCGGGCTCGTTCTTCACCAACCCCCTGCTCGACGAGGGTCAGTTCGCCGACTTCCTCGACCGCGTCGCCGACCGCCTCGGCCCCGATGTCGCCGCGCCCGCCTACCCGGCCGAGGACGGCCTCACCAAGACGTCGGCGGCCTGGCTGATCGAACGCGCGGGGTTCACCAAGGGCTATGGAACGGGCCCGGCCCGCATCTCGGGCAAGCACACCCTCGCCCTGACCAACCGCGGCGACGCCCGCACCGCCGACCTGCTCGCCCTGGCCCGCGAGGTCCGCGACGGCGTACGCACGACGTTCGGCGTGACCCTGACCAACGAGCCGGTGCTGGTGGGCACCACGCTCTGACGCTGCGCTGGCCACGCCGAGATCCGGCCGAGCCCGTCGGCACGGTGTGTGTTGAACAAAGTGTGCCGCGTTTCGGAAGAGACCACCTCCCCGCGTAAGCGGGGCATAAGCGCGAGCGCGCCCGCTGAATGACGCGCGCCCTGGCCTCGCACCGACCCGCTACCTCAGCTCAACGTGCGCGCGGTGAACGACGAGAGCGGCGGCCAGGGCAGGCCCGAAGGGTGCGCGCCACCGCAACCGACCACCGGCCAGGCGGCCGCCAACGAGGGACGCGGCCGCGCCCGTTCGGCGAACGGGTCCAACCCACGACGAAACCGACCGGTTACCGGGACGGCCGGTCACCCGACGCCCCCTCCCCCGTAGGTGCCAGCTCTTACCCGCACCCACCACGAAGCCGACCACCCGGCCGACGGCGAACGGGAGGACGTCCAGCCCGTAGCCGCCCGGCCCAGGGGCCCTCGCCCCGAGAGTCCTCAAAGGGCCAGCCACTCGTCGATCTCCACCAGGATCTTGTCCCGCACGTCCTCGGGTGCCGCCGAGGCGCGGATCGACTGCCGGGCCAGCTCGGCCAGTTCGGCGTCCGTGAAGCCGTGGTGCTCGCGCGCGATCTCGTACTGCGCCGCGAGCCGCGAGCCGAACAGCAGCGGGTCGTCGGCCCCCAGGGCCATCGGCACGCCCGCCCCGAACAGCGTCCGCAGCGGCACGTCCGCAAGCGTCGGATACACGCCGAGCGCGACGTTCGACGCCGGGCACACCTCGCACGTCACCCGCGCCTCGGCCAGCCGCTCGAGCAGCCGCGGGTCCTCCGCCGCCCGCACCCCGTGCCCGATCCGGCTCGCCCGCAGGTCGTCGAGGCAGTCCCGCACGCTGCGCGGCCCCGAGAGCTCGCCCCCGTGCGGCGCCGCGAGCAGCCCGCCCTCCCGCGCGATCGCGAACGCGCGGTCGAAGTCCCGTGCGAAGCCCCGGCGTTCGTCGTTGGACAGGCCGAACCCCACGATCCCCCTGTCCCGGTAGCGCACCGCGAGCCGCGCCAGCGTCCTGGCCTCGAGGGGGTGCTTGATCCGGTTCGCCGCGACCAGCAGCCGCATCCCGAGCCCCGTCTCGCGCGACGTCGTCTCGACCGCGTCCAGGATGATCTCCAACGCGGGGGAGAGCCCGCCGAGGCGCGGCGCGTACGACGTCGGGTCGACCTGGATCTCCAGCCAGCGCGCCCCGTCCCGCAGATCCTCCTCGGCCGCCTCGCGCACCAGCCGCTGGATGTCCTCGGGCCGCCGCAGGCACGAGCGCGCGATGTCGTAGAGCCGCTGGAAGCGGAACCAGCCCCGCTCGTCCGTGGCGCGCAGCCGCGGCGGCCGCGCGCCGCTCAGCGCCTCGGGCAGGTGAACGCCGTACTTGTCCGCCAGCTCGATCAACGTGCCGGGCCGCATCGAGCCGGTGAAGTGCAGGTGCAGATGCGCCTTGGGAAGCGAATGGACATCACGTCCTGGACCAACACGAGCCATCCCAAGATCTTGCCGCATCCTGGCAGATCGCTGGTAGTCGCATGACCCGGACGTGTGGCCCGCCCGAACAACCGCCTCAGCCCAGCAGCTTCTGCAACCGCGAGACGCCCTCGACGAGATCGTCGTCGCCGAGCGCGTAGGACAGCCGCAGATACCCCGGCGTGCCGAACGCCTCGCCCGGCACCACCGCGACCTCCGCCTCGTCGAGCAGCACCCCGGACAGCTCCAGGCTCGTCGCCGGGCGCCGCCCGCGGATGTCGCGGCCGAGCAGGCCCTTGACCGACGGGTACACGTAGAACGCGCCCACGGGCTCGGGGCACTCCACGCCGTCGATCTCGTTGAGCATCCGCACGATCGTCCTGCGCCGCCGGTCGAACGCCTCCCGCATCGCCGCCACCGCCGTCAGGTCGCCCGAGACGGCGGCCAGGGCGGCGGCCTGCGCGACGTTGCTGACGTTCGACGTCGCGTGCGACTGGAGGTTGGTCGCCGCCTTGACCACGTCGCCGGGGCCGAGCAGCCAGCCCACGCGCCAGCCGGTCATCGCGTACGTCTTGGCGACGCCGTTCACCACGACGCAGCGGTCGGCCAGCTCCGGCACGGCCACCGGCAGCGACGTGGCCTTCGCGCCGCCGTACACCAGGTGCTCGTAGATCTCGTCGGTCAGCACCCACAGGCCGTGCTCGAGCGCCCAGCGGCCGATCTCCTCGGTCTGCTCACGGGAGTAGACGGCGCCCGTGGGGTTCGAGGGGGAGACGAAGAGCAGCACCTTCGTCCGCTCGGTCCGCGCCGCCTCGAGCTGCGCGACGGAGGCCAGATAGCCGCTCGTCTCGTCCGTGACCACCTCGACGGGAACGCCGCCCGCGAGCCGGATCGACTCGGGGTAGGTGGTCCAGTACGGGGCGGGAACGATCACCTCGTCGCCCGGGTCGAGCAGCGCCGCGAACGCCTCGTAGATCGCCTGCTTCCCGCCGTTGGTGATCAGCACCTGCGACGGCTCGACCCGCAGCCCCGAGTCGCGCAGCGTCTTGGTGGCCACCGCCTCCTTCAGCTCGGGGAGCCCGCCGGGCGGGGTGTAACGGTGGAAGCGGGTGTTGTGGCACGCGGCCGCCGCGGCCTCCACGATGTAGTCGGGCGTGGGGAAGTCGGGCTCTCCCGCGCCGAAGCCGATCACGGGCCGCCCGGCGGCCTTGAGGGCCTTCGCCTTGGCGTCCACCGCGAGCGTCGCGGACTCCGAGATCGCCCCGACCCGGGCGGAGACCCGGCGTCCTGAGGGGGAGGGGGAGGGAGAGGCTGGGGAGGAGGCTGCGGAGGAAGGGGAAACGGCACTCATGGGGGCATCGTCCCAGACCGCCCCCTGACGTGGCACCCGGGTTGCCGGGAGGTTGCGGGCGGTGGACCCATGAACCGTTCGACGATTGATGATTCACCACGTACACTCCTCACCGGTGGCGCCTCCGATGCGGTACGTTGTCGGGCACCACGCGGCAGAGGGTCGTAGCTCAATTGGTAGAGCACTGGTCTCCAAAACCAGCGGTTGGGGGTTCAAGTCCCTCCGGCCCTGCTACACAAAGTGAACAGCCGTCCGGGTGGCCGGGCGGCTTATGACCATGACCGGGATCAGGTGAGGACGAGTGGCTGGGATCACGGACTCCGTGGAGACGCCAGAGCCCCGGGAGCCCCGGGGCGAGGGCAGCACCGGCCGCCGGGGTAGGCGCGCCAAGAGGGGGCCCTTCGGCCGTCTCGCGCTGTTCTACCGCCAGGTGATCGCGGAGCTGCGCAAGGTCGTCTGGCCGTCGCGGCGCCAGCTGTCCACGTACACGACAGCGGTGATCGTCTTCGTCGTCGTCGTCATCCTGATCCTGACCGTGCTTGACTGGGGAATGAGCCGGGCCGTCGAGTACGTCTTCGGCTGATTCGCTCCCCTCTCCCGAAAGTCAGGAAGAAGCAGCTACCGTGTCTGACCCGAATCCTTACCACGCCGCGCCCGACGCCGAGGGCGAGGAGGAGACCGCCCGCGATACCGCGGAGGCGGCGGTCGACACCGCGGACGCCACCGACGTCGATCAGGCGGAGGCGGCGGCGGAGGAGCCGGAGCAGCAGCCGGAGCCCGAGCCCGAGCCGGTCGACCCGATCGCCCAGCTCCGCGAGGAGCTGCGCGTCCTCCCCGGCGAGTGGTACGTCGTGCACACCTACGCCGGTTACGAGAACCGGGTCAAGACGAACCTCGAGCAGCGCGCCGTCTCGTTGAACGTCGAGGACTACATCTTCCAGGTCGAGGTGCCGCAGGAAGAGGTCGTCCAGATCAAGAACGGCGACCGCCGCACCATCAAGCAGAACAAGCTGCCGAGTTACGTCCTGGTGCGCATGGACCTGACGAACGAGTCCTGGGGCGTCGTGCGGAACACCCCAGGCGTCACCGGCTTCGTGGGCAACGCCTACGACCCCTACCCCCTGACGCTCGACGAGATCGTCAAGATGCTGGCCCCCGAGGCCGAGCAGAAGGCCGCGGAGGCCGCGGCCGAGGGCGGCGGCCAGGCGGGCGGCCGCAAGGTCGAGGTCCAGGTCCTCGACTTCGAGGTCGGCGACTCGGTCACGGTCACCGACGGCCCGTTCGCGACCCTCCAGGCGACGATCAACGAGATCAACGCCGACTCGAAGAAGGTCAAGGGCCTGGTCGAGATCTTCGGCCGCGAAACCCCGGTCGAGCTGAGCTTCGACCAGATCCAGAAGAACTAGCTAGGTCCTGTCCGGGCGGACAGGACCTCGTACCGCCGCCGCGAGAACCCTGATCACCCGGCTCGGATTTGGGCCGGGTGATGTCAGCCATTACCGTAGTGCGGTATGCCCGCGGACGGGCACGGCACATGCCCCCCGCGTTCGGCGAACACCAACCCCCAGAAGGACCCGGAGGGCGAGCGCATGCCGCCGAGGAAGAAAGTCACAGGGCTGATCAAGCTCCAGATCCAGGCCGGCGCGGCCAACCCCGCGCCGCCTGTCGGTCCGGCGCTGGGCCAGCACGGCGTGAACATCATGGAGTTCTGCAAGGCCTACAACGCCGCGACCGAGTCGCAGCGCGGCTGGGTCATCCCGGTGGAGATCACGGTCTACGAGGACCGTTCCTTCACCTTCATCACCAAGACCCCGCCGGCCGCGAAGATGATCCTCAAGGCCGCGGGCGTGGAGAAGGGCTCGGGCGAGCCCCACAAGACCAAGGTCGCCAAGATCACGCGCGCCCAGGTCAGGGAGATCGCCACCACCAAGATGCCCGACCTCAACGCCAACGACCTGGACGCCGCCGAGAAGATCATCGCCGGTACCGCCCGTTCCATGGGCGTCACCGTCGAGGGCTGACGCGCGACGCGCGATTCGGCGCACCGCAAGCCCACCGTGGCAGGGCCCGCGCAGGCCCGGACCACGACTCCCCTGATACGCCCGTAGGAGCAGCAGTGAAGCGCAGCAAGAACCTCCGCGGCGCGGACGCCAAGGTCGACAGGACCCGCGTCTACGCACCGCTCGAGGCCGTCCGCCTCGCCAAGGACACCTCGATCACCAAGTTCGACGCGACCGTCGAGGTCGCCATGCGCCTGGGTGTCGACCCGCGCAAGGCCGACCAGATGGTCCGCGGCACCGTCAACCTGCCGCACGGCACCGGCAAGACCGCCCGGGTCCTGGTCTTCGCGACCGGTGACCGTGCCGCCGCGGCGGAGGCCGCGGGGGCCGACATCGTCGGCTCCGACGAGCTGATCGACGAGGTGGCCGGCGGGCGCCTCGACTTCGACGCCGTCGTGGCCACCCCCGACCTGATGGGCAAGGTCGGCCGCCTCGGCCGCGTGCTCGGCCCCCGGGGTCTCATGCCGAACCCCAAGACCGGCACCGTGACCCCCGATGTCGCCAAGGCCGTCACGGACATCAAGGGCGGCAAGATCGAGTTCCGCGTGGACAAGCACGCGAACCTCCACTTCGTCATCGGCCGCGTCTCGTTCGACGAGAACAAGCTGGTGGAGAACTACGCCGCCGCGCTCGACGAGATCCTCAGGCTCAAGCCGTCCGCGGCCAAGGGGCGCTACCTCAAGAAGGCGACCATCACCACCACGATGGGCCCCGGCGTGCCGGTCGACACCAACCGCACGCGTGACCTCCTGGCGGAGGAAGCCGGCGTCTGAGCCGGAGATGTCGCGCCCGTCCCCGTTCTGTCACAGAGCGGGGGCGGGCATTTTCGTTGTCAGGGGGTCGAGTTAGCGTGAAACGAGATCGACACAGGCGTTGACGGACCACGAAAGGACCGGGAGACATGCGTCCCACACGGAAGGTCGCGTTCGGCATCGCGACGGCCGCCCTGCTCGCGGGCACGGCGGCGTGCGGCGATTCGGACGAGACGACGGACGGCAGCTCCGGGAACGGCGGGGACCGCTCGGCTGGATCACCCTTCGAGGCGGTCTCCGCGGCCGCGGAGACGACGCGGGAGGTCACCTCGGCCCGCTTCGAGGCCACGATGAGCAGCCCCGCCCAGGCGGGCGGCAACGTCGAGATGTCGGGCGCCATGTCGTGGGACCCCGAGCTCGCGATGGACCTCACCATGACCGGCGAGGCGCTCGCGGCCGACCCGGCCGTGCCCCAGGAGGTCGACGTCGTCTGGGTCGACGGCGTGATGTACATGGACATGGGCCAGGAGTTCGCGGCCGAGTTCGACGGGCGCAGCTGGATGGCCATGGACCTCATGTCCCTGGCCGAGGAGACGGGCGACCCGACCGTGGCCGACTCGATGTCGTTCGGCCTCGACTCGGCGAACCAGGACCCGGCGCAGCAGCTCGCGTTGCTCCTCGAGGCCCCCGAGATCGAGCTGGTCGGCGAGGAGACGCTCGACGGCGTCGGGACCACGCGCTACCAGGGCACCATCTCCGTCGAGGACGCGATCGAGCGCGACGGCAGCACGGAGGCGCTGCTGACCGACGGGGAGCGCGACCAGCTCGTCGAGGCGATGAACTCCCAGGGGATCGAGAGCTACGAGCTCGACGTGTGGGTCGACGAACACGACTACCCGGTCCAGATCCACCAGTCCTTCGACACCGACGCGGGGCCCGTGGAGTACGAGGTCAGGTACAGCGACTACGGCGCCGACGTCACCGCCGAGGCCCCGCCGGCCGAGACGGTCGTGGACTTCATGGAGCTGCTCGAGCAGCTGGAGAGCGGGATGGCGCAGGGCTGAGCCCCGCGGGCCGATTTGCCCGCCGCCCGCCCCGTCACGTACTCTCGCACGGTAGCCAAAGACCGCTGGTTGCCGCCGTGTGCTCCGCGAGGAGCGTTCGGTGGCCGAAGGATCCGCAGACGCGGACGGCCTGCGCAGGTGACCGTGGAGAGAGTTCGTTTCTTGCCCCGAGTGCGCCTGCGCCCGGGGCGTTTTGCCGTGTCCGGCACCTTCCGTGCGGTCCCATCTCTCGGGAGCCAAGCACTCGGGAACACAGCACCCCGGAAGGAGGGCCGAGGTTATGGCGCGTCCCGACAAGAGCGCGGCCGTCGAGGATCTCAAGGAGAAGTTCGAGGTCTCCAACGCGGCCGTCGTCACCGCGTACACCGGGCTCACCGTGGCGCAGCTGAAGGAGCTCCGCCGCTCCCTCGGCGAGAACGCCCAGTACCGTGTGGCGAAGAACACGCTGACCAAGATCGCGGCCAACGAGGCCGGGGTCTCCGGCCTCGACGAGTTCTTCAAGGGCTCGACGGCCGTCGCGTTCGTCACCGGCGACCCGGTCGAAGCGGCGAAGGGCCTGCGTGACTTCGCCAAGGACAACCCCTCGCTCGTCATCAAGGGTGGCGTGCTCGACGGGAAGGCGCTCAGCGCCGAAGAGATCAACAAGCTCGCGGACCTCGAGTCCCGTGAGGTGCTGCTCGCCAAGCTGGCCGGTGGCATGAAGGCGTCCATGGCCAAGGCCGCGGCGACCTTCCAGGCCCCGCTCTCGAAGTTCGTCCGCACCGCGGACGCGCTGCGCAGCAAGGTGGAGCAGGGCGGTGCCGGGGAGCCGGCTCCTGCCGAGTAGGCAACCGCCCGCCCGTCATATCCAACCGGCACCAGCCGACTTACGTGGAAGGACCGCCATCATGGCGAAGCTCAGCCAGGAAGAGCTGCTCGGGCAGTTCGAGGAGATGACCCTGCTCGAGCTCTCGGAGTTCGTGAAGAAGTTCGAGGAGAAGTTCGACGTCGAGGCCGCCGCCCCGGTCGCCGTCGCCGCCGCCGCGCAGGGTGGTGGCGCGGCCGCCGCCGAGGCCGAGCCGGAGAAGGACGAGTTCGACGTCATCCTCACCGGCCCGGGCGAGAAGAAGATCCAGGTCATCAAGGTCGTGCGCGAGCTGACCTCGCTGGGTCTCAAGGAGGCCAAGGAGCTCGTGGACAACCCCCCGAAGCCCGTCCTCGAGAAGGTCAACAAGGAGGCCGCGGAGAAGGCCAGGGAGTCCCTCGCGGCCGCCGGCGCGGGCGTCGAGGTCAAGTGACACCGGTCTGAACCGCTGACGCTCTCAGGGGGCGATCACCCACTTGGGTGGTCGCCCCCTGACGTTGTGGCGACTGTCTCCTTGCCCTTCGCGCGGTGCGGGGTATGGTGATCTTCGGTCGCTCACCGGTCGCGCCCCTGACGGGTGGCGACGGAGCAGGGGCCTTGACGAACCGCACCGGGCGCGCGATTCTCCTTCACGCGCCGCCAGATCGGTCCATGATCCGAGGCATGAATCCACGGCGGGGCGGGAAGTGATGCGGCAGGCGGGTCCGCACCTCGGCCATCGAGGCGGCCGGGAGCAGACCCCGAGGGCAGCACGGCGAAGTGGCAGGGAAGTACCGCACGATGGGCACTGCGTGAAGAACACCGAGGGTGGCTCCTCGATGCTTGACCGGCACATTGGACATCAGTGGGTCTTGTGGCTACACTGACCCTTTGCGCTGCCTGGCTGCTCCCTGCCCGTCACCAGGAGAGCCGGTCCGCGCGCAGAGAGTCCGAGCCCTCGGAAGGACCCCCTCTTGGCCGCCTCGCGCACCGCCTCGACCAACAGTACGAATAATGGCACCAGCACCGCACCCCTGCGTGTCTCTTTTGCGAAGATCAAGGAGCCTCTCGAGGTTCCGAATCTCCTTGCGCTGCAAACCGAGAGTTTCGACTGGCTGCTCGGGAACGACGCCTGGAAAGCCCGCGTCGAGGCCGCGCTTGACAGTGGACAGGACGTTCCGACGAAGTCCGGTCTCGAGGAGATCTTCGAGGAGATCTCCCCCATCGAGGACTTCTCGGGGTCGATGTCCCTGACGTTCCGCGATCACCGTTTCGAGCCCCCGAAGAACTCGATCGACGAGTGCAAGGAGCGCGACTTCACGTACGCCGCGCCGCTCTTCGTCACCGCCGAGTTCACGAACAACGAGACCGGTGAGATCAAGTCCCAGACGGTCTTCATGGGCGACTTCCCGCTGATGACCAACAAGGGCACGTTCGTCATCAACGGCACCGAGCGCGTGGTCGTCTCCCAGCTGGTCCGTTCCCCCGGCGTCTACTTCGACAGCACGATCGACAAGACCTCGGACAAGGACCTCTTCTCCGCCAAGATCATCCCCTCGAGGGGCGCCTGGCTCGAGATGGAGATCGACAAGCGCGACATGGTCGGCGTGCGCATCGACCGCAAGCGCAAGCAGTCGGTGACCGTGCTGCTCAAGGCGCTGGGCTGGACCTCCGACCAGATCCTCGAGGAGTTCGGCGACTACGAGTCGATGCGGGCCACCCTGGAGAAGGACCACACCCAGGGCCAGGACGACGCGCTGCTCGACATCTACCGCAAGCTCCGCCCGGGCGAGCCGCCGACCCGCGAGGCCGCGCAGACCCTCCTGGAGAACCTGTACTTCAACCCCAAGCGGTACGACCTGGCCAAGGTCGGCCGTTACAAGATCAACAAGAAGCTCGGCGGGGACGAGCCGCTCGACGCGGGCGTGCTCACGGTCGAGGACATCGTCGCGACCATCAAGTACCTGGTCAGGCTGCACGCGGGGGAGACCGAGACGGCCACGGGCACGGGCCGGACGATCGTGGTCGAGACGGACGACATCGACCACTTCGGCAACCGCCGCCTGCGCAACGTCGGCGAGCTCATCCAGAACCAGGTCCGCACGGGCCTCGCCAGGATGGAGCGCGTCGTCCGCGAGCGCATGACCACGCAGGACGTCGAAGCGATCACGCCGCAGACGCTCATCAACATCCGGCCGGTCGTCGCCTCCATCAAGGAGTTCTTCGGCACCAGCCAGCTGTCGCAGTTCATGGACCAGACCAACCCCCTCTCCGGGCTGACCCACAAGCGCCGCCTCTCGGCGCTCGGCCCCGGTGGCCTCAGCCGTGAGCGGGCCGGTCTCGAGGTCCGTGACGTGCACCCGTCGCACTACGGCCGCATGTGTCCCATCGAGACCCCCGAGGGCCCGAACATCGGCCTGATCGGCTCGCTCGCGGCGTTCGGCCGGGTCAACGCCTTCGGCTTCGTCGAGACCCCGTACCGCAAGGTCACCGACGGCGTCGTGACGGACGAGGTGCACTACCTCACCGCGGACGAGGAGGACCGGTACGTCATCGCGCAGGCGAACGCCCGCCTGACCGACGACTACCACTTCGCCGAGTCCCGCGTGCTGGTCCGCCGCCGCGGCGGTGAGATCGACTACGTCACCGGCACCGAGGTCCACTACATGGACGTCTCGCCGCGCCAGATGGTGTCGGTCGCGACCGCCATGATCCCGTTCCTCGAGCACGACGACGCGAACCGAGCGCTCATGGGCTCGAACATGATGCGCCAGGCCGTGCCGCTCATCCAGGCCGAGTCGCCGCTGGTCGGCACCGGCATGGAGTACCGCTCCGCGGTGGACGCGGGCGACGTGATCAAGGCCGAGCAGGACGGCGTCATCACCGACGTCTCCGCCGACTACATCTCCATCGCCAACGACGACGGCACGCACGTCACGCACCGGCTCGCCAAGTTCCACCGGTCCAACCAGGGCACCTCGTACAACCAGAAGGTGCAGGTCGAGGAGGGCGAGCGCGTGGTGACCGGGCAGGTCATCGCCGACGGCCCCTCGACCCAGCGCGGCGAGATGGCCCTCGGCAAGAACCTACTGGTCGCGTTCATGCCCTGGGAGGGCTACAACTACGAGGACGCGATCATCCTCTCCCAGCGCCTGGTGCAGGACGACGTCCTCTCCTCGATCCACATCGAGGAGCACGAGGTCGACGCCCGCGACACCAAGCTGGGCCCCGAGGAGATCACCCGGGACATCCCGAACGTCTCCGAGGAGGTCCTCGCCGACCTCGACGACCGCGGCATCATCCGCATCGGCGCCGAGGTGGAGGCCGGGGACATCCTGGTCGGCAAGGTGACCCCCAAGGGCGAGACCGAGCTGACCCCCGAGGAGCGGCTGCTGCGCGCGATCTTCGGCGAGAAGGCCCGTGAGGTCCGCGACACCTCGCTGAAGGTGCCGCACGGCGAGACCGGCAAGGTCATCGGCGTGCGCGTCTTCGACCGCGAGGAGGGCGACGAGCTGCCCCCCGGCGTGAACCAGCTGGTCCGCGTCTATGTCGCGCAGAAGCGCAAGATCACCGACGGCGACAAGCTGGCGGGCCGCCACGGCAACAAGGGCGTCATCTCCAAGATCCTGCCCGTGGAGGACATGCCGTTCCTCGAGGACGGCACCCCGGTGGACATCATCCTGAACCCCCTGGGCGTCCCCTCCCGGATGAACCCTGGGCAGGTCCTGGAGATCCACCTGGGCTGGCTGGCCTCCCAGGGCTGGCGGGTCGAGGGCCTCGACGCGGAGTGGAAGGAGCGGCTCGCGGCCATCGGCGCCGACGACGTCGCGCCCGGCACCAACGTCGCGACCCCCGTGTTCGACGGCGCCCGCGAGGACGAGATGGCCGGTCTCTTCGAGTCGACCATCCCCAACCGCGACGGCGACCGGCTCGTGCTGCCCTCGGGCAAGGCCCAGCTGTTCGACGGCCGGTCCGGAGAGCCGTTCCCCGAGCCGATCTCCGTCGGCTACATGTACATCCTCAAGCTGCACCACCTGGTGGACGACAAGCTGCACGCCCGCTCGACGGGGCCGTACTCGATGATCACCCAGCAGCCGCTCGGCGGTAAGGCCCAGTTCGGCGGCCAGCGCTTCGGCGAGATGGAGGTCTGGGCGCTCGAGGCGTACGGCGCGGCCTACGCCCTCCAGGAGCTGCTGACCATCAAGTCCGACGACGTCACCGGCCGCGTGAAGGTCTACGAGGCCATCGTCAAGGGCGAGAACATCCCGGAGCCCGGGATCCCCGAGTCCTTCAAGGTGCTCATCAAGGAAATGCAATCGCTCTGCCTCAACGTGGAGGTGCTGTCATCGGACGGCATGTCCATCGAGATGCGGGACACCGACGAGGACGTCTTCCGCGCCGCGGAGGAGCTCGGCATCGACCTGTCCCGGCGCGAGCCGAGCAGCGTCGAAGAGGTCTGACGGGCCGAGTCGGCCGGGGCGAGCTTCTCACCCCGGCCGGCCTCCCCACCCCGGACCCCGACAGACCATTGACTGACACGACCCTGAGAGGGATTGACGAGAGTGCTCGACGTCAACTTCTTCGACGAGCTGCGGATCGGCCTGGCCACCGCTGACGACATTCGTCAGTGGTCACACGGCGAGGTCAAGAAGCCGGAGACCATCAACTACCGCACGCTCAAGCCCGAGAAGGACGGACTCTTCTGCGAGAAGATCTTCGGCCCCACCCGGGACTGGGAGTGCTACTGCGGCAAGTACAAGCGCGTCCGCTTCAAGGGCATCATCTGTGAGCGCTGCGGCGTCGAGGTGACCCGCGCCAAGGTGCGCCGTGAGCGGATGGGCCACATCGAGCTTGCCGCGCCCGTCACCCACATCTGGTACTTCAAGGGCGTTCCTTCCCGCCTCGGCTACCTGCTCGACCTCGCCCCGAAGGACCTCGAGAAGGTCATCTACTTCGCGGCGTACATGATCACGTTCGTGGACGAGGAGCGCCGCACGCGCGATCTGCCGTCGCTCGAGGCGCACATCTCCGTCGAGCGCCAGCAGATCGAGCAGCGCCGCGACGCGGACCTGGAGGCCAGGGCCAAGAAGCAGGAGGCCGACCTGGCCGAGCTCGAGGCCGAGGGCGCCAAGGCCGACGCCAGGCGCAAGGTGCGCGAGGGCGCCGAGCGCGAGATGAAGCAGCTCCGCGACCGGGCCCAGCGCGAGCTCGACCGCCTCGACGAGGTGTGGAACCGCTTCAAGAACCTCAAGGTCCAGGACCTCGAGGGCGACGAGCTGCTCTACCGCGAGCTGCGCGACCGCTTCGGGACGTACTTCGACGGCTCGATGGGCGCCGCCGCGCTCCAGAAGCGCCTTGAGACGTTCGACCTCGACGAGGAGGCCGAGCGGCTGCGGGAGATCATCCGCACCGGCAAGGGCCAGAAGAAGACCCGCGCCCTGAAGCGGCTCAAGGTCGTCTCCGCGTTCCTCCAGACGTCCAACAGCCCGCGCGGCATGGTGCTCGACTGCGTCCCGGTGATCCCGCCGGACCTGCGCCCGATGGTGCAGCTCGACGGTGGCCGCTTCGCGACCTCCGACCTGAACGACCTGTACCGCCGCGTCATCAACCGGAACAACCGCCTGAAGCGGCTTCTCGACCTCGGCGCCCCCGAGATCATCGTGAACAACGAGAAGCGCATGCTCCAGGAGGCCGTGGACGCCCTGTTCGACAACGGCCGCCGCGGCCGTCCCGTCACGGGCCCGGGGAACAGGCCGCTGAAGTCGCTGTCCGACATGCTCAAGGGCAAGCAGGGCCGCTTCCGCCAGAACCTCCTCGGCAAGCGCGTCGACTACTCGGCCCGTTCCGTGATCGTCGTCGGCCCGCAGCTCAAGCTGCACCAGTGCGGGCTGCCCAAGGCGATGGCGCTCGAGCTGTTCAAGCCGTTCGTGATGAAGCGCCTGGTCGACCTGAACCACGCGCAGAACATCAAGTCGGCCAAGCGCATGGTCGAGCGCCAGCGGACCGTGGTGTACGACGTCCTCGAAGAGGTCATCGCCGAGCACCCGGTCCTGCTGAACCGAGCGCCGA
Source organism: Streptomyces radicis (assembly GCF_003626575.1). Taxonomy (GTDB): domain Bacteria; phylum Actinomycetota; class Actinomycetes; order Streptomycetales; family Streptomycetaceae; genus Streptomyces; species Streptomyces radicis. The sequence continues at coordinate 98,535 of NZ_RBDY01000013.1, read as the reverse complement.
CCCTGCACCGGCTCGGCATCCAGGCGTTCGAGCCGCAGCTGGTCGAGGGCAAGGCCATCCAGATCCACCCGCTGGTCTGTACGGCGTTCAACGCCGACTTCGACGGTGACCAGATGGCGGTGCACCTGCCGCTGTCCGCCGAGGCCCAGGCCGAGGCCCGCATCCTGATGCTGTCGTCGAACAACATCCTGAAGCCCGCCGACGGCCGCCCCGTGACCATGCCCACCCAGGACATGGTGCTCGGCCTGTTCTTCCTCACGACCGACGAGGAGGAGCGGGAGGTCCGCGGCGAGGGGCGTTCGTTCGCCTCGACCGCCGAGGCGATCATGGCGTTCGACGCCGGGGAGCTGTCGCTCCAGGCGAAGATCGACATCCGCTTCCCCGTCGGCTCGGTGCCCTACCGCGGCTGGACTCCGCCGGAGCCCGCCGAGGGCGGGTCCGACGGCGGCTCCGCCGCGGGCGAGTGGCAGCCGGGCGACAGCTTCAGGCTCCGCACCACGCTGGGCCGCGCGCTGTTCAACGAGCTGCTGCCCGAGGACTACCCGTTCGTCGACCAGTCCGTGGGCAAGCGGGAGCTGTCCCGCATCGTCAACGACCTGGCCGAGCGGTACCCCAAGGTCGTGGTCGCGGCCGCGCTGGACAACCTCAAGGCCGCCGGTTACTTCTGGGCCACCCGGTCCGGCGTCACCGTCGCGGTCTCGGACATCGTCGTGCCCGAGGCGAAGAAGAGCATCATCGCCAACTACGAGGCACAGGACGAGAAGGTCCAGAAGCAGTACGAGCGCGGTCTGATCACCAAGGACGAGCGCACGCAGGAGCTGATCGCGATCTGGACGAAGGCGACCGCCGAGGTCGCCGAGGCCATGAGCGACAACTTCCCGAAGACCAACCCCATCTTCATGATGGTCGACTCGGGCGCCCGAGGGAACATGATGCAGATGCGCCAGATCGCCGGTATGCGCGGCCTGGTGTCCAACGCGAAGAACGAGACCATCCCGCGGCCGATCAAGGCGTCGTTCCGCGAGGGCCTCACCGTGCTCGAGTACTTCATCTCGACGCACGGCGCGCGCAAGGGTCTGGCCGACACCGCCCTGCGGACCGCCGACTCCGGGTACCTCACCCGGCGTCTGGTGGACGTCTCCCAGGACGTCATCATCCGCGAGGAGGACTGCGGCACCGACCGCGGCCTGAAGCTGACGATCGCCTCCAAGGGCACGGACGGCGCGCTGGTCAAGGCGGACGACGCCGAGTCCAGCGTCTACGCCCGCTGCCTGGCCGAGGACATCGTGGCGGACGGCAAGGTCCTGGCCCCGGCCGGCACCGACCTCGGCGACGTGCTGATCGACGAGCTGATCAGGCACGGCGTCGAGACGGTCAAGACCCGCTCCGTGCTCACCTGCGAGTCGGCCGTCGGCACGTGCGCGATGTGCTACGGGCGTTCGCTGGCCACCGGCAAGCTGGTGGACATCGGCGAGGCGGTCGGCATCATCGCCGCCCAGTCGATCGGTGAGCCCGGTACGCAGCTGACCATGCGGACGTTCCACACCGGCGGTGTCGCGGGTGAGGACATCACGCAGGGTCTGCCGCGTGTGGTCGAGCTGTTCGAGGCCCGCACGCCCAAGGGCGTCGCGCCGATCTCCGAGTCGGCTGGCCGCGTGCGGATCGAGGAGACCGAGAAGACCAAGAAGGTCATCGTCACGCCGGACGACGGCTCCGACGAGACCTCCTACGCGGTCTCCAAGCGGGCCAGGCTCCTGGTGGGCGAGGGCGACCACGTCACCGTCGGCCAGCCGCTGACGGTCGGCGCCGCCAACCCCCACGACGTGCTGCGGATCCTCGGCCAGCGGGCCGTGCAGATCTACCTGGTGGGCGAGGTCCAGAAGGTCTACAACTCCCAGGGTGTGGCCATCCACGACAAGCACATCGAGATCATCGTCCGGCAGATGCTGCGCCGGGTGACGATCATCGAGTCCGGCGACGCGGAGCTGCTGCCGGGCGAGCTGGTCGAGCGCTCGAAGTTCGAGTCGGAGAACCGCCGCGTGGTCGCCGAGGGCGGTCACCCGGCCTCGGGCCGCCCGCAGCTGATGGGCATCACCAAGGCGTCGCTCGCCACCGAGTCGTGGCTCTCGGCGGCGTCGTTCCAGGAGACGACCCGGGTGCTCACCGACGCGGCGATCAACGCCAAGTCGGACTCCCTGATCGGCCTCAAGGAGAACGTGATCATCGGCAAGCTGATCCCGGCCGGCACGGGCCTGTCCCGTTACCGGAACATCCGGGTGGAGCCCACCGAGGAGGCGAAGGCCGCGATGTACTCGGCCGTCGGCTACGACGACATCGACTACTCGCCCTTCGGCTCGGGCTCGGGCCAGGCGGTCCCGCTCGAGGACTACGACTACGGTCCCTACCAGGGCTGATACGGCGCCGAGGCGGGCGGATGGGATCCCCATCCGCCCGCCTCTTCGCGTGGAGAGAACGCGTTTTGACCCCAGCCCGTGGGGTAGGTACGCTCTGACCTTGTGCCTGGGGTGTTCCCTGCGCTCTTTCAGCCGCAGACAGGAACTCCGGGATCTGCATCCGCTCCCCGCACGCGCGTGGCAGCTGGACCGTGGAGTCTTCGACACGCCCGACCGCGTGGGTCGGTGCTGTGGCCCAGGTTAGCTTTATTGAGATCGGCACAGAGAAACCGGAGAAATCGTGCCAACGATCCAGCAGCTGGTCCGTAAGGGCCGGCAGGACAAGGTCGAGAAGAACAAGACGCCGGCGCTCGAGGGCTCCCCTCAGCGGCGCGGCGTCTGCACGCGTGTGTTCACCACCACCCCGAAGAAGCCGAACTCCGCCCTGCGCAAGGTCGCCCGTGTGCGGCTGAGCAACGGGATCGAGGTCACGGCCTACATCCCGGGTGAGAACCACAACCTTCAGGAGCACTCCATCGTGCTGGTGCGCGGTGGCCGTGTGAAGGACCTGCCGGGTGTTCGCTACAAGATCATCCGTGGCTCCCTGGACACCCAGGGCGTCAAGAACCGCAAGCAGGCCCGCAGCCGTTACGGCGCCAAGAAGGAGAAGTAAGCATGCCTCGTAAGGGCCCAGCCCCGAAGCGTCCCGTGCACATCGACCCGGTGTACGGCTCTCCTCTGGTGACCTCCCTCATCAACAAGGTGCTGCTGAACGGCAAGCGCTCCACCGCCGAGCGCATCGTCTACGGCGCCATGGAGGGTCTGCGGGACAAGACCGGCAACGACCCGGTCATCACGCTCAAGCGCGCGCTGGAGAACGTCAAGCCGACCCTCGAGGTCCGCTCTCGCCGCGTCGGTGGCGCGACGTACCAGGTGCCGGTCGAGGTCCGCCCGGGTCGTTCCTCGACCCTCGCCCTGCGCTGGCTCGTGGGCTACTCCCGTGCCCGTCGCGAGAAGACCATGACCGAGCGGTTGATGAACGAGCTGCTCGATGCCTCCAACGGGCTCGGTGCCTCCGTGAAGAAGCGTGAGGACACCCACAAGATGGCCGAGTCCAACAAGGCCTTCGCGCACTACCGCTGGTAGTCGCAACCCCATCGAGACCGAGAGAAGACTGAAGCCAGATGGCTACCACTTCACTTGACCTGGCCAGGGTCCGCAACATCGGGATCATGGCCCACATCGACGCGGGCAAGACGACGACCACCGAGCGGATCCTGTACTACACCGGCATGAGCTACAAGATCGGTGAAGTTCACGACGGTGCGGCGACCACCGACTGGATGGAGCAGGAGCAGGAGCGCGGCATCACGATCACGTCCGCCGCGGTCACCTGTCACTGGTCCCTCGACGACGTCGACAACACCATCAACATCATCGACACCCCCGGGCACGTCGACTTCACGGTCGAGGTGGAGCGTTCGCTGCGCGTCCTGGACGGGGCCGTCACGGTGTTCGACGGTGTGGCCGGTGTCGAGCCGCAGTCGGAGACCGTCTGGCGCCAGGCGGACCGTTACGGTGTGCCGCGCATCTGCTTCGTGAACAAGCTGGACCGCACCGGGGCCGACTTCTTCCGCTGTGTCGACATGATCGTCGACCGGCTGGGCGCGACCCCGCTGGTCATGCAGCTGCCGATCGGCGCCGAGGCCGGATTCAAGGGCGTGGTGGACCTGGTCCGCATGAAGGCCCTGGTGTGGTCCGAGGAGACCAAGCTCGGCGAGATGTACGACGTCGTCGACATCCCCGCGGACCTCCAGGACCAGGCCGAGGAGTGGCACGGCAAGCTGGTCGAGGGCGTCGCGGAGAACGACGAGGAGATCATGGAGCTGTACCTGGAGGGCGAGGAGCCCTCCCCGGAGCAGCTCACGGCGGCCATCCGCCGGGTCACCCTCGCCTCCACGGGCGCCGAGGGCTCCATCACGGTCACCCCGGTGTTCTGCGGCACCGCGTTCAAGAACAAGGGCGTTCAGCCCCTGCTCGACGCGGTCGTGCGGTACCTGCCGTCGCCGCTCGACGTCGAGGCCGTCGAGGGGCACTCGCCGCGCGACGCGGAGCAGGTCATCCTCCGCAAGCCGTCCGAGGAGGAGCCGCTGGCCGCGCTCGCCTTCAAGATCGCGAGCGACCCGCACCTCGGGAAGCTCACCTTCATCCGGATCTACTCCGGCGTGCTCACCGCGGGCGCGCAGGTGCAGAACTCCGTGAAGGAGAAGAAGGAGCGCATCGGCAAGATCTACCGCATGCACGCCAACAAGCGTGAGGAGATCGACCGCGTCGGCGCCGGCGACATCGTGGCCGTCATGGGCCTGAAGCAGACGACCACGGGCGAGACCCTGTGCGACCCCGGCAACCCGGTGATCCTGGAGTCGATGGACTTCCCGGCCCCGGTCATCGAGGTCGCCATCGAGCCCAAGTCCAAGAGCGACCAGGAGAAGCTGGGCATCGCGATCCAGCGCCTGGCCGAGGAGGACCCGTCCTTCCAGGTCAAGTCCGACCAGGAGACCGGTCAGACGATCATCTCGGGCATGGGCGAGCTGCACCTCGATGTGCTGGTCGACCGCATGCGGCGCGAGTTCCGCGTCGAGGCCAACGTCGGCAAGCCGCAGGTCGCCTACCGGGAGACCCTGCGCCGCGCCGTCGACAAGGTCGACTACACGCACAAGAAGCAGACCGGTGGCTCCGGTCAGTTCGCGAAGGTGCAGATCCGCCTGGAGCCGCTCGAGGGCGACGGGTACGAGTTCGAGAACAAGGTCACCGGTGGCCGCATCCCCAAGGAGTACATCCCCTCGGTGGACGCGGGATGCCAGGAGGCGATGGAGTTCGGCGTGCTCGCCGGCTACCCGCTCACCGGCGTCAAGGTGACCCTGCTCGACGGCGCGTTCCACGACGTCGACTCCTCCGAGATGGCCTTCAAGATCGCCGGTTCCATGGCGTTCAAGGAGGCCGCGCGGCGGGCCAGCCCGGCGCTTCTCGAGCCGCTGATGGCCGTCGAGGTCACCACGCCCGAGGACTACATGGGCGATGTGATCGGTGACATCAACTCCCGCCGTGGCCAGATCCAGGCCATGGAGGACCGCAGCGGCGCCAAGATCGTCAAGGCGCTCGTGCCGCTGTCCGAGATGTTTGGTTACGTCGGTGACCTGCGCAGCAAGACCTCGGGTCGGGCGAGCTACAGCATGCAGTTCGATTCCTATGGCGAGGTTCCCAAGAATGTCGCCGAGGAGATCATCGCGAAGGCCAAGGGCGAGTAACCCCTAAGCTTGAGCAACGGGCATCCGGGGGCATTTCGCCCCCGGTGTCCGGCCCTTCAGCGAAGCGGTCAAGGGCATCCCCTCGGGGTCCTGACCGGTTCGGTCGACCATCTGAAACCTTCCGCAAGGTGCGGGGGGCGTACAGCACCAGTCCACAGGAGGACCCCAGTGGCGAAGGCGAAGTTCGAGCGGACTAAGCCGCACGTCAACATCGGCACCATCGGTCACATCGACCACGGCAAGACGACGCTCACCGCGGCGATCACCAAGGTGCTGCACGACGCATACCCGGACCTGAATGAGACGTTCGCGTTCGAGAACATCGACAAGGCGCCCGAGGAGCGCCAGCGCGGTATCACCATCTCCATCGCGCACGTCGAGTACCAGACGGAGAGCCGTCACTACGCCCACGTCGACTGCCCGGGCCACGCGGACTACATCAAGAACATGATCACCGGTGCCGCCCAGATGGACGGCGCCATCCTCGTGGTCGCCGCCACCGACGGCCCGATGCCGCAGACCAAGGAGCACGTGCTCCTGGCCCGCCAGGTCGGCGTCCCGTACATCGTCGTCGCCCTGAACAAGGCCGACATGGTGGACGACGAGGAGATCATGGAGCTCGTCGAGCTCGAGGTCCGTGAGCTGCTCACGGAGTACGAGTTCCCGGGCGACGACGTGCCCGTCGTCAAGGTCTCGGCGCTCAAGGCGCTCGAGGGCGACCCGGAGTGGGCCAAGACCGTTCTCGAGCTGATGGCGGCGGTGGACGAGTCCATCCCGCAGCCGGAGCGCGACGTCGACAAGCCGTTCCTGATGCCGATCGAGGACGTCTTCACGATCACCGGTCGTGGCACCGTCGTGACCGGCCGTATCGAGCGCGGCATCCTCAAGGTCAACGAGACCGTCGACATCATCGGCATCAAGGAGCAGAAGGCCACCACCACGGTGACCGGCATCGAGATGTTCCGGAAGCTGCTCGACGAGGGTCGCGCCGGTGAGAACGTCGGTCTGCTGCTCCGCGGCATCAAGCGCGAGGACGTCGAGCGCGGCCAGGTCGTCATCAAGCCGGGTTCGGTCACGCCGCACACGGAGTTCGAGGCGACCGCGTACATCCTGTCGAAGGACGAGGGTGGTCGTCACACCCCGTTCTTCAACAACTACCGCCCGCAGTTCTACTTCAGGACGACGGACGTGACCGGTGTCGTGCACCTGCCCGACGGCACCGAGATGGTCATGCCCGGCGACAACACCGACATGCGCGTCGAGCTGATCCAGCCCGTCGCCATGGAGGAGGGCCTGAAGTTCGCCATCCGCGAGGGTGGCCGCACCGTGGGCGCCGGTCAGGTCACCAAGATCGTCAAGTGAGCTGACCCTCAGGGCCGTACGAGGCCCCGTTCCCGTCGGGGAACGGGGCCTCGTCGCGTGTCGGCCCTGTCGCGTGTCGGCCCCGTCGATCGAGGGGCCCCCTTGTCGTCCGCTCGGCGCTGATTACGACCGCTCGGCGCGCGGTGCCGGGCGCGCGGTGTCCTTCCGGTGTGACGCTCCTTACATTTCCCGGAGCACTCCCCTCGACCAGGAGCCGGTGATGACGACGACGCACTCCGTGCCGGAAGGCAGCGATCCCCCGCCGCAGGGCGGAGGAGGGAATCCACCCTCCGAGAGCGAGCTGGAGGCCCGCTCGGCCGCGCTGCACGACGATCCGCGCTTCAAGGAGCTGCGTTCGCGCCTGCTGCGGTTCGTGGTACCGGCGAGCGTCGCGTTCCTCGCCTGGTACCTGCTGTATGTGCTGATGTCCGCCTACGCGGGCGGCGTGATGTCCACGGAGGTCGTGGGCAGCGCCAACGTCGCCCTCTTCTTCGGCCTGGCGCAGTTCGTGACGACGTTCGGCATCGCGGTCCTCTACTCCCGCTACACCAACCGCCGTTTCGACCCGCTGGCCGACGAGCTGCGCGAGGAACTCGAGGGCGCGGCCGCCGTCCCCGGCGCCCGTAAGGGGGAGGACGCGTGAACGTCATCGCTCAGGACACCACGAACCAGGAGCGGCTGATCACGGTCATCCTGTTCGCGGTCCTCATCGCCGTCACCCTCGGGGTGACCGTCTGGGCCAGCAGGCAGACCAAGTCGGCCACCGACTTCCACTCCGGAGGCCGCGGCTTCACCGGCATCCAGAACGGCTTCGCGATCGGCGGCGACTACATGTCGGCCGCGTCGTTCCTCGGCATCGCGGGAACGATCGCGCTGTTCGGCTACGACGGCTTCCTGTACTCGATCGGCTTCCTGGTCGCGTGGCTCGTGGCCCTGCTGCTGGTCGCCGAACTCCTGCGGAACTCCGGCCGTTTCACCATGGCGGACGTCGTCTCGTACCGGATGAGGCAACGCCCGGTGCGCACCGCCGCCTCGGTCTCCACGCTGACGGTGTCGATCTTCTACCTGCTGGCCCAGATGGTGGGCGCGGGCGCGCTCGTGGCGCTGCTGCTGGGCATCGAGGAGGGCGAGACCTACCTCGGGATGAGCGCGGATGTCGCCAAGATCGTCGGCATCGTGGTCGTCGGCATCCTGATGGTCACCTATGTGTCGTTCGGCGGCATGACCGGCACGACGTGGGTGCAGATCATCAAGGCCGTGATGCTGATGGGCGGCGCGCTGCTGGTCAGCCTGCTCGTCCTGTCGATGTACGACTTCAACTTCGGCTCGCTCATGAACGACGCGGCGGCATCGAGCGCCGCGGGTGACGCGTTCCTCGAACCGGGGCAACGCTACGGCGTCGAAGTCGCGGGCGACGCGTGGCAGACGATGGTCAACAAGCTCGACCTCATCAGCCTCGGCCTCGCGCTGGTGCTCGGCACCGCGGGCCTGCCGCACATCCTGATCCGCTTCTACACGGTCCCCGACTCCAAGACCGCGCGGAAGTCGGTCAACTGGGCCATCGGCATCATCGGCACCTTCTACCTGCTGACCCTGATCCTGGGCTTCGGCGCGGCGGCGGTGGTCGGCCATGAGGCGATCACGGAGCAGAACACCGCGGGCAACACCGCGGCGCCACAGCTCGCGCAGGCGGTCGGCGACCACTTCGGCGGTGACTTCTGGGGCGCGGTGATGCTGGCGTTCATCGCGGCGGTGGCGTTCGCGACGATCCTGTCGACGGTCGCGGGCCTCACCATCGCGTCGTCGTCCTCGCTGGCGCACGACTTCTACAACAGCGTGCTCCGCAAGGGGCAGGCGAGCGAGCAGGAGGAGGTGCGGGTCGCGCGGTTCGCGGCGATCGGCGTGGGCGCGATCTCCATCGTGCTCGCGGTCTTCGCGCAGAACCTCAACGTGGCGTTCCTGGTGGCGCTGGCGTTCGCGATCGCCGCGTCGGCCAACCTGCCGACGATCCTGCTGAGCCTCTTCTGGAAGCGGTTCAACACCAGGGGCGCGGTGTGGGGCATCTACGCGGGCCTGATCAGCTCGGTCGGCCTGGTGTTCTTCTCGCCCGTCGTGTCGGGCAAGGGCGTGGACGCGGCCGGGAACAACCTGTCGCTCTTCCCCGAGAACGTGGACTTCTCCTGGTTCCCGCTGGAGAACCCGGGCCTTGTCTCCATCCCCGTCGGCCTGCTCTTCGCGATCATCGGGACCCTGTCGTCGAACGAGAGCGACCCGCAGCGCTTCGCCAAGCTCCAGGTCAGGGCGCTGACCGGCGCGGGCGCCGAGCGGGCGACCACGCACTGAGCCGACTGCCACGCCGCCGGGAATCCCCGCCCGGCTCCCCGCCCGGGGCCCTGAGCTTCCCCTCTCAGGGCCCCGGGCTCCTTGCTGTCCGGGCGCGTTGCTGTCCGGGCGCGTTGCGCGGGGGGCGTTGACCCGCGTGCCCGCCTCGCCGTGCGCGGGGGAGGGGCCGGTGGCAGGCTGTTGGGGGAAAGCGCGGCGAGCCCAGGGAGGCGGCCATGGCCACCATCGCGATCTTCGGGGCGAACGGCGCCATCGGCCACAGGCTGGTCGCCGAGGCGCTCGACCGCGGTCACCGGGTCACCGCGGTGGTGCGCGACCCCGCGACCGTCCCCGACGAGCACGAGCGGCTGACCGTCACGCGCGGCGACGTGCTCGACCCGGCCTGTGTGAGCGCGGTGGCCGAGGGGCGGGACGTGGTGGTGAGCGCGGTGGGCGGGCGGGACGGCGCGGGGGCGCAGGCGGTGCTGCGGCCCGCGGCCCAGGCGCTGGTGGCCGGGCTGCACGCGCTGGGCCCCGAGGCGCCGCGGCTGATCATGGTGGGCGGCGCGGGCTCGTTGCGCACCAGGGAAGGGCGCCCGCTGTGGGACGCGCCCGACGTCCCGGACGAGGCGCGGCGGGTCATGCGCGCGCACGGCGACGCGCTGGCCTATCTGCGGACCGTGGCGGGGGAGTTGCGGTGGACCTCCGTCTCGCCCGCGGCCGAGCTCGCGCCGGGGGAGCGGACCGGGGAGTACCGCACTGCCTATGACGAGCTGGTCGCCGACGACGCGGGGGTCAGCCGCATCTCCACGGAGGACTTCGCGGTGGCGGTCGTGGACGAGATCGAGGAGGGCCGCCACACCGGGCGGCGCTTCACCGTCGGATACTGAGTCGGACGGCGCGTCCGACGGGGGACGGCCGCCGACGGCGCGGGTCCTGCCGCCTGGTACAGATTCTGTCAAGGGTGCTGACACCCCGATGTGGGTGTCCCAACGCCCGTCCGGGGTAGACCTGTTGACACTCTTCGTGTGGGGGGCCCAACGGCTGGGACGCGGCCCTTCGCCTTTCTAACGTCGAGTGCATGACACGTGATGTGAAGGACATACCGAAAGGGATCGCCGCCCGGCTGGGTGGCTGGAGCACACGGCACCGCAGGGCGGCCATCGCGGGGTGGTTACTCCTCGTCGTGGTCGCGGCCGTGGTGGGTGGGGCGACCGGGGCCAGGGAGATGACGGACTCCGAGGGCGGCGCGGGCGACTCGGGCCGCGCCGACGAGGTCCTCGAGGACACGGACCTGGTGAGCCCGGCCGCGGAGCAGGTGCTGCTCCGCAGCGCCGAGCCCGACGGCTGGACGGTGGCCGCCGAGGAGCTGATCGCGGGGATCGAGGCCACCGGCGAGGTGCTCGGCGTTCAGGAGCCGCTGCGCTCCGAGAGTGGGCACGAGGGGCTGATCGGCTTCGCGATGGACGGCGACCCGGCCACCGCGGGGGACCGGGTGGAGCCCGTGGTCGAGGTCGTCGCGGATGTCGCCGAGGCCCATGACGACCTGGAGATCCACCAGTTCGGCAAGGCGAGCGCCGACGCCGCGCTGTCCGACATGCTGACGGAGGACCTGAGGACGGCGGAGTTCACGGCCGTTCCGCTGGCCCTCGGCATCCTGCTGGTGGTCTTCGGGGCGCTGGCCGCCGCCCTGTTGCCCGTGTTCCTGGCGCTGACGGCGTGCGCGGGCACGTTCGGGCTGCTGGCGCTCGCCTCGCACCAGGTGCCGATCTTCGAGTCGACCAACTCCGTGATGTTCCTGGTCGGCCTCGCGGTCGGCGTCGACTACTGCCTGTTCTACCTGCGCAGGGAGCGGGACGAGCGCGCCGCGGGGCGGGACGCCGAGACGGCGCTGCGGATCGCGGCGAGCACCAGCGGCCGCGCCGTGCTGATCTCCGGCATCACCGTGATGCTGGCGATGTCAGGGATGTTCCTTTCGGGGCTGCTGCTCTTCCACGGCTTCGCCGTGGCCACCATCCTGGTGGTGCTGCTCGCCATGGTCGGCTCGGTCACCGTGCTGCCCGCCACGCTCTCCTGGCTCGGCGACCGCGTCGAGGCCGGGCGCGTTCCGCTGCTCAACCGGCGCGCGCGTCAGGGCAACGGCGGGCGGCGCCCCGGCGGTCGGGTCGTGGGGTCGCTCATCCGGGCGGTGCTCGCGCGGCCCGTGATCGCGGCCGGTGCCTCGGCCGTGGTGCTGCTCACGCTGTGCGCGCCCGCGCTGGGCATGAAGACCGAACTCCTGGGCCTGGAGAAGCAGTTCGGCTCCGAGGCGGAGCTGAGCGTGGCGTACTCCGAGATCAGCGAGAGCTTCCCCGGTGGGCCCGCGCCCGCCGAGGTCGTGGTGCGCGCCGACGACGTCACCGCGCCCGAGTTCGCCGACGCGCTCGTCGCGTTCGAGCAACGGCTCGCCGACGCCGGGCAGTTCGGCGAGGCCGTCGAGGTGACCCTGCACGAGGAGGAGAACGTCGCCGTCATCGCCGTCCCGCTGGCCGGGTCAGGGTCGGACGACACGTCGCGCGACGCCCTCGAGACGCTGCGAGGCACGGTTGTTCCCGAGACCCTGGAGCCGGTGGCCGACGAGGCGTATGTGGGCGGTGACCTGGCGGGCTCAGAGGACTTCAACGATCAGCTCGGCGAGGACCTGTTCCCGGTCCTGCTGTATGTCGCCGCGATCACCTTCGTACTGATGCTGCTTAGCTTCCGATCGGTCCCGATCGCCCTGGCCTCGATCGTGCTCAACCTGCTGTCGGTGGGCGCGGCGTTCGGCGCCATGACCGCGGTCTTCCAGCACGGCTGGGGCGCCGACCTGCTCGGCATGGAGCCCGCGGGCTCGATCGAGGCGTGGATGCCGCTGTTCGTCCTGGTGATCCTCTTCGGGCTCTCCATGGACTACCACGTCTTCGTCGTCTCCAGGATCCGCGAGGCCCACGACCGCGGGCTCGCCAACCGCGACGCCATCACCGATGGCATACGCGCCACGGCCGGGCCCGTGATCGGGGCGGCGGCGATCATGATCGCGGTCTTCTCCGTCTTCGCCCTCCTGCGGATGCAGGACATGCAGCAGATGGGCATCGGCCTCGCGGTCGCCGTCCTGGTCGACGCCACCCTGGTGCGGATGGTGCTGCTCCCGGCGCTGATGGCGTTGCTCGGCGAGCGCAGCTGGTACCTGCCGCGCGCGCTCTCGTGGCTCCCGAGGATCAGCCATGGCGAAACGGTCGAGGCGGCCCCGAGCCATGGAGAACACCGGCGGGAGGACGTGAACATGGGGGCAAGTTAGCCCCTCCCTCGGGGGGACTTTGTGTAATCGACTGACCGCGCCCCGGGTTTGCCCTCACACTGAGCGCATGGAGGATCACCCCAAGAGCCCACCACGCCATCTCACCTTCCGCGTGACACATCGGGACGATCCGGTCTCCGAGGTCGTCGAGCAGGACGCCATGCGCGCCGCGGAACGTTACCCCCATGTGATCGTCCGTGGGCCCGTCTTCGGATTCGCCGAGCAGCGACCCGAGGACGGGCCCGCGTGGCGTCTGCTGAGCGACGTCGGGGACGGCTTCGCCCAGCACTCGCGCGACGGGCTGAACTCATACCTCTGGTTCAAGGCCAGGGACGAGACCCGGCCCGGCGACCCCTACCGGGAGCAGCTGCTCGCCGCCGTCGCCCGCCTCGAGACCGAGCCGCTCGACGAGATCATGGTCGGCGACGTCAGGTACCGCGTCGTGCGCGGCGACGAGTTCGCCCGCATCGGCGACGACGGGCTCGAAGGCCCGCGCCCCACCGACCCCGACGACCCCTCGCGCGACATCGGGGACCGCAGCCGCCGCGAGACGGTCAGCCGCACCAAGGGCTTCGTCATCGACCACGCGAGGCCCACCGGGATCATGGAGAGCCTCCAGCGGATGGAGCTGCTCTCGCTGCACTACGAGGCGACGCGCATCCCCGAGGACGTCCGCGAGGACTCGCGCCGCGCGCTGACGACCCACCCCGGCGTCGTGCTGCTGCCCGCCACGTTCACCTTCGCCGAGCGCAAGGCCAACGCCTGGGAGCCGATGGCCGGGCCCCAGTGCACGCCGCACGAGGCGCGCACCACGCTGTACAACTACCTCTCGGAGTTCCTGCCCAAGCTGGAGCAAGGGGTCTCCCATGAGGACGCCGAGACCTACGCCCGCGCGGCCGAGACCTACCGGAAGGGGCCGCCGAGCGACGCGCTCGACGTGCTGGGGCGGCGTTTCAGCATCATCCGCGTCGAGCGCCTGATGCGCATCGGCCCCGACGGGCCCGAGACCCCGCGCCCCACCGACCAGGACCCCTACGGGCCGATGCAGATCCACCCGCCGCTCGCCGAGGTCGAGGAGTACCAGGCGCGCAAGAAGGCCGAGGAGGAGCGCGCCAGGGCGGCGGGCGCGGGCGTGGAAGGCGCGGACGCCGAGGGTGCGGGCGCGGAGGGCGAGAGCGCGGCGCACGGCGGCGAGTGAGCGCCCCCGCGGGATACGCCCCTTGTCAGGGGCCTACTCGGTTCGCCCGCACTCGGCTAGCGTGCGGCCATGCTGGACCGGATGCGTCGACCGCGACCCGACGAGGGCATGACCATTCGCGTGCTCACCGTGGTCCAGGACATAGACACCGACCTGCGCCACGGCCTCGGCGGCCGGGGCGCGCCCTCGGCCGCCCGGCGGCTGCGCCGGCTGCTGGCCGCCCAGGCCGTGGTGCTCGCCGGGCTCGACGGGACCGTGGCCGTCGCGGGGCCCGACCCCGACCCGGACGAGCTGGCCGCGCTCCTCGCCCAGACCTATGAGAACGGCACCCCCGCCCACCGCCCGCCCTGGTCCGCCGTCCCGCTGATCGTCGCGGGCGAGCTGTCCGGCGCGCTCGCCGTCCGCGAGGGCGCCGAGGCCGAGCTGGCCGCCGTCGGCACGCTGGTGTCACGCTCGCTCGACCACGCCGCGCTGCGCCGGGCCCGAGGCCGCATCGCCCAGGCCGAGCTGCGGACGCTGCGCGCCCAGATCTCCCCGCACTTCCTGCACAACGCCCTCTCCGTCATCGGCGCCCGCATCCGCACCGACCCCGCCCGCGCCCGCACGCTGCTCAACGACTTCGCCGACTATCTGCGCTACAGCTTCTCCGCCCAGGGCGACTACGCCACCGTCGCCGACGAACTCCAGGCGATCCAGACCTACTTGGAGCTGCAACGCGCCCGCTTCGACGACCGCATGGAGCTCTCGGTGCGCATGGCCCCCGAGATCCTTCCGGTCGCCATCCCCTTCCTCGTCATCCAGCCCATCGTGGAGAATGCCGTACGACACGGGCTCGAGCCCAAGCCGGGACCCGGCTCGATCAGCGTCTCGGGCTTCGGCGAGGGCCCGCTCTGCGTGATCGAGATCGAGGACGACGGGGTCGGCATGGAGCCCGAGTTCGCCCAGGCCATCCTCGCGGGCTCGGGGGGCCGCGCGGTGGTCTCGCCCGACACGGGCCGCGCGAGCGTCGGCCTCGCCAACGTCGACCAGCGGCTGCGGACCGTGTACGGCCCCGAGTACGGGCTGGTCATCGAGACGGCGCGGGGCGGCGGCACCAAGGTCGTCATCCGGGTGCCGCGCTTCATGCGGGGGGTGGTGGCGAATTGATCGGACAGGCGCTGCGCGCGCTCGTCGTGGAGGACGAGGCGTCCACCAGGGAGGAGCTGGCCGACATGCTGGCCGCCTTCCCCGAGATCCACGCGGTCACCGAGGCCGAGGGCGGCGAGGACGCCATGCGGCTGCTCGGCACCGAGACGTTCGACGCGGTGTTCCTCGACATCTCCATGCCCGGACTCGACGGCATGGCCGTCGCCCGCGTGCTGAGCATGCTCTCCGCGCCGCCCTCCATCGTCTTCGTCACCGCGTCCGAGCACCACGCGGTCGAGGCGTTCGGCATCGGCGCGACCGACTACCTGCTCAAGCCCATACGCCACGAGCGCCTGGCGGAAGCCGTCTCGCGCGCCGGCGCGCAGCGCCGCCCGAGCGCCGGGCCGCCGCCCGCGGACGAGCTGTCCGTCGTCCAGATCGAGAGCGGGCGGCACACGCTGTTCGTGCACCGCGACGACATCCAGTTCGCCGAGGCGCACGGCGACTACGTCAGGCTGCACACGGCGGAGGAGTCCCACCTCATCCGGCTCTCCCTCAGCTACCTGGAGGAGGTCTGGGCCCCCGCGGGCTTCGTCCGCGCCCACCGCGGCTACCTCGTCGCCATCCGCTGGGTCCGCGACCTGCGCGTCACCAGCTCGTCGGGGCTGCTCGCCTCGACGCCCGCGGGCGACGTGCCGGTCAGCAGGCGTCACGCCCGCGCGCTCAAGGAGCGCCTGCTCGCCGCTGTGCGGGACGAGACGAGATGAGAGACGAGACAAGATGAGGGAGGCGGAACGGGCATGAGCGGCCCGCGCCGGGTCAGGGTCACCAGCCCGCAGACCAGGATCGCCCTCTCGCGCGGCCACAGGCCCGCCCAGCACCTGCTGCCCCAGCCCGTCCCCGGCTCGCCCGACGAGGGCGAACTCGCCCATGCCCGCGCGGTGTTCCACCGCCAGCGGCGGCTCGCGGCGCGCACCCTGTGCCTGCTCGCCCTGCTGCTCTTCGGCCTCAGCGGGCTGCTCGGCGCCGCCGCGTGGCTCGGCCGCGTCAGCGTCCTCGGCATCCCGGTCTCCTGGCTGCTGCTGATGGCCGCGAGCTACCCCCTCCTGCTGGTCATCGCCGTGTTCCACGTCCGCGGCGCCGAGCGGATCGAGAGACCTGGACGATCCGGGAGACCTGGGCCATCCGAGAGACCTGGGCCATCCGAAAGACGGGGACCATCCAGGAGACGGGGACGATGACGGCGCTGCTGGCGATCGGCCTGCTCTTCGCCGCGAGCATGGCGATCGGCGTCTACGGCGTCCGCGCCACCCGTTCGACCACCCCGGACTTCCTGGTCGCCTCGCGCCGCGTCTCGCCCGGCTGGAACGCCATGGCCATCGCGGGCGAGTACGTCTCCGCCGCCTCCGTGCTCGGCCTGGCCGGGCTCATGCTCAAGAACGGCATCGGCACGCTCTGGTACGCCGTCGGCTTCACCGCGGGCTATGTCGCCGTCGCCGCCCTGGTCGCCGGGCCGATGCGCCGCTCGGGCGCGTACACCGTGCCCGACTTCGCGGACTACCGTCTTGGCTCCGAACGCATCCGCAAGCTGTGCGCGGTCATCGTGCTCGTCATCATGTGGCTCTACCTCGTGCCGCAGTTCAAGGGCGCGGGCGTCGTGCTCCACCTGGTCAGCGGCACCCCCTACTGGGTCGGGGTCGTGCTCGCGGGCGCCGTGGTCACCGCGTCGATCGCGGCGGGCGGGATGCGCTCGGCCACCTATGTGCAGGGCTTCCACTACGTGGTGAAGCTGCTGTTCATCGCCGTCCCCGCGGTCTTCCTCGTCGCCCACGCCGGGGACGGGGCGCGCACCGAGGCGCTGCGCATGGACGTCTCCGACTGGAGCCGCCCGCTGCTCGACCTGGAGAGCTCGGGCCAACCCCTGCTCGCCACCTGGTCGGTGCTGCTCGCCACCACGCTCGGCGCGGTCGGGCTGCCGCACGTCATCATGCGCTTCCACACGAGCGCGTCGGCGTGGATGGCCCGCAGGGTCGCGGTCGGCGTGATCGTGCTGCTCGGCGTCTTCTATCTCTTCCCCGCCGTCTACGGGCTCCTCGGCCGGGTGTTCACGCCCGAGCTCGTCGACGGCGGCGACACGGACACGGTGACGGTCGTGCTCCCCGGCGAGATCGTGCCGGGTACCTGGGGCTCGGTGCTCACCGCGGTGGTGGCGGCCGGGGCGTTCGCGGCGTTCCTCTCCACGTCGTCCGGGCTGCTGATGGCGCTCGCCGGCGGCCTCTCGCACGACCTGACCCGCCCCAGCGTGCCGCGCCTGCGGCTCGCGGTGGCCGCGGGCGCGCTCGTCGCCGTGCTGCTCTCGCTGCCCGCGCAGCGCGTGGACATCAACGTCGCGGTGGGCTGGGCGTTCGCCGTGGCCGCCTCGACGTTCTGCCCGCTGCTCGTGCTCGGCATCTGGTGGCGCGGCCTCACCCCGGCGGGCGCGGCCGCCGGGCTCGCGGCCGGGGTGTGCGCGGCGACGGGCTCCGCGCTCGCCTCCGTGCTCACGGACCCGGGCCCCGGCTGGCTCGTCGTGCTGCTCGCCCAGCCCGCGGCCTGGACCGTCCCGCTGGCGTTCGCCGTGATGATCGGCGTCTCGCTGCTCGGCCGCCCGCCCGAGTGGGCCGAACGCGCGGTGCTGCGGCTGCACAGCCCGAACGCGTGAGGCGGCCCCGCGCGTCAACGCCGCGCGCCGCCCGACGCGTTGACGTGATCAACGCCACAGCGGAAAGGCATGGACGGATGGGCCGGGCGTCCTGTCGGCCCCGGGCCGATTGGCACCCGTGGCGGGCCTTGTGGCACACTGACCAGGTTGCTCGGTTGAGAGTCGATGCCGCGCGCCTCCCGCCGGGAGGACTGGAAGCGAGTCCCACTGTATTCGTCGCTCCATATACGCCCTGATCAGGGCAGGGGCGGAAATACCGGGATCTTCCGGGAAGCGTGGGCGACGTATCGACCAGGCGCCCGGTGGAAGTTCTCCCCCCACTCCTCGTAGAGGAAACCTCCTCCAGCCCCTCGGCCGGGAGGTTCTTCAGCGGTGACCCATGGGAGCGAGCGCGACACGCCCGACCGCGTGGGTCGGAAGGCGCGGGTTCGGAGACGTCCCGCCGGGGGCCAGGGCGCAAGAGACAGGGATCACGAAGTAGCCATGGCGGGACAGAAGATCCGCATCAGGCTCAAGGCCTACGACCACGAGGTCATCGACAACTCGGCGAAGAAGATCGTCGAGACGGTGACCCGCACGGGTGCGTCGGTCGCGGGCCCGGTGCCGCTGCCCACAGAGAAGAACGTGTACTGCGTCATCAAGTCGCCGCACAAGTACAAGGACTCGCGCGAGCACTTCGAGATGCGCACCCACAAGCGCCTGATCGACATCCTCGACCCGACCCCCAAGACCGTTGACTCGCTGATGCGCCTTGACCTCCCGGCCGGCGTCGACATCGAGATCAAGCTCTGAGAGGCGCGGAAGAGAGATGACCAAGCAGATCAAGGGTGTCCTGGGCGAGAAGCTCGGCATGACCCAGGTCTGGGACGACAACAACCGAGTCGTTCCCGTGACCGTCGTCAAGGCCGGGCCCTGCGTCGTCACCCAGGTGCGCACCAACGACAGGGACGGCTACGAGTCCGTCCAGATCGCGTTCGGCGAGATCGACCCCCGCAAGGTGAACAAGCCCCTCAAGGGCCACTTCGCCAAGGCCGATGTCACCCCCCGCCGCCACCTGGTGGAGATCCGGACCGGCGACGCCGCCGAGTACACGCTCGGCCAGGAAGTCACCGCCGAGGTCTTCGAGTCCGGCGTCCGCGTGGACGTGACCGGCACCAGCAAGGGCAAGGGCACCGCCGGCGTCATGAAGCGCCACGGCTTCAGCGGCCTCGGCTCCTCGCACGGCACCCAGCGCAAGCACCGCTCGCCCGGCTCCATCGGCGGCTGCGCCACCCCGGGCCGCGTGTTCAAGGGCCTGCGCATGGCCGGCCGCATGGGCAACGAGCGCGTCACCACCCAGAACCTGACCGTCCACGCCGTTGACGCGGAGAAGGGCCTGCTGCTCATCAAGGGCGCGGTCCCCGGCCCCAACGGCGGCCTCGTCCTGGTCCGCACCGCGGCCAAGGGGGCCTGAGTTAAGCCATGAGTACCCCGAAGAACATCGACATCCTCTCGCCCGCGGGTGAGAAGGCCGGCACCGTCGAGCTGCCGCCGGAGATCTTCGACGCCAAGGTCAGCGTTCCGCTGATGCACCAGGTCGTCGTCGCCCAGCTGGCCGCCGCGCGCCAGGGCACCCACAAGACCAAGACCCGTGGCGAGGTCCGCGGCGGCGGCAAGAAGCCGTACCGCCAGAAGGGCACGGGCCGTGCCCGCCAGGGCTCGGTGCGCGCACCGCAGTTCACCGGCGGTGGCGTCGTGCACGGGCCCGTGCCGCGCGACTACTCGCAGCGGACCCCCAAGAAGATGAAGGCCGCGGCCCTGCGCGGGGCGCTCACCGACCGCGCCCGCCACGACCGCATCCACGTGGTCACCGGCGTCGTGGACGGCGAGATCTCCACGCGCGCCGCCCGCACGCTGCTCGGCAGGATCAGCGACCGCAAGAAGCTCCTGCTGGTCGCCGAGCGCACCGACGAGACGGCGTGGCGCTCCGCGCGGAACCTTCCGCAGGTGCACCTCATCGACCCGGGCCAGCTCAACACCTACGACGTCCTCGAGTCCGACGACGTGGTGTTCACGAAGGCCGCCTTCGACCGCTTCGTGGCCGGCCCGACGGCCGTCGGCGTCGCGCTCGACAAGAAGCCCGAAGGGAGTGACGCCTGATGAGTGACGTGCTCACCGCCGCCGACATCTCGAGCAAGCACTTCCCGGACCACCACGACATCCTGATCAAGCCCGTGGTGTCCGAGAAGAGCTACGCGCTCCTCGACGAGAACAAGTACACGTTCATCGTCGACCCGCGCGCCAACAAGACCCAGATCAAGCAGGCCGTCCAGGCGGTCTTCTCGGTCAAGGTCACCTCGGTCCACACCATCAACCGGCAGGGCAAGCGCAAGCGGACCCGCACCGGCTACGGCAGGCGCGCGAGCACCAAGCGCGCCATCGTGACCCTCGCCGAGGGCGACAGCATCGACATCTTCGGCGGGCCGATCGCCTCCTAGGCGATGGCCCGTCCGATACCGGACGAGGACACAACATGGGAATCCGCAAGTACAAGCCGACGACTCCGGGCCGTCGTGGCGCCAGCGTCGCCGACTTCGTCGAGGTCACGCGGTCCACGCCGGAGAAGTCGCTGGTCCGCCCCCTGCACAGCAAGGGTGGCCGGGACAACGCCGGTCGCGTCGCCGTGCGCCACCAAGGCGGTGGCCACAAGCGCGCCTACCGCGTGATCGACTTCCGCAGGCACGACAAGGACGGCGTGCCGGCGAAGGTCGCGCACATCGAGTACGACCCGAACCGCACCGCGCGCATCGCGCTCCTGCACTACGCGGACGGCGAGAAGCGCTACATCATCGCGCCGGCCTCCCTCAAGCAGGGCGACCGCGTGGAGAACGGCGCCGGGGCCGACATCAAGCCCGGCAACAACCTGCCGCTGCGCAACATCCCGGTGGGTACCGTCATCCACGCCATCGAGCTCCAGCCGGGCGGCGGCGCCAAGTTCGCCCGCTCCGCGGGTGCCTCGGTGCAGCTGCTCGCCAAGGAGGGCCGCATGGCCCACCTGCGCATGCCCTCGGGCGAGATCCGCCTGGTCGACGTCCGCTGCCGCGCCACCGTGGGCGAGGTCGGCAACGCCGAGCAGTCGAACATCAACTGGGGCAAGGCCGGCCGGATGCGCTGGAAGGGCGTTCGGCCGAGCGTCCGCGGCGTCGTGATGAACCCCGTCGACCACCCGCACGGCGGTGGCGAGGGCCGGACCTCGGGTGGTCGCCACCCGGTCTCGCCCTGGGGCAAGAAGGAAGGCCGTACGCGCTCGCCGAAGAAGGCAAGCAACAAGTACATCGTCCGCCGCCGCAAGACGAACAAGAAGCGCTAGGAGCACGTGCGATGCCGCGCAGTCTCAAGAAGGGGCCCTTCGTCGACGACCACCTGATCAAGAAGGTGGACGCGCAGAACGAGTCCGGTTCCAAGAACGTCATCAAGACCTGGTCGCGCCGCTCGATGATCGTCCCGGCGATGCTGGGCCACACCATCGCGGTGCACGACGGCCGCAAGCATGTCCCGGTGTTCATCAACGAGTCGATGGTCGGCCACAAGCTCGGCGAGTTCGCGCCGACCCGCACCTTCCGCGGCCACGTGAAGGACGACCGCAAGTCACGGCGGCGCTGAGCGGGGTGTGCAGATCATGACCGACTCCCCGACCGACACCGAAGGGACAACCATGGAAGCCAGGGCTATCGCGCGGCACATCCGCGTCACGCCCATGAAGGCCCGCCGTGTGGTGGACCTCATCCGGGGCATGGACGCCACGGAGGCCCAGGCGGTCCTGCGCTTCGCCCCGCAGGCCGCCAGCGTTCCGGTGGGCAAGGTGCTGGCCAGTGCCATCGCCAACGCCACCCACAACTACAACCACCCGGACGTCGACACCCTCTACATCAAGGAGGCCTACGTCGACGAGGGTCCGACCCTGAAGCGGTTCCAGCCGCGCGCCCAGGGCCGCGCCTACCGGATCCGCAAGCGGACCAGCCACATCACGGTGGTCGTCAGCAGCAAGGAAGGGACCCGGTAATGGGCCAGAAGGTAAACCCGCACGGGTTCCGTCTCGGCGTCACGACCGACTTCAAGTCGCGCTGGTACGCCGACAAGCTGTACAAGGACTACGTCAAGGAAGACGTCGCCATCCGCCGCATGCTGACGCAGGGCATGGAGCGCGCGGGCATCTCCAAGGTGGAGATCGAGCGCACCCGTGACCGCGTCCGCGTCGACGTCCACACCGCACGGCCCGGCATCGTCATCGGCCGCCGCGGCGCGGAGGCCGACCGCCTTCGGGGGAACCTGGAGAAGCTGACCGGCAAGCAGATCCAGTTCAACATCCTCGAGGTCAAGAACCCCGAGCTCGACGCCCAGTTGGTGGCCCAGGCGGTCGCCGAGCAGCTGTCGTCCCGCGTCTCGTTCCGGCGTGCCATGCGCAAGTCGATGCAGAGCACGCTCAAGGCCGGCGCCAAGGGCATCAAGATCCAGTGCGGTGGCCGTCTCGGCGGTGCCGAGATGTCCCGCTCGGAGTTCTACCGCGAGGGCCGCGTTCCCCTGCACACCCTGCGCGCCAACGTGGACTACGGCTTCTTCGAGGCCCGCACCACGTTCGGGCGCATCGGCGTCAAGGTCTGGATCTACAAGGGCGACGTGAAGAACATCGCCGAGGTCCGTGCCGAGAACGCCGCGGCCCGCGCGGGCAACCGCCCGGCGCGCGGCGGCCCCGGTGGCGGCGGCGACCGCCCGGCCCGTGGCCGTGGCGAGCGCGGCGGCCGCGGCCGCAGGCCGCAGCAGCAGGGCGCGCCGGCCGCCGAGGCCCCCAGGGCCGAGGCTCCCGCCGCCGCTCAGGGCGGCGAGGGCGCGTCCGGAACGTCCGGAACGGAGAGCTGAGACCATGCTGATCCCTCGCAAGGTCAAGTACCGCAAGCAGCACCACCCCAAGCGGAGGGGTGCCGCCAAGGGCGGCACCGAGGTCGCCTTCGGGGAGTACGGCATCCAGGCCGTCACCGGCGCCTATGTGACCAACCGGCAGATCGAGGCCGCGCGTATCTCGATGACCCGGCACATCAAGCGTGGTGGCAAGGTCTGGATCAACATCTACCCCGACCGTCCGCTGACCAAGAAGCCCGCCGAGACCCGCATGGGTTCCGGCAAGGGCTCTCCCGAGTGGTGGATCGCGAACGTCAAGCCCGGACGCGTGATGTTCGAGCTCTCCTACCCCAACGAGAAGATCGCTCGTGAGGCGCTCATCCGCGCCGCGCACAAGCTTCCGATGAAGTGCCGGATCGTCCGGCGCGAGGCAGGTGAGGCGTGATGGCAGCCGGTACCAAGGTCACCGAGCTGCGGGAGCTGAACAACGACGAGCTCGTTGTGAAGCTGCGCGAGGCGAAGGAGGAGCTGTTCAAGCTCCGCTTCCAGGCGGCGACCGGACAGCTGGAGAACAACAGCCGGCTCAAGGCCGCCCGCAAGGACATCGCCCGGATCTACACCGTGATGCAGGAGCGCGCGCTCGGCATCGAGACGGTGGAGCCCGTCGCCGAGGCGGTGGAGAACGCCTGATGAGTGAGAAGACTGTGACTGAGACGATTGAGCGCGGCCGGCGGAAGACCCGGGAGGGTCTGGTCGTCAGCGACAAGATGGACAAGACCGTCGTCGTCGCTGTCGAGGACCGTGTCAAGCACGCCCTGTACGGCAAGATCATCCGCCGCACGAGCAAGCTCAAGGCGCACGACGAGCAGAATGCCGCCGGCGTCGGTGACCGCGTTCTTCTGATGGAGACCCGTCCGCTGTCCGCGACCAAGCGCTGGCGCGTCGTGGAGATTCTGGAGAAGGCGAAGTAACCAATGATCCAGCAGGAGTCGCGACTGCGCGTCGCCGACAACACGGGAGCCAAGGAGATCTTGTGCATCCGCGTTCTCGGCGGATCCGGGCGCCGCTACGCGGGCATCGGTGACGTCATCGTGGCCACCGTCAAGGACGCGATCCCCGGTGGCAACGTCAAGAAGGGCGATGTCGTCAAGGCCGTCGTCGTGCGCGCCGTGAAGGAGCGTCGGCGCCCCGACGGCTCGTACATCCGCTTCGACGAGAACGCCGCCGTCATTCTGCGGAACGACGGTGACCCCCGTGGCACCCGCATCTTCGGCCCCGTGGGCCGTGAGCTGCGCGAGAAGAGGTTCATGAAGATCATCTCTCTCGCGCCGGAGGTGCTGTGAACATGAAGATCAAGAAGGGTGACCTGGTCCAGGTCATCACCGGCAAGGACAAGGGCAAGCAGGGCAAGGTCATCGTGGCCTTCCCCCGCGAGGAGCGCGTCCTGGTCGAGGGTGTGAACCGGGTCAAGAAGCACGTCAAGTCCGGCACGACCCCGCGCGGTTCCAAGACCGGTGGCATCATCACGACCGAGGCCCCGGTCCATGTGAGCAACGTGGCGCTCGTGGTGGAGAAGGACGGCAAGAAGGTCACCACCCGTATCGGCTACCGCTTCGACGAGGACGGCAACAAGATCCGCGTTGCCCGCCGGACCGGTGAGGACATCAAATGACCACTGCCACCACCACCGCCATTCCGCGCCTGAAGACGCGGTACCGGGAGGAGATCGTCGGCAAGCTGCGCGACGAGTTCGCCTACCCGAACGTCATGCAGGTCCCGGGCCTGACCAAGATCGTGGTCAACATGGGTGTGGGCGACGCCGCCCGCGACTCCAAGCTGATGGAGGGCGCCGTGCGCGACCTCGCCACGATCACCGGTCAGAAGCCGACCGTCACCAAGGCCAGGAAGTCCATCGCGCAGTTCAAGCTGCGCGAGGGGCAGCCGATCGGCGCCCATGTGACGCTGCGCGGCGACCGGATGTGGGAGTTCCTCGACCGGCTGCTCTCGCTGGCGCTGCCGCGCATCCGTGACTTCCGCGGCCTGTCGCCGAAGCAGTTCGACGGCCGCGGGAACTACACGTTCGGTCTCACGGAGCAGGTCATGTTCCACGAGATCGACCCGGACCGCATCGACCGCGTCCGCGGCATGGACATCACCGTGGTCACCACGGCGACCACCGACGACGAGGGCCGCAGCCTGCTGCGTCACCTCGGGTTCCCGTTCAAGGAGGCCTGAGCTGTGACGAGGGCTGAGGATCAGAACAAGGAGGCGTGACCTATGGCGAAGAAGGCTTTGATCGCCAAGGCCAGCCGCAAGCCGAAGTTCGCCGTGCGTGCCTACACGCGCTGCCAGCGGTGCGGTCGGCCCCATTCCGTGTACCGCAAGTTCGGCCTGTGCCGCGTGTGCCTGCGTGAGATGGCGCACCGCGGCGAGCTGCCGGGCGTCACCAAGAGCTCCTGGTAAACACTGCTACGCCGTAGGTCCCGTGCGTGTGCGTGTCCGTCGAGGCGGCACAGCACAGGCGAGGAAACCCCGGCGAGAGAGGCCGAAGGCCGTTACATGACCATGACCGATCCGATCGCGGACATGCTGACCCGTCTGCGGAACGCGAACTCGGCGTACCACGACAACGTGGTGATGCCGCACAGCAAGATCAAGTCGCACATCGCGGAGATCCTCCAGCAGGAGGGCTACATCACCGGGTGGAAGACCGAGGAAGCCCAGGTGGGCAAGCACCTGGTCCTCGAGCTGAAGTACGGCCCGAACCGCGAGCGCTCGATCGCCGGCATCAAGCGCATCTCCAAGCCGGGCCTGCGGGTCTACGCGAAGTCCACGAACCTGCCGAAGGTGCTCGGCGGCCTCGGGGTGGCGATCATCTCCACCTCCAACGGTCTGCTCACCGACAAGCAGGCGCAGAAGAAGGGCGTGGGTGGGGAAGTCCTCGCCTACGTCTGGTGACGGAAGGGAACGGAGGAACAGCATGTCGCGCATTGGCAAGCAGCCGATCCCGGTTCCCGCCGGTGTGGATGTCACGATCGACGGCCGCACGGTCGCGGTGAAGGGCCCCAAGGGCTCGCTGTCGCACACCGTCGTGGCGCCCATCGAGGTGGCCAGGGCCGAGGACGGCACCATCCTGGTGACCCGTCCCAACGACGAGAACAAGATCCGTGCCCTGCACGGTCTTTCCCGCACCCTGGTCGCCAACATGATCACCGGTGTGACCCAGGGATACATCAAGAAGCTGGAGATCAGCGGCGTCGGCTACCGCGTCCAGGCCAAGGGCTCCAACCTGGAGTTCTCGCTCGGCTACAGCCACCCGATTGTGATCGAGCCGCCCGAGGGCATCGCCTTCAAGGTCGAGAACCCCACGCGTTTCAGCGTCGAGGGCATCGACAAGCAGAAGGTCGGCGAGGTCGCCGCGAACATCCGCAAGCTGCGGAAGCCCGACCCGTACAAGGCCAAGGGCGTCAAGTACGAGGGCGAAGTCATCCGCCGCAAGGTCGGAAAGGCTGGTAAGTAGCCATGGCATACGGTGTCAAGATCGCCAAGGGCGACGCCAGGAAGCGCGCGGCGATCAAGCGTCGCCACGTGCGCATCCGCAAGAAGATCTCGGGCACGCCCGAGCGCCCGCGCCTGGTCGTGACGCGCTCCAACCGCCACATGGTGGCGCAGGTCGTGGACGACACCATCGGCCACACGGTCGCGTCGGCGTCCTCGCTCGACGTCTCCATCAGGGGCGTCGACGGCGACAAGAGCGACAAGGCCAAGCACGTCGGCGCGCTCGTGGCCGAGCGGGCGAAGGCCGCGGGCGTCGAGACCGTCGTGTTCGACCGTGGTGGCAGCAGGTACGCCGGGCGGGTCGCCGCACTGGCCGACGCCGCCCGCGAGGCGGGGCTCAAGTTCTGAGCCGGTCCCGTCGACTGAATCGAGAGAGGTAATTCCCATGGCTGGACCCCAGCGCCGCGGTGGCGGCGCCGGTGGCGGCGAGCGGCGGGACCGTAAGGGCCGAGACGGCGGCGCCGCCGCCGAGAAGACCGCGTACGTCGAACGCGTCGTCGCGATCAACCGCGTCGCCAAGGTAGTGAAGGGTGGTCGCCGTTTCAGCTTCACCGCGCTTGTCGTGGTGGGCGACGGCGACGGCACCGTCGGTGTCGGCTACGGCAAGGCCAAGGAGGTGCCGGCCGCCATCGCCAAGGGTGTCGAGGAGGCCAAGAAGCACTTCTTCAAGGTCCCCCGGATCCAGGGCACCATCCCGCACCCGATCCAGGGCGAGGAGGCCGCGGGCATCGTCCTGCTGAAGCCGGCCTCGCCCGGTACCGGTGTGATCGCCGGTGGCCCGGTGCGCGCCGTCCTGGAGTGCGCGGGCATCCACGACGTGCTGAGCAAGTCGCTCGGCTCGTCCAACCCGATCAACATCGTGCACGCGACGGTGGCCGCTCTCAAGGGACTTCAGCGTCCCGAGGAGATCGCCGCCCGCCGCGGCCTGCCGCTCGAAGACGTCGCCCCCGCCGCTCTGCTGCGGGCGCGCGCCGGGGTGGGTGCGTGATGGCGCAGCTGAAGATCACCCAGGTCAAGTCCCGGATCGGGACCAAGCAGAACCACCGTGAGACGCTGCGCTCGCTCGGGCTGAAGCGGATCAACGACGTGGTCGTCAAGGCGGACCGCCCCGAGATCCGCGGCATGGCCAACACCGTGCGGCATCTGGTGACGGTCGAGGAGGTGGACTGACATGGCCGAACTCGCCAAGAACGAGAGCACGGAGAGTGGCGGTTCGCCGCTCAAGCTCCACGACCTGAGGCCCGCGCCCGGCGCGAAGAGGGCCAAGATCCGCGTCGGTCGCGGTGAGGCGTCCAAGGGCAAGACCGCGGGTCGCGGCACCAAGGGCACCAAGGCGCGTTACCAGGTGAAGGCGGGCTTCGAGGGCGGGCAGCTGCCGTTGATCCAGCGGCTGCCGAAGCTCAAGGGCTTCCGCAACCCCGCCCACAAGCAGTTCCAGGTCGTCAACCTCGAGCGGCTCGCCGTCCTCTACCCGGAGGGTGGCGAGGTGACCGTGGCCGACCTGGTCGCCAAGGGCGCCGTGCGGAAGAACGAGTTGGTGAAGGTCCTTGGCAGCGGCGAGATCTCGGTGGCGCTGACGGTGACGGTGGACGCCGTCTCCGCCTCCGCCAAGGAGAAGATCACCGCCGCCGGTGGCACGGTCACCGAGCGTTCCTGAGCCGGTGCGCGGTTGGCCGGATATGTGAGTGACCGGGGGTGCCTGAGTGATAGGCGTCCCCGGTCAGTCGTTCCGGCCTGGCACATACGCCGGTAAGGTGGCGTCCGTTGTCGTCACCAGATCTGTCATATCCGTTGGACTTCAAGACCGTCACCTCTCGCGATGAGTGCGGGGGGCGCAGGAGGAGCCGTGCTCACCGCGTTCGCCCGGGCGTTCCAGACGCCCGACCTGCGTAAGAAGCTGCTCTTTACCCTCGGCATCGTCGTGGTGTTCCGGTTCGGCCAGCATGTGCCGGTCCCGGGGGTCAGCTTCCAGAACGTCGAACAGTGTGTTGAGGAGGCCGACGCCCTCGGGGCCGGCTCCGGTCTGTTCGGTCTGGTCAACATGTTCAGCGGTGGGGCGTTGCTCCAGCTGACCGTGTTCGCCCTTGGCATCATGCCCTACATCACCGCGAGCATCATCCTTCAGCTGCTCGTGGTGGTGATCCCTCGCCTGGAGGCCCTCAAGAAGGAGGGGCAGTCGGGCCAGGCCAAGATCACGCAGTACACACGCTATCTGACGATGGCGCTTGCCGTGCTCCAGGCCACCGGTCTTGTGGCCACCGCGCGCAGTGGCACCCTCTTCCCCCAGTGCACCGTGCGGAACGACATCATCCCCGATGACTCGATCTTCACGACGCTGGTGATGGTGATCGCGCTCACCTCCGCCACCGCGTTGATCATGTGGATGGGCGAGCTGATCACCGACCGCGGCATCGGCAACGGCATGTCGATGCTGATGTTCGTCTCGATCGCCGCGGGCTTCCCGGCCTCGCTGTGGCAGATCAAGCAGCAGGGCAGCCTGGCCGACGGCTGGATCGAGTTCGGCGTGGTCGTCGCGTGCGGTCTCGCGATGGTCGGCCTCGTGGTCTTCGTGGAGCTGGCCCAGCGCCGGATCCCGGTCCAGTACGCGAAGCGCATGATCGGCCGCCGGTCGTACGGCGGCACGTCCACCTACATCCCGCTCAAGGTGAACCAGGCGGGTGTGATCCCCGTCATCTTCGCGTCCTCGCTGCTCTACATCCCCCAGCTGCTCGTGCAGTTCGCGGGGACGGACTCCGGCGGCTGGACGGACTGGGTGCAGCGGTACTTCACCGGTGGCGACCACCCGTACTACATCATCACGTACTTCCTGCTCATCGTCTTCTTCGCGTTCTTCTACGTCGCGATCACGTTCAACCCTGAGGACGTGGCGGAAAACATGAAGAAGTATGGTGGTTTCATCCCGGGTATCCGGGCGGGGCGGCCCACCGTGGAGTATCTGAGCTATGTGCTGAACCGCATCACGTGGCCCGGGTCGCTCTACCTCGGCCTGATCGCCCTGGTGCCCACCGTGGCGCTGGTGATGTTCAACGCGCAGCAGGACTTCCCCTTCGGCGGTACCTCCATCCTGATCATCGTGGGTGTCGGTCTTGAGACGGTGCGGCAGATCGAGAGCCAGCTTCACCAGCGTAATTACGAAGGGTTCCTCCGCTGATGCGAATCGTCCTCGTAGGACCGCCGGGCGCGGGCAAGGGTACGCAGGCCGCGCTGCTCGCCGAGCGTCTCTCCATTCCCCACATCTCCACCGGTGACCTGTTCCGCGCGAACATCTCCCAGGGCACGGAGCTCGGGGAACAGGTCAAGTCGATCCTGAGCGAGGGCGGGCTCGTCCCTGACGAGGTCACGGTGGCGATGGCGGCGGACCGCATGGCGAGGCCCGACGCCGCGGGGGGCTTCCTGCTCGACGGGTTCCCCCGGAACATCGCGCAGGCGAAGGCCCTTGACGAGCTGCTCGCCGAGGGCGGGCACGCGCTGGACGCGGTGCTCGACCTGGAGATCCCCGAGGACGAGGTGGTGCGCCGCATCGCCGGGCGGCGCACGTGTGTGAAGGACAGCAGCCACACGTTCCATGTCCAGAACAAGCCGCCGCGCGCGCCGGGGGTGTGCGACGTCTGCGGCGGGGAGTTGCAGCAGCGGGACGACGATCGCGAGGAGACCGTGCGCAAGCGCCTCGCGATCTACCACGAGGAGACCGAGCCGATCATCGGGTACTACCGCGAGCAGGGCCTGGTCTCCACGATCCCCGCGGTGGCCCCCGTGGTCGAGGTGACGCGGCGCGCCATCGAGGCGCTTCCCGCGCGCGGCCGGGACAGCTGATGGTCGAGATCAAGACCCCCGAGCAGATCGCCAGGATGCGGGCGGCCGGGCTGGTCGTCGCCGAGATACACCGCAGGTGCGCGGAGGCGGCGGTGCCGGGGGCGACGACCAAGGACCTGGACGACGTGGCGGCCGCGGTGCTGGCCGAGCGGGACGCCAAGCCGAACTTCCTCGGCTACGGCGGCTTCCCCGCGACGATCTGCACCTCGGTGAACGACGTGGTGGTGCACGGCATCCCCGACCGCGAGACGGTCCTCGCGTCGGGCGACCTCCTGTCGATCGACGCGGGCGCGATCGTGGACGGCTGGCACGCGGACGCGGCGCTGACCGTCTTCGTGGGCGAGGGCCACGCGCCCGAGGCGCGCGAGCTGAGCCGGGTGACCGAGGACTCGCTGTGGGCGGGCATCGCCGCGGTGCGCAAGGGCGCCAGGCTCGTGGACGTGTCGCGGGCCATCGAGACCTACATCAGGCGGCAGCCGCTGCCGCCGTCGGGCAAGTACGGCATCGTCGAGAGCTATGGCGGCCACGGCATCGGCAGCGAGATGCACATGGACCCGCACCTGCTGAACTACGTGGACCGGCGGCGCGGCCGCGGGCCCCGGCTGGTGCCGGGCTTCTGCCTGGCGATCGAGCCGATGATCGCGCTGGGCACGCCGAAGACGCACGTGCTGGCCGACGAGTGGACCGTGAAGACGAACGACGGCACGTGGGCCGCGCACTGGGAGCACTCGGTCGCCCTCACCGAGGAGGGCCCGCTGGTGCTGACCGCCCCCGACGGCGGCCGGGCGAGGCTGGCCGAGCTGGGTGTGACGGCGGCTCCCGACCCGTTGGCCTGAGGATCGCGCGGTTAACGATCTCCTCACCGGGTAAAGATCATGGATTCGTCTTTTCGGGTGGGGTGCCGTAGACTGGCTTGTCGGTCCCGTGCACCCTTCTGTCCGGGATCATCCAGGTAGCCGATCCCGGAAGGTGAAGCGCTCAAGTATGGCCAAAAAACAAGGGGCCATCGAGATCGAGGGCACCGTCGTCGAGTCTCTGCCGAACGCGATGTTCAGGGTGGAGCTCCAGAACGGACACCAGGTCCTCGCGCACATCAGCGGCAAGATGCGGATGCACTACATCCGTATCCTTCCCGACGACCGGGTCGTGGTGGAGCTCTCGCCCTACGACCTGACGCGCGGGCGGATCGTCTACCGCTACAAGTAGATCGAGCAGATCGAGCAGATCACGACCGGAGAACCTCACAACCCATGAAGGTCAGGCCGAGCGTCAAGAAGATCTGCGACAAGTGCAAGGTGATCCGCCGCCACGGGCGCGTCATGGTCATCTGTGAGAACCTGCGCCACAAGCAGCGCCAGGGCTGACCGCAGCACTTTCGCAGTCCCTCGACAACGCGACACCAGCAGATACGCAGTCACCCGACCCCTCGCTCAGCGCGGGGACGACACCCCCGGTCGGAGGCCGGGGACCCGGCCCGGCAGCTCATTCCGGGCTCTCGGGAACGGTGCTGCGGAAGACCTCCGCCGATATCAGTTCAGGAGCCACACAGAATGGCACGCCTCGCAGGCGTCGACCTCCCGCGCGACAAGCGCGTCGAGGTGGCCCTCACCTATGTCTTCGGCATCGGACGCACCCTTGCCAAGGAGACCCTCGCCTCCACCGGGGTCAACCCCGACACCCGCGTGCGGGACCTCGCGGAGGAGGACCTGGTCAAGCTCCGCGAGTACGTGGACAACAACTTCAGGACCGAGGGTGACCTCCGCAGGGAGATCCAGGCCGACATCCGTCGCAAGGTCGAGATCCAGTGCTACGAGGGGCTGCGCCACCGCCGCGGCCTGCCCGTCCACGGCCAGCGCACCAAGACGAACGCCCGCACCCGCAAGGGCCCGCGTCGCGCGATCGCCGGCAAGAAGAAGCCGGGCAAGAAGTAGTCCGCACGGACGCTGACAGCGGTCCGTGCACCAGGACCGACCACCTCCACGGGAGTTCAGAAGCAGATGCCTCCAAAGGGCCGTACGGCCGGCGCCAAGAAGGTGCGCCGCAAGGAGAAGAAGAACGTCGCTCACGGGCACGCCCACATCAAGAGCACGTTCAACAACACCATCGTCTCGATCACCGACCCGACCGGGAACGTGATCTCCTGGGCCTCGGCCGGCCACGTCGGCTTCAAGGGGTCGCGCAAGTCCACGCCGTTCGCCGCGCAGATGGCCGCGGAGAACGCCGCGCGCCGCGCCCAGGAGCATGGCATGCGCAAGGTCGACGTCTTCGTGAAGGGTCCCGGCTCAGGCCGTGAGACCGCGATCCGCTCGCTCCAGGCCACGGGGCTTGAGGTCGGCTCGATCCAGGACGTCACCCCGACCCCGCACAACGGCTGCCGCCCGCCCAAGCGCCGCCGAGTCTGACCAGGCGAAGTAGGAGACGAGAAGAATCATGGCGCGTTACACCGGGGCCGACTGCAAGCGTTGCCGTCGGGAGAAGCAGAAGCTCTTCCTCAAGGGAGCCAAGTGCGAGAGCGCTAAGTGCCCGATCGAGATCCGTCCTTACCCCCCGGGTGAGCACGGACGCGGGCGCACCAAGGACAGCGAGTACCTCCAGCAGAAGCGCGAGAAGCAGAAGTGCGCGCGGATCTACGGTGTCCTGGAGAAGCAGTTCCGCGGGTACTACAACGAGGCCAACCGGCAGCAGGGCAAGACCGGCGAGAACCTGCTCCGCATCCTCGAGTCCCGCCTCGACAACGTGGTCTACCGGGCCGGCTTCGCCAAGTCCCGCGACCACGCCCGTCAGCTCGTCCGGCACGGTCACATCCTGATCAACGGCCGGAAGAACGACATCCCCTCCGCGCGCGTCTCGCCGAACGACATCGTCGAGGTGCGCGAGTCCTCCCGTGGCCTGACCCCCTTCCAGGTGGCCGTGGCCGAGGCCGGGGACAAGACCGTTCCCGCGTGGCTCGAGGCCATCCCCTCGCGGCTGCGGATCCTCGTCCACTCGCTGCCCGAGCGCCAGGTGATCGACACCCAGGTGCAGGAGCAGCTGATCGTCGAGCTCTACTCGAAGTAGGGCTCGGCCAGGGATTCGGCGGGGTCGCGTGGTCACGCGGTCCCGCCGGTACCCTTTTCTTGTACATATCGTCTGGCTCGGCATCAAATAGCGGGTGCCGAAGACTGGAGTCATCCCCATGCTGATCGCTCAGCGCCCGTCCCTGACCGAAGAGGTCGTCGACGAATTCCGTTCGCGGTTCGTGATCGAGCCGCTCGAGCCGGGCTTCGGCTACACCCTCGGCAATTCCCTGCGGCGCACGCTGCTCTCCTCCATCCCCGGCGCCGCCGTCACCAGCATCCGCATCGACGGCGTGCTGCACGAGTTCACGACGGTGCCCGGGGTGAAGGAGGACGTCACCGACCTGATCCTCAACATCAAGCAGCTGGTCGTCTCGTCGGAGCACGACGAGCCGGTCGTGATGTACCTGCGCAAGCAGGGTCCTGGCCTGGTGACCGCGGCGGACATCGCGCCGCCCGCGGGCGTCGAGGTGCACAACCCCGACCTGGTGCTCGCCGCCCTGAACAGCAAGGGCAAGCTGGAGATGGAGCTGACCGTCGAGCGCGGTCGCGGCTATGTCTCGGCCGTGCAGAACAAGCAGGTCGGCCAGGAGATCGGCCGCATCCCCGTGGACTCGATCTACAGCCCCGTGCTGAAGGTGACCTACAAGGTCGAGGCCACCCGTGTCGAGCAGCGCACCGACTTCGACAAGCTGATCGTCGACGTCGAGACCAAGGAGGCCATGCGTCCGCGCGACGCGATGGCGTCCGCGGGCAAGACGCTGGTCGAGCTGTTCGGCCTGGCGCGCGAGCTCAACGTCGACGCCGAGGGCATCGACATGGGCCCGTCGCCGACGGACGCCGCGCTCGCCGCCGATCTGGCGCTGCCGATCGAGGAGCTCGAGCTCACGGTCCGCTCCTACAACTGCCTCAAGCGCGAGGGCATCCACTCCGTGGGTGAGCTGGTGGCGCGTTCCGAGGCGGACCTGCTCGACATCCGCAACTTCGGCGCGAAGTCGATCGACGAGGTCAAGGCGAAGCTGGCCGGGATGGGCCTGGCCCTCAAGGACAGCCCGCCCGGATTCGACCCGACCACCGCGGCCGACGCGTTCGGCGCGGAGGACGACGGCGACACGGGCTTCGTGGAGACCGAGCAGTACTGAACGACACCCCGGCGGGGCGGTTTCGCGCCGTCCCGCCGGGGTCCGCGTTCCGGGGAGCGTCCTCGGAGCGTTCTCGCTGACATCGGTACCTGACACGGCCGGTGCAGATCGACAGGAGAGAGACATGCCGACGCCCACCAAGGGTCGCAGGCTCGGTGGCAGCCCCGCCCACGAGCGGATGATGGTCGCGAACCTGGCCACCGCGCTGTTCGAGCACGGGCGCATCACCACCACCGTGGCCAAGGCCCGGCGCCTGCGTCCGGTGGCCGAGCGCCTGATCACCAAGGCGAAGAAGGGCGACCTGCACAACCGCCGCCAGGTGATGCAGACCATCCGCGACAAGAGCGTGGTCCACACGCTGTTCACGGAGATCGGCCCCAAGTTCGCCAACAGGCCCGGTGGTTACACCCGGATCACCAAGATCGGCCCGCGCCGCGGTGACAACGCCCCCATGGCGGTCATCGAGCTGGTCGAGGCCCTGACCGTGCAGCAGGAGGCGGTCGGCGAGGCCGAGGGCGCCACGCGCCGCGCGGTCAAGGAGTCGGCGGCGGCGGACCTGGAGAAGAAGCCCGAGGCGGCGGCCGACGAGGCCGCGGGCGAGCAGCCCAAGGACGAGGCGGAGAACGCCGAGACCGCCGAGGACGCCGGGGACGGCGAGGAGAAGAAGGACGCCTGAGGCGTTCCGCGTCATCGCGCGCCGGGCCCGCCCTGACCACCGGGGCGGGCCCGGCGACGTTTCCACCCCCGATCAGCCACCGTTGGGAAGAGCCTCCTCATGAGCACCCCCGCGTACGACGACCGCGACCTCGTCGCGCCCGGCCTGGTCCGGGTGCGGCTCGATCTGAGCTACGACGGGGCGGCGTTCTCCGGGTGGGCCCGGCAGGAGGGGCGGCGGACCGTGCAGGGGGAGGTCGAGGAGGCGCTGCGGATCGTGACGCGGTCCGATGAGCGCTTCGAGCTCACCGTCGCGGGGCGCACGGACGCGGGCGTGCACGCCCGCGGCCAGGTCGCGCACGTGGACCTGCCCGAGGCCGTGTGGGCGGAGCAGCGGGACCGGCTCGTGCGCAGGCTGGCGGGGCGGCTGCCGCACGAGGTGCGGGTCTGGCGGGCCGAGGAGGCGCCGCCGTACTTCAACGCCCGCTTCTCGGCGATCTGGCGGCGCTACGCGTACCGCGTGAGCGACCACCCCGGCGGGGTCGATCCGCTGCTGCGCGGCCATGTGCTGTGGCACAACTGGCCGTTGGACGTGGCCGCGATGAACGACGCGTCGCTGCGGCTGCTCGGCACGCACGACTTCGCGGCGTTCTGCAAGCGGCGCGAGGGCGCGACCACGATCCGCGCGCTGCGCGACCTGCGCTGGGAGCGGAGGCCCGACGGGATCGTGGAGGGCACGGTGCGGGCGGACGCGTTCTGCCACAACATGGTGCGCTCGCTCGTGGGCGCGCTGCTGTTCGTGGGGGACGGGCACAGGCCGCGGCAGTGGCCCGCGGCCGTGCTCGCGGCCGGGACGCGGGACTCGGCGGTGCACGTGGTGCGGCCGCACGGGCTGACCCTCGAGGAGGTCGCCTATCCGTCGGCCGACGAGCTGGCGGCGCGCAACGCCGAGGCGCGCGCCAGGCGCACGCTGGCGGATGCGGACGCGACGGGCTGAGCGCCGCCCGGCCCGTTCACTCCTGCTGGCTCTCGCGCTCCTCGACCAGGGCGCTGGCCGAGGCCGACGCCTGGGCCTCGCCGCGCTGGATGATGCGGGCGAACGCGTGGTCGTTGCCGTCGCGGGCGGCCAGCTGGGCGGCCGTTCCGTCTCCGCTGTCGGGGGAGCCGTCGGCGTTCCCCGCGATGGTGAAGTAGGTGTAGCGGCCGACCTGGTTCGTCGTGGTGCGGCAGCCGCCCTGCTGGCAGAACGTGGGGGCGTCGCCGCCGGTGAGGGCCAGGAGGTTCCCGGTGGCGGCCTCGCGCGCGGCGATCGCGGCGTCCTCGGTGCCGAACTGGGCCACGCCCACGGTCACGGCCACGCCGTCGCCGGTGTAGGTGGCGCGCAGCAGGGCCGCGCAGCCGTTGTCGGCCAGGACGCCCGCCAGCTCGGTGGAGACGGCCTCGGCGCAGTCGGCCGTGCCCTGGGTGGCGGCCCTGGCGTACGACCTGCCCTCGATCTCCATCGTGTCGTCCGCGTAGAACTCGTCGACGGAGAAGGGCGCGATGTCCTTCTCCGGGTCGGATATGAACTCGCGCGGCTGCGGCAGCGGCGGCAGGGTCGTGGGCTCGAACGACGGCTCGCCCGAGCCCGAGTCCGACGGGTCGGGCAGGTCGGACGAGCCGCCGCTCGCGGTGGGCTCGCCGTCGTCGCCGCTCTGGCTCACGATGAGGAAGGCCACGACCGCGCCGACCAGGACGGTGGCGAGCGCCGAGGCGAGGATGACGGTGGTCCGACGGCGTCCGCGGCGCCGCTCCGCGTCCGCGGCCAGAGCGTTCCAGTCGGGGGTGCTCGAGCCCCCTGGGACCCAGCCGCCTGGTCCCCCCTGCCCGTAACTCATGGCGCGAAGCTTAGCGCCAGGGCGGTGGGGGCAGAACGGCGGTTCGCGGGCCGGTGGACGTCACCGTTTTGACCCCGTGCGGGCCCTGGCAGTACGCTGCAACGTCGTACAACGAAAAATCATGCGTATGGCTTGCTCGATCTCACGTGAGGGGCCTGCGCCGGTCCACCAGGATGGATGTCAGCGGCCGGCACCCGGTTTGCGTCACCGGTGTGCGGCCTTTGCGGGCTTCTCTGGGTGGCCTTGTCAGGATCCCGAACACTGAAGAAGCGAAGGCTACGACCCGTGCGTACGTTCAGCCCCAAGCCCGGCGACATCCAGCGTCAGTGGCACGTCATCGACGCGGCCGATGTCGTCCTGGGCCGTCTGGCCTCCCAGGCCGCCACCCTTCTGCGGGGCAAGCACAAGCCGGTCTACGCACCGCACGTCGACACCGGTGACTTCGTCGTCATCATCAACGCCGACAAGGTGCACCTGTCCGGCAACAAGCGGACCCAGAAGCTGGCCTACCGCCACTCCGGCTACCCCGGCGGTCTGCGGTCCGTCCGGTACGAGGACCTGCTGAAGAACAACCCCGAGAAGGCCGTCGAGAAGGCCGTGAAGGGGATGCTGCCGAAGAACACCCTCGGCCGGCAGATGTTCTCCAAGCTCAAGGTCTACGCGGGCCCCGAGCACCCGCACGCCGCGCAGCGGCCCGTCCCGTTCGAGATCACCCAGGTCGCGCAGTAGTCCCGGCCACCGTCAACACGAAAGAGAATTCGAGGAGAACCGTGGCCGAGACCACCCCTGAGACCCTGGACTCCGAGGTCCCCGAGGTCGACGAGTACACGACCGAGAGCACGCCCGACGAGTTCGCGGGCGCCGAGACGCTGGCCGCCCGTTTCGGCGACCCGCAGCCCGGCGCCGGGACCGGCCGCCGGAAGAACGCGATCGCCCGCGTGCGCATCGTGCCCGGCAGCGGCAAGTGGAAGATCAACGGCCGCACCCTGGAGGGGTACTTCCCGAACAAGGTGCACCAGCAGTCGGTCAACGAGCCCTTCAAGGTGCTCGAGCTCGACGAGCGTTACGACGTGGTCGCCCGCATCTCCGGCGGCGGCATCTCGGGCCAGGCGGGCGCCCTGCGCCTCGGCGTGGCCCGCGCGCTCAACGAGGCCGACGTCGACAACAACCGCAGCCCCCTGAAGAAGGCCGGCTTCCTGACCCGCGACGCCCGCGCGGTCGAGCGGAAGAAGGCCGGTCTGAAGAAGGCCCGCAAGGGGACGCAGTACAGCAAGCGCTAACCCGGTCGGGAGCTTTTTGCTGACGCCCCGACAGCACTTCCGTGCTGTCGGGGCGCTCCTTTTATAGGGTTAACGCGGATGGCTGCTCGGAAAGCTGGGAAAAGCTCGGAGGAATGACAGTGGGACGACTCTTCGGCACGGACGGCGTGCGCGGCGTCGCCAACGCGGATCTCACGGCCGAGATGGCACTCGGTCTGTCGGTCGTGGCGGCGCGCGTGCTCGCCGGAGCGGGGGGCGAGTCCGGCCACAGGGCGATGGCCGTGGTGGGGCGCGACCCCCGGGCGTCCGGGGAGTTCCTTGAGGCGGCGGTGGTCGCGGGGCTGGCGAGCGCGGGCGTGGACGTCCTGCGCGTCGGCGTCCTGCCGACCCCGGCCGTCGCGTATCTGACGGGCTCGCTCGGCGCGGACTTCGGCGTGATGCTGTCCGCGTCGCACAACCCCATGCCGGACAACGGCATCAAGTTCTTCGCACGGGGCGGCCACAAGCTGGCGGACGAGGCGGAGGACCGCATCGAGGCGGCCTACCGGGAGCACGCGGGCGGCACGCCGTGGGAGCGCCCCGTGGGCGCCGGGGTCGGCCGGGTCTCCGAGTACGGCGAGGGCTTCGACCGTTATGTGGCGCACCTGGTGGGGGTCCTGCCGAACCGCCTCGACGGGCTCAAGGTCGTCATCGACGCGGCGCACGGGGCCGCGTCGCGCGTGGCGCCCGAGGCGTTCGCGCGGGCGGGCGCCGAGGTGGTGACGATCGGCGCGGAGCCCGACGGGCTGAACATCAACGACGGCTACGGCTCCACGCACCTGGACGCGCTGCGGGCCGCGGTCCCGGCGCACGGGGCCGACCTGGGCATCGCGGTGGACGGCGACGCGGACCGGTGCCTGGCCGCCGACGGCGGCGGGTGCGAGGTGGACGGCGACCAGATCCTGGCGGTGCTCGGCGTGGCGATGCGGGACGCGGGCACGCTGCGCGGGGACACGGTGGTGGCGACGGTGATGTCCAACCTCGGGTTCGCGCTCGCCATGGAGCGCGAGGGGCTGCGGCTGCGGCAGACGGCGGTGGGGGACCGCTATGTGCTCGAGGAGATGAAGCGGGGCGGCTTCTCGCTCGGCGGCGAGCAGTCGGGCCATGTGATCGTCCTGGACCACGCGACCACGGGCGACGGGACGTTGACCGGCCTGCTGCTCGCGGCGCGGGTGGCGGCGACGCGGCGCCCGTTGCGGGACCTGGCGGGCGTGATGGAACGGCTGCCGCAGGTGCTGATCAACGTTCCCGACGTGGACAAGGCGCGCGTCGGCGACAGCAGGGAGCTGGCCGAGGCGGTGACGGAGGCGGAGCGGGTGCTCGGCGAGACGGGCCGCGTGCTGCTGCGGCCCTCGGGCACGGAGCCGCTGGTGCGCGTGATGGTGGAGGCCGCGGACGCGGCCCAGGCCCGCGCGGTGGCGTCGGGCCTTGCGGACGCGGTGAAGTCGGCGCTCGGCTGAGGTTTTCCCGCCCACCCGCCCCTGAGGGGACCCGGCGGCGGTGGGGGGAGGGCGCGCCCGCGCGTCGGCCGTACGGTGACGCCTGCGGCTCGCCCGGACGCCGGGCCTCCGGCCCGGGGGTTTTCGCCCGCTCCGCGGGCGGGGGAGGGTGGTGGGTCTCGTCGGGGATAGCCTGCGGCTCGCTCGGACGCCGGGCCTGCGGTCCGGGTGGGTTTCGCCTTCGGCGGGGGGGTGCTGGCTGTGGGGTGTGTTGTCGGGCTGGTGGTTCGGCGGTTGGTCGGGTCATGGGGCTGTGGTGCTGGGTCCCTGGGCCGTCGGGTCGACACGGGGGCTCGCCCGCGACGGCCGCCTCCGGGGCCGAAAGGGGTGGGTGGGCGGGATCAGAGTTTGCGGAGTCGCACTCTTCTCACCGTGTGCCTTTCCGACTTCTGGAGGACCAGGGTGGCGCGGCCCCGGGTGGGGGCGATATTGGTCAGGAGGTTGGGCTCGTTGATGGTGCGCCAATTGTTCTCCGCGTACTCCATCGCCTCCTTCTCGGGGACCGCCGCGTATTTCGCGAAGTAGGAATCCGGGTCGCGGAATGCGGTGGCGCGCAGCTTCCCGAAGCGGTCCAGATACCAGCGGCGGATGTCGGCCGGGCGCGCGTCGACGTAGACGGAGAAGTCGAAGTAGTCGGCGAGGCCGACGCGTCCGGGCGGCGCGGGCTGGAGGACGTTGAGCCCTTCGAGGATGAGTATGTCCGGGCGGCGCACCGTCAGCCGGGCGCCCGGCACGATGTCGTACGTCAGGTGCGAGTACACGGGCGCCTCGACCTCGGCGCGCCCGGCCTTGACGTCCGCCACGAAACGCGTGAGCGCGCGCCGGTCGTACGACTCGGGGAACCCCTTGCGCAGGCCACGGCGGCGCAGCTCGGCGTTGGGCAGCAGGAAGCCGTCCGTCGTCACCAGCTCGACGCGCGGGTGTTCGGGCCAGCGGGCGAGGAGCGAGCGCAGCAGGCGGGAGACCGTCGACTTGCCGACCGCGACGCTGCCCGCCACGGCGATGACGAACGGCGTCGGCGGCTGCGGTGACCCGCCGAGGAACGTGCTCACCGCGCCGCGCAGCCCTTCCGTGGCGCCGACGTACAGGTTCAGCAGGCGGGAAAGCGGCAGGTAGACCTCCCTGACCTCGGTCAGGTCGATGACGTCGCCGAGGCCGCGCAGCCGTTCCACCTCGGCGGCGGTCAGCGGCAGGGGCGTGCGGGCGCGCAGGGCGCTCCACTCCTCACGGCTGAGATCGACGTACGGGGTGTGCTGCTGGAGCGAGGTTGCCACCCGGACATTCTCGCCGCCCGGCTAGTCTGCCCGCATGTGCGGGATGGTCGGTTACGTGGGGGCGCAGGCGCGGTCCGCCCTCGATGTGGTCCTGGTGGGGCTCGGCCGTCTGGAGCGGCCGGGCCACGACTCGTCGGGGGTGGCGGTGCTCGCGGAGGACGGGGGCATCGCGGCGGCGCGGGCGGCGGGCGGGCTGGCGGCGTTGCACGGGGTGCTGCGGGAGCGGCCGCTCCCGACGGGCGGCAGCGCGATCGGCCACCTGCGGCGGGCGACGCACGGCGCGCCGTCGGAGGGCAACGCGCATCCGCAGCTGGACAACGCCGGGCGCGTGGCCGTCGTGCACGACGGGGAGATCGCCAACCACGCGGCGCTGCGCGCCGAGTTGGCCGCGCGCGGGCACGCGCTGGCCTCGGAGACGGACACCGAGGTGGTGGCGCACCTGCTGGCGGAGCAGTTCTCGTCGTGCGAGGACCTGGGGGAGGCGATGCGGCAGGTGTGCCGTTCGCTCGTGGGGGAGTTCGCGCTGCTCGCGGTGCACGCGGACGAGCCGTTCACGGTGGTGGGGGCGCGGCGCGGGCGGCCGTTGGTGGTGGGGCTCGGGGACGGGGAGTTGTTCGTGGCGTCGGAAGGGGTGGCGTTCGACGGGCTGGCGCGGGACGTGGTGGGGCTCGCGGATGACCAGGTGGTGGTGCTGCGGCGGGACGTGGACGGCGTGGGGTGCGAGATCACCGACGCCGGGGGGAGCGTGGTCACCGCGTGATCGTGGGCGTCGGCATCGATGTCGCGGAGATCGAACGTTTCGGCGCCGCGCTGGAGCGCACGCCGGCGCTCGCCGAGCGGTTGTTCGCGCCGGGGGAGCTGTGGCTGCCCACGGGGGAACGGCGCGGGGTGGCGTCGCTCGCCGCCCGTTTCGCGGCCAAGGAGGCGGTGGCGAAGGCGCTGGGCGCACCGGGCGGGCTGCGCTGGACGGACGCGGAGATCGTGCCCGAGGCGAACGGGCGGCCGCGGCTGGTGGTGCGCGGGAGCGTGGCGGCGCGGGCGGCGGTTCTCGGGGTGGTGACGTGGCACGTGTCGCTGAGCCATGACGCGGGGGTGGCGTCGGCGGTGGTGATCGCCGAGGGATAGCCTGCGGCTCGCTCGGACGCCGGGCCTGCGGCCCGGGTTCCTCGCCTGTCGGCGGGGGGTGGTTGC
Organism: Streptomyces radicis; assembly: GCF_003626575.1. Classification (GTDB taxonomy): domain Bacteria; phylum Actinomycetota; class Actinomycetes; order Streptomycetales; family Streptomycetaceae; genus Streptomyces; species Streptomyces radicis. The sequence continues at coordinate 56,552 of NZ_RBDY01000013.1, read as the reverse complement.
CGGGCCGTTTCCGTGGGCCTGCGGCCCGGGGGTTTTCGCCTGTCGGCGGGGGGTGGGCTGTGCCGTCGGGCCTGCGGTCTCGGGGTTCCGCCCGCCTGTGCTGGCGCCGGGCCTGCGGCCCGGGGTTTTCGCCCACCCGCCCGCCCTTTTCGCCTTCGGCGGGGGTGGTCGCGGTGGGTGGGTCGGTGCGGGCTCTGCCGCTGGGGCTGCGGCCCGGGTTGTTCGCCTTCGGCGGTGGGGCGTTGTCCCTTCGGGCCTGCGGCCCGCGGTTTTCGGGCGCCCCTCGTGGGGTTCGCCTCCGCCTCCTGCCGGGGCGAGAGGGCGGTGGTGAGCGAACAGGCCCGTCGGCACTGCACCCGCCGGAGGCGGCAAGGGGGGATGGAACGGTCCTGCGCCGTCCATCGGACGGAGGCCCCCGCCTCCGGCGGAGGGATGCGGGTGGGGCACCGGTGCGGCCCCCTCGACGCTGGGCCTCCGGCCCGGACCGTTCCCCGCTCACCCACCCTTTCCACCCCCCGGCAGGGGTGACGGTGGGACCTTCCCGCCTCCGACGGGGGCGGTGAGGCCCGCCTCGGCGTCGCTTCCGCCGGAGGCGGCGCAGGGGGCGCGGCTGGATGGGTAAGAACCGGGCCCGAAGGTCCCACCGCCACCAGAGGCCGGGCGTCGAGACGGCCCGCATCCCCCTGCCGGAGGGCGGCCCCACACCGGTGACCCGCCCTCATCACCCCTCGCCGGAGGCGGGCTTGCCCCGGCCCACCGATCCGCACCACCTCTCGCCGGAGTCGGGAAGGTCCACCGTCAGCCCCGCCGGAGGTGGCACAGGAGCGGGTGGGGTGGGGAACAGCCAGGTCGGAGGCCGGGCGTCGAGACGGCCCGCGTCGGCCCACCGGCCCGCACCACCGCCCCCGCCGGAGCCGCGCCGCCCCCCGCCGGAGGCGGGAAGGCGCCACCGTCAGCCCCCGCCGTAGGCGGAAAGGGCCGGAGGCACTACCCGCACCACTCCCTGCCCGGAGGCGGGAAGGCGCCGTCCGGCGGTGCCACCCCCCGCCGAAGGCGGAAAAGGGTGGGTGGGTGGGGAAAAGAACCCCCGCCGGAGGCGCCATCCGCACCGCCCCCCCGCCGGAGGCGCCACCCGCGCCACCCCCCGGGCCGGAGGCCCGGCGTCCAAGCCAGCCGCAGGCGACCGTTCAGAGGAGCCCCGACCAGACCCTCGGGAGCGCCTCGGCGATCGTCGAGGCCATCGGGGGAGGCGGCGCCTCCTGGCCCGCTCGGCCGTGGAGGTGGGCGCCCGTCGCCGCCGCCTCGCGCGGGCGGAGGCCCGCGGCGACGAGGGCGCCGATCAGGCCCGACAGGACGTCGCCGCTGCCCGCCGTGGCCAGCCAGGGGGTGCCGGTGGTGTTGGCGACGACCGGGCCCGTGGCGTCGGCGACGAGCGTCGTCGACCCCTTGAGCAGCGCGGTCGCGCCGTAGCGCTCGGCCAGCTCGCGCACCGCCGCGAGGCGGCCCGCCTCCACCGACGCGCGGTCGCGGCCGAGCAGCCGCGCCGCCTCGCCCGCGTGCGGGGTGAGGACGGTGGGGGCCGAACGTGCCCGCACCTGTTCGATGTCGAGCCGCGCCAGGCCGTCCGCGTCCACCAGCACGGGCACGTCGGAGTCGAGCACCTCGGCCACCGTTCGCTCGGGGCCGGGACCCGTGCCGAGGCCAGGGCCGACCACCCACGCCTGGACGCGCCCTGCCCGGTGCGGCGGTCCGGCGGAGACCAGCGTCTCGGGGTAGCGGCTGATCACCGCGTCGGCCGCCGGGCCGACGTAGCGCACCGCGCCCGCGCCGCCGCGCAGCGCGCCGCCGACCGCGAGCACGGCCGCGCCGGGGTAGCGCTCGGAGCCCGCCACCACGCCGACGACGCCGCGCCGGTACTTGTCGGTCTCGGTCGCGGGGCGCGGCAGCAGCGCGGCCACGTCGGCGTCGTCGAAGGCGGCGACATCGGGCTCGGGCGGCAGCTCGGGGCCGAGGCCGATGTCCACGAGCCGCACCTTCCCCGCGTACTCGCGCGCGGGGTCGATCAGCAGGCCCGGCTTCAACGCGCCGAACGTCACGGTCAGCGCCGCCCGCACGGCGGCGCCGTGCACCTCGCCGGTGTCCGCGTCCACGCCGCTGGGCAGGTCGACGGCGACGACGGGCACGGCGCGTTCGGCCGCGGCGGCCGCCAGCTCCTGCGCCGCGGGGCGCAGCCCGCCGCGCCCGCCGATGCCGGTGATGCCGTCCACGACCAACGCGGCGCGCGCGATCAGCTCCCGCGCCCCCTCGGGGGGCGCGACCCGCCCCCCGGCGGCGCGCAACGCCGCGAGACCGCCGGGGTGCGCGCGCTCCGGCGAGAGCAGCACCGCCGTCACCGCCACCCCGCGCCGCGCGAGCCGGGCGCCCGCGTACAGCGCGTCACCGCCGTTGTCCCCGCTGCCCGCGAGCACCACCACGCGCGCCCCCCGCGTGCGCGGCCTCAGCAGCCCGGCGCACGCGGCGGCGAGACCCGCGGCGGCCCTGGTCATCAGCGTGCCCTCGGGCAGCCGCGCCATCAGCGCGCGCTCGGCGGCCCGGACGGTCTCCACACGGTAAGCAGTCCTCATGGACCCAGTCTGGCCCGTGCGTCAGCGCACTTCCTGCGACACTGGTGGGTAATGAACGATCACCGCCCGGCCGAAAGCTGGCGTCTTCGCGCCGATATCGATCTGGACGCGCTGCGCTCGAACGTACGCGCGCTGCGTGAACGTGCCAGCGGTCACGCGCAGTTGATGGCCGTCGTCAAGGCCGACGGCTACGGTCACGGGATGCTCGCCGCCGCCCGCGCCGCGCGCGAGGCCGGGGCGGCGTGGCTCGGCACCGCGACGCCCGACGAGGCGCTCGCGCTGCGCGCGGCGGGCGACACCGGGCGCGTTCTCTGCTGGCTGTGGACCCCGGGCGGCCCGTGGCGGCGCGCGATCGAGGCGGATGTCGACGTCTCGGTGAGCGGCCGTTGGGCGCTGGACGAGCTGGTCGCCGCCGCCCGCGCCACCGGCCGCACCGCGCGCGTCCACCTCAAGGCCGACACGGGCCTCGGGCGCAACGGCTGCCAGCCCGCCGACTGGCAGGACCTGGTGTCGGCCGCGCGCGCCGCCGAGGCCGATGGCGCCGTCCGGGTGACGGGCCTGTGGTCGCACTTCGCGTGCGCCGACGAGCCTGGGCACCCGTCGATCGCCCGCCAGCAGGCCGCGTTCGCCGAGGCGCTCGCCACGGCAGCGCGCGCCGGGCTCGACCCCGAGGTGCGGCACTTCGCCAACTCGCCCGCCACGCTGACCCTTCCCGCGTCGCACTACGACCTGGTCCGCCCGGGGCTCGCGGTCTACGGCCTCTCGCCGTCGCCCGAGATCGGCGCCCCCGCGGACTTCGGGCTGCGGCCCGTGATGACGTTGCGCGCCTGGCTGGCCTCGGTCAAACGCGTCCCAGGGGGCCATGGCGTGAGCTACGGCCACCGCTATGCCACGCCGGGCGAGACGACCCTCGCGCTCGTCCCCGCCGGATACGCCGACGGCGTCCCGCGCCACGCGTCCGGCAGCGGGCCCGTGCTGGTCGCGGGCAAGTGGCGGACGGTGGCGGGGCGGGTGGCGATGGACCAGTTCGTGGTGGACCTGGGCGGCGACTCGGCGGCGGTGGGCGACGAGGCGGTGCTGTTCGGGCCCGGCGACGACGGCGAGCCGACCGTCGAGGACTGGGCGCGGGCCACCGGCACGATCGGCTACGAGATCGTCACCCGCATCGGGCCGCGCGTCCCCCGCGTCCTGCTCGGCGAACGCCCCGGGGCGGTCGCGTCATGAGCTGGGCCAGGCGCCTCGGGATAGCGGGGGCGGCGATCGGCACGGTGGCCGCCACCGTCGCCGTCGACCGGCTGACCGTGAACCGCTCGCTGCGCCGCCAGGCCCAGCTCGCCCTCGACGCCGCCGGCCCCTATGGAACGCTGCGCGGCACCCCTGGCACGGTCGCGGCGGAGGACGGCACCGAGCTGTACTACGAGATCGACGAGGTCGGCGCGTTCGCCAGGCCCGCGGACGACCGCGCGGGCGGCCCGGTCGCCGAGCCGGTCGTCCCGCCCCCGCCGCCCGAGGGCTACCGGGGCAGGGTGCCGCGCGGCAGGCTGGGGCGGCTGCTGCGCCGCCGCGGGCGGGGCGCGCCGCCGCCCACCGTGGTGTTCTGCCACGGGTACTGCCTCAACCAGGACGTGTGGCACTTCCAACGCGCCGCCCTGCGCGGGCTGGTGCGCGCCGTGTACTGGGACCAGCGCAGCCACGGCCGCTCCGAGCGGGGCCGCGGCCGGGTCGTCGCCGATGTCACCGAGCCCGTGGACATCGACCTGCTCGGGCGTGACCTCAAGGCGGTGCTCGACGCCGTGGCGCCCGAGGGGCCCGTGGTGCTGGTCGGGCACTCGATGGGCGGCATGACGATCATGGCGCTGGCCGAGCAGTTCCCCGACTATGTCGCGCGGCGGGTGGCGGGCGTCGCGTTCGTGGCCACATCGGCAGGGAACCTCGCCGATGTCACCTACGGCTTCCCCGCCGCCGCCGTCCGCGTCGCGCGCCGCGTGGTGCCGGGGGTGCTGCGGGTGCTCGGCTCGCAGCCCGCGCTGGTGGACCGGGCGCTGCGCGCGTCGGGCGAGCTGTACTCGGGCCTGGTGCGGCGTTACTCCTTCGGGGCGCCCGACGCTGTGGACCCCGGGGTCGCGCGCTTCGCGGAGCGGCTGATCGCCTCGGTGCCGGTGGACGTGGTCGCGGAGTTCTACCCGGCGTTCGGCTGGCACGACAAGGAGCAGGCGCTCTCGGTGTTCAACGGCCTCGCCGCCGACCTGCCCGTGCTGGTCCTGGGCGGCGAACGGGACGAGGTGACCCCCGCGTCGCACAGCGAGCACATCGCCGCGATGCTGCCGAGGGCCGAGCTCGTCGTGTTGCCTGACGCGGGCCACCTGCTGCTGCTCGAGCGGCCACGGGAGGCCAACGAGCAGCTGGCGCGGCTGCTCGCGCGTAGCATCCGGTTCCATGAGCCAGCTGTCTGAGCCGTCGCCGCCCGGGTCCTCGCCTTCGCCCGCCGCGCCGCCCGTGTCGTTCACCGTGACCGGCGAGGAGCGCATGCGGGAGACCGGGCGCCGGTTGGCCGCGCTGCTGCGCGCCGGGGACCTGGTGCTGCTGACCGGGCCGCTCGGCGCGGGTAAGACGACGCTGACCCGGGGCATCGGCGAGGGACTCGGGGTGCGGGGCGCGGTGACGTCGCCGACGTTCGTGATCGCGCGCGTCCACCCGCCGCTCGGCGACGGGCCGCCGCTGGTGCACGTGGACGCCTACCGGCTGGGCGGTGGCCTTGACGAGATGGAGGACCTGGACCTCGATGTGGCGCTGCCCGACTCGGTGGTGGCGGTGGAGTGGGGCGAGGGCCGGGTCGAGGAGCTGTCGGACGAGCGGCTGCACGTGGTGATCGACCGCGAGAACGGCGCAGCGGGGAACGGCACCGGGGGGAACGACGCGGCGGGCGACGGCGAGCCCGAGTCGCGGCGCGTGACGCTCATGGGCGTGGGGGCGCGTTGGCGCGGGGTTCCGCTGGGGGACCTGGCGCGTTAGCCGGTGCTCCGGCGGGCCGTCAGGCCACGACCACGACGGTGACGCCCGCCGTCGCGAACAGCCACATCGCGTCGCCGTCCTCGCGCGTCTGCCGGATCGCGCCGGTCCCCTGGTCCGACTCGGGGTCGGGCGTCGAGCCGTCGAGGGCGGCGGAGAAGCCGTGGACCGTTCCCTCGGCGGTGGTGTGGAAGATGACGGTGTGCTCGATGGCCACCCCGTCGGAGCCGGTGCCCTGCGCGTTCCGCGAGGTGACGGCGTACGCGCCGGGCGCCGGGTCGATGCCGCCGGGGAAGACCCGGTAGGTGCCCTGCACGATCTCCTCGGAGCCGCCCGCGCTCGTCTCCACGAGCCACACGCGCTGCTGGCCGACCGAGTAGACGACCCGGCGCCCCTCGCCCGACTCGGCGGGAACGGGCGGCGGCCCCTCGTCGCCCTCCCCCTCGCTCCCGCCCTCCGCGCCCCCCGCGCCGTCCTCGGGCGACGCCGAGGGGGAGGGCTGGGCGCCGGCCGCCGCGGGGCTGTCGTCGGACGCGGAGGCCTGGTAGGCGAAGAAGGCGACGACGGCGAGGGCGCCCACGGTCAGCATGGTGACGAAGACACCGGAGCCGGAGCCTGAGGTATGGCGCGCCACGGTTTCGCTGCCGCCCTTCTGCGAGTCTGCGGGTCCACGGGAGCCGGGAGGGGAACGCGTCGGATCGGAGCGACGCTACCAGGCACGGGCCCGCCGTTCGGGGAGCCGTAGGCTTGCCGCGTGCTCTTGCTCGCTCTTGACACCGCGACGCCCGCGGTCACCGTGGCCCTGTACGAGGCCGGGCGCGACGGGGGCGCGGCGCTCGCCGCCTCCGACGAGATCGACGCCCGCCGCCATGGCGAGCTGCTGCTGCCCGCCGTCGACCGGGTCCTCTCCGATGCGGGGCGCGGCCTCGGCGAGGTGACGGGCCTCGTCGTCGGAACGGGCCCAGGACCCTACACCGGGCTGCGCGTGGGCCTGGTCACGGCGGAGGCGCTCGGCGCGGCCCGTTCGATCCCGGTGCACGGCGTGGGAACGCTGGACGCGCTCGCGTATGCGACGGGCCTCGACGAGCCGTTCGTCGTCGCGACCGACGCCCGGCGCAAGGAGGTGTACTGGGCGCGTTACGCCGACGCCCGCACGCGGGTGGCAGGGCCCGCGGTGGACCGCCCGGCGGAGATCGCGGGCGAGGTGGCGGGGCTGCCCGCGGCGGGCGCGGGCGCGCGGCTGTATCCCGAGGCGTTCACGGGCGTGCGGGAGGACCTTCCGGCGCATGTGTCGGCGGTCGCGCTGGGGGCGCTCGCGGCGGAACGCCTGTCCGCAGGGGAGCCGCTGCCCGGCGCGCGCCCCCAGTATCTGCGCCGCCCTGACGCGCGCGTGCCCACCGGCTACAAGGCGGTGACCCGGACATGACGACGGGGGACGCGGTGACCGGAAGGGACGGCGTCGCGCTGCGCGAGATGCGCTGGTGGGACATGGCAGGGGTGCTCGCCCTCGAGGCCGAGCTGTTCCCGCGCGACGCGTGGTCCGAGGCCATGTACTGGGCCGAGTTGGCGGGGGCGCGCGGCCCGGGGCGCACGCGCCACTACGTGGTGGCCGAGGCGCCCGACGGAACGCTCGCCGGGTACGGCGGGCTCTCGGTGGCGGGCGCGTCGGGCGAGGTCATGACGATCGGCGTCACGGGCGCCCGGCAGGGCCGCGGCCTCGGCGCCCTGGTTCTGGCCGAACTGCTCGCCGCGGCCGAGGAGTTCGCCTGCGACGAGGTGCTGCTCGAGGTCCGCGTGGACAACGCGCCCGCGCAACGCCTCTACCAGCGCTTCGGCTTCGTCCGCATCGGCGTGCGCCGCGGGTACTACCAGCCGGGCAACCACGACGCGCTGGTGATGCGCCGCGCGCTCGACGACCGTTCCGACGGCGCCGCGCCCGGGAACGACGACGGAGAGACGAAGGACGATGGCTGACGAACCGCTCGTGCTCGGCATCGAGACCTCGTGCGACGAGACCGGCGTGGGCGTGGTCCGCGGCCACACGCTGCTGGCCGACGCGGTCGCGTCGAGCGTGGACGACCACGCGCGCTTCGGCGGGGTGGTCCCCGAGATCGCCAGCAGGGCGCACCTGGAGGCGATGGTCCCCACGATCGAACGCGCCCTGGCGCACGCGGGCGTGGCGGCGACCGACCTGGACGCGATCGCCGTGACGGCGGGGCCAGGGCTCGCGGGCGCGCTGCTCGTGGGCGTCTCGGCGGCCAAGGCGTACGCGTACGCGTTGGGCAAGCCGCTGTACGGCGTCAACCACCTGGCCTCGCACATCTGCGTCGACCAGCTCGAACACGGCCCGCTGCCCGAGCCGACGATGGCGCTGCTGGTCTCGGGCGGGCACTCGTCGCTGCTGCTCGCCCCCGACATCACGTCGGACATCAGGCCGCTGGGCGCGACGATCGACGACGCGGCGGGCGAGGCGTTCGACAAGGTGGCGCGCGTGCTGGGGCTCGGGTTCCCGGGGGGACCCGCGATCGACCGGCTGGCGCGGGAGGGCGACGCGGGGGCGATCCGTTTCCCGCGCGGCCTCACGGGGCCGCGGGACGCGCCGTACGACTTCTCGTTCTCCGGCCTGAAGACGGCCGTGGCGCGCTGGGTCGAGACGCGGCGGAACGCGGGCGATGACGTGCCGGTCGCCGATGTGGCGGCGTCGTTCCAGGAGGCGGTCACGGACGTGCTGACGCGCAAGGCGATCCGCGCGTGCCGCGACGAGGGCGTGGACCACCTGATGATCGGCGGCGGCGTGGCCGCGAACTCGCGGCTGCGCGCCATGGCGGAGGAGCGCTGCGCGGCGGCGGGCCTGACCCTGCGGGTGCCGCGCCCCGGGCTGTGCACGGACAACGGCGCGATGGTGGCGGCGCTCGGCGCGGAAATGGTCACGCGCGGGCGCGCGCCCTCGGCGCTCGACCTGCCCGCGGACTCCTCGCTCCCCGTGACCCGCACGCATGTCGCGGCGGCGCACTGATGGCGACGGTGGCGCTGATGTGGGAGGCGCGTGCGGCGCAGGGCCGGGGCGCGGAGCTGCTCGCGTGGGCGCGGGCGCGCGAGCTGAGCCCCGTGCCGGCGCGCAGGGAGGCGTTCACGGCGCCTGGAGAGCGGGTGCTGGTGATCACCTGGTGGGAGAACGCGGCGCTGTCCGCCGACCTCCCCGAGCTGCCGCCCCCGCCGGACGAGCTGCTGGCCAGGCCCGTGCACCGCTGGCGTTTCGAACGCGTGGATGACAGGCCGCGCGCGGCCTGACCCCGCGGTGGCGAGGGCCGCGCGCCCCTGGCGGTCCGGCGGCTGCGGGCGTTGCACGTGGGCGGGCACGCTCAACGGCGTCTTCGTCGCCGAGGCCGAGCCGCCGCGCCCGGTCACCGAGATCCGGCCGCTGGCGTCGCACACGGGGCGTGTGTTCCGGGTGGGCGAGGGGTTGGACGTGAACCCGGTGGTCTCGCCCCGGAGCCGGACGCGGAGCGGTGACCGGGCGAACCCCGGCCGTTCGCCGTTGGAGCGCGGCGGTGGCGGCCACGGGCCGCCGGTGCCGCCGAGTGCGGGTGGGTGGGGCCGTTCCTGCTGGAGGGCGGTCCCGCCCAGGGGGCGAACTCCCGGGCGGAGGGCCGGAAGGCCGGACGGCCCGGGCCCGGAGGAAGGGCGGGTGGGTGGGGTGAATTCTCGCCGGAGGCGGGGTGCCGTCAGGTGTCCGGTCGGAGACCGGGTGGCCGGGCCGGTTCCCGAGCCCATCCCCCGGCCGGGAGGCCGGACGGCCCCGCCCCCCGGGGCGAACTCCTCGCCGTGGGCGGCGCGGGTGGGGCCGGGTCCGGCGGAAGTCAGGGCGGCAGCAGCCCGGGCCCGGAACAAGGGCGGGCGGGTGGGAAACCTCAGTGGCGCCGCCCCAAAAGCATCGTCGGCACCTTCCCCACCCGCGTCAGGAAGACCGTCGCCGCGCCGGGCCCCCTCGGCTTGAGCTGCCGCAGCAGCTCCTCAGGCGTCACCGCGAAGCCCCGCTTCTTCACCGTCACCCGGCCCACCCCGCGCTCGCGCAGCAGCGCCCGCAGCCGTTTCACGCCGAACGGCAGGACGTCCGTGATCTCGTAGCCCGTCGCGAACGGCGTGGTGCGCGGCTCGTCTGTCGTGAGGTACGCGATCGACGGGTCGAGGAGGCGGCCGCCGATGCGCTCCGCCACGTCGGCGATCAGATGCGCGCGGATCACCGCGCCGTCCGGCTCGTACAGGTGACGGCCCACCGGGCCCACCGGCGCGGGCCGCGCCGGGCCCGCCACCGTGTCGCCGCCCGGCAGCAGCGTCGCCCGGCGCGGCGCCGCCCCGGCGTCGCCCGTGCCGAACCACAGCACCGCCTCCTTCACCTCGCCCCGGTGCGAGACCCACTCCGCCTCGGACGCCGCCGGGGGGATCGCCTCGTCCGGTACGCCGGGGGCGACCTTCAGCGCCGCGTAGGGAACGCGCCCCGCCGCCTCGACGGCCCATGACAGCGGCGGCGAGTACGCCTCGGGGGCGAAGACGCGGCCTCCGGTGACCCGGCGCCGCGCGGGGTCGACGAACACCGCGTCGCAGCCCGCGACTTCGGTGTCCTCCACGGCCGCGCGGCGCACCGTCACGAGGTCGGCCAGGCCGAGCGCGGCGGCGTTCGCCTCGGCGACCGCGCACGCCAGCGGCGAGCGGTCCACCGCCAGCACCGAGATGCCCGCCCTGGCCAGGGCGATCGCGTCGCCGCCGATGCCGCAGCACAGGTCGGCCACCCGCCGTACCCCGAGCTCGGCGAAACGGCGGGCGCGCCACGCGGCGACGGGGGCGCGCGTGGCCTGTTCCACGCCGTCGGGCGTGAAGAACATCCGCTCCGCGTCCGCCCCGAACTTCGCCGCCGCGCGCTGCCGCAGCCGGGCCTGGGCGAGGGCGGCGCTCACCAGCTCGGGCGGGTGATCGCGGCGCAGCCTGGTCGCCGCGGCCAGCTCGCGGTCGGGCGTGATGTCGCGCAGCTCGGTCATGAGCCGTTCGCCCCGCTCGCTCAGCAGGGCTTCGAAGGCGTCGGGATCGGTGTCGGGATCGGGTGCGGCCACCCGAGTCATTCTCCCCGCGGGTCCGGAACGGCGTGCGCGGGTGCGGGGGTCATGGGTGGCACCATCCCGAGCCATGAGGATTATCGGACAAGTAGGACAAATTGGGGAGCGACTGGGGGAACACGTTCCACGCCGGGCGCGGCGCTGCGGCGCGCTCTCGGGTGCGGCGTTACTCGCCCTGATCTGCTCGGGCGCCGGGCTGCCTCCCTTCCTGCTGCCCGACGAGGGCGGGCGCGACGACGGCTGGCCCACCACCGTGGACGCCAACGCCCCGCCTTCGCTGGGGCGTCCCGAGCGCGCCTTCGTCTCGGTCAAGGAGTACGCCGAGCGGCTCGAACGCGCCGAAACGCGCCGTGCCGTCGCCGCCAAGCGCTGGGGACTGCGCCGCGCGCCCCTGCACGCGCCCGCCCCGCCCGAGCGCAAGCCGAAGCTCACCGCCGAGCCGGGCCATGTGAAGGGCGCCGGGCTGCCGCCGGTCATCGTCCAGGTCCCCACGGACGAGAAGGTCGTCTTCCTCACCATCGACGACGGCGCCGAGAAGGACCCCGACCTCCTGGCGATGCTGCGCCAGCTCGACGTGCCCTACAGCGGCTTCCTGACCGACGAGGTGGCCCGCGAGGACTACGGCTACTTCAGGAAGGCCGTCCGCGACGGCGCGGGCATGCACAACCACTCCGTCAACCACCCCGAGATGACCCGGCTCTCCTACGCCGAGCAGCGCAAGGAGATCTGCCGCCAGCAGGACACGCTGGAGAAGGAGCTGGGCGAGCGCCCCCCCTTCTTCCGCCCGCCCTACGGCGCCTACGACCGCGACACGCTCCGCGCCGCCGCCTCGTGCGGGGTCGAGGTGGTGCCGCTGTGGGCGCAGGAGGCGTTCCCCGACCGGATCGACTGGGGCAGGGACGACAGGAAGTTCCACCCGGGCGACATCATCCTGACCCACTTCAGGGGCGAGGCCGAGTGGTCGGGCAGCATGACCGACATGGTCCGCCGGGTGATCGACACCGTCACGGAGCAGGGCTTCGCCCTCGCGCGCCTGGAGGACTACATCTGAGGAATCCGAGACCGCACACGAGGACCGCACACAGCGACCGCGTCCGAGGCCGTCCACGCGCCCCGCGACGCGCCGGGGCGCACCGGCCGCGAACGCGCCCCACCGCGCCCAACACCCCCTGCTCAGGCGCGTTTCCGCCGGCGCGCACGCCCCCGAAGGGCGGCGCCCGCCCTGTCACTTGGCACTCTAGTTGACTGAGTGCTAACCGACGCATAGTCTCGACGTTGGCACTCTCACTGGATGAGTGCCAGATACGTGCGACAGGCTGGATCCGGCACCCGCGACGACGGGTCCACCGACGTTGCCAACAGCCCATAGAAGACCCCGTGAGATCTCCGAAGGGGGAGGTCGGATCGTGACGACCGTCAGCTCCAAGGTTGCCATCAAGCCGCTCGAGGACCGCATTGTGGTCCAGCCGCTCGACGCCGAGCAGACCACGGCCTCGGGCCTGGTCATTCCGGACACCGCCAAGGAGAAGCCCCAGGAGGGCACCGTCCTTGCCGTGGGCCCGGGCCGTTTCGAGGACGGCAACCGCCTGCCGCTCGACGTCAAGGTCGGCGACATCGTGCTGTACAGCAAGTACGGCGGCACCGAGGTGAAGTACAACAACGAGGACTACCTCGTCCTCTCGGCCCGCGACGTGCTCGCGATCATCGAGAAGTAAGACCGCGTACGGCACCGACGCTTTTCCCGCCGCGCCCCGTCACCCGCGACTGAGCTGAGAAGACAGCCGGGGCCGGGGCGTGGCGTTCTTTCCGAAGATCATTAAGGGACACCCACACCCATGGCGAAGATCCTGAAATTCGACGAGGACGCCCGCCGCGCCCTCGAACGCGGCGTCAACCAGCTCGCCGACGCCGTCAAGGTCACCATCGGTCCCCGTGGCCGGAACGTCGTCATCGACAAGAAGTTCGGCGCCCCCACCATCACCAACGACGGCGTGACGATCGCCCGCGAGGTGGAGGCCGAGGACCCGTACGAGAACCTGGGCGCGCAGCTGGTCAAGGAGGTGGCGACCAAGACCAACGACATCGCGGGCGACGGCACCACCACCGCCACCGTCCTGGCCCAGGCGCTGGTCCGCGAGGGCCTGCGCAACGTGGTCGCGGGCGCCTCGCCTTCCGGGCTCAAGCGGGGCATCGACGCCGCCGTCGAGGCGGTCGCCGAGGACCTGCGCGCCAGCGCGCGGCCGATCGACTCCAAGGAGGACATCGCCGCGGTCGCCGCCCTGTCCGCCCAGGACAAGCAGGTCGGCGAGCTCATCGCCGAGGCGATGGACAAGGTCGGCAAGGACGGTGTGATCACCGTCGAGGAGTCCCAGACCTTCGGTCTCGAGCTGGACTTCACCGAGGGCATGGCGTTCGACAAGGGCTACCTGTCGCACTACATGGTCACCGACCAGGAGCGCATGGAGGCCGTCCTCGACGACCCCTACATCCTGATCCACCAGGGCAAGATCTCCTCCATCCAGGACCTGCTGCCGCTCCTGGAGAAGATCATGCAGTCCGGCGGCTCGCGCCCGCTGCTGCTGATCGCCGAGGATGTGGAGGGCGAGGCGCTCTCCACCCTCGTCGTCAACAAGATCCGCGGCACGTTCAACTCCGTGGCCGTCAAGGCCCCCGGGTTCGGCGACCGCCGCAAGGCGATGCTCGGCGACATGGCCACCCTCACCGGCGGCACCGTGATCTCCGAGGAGGTCGGCCTCAAGCTCGACCAGGTGGGCCTCGAGGTGCTCGGCACCGCGCGCCGCGTCACCATCACCAAGGACGACACCACCATCGTCGACGGCGCGGGCAAGTCGGCCGACATCGAGGCCAGGGTCGGCCAGATCCGCGCCGAGATCGACGCCACCGACTCCGACTGGGACCGCGAGAAGCTCCAGGAGCGCCTCGCCAAGCTGGCCGGTGGCGTGTGCGTCATCCGCGTCGGCGCGGCCACCGAGGTCGAGCTCAAGGAGAAGAAGCACCGCCTCGAGGACGCCATCTCGGCCACCCGCGCGGCGGTCGAGGAGGGCATCGTCCCCGGCGGCGGCGCCTCGCTCGTCCACTCCGCCAAGGTGCTCGACGGCGGCCTCGGCAAGACCGGCGACGAGGCCACCGGCGTGGCGATCGTCCGCCGCGCCGCCGTCGAGCCGCTGCGCTGGATCGCGGAGAACGCCGGCCTCGAGGGCTATGTGATCACCTCGAAGGTCGCCGAGCTCGACAAGGGCCAGGGCTACAACGCCGCCACCGGCGTCTACGGCGACCTGGTCAAGGACGGCGTGATCGACCCGGTGAAGGTGACGCGTTCCGCGCTCCAGAACGCCGCCTCCATCGCCTCCCTCCTGCTCACCACCGAGACGCTGGTGGTCGAGAAGAAGGAAGAGGAGCCTGAGGCCGCCGCGGGCCACGGCCACGGCCACGCGCACTGATCGGGCGAACGCTCGGACGGACCGCCCGCGGGCCCCGTTCCGCCGCCGAACTCACCGGTGGAGGGGCGGGGCCCGCGCGCGTTCAGCGGCCGCGCTTGGGCCCGTTGCGGCGCCCGACGCGTGAGGAGAGGCTGGCCAGCGAGTTGCGTGGGGCCAGGCGTGAAGTGCCCGTGATCATCTTGTACCGCGGGTCGGGGACCGACACGAACTTGCCGCGGTCCAGGTCCTTGAGCCCCGCGTCCACCACGCGGTCGGCCTCGAGCCACATCCAGCCGGGAAGCGACTCCATGTCCATCGAGGCCCTCTGATGGAACTCGGTCCGCACGAAGCCGGGGCACAGCGCCATCAGCCGCACCCCGCTCCCCGCCAGGTCGCGCGCCGCTCCCGCGGTGAACTGCACGACCCACGACTTGGACGCGCTGTAGGTGCCACGGGGGAAGAACGCCGCCACCGATGACACGTTGATCACGGCCCCGCCGCGCTCCTTCATCGGCTCGACGGCCGCCGAGGTCAGCCGCAGCACCGCCTCGCAGTGCACCTTCAGCATCCGCAGCTCGTCGGCGAGCGGAACGTCGAGGAAGGCGCCCTTGAGGCCGAACCCGGCGTTGTTCACCAGGAGATCGACCCGGTGCTCGGGGTCGGACAGCCGCTTCTCGACCGCGCCGATGCCCTCGTCGGTGGACAGGTCGGCAGGGAGGACGCTCGCCTCGATCCCGTGCCGGTCGTGCAACTCGGCGGCCTGCCGCCTGAGTCTGTCGGCGTCGCGCGCGACGAGCACGAGGTCGTGCCGGTCGCGGGCCAGCCGGCGGGCGAAGGCGGCGCCGATGCCCGCCGTCGCTCCCGTCACCAATGCAGTTGTCATATCACGACGGTACTCGGAGTCAGCGGGCGCCCGCCTGTGGGTGCGCGTTCACCAGGTCGCGGCGCGCGCGGCCGAGCAGCTCCTCGCGCTCGTCCTCGGTCAGCCCGCCCCAGACGCCGTACGGCTCACGGACGGAGAGCGCGTGCTTGGCGCACTCGGTACGCACCGGGCAGCGCATGCACACTTCCTTCGCCGCCTCTTCGCGAGCGCTGCGCGCCGCCCCGCGCTCTCCCTCGGGATGGAAGAACAACGAGCTGTCCACGCCCCGGCAGGCGGCGAGCAACTGCCAGTCCCACAGGTCGGCGTTGGGGCCCGGAAGGCGGGAGAAATCTGCCATGACAGTGTCCCATCGTCATCGAGGCTCAGGAATGTAGATGTAAATATGACTACCAGCCGAATATGGTCATAGACACCCCGAGATGGCCAATAAGGTCTAAATAGGTCAAAAACGGATGTTCGGCGTGTTTGTCCGGGGCGACCCCCACGTGACCGAGCGGTCACGTACAGTGCTGCTGCTGTGAGGTTGGAGGCCGTAACTCTTTCGGGTGACCGTCGTTGAGAGGGCGGAGGCGGTTGACACGGCTGTCAATCGCACAGATGACGACACACACGACTGTGCCTGGAGGCTCAAGGTGATGCGCATCAGCTGCGGAGGGCGACCATGACTTCCGTCCTTGTCTGCGACGACTCCCCGCTCGCCCGGGAGGCGCTCCGCCGCGCGGTCGCGACCGTGCCCGGCGTTGAGCGGGTCACGACGGCCGCCAACGGCGAGGAGGTCCTGCGCCGCTGGGGTGCCGACCGTTCCGACCTGATTCTGATGGACGTCCGAATGCCCGGGCTCGGGGGTGTGGAAACCGTTCGGCGCCTTCTTTCCGCCGACCCCGGCGCGCGCATCATCATGCTCACCGTCGCCGAGGACCTCGACGGCGTCGCGCTCGCCGTCGCCGCGGGCGCGCGGGGCTACCTCCACAAGGACGCCTCGCGCGCGGAGCTGCGCGCCACCGTCACCCAGGCGCTCGCCGACCCGACGTGGCGGCTCGCGCCACGCCGCCTGCGGTCATCGGACATGGGCGCGGCGCCGACGCTCACCGCCCGGGAGATCCAGGTGCTCGAGGGGATGAGCCACGGCCGGTCGAACGCCGAGATCGGCCGCGAGCTCTTCCTCTCCGAGGACACGGTCAAGACGCACGCGCGCCGGCTGTTCAAGAAGCTGGGCGCCTCCGACCGCGCGCACGCCGTCGCGCTGGGATTCCGCTGGGGACTCGTCCGCTGATCCGGCCCGACCGCACCGGACGGGGAGTGCGGTCGGCCGCTGTCGCCCCGTCCGGTGAGGAGAGCTCGACCAAAAGCCGCGCGGGTGACGCATCCTTGGAAGCATGACGCTCCTTGGGGACGAGTCGGCCAGGCGTGAGGGGAGGGCTCTGGACATGTCGTTCGGCGCTCCCGCACGCAACGCTCCCGGCGCACATAACGCTTCGGTGCACAACTCCGTCGGCGGTGGTCCGGACCCAGCGGCGACAGTGCACCATGGACCGATGCGCGATGACGAGACAGCGGGGATCGGCGCCCTCGTCCATCGTGCCGCCGCGGGGGACCCCCAGGCCACCCACGACCTGCTCGCCCATGTGCACCCGCTCGCCCTGCGCTACTGCCGCGTCCGGCTCGCGCGGCTGCCGGGGGAGGCCAGGCACTTCGTGGACGACCTCGCTCAGGAGGTGTGCCTCGCCGTCCTGTGCGCGCTGCCGCGCTACCAGGACACGGGCCGCCCGTTCGACGCGTTCGTCGTGGCCATCGCCGCGCACAAGGTCGCCGATCTCCAGCGGGCCGCGCTGCGCCACCCCGGCAGCACGGTGGTGCCGTCCGACGAGATGCCCGAGCGGCCCGACGACTCCCTCGGGCCCGAGGAGCGGGCGCTGCTGAGCAGCGACGCCGAGTGGGCGAGGAAGCTGCTCGCCAATCTGCCCGACCACCTGCGGGAGCTGGTGCTGCTGCGCGTCGCGGTGGGGCTGACCGCCGAGGAGACCGGGCAGAAGCTCGGGATGTCGCCGGGGGCCGTCCGCGTGGCGCAGCATCGCGCGCTCACCAGGCTGCGGGCGCTCGCGGGGCGTTGAGGGCCCGGGTCCCTGGCGTGGGACGGCCGGTCGAGGGGCACCCGGACGGAGCCGTAGCATGGACAGCCATGCGGGTTGCGTGGGAAAGGCTGTCATGACTGATTACGCGGGTGAGGTGCCGGAGAAGTTCGCGGCGCTCGGGCTGACCTTCGACGATGTGCTGCTGCTGCCCGGCCCCGCGGACATGGCGCCGGGCGACATCGACACGTCGTCGCGGCTCTCGCGCAACGTCCGGGTGAACGTTCCGCTGATCTCCGCGGCCATGGACAAGGTCACCGAGGCACGGATGGCCATCGCCATGGCGCGGCAGGGCGGGGCGGGCGTGCTCCACCGCAATCTGTCGATCGAGGACCAGGCGGCCCAGGTCGACCGCGTCAAGCGGTCCGAGTCCGGCATGGTCACCGACCCGATCACCATCCGCCCCGACGCCACGCTGCGGGACGCCGACGAGCTGTGCGCGCGGTTCCGCATCAGCGGCGTGCCGGTCACGGACGCGGCGGGGCGGCTGCTGGGGATCGTCACCAACCGGGACATGGCCTTCGAGCCCGACCGCGGCCGCCAGGTGCGCGAGGTCATGACGCCGATGCCGCTGGTCACCGGGCGGGTCGGGATCTCGGGCGACGACGCGATGGAGCTGCTGCGGCGGCACAAGATCGAGAAGCTTCCGCTCGTGGACGGCGAGGGCAGGCTCAGCGGCCTGATCACCGTCAAGGACTTCGTGAAGGCCGAGAAGTACCCCAGGGCCGCCAAGGACGCCGAGGGGCGGCTGATCGTCGGTGCGGCGGTCGGCGTGGCCGGGGACGCCTACGACCGGGCCGAGGCGCTCATCGAGGCGGGCGTCGACTTCCTCGTGGTGGACACCGCGCACGGCCACTCGCGGCTGGTGCCCGACATGGCCGCCAAGATCAAGTCGAACCACACGGTGGACGTCGTCGCCGGGAACGTCGCGACGCGCGACGGCGCGCGGGCGCTCGTGGACGCGGGCGTGGACGGCATCAAGGTGGGCGTGGGCCCGGGGTCGATCTGCACGACGCGCGTGGTCGCCGGGATCGGCGTCCCGCAGGTCACGGCCATCCACGAGGCGTCGCTCGCGGCGCGCGACGCGGGCATCCCCGTGATCGGCGACGGCGGCCTCCAGTACAGCGGCGACATCGCCAAGGCGCTGGTCGCGGGGGCCGACACGGTCATGCTCGGCAGCCTGCTCGCGGGGTGCGAGGAGTCGCCGGGCGAGCTGCTGTTCATCAACGGCAAGCAGTTCAAGTCGTATCGCGGGATGGGCTCGTTGGCGGCGATGCAGTCGCGGGGCGAGCAGCGTTCGTACTCCAAGGACCGGTACTTCCAGGAGGAGGTCGGCGAGGACGACAAGCTGATCCCCGAGGGCGTCGAGGGCCAGGTGCCCTACCGCGGGCCGCTCGCGTCCGTGGTGCACCAGCTGATCGGCGGGCTGCACCAGTCGATGTACTACCTCGGCGGGCGCACCGTGCCCGAGATCAAGGAGCGGGGCAGGTTCGTCCGCATCACCGCGGCCGGGCTGAAGGAGAGCCACCCGCACGACATCCAGATGACGACGGAAGCCCCGAACTACTCGCGGCGCTGAGCAACGTCCAAGGAAGGGGTTCCTCGTGACCGAGATCGAGATCGGCCGTGGCAAGCGGGGGCGGCGGGCCTACGCGTTCGACGACATCGCCGTGGTGCCCAGCAGGCGTACCCGCGACCCCAAGGAGGTCTCGATCGCCTGGCAGATCGACGCCTACCGTTTCGAGCTGCCGTTCCTCGCGGCGCCGATGGACTCGGTGGTCTCGCCCGCGACGGCCATCAGGATCGGCGAGCTCGGCGGCCTGGGGGTGCTCAACCTCGAGGGCCTGTGGACCCGTTACGAGGATCCGCGGCCGCTGCTCGACGAGATCACCGGGCTCGACGAGGCCACGGCGAACGGGCGCCTCCAGGAGATCTACGCCGCGCCCATCAAGGAGGAGCTGATCTTCCGGCGGCTGCGGGAGGTCAGGGACGCGGGCGTGGTGACGGCGGCGGCGCTCTCGCCGCAGCGGACGGCGCAGTTCTCGAAGGTCGTGCTCGACGCGGGCGTCGACCTCTTCGTGATCCGCGGCACGACCGTGTCGGCCGAGCATGTGTCGGGGGCGGCCGAGCCGCTGAACCTCAAGCAGTTCATCTACGAGCTCGACGTGCCCGTGATCGTCGGCGGCTGCGCGACGTACACGGCGGCGTTGCACCTGATGCGCACGGGGGCGGCGGGCGTGCTCGTCGGCTTCGGCGGGGGCGCGGCGCACACGACGCGGAATGTCCTGGGTATCCAGGTGCCGATGGCCACGGCCGTGGCGGATGTCGCGGCGGCGCGGCGGGACTACATGGACGAGTCCGGCGGGCGTTATGTGCACGTCATCGCGGACGGTGGCGTGGGGTGGTCGGGCGACCTGCCCAAGGCGGTGGCCTGCGGCGCGGACGCCGTGATGATGGGGTCGCCGCTCGCGCGCGCGACGGACGCGCCGGGGCGCGGGCACCACTGGGGCATGGAGGCCGTGCACGAGGACGTGCCGCGCGGCAAGAAGGTGCACCTCGGGACCGTGGGCACGACGGAGGAGATCCTGACGGGGCCCTCGCACATCCCGGACGGCTCGATGAACTTCTTCGGGGCGCTGCGCCGCGCGATGGCGACGACGGGGTACTCGGAGCTGAAGGAGTTCCAGCGCGTCGAGGTGACGGTGGCGCGCTCGCGCTGAACGCTGGGCGCTGTGCCTTCGGGGTTGTCCGCTGCCCGCCCGTCCTTTGCCGCGCCTTCGGCGCGGGGGGTGCTTCGCGCTTCGCGCGGGGGGTGCCTTCGGCGGGTGGTGCTCTGCGCTCCGCGCGGGGGTGCGTCTGCGGCGGAGGTGGTTGGTGTGTGTGGGTGTCTGCCCGCCTGCGTTTCCTCGCGCCTTCGGCGCGGGCGGTGCTTGGCGCTTCGCGCGGGGGTGCGCCTTCGGCGGGGCGGTGCGCCTGCGGCGCGGGCGGAGCTTCGCGCTTCGCGCGGGGCGGTGCCCTGCGGGGGTGCGCCTGCGGCAGGGGAGCGCTCGGTGTGTGGCAACGGGGGCTGTGATGCGGGGTGTTGTGGGTGCGGGGGTCCGCGCTTCGCGCGGGGCGGTGTCCTGCGGGGGGTGGTCGCTCTGTGTGCGGGGTGACGGGTGTTGTGGACGTCCGGCGGCGGGGTGCCGCCTTCGGGGCGGTGTTCGCGGGGGCGCCCGCGGGGGCGGGCCTGCGGTGCGTGGCGTTTCGCGGGGGTGGCCCGCGGCAGGCGATTCACCGGCGCCAGGGGCCCGTGATGGACAGCAGGATGCCGGGGTCCTGGATGGCCGCGTACAGGGTGGTGCCGTCCGGTGAGAAGGTCACCCCGGCGAACTCCCCGTAGGAGGGCCGCTCGGGCGTGCCGAGGTTGAGCTCGTTGCGCGCGAGGGGGAACGTGCGCCCCTCCTCGTCCGCGACGAACAGCTGCTGGTGGCCCTCGCCGTCCTCCGCGACGACCAGGCCGCCGTGCGGGGAGACGGTGATGTTGTCGGGGCCGTCGGTGCGGCCAGGGGCGAGCGGGTCGGCGCCCGTGCCGAGCAGCACCTTCAGCGTGAACGTGTGCCGCCCCGGGTCGTAGAGCCACACCTGTCCGTCGTGCGGGGCGCCGGGGCTCTCGTCGCGGGCGTACGACGAGACGACATACGCGCCCTCGTCGCACCACCACATGCCCTCGAGCTTGCGGCCCCTGGTGACCCGGCCCTCGTCGAACTGCTCGCGGATCGGCGTGGAACGGGCGTCGCGGTCGGGAACGTCGACCCAGGTGACGTCGTAGACGGTGCCGGTCCCGGTGGCGCGGCTCAGGTCGTCGACGAAGCGGCCTTCGGCGTCGGTGCAGCGGAACGCCTGGAGCGTTCCCGCGTCGTCGGGCAGCCCGCGCAGCGCGCCAGGGCCGTGGACGAAGCCGCGGGGCGGGGTCCAGCGGTAGAACAGGCCGTTGGGCCCGCTCGCGTCCTCGGTCAGGTAGAGGTGGCCCGCGGTCGGGTCGACGACGGCGGCCTCGTGCTCGAAGCGGCCCAGGGCCTTGATCGGGCGGGGGTCGCGGCCCGCCGCCGCGTTGAGGGGGTCCACCTCGAAGACATAGCCGTGGTCGGCCGTCATGCCGTTCTCGCCCGCGCGGTCGGCCGTTTCCTCGCACGTGAGCCAGGTGCCCCAGGGGGTGGTGCCGCCCGCGCAGTTGGTCGAGGTGCCCGCGATGCCGACCCACTCGGTGACGGGGCCGCCGTCGGGCGGGATCTCGACGACGGTGCAGCCGCCCGAGGCCGCCGGGTCGTAGACCAGGCCATCGGCCAGGGGGACGGGGTGGCGCCAGTTCGAACGGGGGCCGTCCAGCTCGTGGTTGCCCACCAGCAGGACGGAGCCCCCTGGGCCCTCGAACGCGCCCGCGCCGTCGTGGTGGGAGGGGGTGGGCTCGCCCGTGGTGAGCGTGGTGTGCCCGGCCCGGGTGAGCACCCGGTAGGCGAAGCCCTCGGGGAGGGAGATCAGGCCCTCCGGGTCGGCCAGCAGGGGGCCATAGCCGGGGGCGCGCACGCCCGCGTGCTCACAGGCCAACGCGCCGGGGGCGCTCGCCAGTACGCCCACGCTGCCCAGCAGGGCGACGCCGGAGCGGCCGACGAAGGAGCGGCGGGAGATCGGTCGAGGGGGGTTCATGGGCCCTGCACCGTAGGCGAAGGGTCTGGGGCCTCACAACCGGTGGGCGGCCCCCGCGGGGGTCGCGCCCCGGGTGTCGAGCAGCAGGGGGGCCTTGGCGGCGAGGCCCTGGAGGTCATAGGTGGCGTGCGGCTGGAGGAGCAGCGTGAGGTCGGCGTCGGCGGCGGCCTCGTAGAGCGCGACGGCGCGTGGGATCGGGTGGCCCGCGACGCGCCACCGCGCCACCAGCGGGTCGTGGTAGGTGAGTTGGGCTCCCAGGGCCATCAGCCGCGTGGCGATCTCATGGGCCGGGGTGGCCTCCTCGTCGGGCAGGTCGGGCACGTCGGGCGTGTGGGTGACGCCGAGCAGGAGGACGCGGGCGCCGCGCGCGGACTTGCCGTGCTCGTTGAGCAGAGCGGCGGCGCGTTCGGTGACGTAACGCGGCATGCGCTCGTTGACCTCGCGCGCGAGGCCCACGAGCCGCAGTCGCCCGCCGGGGTCCATCGGCGCGGCGTGGCCGCCGACGCCGGGCCCCGGGCGGAACGGGGCGGGGCCGTGGGGGCGGGTCTCCGCGCAGCGGACCACGTCCCACAGGTCGATGCCCACATCGTGGCAGAGCACGGCCATCTCGTTGACGAGCGCGGTGTTGACGTGCCGGAAGTTGGTCTCGAGGACCTTGACGGCCTCGGCCTCGGCCACGCCCTTCGCGCGCACCACCTTGTCGGTGAGGCGGCCGTAGAACGCGGCGGCGGCCTCGGTGCAGGCGGGGGTGAGGCCGCCGATGACGCGGGGGGCGCTGCCGGGGGCGCGCCCGCCGGGGTCGCCGCGCCCCGGAGCGCAGGCGAGATGGAAGTCGCGCCCGGCGCGCAGCCCGGAGCCGCGTTCGAGGAGGGGGCGCACGACGTCGTGGGTGGTGCCGGGGTGGACGGCGGACTCCACCACGACCAGGGTGCGCGGGCGCAGGTGCGCGGCGAGTGCCTCGGTGACGGCGCGCAGGGCGCCCAGGTCCGGCGCGCGCCCGGCGCCCGGGGGCGTGGGGGCGCAGATGAGCGCCGTGCGGACCCGGCCGAGCACCGCCGGGTCGCTGGTGGCGCGGAAGCCGGTGGCCAGCATGCGGCGCAACTCGGCGGCGGAGAGCGCGCCACCGGCGGGGGCGCGACCCGCGTTCAGCCACGTGGCGGTGGCGTGCTCGGGGGTGAAGCCGACGGTGGCGACTCCGGCGGCGGTGGCGGCCTGGGCGGCGGGCAGTCCCAGCTGCTCAAGGCCGAGAACCGCGAGATCGGCGGGCATACGCGGCACGGCTCCCTTCTGCCCGGTCTGTCTGCTTAGGGGCATATATGACAGATGTAGCCGATTGACCGCCGGGGTGGATCGATGGCGCGCCAAAGCGGCGGAAATGGGGGAGCATCGTTAGCGGGACATGACCCGAACGAGCAGGCGAGCGAGCGAGTGACACCCACACTGGCGGAGCGGCCGATGAGGAGGCAGGCGTGAGGACAGTCGCACTGGGGCCCGAACAGCGGACCGAGGCACTGGCCGGGATGTCGGAGCGCGAGCTCGACGTGCTCGTGATCGGAGGAGGCATCGTCGGGGCGGGCACCGCCCTCGACGCGGTGACCAGAGGGCTGTCCACGGGGCTTCTCGAGGCGCGGGACTGGGCCTCGGGCACCTCGAGCAGGTCGAGCAAGCTCATCCACGGCGGGCTGCGTTACCTGGAGATGCTGGACTTCGGGCTGGTCCGCGAGGCGCTCAAGGAGCGCGGCCTGCTGCTCGACCGCATCGCCCCGCACCTGGTGCGGCCCGTGCCGTTCCTCTATCCGCTCAAGCACCGTGCGTGGGAGCGCGTCTACGCGGGCACTGGCGTCGCGATGTACGACCTGATGGCGCGTTCGTCGGGCCGCACCGGCGGGCTGCCCCACCACCGGCACCTCTCGCGCCGCGGCGCGCTGCGGGTCGCGCCGGCGCTGAAGAAGGACGCGCTGGTCGGGGCGTTGCAGTACTACGACGCCCAGATGGACGACGCGCGCTACGTCGCCACGCTGGTGCGCACCGCGGCGGGCTTCGGGGCGCACGTGGCCAACCGCGCGCGGGTGACGGAGTTTCTGCGCGAGGGGGAGCGCGTCGTGGGCGTGCGGGTGCGGGACCTGGAGGAGAACGGCACGTACGAGGTGCGGGCCAAGCAGGTCGTCAACGCCACCGGGGTGTGGACCGACGACACCCAGGCGATGATCGCGGAGCGGGGGCAGTTCCATGTGCGCGCGTCCAAGGGCATCCACCTGGTGGTGCCCAAGGACCGCATCCACTCGGCGACCGGGCTGATCCTGCGCACCGAGACGAGCGTGCTGTTCGTCATCCCGTGGGGCAGGCACTGGATCATCGGCACGACGGACACCGCGTGGGACCTCGACAAGGCGCACCCCGCGGCATCGAGCGCCGACATCGACTACCTGCTCGACCACATCAACGCCGTGCTCGCCGTTCCGCTGACCCGCGACGACGTCGAGGGCGTCTACGCCGGGCTGCGCCCGCTGCTCGCCGGGGAGTCGGACGCCACGAGCAAGCTGTCGCGCGAGCACACGGTGGCGCACCCCGTGCCGGGGCTCGTGGTCGTCGCGGGCGGCAAGTACACGACCTACCGCGTCATGGCGAAGGACGCGGTCGACGCGGCCGTGCACGGCCTCGACCAGCGCGTCGCGGCGTGCTGCACCGAGGAGGTGCGCCTCGCGGGCGCCGAGGGCTTCCACGCGCTGTGGAACGCCAGGGCCAGGCTCGCCACGCGCGTCGGGCTGCACGAGGCGCGGGTCGAGCATCTGCTGCGGCGGTACGGCTCGTTGACGGAGGAGCTGCTCGACCTGATCGCCGGTGACCCCAGGCTCGGCGAGCCGCTGCCCGCGGCCGACGACTACCTCAAGGCCGAGATCGTGTACGCCTGTTCGCACGAGGGCGCCCGGCACCTCGAGGACGTGCTCACGCGCAGGACGCGGATCTCGATCGAGACGTTCGACCGCGGGACGCGCAGCGCGCACGAGTGCGCCGAGCTGATGGGCGGGGTGCTCGGCTGGACGCCCGACCAGGTTGAACGCGAGGTGGAGCACTACAGGAAGCGGGTCGAGGCCGAGCGCGAGTCACAGCTCCAGCCGGACGACCAGACGGCGGACGCGGCCAGGTTGGGGGCGCCCGACACCGTGCCGCTGTGAGGCAACGGTGAGCGGCCCGAGGCCGCGGTGGTGATGCCGTAGCGATGGCGTGATGCGCCCGGTCACCCCGGTGTCGGCGGAATGGGTGACAATGGCCGGGGAAGCCGGAGGGGACGCATGGGCCAAGACAACGGGGACACCGAGGCGCGGAACGCCCCGAAGAACGAGGCGCGCGAGGCGCCGGACGCGGGTGCCGGGGCCGAGGCGGGCGACGCGGGCGCGCGCGATGAGCCGCGCGCCGATCCGCGCATCGAGCCGCGCGGCGACGCGTCGCGCGACGCTTCGGCGCGCGCCGGGGGCGCGGAGGCTGACGAGGTGTCGGACGGGGCGTCGGACGAGGTGTCGGACGGGGCCGTCGCCGCGGACGCGCCGGATGACGACGCGTCCCCTGAGACGACGGTGGCGGTGGAGCGGTCAAGTGCCCGCCTGCTCAACGGGCGTTACCGCCTCGGCGCCGTCGTGGGCCGTGGCGGCATGGGCACCGTCTGGCACGCCACCGACGAGATCCTGGGCCGCGAGGTCGCGGTGAAGGAGCTGCGGCTGCCGCCCGGCGTCGACGACGGCGAGCGCAAGCGCATGATCACGCGCACCCTGCGCGAGGCGAAGGCGATCGCCAAGATCCGCAGCAGGGGCGTCGTCACCATCTACGACGTGGTGGACGAGGGCTCGCGGCCGTGGATCGTGATGGAGCTGATCGAGGGGCGCTCGCTCGCCGACATCGTGCGCCGCGACGGGCCGATGCCGCCCGCGCGCGCCGCCGCGATCGGCCTCGCCGTCCTCGACGTGCTGCGCGCCGCGCACACCGGCGGCATCCTGCACCGCGACGTCAAGCCGTCGAACGTTCTCATCGCCGACGAGGACGGGCGCGTCGTCCTCACCGACTTCGGCATCGCCAAGGTCGAGGGCGACCCGTCGATCACCTCCACCGGCATGCTCGTCGGCGCGCCCTCCTACATCTCGCCCGAGCGCGCCAGGGGCCAGCAGCCGGGCCCGCCCGCCGATCTGTGGTCCCTCGGCGCGCTGTTGTTCTGCTGCGTCGAGGGCCGCCCGCCCTACGACGAGGGTGGCGCGATCGCCACGCTGGCCGCCGTCATGCACGACCCGGTGCCCGCGCCGCGCCGGGCGGGCCCGTTGACCGCCGTGGTGACCGGGCTGCTCAAGAAGGACCCGGCCGCGCGGCTCGACGAGCCGGAGACCAGACGGCTGCTCACGGCCGCGCTGGCCGAGGCGGAGAGCGCGGAGAAGGCCGAGAAAGCCGAGAAGGCCGAGAGGGAGAAGGCCGCGGACGCGGGGAAGACCCTGGTGGTCGGCCTCGCCGAGCGGCCGGGCAAGGGGAAGGGGTCGGCTGCCGACCCGGCCCCGACGCCCGCGCCCACCCCGGCGGTCCCGGTGGCGGCCCCGGCCTCCGACGCCCCGACCCCGGAGCCGGGCGACGGCTCGTCGAGCACGACCACGACGTACCGCGCGCGCCTCGCCGCGGGGCGTCGGCGCACCTTGGTCATCGCGGCCGTCGTGGTCGCGGTCCTCGCGCTGATCGGCGCCGCCCTGGCCGCGACGCTCGGCGGCGACGACGACGGCGAGACCGGCGGCCAAGGGACCACGGAGGAGCCCGCCAGCCCCCCGGCCGACGACGAGGAGAACGCCGAGAACGGTCCGGCGCAGGAGGACCCCCCGGCCGACGACTCCGGCGACGCAGGGGACGCGGGGGACCCGGGGGAGTCGGCCGACGAGGATCCGTCGGCCGACGAGGGCGGGCCGCCAGGCACCGAGCCCGAGGCCGACCCCGACGCCTCGCTCCCCGGCACCCCCGCCGGGTACGACGAGGTCGTCGACGCCGACTTCAACTTCCGGATGTCACTGCCGCAGGGCTGGCAGCGCGTCGACATAGCCGGCCAGAACTCCGGGGGCATCTACAGCGCCCCCGACCGCCAAGGCCCCAAGGTGCAGGTCGACTTCAACAGCAACCCCCAGGACGACGCCGAGGCCTCGTGGCGCGCCCTCGAGCCCGCCGTCCGCGGGAACAGCAACGACTACGAGCGCCTCTCGATCGAGACCGTCGAGTGGCGGGACTATCCCACCGTCGCCGACTGGGAGTTCCTGCGCACCGAAGGGGGTACGGGTGTCCACGTACTGAACAGAGGTTTCCGAATAGACGACAGTCACGGCTACGCGATCATGATCACCTGCCCCGAGGACGAGTGGAACGGCGACGCGTGCCGCACGTTGCGCGAGACGGCCTTCGCGACGTTCCAGCCCTTGGACTGAGCATTATCAGCAGTTGACGGACCGTAGCCGCGGGGTAGCCCAGGCGCGTATGGTGAGAGGCCGGATCCGGCGCGGGGGGCTCGCACGCGGTGGGGAGGCATCGTGGAAAGTTATGCGGGACGGCTTCTGGCAGATCGTTATCGGCTCCCGAGGACTCCCTCGGACGAGTTCGAGCTCATCGAGTCACGGGCCTTTGACACCGCAAGTGGCCAGGAAGTCCTGGTGCGGCAGGTGCCGTTGCCCGAGGTCGTCGAGGCGGAGACGCTCGACGAGGTCGGCAGGGCCCGTCCGGCGGTGGTGCGGGGTGGGAGCGAGCGGGCGACCCGTCAGCCCGACGACCCGGTGGTGCGGCGCGCCGTCGAGGCCGCCGCGGCGGCGGCAAGGCTGCCCGACCACCCGAGGCTCGACCAGGTCTTCGACGTCTTCGTGCAGGGCGACGGGCTCTGGATCGTCAGCGAATTAGTGCCCGCGAGGCCGCTGGCCGCGATGCTGGCGGAGGAGCGGCTCGGCCCGTTCCGCGCGGCCGAGGTGGCCGCCGACGTGCTGGCCGCGCTGCGCATCGTGCACGCGCAGGGCTGGACCCACCGCAACGTCACGGCGCGCACCGTGCTGATCTGCGAGGACGGCCGCGCGGTGCTGACCGGGCTGGCCGCGGGCGCGGCCGAGGAGGTGCTGTGCGGGTACGACCCGCTGCCCTCGGACGTGCCCGACACGTTCGCGGCGGGGCCGCGCGCCCCGCAGCAGCAGGCGCCGCCGCCTCAGGCGCCGCCGCAGGGCGGCCCGTTGCCGCCCCACATGCCGCCGCAGTCCGAGGCGTTGCAACGCCCGCAGCCCGGGCCCGCGCAGGGTCCGCCGCTGCCGCCCGGCGCCGAGACACCGGGGCAGCTGGCGGCGCGCGTGCGCGAGCAGGGCGGGCTGCCGCCGGGGTTCCAGCCGCGCGAGCCCGTCCAGGGACCTTCGCGGGGCGAGCCGTGGGGGACGGAGCCCGCGGCGCCTTCGGGTCCTTCCGGGGCTTCGGGTGCGGGGCCGCGGGGTGGGCCGGTGCCGGACGCGTACCGCCGTTGGGACACCGGGGCCGTTCCCCGGGTGGAGGACGGGGGCCAGGAGCCGCCGCCGCACCCAGGGGGCGACGGCACGAGCGGCTTTGTCGCGCGCATGCGGCAGCAGGGCGGCGGGTCGGGGCCCGAGACGGGTGAACGGCTGCCCGCCTCCTGGGACTTCGAGGGCGGCGCCGCGCCCGAGCGCGGGGCGCGCCCGCCCACGGCGGCCGAGCGGGCCGCGCGCAGCGGCGCGATCGCGGCGTACCGGGCGGGCACCCAGGCCGGTGCGGCGCAGCGCGCGGGCACCGGGCCGACCGAGCTGCCGGGCGCCGGGCGGCCTACGCATCCGGTGCGGACGGGCTGGGAGCCCACGCCCCGTCAGGCGCCGCCTCCGCAGCGTCAGCCGCAGCAGCCCCAGGCGGGGCCGCCCGCGCAGCCGCCGTCGACCGTGTCCATCCAGGTCCCGGCGGGGGCGCCCGCGCCGTCGACGGTGTCCGTTCCCATGCCGGGGGCGGGCGGGGACGACCGTTACCGGGGCCCCGACAGCGCCAGGGCCGCCGAGCGCGCGCGCCAGGCGCGCATCGCCACCGTGGGCGCCGTCACCGAGCGCTGGGCGCCTGAGCAGGCGGGCCCGGTGTACGCGAACTGGCGGCTCGCGCCGCCCGTCGGCCCCCCGGCCGACTTCTGGGCGCTCGGCGCGCTGCTGTTCCGCGCGGTCCAGGGCTATCCGCCCTACCCCGAGGAGTCGGCGGCCGAGCTGACGCAGGCGGTGTGCGCGGAGCAGCCCGCGTTCGCCGAGGACTGCGGGGCGCTGCGGCCCATCATCGAGTCGCTGCTGCGGCAGGACCCGACCGAGCGGCTGAGCGCCGAGGAGTTGCGGGGCTGGCTGCGCTCGCTGCTGCGCAGCGCGCCCGAGCCCGAGGTGGGGCGGCGCACGGTCACCGCGCCCCCCGCCCTTGAGCCGGGCCGCCCGGCCGACCCTCGGCGGCTGCCGATCGTGCGCCGTCGGGGCGAGTTGGTCGGCCCGCGCCGGCGCCCGCGCCAGCGCGGGGAGCACAGCCCGCGCCGTCTTGGGCGCGCGCTGCTGACGCTCGTGCTGCTGGGGATGGCCGGGGCGATCGCGTATGTGATGGCGTTCATGACCGACAACGAACGGACCGACGAAGGGGGTTCGGCGCCGCCTGGGCCCGAGTCGCAGGAGCCCGCGGGGCGCGAGTCGCCTCCGGCGGAGGAGCGCGAGCCGTCGCCCTCGGCCGATCCGACGGAGGGCGCGACGGATCCGTCGCCCGCCGAGGAGGACTCCGAGCCCGCGCCGCCACCCGCCGGTTTCATGGAGACCCAGGACGCGGAGGGCTTCTCGGCGACGGTCCCCGAGGGCTGGGAGCGCCAGGGGCCGAACGGCGACGGGCAGATCGTCTACTCGGGCGAGGGCCTGCGGCTGCTGTTCGTGCCGGGCCGCGACAGCGCGGCGGAGGTCGCGGCCGAGCCCACGGACTACCAGCTGAGCGACCAGCGCGAGCTCGACCCGTACCGGGCGTACCAGTACCGCAGCTCCACGGGCCTGTACGAGGACTACGAGGACGGCATCTCGTGGGCGCAGGGCATCTTCGACTGGCGCGACGACGGCGGCGAACGGACCGCGTTCAACCGGGCGTTGCTGATCGACGGCCTGTATCACGTGGTGTATGTCGAGGGGCCCGCGGAGCAGCGTGAGCGGCTCGACGAGATTTATACGGCGGCGGCGGAGAGCTACCGGCCGTAGCCGGGGGGCCGGGCGGCCACGGAGGGTCCGGTGGTTCCTGCCGTCGGCCGTGGTGCCTCGTTGAGCGCCCGGCGGCTACTGGCTGGACGTCCTCCCGTTCGCCGTCCGCCGACCTCCACTTTCGTGGTGGGTGCGGGTAAGAGCTGGCACCTACGGGGGAGGGGGCGTCGGGTGACCGGCCGCCTCGGTAAACGGTAGCTCTCGTCGCTGGCCGGGACCGTTCGCCGAACGGGCGCAGCCGCGACCGTACTTGGCGGCCGTTTTCCCGGTGGTCGGTTGCGGTGGCGCGCACCCTTCGGGCCTGCCCTGGCCGCCCGAAGCGTTTTCATTCCTGATGTCCGACGAGCTGATGTAGCAGGCCGTCTCGGCAGTGCGGCGCTTATGTGGTGCTTATGCCGGGTCGGGGTCTCTTTTCACACGAGGCACGTTTTGTTCAACACAAAGTGTGCGCCGTTTCAGAAGAGGCCCCGACCCCGCGTAAGTGGCAGATAAGCACCGGGCCCGCTACATAAGCTCAACGTGCGCGCGGTGAACGACGAGAGCGGCGGCCAGGGCAGGCCCGAAGGGTGCGCGCCACCCCGGCCGACCACGCGGAAGTCGGCCACCCGCAAAGCGGTATCCGCCTGCGCCCGTTTGGCGAACGGTCGCAACCCACAACGACACCGACCGGTGACAGAGACGGCCGCACACCCGACGCCCCCCCTCCCGTAGGTGCCATCGGTAACCCGCACCCACCACGAAAGAAGCGGTCGGCCGACGGCGAACGGGAGGACGTCCAGCCCGTAGCCGCCCCCGCCAAGCCCGCGCAGCGAACACCTTCTTACCGACGGGTAGGCAAGGGTCGCGGGCGGCCCTACCCTCCCCGTATGACGACTGAGTTGGCGACCGAGGGGCCGGTGCCCGACGCGGTGGTGGCCGGTCTCGTCGACGGCGTGGTGGGCGGCGGGACGATCGTGTGCCACACGCCGCTCACCGGGGGCGTGCTGGCGGAGCTGCCGGGGCTTGTCGGCGACGAGATCGACGTCGTCTTCGCCCGCGCCCGCGCCGCACGCGCGGCGTGGGAGGCGTGGGGCGTCCGGCGCAGGTGCCGGGTCGTGCTGCGCTTCCACGATCTGCTGCTGCGTCGCCAGGACGAGGTGCTCGACCTGGTGCAGCTGGAGACCGGCAAGGCGCGGCTGCACGCGCACGAGGAGGTGCAGGGCGTGGCCATCGCGGCCCGCCACTACGCCAGGCAGGGCCCGGCCCATCTGCGGCCGCGGCGGCACCTGGGGGCCGTTCCCGCGCTGACCCGGGTCACCGAGCTGCGCCATCCGCGCGGCGTCGTCGGGCAGATCGCCCCCTGGAACTACCCGCTCGAGCTCTCCGCGGGCGACGCCCTGCCCGCCCTGATCGCGGGCAACGCCGTCGTCACCAAGCCCGACACCGAGACCGCGCTGACCGCCCTGTGGGCGCGGCGCCTGATGATCGAGGCCGGGCTGCCCGCCGACGTGTGGCAGATCGTGCTGGGCGAAGGGCCCGTGGTCGGCCCTCAGGTGGTGCGGCGGGCTGACTATGTGACGTTCACGGGCTCGACCCGCACCGGGCGCGAGGTGGCGCGGATCGCGGGGGAGCGGCTGATCGGGGCCAGCCTCGAACTGGGCGGCAAGAACGCCCTGTTGGTCCTTGACGACGCCGACGTGGAACGGGCCGCCGCGGGGGCCGTGCGCGCGTGCTTCTCCTCCGCGGGCCAGCTGTGTGTGTCGGCCGAGCGGATCTACGCGCACGAGGCGGTCGCCGACGCGTTCCTCGCCGCGTTCACCGCGCGCACCGAGGCCATGCGGCTCGGCGCCCCGCTCGCCTACGGCACCGACATGGGCTCGCTCTGCTCCGCCGCCCGCCTCGCCGCCGTCGCGGGGCACGTGGACGACGCCGTGGCGCGCGGCGCTCGCGTCGTGACCGGCGGGCGCGCCCGCCCCGACCTCGGCCCGTACTTCTACGAGCCCACGATCCTCACCGGCGTCACCCCCGACATGGCCGTCGGTGCCGAGGAGACGTTCGGCCCCGTCGTCGCGTTCCACCGCGTCGCCGACGACGACGAGGCCGTCGAACGCGCCAACGACACGGCGTACGGCCTCAACGCCAGCGTCTGGTCCCGCTCCCCGCGCCGCGCCGCGGCCGTCGCCGCCCGCCTCCGCGCCGGGACGGTCAACGTCAACGAGGGCTACGCCGCCGCCTACGGCAGCGTCAGGGCGCCCATGGGCGGCATGGGCGACTCGGGCGTGGGGCGCAGGCACGGCGCCGAGGGGATCCTCAGGTTCACCGAGTCGCAGACCGTCGCCCGCCAGCGGCTGCTGCCGCTCGGCCCTTCGCTCGGCATGGACGACCGGCGGTACGCGGCGCTCATGACCCGCTCGCTGCGGGCGTTCAAGGCGCTGAGGATCCGGTAGATGGGCGGCGCGGCGTACGACTACGACGTGGTGGTCGTCGGCTCGGGGTTCGGCGGCGCCGTGGCCGCGCTGCGGCTGACCGAGAAGGGCTACCGGGTCGCCGTCCTGGAGGCGGGCCGCCGCTTCGCCAGGGACGAACTCCCCCGCAGCTCATGGGCGTTGCGCGACTACCTCTGGGCGCCCCGGCTCGGCCTCTTCGGGATCCAGCGCATCCATGTCCTGGGGAATGTCATGATCCTGGCGGGCGCCGGGGTGGGCGGCGGCTCCCTCAACTACGCGGGCACCCTCTATGTCCCGCCCGCCGCGTTCTTCGAGGACCGCCAGTGGGGCGGCATCACCGACTGGCGGCGCGAGCTGGCGCCGTACTACGACCAGGCCAGGCGCATGCTCGGCGTCCGCGTCAACCCCACCGACACCCCGTCCGACCGCCATCTGCGCGCCGCGGCGGAACGGCTGGGCGTGGGCGAGACGTTCCACCACGCCCCGGTCGGCGTCTTCTTCGGCGACGGCCTGGACGCCGGAGGAACGGCCCCCGCCGTGGCGCCCGGCGCCGAGGTGCCCGACCCGTACTTCGGCGGCGCGGGCCCGTCGCGCCGTGCCTGCCTCCAGTGCGGCGAGTGCATGACCGGCTGCCGCCACGGCGCGAAGAACACCCTCGGCGAGAACTATCTCCACCTCGCCGAACGCGCGGGCGCGGAGATCCACCCGCTCACCACCGTCACGGCCCTCGCGCCCCTCGAGGGCGACGACGGATACGCCGTCACCACCCGGCGCACGGACGCGCGCTCCCGCGCGCAACGCGTTCTGCGCGCCCACCGGGTCGTCCTGGCCGCCGGGACCTATGGCACCCAGACGCTGCTGCACCGGATGCGCGTCACCGGCGCCCTGCCCCACCTGTCCGACCGGCTCGGCACCCTGACCCGCACCAACTCCGAGGCGCTCGTGGGCGCCCGCACCACCCCCCGTCGCTACCGCGCGCGGCACGGCGCCGACGCGGACCTCGACTTCACCAGGGGCGTGGCCATCACGTCCTCGATCCACCCCGACGAGCACACCCACATCGAGCCGGTCCGCTACGGCCGCGGCTCCAACGCGATGGGCTTTCTTTCGATCCAGCAGTTCCCGGTGGACGGGCGGCTGCCCGCGCCCCTGGCGTACGCCGCGACCGCGGCCCGCCACCCGCTGCTCTTCCTGATGTCGCTCTCCCACCGCCGCTGGTCCGAACGCACCATCATCGCCCTGGTGATGCAGACCCACGACAACTCCCTGACCACGCGCCTGCGTCGGCGCCGCCCAGGCCGTGGCCTGCTGACCGCGCGTCAGGGCCATGGCGCGCCCAACCCCCGCCACATCCCCGAGGGGGCGAAGGCGGCAAGGGCGATCGCCGATGACATCGGCGGCTTCGCAGGGACCAACGTGGGCGAGCTGCTCGGCACGCCGCTGACCGCGCACTTCCTCGGCGGCTGCCCCATCGGCGCCGACCCCGCGCACGGCGTGGTCGACCCGTACCACCGGCTGTGGGGCCACCCCGGCATCTCGGTCGTGGACGGCTCGGCCGTCTCGGCCAACCTGGGCGTCAACCCGTCCCTGACCATCACCGCCCAGGCGGAACGCGCCATGGCGCTGTGGCCCAACGCGGGTGCGCCCGACCCCCGTCCGCCGCAGGGCGCCGCCTACCGCCCGCTCGCGCCCGTCGCGCCGCGCGCCCCCGCGGTGCCTCGATCGGCGTTCGGCGCGCTGCGCACCACCGTGGTGCTGTCGGTGCCCAAGGTGCCGGAGGGGTCTCAGGGGCCCTTGGGGCAGGTGGGACGTGAGAGGGGCGAAGGGGCCCATCCCCCGGGGGAATAGGAACGGGCCCCTTCGGTCTGTGCGGGCGCCCTCGGACCCGATGGGGCGTCCTTCATCGGGGAGTCCGCGGCCACCGCGGGCGCGGTCGGGGCCGCGATCCGGGGTGACACTTGCTAGGACCGCCGCGCGGGGCAAAGGGTTGTGCTCGAAAGGATTACGGAAGAGACACGGGGCACCCACACGGGCGGGGCCCCGGCCGTGCTGGCCGGGGCCCCGCTTCAGCACGGGCGACAGGGCGGCGCCGGTGCTGGGCGCGGCGCCCGGGGGCAGGCGCCGCCGCCGTTGGTCGGACCATTGGAGGGGGTATGCCGTGGTCCGCCAACTGGTCTGAAGGTGTCCCTCCGCATCGTGCGCGACGGGCAGGAGTACCGCAAGAGCCGGTACCCGGGCCCCGGGCGGCCGGTCCCCGGCGTCCCGAGGACCGGCCGCCCTCAGGACGTGACCGGCCTGCTGTCCCCTGCTGCCCGGCCACCGCACCGGAGCGAGGTCCCACGGCGCCCGGCCCCCGCCACACCGCGAGGACCGGGGCACCTCATCGCCCCGGGGACACCCCCTTCAACGAAGCCCGGCGGCGACCGGTCACGCTCCGGACGGGTGACGCCCGTCAACGGGTGGGCGCGCGGCTCAGGCGCGTCCCCTGGAGAGCTCGAGCAGCGTCATCGCGAGCTGGGTGCCGGGCCTGCCGAGCGCCTCGCGGTAGCGGCCGAGGATCTCCATCTCGCGGGCCAGCTGGATCCGGCGCCCACCGGACGCGAGCCGGGCCCGTTGAATCCGATCGGAAACGGTCATCCGTTCCCTGATCAACGCGATGATCCGGTCGTCGAGCGCGTCGATCCGTTCACGGCCCTCGGCGACGGGATCGTCCGCGGTCTCGCTCGTCGTGTGCGTCATGGAGATCTCCTCGATCTGATGTCCTGATGGACCGATGGGAGCCCCGGTGTCCGTCCGCCGCCGCCCGGTACGACAAACGCCCCAGGCCGCCGCTCTGGGCCTGGGGCGCGAAGGATGTCGCTGGTCAACGCGGTGCGCGACGCTCCGTCCGGCAGCCGGCCAGGCCGGTGCCATAGGTAAAGGAGCGGAGGCGCGCCACACGGATCACGCGGCGAGTATGCCACCGGCCGACGGCCCTGACCAGCCGGTACCGGTGGAGGAGGAGTGGAGGAGGAATCGTTCCGCCTCGGCCGTCGGTAGACTCGCGGGAGGCGAGGGGACGCGCGTGGGGGACGCGCTGGGAAGGCGAGAAAGGCAGCTCATTTCGTGGCAGACGTGGCAGACGCGGCAGCGGAAGACCAGGCGCGGGGGGACACCGACACGGTCCTCGTCGTCGACTTCGGCGCCCAGTACGCGCAGTTGATCGCCCGCCGGGTGCGCGAGGCCCGGGTGTACAGCGAGATCGTTCCCTCCACCACGCCCGTGGCCGAGATCCTGGCCAGGAGACCACGGGCCGTGATCCTCTCCGGCGGGCCCGCGTCCGTCTACGCGGAGAACGCCCCCGGCATCGACCCCGCCCTGTTCGACGCGGGCGTGCCCGTCTTCGGCATGTGCTACGGCTTCCAGCTGATGGCCCAGGCCCTCGGCGGCACCGTGGACAACTCGGGGGCCCGCGAGTACGGCCGCACGGTGCTGAGCGTGAGCGTGCCCGACTCGACGCTGTTCGAGGGGACCCCCGCCGAGCAGCAGGTGTGGATGTCGCACGGCGACGCGTGCTCGGCCGCGCCCGAGGGGTTCACGGTGACGGCCTCGACCGACACCGTTCCCGTCGCGGCGTTCGAGGACGACGGGCGGCGGCTCTACGGCGTGCAGCACCACCCCGAGGTCCTGCACTCCACCTATGGCCAGCAGGTGCTCGAGCACTTCCTCCACCGAGGCGCCGGGATCACGCCCTCATGGACCACGGGATCGATCGTGGCCGAGCAGGTCGAGGAGATCCGCGCCAGGGTCGGGAGCAGGCGCGCCATCTGCGCGCTGTCGGGCGGCGTGGACTCCGCGGTGGCGGCCGCGCTCGTCCAGCGGGCCATCGGCGACCAGCTGACGTGCGTCTACGTGGACCACGGGCTGATGCGGCAGGGCGAGAGTGAGCAGGTCGAGAAGGACTTCGTGGCCGCGACGGGCGTGCGGCTGCGCGTGGTCGACGCGGCCGACCGCTTCCTCGACGCGCTCGCCGGGGTGTCGGACCCCGAGCGGAAGCGGAAGATCATCGGCCGCGAGTTCATCCGGGTCTTCGAACAGGCCCAGGCCGAGCTGGTCGCGGAGGCGGGCGAGGCGGGGGAGGATGTCGCGTTCCTCGTCCAGGGCACGCTCTACCCCGATGTCGTCGAGTCGGGCGGCGGCACGGGGACGGCCAGCATCAAGTCGCACCACAACGTCGGCGGGCTGCCCGACGACCTGGAGTTCGAGCTGATCGAGCCGCTGCGCAAGCTGTTCAAGGACGAGGTGCGCATGGTCGGGCGGGAGCTCGGGCTGCCCGAGGAGATCGTGCACCGCCAGCCGTTCCCCGGGCCCGGGCTCGGCATCCGCATCGTCGGCGAGGTGACCCGCGAGCGCCTCGACCTGCTGCGCGCGGCCGACGCGATCGTGCGCGAGGAGCTCACGGGCGCGGGCCTCGACCGGCAGATCTGGCAGTGCCCCGTGGTGCTGCTCGCCGATGTGCGCAGCGTCGGCGTCCAGGGCGACGGCCGCACCTACGGCCACCCCGTGGTGCTGCGGCCCGTGACGTCCGAGGACGCGATGACGGCCGACTGGTCGAGGCTGCCCTACGACCTGCTGGCGAGGATCTCCACCCGGATCACCAACGAGGTCCGCGACATCAACCGGGTCACGCTCGACATCACCAGCAAGCCGCCGGGCACCATCGAGTGGGAGTGAGCCCGCGCGGGGGTCACACCAGGCGGCGGGCCGCCGCCCAGCGGGTCAGCTCGTGGCGGTTGGAGAGCTGGAGCTTGCGCAGCACGGCCGAGACATGGCTCTCCACCGTCTTCACCGAGATGAACAGCTCCTTGCCCACCTCCTTGTACGCGTAGCCCCTGGCGATCAGCCGCAGCACCTCGCGCTCCCGCTGGGTGAGCCGGTCCAGGTCCTCGTCCACGGGGGCCGCGTCGGACGAGGCGAACGCGTCGAGCACGAAGCCCGCGAGGCGCGGCGAGAACACCGCGTCCCCGTCCGCGACCCGGAAGATCGCGTCCACCAGGTCGGCCCCGGTGATCGTCTTGGTGACATAGCCCCGCGCGCCGCCGCGGATCACGCCGATCACGTCCTCCGCCGCGTCCGACACGGAGAGCGCGAGGAAACGCACCGGGTGGTCCGTCGCCGACATCAGCGGGGCGCTGCGCCGCAGCACCTCCACGCCGCCGCCGCCCGGCAGGTGCACGTCGAGCAGCACCACATCGGGGCGCGCGGCCTTGATCACGGTCACCGCCTGGTCGACGTCGCCCGCCTCGCCGACGACCTCGACCCCGGTCTCCTCGGTGCGGCCGATCTCCGCCCGCACCCCGGCGCGGAACATCCGGTGGTCGTCCACCAGCACCACCCGGGCCAGGGGCCGGTCCGCCCCGCCGCGTGAACCCTGCCCGTTCGTCATTCCGATCGCTCCATCGTCAGCTCGACCTCCGTGCCCTCGCCCGGTGTGGACCGGACCCGCGCCCTGCCGCCGTTGCGCTGCATCCGGCCGATGATGGACTCGCGCACGCCCATCCGGTCGTCAGGGACCGCGTCCGGGTCGAACCCCGGGCCGCGGTCGCGCACCGACACGAAGACGGTACGCCCCTCGACCTCGGCGAACACCCGTACGGGACCGCCCTCTCCACCGTACTTGGCGGCGTTGACCATCGCCTCGCGCGCGGCCTGGAGCAGGGAGAGCAGCGGCTCGTCGAGCGGGCAGTCCCCGACGCACACCACCTCGATGGGCACCCCGTGGTGGTCCTCCACCTCGGCGACCGTGCTCCGCACCGACTCGGCGAACGTGCCCGGCTCGTCGTCCTCGTCGGGCTGCGCCTGGCGCTCCGCCGACTTGTACAGCCATGCGCGCAGGTCGCGCTCCTGGGCGCGGGCGAGCCTGGCGACCTCGCGGGGCCGCTCGGCGTTCCGCTGGATCAGCGTGAGGGTGTGCAGCACCGAGTCGTGGATGTGCGCGGCGACCTCGGCGCGCTCCTGGGCGCGGATGCGCATCGTGCGCTCCTCGCTGAGGTCCTGCACCATCCGCACCACATACGGGCCGACCATCAGCGCGAGCCCGACGAGCAGCGCCACCGACGCCTGGGCGACCAGCGCCAGCCCCTTGCCGTCGCCCGAGGCGCTGCGCCCCACGACGAACGCGCCCACCCCGCCGCACACGAGCGCGACGCCCGCGCCGGTGCGCGCCAGGGGGAGCCAGCGGCTGCGCCGGGTCGCCTCGGCCCAGTGCGCGCGCCGGGAGTTGTCCGCCTGGCGCCAGACCACGGCCGCGCCGACGCCGATGATCAGCATCGGCCACAGATAGCCGCCGCGTATCGGGAACTGGACGTTCGCGGCCAGCACGCCGAGCGTCGCCGCGCACACCAGGCCCGCGATCAACTGCCCCCGGTCGGGCC
The DNA here is from genome assembly GCF_003626575.1 of Streptomyces radicis. Classification (GTDB taxonomy): domain Bacteria; phylum Actinomycetota; class Actinomycetes; order Streptomycetales; family Streptomycetaceae; genus Streptomyces; species Streptomyces radicis. Next base: position 17,588 of record NZ_RBDY01000013.1, on the reverse strand, counting down.
GCTGGAACAGCCGCCTGCGCGGCGCCACCGGCTTGGCCGCCGCCGCGCCCAGCGGGACGACGAACCAGAAGATGCCGTACAGCAGCACGCCCAGGCCGTTCGACAGGAGCAGGCCGATGAAGAAGATCCGCACCCAGGAGACGGGCAGGGCCAGATGACCGGCCAGGCCCTGGGCCACCCCGCCGAGCCAGCGGCCCTCGGCGCTCCGGTACAGCTTCCGCACCGGGGCCTCGTCCAGGCCCGCGCCTGCGGGGGTGGCGGTCGTCATGCCTCGATCGTCACACGAACGGCGTCAAGGCGGCATCAGGGGTGCCCCCCGAGGCGGCTCAGGGATTCCTCCGGGGCCACCCCGGATCCGGGCGTGGCGCGGCTGCGTCACCATGGGGGGATGACCGACGACTCCGCGACCGAGGCGCCCCCGCGGCCCTTCGCGCCCCCGGAGCCCCAGGGAGGGCGCGAGCCGGGGCCCGAGGGCGGCCAGCTGACCCGAAGCCGCCGCCACAAGGTGATCGGCGGCGTGTGCGGGGGGTTCGGCCGGTATTACAACCTCGACCCGGTCATCGTCAGGGTGCCGCTCGCGGTGCTCTCGGTCATCGGGGGCGTGGGCTTCGTGGCGTACGGGGTGGCGTGGCTGCTCATCCCGTTCGAGAAGGAGGAGGAGAACGAGGGCCGCCGCATGCTCTCGGGGCGCGTGGAGGGCCCCGGGCTCACGGCCCTGCTGTTCATCGTCGCCGGGTGCGGGCTCCTGCTCGCCTCGCTCGGCCGCCGCAGCTCGGGCACGTGGTTCTCGGTGATGCTGCTCGGCGCGGTGGCCGGGGTCGGGCTGTGGCAGCGCCGACGCGACGCGACGCGCAGCGCGCGGGCCGCGGGCGCGCCCGTGGACGAGGCGACCGCGCAGGTCGTCGCCGAGGCGCCGCCCGAGGCGCACGCCCCGCCCGCCCCGCACGGGCCCGCGTGGTGGCACGGCCCCGGGGCGCCTGGCGGCCCCCGCTATCTGTGGGGTCCGGCCGACGCGTCGCCGGGCGACCTGCTGCCGCCGGGTCCGCCGCCCGGCGTCCCCGACGTCGAACGCCCGCGCGATCCCTGGTCCGTTCCGCCGCCGCGGTCGCCGGTGCCGCCCGGGGAGTGCGAGGCCAGGCTGGGCGGGCCCGTGCTGCTGCTCGCGCTGTGCGCCGCGGTGCTCGGCACGGCCGCCGCGTGGGACCGCGAGCCGCTCGGCACGACGCTGGTCGTCGGACTCGCGTCCGCGCTCGCGGTGTTCGGGGCCGGGCTCGTGCTCAGCGCGTTCTGGGGGCGCCTCGGCGGCGGCACCGTGGTCGCGGTCGTCACGACGGGCGTGCTGCTCGCCGGCGCCTCGGTCCTGCCGGAGAACATCACGACGAGCTGGGCCGACACCCGGTGGAGCCCGGCGACCGCGTCGGCCGTCCGCGACGGGTACGAGCTGGGCTCGGGCACCGCCGTGCTCGACCTGAGCGCGATCGAGCTCGCCCCCGGTGAGGTGCTCGGCACCGGCGTCGAGGCGGGGGCGGGGCAGGTGCGGGTGATCGTGCCGCGCGACGCGGAGGTGACGGTGACCGTGGAGATGGGGATGGGCGCGTTCGACTACGGTCCCCGGCCAGGGGCCTGGCCGGAGGGCGGCTTCCCCGACGAGACGTGGGGCGGCATCGACCAGGAGCGGACGGACACCTATGCCCCGCCGGACGGGGTGACGCCGAGCGGCAGCGTCGAGCTGCGGCTCGGGATGGGACTCGGCGTGCTGGCGGTGGAGCGGGCATGAGGAGGACGACTTCGGGCAGGCCGCACCGCTTCGAGCCCGCGCGTCTCGTGCTCGGGCTCGTCGTGCTGGCCATCGCGGGCCTGCACGTGCTGCGCGCCTCGGGCGAGGCGGACGTTCCGCTGCCGGTGCTGTTCGCGCTGCTGCCGCTCGGGCTCGCGTGCACGGCCGCGGTGGCCGTGGTCGCGCTGACGGCGCGCCGCGCGCGGCGCCGCGCCGTCGAGCGCGGGCGCCCGCGCCCCTAGGGCCTGTCTGACAATCCCCGGCGGGCTCGCGACGACTGGCATCCCGCCTGGCCGCGTTGCCGAATCGCGCGAGTACGGCTGAGTACGAGCTGCGATCCGGCGCCTTGCCAGGCGGGCGCCATCCGCCGCTCGCTGATCCACCGGGAATTATCAGACAGGCCCTAGCCGAACAGCCGCCCGCTCCTGCGCGCCTGCCGCGCCGCGATGACGCGCTCCGCCGCGATCGGGCCCGCGCCCGCGAGCAGCAGCGTCAGGAAGCCGATCAGGAACGGCAGGTCGGAGCCGAAGTAGTACGGGTCGGTGCTCCAGCTGATCGTCAGCCAGAACGCCAGGGCCAGCACCGCGCCGCCCGCCGCCGCCCAGCGCGTGGCCAGGCCGATCAGCACGCAGCCGCCCACCGCGATCTCGGCCGCGGCCGTGCCGTTGACGAAGACGGCCGGGTGGTCGAGGGCCAGATCGGTCAGCCAGCCCGCCGCGGCCTGGTCCCTCGACGCGTCCAGCATCCGCTCCACGGTGTCCGCGGTCATGGTGTCGCTGAACGGGCCCGCGTCCGTGAACTTGTCGACGCCCGCGTAGAGGAACGTCAGGCCGAGGAAGAGCCGCAGCGGCAGCAGCGCGAACCGCGCCGCGCTCTCGCGCAGGCCGCCGCCCGGGCCGCCGGTACCGGGGAGGGGGCCGCGGGCCGCGGGCCCGCCCAGTTGTTGCGTCACAGACATGGCGATGCCGACCTTTCGTATCGGGTGGGGGCCGCTCGGGGGTCGGTGTTGCAGGCCGGACAGTTTGCCACGCCGCGAGGGACGCCAGGGACCGGCCCGGCGTGGGTGCGCCCTTGAACGTCAACATCCGCTCGCCGATGCCCCGTTCGAGCGTGTGAACGTTCGAACGCGTCGGCGTCGCGCACCCGGGGCGGGACCGCCTCATCGGGGACCGCACTCTTGAGATATACCCGCGAACGCCCCGCGCCGCCCGCCGATGAGCGGGCCTTTCCCGGCCGGGGCCCGGCGCGCCCCCCATGGGACGCCGGGCGCCTCCCCGGCCGGGGGCGTTACGCCGGTCGGGTGGCCGCGGCGAACGGCATCGAGTCGACCGGGGCCATGCGGACCGGGGTGCCGGCGCGTGAGGCGTGGATGATCTGGCCGTTGCCCACGTAGAGGCCCACGTGGCTGATCCCCGAGTAGTAGAAGACCAGGTCGCCGGGGGCCAGCTCGGCGCGCGGGACGCGGGTGCCCGTGTCGACCTGGGCGTAGCTCGTGCGCGGCAGCGCGACGCCCGCCGCGCGCCACGCGGCCTGGGTCAGGCCCGAGCAGTCGAACGCGTCGGGGCCCGTGGCGCCCCAGCCGTACGGCTTGCCCAGCTGCGCGTAGGCGTAACTCACCGCGGCCGCGGCCCTGGGGCTGGTCGCGACGGCGGCGCTCGCGGGGGCGACAGGCCCTGACCGCTCCTCGCCGAGCAGCCGCTCGCGCTCCTCGGCGGTCCTGGTGGCCAGCAGCTCCTCCGCCTCGTCGATGCGGTCGTCGATCACCTCGCGCTGCTCGGCCGCGCGCTCGCGCGCCTCGGCCAGCGCCTCGGCGCGGTCCTCGGCCTCCTCGCGCAGCCGCTCGACGGCGCGGACGCGCTGCTCGACGTCGCGCAGGGCCCTGGCCCTGCCGACGTCGCCGCGGTCCACCAGGTCGGCGCGGCGCAGGAAGTCATCGGGGTCGGCGGACAGCGCGAGCTGGAGCGTGGCGGGCAGGCCGCCGGTGCGGTACTCGACGCCCGCCTGGGAGCCGAGCGCGTCGCGCGCCTCGTTCAGCTCGGCGGTGCGGCGGGCGGCGCGGTCGCGCAGGTCGTCGAGGTCAGCCTCGGCGTCATCGGCCGCCTCGGTCGCGGCGTTGAACGCCTCGGTCGCCTCCTCCGCCTCGGCGTGCAGCGCGTCCACGCGCTCCTCGACCTCGGCGAGCGTCGGCTCGGGCTCGGCCAGGGCCGAGCCGTCCAGCATGGTGCCCGACGCGGCGCCCGCCAGGGTCAGCGTGGCGGCGGCGCGGAGGGCGACGGGCATGGGTTTTCGGTGCGTCCGCCGCCAGAGGCGGCTCTTCCGATGCTTGGCCATGGAGGAGGACGCTAGACCGGCCGAGGGACCCCTCACGGCCATCCGATCGGCATTGGCGGCAATCGTCCGCATCACGGCGACCGGTGACCGTTTGCCCGCGCACGTCATGGCGCAGAGTGATCGCTCGTGTCGTTTCGGCGAGCTAAGGGGCCGACTCGATCAACTGGTCGAGCAGCTCCCTGAACTCGTCGACGGGCCTGGCGCCCTCGATCGCCTGCCCGTTGATCATGAACGACGGGGTGCTGGTGACCCCCAGGTCGAACCCCTCGTCGGCGTCCCGCTGGATCGCGTCGAACGCCTCGTCCGACTCCATGTCCGCCGCGAACCGCTCCACGTCGGCCACCCCGGCCTCCTCGGCCAGCGCCCGCGCGCCTTCCTCGTCGAACCGCCCGCTGCCCTGGTGGAACTCCTCGGCGAGCGCGGCCGCGTAGAACTCCCAGAAACGTCCCTGCTGCCCCGCCGCCCACGCCGCGCGCGCCGCGGAGTCGGACTCGGGCCCGTTGATCGGATAGTTGCGGAACTCGATCCGCACCTCGCCGCTCTCCACGTACTCCGCCACCAGCGCGTCATGCGTCTCACGGGCGTGGATGCCGCTGAACGCGTCCTGGAAGTCCACGTACTCGATCATCACGACCGGCGCGTCCGCCTCGCCGAGCGCCAGCGGGTCGTCGGCGTCCCTGCGGGCCACGTCGAGCGCGGGGTGGTCCGACGGCAGCGGCTGCACCGACCCGTCGCCCTCGCCGTCCGCGCCCCCGTCGCCGCCGCCCGAGAGCGCCGAGAGGCCGCCCACCGCCAGCACGCACACGAGGAACGCCGCGATCAGCGCCGCCGTGAGCCGCCGGAGCGCGCTCCGGCGCCCACGCGCCTCGGGCCGCGCCGGCTCGCGCGGCTTCTGCTTGGGCTTCCTGGTCCGTGAGACAGGCATACCGCCAGCCTAGGGCCTGTCTGATAATCCCCGGTGGATCAGCGAGCGGCGGATGGCGCCCGCCTGGCAAGGCGCCGGATCGCAGCTCGTACGGTGGGGGCACCTCCCGGACGGAGTCCGGGGGACGTACTCGCGCGATTCGGCAACGCGGCCAGGCGGGATGCCAGTCGTCGCGAGCCCGCCGGGGATTGTCAGACAGGCCCTACGGCCTTCGGAATCGAACGACCTGGCCCGTCGGCCGCAGCGGCGGCCGACGGGCCGGGGAGGCCGTCCCGCCCCAAGGGCGGGGGGCGGAACGGCCCGTGCGGGGGCGGTCAGCCGACGTCGCAGGCGCCGCCGTTCAGCGTGAACGCGTCCGGATCCCCGACCGACCCCGAGGCCGTGCCCTGGAAGCCGAATGTCACCGAGCCGCCGGGCGGCACCGTGCGGTTCCACGCCGCGGGCCGCGCGACCACGTCACGGCCGCTCTGGGTGACCGAGGCGTTCCACGCGTTGGTGATCCGCTGGCTGTCGTCGAACGACCACGACAGCTCCCACGGGCTGATCGGGGTCTCGCCCGTGTTGCCGACGCGCACCTCGGACGTGAAGCCGCCGTTCCACCGGTTCGAGGTATACGACACCTCGCAGACCGAGGGCTCGCCGGTGCCCGGCCCCTCGCCGCCGCCCGCGCCCAGGTCGTCGACGTAGGACGCGAGCCACGCGAGCGGGGCGTTCCAGTTGATGGTGACCTCGTTGGTCGCGTACGACTCGATGTGGTCGACGTAGCACATCGCCGGGGCGCAGCCCTCGAGCAGGTCCGACGCGATCGGGTCCTCGAGGTTGGCGTTCGGGCCGCCCGCCACCGAGCCCGCGGGCGGGTTGGGCAGCGTGGCGTCGAGCTGGTTCGCCCAGTGCCTGTGGTGCTGGTTCTCCGCGTACCGCTCGCCGTAGCCGGTGACATAGGAGAGGTTCAGGGGGTTCTGGCCCAGCAGGTAGTTCATCCCGCTGAGCACGCCGTCCCGGTACGCGCTCTCGCCGGTCAGGTCATGGGCGGTGGCCAGCACGACCATGTTGTTCATGACCTGGCTGTTGGAGCCCCACACAAAGTTCTCGTCCGGCAGCGGCACGCCGTAGGCGCCCGCGGCGACCGTCGCGTTGATCCCGTCGGCGGCCTCGGTGACCAGCCCCCTGAACTCCGCGCGCCGCGCGTCGCTCAGCCCGCTGTCCACCGTGGCCAGGCTCAACGCGCCGAGCGCCGCCGTCGAGCCCCAGCCGAAGCCGCCGGGCGGGAAGATCGCCTCCGCGTCGCCGTGCAGCTCCGAGCCCGTCACATCCGCCAGGTAGGCGTCGTCGCCGGTCGTGATGTACAGCTCGGCGGCGGCCCAGTAGAACTCGTCCGTCACGTCGTTGTCGCTGTACGCGCCGCCGCCCGTGCCGTCGAGCGGGTCCGCGTACAGGTCCGGGTTGGCCCGCGCCGCCTCGTACGCCGTCGTCGCCGCGGCCAGCAGCTCGGCCGCGTAGTCCGCGTCGTACGCCTCGAACAGCCGCGCGCCCTGCGCCGCGGCCGCCGCCAGGTTGAGCGTCGCCGCCGTGGACGGCGGGTGCAGCTCGCGCGGCTGGGAGTCCTCGTGCGGCAGCAGCGGCAGCCCGGTCCACTGCGCGTCGTGCAGCTTGTGGTGCGCCATGCCCGCGAGCTCCTCGCCCGCGGGGACCTGCATCGCCGTCAGGAAGTCCAGCTGCCAGCGCGCCTCGTCGAGGATGTCGGGAACGCCGTTGCCCTGCTCGGGAACGGCGAGCGCGCCGTCGCCCAGCTCGTCGCCGCCCGTGCCCTCGGTGGTCAGCGTGCGCTCGTAGTTCGAGAGCACCTGCGCCGCGGCGATCCCGCCGTTGACGACGTACTTGCCGTGGTCGCCCGCGTCGTACCAGCCGCCCGCCGCGTCCAGGGTGTAGTCGCACGGGTCCTGGGCCCAGCAGGTGACGCCGTCGTCGCCCTGGTTGGGCGCGACGTTGACGTGCCCGGCCGGGCGCGCGTACTCCTCGCCCACCAGGTCCGCGTCGATCTCGATGCCGCTGCGGTTGTGGTAGAAGTACGCCAGCGCGTCGGTCCGCAGCGTGTCGTACAGCTCGCCGCCGATCGAGAACGGCTCGCTCGTCTCCTCGCCGATCGTGACCGTGTAACCCTCGCCCTCGGTCGTCACCTCGCTGAAGTCGAACGTGTGGACGTTCTCCGCGGAGATCGCGTCCACGCCCCGCGGCTCGGTCGTGCCGCTGGCGACCTCGGCGCCCGCCGCGTCGTTGAGCGTCCAGGGCAGCGCCTCGGTGGCCTCGGTGACGAACGTCCCCGCCTTGGGGCCCTCGGTGAGGTAGCCGACCTGGTTGACGCGGACGGGGGAGCCGGTGTCCGGCTCGTAGACAGGGGGCTCGGCGCCGCCGGTCAGGGAGACGTCGTCAAGGCAGAACGTGACGGGGTCGTCGCCCCCGCCCACCTGGAACGCCAGCTGCGCGGCCGCGTGGTCCGTGCTCGCCGTGAAGACGTGGGTGAACGTCTCGGCGGTCTCGGACACCGGGTCGGCCGACGAGTGCTCGGAGACCCAGGGGTCCACCGCCTGCTGGACGTTGGTGCGCACGGTCAGCGGCGCGGTCGAGGTGGCGGTGAAGCTCAGCTCGTAGGACTCGCCCTCGGCGAGCGCGATGCCGTCCTGCCCGACGATGGCGTCCCACGGGTTGACGGTGCCGCCGGGCACCTCGGAGCACAGGCGGCCCTCGACGTTGGCGCTCGGGGCGTTCTCCGTCCACCACCACGGGTCGGTGCCCGAGGCGAAGTCGCCGTTGTCGATGATGTTGGTGGGCTGGGCGGTGGCGGCGGTCGGCGACGAGAGCGAGAGGGCGCCGGCGGCCAGCCCGGCGGCGAGGGTGGCGCCCACGAGTCGCCTGCCGCGTGGGACGCGACCTGGCGCGTGGGGAGGATGGGAAGGACGGTGGGTCACGGCTCGATCCTTCGGACGTCTGGACATGGGCGAGTGGGAGCGCTCCCAGAGCATCGTGGGCGGCTGACAGGACCCCGTCAAGACCCGGGGAGCGGTGGGTATGTGGGCCGCGCGCCCTGCGGCGGCCGGTCCTGGGCCGCGTGCCTGCGCCCGAGGCGGGTTGCGCCGTGGGCCGGAGGGCGCCTCCCCTGCCTCCGGTGGAACGGTCGCCTCGCGGTGGGTGACGGGGAGCCGCCGAATGGGCGTGTGGGCGGCCTGCTCCCCGCCCGCATCTGCGACGCTGCGTCCCCTGTCACCACCTGCGGGAGCGGCCCATGTCTGTGCGATCCGTCTCGTGCCGAGACGCAGTCGACGCACCGTTGTCCGGTGCGAGTCCGGCGCCGTGCGCACCCGTCGACCGCAACCTCCGCCTCGACGGCTTCCGTTACTCGTGCCGGATCGTCGCCCAGCCTTCGGCCCGCGTCCGCCCCGTGGTGATCCTCGGCGGCTCGGAGCAGGACAAGTCCTCGTGGGCCCCGCAGACCAAGCTGCTGTCGTCCCTCGGCACCGTCGTCACGGTCGACCTCCCCGGCTATGGCGACGCGGACTTCCTCCCGGCCCGCCACGGGCCTGACTTCCTCGCCGGGGCCGTCGCGCACATGCTGGGCGAGCTGCGCCTCGAACGCGTCAACCTGGTGGGCGTCTGCTACGGCGGCATGGTCGCGCTGCGTTTCGCGCAGCGGTATCCGCGCTTCCTCGACCGCCTCGCGCTGGTCGGCACGCGGCTGACGATCCCGGCCGCGTTCGCGGAGATGGCCCGGCAGTTCGAGGAGCTGCGCGCCCGGGCGGAGCACGAGCGGATCGCCGCGATCATGGTCGAGACGTTCATGTCGCCGCCGACGCTGGGCCGGGTGCGCAGGCGCGCGGCCGTCTCCCGGCTGCTGTACCGGCAGTTCCTCAGGCGCGCCACGCAGGAGGCGGAGGCGGCCGTCGAGAACATCGCCCGCCTGCTCGGCCACGACGTCTACCGCCCGTTGCCCGTGCCCGACGTCCCGATGCTCGCGGTCACCGGGGAGTTCGACACCCTGTGCGCGCCGTCCACCGTGCGCGAGGTCGCGGGCCTCTTCCCCTCGGCCTCCTTCACCACGGTGAGGGAGGCGGACCACCTGATGCCCCTCGAACGGCCCGCGGAGTTCGCCGACTTGATCGGGCGCTTCTGCGCGGGGCGGCTGGGCGATGGGCTGCCCTACTGCAACGCGGTGGAGCGGCACTGAGCCCTGCCCCGGCGGCCTTCTTCGGGCCGTCCCACCCGCCGTACGTGGTGCGATCCGGCCCTCCCGGGCCCCCGGCGTGGGTGCGCGACGACCGCGCCGAGGCGTGCGGGCGTTGTACGGCGGTGGGTGGCCGGGGCGTTCGACCGCGTGGTCGTGTGGCGCGTCTCAGTGGGTCTCCGTTGCGAGGTCTACGGGTGTGAAGGTCTCCAGCCGCGTGATCAACGAGTGGGCGCGCAGCCAGCGCGGGCGCCCGTCGTCGAACGCCACCCCCGCCGCGTCGGCCACGACGGGCAGGGGGAAGCCGGGGCGATGGAGCGTGCCCCACACACCGGCCAGGTAGAACTCTCGTACGCGCAGGGCCACATACCGCTGGCTCAGGTGGGGACAGAGACGAACGGACTTCGCGGCGCACGGCAGGCACAGCGGGGGGTGAGAGGTGAGCAGGTCCTCGGGCCAGGATGCCGGATCCCGCGGATCCTCGCCGAGGAGCCAGAGGACGCCGTCGTCGTTGTGGTCGGCGCGTCCTCCGCAGACCTGGCAAAGGAGCCGCGTCATGGCGCGTCGTTGGCGCAGCCCGTTGGGGCGTCTGGGCGGTACCGTTGAGAACGCCCAAACGTCCCTTGGGGATGCCTTGAGCAGTTCCTTGCGCACTGCTACGGCTGACGCCGGGCTTTCCCCACGGCAGTTGGCCACGCGGGTGGGAGTCTCGGGGAAGACGGTCGAACGGTGGATCGCCGACGACGAGTTGGTCCCGCACGCGCGAAACCGAGAGGACGCCGCAGCGGCGTTGGGAGCTGAGGCACAGATGTTGTGGCCCAAGGCCGTGAGGAACAGCTTCAAGGTCGGGACGGACCGGAGAGCTTGTCCGGAGTTACCCGTACCGCTCCGCCTGCCCTTCCTCCGTGTGGGGAGAGCTGACCCGGGGCGCCGCCGAGAGCATCACCCTGGCCGGGTACACCAACTACTTTCTGTGGCTGGATCAGCCCGCCTACGTCGACGCCTTGCGACGCAAAGCGGAGATGGGTTGCCGTATCAGGTTCCTGATCGGCGATCCGGAAGGAGACGTGACGCGTCAGCGGGAGAGCATCGAGAACGTTGCGTTGTCGGTCTTCCGCTTCGACCGGGAGGCGCTGGTCACGCCGCACCTGGCCCGAGGGGTCGGCCATGACTCCCCGATGCTGCGTCTGCGCCGGTGCGGGGATGGAGGGCTGTTCGACCGGTTCGCGGAGCACGTCGAAGAACTCTGGGAAAGAGGCCGCGGCGTCTGACGCCGACCGTCCGTGAGCGACGGCGGCGCGCGCCATCGTTCAGCGGCACGCGGTGCGGGCCAGGTGGGCGGGGCGATGGGGTCGGCCGGGCTGAACATTGGTCCATCGGCGGGGGATCTGGGCCCCGGGTGGGTGAAGGGGGCCTTTTCGATGCGGGGTTCGCGGGGTGGCCGCTGGAACCTTCCCTGCATGAATCCCACCCTCCACAAGAGCACGAACCTCGCCGCGACCGCGGGCCTCGGCGTCGCGCTGGCCGTGATGTGCGTCGGGCCCGCGGTGGCCAACGGTCACGGCGACAAGGGCGAGCCGGGCAAGGGCGGCGAGCCGGGCGCCGCGCACGGCTGCCTCCACAAGAGCGGCGCCCGGGCCGCAGGGGCGCCGCGGGCTCGCCCGGCCTGGTGTCGGGCAACCTCGTTCAGATCCCGGTCGATGTGCCGATCAACCTGTGCGGCAACAGCCTCAACGTGATCGGGTTCGGCAACGCGGTGTTCGGCAACTGAACGTTCTCGCAGCGCTGACCCCGACGTCGGCCCCCGTCGCCCTTCCGGCGGCGGGGGCCTTCGGCTACGCCCGGGTCCACGCACGCACTTACGCGACCGGGCTCGGCGGGGTCTGCTGGCGGGAGCGGTAGATGTCGATCTTCCCGCGGATCTGCGTCTGTTGCTCGCGCAGCCGCGCTATCCGTTCCTCGATGCGCGCGTCGTGCCCCTCGAGGACGGCGAGCCGTTCGGGCACGGTCGCCTCGCTGTCCCGGGTGAGCCGGGCGAACCGGATCATCTCGGCGATCGGCATGCCCGTGTCCCGCAGGCAGCGCAACAGGCGCAGCCACCCCAGGTCGTTGTCGCTGTACCGGCGGCGGCCACCGGCGGTCCGGTCGATGGAGTGGAGCAGGCCGATCCGTTCGTAGTAGCGGAGCGTGTCCAGGCTGAAGCCGGTCTGCTCGGCCGCCTGGCTCGGCGAGTAGAAGCGCATGCCGCAGAGCCTCACACCCGGAGTGGGCTCCAGGTCAAGGCGCGGGACGGGGGCAATGGCAGTACCACGACTGGTACCTGAGCCAGAACAACTGCCTCGTCGCCCGAGGTTACGGGCCGCGCATGAGTACGGGTACTCATGCGGCGGGCGCTTCCCGCGGCGATCCTAGGGACGGATGTATCCCTGGCCTTCAGGAGGTTCGACATGGACGCCTCGACGCGCTCCCTCGGCACGGCGTTCCGCCACTATGTGCTCAACCCGCTGGCCCTCGGCTATCTGGCCTTCGTGGCCGCCGTCGTCGCGTGGGTCGCCGTGGACGCGCTCTTCGTCGCGCACGAGGACGCCAGCCTCGTCGGGGTGTGGGCGTTCGCGGTCACGGCGCCGACCTCGCTGTGGTTCACGTCGCTGTCGGGGCCGCTGCCCTGGGCCGGTGTCGCCGTCGGGGCGTTCGTCCAGGCCGTGTGGCTGGGCGCCGCGTACCGCTGGATCACCGGCCGCCCCCGGCGCCGCTTCGGCACCAGCAACGCCTGACGGCGGGCCAGGACCGGCGCGCCCGCACCACGTGCGTGCCCCGCGTGCCGCGGGCCGCTCCGGCTACGGTGCGGAACATGCGTACCAATTCTTCCCGGGCGCCGATGAGTTCGGCGCCCGAGGGTTCCAGGGTCGCGGCCTATGGCGCGGTCTCCACGGCCCTGTCCCTGCTCGGCGATCGCGCGCTGGCCGAGCGGGTGGACGCGGCCACCCCCTTCGGGGCCGGGATCGGCGGCGCGTCGGCGCTGCTCGACGTCGCGGGGATCCGGGTCTTCGTCAAGCGCGTGCCGCTCACCGACGTCGAGCTCGAGCCGGGGAACGTCAGGTCGACGGCCAACGTGTTCGGGCTCCCGACCTTCTGCCAGTACGGCGTCGGCGGGCCCGGCTTCGGGGCGTGGCGCGAGCTGGCCGTGCACACCATGACGACCAACTGGGTGCTCGCGGGGGACCATGAGGGGTTCCCGCTCATGTACCACTGGCGGGTGCTCCCCGGCTCCTCGTCGCTGCCCGACGAGCTGGCCGACATCGAACGCGTCGTCGCCCACTGGGGCGGCGGAACGTCGGTGCGCCGCCGACTCGAGGCGCTCGAGCGGTCGTCGGCGAGCGTCGCGCTCTTCCTCGAGTACATCCCCGACAACCTCCACCGGTGGCTGGACACCCAGGTCAAGGCGGGCGACGAGGCGGCCGACGTGGCCTGCGCCATGGTGGAGCGCGAGCTGGAAGCGGGGGTCTCGTTCATGAACGGCCGCGGGCTCCTGCACTTCGACGCCCACTTCGAGAACATCCTCACGGACGGGCGGCGCCTCTTCTTCGGCGACTACGGCCTCTCGCTCTCCGACCGGTTCGAACTGTCGCCCGACGAGGCCGACTTCTTCCGCCGTCACCGGACCTATGACCGCTGCTACACCTCGAACCACCTGGTGATCTGGCTGGTCACCGCCCTGTACGGGCTGTGGGGCGAGGAACGCGCGGCGTTCGTGCGGGCCTGCGCCGAGGGCGAGCGGCCCACGGGGATCCCCGGGGGCGCCGCCGGGATCATCGCCCGCCACGCCCCGGTCGCCACGGAGATGACGGAGTTCCTGCGCGCGCTCCAGCAGGACAGCACGCGGACCCCGTACCCGCTGGAGGCGGACTGCCCTGTCCTTGATGCCCCCTAGGCTGTGCGCGTACAACCATCGACGAGGGGAATTCATGCGTAGGTCAATACGGCTCGCCCTGCCCGCGGTGGCGGCGGTGACGTTGCTCGTCGGCGCCTGTAGCAGCGACGACGGCGACGAGGAGACCACCACCGAGGGGCAGTCCGAGGAGCAGGGTGGCGCCGGGGAAGAGGAAGGAGACGAGGGGGGCGCGACCGGCGGCGAGGACGACGCGGCCGGTGGCGGCGACCCCGAGGGCAACTGGCTCACGTCGGCGGGGAACGCACTCAGCGTCTTCGCCGGGCAGGTCGCCTACATGGAGGCCGCGTCCGGCGCCGTGTGCAGCGGCACGATCGAGGGCGACGCGCTCGCCCTGACCTGCGAGCCCGCCGACGCGGCCTGGACCGAGGGCACGGTCGCCGTCGAGGGTGATCAGCTCAACGTCACGTGGGGCGACGGCACCGAGGAGAGCTTCGAGCGACTCACCGACGGGCTCCCTGACATGCCGGAGATCCCGGAGCTGCCCGACATGCCGGAGATCCCCGAGGTCCCCGAGATCCCGGACCTGTAAGGGACGTTGGGGGGCAGCCGCCTCCCGCTTCCGGCGCCCCGCGCCGCGTCGGCCCCCCGAGGAGGCGACCGACCCCGGCGCGGGGCGCCGACGCCTGTCCGGCCGGTCGCGCGGCCCGCCGAGCGGTCGGCCCGCTCGGTCGGCCCGCACCGCGAACTCCCCGCCCGTCCACGTGTCCAAGGTCACGGAATGATTGCGCGCAGATCGCACATCGGCCTTCACAAGACCCCCTTCGAGTGGTTAGCGTGCAGCGCCAGGTGGTGTGCGCCGGGTGGTGCACGCACCGGAGCACTCCGGAGGAGAGGACACGGCCTTGGCCTCGCACCGCAAGCCGCGCGTCGGCATCCTGGACTCAACGACGGCCCGCCGCGGGGCCGTTGGCGTCGGGGCCTTCGCCCTGGCCTCCGCCACCCTGCTCGGCTCGTCGACCGCGTCGGCCGATGACGAGGACACCCCTGAGATCGAGGAGCAGCGCGACCGCGCCCAGTCGGCGCGCGAGCGGGCCCTCGCGGTGCGCGAGGAGGTCGACGCGCTCTACCAGGAGGCGGGCCTGGCCACGCAGGAGTACAACGCCGCCGAGGAGGCCTCCGAGGAGCAGCGGGACCGGGCCGACGCCGCGATGGACGAGGCCGCCGCCGCCACCGACCGGGTCAACGACGCGCGCCGCACGCTCGGCGCCTACGCCGCCGCCCAGTACCGCACGGGCGCGGGCGGCATGCCCGACACGGCCGCGCTGCTGCTCGCCGAGGACTTCCGCAGCTTCTTCACCACCCAGCACGCCCTCGAACGGCTCGGCGACGCGCAGCAGCACGCGCTCGACGACTTCGCCGACCGGGAGGCCGAGGCCGAGGAGCAGCGCGCGGCCGCCACCGCCGAGCTCACCGAACTGGAGTCGGCCGAGAACGAGTTGGCGGAGGAGAAGGAACGCGTCCAGGAGAAGCTCGCCGAGGCGCGCACCCTGCTCGACCAGCTGACCACCGAGGAGCAGGCCGAGCTCGACGAGCTCGAGCGCCTGGAGCGCGAGGAGGCCGAACGCCTCGCCGAGCAGGCGCGCCAGGAGCGGGAGGAGCGCGAGGCCCGCGAACGCGCCGAGCGCGAGGCGGAGGAAGCCGCGCGCGAGGAGGCGGCGCGCGAGGAGGCGGCGCGCGAGGAGGCCGACACGCCCCCGCCCCCTTCGGACGGTGGCTCGGACGCGAGCCAGGCGGACGCGGCGATCGCGTTCGCGGAGGCGCAGCTCGGCAAGCCGTATGTGTGGGGCGCCACCGGGCCCAACTCCTACGACTGCTCCGGGCTCACGCAGGCCGCGTGGCGCGAGGCGGGCGTGGAGATACCGCGCGTCACGTTCGACCAGGTGACGTTCGGCACCCCGGTCACGCGTGACGCGCTGCAACCCGGCGACCTGGTCTTCTTCTACGACGACATCAGCCACGTCGGCCTCTACATCGGCAACGGCACGATGATCCACGCGCCGAAGCCCGGCGATGTCGTGAAGTATGACGCGATCGACATCATGCCCTGGCACAGCGCGATCCGCCCCGCGTGAGGCGGATCGCCGCGCGGCCATGCGTCGCGGCCCTCAGTGGTGACCGGCGCCCAGCTCGATGAGCAGGACGCCCGCGCCGATCAGCGCGATGCCGAGGGCCATGACGCGGGTGAGCGGCTCGTCGAACAGGACGCGTGAGGCGAGCGCCGTGAGCGCGACGCCCGCGGCGGCCCAGATGCCATAGGCGACGCCCAGCGCGAGACCGGCGTCGAGGGCGAGGGCGAGAAAGCTGAACGCGACCGGGTAGCCGATGCCCACGGCGACGAACCACCGCCTGTCGCCGCCGGGTTGGGAGGCCATCCGCAGCGAGAGGGTGGCGGCGACCTCGCTGAGGATCGCGCCCGCGAGGAGGATCCAGGTCATGGTGTCGGTCCTTCCCGACGGGCCTCGCGGGCCTGAGCGGCCCGGGCGGCCTGTGCGGCCTGTGAGCCGAGCTCGACGCACAGGACGCCGCCTATGACGAGCGCGATGCCGAGGCCCATGGTGGCGGTGAGCGCGTCGCCGAAGAACACGGTCGCCAGCACGGCGGTGAGCGCGACGCCCGACGCGCCCCAGATCCCGTAGGCGACGCCGATGCCCATGCCGGTGCGCAGCAGGAGGCTCAGCGCGACGAACGAGGCGAGGTAGCCGACCGCCACGACCGCGTACCAGGCCGCGTGGTCGAGGGCGGCCCGCAGCGAGAGGGTGGCGGTGACCTCGCACGCGATCGCCGCGCACAGCAGCAGCCACTTGGTCACGGCGCCGTCTCCTGCCTCAGCAGGTCACGCGCCACGGCCACGAGGGCGGCGCGGTCCCGCTCGGCGGCGGGGAAGACGCCCGTTGCGGCGGCCGTCCAGTACCCGTCGGCCAGCAGCCGGGCGGCGACGAGCCTGCCCCGCACCGGCTCGGGCAGGTCGTCGGGAACGGTGAGCCAGGGGTCGAGGCGGCGGATCCAGGTCGCGGTGTAGGCGTCGCGGTAGGCGGCGTCGGAGTAGATCGCGAAGTCCGCGCGGTCGAACGACTCGGTGAGCGCCACCTCGACATAGGCGCTGATGCGCTGGAACGGGGTGGCGGCCTCGGCCGGTTGCCCCGCGCGATCGATCAGGAGCCGTTCCCACTGCGCGGCGGCGTGATCGACAACGGCCAGCATCAGCGCGTCCTTGGTCGGAAAGTGATACATCAGCCCGGGCTTGGTCAGCCCGACGCGCTTGGCCGTCGCCTCGAGGGTGATCGCCCCACCGCCCTCGGCGCGCAGCAGATCGAGGGCGCCTTCGAGGATGCGGAGCTTGGTGTCGGTCGCCATGGGTCCACTTTACCAACCGGAAGGTAAAGTCCCTGCGGGGCTTCGCGGGGCGGCGGACGGGAGGGCGTCCGGTGGCCGCCCGGGGCCTCAACGATCCAGCGTGCCGAGAAAGTCCAGCAGCGCGGCGTTGAACGTGGCCGGGCGTTCCGCGCCGGGGAGGTGTCCGGCGCGTGGGATCACCGTGAGCGTCGAGCGCGGGATCAGCGCGTGCATCTCGCGCGCCGTGGCCACCGGCGTGAACGCGTCGTCCGCCCCGACCACGATCAGCGTCGGCACCCGCACGGCGGTCAACGTGGCGCGGTGGTCCGGGCGTTGGGCCCGGCCCCGGAGCGCGGCCGCCGCGCCCCTCGGGTCCGTGGCGCGCATCATGGCCATGACCCGCGCGGCCACGTCGGGCAGCTCGGCGACGTTGTACGGGGTCAGCATCCGGTCGATGACCTCGGCCGCGTAGCCGTCCATGCCCTCGGCGAGCAGCCGGTCGGCCATCGCCTCGCGCGCCCCCCTGCCCTCCTCCGTCTCGGCGGCGAACGACGTGTCCGACAGCACGAGGGCGCGCACGCGCGCCGGGTGCCGCAGCTGGATCTCCATGGTGATCTGGCCGCCCATCGACACCCCGCCCACCACGGCCTGTGCGACGTCCAGGTGGTCGAGCAGGGCGGCGATGTCGTCGGCGAAGTCGGCCAGCGGGACGGTTCCTGGCGTCACCCCGCTCGCGCCGTAGCCGCGCAGGTCGGGCACGATCGCCCGATACCCGGCGGCGACCAGCGCGTCCACCTGGGGCGCCCACAGCGTTCGGTCGAACGGGTGTCCGTGCACGAGCACCACGGGCGGCCCGTCCCCGGGGCCGAGGTCGTCATAGCGGATCGTGACATCGCGAAGGTCCAGGCTGCGGCTGCTCATGAGCCCGACCCTAGTAGTGCTTGGTCAGGTTGGTATGGGTGTGGGTATGTCACGGTGACAGGTGGGGCAGGCGCCGGTCCAGACCGCGAGGAGCGTCTGCAACTCGCGGATGACCTGGTAGAGGCTCAGGCTG
>NZ_RBDY01000012.1 GCF_003626575.1 Streptomyces radicis | reverse complement strand
TGTTCCGGTGGTCATGGCGGGAGGGAAACGCCCGGTTACATTCCGAACCCGGAAGCTAAGCCTCCCTGCGCCGATGGTACTGCATGGGGGACCGTGTGGGAGAGTAGGACACCGCCGGACAATTCTTTGATATATGGCTGAGGCCCCACAGGGTTTCCTGTGGGGCCTCAGCCATTTCTGTTTTCCCCCGGGCTTTCTTTCTTACAGCTTCCCCGCCGCCTTCAGGGTGATGTACGCGTCCGCCACCGCCGGGGGCAGCTCCTCGGGACCTGCCTCGACGACCGTCACGCCCAGGCGGCGGAGGCGGTCACCGATCCGTGCGCGTTCCGCCTCGTGCTGAGCCGCTGCCGCCGCCTCGTACACGCCGGGGACGGTGCCCCGGGCCGCCGCCATCTCCGCCACCCTGGGGTCCGCGACGGCGACCACCACGACCGTGTGGCGGTGGGTCAGTTGTGGCAGCACCGGCAGGAGGCCCGACTCGACCGGGGCCGTGTCGAGGCCGGTGAACAGGACGATCAGCGAGCGGCGGGGCGCGGTCGCCAGCGCCGCCGCGGCCATCGCGCGCGTGTCCGTCTCCACCAGCGCGGGCTCGAGACGGGCCATCGCCGCCACCGTCGCGGGCAGCACGTCGCCGCCCGTCCTGCCGCGCACCGATGTCCGCGCGACCCGGTCGAAGGCCAGCAGATCCACCCGGTCCCCGGCCTGGGACGCCAGCGCCGTCAGCAGCAGCGCCGCGTCCATCGCCGCGTCGAGGCGCGGAATGTCGCCGACCCGGCCCGCCGACGTGCGGCCCGTGTCCAGGACAAGCAGCAGGTGCCGGTCCCGTTCGGGCCGCCATGTGCGCACGGCGACCGTGGACTGCCGGGCCGTGGCCCGCCAGTCGATCGAGCGGACGTCGTCGCCCGGCACATAGTCCCGCAGGCTGTCGAACTCCGTGCCCTCGCCGCGCGTCAACAGCGTGGTGCGGCCGTCGAGCTCGCGGAGGCGGGCCAGCTTGCCCGGGAGGTGCTTCCTGCTGGTGAACGGCGGCAGCACCCGCAGCGTCCACGGCACCGCGTGGCCGCCCTGACGTGCCGCCAGGCCCAGTGGGCCGTGCGAGCGGACCGTGACGCGCACCGGGCGGTGGTCGCCGCGCCGGGTCGGGGCCAACGCCGTGGTGAGCCTGCGGCGTTCGCCCGCCGGGACCGTCAGCCGGTGGCGGGAGGCCGCGAACGACGTGCCGGGGCGCCAGCTGCTCGGCGGCCACGCGTCGCGCAGCTCCGCGCGCAGCGCTCTGCCCGAAGGGTTGGTGACCGTGAGGGTGACCTCCGCGTCCTCGCCGAGGCGCACCGATGTCGCCCCGGAGCGTTCGACGCGCAGCGAGCGGACCGGGGCCGCGCGGGCCAGGTCGAACAGTACGGCGGCGAGCAGCGGGACGGCGACCGCGAGGATGCCGCCCCAGCCGGGCAGCAGGCCCACGACCAGGGCGCCCGCGGCGGCCAGCAGTGCCGTGCGGCCGGAGAGCGCCATCAGCGGGGCACCGGGACGCGGGCCAGCAGGCTGTTGATCACCGCGTCCGCGGTCACGCCCTCCATCTCCGCCTCGGGGCGCGGGCGCACGCGGTGGCGGAGCGTCGGCAGGGCCAGGGCCTTCACGTCGTCGGGGATCACATACTCGCGGCCCGAGAGCCAGGCCCACGCGCGGGCCGCGCTGAGCAGGGCGGTCGCGCCGCGCGGGGACGCGCCGAGGGACAGCGAGGGCGACTCGCGCGTGGCGCGGCAGAGGTCGACGACATAGCCGGTGACCTCGGGCGAGACGGCTACCTTCGCCACCGAGGCGCGGGCGGACGCCAGCTCGTCGGGGCCCGCGACCGCGCGCACGCCAGCCGTTGCCAGGTCGCGCGGGTCGAATCCGGCGGCGTGCCTGGCCAGGACGTCGATCTCCTGGTCGCGGCTCGGCAGCGGCAGGATCAGCTTGAGGAGGAAGCGGTCGAGCTGGGCCTCGGGCAGGGGGTAGGTGCCCTCGTACTCGAGGGGGTTCTGCGTGGCCGCGACCATGAACGGGTCGGGCAGCGGGCGAGGGGTGCCCTCGACCGAGACCTGCCGCTCCTCCATCGCCTCGAGGAGCGACGCCTGGGTCTTGGGCGGGGTGCGGTTGATCTCGTCGGCCAGCAGGAGGTTGGTGAAGACCGGGCCCGCCTGGAAGGAGAACTCGGCGGTGCGGGCGTCGTACACGAGCGAGCCGGTGATGTCGCTCGGCATGAGGTCGGGGGTGAACTGGACGCGTTTGGTGTCCAGCTCGAGGGCCGTCGCGAGGGTGCGGATCAGCAGCGTCTTCGCGACGCCCGGCACGCCCTCGAGGAGGACATGGCCCCGGCACAGCAGGGCGACGACCAGCCCTGTGACGGCGGCGTCCTGGCCGACGACGGCCTTGCCGATCTCGCCGCGCAGGGCCTCCAGGGCGGCGTGCGGGCTTTGAGCAGCGGGTGCGGTCACGGGCGGTGGTCCTTGCCTTCGGTCGGAGGGGCGGTGGTCGGGGCGACGCGCCGTTCGAGGGCGTCGAGGTCGTCGGCGAGCCGGACGAGCGACGGGTCGTCGGGCGGGGGCGGGCCGAACAGCAGGGCGTGCACGGCCTCAGGGCCGTCGCCCGTGTGCGCGGCCACGGCCCGCGGCAGCGCGTCGGGGGCGTGCGCGGCGGCGGTGGGAACGCCGGTGAGGCGCGCGAGGCGGGCGCGCGCGCCGGAGCGCAGGGCCTCGGCCGCGCGGTCCCTGGCGCTCGCCTGGTGGTAGAGGCGGGCGCGGCCCTCGGTGGCCTCGGCGGCCCTGACGGTCACGGGCAGGGGCTCGGTGACGACCGGGCCGAGGCGGCGGCCTCGCCAGAGGGCGGCCAGGGCGGCGGCGATGGCGAGCTGGAGGGTGGCCCAGCGCCAGCTGGGGTCGAGCAGGTCGAGCAGGCTCTCCTCGCCGCCTGTGCTCGGCGCGTCCTCGGGGGAGGGCAGGTACCACACCAGGTGGGGGCGTTCGCCGAGGAGCTGGAGGGCGAGGGAGGCGTTGCCGTGCTCGTCGAGGTGCTCGTTGAGCAGCGGCTCGTGGGTGCCGAGCAGCACGGTCTCGCCGTCGCCTTCGGTGGGGACGGTGAGGAGGGTCGGCAGCCCCGCGGCGGGGTAGCAGGCGGTGATCGGGGAGGTGCCGGGGCCGGTGGCGTAGCGGAAGCCGCCGGTGAGGGCGCTGCCCGCGCGGCGGGCGGTGGCGTCGTCGCAGCGGGGGGCGCGTTCATCGGCGGGGACGGGCTCGGCGGCGGTGACGCCCGGGGCGAACGCGTTCAACGCGGCCTGGCCGGGGGCGAGCAGCACCGTGCGGGCGCCGGGGGCCGTGGCGGTGCGGGCGACGGTGGCGCGGGCGGCGTCGGTGAGGGCCTCGGGGCGGACGACGAGCAGGGTGGAGTCGGGTCCTGTGGCGGCGGCGGCCTCGCGGGCGGTGGTGACGAGGGTGGTCTCGACGCCGCGGTCGGCCAGCAGCTCGGCGACGGCGCGGGCGCCGTCGGGGGTGGCGGCGCGGGGGTGGCGGGTGCCGTCCTCGCCCGCGTTGAGGAGGGCGAGGGCCAGGCCCGCGGTGACCAGCACGGCGAGGGCGGCGACGAAGCCGCGGGCGCTCCGCCAGAGCTGGCGGGCGTCGGGGGAGACGGCGGTGTCGGGGGGCTCGGTCCCGGGGAGGGCCGGGCGCGGCGGGGCGTCGGGGGCCGCGGTCATGGGGCGGTCCAGGTGGCGGTGGCGGCGAGGTCGGGCTTGGTGTGGGCGAGGCGTTCGTCGAGGTCGGCGAGCCGGGCGTAGTCGTCGGGGGCGGCGGGCAGGCCGCCGAAGGTGACGCCGTCGAACGTGGCGGCCGCGGCGCGCAGCTCCGTCGCGAGACCCGGCAGGGGGCGGGCGGCCTCGGCGGCGGCCTCGTTGGCGGTGCGGCCAGGGCGGGGGTCGAGCAGGGCGCGTTCCTCGAGGGAGCGGACGATCGCGCGCAGCCGCTCCTGGACGGCGGGGGTCCAGTGGGCGGCGTGGGCGTGGCGTTCCGCGGCGGCGCGGTGCTCGGCCGCGGTGCGGGGGCGGTCGGTGAACAGCGCGCCGGGGGCGCCTGGACCCCTGGCGTTCCGCACGGTGCCGAGGCGGAGGCGGAGGGCGATCAGCAGGGCGATCACCAGGACGGCGATGACCAGCAGGCCGAACCAGCCGCCGGGGGTGCGGAACGCCGCCTCGTCGAGGACGCCGAAGATCCGGTCCCACACCCAGGACCAGATCCGGCGGATCAGCCCTGGCTCGTGCTCGGTGTAGATCTGGCGGGACAGCTCACGTTCGGCGTCCTCCTGCGCGGGAACGCGGTCGACGGTGACGGGCGGGCCAGGGGGGTCCGCCCACGGCGGCGCCACGGCGTCAGCTTTCCCTGTGGGGGATGTCCACGCCCGCGGCGCGGGCCAGCTCGATGTCGAGGGCCTCGCGGCGGATGCGCTGGTCGATGTAGAGGAGGGCGGTGACGCCCGCGCTGATGGGCAGGGTGATGGTCGAGGCCAGGACGGCGCCGATGCCGGTGATCGTGAGGTAGGTCCAGGACATGTCGGAGAAGCCGCTGTCGAACATGCCGGTGTCGCCGCCGTCGACGAGGCTCGCGATCGCGGAGGCGGGGAACTCCAGGACGCCGCCGACCAGGGCCAGCAGGACGATGACGAGGAGCTGGACGCCGAAGACGCGCCACCAGGAGCCGCTGACCAGCTTGGCGGAGCGGCGCAGGGCCGCGAAGACGCCCTGGCGTTCGAGCATGAGGGCGGGGGCGGCGAGGGAGAGGCGGACCCAGAGCCAGACGGCGAGGACGATGCCGCCGATGACCCCGAGGACGACGAGTGCGGCGCTGCCCGAGACGGCCATGGCCAGGATGGGGAGGGCGATGGCGAGGGTGCAGATGAGGGGGACGACCAGGACGACGCCGAGGAGGCGCAGGAGGCGGCTTCTGGAGTCCTGCCACGCCTCGCCGATCGTGACGTCGCGGCCGAGGACGGCGCGGCTGACGACGATGGTGAGCATGGCGGTGGCCAGGACGGAGCCGAGGAGGGTGACGATGCCGGTGACGGAGGCGAACGCGGCCAGCTCGCCGAGGGCGTCGCGGAGCTCGTCGTTGGTGGGGTCGGGGTTGTCCTCGAGGGCGGCGAGGCCCGAGCTGTCGCTGAGCCACAGGCGCATGGCGAGGGTCCCGACGAGCTGGGTGATGACGGCGATGGCCAGCGCGATGGCCAGCACGGTCCGCCAGTGGGCGCGGGCGGTGGAGACCGCGCCGTCGAGTATCTCGCCGATGCCGAGCGGGCGGAGCGGGATCACGCCCGGCTTGGCGGCGAACGTGTGCGGGTGCCAGCCGCCCCAGCCCCCCGGCTGCTGCTGGGGGTAGGGGGCCTGCCCGTACGGGGGTTGGGGCGCGGCGGGATAGGAGGGGGGCGTCTGGTGCGGCGGCGGTGGGGGCGCGGCGCCCCAGCCCTGGGGGGCGCCCTGGGGCTGGGGCGGCTGACCGGGCTGGGTCGGCTGTGAGGACGGGGTCGGCTGTGAGGACGGCGACGGCTGAGTCGGCTGACTCGGCTGTGAGGACTCAGGCCGGTCGTGCTCCGGGGAGGGGGATCCGGGGGAGGTCCAGCCCGGCGTGTCACTCACGGTGTCTCCTTGTTCGCGTCTCGTACGCTGCGCGCCTTTGTCGCCTGTGGTTTCCTGGCGCCCATCGTGCCATGGCGCCGGGGGCTGACGCGTCTGTGCGGTCGAAGCGGCCGCTGCCTTCTCTCACCCGCCGGGCCGGGGCAGACTGTGCCAATGGCTGATCACTCTCTCCCCGTCCTGCGCTGGGCGGACCCGCCCGACGGGCCCATGCTGGTCCTGCTCGACCAGCGGCGGCTGCCGACCGCGGAGGTCGAGGTCGTCTGCACCGATGTGCCGGGCCTGGTCGCGGCGATCCAGTCGCTCGCGGTCAGGGGCGCGCCGTTGCTCGGGATCGCGGGCGCGTACGGGATCGCGCTGGCCGCGGCGCGTGGCTATGACGTCGGCGAGGCGGCGCGGTCGTTGACCGCCGCCAGGCCGACCGCGGTGAACCTGGCGTACGGCGTGGAGCGCGCCGTCGCCGCGCACCGGGCGGTGGGGGGCGACGGGCCCGCGGCGGCCGCGGCGGCGCTGGCGGAGGCGAGGGCGCTGCACCGGGAGGACGCGGTGGCGAGCGACCGGATGGCGGAGCTCGGCCTCGAGCTGCTCGGGGAGCTGCTGCCGGGTGGTGGATACCGGCTGCTGACCCATTGCAACACCGGTGCGCTGGTGTCGGGGGGGCACGGGACGGCGTTCGCGGTGGTGCGGGCGGCGCATCGCGCCGGGGAGCTGCGGCGGCTGTGGGTGGACGAGACGCGTCCCCTGCTCCAGGGCGCGCGGCTGACGGCGTGGGAGGCGGCGCGCGAGGAGATGTCGTACGCCGTGCTCGCGGACGCGGCCGCGGGGTCGCTGTTCGCGGCGGGCGAGGTGGACGCGGTGCTGATCGGGGCGGACCGGATCTCGGCGGACGGCTCGGTGGCGAACAAGGTGGGGAGCTATCCGCTCGCGGTGCTCGCGCGCCACCACGGCGTTCCGTTCGTGGTGGTGGCGCCGGTGAGTACGGTGGATGCGGAGGCGGCGGACGCGGGCGCGATCCCGATCGAGCAGCGTCCCGGGCACGAGGTGACGGACATCGGGCCCGGGGTGCCGGTGGCTCCGGTGGGGGCGCAGGCGTACAACCCCGCGTTCGACGTGACCCCGGCGGAGCTCGTCACCGCGATCGTGACCGAGCGCGGCGTGGTCGCGCCGGTGAACGGGGGAAACCTCACCGCTGTGTGTTCTGGATCACCTGGGGTCGGGGCAGGAAAGGGCGATGGGATGATGAAGGCATGAAGGGACGTGTACTCGTCGTCGATGACGACACCGCGCTGGCGGAAATGCTGGGCATCGTGCTGCGCGGGGAGGGCTTCGAGCCGTCGTTCGTCGCCGATGGGGACAAGGCGCTCGCCGCCTTCCGCGAGATCAAGCCGGATCTGGTGCTGCTCGACCTGATGCTGCCGGGCCGCGACGGAATCGAGGTGTGTCGGCTGATCCGTGGCGAGTCCGGGGTGCCGATCGTCATGCTGACCGCCAAGAGCGACACGGTGGATGTGGTGGTGGGCCTCGAGTCGGGGGCGGACGACTACATCGTCAAGCCGTTCAAGCCGAAGGAGCTGATCGCCAGGATCCGGGCGCGGCTGCGGCGTTCCGAGGAGCCCGCGCCGGAGCAGCTGGCCATCGGGGACCTGGTGATCGACGTGGCGGGGCACTCGGTGAAGCGCGGCAGTCAGACGATCTCGCTGACGCCGCTTGAGTTCGACCTGCTGGTGGCGCTCGCGCGCAAGCCGTGGCAGGTCTTCACGCGTGAGGTGCTGCTTGAGCAGGTGTGGGGGTATCGGCACGCCGCCGACACCCGTCTGGTGAACGTCCATGTGCAGCGGCTGCGTTCCAAGGTCGAGAAGGACCCCGAGCGCCCCGAGATCGTGGTGACCGTGCGCGGCGTCGGATACAAGGCCGGGTCAAGCTGAGGTGACCGACCGGGTGTGGTGGCAGAGCCCCCGGCTGCTGTCGGAAGGAGCGACGGGCAGCCGGGCGCAGCCCGCTATCCGGATCTTCGGCCGCTGGGCCAGGGGGCCGCTGCTCTCGGTGATGCGGCTGTGGCGCAGGAACATCCAGCTGCGCGTGGTGGCCAGCACGCTGCTGCTCTCGATGGCCGTGGTGCTGGTGCTGGGTGTGGTGGTGATCGGCCAGGTGCGCAACGGGCTGCTCGAGGCCAAGCGGCAGACGGCGCAGAGCCAGGCCGACGGGGGCTTCCAGGTGGCGCGGGAGCGGGCGACCGTGGACGCGAGCGAGGCGGGGGCGGGGCTCTCGGTCGACGCGGCGACGTGGTCGACCGAGGTGGTGCAGCAGCTGGCCAGTGGTGGGCAGGGCGTGTTCTCGGTGGTGGCGCTGCCGTCGGAGCTCTCGCCCGCGTTCGCGGGTGACACGGGGTTCGCGCCGCGGGGGCCGCGCGTCTCGTCGGCGGTGGACACCGATCTGAGCATCTCGGAGGAGATGCGGGAGGCGGTGGACGACGACCGGGCGACGCAGCGGCAGTACGGGACGATCGTGCGCACGGACGGGACGTCCGAGGCGGGGCTGATCATCGGCAAGCGGATGACCGATGTGGCGGGGAATCCGTATCAGCTGTACTACCTGTTCCCGTTCACGCAGGAGGAGAAGTCGCTCAGCCT
This sequence comes from Streptomyces radicis, assembly GCF_003626575.1. Lineage (GTDB taxonomy): Bacteria > Actinomycetota > Actinomycetes > Streptomycetales > Streptomycetaceae > Streptomyces > Streptomyces radicis. The sequence continues at coordinate 178,670 of NZ_RBDY01000012.1, read as the reverse complement.
GGTCACGGGCACGATCGCGACGGCGGGGCTCTTCGTGGTGGCGCTGCTCGGGGCGATCGCGTGGCTGGTGGTGCGGCAGGTGGTCACGCCGGTGCGGATGGCGGCGGGGATCGCGGAGCGGCTGGCGGCGGGGCGGCTCCAGGAGCGCATGAAGGTGAGCGGCGAGGACGACATCGCGCGGCTCGGGGAATCGTTCAACAAAATGGCACGCAACCTCCAGAAGCAGATCCAGCAGCTGGAGGAGCTGTCGCGCATGCAGCGGCGTTTCGTCTCGGACGTCTCGCACGAGCTGCGGACGCCGCTGACGACGGTGCGGATGGCGGCGGACGTCATCCACGAGGCGCGCGGGGAGTTCGACCCGGCGACGGCGCGGTCGGCGGAGCTGCTGCTGAGCCAGCTCGACCGCTTCGAGCTGCTGCTCGCTGACCTGCTCGAGATCAGCAGGTTCGACGCGGGCGCCGCGGTGCTCGAGGCGGAGGCCACGGACCTGCGGGACGTGGTGCACCGGGTCGTCGAGAGCTTCGGGTCGTTGGCCGAGCGGCGCGGCGGGCGGCTGCTGGTGCGCGGGGACGCCCGGCCGATCGTGGCCGAGGTGGACGCGCGGCGCATCGAACGCGTCGTGCGCAACCTGGTCGTCAACGCCATCGAGCACGGTGAGGGCCGCGACGTGGTGGTCAGGCTCGCCGTCGCGGCGGACGGCGGCGCGGTGGCGATCGCGGTGCGGGACCACGGGATCGGGCTGCGGCCTGGCGAGGTGGACCAGGTGTTCAGCCGCTTCTGGCGCGCGGACCCGGCGCGGGCGCGAACCACGGGCGGCACGGGCCTGGGCCTGTCGATCGCCGTGGAGGACGCGCACCTGCACGGCGGGCGCCTCGAGGCGTGGGGCGAGCCGGGCGGCGGGGCGCAGTTCAGGCTGACGCTGCCCGCCACGGCGGGCGGCGCGCTGCGCGGGTCGCCGCTGCCGTTGGAGCCGGTTGACGCGCGGGCGAGGCGGGGGCGGGGCGTTCCGGCGCCGACGCGGTCCGGGTCCGCGGTGGCCGCGGCGGCGGAGCCGAGCGAGCCGAGCGCGAGGGGCGGGCATGGGGACTGACCGGATACGGCGGCGGCGGGCGGCGGCGGGTCTGCTGTCCGCGGGGCTGCTGGTGACGGGCTGCGCGTCGATGCCGGACGGCGGCCCGGTGCAGTCCGTCGACTCGTCCGAGGCGTCCGACGCCGACGCGCAGGTGCTGGTGTACGGGGTGCCGCCCGAGGAGGGCATGCTGCCGCAGCAGATCGTGCGGGGCTTTCTCGAGGCGGTGACGAGCGACGACCCCGACTACGAGATGGCCAAGCGGTATCTGACGCCGGGGGGCGCGGAGGAGTGGGACCCGTTCTTCAGCACCACGGTGCTGGCGTCGGGGCCCCGGCTGAGCGGCCCGGCGGGGGAGGGCGAACGCGTCGAGCTGAGCGGGCTGCGGCTGGCCACGGTGGACGGGGCGCACGGGTACGACCCGCGGGCGGGCACGTACACGGCGTCGTTCGAGCTGGAGCAGGTGGACGGCGAGTGGCGCATCGACGCGCTGCCCGACGGGGTCGTGATGGGGGAGGCGGACTTCCGCAGGATCTACCGCTCCGCCGACACGTTCTATTACGCGGATATGGGCGGGGAGTGGGGGCGGCCCGCCGATGAGACGGATGTGCTCGTTCCCGATCCGGTCTATGTGCGCAGCCGGATCGATCCGGTGCGGGATGTGATCGAGGCGCTGCTCGACGGGCCGAGCGAGTGGCAGGCCCCGGTGGTGTCGACGATGTTCCCCGACGGGGCGGCGCTCGCGGACGGGCAGCGGCCCGCCATCGACGACTCGGGGCGGCTGACGGTGGGCCTGTCCGGCGTTCCCGAGGGCTGGTCGCGCGACAGCTGCGAGCGGATGGCGAGCCAGCTGCTGCACACGGTGCGGGATCTCGCGTCGGCCGAGGTGACGGAGGTGCGGCTGCGGACGGAGTCGGGGGCGTCGCTGTGCGGCCTCGACGACGCGGCGGCGGAGGAGACGGCGCCAGGGGCGCTGGACGGCGAGGTCAACCGCGCGTACTTCCTCGGCGAGACGGGGCGGCTGATGTCGCTCGCGCAGCGGGACGGCACGTCGCGGCCTGTCAGCGGCGCGTTCGGCGACGAGAACGCCGGGCTGCGCAGCGCCGCGGTGAGCAGGGACGGTGCCCTGGCCGCCGGGGTGAGCGCGGACGGGTCCGTTCTCGACATCGCGCCGCTCGGCGCGGGGGGCGCGCGGGAGACGGCGCTGACCAGCGAGTCGTCGGGGGAGGCCGCGGGGCTGAGCGCGCCGAGCTGGGACGGCCTCGGCGACCTGTGGGTGGCCGACCGCGACCCCGACGCCCCGCGGCTGCTGCGGCTCACCGGCGGCGAGGGCGCGGCGCGGGAGATCCCGGTGCAGGGGCTCGCGCCCGGCGAGCGGATCGACGCGGTGCGCGTGGCGCCCGACGGGGTGCGGATCGTGGCGCTGGTCAGCGACGGCGAGGCCACGTCGCTCCAGATGGGGCGGGTCGAACGCACCGCGGGGCCCGAGGGCGAGACGGTGCGGGTGGCGGCGCTGCGTGAGGTCGCGCCGCGCCTGGTGGACGTCGTGGCGGTGTCCTGGGCGGGCAGCAGCACGCTGGTCGTGGTGGGGCGGCCGGCTGACGGCGTGCAGCAGGTGCAGTACCTGGCGATCGACGGGTCGTCGACGAACCTCCCGACCGTGCCAGGGCTCAACCAGGTCGTCGAGGTGGCCGCGTCCGAGGACGCGGAGCAGCCGCTGCTCGCGCAGATCGACGCGGGCATCGTGCGCCTCGACCGGGACGACCCGGAGTGGAAGCTCGTGATGGACGGCGGGGCCGAGGGGTACGCGCCGGTCTATCCCGGCTGATTCCTTCCCGGTCGATCCATCCTGCTGAGCGTGTCCCAAACCTGACTTTCGGGTGCGTTGTTCCTTACCTTCGGGGGTGGGGACGCCGGGGGTCGGTGGGGGAACGTGGGGGCATGCGTGAGTGGTGGCGCGAGCTGGGCTCGCTGATGTTGCCGACGGCCTGTGCGGGCTGCGGGGTGGGGTGGGGCGTGCTGTGCGCGGCCTGCCGTGAGCTGCTGTGGGCGGGGCCCGCGCGGCGGGTGTGGCCGGTGCCCGAGCCGGCCGGTCTTCCCGCGGTGCACGCCGTGGCGGAGTATGCCGATGAGGCGCGGGCGGTGCTGCTCGCGCACAAGGAGCGGGGGATGCTCGGGCTGGCCGGTCCGCTGGGGCGGGCGCTGGCGGCGGGGGTGCGCGCGGCCGTGCCGGGTGGGCCCAGGGGGAGTCCCGGCGGCGCGTCGGCCGAGGTGATCGGTCTGGTGCCGGTGCCGTCGGCGCGGGTGGCGGTGGCGCGGCGGGGCCACGATCCGGTGCGGCGGGTGGCGGTGGCGGCGGCCGGGTGGCTGCGGCGTGAGGGATGGGCGGTGCGGGTCGTCCGGGCGCTGCGGCAGTGCCGTCCGGTGGCGGACCAGGCGGGGCTGACGGCCGGGCAGCGGGTGGCCAATCTCGCGGGGGCGCTCACGGTGCGGTCCGGGGCGTTGACGCCGGGCGAGCGGGTGGTGCTCGTGGACGACGTGCTGACCACCGGCGCCTCGCTGGTCGAGGCGGCGCGCGCGGTGCGGTCGGCCGGTGGCCTGCCGCTGGGCGCCGCGGTGATCGCGGGTCCCCCGATGGGGTGGATGTGACCTACGTATGGGTAGGGGTGCCCTTGAGGGGGTCGGCGGAGTACGTTCGAAGAAGGAGCTCACCGCGAGTCCGGCATAACTGGATATGGATCGCTTTCCGCGATTGTTCGACTTCGGATCTCCTCATCTGAATGTCAGGTGGATGTTTACCGTCTTCCCGGGGGAGAAGGAGGTGAAAGTCGCTACCCCGACGTAACCCCGAGGCCGCCGTGGACACCGGCGGTTCCGGTTCCAGTGCGCGAAGGAGGGTCTCCGTCACCGCCGACGGGACCATCCGGAACGGAGTTCAGCGTGGACATCGTCGTCAAGGGCCGTAAGACAGAGGTGCCGGAGCGATTCCGCCGGCATGTGGCCGAGAAGCTCAAGCTGGACAAGATCCAGAGAATCGACGGCAAGGTGACCCGCCTCGATGTGGAAGTGTCCAAGGAACACAACCCCCGTCAGGCGGACCGTTCGGACCGGGTCGAGATCACGTTGCGGCACCGAGGGCCCGTGGTGCGGGCCGAGGCGTCGGCGGCCGATCCCTATGGGGCGCTCGATCTGGCGGTCGAGAAGCTGGAGTCCCGGCTGCGTCGCCAGCACGACAAGCGCAGGTGCCGCCGCGGCCGGGATCGTATCCCGGCCAGCGAGGTGGCCGCGGTGGTGCGTGACGCCGCCCCGTTGAACGGCGTGGCCGAGCCGGAGCCCGCGGTGCCCGAGCAGGTCGCGCCGCCGGTCAGGCGGGTGGGCTCGGTCGTGGTCGAGGGGGACGGGCCCTTGGTGGTGCGCGAGAAGACCCACAGGGCCGCGCCGATGACGCTCGAACAGGCGCTGTACGAGATGGAGTTGGTCGGTCACGACTTCTATCTCTTCGTCGATGCCGAGACCAAGCAGCCCAGCGTCGTCTATCGCAGGCACGCCTATGACTACGGCGTGATCCACCTCGAGCCCGACGCCCTGGCGGGGGACGCGTCACCCGAGGAGGCCGGTGGCGCCCTGGGCGCCTGAGCGCGTACCCGCACCCGTACGCGAGGCATGCGGATCGGCACCCCGGGGCCTGATCGTGGATCCGGCCCGGGGTGCCGCCATGGAATCATGGGGTCGCCGATTGTGGCAGTCGCGTATCGACCGGCAAGGGGGAGGAACGATGGTGGACACCTTCGGGCCCACGATGTCCCAGGGACCGCACCGCGTGCAGCGCGTGGTCCCGGTGCGGGAGCAGCGGGAGCCCATCAGGGTGTTGGTGGTGGACGATCACGAGCTGTTCCGGCGGGGCCTTGAGATCGTGCTGGCCCAGGAGGAGGACATCCAGGTCATCGGCGAGGCGGGGGACGGTGCCGAGGCCGTGGAGAAGGCCGCCGACCTGCTGCCCGACATCGTGCTGATGGATGTGCGGATGCCCAGGCGCGGGGGGATCGAGGCGTGCACCTCCATCAAGGAGGTGGCCCCCAGCGCGCGGATCATCATGCTGACGATCAGCGACGAGGAGGCCGACCTCTACGACGCCATCAAGGCCGGGGCCACCGGCTATCTCCTCAAGGAGATCTCCACCGACGAGGTCACCGCGGCGATCCGGGCCGTGGCCGACGGGCAGTCGCAGATCAGCCCGTCGATGGCGGCCAAGCTGCTCACGGAGTTCAAGTCGTTGATCCAGCGCACCGACGAGCGCCGCCTGGTGCCCGCCCCGAAGCTGACCGACCGCGAGCTCGAGGTGCTCAAGCTCGTCGCCACGGGGAAGAACAATCGGGACATCGCCAAGGACCTGTTCATCAGCGAGAACACCGTGAAGAACCACGTGCGCAACATCCTGGAGAAGCTTCAGCTGCACTCCAGGATGGAGGCCGTCGTCTACGCGATGCGCGAGAAGATCCTGGACCTCGAGAGCGGCTGAGCCGTCCCCTCGCCTCCGGATCCCCGAGGGCCCGTGCCCTCCTCAGATCGCCACCCGGCTCACCGCGTCGGTCAGCGGGCCCCGCAGCTCGTCGGGGGACGTCCGCTCGATCCTGATCCGGTCGCACCCCACCCAGCGGGCGGCCTCGGCCAGCGCCTCCGCCATGGCCGGTACGGCCGCGACGGCCTTGACCGGACCCGCCTCGAACGCCGCGTGCCTGGCCACCAGCGTGCTGCCCTCACGGGCCGGATCCACCCGGCCGAGCAGCCGACCGCCGGACAGCAGCGGCATCGAGAAGTACCCGTAGATCCGCTTGGGCGCGGGCACATACGCCTCCAGCCGGTGGACGAAGCCGAAGATCCGCTCCGTGCGCGGCCGGTCCCAGATCAGGGAGTCGAACGGCGAGAGCAGCGTGGTCCGATGACGCCCCCGCGGCGGCGTCGCGAGCGCGGCCGGGTCGGCCCAGGCCCGCGGCCGGTCACCGCTCCCCGACACCCACCCCTCGACCTCCACCGGCACCAGCCCGGTCTCCTCGATGACCGACTCCACCTGCGCCCCGGTCAGCCGGTGGTAGTCAGCCAGGTCCGCCCTGGTGGCCACACCCATCGCCGCGCCCGCCTGGGCGACCAGCCTGCGCAGGCACTCGAGGTCGTCGAGGTCGTCGTGGAACAGCTCGGCGGGGACGGCTCGTTCGGCGAGGTCGTACACCCGCTTCCAGCCGCGCCGCTCGGTGCACACCACCTCGCCGTAGGTGAGCGCGCGCTCGACGGCGACCTTGATGTCGCTCCAGTCCCACCAGATGCCGCCCTTCTTCGCGCCGCCCAGCGCGGTCGCGGTGAGCGGCCCCTCGTCGCGGAGCCGGGCGATCACCTTGTCGTAGGCGGCGGGCGACAGCTCGGCGTGCCAGCGCTCGCGGGCCCGGTACGCGCGGCGGCGGAAGGAGAACAGCGGCCACTCCTCGATCGGCAGGACGCACGCCGCGTGCGACCAGTACTCGAAGGAGCGCCCGCCCGCCCAGTACGCGTCCTCGACGGTCGACCTGTCGACCGCGCCGAGGCGGGCGTACGGCAGCAGCTCGTGCGAGCGCGCCAGCACCGAGATCGTGTCCAGCTGGATCGCGCCGAGCCGGCGCAGCACCCCCCGGACTCCGGCCCTCCGGTCGGGCGCCCCCAGGAGCCCCTGGGCGCGGAGCGCGATCCGGCGGGCCTCGTCGGCGGACAGGTGCGACAGTGCGGCAGTCATGCCGAGGATCGTAGAGCCGACCACTGACACTGCCACCGGCGCTCGCATACCATGGCCGGTGCGGCGGGGCCATCCGCTGTGCCCGCGCTTCCCAACCGCGCCAGGCCCGACCGGCAAGGAGACCAGCCCTCGTGTCCGTCTTCAACAAGATCATGCGTGCAGGCGAAGGCAAGATCCTGCGCAGGTTGCAACGCATCGCGAACCAGGTGAACTCCATCGAAGAGGACTTCGTTGATCTCACCGACGCGGAGCTGAGGGCGCTCACGGACGAGTACAAGCAGCGCTTCGCCGAGGGCGAGTCCCTGGACGACCTGCTGCCCGAGGCGTTCGCCACGGTCCGGGAGGCCGCCAAGCGCGTGCTGGGCCAGCGCCACTACGACGTGCAGCTGATGGGCGGGGCCGCGCTGCACCTCGGCTATGTCGCCGAGATGAAGACGGGCGAGGGCAAGACGCTGGCGGGCACGCTGCCCGCCTACCTCAACGCGCTGTCGGGCAAGGGCGTCCACCTGATCACCGTCAACGACTACCTGGCGCAGCGTGACTCCGAATGGATGGGCCGCGTCCACCGCTTCCTCGGGCTGTCGGTCGGGTGCATCACCGCGGGCATGCCGCCGGCCAAGCGCCGCGAGCAGTACGCCTGTGACATCACGCACGGCACCAACAATGAGTTCGGCTTCGACTACCTCCGGGACAACATGGCCTGGTCGAAGGACGAGCTGGTCCAGCGCGGCCACAACTACGCGGTGGTGGACGAGGTGGACTCGATCCTCATCGACGAGGCGCGGACTCCGTTGATCATCTCGGGCCCGGCCGACCAGGCCACCAAGTGGTACGCGGACTTCGCCAAGCTCGTGCAGCGCCTGGAGAAGGGCGAGGCGGCCATCCCGACCCGGCAGCAGGCGGAGACCGGCGACTACGACGTGGACGAGAAGAAGCGCACGGTCGCCATCCACGACGCGGGCGTGACCAAGGTCGAGGACTGGCTGGGCATCGACAACCTCTACGAGTCGGTGAACACCCCGCTGGTCGGCTACCTGAACAACGCGATCAAGGCCAAGGAGCTGTACAAGAAGGACAAGGACTACGTCGTCCTGGACGGCGAGGTCGTGATCGTCGACGAGCACACGGGCCGCATCCTGGCGGGCCGCCGGTACAACGAGGGCATGCACCAGGCGATCGAGGCGAAGGAGGGGGTGAAGATCAAGGACGAGAACCAGACGCTCGCCAAGATCACCCTCCAGAACTACTTCCGCCTCTACGACAAGCTCGCGGGCATGACCGGCACGGCGATGACCGAGGCCGCGGAGTTCCACCAGATCTACAAGCTGGGCGTGGTGCCCATCCCGACCAATGTGCCGATGGCGCGCCTCGACCGCTCCGACCTCATCTACCGCACCGAGGTCGCCAAGTTCGCGGCCGTGGTGGACGACATCGTGGAGAAGTACGATTCGGGCCAGCCGGTGCTGGTCGGCACCACCTCGGTGGAGAAGTCGGAGTACCTCTCCCAGCAGCTGAACAAGCGCGGGGTGCGCCACGAGGTCCTCAACGCGAAGAACCACGAGCGCGAGGCCGCGATCGTCGCCAAGGCCGGGCGCAAGAGCGCGGTCACCGTCGCCACCAACATGGCGGGCCGCGGCACCGACATCAAGCTGGGCGGGAACCCCGACGAGATCGCCGAGAGCAAGCTGCGCGGGCAGGGCCTCGACCCGGTGGAGCACGCGGAGGAGTGGGCCGCCGCGCTCCCGGGCGCGCTCGAGGCAGCGGAGAAGGCGGTGCAGGCGGAGTTCGAGGAGGTCAAGGACCTCGGCGGGCTCTATGTCCTGGGCACCGAGCGGCACGAGTCGCGCCGCATCGACAACCAGCTGCGCGGCCGCTCCGGGCGTCAGGGCGACCCGGGCGAGTCCCGCTTCTACCTGTCGCTCGGCGACGACCTGATGCGGCTGTTCAAGGCGGCGATGGTCGAGCGCGTGATGTCGATGGCCAACGTGCCCGACGACGTCCCCATCGAGAACAAGATGGTCACCCGCGCGATCGCCTCCGCCCAGGGCCAGGTCGAGCAGCAGAACTTCGAGATCCGGAAGAACGTCCTCAAGTACGACGAGGTCCTGAACCGGCAGCGCGAGGTCATCTACAGCGAGCGCCACCGGGTGCTCGCGGGCGAGGACCTGCACGAGCAGGTCCGCTTCTTCATGGAGGACACGATCGAGGCGTATGTGCGCGCCGAGACCGTGGAGGGCTTCGCCGAGGAATGGGACATGGACCGGCTGTGGGGGGCGTTCAAGCAGCTCTACCCGGTGGAGGTCACGGTCGATGAGCTCGAGGAGCAGGCCGGTGGCCGGGACGGGCTGACCCCTGAGTTCATCGTGGAGTCCATCAAGGAGGACATCCACCAGCGGTACGACAAGCGCGAGGAGGAGCTGGGCTCCGAGGTGACGCGCGAGCTCGAGCGGCGCGTCGTGCTGTCCGTCCTCGACCGCAAGTGGCGTGAGCACCTCTACGAGATGGACTACCTCCAGGAGGGCATCGGCCTGCGCGCGATGGCGCAGCGGGACCCCGTGGTGGAGTTCCAGCGTGAGGGCTTCGACATGTTCACCGCCATGATGGAGGGCATCAAGGAGGAGTCCGTCGGCTATCTGTTCAACCTGGAGGTCCAGGTGGAGCGGCAGGTCGAGCAGGTCCCGGTGCAGGGCGGCGAGAAGGCGGCCCCGGCCGCGGGCAAGCAGGAGACCCCCCAGGAGGCGGTGCCCGCGGGCGCCGCGCAGGGCGGGGCCCGGCCCGCGATCCGCGCCAAGGGGCTCGAGGCCCCCAAGCGCGCCGACCGGCTGCACTTCTCGGCGCCGACCGTGGACGGCGCGGGCGGGGTCGTCGAGGGCGACTTCTCCGCGGGCGAGCAGCGGCCGGCCTCCGGGCAGGGCGGCGCCGGGGGCGCGGCCTCCGACGACGGGCTGACCAGGGCCGAGCGCCGCAAGGCGCAGAAGGGCGGCCGCCGCCGCAAGAAGTAGCCGCCACCCGAGGGGTGGTGGCGTCCGGCGGCCGGTCGCCGGGCTCATGGCACCGTGTCCAGCTCGACCGCGCAGCACTGCCAGTGGCCGGTGCCGGGGCGGCGCTCGAGGCGGAAGGCCAGGGCCCGGGTCCGGCCGCCCGCCGCGACGCGGGCGAACGCCTCGATGGCCTCGCTGCTCGGATGGCTCGCGCCGACGCCGCGGATGACCGGCGCCCGGCAGCCGGCCGGTGGCCGCAGGGGGGCGTGCGGCGCGAGCAGCACCAGCTGGTCGTAGGCCCGTGCGCGGGCGTGCGCCATCAGCGAGTGCACAGGGCGCTGGCCGCTGAGCACGAGCACGAGCTGCTGGGCGAACCAGTCCTGCGGCTTGGGGTGCGGGCGGCGCGCGAGCGGCACGCGGCCCGCGGGGCGCCCGGAATCGACGCGGCGGACATCGCCGCGGCACAGGTCGGCGCGGCCTCTCGGCGCGCGATGGCCGGTCTGCCTTCCGGTCTGGCTGACGGTTTTCACGAGTGGACCACCCCCGATGACGGAACGCCGGGGCCGAGCCCCGGCAACAAGCTACCGACGAGTAACTATCGCGGATTGTAAGGCTCCGATCACCCAGGGGCAAGCGCCCGCCGCACTGGTACAGTGAGCGGCCCCGCGGACCGGGGCGAGGTCCGCCGTTCCCACGCCCTCCCACGACAACGGGGCTTCACGAAAGGGGCCGTTCATGCGTGTCTATGTGCCCCTCACGCTGTCGTCGCTCGCCGAGCTGCACCGGACGGAGAAGCTCGGCCCCGTGCCGTTGACCGCCTACGCCGTCACCCCCGCGCTGCGCGAGTGGTATCTCTCGGGCAACGAGGAGGAGTTGGAGTACGCCGCGCTCAACAGGGCAGCCGCCGCGTCGCTGCGGCTGGTGGCCGCCGAGCCCGGCGTGGCCAGGCGGCGGGTCGTCGCCGCGGCCGACGTGCCCGACCGGGCCGCGGTCGCCGACCCCGATCAGGCGCTGCTGGTCGAGGCGTTGGGCGAGGTGCGGCTGACCGAGCCGGTGCCGCTGCACGCGCTGGCCTCCGTGCACGTCGACGCGGCCGAGGCCGAGCCCGATGTCAGGGCCGCCGCCGACGCGTTGGGCGCGGCCGACCAGGGCGACGACGACGCGCGGTTCGTCGTGGACGGGGCCGCCGACCACGAGCTTCTCTGGTACGGCGTGCAGGAGATCGACCGCCTGGTGTGACGCGGACCGCTCCCCGACGCCGGTCGCTCCAGGACCGATTGTCGGTGGGGCGTCGTACTGTCGAGGCATGGCTTCACGGAACGGCTCGACGCGATCGGACCACATCGTCTGGGACTGGAACGGCACGCTGCTCCACGACATCGACGTGGTGGTCGAGGCGACCAACGTCTCGTTCGCCGAGATCGGCATACCCCCCATCACGTTGGAGCGTTACCGCGAGCTCTACTGCGTGCCCGTGCCGCGGTTCTACGAGCGGCTGATCGGCCGGCTGCCGACCGACGAGGAGTGGGCTGTGATGGACAGCACATTCCACCGGCACTACTTCGCGCGGGCCGACTCGGCCGCGCTCGCCGAGGGGGCCGCGGCGCTCCTCGCCGACTGGCAGGAGGCGGGCCGCACGCAGTCGGTGTGCTCCCTCGCGCCCCATGAGCGGCTGCTGCCGTGGGTCACGCGCCTCGGCATCCACAGCCACTTCCTGCGCGTCGACGGGAACGTCACGGACGGCGTCGTGACGGGCAAGGCCGAGCAGATGGCGCGCCACCTCGCGGCGCTATCCGCCCTGCCCAGCGGGCTCGACCCCGGGCGCGTGGTGGTGATAGGCGACGCCACGGACGACGCGGCCGCCGCCGCGCACGCCGGGGCGAAGGCCGTGCTGTACACGGGGGGTTCGCACAGCAGGCGCAGCCTGCTCGCGGCGGGGGTCCCGGTGGTGGACACGCTGGACGAGGCGGTGCGGACGGCCGAGGAGCTGCTCGCGCGGATGTGAACGACCGGTGAGCTTCCCACGAGCCAGTGGTGAACCGGCACTCCGTTTTTCATCCGATGTCGACCCACCCGTTATCGCGGGGGCGCTAGCCTGGTCGTCGTGATCAGTGCGACAGCGCCTGGACGCCAGGGCGAAGGCGACGCGGCCCCGCCCCGGAATCCGCGTACCCGCGGGGCTGTTCGGCCACTGACTCCTTCCGCCGGGCGCGGCCATGCCATCACAGCGAGCGTCGCCCGGTGACCGTTTCTCGACGTCACGCAACGGCGCGCGACAGGAGTAAGAGGACATGCACAGCAAGCTGGACGAAGCCAAGGCTGAACTACTGACACAGGCCGCGCAGGTGGCCGACCGTGGCACCGCGGGAGGGCCCCCGGGACACGGCCTGGACTCCGAGGCGGTCGTCGCGTACCTCCAGCGTTACTACCTCTATGTGGCCCCCGAGGACATCGTCCAGCGGGACCCGGTCGACCTGTACGGCGCGGCGTTCTCACAGCACCGGCTGGCCGCCGAGCGGCCGCAGGGCACGGCCAGGATCCGCGTGCACAGCCCGACGGTCGAGGAGATGGGCTGGACGTGCAGCCACACCGTCGTCGAGGTGATCAGCGACGACATGCCGTTCCTCGTCGACTCCGTGACGAACGAGCTCTCCCGGCAGGGCCGGGGGATCCACCTCGTCGTCCACCCGCAGATCGTCGTGCGGCGCGATGTCACGGGGACGTTGCTCGAGGTGCTCGACGCGGGCCGTGACCCCGACGGCCCGGTCGCGACCACCTACGACCCGGACGAGCTGCCGGACGACGCGGTGATCGAGAGCTGGATCCACGTCGAGATCGACCTGGAGACCGACCACGACGACCTCGTCGGCATCGAGGCCGGCCTGCGGGCCGTGCTCAGCGACGTCCGCGAGGCCGTGGAGGACTGGCAGAAGATGCGCGGCACCGCGCTGCGCATCGCCGAGGGGCTCCCCGACGAGTCGCTGCCCGCGACGCTGCCCGAGCCCGACGTCGAGGAGGCCAGGGAGCTGCTGCGGTGGCTGGCCGCCGACCACTTCACGTTCCTCGGGTACCGCGAGTACGAGCTGGCGCGCGAGCGCGAGGACGGCTCGGTCGACGTGTTGCGCGCCGTCCCCGGCACCGGCCTCGGCATCCTGCGTTCCGACCCCGCGCACGACCGTGACTCGCCGTACCCCAGCGCGTCGGCGGCGTTCGCCCGCCTCTCGCCCTCCGCGCGCGCCAAGGCGCGCGAGCCCAGGCTGCTGATCCTCACCAAGGCCAACAGCCGCGCGACCGTGCACCGTCGTTCGTATCTCGACTACGTCGGGGTCAAGACGTTCGACGCCGACGGCCGGGTCACGGGGGAGCGGCGCTTCCTCGGTCTCTTCTCCGCCGCCGCCTACACCGAGTCGGTGCGCCGCATCCCGGTCATCAGGCGCAATGTCGCCAAGGTGCTGGCGGCGGCCGGGTTCGCGCCCGACAGCCACAGCGGCCGTGACCTGCTCCAGATCCTGGAGACCTATCCGCGCGACGAGCTGTTCCAGACGCCGGTCGGCACGCTGCGCTCCATCGCCACATCCGTGCTGCACCTCCAGGAGCGGCGCAGGCTGCGGCTGTTCCTGCGGCAGGAGGAGTACGGGCGGTACTACTCGGCGCTGGTGTATCTGCCGCGCGACCGCTACACCACGTCGGTGCGGCTGCGGCTGACCGACATCCTCATCGAGGAGCTGTCGGGCACCAACGTGGACTTCAGCGGGTGGAACACCGAATCGGTGCTCTCCCGGCTGCACTTCGTGGTCCGCGTCGAGCCGGGCACCGAGCTGCCCGAGCTCACCGAGTCGGACGTGGAGCGCATCGAGACCCGGCTGGCCGAGGCTTCCCGCTCGTGGACCGACGGCTTCGCCGACGCCCTCGCGGCCGAGTGCGGCGAGGAGCAGGCCGCCGAGCTCGGCAGACAGTATCTGGACGCCTTCCCCGAGGGGTACAAGGCGGACTTCGCCCCGCGCGTCGCCGTGACCGACCTCCAGTACGTCGCGGGCCTGCGCCCCGACGCCGGGCGGGACTTCGCGCTCAGCCTCTACGAGCCGGTGAACGCGGGTCCTGGCGAGCGGCGTTTCAAGATCTACCGCACGGGCGAGCCCGTCTCGCTCTCCGCGGTGCTCCCGGTGCTCCAGTGCCTGGGCGTCGAGGTGGTCGACGAGCGGCCCTACGAGCTGCGGCCCGTCGGCGGACCGACCGCCTGGATCTACGACTTCGGCCTGCGGATCCCCGAGCGGCTGGCCGGCGGCCTGGTGGGCGACGGCAGGGAGCGCTTCCAGGACGCGTTCTCCGCGGCCTGGACCGGCGCGGCGGAGAACGACGGGTTCAACGCCCTGGTGCTCACCGCCGGGCTCACCTGGCGCGAGGCGATGGTGCTGCGCGCCTACGCCAAGTACCTGTGGCAGGCGGGCGCGCGGTTCACCCAGGAGCGCATGGAGGCGACCCTCAGGAAGAACGCGCACACCACGCGCCTCCTGGTGAACCTCTTCGAGGCCAGGCTCTCCCCGCAGCGCCAGGGCGCGGGCCGGGAGTTGACCGACGGCCTGCTCGAGGAGCTCGACGGCGCGCTCGAGCACGTGGCCAACCTCGACGAGGACCGCATCCTGCGCGCGTTCCTCACGGTGATCAAGGCCACCCTGCGGACGAACTACTTCCAGAGCGGCGGGGACGGCGCGCCCCACGCCTATCTGTCGATGAAGCTCGAGCCCAAGGCCATCCCCGAGCTGCCCGAGCCGCGCCCGGCGTTCGAGATCTGGGTGTACTCGCCCCGGGTCGAGGGCGTGCACCTGCGCTTCGGCAAGGTGGCGCGCGGCGGGCTGCGCTGGTCCGACCGGCGCGAGGACTTCCGCACCGAGATCCTGGGCCTGGTGAAGGCCCAGGAGGTGAAGAACACCGTGATCGTGCCCGTCGGCGCCAAGGGCGGGTTCGTCGGCAAGCGGCTGCCCGACCCGGGCGCCGACCGCGACGCGTGGCTGGCCGAGGGCATCGCGTGCTACCGGACGTTCATCTCGGGCCTGCTCGACATCACGGACAACCTGGTGGACGGCCGGGTCGCGCCCCCCGACGACGTCGTGCGGCACGACGGCGACGACACCTACCTGGTGGTCGCGGCGGACAAGGGCACCGCGACGTTCTCCGACATCGCCAACGAGGTCGCCGTCTCGTACGGCTTCTGGCTCGGCGACGCGTTCGCCTCGGGCGGCTCGGCCGGGTACGACCACAAGGGCATGGGCATCACCGCGCGCGGCGCCTGGGAGTCGGTCAAGCGGCACTTCAGGGAGCTGGGGCACGACACCCAGACCGAGGACTTCACGGTCGCGGGGATCGGCGACATGTCGGGCGACGTGTTCGGCAACGGCATGCTGCTCTCCGAGCACATCAGGCTGGTCGCCGCGTTCGACCACCGGCACATCTTCCTCGACCCCGACCCCGACGCGGCGGTCTCGTTCGCCGAGCGGCGGCGGCTGTTCGCGCTGCCGCGCTCGTCGTGGGCCGACTACGACGCGTCGCTGCTGTCCAGGGGCGGCGGGATCCACCCGCGTTCGGCCAAGTCCATCCCGGTCACCCCGCAGGTGCGCCAGGCCCTGGGCATCGAGGGCTCGGCGCCCTCGCTCACCCCGGCCGAGCTGATGCAGGCCATCCTGCGCGCCCCCGTCGACCTGCTGTGGAACGGCGGGATCGGCACCTATGTGAAGGCGGCGACCGAGACCCACGGCGACGCGGGCGACAAGGCCAACGACGCGATCCGGGTCAACGGGCGTGAGCTGCGCGCCAAGGTCGTCGGCGAGGGCGGGAACCTCGGCCTGACCCAGCGCGGCCGCATCGAGTACGCGGTCTCGGGCGGCCGGTGCAACACCGACGCCATCGACAACAGCGCGGGCGTCGACACCTCGGACCACGAGGTGAACATCAAGATCCTGCTCAACGCCGTGGTGGCCAACGGCGACCTGACGGTCAAGCAGCGGAACGTCCTGCTGGCCCGGATGACCGACGAGGTCGGCGCCCTCGTCCTGCGGAACAACTACGCGCAGAACATCGCCCTGGCCAACGGCGCCGCCACCGCGCCCGGGCTGATCCTGGCCCACCAGCGGTTCATCGCCCGGCTCACCGGGGAGGGCAGGCTGGATCGCGAGCTCGAGTTCCTGCCGTCCGACGACGAGTTCCGCGAGCGGCGCGCCGCGGGGCGCGGGCTGACCGAGCCCGAGCTCGCGGTGCTGCTCGCGTACGCCAAGCTGACGGTCACCGGCGAGCTGCTCGGCACCGAGCTGCCCGACGACCCGTATGTCGGGCGCCTGCTGCACGCGTACTTCCCCTCGGCGCTGCGCGAGCGCTTCCCCGACCGGATCGAGACGCACGCGCTGCGCCGGGAGATCATCACCACCCTGCTGGTCAACGACACGATCAACGTGGCGGGTTGCTCGTTCGTCCACCGGATGCAGGAGGAGTCGGGCGCGGCCACCGAGGAGATCGTCAGGGCGCACACCGCGGCGCGGGCGATCTTCGGCCTGGCCGAGATCTGGGACACGGCCGAGAGCCTGGACAACGTGGTGGAGGCCGAGGTCCTGACCCGGCTGCGGCTGCACGCCAGGCGGCTGGTGGAGCGCGGCGCCCGCTGGCTGCTGAACAACCGCCCGCAGCCGCTCGAGCTGGCCGACACGATCGACCTGTTCGCCGACCGGGTGGGGCAGGTCTGGCAGGAGCTGCCGAAGCTGCTGCGCGGCCTCGACCTGGAGTGGCACACCGCGCGCCTGGACGAGCTGGTGGCGGGCGGCATCCCGACGGAGCTGGCGCTGCGGGTGGCGGGGTTCTCGGCGGCGTTCCCGACGCTGGACATCGTGGCGGTCGCCGACCGCACCGCGCGCCCGCTGCTCGACGTCGCCGAGGTGTACTTCCACCTCAGCGACGAGCTGGGGATCTCCGACCTCCAGAACAGGATCAGCGAGCTGCCGCGCGCCGACCGCTGGCAGTCCATGGCGCGCACGGCGATCCGCGAGGACCTGTACGCCGCACACCAGTTGGTCACGGCCGATGTGCTGGCGGCGGGCGAGGCGGACGTGTCGCCCGAGGAGCGGTTCGCGGCCTGGTCCCGGCGGAACGCCGCGATCCTCGGCCGGGCCAGGGGCACCCTGGGGGAGATCCAGTCGTCGGAGAGCTTCGACCTGGCGAACCTGTCGGTGGCCATGCGCACGATGCGCACGCTGCTGCGCAGCAACCGGTAGCGGGGTCCGCGGCCTCAGCCGGTCGCGGATCCGGAGGCGGATCCGGTCGCGGGGCCGGACGCCCTGGGGCGGGCGCGGACGTGCATGCGCTCGCCCTGGGGCCCGAAGAGGCTCAGCACCTCGACGGGCCGCGGGTCCGCGCTGCCGAACCAGTGCGGCAGCCTGGTGTCGAACTCCGCCGCCTCGCCCTGGCCGAGCACGATGTCCCGCTCGGCCAGCACGAGCCGCAGCCGCCCGGCCAGCACGAAGAGCCACTCGTAGCCCTCGTGGGTGCGCGGGTCAGGCTCGCCCCGCTCCGGGATGATCATCTTGTACGCCTGAAGCGGGCCCGGCTGCCGCGTCAGCGGGACGACGGTGTGGCCGTGCACCGTGCGCGGCACGAGGCGCACGCGGGGATCGCCCGTCTCGGGGGCGCCCACCAGCTCGTCGAGCGCCACGTGGTGCGCGCGGGCGATGGGCAGCAGCAGCTCGAGGCTGGGCCGCCGCTGTCCGGACTCGAGCCGGGACAGCGTGCTCTTGGAGATCCCGGTCGCCTCGGACAGCGCGGCCAGCGTCACGCCACGCGCCGTCCGCACCCGCCGCAGCCGGGGCCCGACCCCGGCGAGCACCTCGGTCATGTCAGCCGTCATGGCGACATTCAAGCGAGCGCGTCCCGGAAATGGCAACGTGAGTTGCTCCCGGCGCCGCCACGGCCCAGGCTCGCCCTGAGCACCCCGACGCGACACCCCGTGTGAGCCACCACCCCAGGAGGACACCTTGACCCGCAGTGAAGACGGCCCCCCGCACGGCGACCGCCACCCGCACACCCAGGACCACGCCCATGCCCGTGGCCATGCCCACAGTCATGGCCGCGGCGCCGACGACGTCGACTGGGAGGCCATGGCCGACCAGCTGGAACGCGGCGGTGAGCTGCACCGCCCCGCCGTGGCCGAGGCCGCGGCCTGGCTGCGCGAGCGGCTGCCCGAGGAGCCCCGCCTGATCCTGGACGTGGGCAGCGGCCCGGGGGTGGGCACATGCGTGCTGGCCGAGGCGTTCCCCGGCGCCGAGGTGGTCGCGGTCGACGGCGCCGATGGCCTGCTCGAACGCGCCACCGCCCGCGCCGAGCGCCTCGGGCTCGGCGACCGTGTGCGCGTCCACCGGGCGGAGCTGCCCGGCGGGCTCGACGCGTTCGGCGGCGTGGACCTGATCTGGACGAGCAGATTTGTGCACCATGTGGGCGACCAGCGGGCGGCGTTGGCCGCGCTCGGCGGGGTGCTGCGCCCTGGCGGGCTGCTCGCGGTGGGCGAGGGCGGGCTGCCCGTCAGGTTCCTGCCGAGCCACCCGGGGGTCGGCCGCCCCGGCCTCCAGGCCAGGCTCGACGCGGCGGGCGACGAGTGGTTCGGCGAGATGCGCGCGGAGCTGCCGGGCGCGGTGGACGCCGTGGACGACTGGCCCGCGCTGCTGACCGCCGCCGGGCTCGCCCCCGCGGGCAGCCGCAGCTTCCTGATCGACCACCCCGCGCCGCTCGGCGAGGTGGGCCGCGCCTATCTGCACGCCCACCTCACCCGGATCAGGGGGAACGACGGCGACCGGCTCGCACCCGAGGACCGCGCGGCGCTCGACGCGCTGCTCGCGCCCGACGGGATCCTCACGCGCCCCGACGCGTTCTATCTGACGGCCTCCACGGTCCACACCGCCCTCACCCCACCCGCCTCCTGAGCCCGCCGCCCGGCGCGGGGGAGAGCCGGGGGCGCGGGGTGACCGCGGCGGGGGCCGGGCGGCGTTCGGCCTCGGGCACGGTCGGCGGGATGCCGCGCCCGCCGAAGAAGACCTGGCGCACGACGCGTTCGGCGGCGTACCCGTCGTCGTGCGGGCAGAACCTCCGCCGGAACGCCGCCCGCCGCGCCGCCTCATCGCGACCGGTCCACAGCGCCGCCCCCGACAGCGCCGCCGCCAGCTCGGCCGGGGTGCGCGTCACGGGTCCTGGGGCGGCGGCGGGCAGGTCGAGATAGGCGCCGTGCACCGCGCGGTACGCCTCCCAGTCGTCGGCGTGCAGGACGATGGGCCGGTCGAGGTTGGCGTAGTCGAACAGCACGGGCGCGTAGTCGGTGACCAGCGCGTCCGCCGCCAGGCACAGCTCCTCGATCCGGGGGTGCGCGGAGACATCGAGCACGCCGGCGCCCGCGCCCGCCGCCACACCGGGGGCGCGCACCAGCAGCAGAAAGCCGGGGCCGAGCGCCCGCGCGAGCCACCGCGGGTCGAGACGCGGCGGGCGCCCCCGGTCGTAGCCGCGCCGCGCGGGCGCGTACAGGATCGCCAACACGTCGTCGGGAACGCCGAGTTCGGCCCGCACCCGGCGCACGTCCTCGCCCGTGGCGGTGTGGAAGAGGTCGGCGCGGGGGGAGCCGAACTCCAGGGTCAGATAGTCCGCCGGATAGGCGCCCTCGGTGGCGAGGGTCGCATGGCGGCTGGCGGAGAGGCAGTAGTCCCAGCTGTCGATCTGGCGCAGCAGGCGCGGCAGGTCGCGCGGGGCCGCGTCGAGCCCGGTGTGGGTGAGCGGGGTGCCGTGGTGGGTCTGGAGGCGGAGCTGTCCCGCGCGGGGGCTGAGGGCGTCGGGGAAGCCGTTGTCGCTGATCAGGTAGCGGGCGCGGGCCATGGCGGTCCAGTAGGGCGCGGTGCCGGGGACGAGCCGGTCGCCGGGGGGCGCGTTTCCTCCGGGGGGCGCGGGCCCGTCGGTGCGGGTGTGCTCGCCGGGCGCGGCGACCCAGGCGGTGCGGATGCCGGGTGCCATCTCGCGGAGCTTGGCCTCGATCGCGGCCGGGTGGCCGCTGCGGCCGCCGACGCTCGTGAAGACGGCGAGCCGGTGGTTCACCGGGAGGCGCCGCTGGACCAGGTAGTGCGCGCGCAGCAGCCCGGCGCGCAGCCGCCCTCGCGCGCGGGCGCGCAGCCGCCGGGTCAACCGCTGGCAGGCGCCCAGCAGTTGGAACGCGCGCCGGGCGCCGAGGCGCATCAGCAGCGCGCGGGGCCCGGGGCGTCGGCGCCCGCCGATCGCGGTCGCGCCCGACGCGGCCCTGTGGCGGCGGCACAGCGCGGCGGCGCGCCGGAAGAACTCCGCGCGGTCGGCCGCGGGCAGCCGGTCCTTCGCGTGGTACACGGCCGTGAGGTGGTCGACCATGCGGCGGTGGACGGCGGGCCGCCACCGGTCGCCGCCCGGCAGCGCGGCCAGCCGGGCGAAGACGCGCTCGTACTGCGTCAGCACGTCGAAGTGGCCCCGGCCCGCGGTCCGCGTCCTGCCGCCGGTCCTGCGGCCGCGGTGCTCCACACAGACCCGGTCGAGCACGGCGACGGAGGCGGCCGCGGCGAGCGCCGCGTAGACGAACGGCAGGTCCTGGTAGTGCCCCGCGGGGAAGCGCAGATCGAGCCCCTCGACGAGGTCGCGGCGGTAGGCGGCGCCCCACGCGACGGGTGGCAGGCGCAGCAGCGTGGGGCGTTCGGCCAGGGTGAACGCGCCCGGCGCGCGCTGGGTGAGAAGCCCGGGGCGCGTGCCCGGGGCGCTCGCGCCGTGCCATGCGATCCGCACATGGTCGAACAGCAGCAGCTCCGGCCCGCCCGTGGCGGTCAGGCGCTCGGCGACGGCCGCCAGGGCGCCGGGGGCGAGGGTGTCGTCGCCGTCGAGGAAGAGGACGTAGTCGCCCCTGGCCCGGTCGAGGGCGGCGTTGCGCGCGGGGCCAGGGCCGACGGCGCGCTCCATGCGCAGCCCGGTGACGCGGGGGTCGTCGGCGGCGGCCTCGGCGATGATCTCGCCACAGGCGTCGGGGGAGGCGTCGTCCACGGCGATCAGCTCGAAGTCCCCGAAGTCCTGGGAGCGTACGGACGCGAGGCAGGCCGGGAGCTGGGCCTGGATCCGGTGGGCGGGGACGATGATGCTGAAGCGGGGCACGGCGACATCCAGGGGCGTCCGGAGGGCGAAGGCATCGGGATACACCGACCATCCGACAATCGCCCTTCGGGGCGGGGATTCGGGGGAACCGGCGCCCTGGAGGCCGCCCTTTCCCCCGTTCGGCCGACCCGGCGCCGCCACCCGGCCCCCCGGGTCGGCCCTCCGGATCGGCCGAAGGAGAGGCCCTACTTCACCGCGCCCGCCATCACGCCCGACACGAACTGCCGCTGGAAGGCGAAGAAGATCGCCAGCGGGATGACCATCGTCAGGAACGCACCCGGCGCCAGCACGTCGAAGTTGCTGCCGAGCTGCCGCATCTCCTGCTGGAGCGCCACCGTCATGGGCGGCGAGCCCGAGTCGGCGAAGATCAGCGCGACCAGCATGTCGTTCCACACCCACATGAACTGGAAGATCGCGAGCGCCGCGATCGCCGGGCCGCCGAGCGGCAGCACCACCCGGGTGAACAGCCGCAGCTCGCCCGCCCCGTCGAGGCGCGCCGCCTCGAGCAGCTCCCGCGGTATCTCCGCGAAGAAGTTCCGCAGCAGGAAGATGGCGAACGGCAGCCCGAAGGCCGTGTGGAAGATGACCACGCCGAGCGTCGTCTCGAAGATGCCGAGCGTGTTGAACAGCCGCGCCACCGGGATCAACGCCACCTGCACCGGCACCACGAGCAGGGCGACGACCAGCAGGAACCACCAGTCGCGGCCGGGGAAGTCCAGCCAGGCGAAGGCGTAGGCGGCGGCCGAGCCCAGGACGATCACCAGCAACGTCGAGGGAACGGTGATGGCCACCGTGGTCCAGATCGAGCCGGTGAAGTTGTCGCTGGAGAGCAGCGCGTCGTAGTTGCTCCAGGTGAGCTGGTCGAGATCCGTGAGCGTCTCCCACCAGCCCGTGGACGCGATGTCCCTGGCGTCGCGGAACGACGACGCGAACAGGCCCGCGGTCGGCAGCAGCCACACCACGGCGAGCACGACGAGGACGACCCGCACGCCGCCGCCCGCGGCGATGGAGGCGAGCCGGGAGGCGACCGAGCGCTTCGGCGGTCCCACGGGGGAGACCGGCCGGGCGTCCGCCGGCTCGGGTAGTTGAGCGGTCTTGGTGGGAGTGGTCACCGCGCGTTCTCCCGTCGCAGCCTACGCAGATTGATGAACATCACCGGCAGCACCAGCAGGAGCAGGACCACCGCGATCGCGCTGCCCACCCCCTGGTGGGAGTCGGCGCCGAAGGACGACAGATAGAGCTGAAGGGCCAGCACGTTCGCCTCGTCCTGGCTTGCCGTCGGCGCGATGACATAGACGAGGTCGAAGATCTTCAGCACGTTGATCATCAGCGTCACCATCACCACCGCGAGCACAGGGGCGAGCAGCGGGACGGTGATGCGGCGGAAGACCTGCCACTCGTTGGCGCCGTCGACCCGCGCCGCCTCGAGCGTCTCGCGTGGAACGCTGGCCAGGCCCGCCGCGATGAGGACCATCGCGAAGCCCGCCCACATCCACACATAGCTGCCGATGATCGCCGGGGTGATCAGGGAGGGGCCGAGCCAGTCGGCGCCGTTGTAGGGGGCCGAGAAGTTGTCGGCGCCCATGCGGAGTTGGGCGCCGTCGGCCTCGGCGGGCAGCGAGAACGTCCCGTCCGCCGCCGTCTCGGCCTCCGCGACCACCCTGCCGTCCACCACCGCCTCGACGGATATCCCGGCCAGCGCCTTCTCCTCGGGGTCGATGGCGCCGGGGGTGCCACCGCCGCCCCGCGTGAAGTCCATCCACACCGTGCCCGTGACCGCGTCGGCCGCGGGCTCGGGCACCGCCGCCGTGTCGGCGTCCTCGAGCTCCGGCTGCGGGACCGCGACCAGCGGCAGCAGCGCCGTCCCGCCCGCCTCGGCGGGCGGCAGCAGGACATAGGAGCCGTCCTCCTGTGCCTCGATCGGGCCATCGGGGCGCGGCTGGGCGTCGGGCCAGGACGAGCCGTCCGTGAACGTGTCGTGCACGGTCGTCATGACCGCGTTCGCCACACCCCGGTCGGGGTTCTGCTCGTACACCAGCCGGAAGATGATGCCCGCGGCCAGCATCGAGATCGCCATCGGCATGAAAATGATCAGCTTGAACGCCGTCGCCCACCGCATGCGCTCGGTGAGCACCGCGAAGACCAGACCGAGCGCCGTGGCCACGGTCGGGGCCACCACGATCCAGATCAGGTTGTTCTGAAGTGCTGTCCTGATCCCGTCGTTGGTGAACAGCTCCACGAAGTTGTCGAGGCCCACGAACGAGTCGCCCGACGCGTCGAAGAAGCTGCGCCACACCGAGTACCCGATGGGGTAGAGGACCAGCGCGCCGAGCAGCAGCAGCGCGGGCAGCAGAAAGCACGCGACCGCCCAGGGCCGCGCCCTGATCACCGCCACCTTGCCGGATGCCATGGGAAGTTGTCTCCGTCCGTCTGGTCGTCAGTCGCCGTAGGCGTCGGCGGCCTGGGACTCCAGGTACGCCTGGGCCCCCTCGATGTCGTCGGGGTCGGCCAGGAAGTCCTGGAGCCCTCGCCACATGCCCTGCCCCGTCGTGCCACCGAACGCCGCCGGGGTCTGGTCGGACAGGTCGAACCTGAAGTCGTCGCCCGCCGCGATCAGCGCCTCGGCGATGCCGCGCTGCACGTCGTTGGGGTACGCCTCGAACTCCAGCGACTTGTTGGGCGAGATGAAGCCGCCCCGCTCGGCCCAGATGCGCGCCGCGTCCGTCGACGCGAGGAACGTCAGCATCGCCTGCTGCGCCTCGGACGCCTCGCCGCTCGGCGCCACCGCCACCGCGGCGTCGCCCGCGCTGACCACCGGGGCGTCCCCGGCGCCCACCCGCGGGAACGGGAAGACCAGCGCGTCCTCGCCGATGACCGCGTCGGTGGTGTCGTTGATGACCGCCCCGACGAAGTCCGCCTCGAACACCATCCCGGCGTCGGGCGTGGTCAGGTCGATGAACGTCTGGGTGACGGAGTCGGGGAAGATCGTCTGGAGCGAGCCACCGGTGCCGTTGGCCAGCAGCCTGGACTCGCCGAAGACCTCGCCGAGGGCCGTCAGCGCCTCGGTGACGCTCGGGTCGGTCCACGGGATCTCGTGGGCGGCGAGCCGGTCGTACATCTCGCCGCCGGCCACGGAGAGATAGATGTTCTCGAACCAGTCCGTCAGGGTCCAGCCGTCGCCGCCCGCCACCGAGAGCGGCGTGGTGCCCGACTCCCACAGCGTCCACGCGGTGGAGACGAACCCGTCCCAGTCCGCGGGTGGTTCGACGCCCGCGTAGTCGAACGCCGCGGGGCTGTACCAGACGAGCGACTTGTTCGCGGCCTTGACATAGACGCCGTACTGCTCGCCCTCGTGGGAGCCGAGGTCCTGCCAGCCCTGTGTGAAGTTGGCGTCGAGCTGCTGCCGCACCGCGTCGTCGACCGGCGCTATCCAGCCGTTCTCGGCGAACTCCCGCAGCACGCCGGGCTGGGGCACCATCACCACGTCGGGCGGCGAGCCGCCCTCGATCTTCGTGCCGACGAACTGCGAGACGTTGTCGCCGCTCGGCACGAAGCTCACCGTGGCGCCGGTGAGCGACTCGAACTCGTCGAGCACCGCCTCGAAGTTGTCCCGCTCGGCGCCGGTCCAGACGGCCGAGACCTCGATCCGCTGGCCGCTGAGATCGGGCAGCTCGATCGTGGACTCTCTCTCGCCGCGCTCGCCGTCGCCGTCGTCACCGCACGCCGTCAGCGTCAGCGCGGACACGGCGACCAACGCCGCTGCCGCACGAGTGGCTCTCCGCCGGGAAACCCGGCCCGAACCGCGCATTGAGCACCGCCCTCACCCGAATCAGGTGCGGCCGATGCCCTACCAAGCGCAGGGCCTGCCACGCCGCACGTCCTACGGGGGACTTTCCTACGCGCTACCAGAGGAACGAGCAAGGGTCCGGCACATGTCAAGTGCCCTTTGTGATCATGATGTTACCGCCAGGGGGCGATCTTCACCGGACCTGTCAGACCAGGGTGGCCGGGGTGGCGGCGCGCTCGCCCCGCGCCGCGCGGGCCGCGGCGCTGGCCAGCAGGGCGACATCGGTCGGCCCGTTCCCCAGCTCCCTGACCGGGCGCCGGGCGGGCGGATCCCCGGCCCTGGCCCAGTCGAGCCGCGTCACGGTGGGCCGCAGCGTCGAGGTGCGCGGGATGCGCGCGGTGACCCGGCCCGCCTGGAACGGAACGGCGGGGGCCGAGGGCCGCCGCAGCTCGGCGCGGCCCACCGGCCCGCCGGTCAGCGCCAGGCGTATCGCCGCGCCGGGCAGGGCCCCCGCGACGATCAGCCGCACCCGCAGCGTGTGCCCGTCCTGGACCACCGCGTCCAGCGCCCGCACCACCGACCCCGCGGCGGGCCGCCCCGGCGCCCCCAGCGGCGGCGAGGTCAGCGCGTCGAAGTCGTCCACGAGGACCGCGAGCCACGGCAGCGCCCCGACGCCCCCGCCAGGGCCGCCCTCGGCGGCGACCGCGGCCCGCCGCTTCAGCTCGTCGCGCAGCGCCTGGGTGAACGCCCGCATCCGCACCGGGTCCGTCGCCCCCACGTAGGAGGTGACATGCGGCAGCTCCGCACAGGGCCGCAGCCCCTCGCCCGCGCCCTCGACCAGCAGCAGCGACAGGTCTCCCGGGCCCGCCCCGGTGGCCAGCGACGCGGCGAGCGCGCTCAGCAGCTCCGTGCGCCCTGAGCCCGGCGCGCCCTCGACCGCCACCGGTCCTGGCGCCTCCGCCAGGTCGAGCGCGAGCGGCCCCTCGGCCGCCGTGCCGAGCACGAGCGGCAGCCCCGAACGCCGCGCCCAGCGCTCGCGCAGCGCCCCCGGGGTGACCCGGGCCAGCTCGAGCGCGTCGAGCAGGCGACAGCTCTCGGGGAGCGCGCTCGCCGAGGGCGGCGGGGGCGTGGCCGCGTCCTCGCGCACGGGGGCGAGCGCCCGCGCGAACCGCTCGGCCCACGCCGGGGACACCGCGTCCGCGCCCGCCGTGGGCCCCGGCACGCCCCCCGCGCCGACCAGCCGAAGCGCCGTGGCCACGGGCCCCGTCAGCACCCCGACCGTCCCGCAGTCCCGCAGCGCGGGAACGGCCGCCGACGCGGCGGCCAGCGTCTCGGCCAGCGGCGAGGACGCCGTGGCCGACGGCGCCTCGGCCAGCACGAGGAGGTGGATGCCCGCCGCGGGCCCCTCGGCCGCGAGCCGGTCGAGGGCCGCCCTGGTGTCCGCGCCGCCCGGATCGCCGTCGACCAGCACGACCGTGCGCCGCCCGTCCCCCGGCACGCCGAGCCGCCGCGTCAACTCCCGTAGCCTGGCCGCCACCTGGCGGGCGTCGAAGCCGAGCAGCAGCGAGCAGTCCTGGCCGCGCTCGGGCCGCACATGCGGCAGCCAGCCGAGCCACGACCACGCGTCGGCCCGCCCCGGGGCCAGCGCCACCAGCTCGAGCGCGCCCGGCGGGTGCGAGGCGGCCAGCTGCGCCACCACGGCCCTGGCCACGCCGGCCAGCCGCTCGCGCGGCCCGACCAGCCCGAGCGAGCCCGCGTCGGTCAGGGAGACCGTGACGGGCGGCAGCACGTCGGGCGCCTGCTGGGCCGCGCCCAGCCTGACGGTGAACGCGTCGGGGTGGGCCGCGCCGCGCTCCCACAGCCTGGGCCCCCGGTCCAGCGCCATCAGCAGCACCGCGGCCAGGTCGGGCCACCTGGCCTCGGCCGCCTCACCGCGGCGCACCGCCCCGCCCGGCGCGGGCCGCACGGGCTCGGCGGCCTCGGGCGCCGCGCCCCCGAGCCGCTCGCGCGCCCACTCGGCCAGGCCGCGCCGCCCGCCCCCGCGCTGCGCTGGCACCTGGGCCGGCGGCCGCGGGGGCACCGGCGGCGGAGCGGCCCGCCGCGCGACGACCCGCAGCACGGACTCGCCGATGCGCAGCAGCGCCCCCGACCGCACGGGCACGGGGCCGTGGCGCACGGGCGCGCCGTCGAGCAGCGTGCCGTTGGTCGAGCCGAGGTCGGTCACGGTCACGGACCCGTCGGGGTGGAGCGCTATCGCGCAGTGCGTCCGCGAGACGTCGGGGTCGTCGAGCGGCACATCCGCCTCGGCCGACCTGCCCACCCGCGCCTCCCCGCCGCGCAGCAGGTGGACGCCGCCCGCGTCGGGCCCGGCGACCACCAGGACCGTCGCGGGCACCTGAGCGGGCACGGGAGCGGCGTCGAGCGGCCGGTGGAACGCCAGCACCGCGCCGTCCACGAGCGGCGGGCTGCCGAGCGCCGTGCGCCTGGGGTCGAGCCGCCGGTCCTCGCAGAACACCACGGCGGGCACGCTCGCGCCCGGCGCCACCGTCGTGGCCAGGGTGCCGAGCACCGCGTCGAGCGGGGTGCCGTCGGGGGCGGTGACCTGGACGTCGGTGCCGCCTTCGGCGTCACCGTGTCCGAGAACGGTCAACCTGATCTGAATCGGCATCGGCCCTCCCGGTCACCTCGCCCATCCGCCCGCCACACCCCCGACCGCGCGAGCCGACCGCGCAAGCCCGACCGCACGAGTCGTCGCATCGGATGGTGATGCTGAAAACATCCTCGCACCCGCCGCTGACAGCTCGCTCCGCCCCCGGCCCCCGATGATCTTGATTGACCGCTTCTGGGCGTTTCCCATCGCCATCTCGACCGCTTCTGGACTGCTCCCCGGCCTGAACGCCGCGTTCCCCGCCCTCGCAACCGCGCGCCGCCGCGCGAGCGTCCCCCCGGGCGGGAACCCCGTCGAGGCCACGGACCGCCCCGAACACATGGCCGCCCGCCCACCGGGCAGGCGCCACTACAGTAGGTGGCTCGGGTCTCGACACCACCAGCGAAGCATCAGGGAGCACACGTGCGGCCGGTAGGCAGCAAGTATCTGCTTGAGGAGCCGATCGGGCGCGGCGCGACCGGCACCGTCTGGCGGGGGCGGCAGCGCGAGGCCGCCGGGGACGAGGCGGCGGTCACCGGGCAGGCGGGCGAGCCCCTGGCCGTCAAGGTGCTGAAGGAGGAGCTGGCCCACGACCCCGACGTCGTGATGCGCTTCCTGCGCGAGCGCTCCGTCCTGCTGCGCCTCGGCAGCGACTCCCACGACAACATCGTGCGCACCCGCGACCTCGTCGTCGAGGGCGAGCTGATCGCCCTCGTCATGGACCTGATCGACGGCCCCGACCTGCACCGTTACCTCTACGAGCGGGGCACCCTCAGCCCCGTCGCCGCCGCCCTGCTCACCGCGCAGATCGCCGACGCGCTCGCCGCCGCGCACGCCAAGGGCGTCGTCCACCGCGACCTCAAGCCCGCCAACGTCCTGCTGGCGGGCGCGAACGACGAGGACGGCCCGCTGCGCCCGATGCTCACCGACTTCGGCATCGCGCGCCTGGCCGACTCCCCGGGCGTCACGCGCGCCCACGAGTTCGTCGGCACCCCCTCGTACGTCGCGCCCGAGTCCGCCGAGGGCCGCCCCCAGACCTCCGCCGTCGACGTCTACGCCGCCGGAATCCTGCTGTACGAGCTGGTCGCGGGCCACCCGCCGTTCAGCGGCAGCAGCACCCTCCAGGTGCTCCAGCGGCACATCACCGAGGAGCCGAGGCAGCCCGAGGGCGTCCCTGGCCCGCTGTGGACCGTCATCGACTGCTGCCTGCGGAAGAACGCCGACGAGCGCCCCGCCGCCGCCAGCCTCGCCCGCGCCCTGCGCACCGTCGCCGCCGGGCTGACCGACCACGCCACCCCCGAGCAGCGCACCGCCGCCCTCGGCGTCACCGCGCTGCTGACCCCCGACCCCACGCCGATCCGCGTCGTCGGCACGGGCATCACGCCCGCCGGGTCCGCCGAGCCCACCCGCGCGATGCCGGGCGGCTCGGCCGCCCCCGACCCGTTCGCCGCGACCAGCGTCCTGCCCCAGCCGGGCCGGAGCGGGGCCGACGACGTCAACACCACCCGCGCCATGCCCGCCGGGGGCCCGTCCGAGCCCGATGGCCCGCACCCCTGGCAGGACCAGATGCGCGCGGCCCGCGACCGGAACGAACCCACCCGCGTCCAGCCGCCGGTCGCCCCCGGCGAGGACCCGCTGCACCGCGCGCCCCAGCGCCAGCCGCAACGGCGCCCGCAGCGCCGCCCCGTCCCCCCGCCGCAGCCGCAACAGCAGCAGAGCTACGGCTACCCCCCGCAGTACCAGCAGACCCAGGCGCCCTACCCGCCGCCGCAGCAGTACCAGCGCCCCGTGCCGCCGCCGTACCAGGAGCCCCAGCCCCGCAGGCGCGACGCCGAGCCCCCGCGCCGGGACCGCGAGCCGCGCTCCCGGTCACGCAGCGCGAACCCCATGCGCATCCCGGGACTTGGCTGCCTCAAGGGCTGCCTGTTCATGGTGCTGATCCTCGTGGTCATCGGCTTTCTCGTGTGGAACTTCACACCGCTCCAGGACTGGATTGCGGACGGCCGGAGTTTCTGGGAGGCGACCCAGGACTGGTTCGACGACGTTCGCGAATGGATGGGTCTGATCGAGGAGGCCGATCAGCAGCGCCAGGAGATCGAGGAGAACATCTCGAATAACCAATGACCCCGGAGATTTATCGACTTCCGGGGGTTGAATTTCGCCGGAGCACCCCACTAAAACCGGGCACAACGGGCGGGGCGTCCTCCCGCTGTCGGAGCGGCGTCGTAGCCTCACGCCATGGCACGGAACATCGGTGGCCAGTACACCACTCACCGCGTCCTCGGCCGCGGCGGCGCAGGGACGGTGTGGCTCGGGGAGGGGCCCGAGGGGCCCGTCGCCATCAAGGTGCTCCGCGAGGACCTCGCGGCCGACCCCGACCTCGCCGAGCGCTTCGCCCATGAGCGGCACGCCCTCCTCGGCCTCGAGCACCCGCACATCGTCGGCGTTCACGACCTCCTTGTCTCCGAAGGGCCCGAGGGCCGCGACATCGCCCTCGTGATGGACCTGGTCAGGGGCCCCGACCTGCGCGCCCACCTCGACCGCGAGCGCCGCCTCGCCCCCCATGACGCGGTCGCGCTCACCGCCGAGGTGGCGAGCGCCCTGGCCGTCGCGCACGCCGCGGGCATCGTCCATCGCGACGTCAAGCCGGAGAACATCCTGCTCGACCCCGTCGAAGGGGGCCGCGGAGAGGGAGCGGGACGCGGATTCACCGCGCTGCTCACCGACTTCGGGGTGGCCAAGCTCATCGACGAGCCCCGGCACGGCGGCAAGGGCGGCGTCGTCGGCACCCCCGACTACATGGCCCCCGAGATCGTCGAGGGCCTGCCCCCGCGCGCCGCCGTGGACATCTACGCGCTGGTCACCGTGTTGTACGAGCTGCTCGCCGGGTTCACGCCCTTCGGCGGCGGCCACCCCGGCGCCGTGCTGCGCCGCCAGGTGACCGAGACCGCGGCCCCGCTGCCCGGCGTCCCCGCGGAGCTGTGGGAGCTGATCCAGCAGTGCCTCGCCAAGGCGCCCGCCTCCCGGCTGCGCGCCGCCGAGCTGGCCTCCAGGCTCCGCGAGCTGCTGCCCGCCGTCGCCGGTCTTCCGCCCCTGGACATCGGCGACCCGCTGGCCGAGCCCACCCCCGAGGCCGAGCCCGCCCCCGCCGCCGCGCACGCGGCAGGGGCGGCGGACGAGGACCAGGGCCCCGAGCGGGTGGCCGTTCCGCTGGTGCGGGGCGCGGCCCCCGACTCGGAGCGGGCCACGCACACCCGCATGCGGGTCCCCGACGCCGACGAGCTGGCCGGCGGGGCCCACGGCACCGCCCGCGTCATCCGCCCCGCGGGGGCGCCCCGCGCGGGCTCCGCCCGGCACGGCGCCGCGGCCCGCCGCAGGCGCCGCCTCGCGGTCACGGCGGCGGCGCTGCTCGCCGCGGGCGCGGTGGGCGGCTGGCTGCTGTTCTCCGGCGGCGACGGCGACAGCGGGGACAACGGCGCTCCCCCCGGGGTCGTCGAGCGGCTGGACGAGCCGGGTGAGCCCTGACGCCCAGCGGTTACGCTGGGGGGTGTGGCAGTCGTCGACGTTTCCGAAGCTCTGAAGTCCCTCACCTCCACCATGGAGTCCATCGAGGCCGTGATCGACCTCGACCGGCTGAGGGCTGACATCGCCGCGCTCGAGGAGCAGGCGGCCGTGCCCACCCTCTGGGACGACCCCGAGCGCGCCCAGCAGGTCACCAGCCGGCTCTCCCTGCTCCAGGGCCAGCTGCGCAAGACCGAGGAGCTGCACGGCCGCATCGAGGACCTGGAGGTCCTCTTCGAGCTGGCCGAGTCCGAGGACGACGCGGACGCCCGCCGCGAGGCCGACGCCGAGCTGGAGTCCGTGCGCAAGGCCGTGGCCGAGCTCGAGGTGCGCACGCTGCTCTCGGGGGAGTACGACCAGCGCGAGGCCATGGTCTCCATCAGGGCCGAGGCGGGCGGCGTCGACGCGGCCGACTTCGCCGAGCAGCTCCAGCGCATGTATCTGCGCTGGGCCGAGCGGCGCGGGTACTCCACGGAGGTGCTCGACACGTCGTACGCCGAGGAGGCGGGGATCAAGTCGACGACGTTCACCGTCAGGGCGCCCTACGCCTACGGCACGCTGTCCGTCGAGCAGGGCACGCACCGCATGGTGCGCATCTCCCCCTTCGACAACCAGGGCCGCCGCCAGACGTCGTTCGCCGGCGTCGAGGTGCTGCCCGTCGTGGAGCAGACCGACCACATCGAGATCCCGGAGAACGAGATCCGGGTCGACGTCTTCCGCTCATCGGGCCCCGGCGGACAGTCCGTCAACACCACGGACTCCGCGGTCCGGATGACCCACCTGCCGACCGGCATCGTCGTCTCCTGCCAGAACGAGAAGTCCCAGATCCAGAACCGCGCGGCGGCCATGCGCGTCCTCCAGGCCCGGCTGCTCGCGCACCAACGGGCCCAGGAGCAGGCCAAGATGGACGCCCTCAAGGGCGACGGGGGCAACTCCTGGGGGAACCAGATGCGCAGTTACGTCCTTCAGCCGTACCAGATGGTCAAGGACCTCAGGACGGAACACGAAGTCGGAAACCCCCAGTCCGTTTTGGACGGCGATATCGACGACTTCCTCGAAGCCGGAATCCGCTGGCGCAAACAGCGCGAGAAGTAACCTTCACGCAACTTCCACCGTCGGGTTGGTATTTAGCGGACATCCTGCTTGACGACTGTCGGCTCAACGGGAAAGCTGTTCGCTTGGCATGCCTGTGTTCTGGGGTGCGTGATGCGCGAGGGCCGTGTGAGGAAGACCGACGGCTCCCTGCGGCCGCGCTGCCCTTGCGGGAGGCTGCCCCAGACGGGACCTTGTCACTCATCGAACAGCTACAGGGGGTAGTGGATCACATGGCCAGTCCGAAGACTCGCGCCAACATGGCGCGCGTGGCCGCGGCCGCGGTGTTCGCCGCGGGGGCCTCGATCGCCGTGGTCGGCACCGCGTCGGCCAGCAACACCGAGTCGAAGACCCAGCGGGAGACCCAGGAGAACAGCATCGTCGGCATCGCCGGTGGCGCTGACGGCGGCATCGTCGGCCTCGTCGAGGGCGCCGAAGGTGGCGCCGAGCAGGGTGGTGGCGAGGAAGGCGGTGCCGAAGAGGGTGGCGCCGAGCAGGGTGGCGGTGAGGAAGGCGGTGCCGAGGAAGGTGGCGCCGAGCAGGGTGGTGGCGAGGAAGGCGGTGCCGAGGAAGGTGGCGCCGAGCAGGGTGGCGGTGAGGAAGGCGGTGCCGAGGAAGGTGGCGCCGAGCAGGGTGGCGGTGAGGAAGGCGGCGCCGAGCAGGGCGGCGGCGAAGAGGGTGGCGCCGAGCAGGGCGGCGGCGAGGAGGGTGGTGCCGAGCAGGGTGGCTCCAGCGTCCAGGGCGTGAACGAGGGCGCCACCGGCCCCGACCCGGACAGCGAGGGTGCCACCAGCCCCATCGAGCAGGAGGACCCGACCGAGGACATCACCGCCCCCGAGGAAGACGAGGGCGAGCTCGCGGAGACCGGCTCCTCCACCAACCAGACGCTGCTGATCATCGGTGCCGCCACCATGATCGCCGGCGGCGTGGGCTTCCGTTACCTGCCGCGTCTGATCAACAAGGGCGGCGCGACCCCCGCCTGAGCGGGTCGGTAGTCCGTCGCACCATGCGAGGGGCCCGGAGCGACGGATCGATCCGTCGCTCCGGGCCCCTCGTGCGCTCTCGTGGGAGCCTGTGCGAGCTCAGGTGGGCCGCGTCACCAGGAAGGTCACGGCGACCAGGGTCAGCAGCAGGGCGATCAACGCCGCCGGGCTGCCGAAGTGAGACCAGGGACCGCGCCCCTCCCTGAGCCGGGCCAGCTCGGCCCGGCACACGGCGCAGCGGCCCTCGCTCACCCTCCCCGCGCAGTTCGCGCACACCAGCCAGTCGGCGGTCATGCGATCGTCTCCTCTCATCTCCCCCCTCTCCCTCTACTGTGCCAGGCCCGGCCCGGAAGCGCAGAACGCCGGACGCGGACCGGGACAAAGGGGATGGGTCGGGACGCTGCCTGCGGATCGCCTGCCGCTTCGCGTAGGGTCTGCCCCAGCGAGGGGGAGCCTTCTCCCCGTACCCAGTCCCGACATGGTGTAACCGTGATCCGATTCGACAACGTCTCCAAGACATACCCCCGGCAGAACGCGCCGGCCCTGCACGATGTCTCGCTGGAGATCGAGCGCGGCGAGTTCGTCTTCCTCGTCGGCTCGTCCGGCTCGGGTAAGTCGACGTTCCTGCGGCTGATACTGCGCGAGGAGCGCGCCAGCACGGGCACCGTCCACGTGCTGGGCAAGGACCTCGCGCGCCTCTCCAACTGGAAGGTGCCCCAGGTCCGCCGCCAGCTCGGCACGGTCTTCCAGGACTTCAGGCTGCTGCCCAACAAGACCGTGGGCGAGAACGTCGCGTTCGCCCTCGAGGTCATCGGCAAGTCGCGCGGTCAGATCCGCAAGACCGTTCCCGAGGTGCTCGATCTGGTGGGCCTCGGCGGCAAGGACGACCGCATGCCCGGCGAGCTGTCCGGCGGTGAGCAGCAACGCGTCGCGATCGCACGGGCGTTCGTCAACCGCCCGATGCTGCTGATCGCCGACGAGCCGACCGGCAACCTCGACCCGCAGACCTCCGTGGGCATCATGAAGCTGCTGGACCGCATCAACCGCACGGGCACCACGGTCGTCATGGCGACCCACGACGCCCAGATCGTCGACCAGATGCGCAAGCGCGTGATCGAGCTCGAACGGGGCCGTCTCGTCCGCGACCAGGTCCGCGGCGTCTACGGCTACCAGCACTGACTGAAAGGACGCCATGCGCGCCCACTTCGTCCTGTCGGAGATCGGCGTCGGTCTCCGCCGCAACGTCACGATGACCCTGGCCGTCATCGTCTCCGTGGCTCTCTCGCTCGCCCTCCTCGGCGGCTCGCTGCTGGCCCGCAAGCAGGTCAACAGCATGGAGAACTACTGGTACGACCGGGTCGAGGTGTCGATATTCCTCTGCAACGCCAACGACGCCGAGACCGGTGACCCGGCCTGCGCGCGGGGCGCGGTCACCGAGGAGCAGAAGGAACAGATCGACGCCGAGCTCCAGGAGTACGACCTCGTCGACAACGTCTACTTCGAGACGGCGGAGGAGGCGTTCGAGCACTACCAGGAGCAGCAGGCGGACTCGCCGATCGCGGCCGTGGTCACGCCCGACCAGATGCAGGAGTCGTTCCGCGTCAAGCTGACCGACCCCACGAGGTACGAGGTGATCTCGTCAGCGTTCGCGGGTCGCGACGGCGTGCAGTCGGTGCGCGACCAACGGTCCACGCTCGAGCCGCTGTTCAACCTGCTCAACGGCGTCAACTACGCCGCGCTCGGGCTCATGGCGCTCATGCTCGTGGTGGCCCTGCTGCTGATCGTCAACACCGTGCGCGTCTCGGCGTTCAGCCGTCGGCGGGAAACCGGGATCATGCGGCTCGTGGGGGCGTCCAGCTTCTACATCCAGATGCCGTTCATCCTTGAGGCCACGATCGCGGGGATGCTGGGCGCGCTGCTCGCGTGCGTCCTGCTGGTCGGGGTCAAACAGTTCGCGATCGACACGTTCCTCGCCGACGAGATCCAAGTGATCGACTTCGTGGGCTGGGACGCGGTGCTCTCGGTGCTGCCCTGGGTGCTGGTCGTGGGCGCGTTGATGCCGTCCATTGCAGCTTTCTTCGCGCTGCGCAAGTACCTGAAGGTGTAAAGCGGGTGTGATTTTTCCCCGCCTCATCACCTTGTTCGTCTCCCGTGCGCCCCCCGTATGTGTCCTACACTCCGCAGCATGTCACGTCCGTGTCACGACATTTCGGCCCGTCGCCCCCTGCGGCGCGGGGCCGCCCTGGCGTGCGTCTTCGCCGGTGTCCTGATGACCGGCGCGGCGACCGGCTCCTGGCCCGAGTCGGCCGACGGCAGCGAACCGGCGGAGGACGCCGGGCAGTTGGTCAGCCGCAGCGGCGACCGCTGGGCCGCGGCGTACTCCGCCGAGGAGTACGCGCGGGTGGCGTGGAGCCTGGAGGGCGAGTACGTCGGCACCGGCATAACGGTCATCAGGACCGCGGAGGGCCGGATCGAGGTCACTGAGGTCCACGAGGACAGCCCGGCCGAGCGCGCGGGGGTCCGCGCGGGCGACGAGATCCGCACGATCGACGGCGTCGGCCTGGACGGCCGCCCGGTGACCGACGCCGTGGGCAGGCTCCGCGGCAGCGACCAGGAGGAGCTCGCGGGCCCCGGCAGCACCGTGCTGCTCGGCCTGGTGCGCGACGACGACTTCTGGGAGGCCGAGGTGGAACGGGCCCGGCTCACCGCCGAGCCCGTCACCGTCACCCGCGAGGCGCCCGGCGTCACGCGCATCCATGTGAGCACGTTCACCCGTGGCTCCGCCGAGCAGCTCGGCGACGCCGTCGACGCGGTCGAGCCGGGCGACGCCATCGTGCTCGACCTCAGGGGGAACGCCGGGGGCCTGCTGACCGAGGCCGCGGGGGCCGCCTCCGTCTTCCTCGACGGCGGCCTCGTCGCCACCTACGACGTGCACGGCACCCAGCACGCGCTGCACGCCGAGCGCGGCGGCGACACCACCACCCCGCTCGTCGTCCTCGTCGACGGCACCACCATGAGCTCGGCCGAGATGCTCACCGGAGCACTCCAGGACCGCAACCGCGCGGTGATCGTCGGCAGCCGCACGTTCGGCAAGGGCACCGTCCAGATGCCGAGCGAGCAGCCCGACGGCTCCGTGGCCGAGCTGACCGTCGGGCACTACGCGACGCCCTCGGGCCGGACCGTCGACGACGACGGCATCCTGCCCGACCTCGTCGTCCAGCCGGGCGCCGACCCCGAGGCCGAGGCCCGCACGGTGCTCGAGGGCCTGGTCGCCCCCTCGTAACCCGGGGGCCATCGAGCGGCCAGGCCAGTACAGTGGACAGGTCATGGCTAAGGGGAAAGAGACCACGCGCAAGATGATCGCGCAGCACAAGCGCGCGCGGCACGACTATCACATTCTGGACACGTACGAGTGCGGTCTGGTACTGACCGGTACCGAGGTCAAGTCGCTGCGCCAGGGCCGCGCCTCGCTCGTCGACGGCTTCGCCCAGCTCGACGGCGGCGAGGCATGGCTGCACAACGTGCACATCCCGGAATACGCCCAGGGCACGTGGACCAACCACAGCGCCCGGCGCAAGCGCAAGCTCCTCCTGCACCGCGAGGAGCTGGACAAGCTCATCGGCAAGACCCAGGAGAGCGGCCTCACGCTCGTCCCGCTCGCCCTCTACTTCAAGGAGGGCCGCGCCAAGGTCGAGATCGCGCTGGCCAGGGGCAAGCGGGAG
The DNA here is from genome assembly GCF_003626575.1 of Streptomyces radicis. Classification (GTDB taxonomy): domain Bacteria; phylum Actinomycetota; class Actinomycetes; order Streptomycetales; family Streptomycetaceae; genus Streptomyces; species Streptomyces radicis. The sequence continues at coordinate 141,892 of NZ_RBDY01000012.1, read as the reverse complement.
TTCGACAAGCGGCAGACCCTGCGCGAGAAGCAGGACCGCCGCGAGGCGGACCGGGCCATGTCCGCCGCTCGCCGCAAGCAGCGGGCCTGACGTATACTGGCGCGTGGTGCACGGGTGACTCCCGGGAATTTCTCCGGGGCCCACCTGGTTGTCAATTCCACATGGGGATGATCGGTTTCGACAGCGGATGTCGAAGCAGGGGAAGCGAGCCGAGGAAGCGGCAATGATCTCGTTAACCATATGTCGCAAAAAAATAATCGCCAATAACAAGCGCGATTCCTTCGCCCTCGCTGCCTGAGCAGCGACCTGCGAAGTGTCAGTCCGGGTGCGTCCCCGCCCCGGGTCCTGGCATCAGCTAGGGGACTCCACCGTTAGCCTCGGTCACGGGGGCTGACGGGACACCACACAGTGACTGGGCCCGTCGGAGACTTGTCCGCGTGATCTCCGGGGCCGAGAAAATCGCAGCGGACTGCGCTCGGAGAAGCCCTCCTTCCGCTCCGTTGGACGCGGGTTCGATTCCCGCCATCTCCACGAGGTCGAGGGCGATCTGTGTCCGCGGAAAGCGCGGACCGGGTCGCCCTCTTCTTTTTTGCTCGGCTTCGCCTCGCGAGCGGGGGCTCCGCCACCCGCACCCCCTTCGGCGATGGGCGACGAGTGTCTGCGGAAAGCGCAGACCTCGTCGCCTTCGTCGTTTCTGCTCGGCTTCGCCTCGCGTTGCGGAGGCTCCGCCACCCGCACCCCCCGGCCTCCGCCCTCCCCCACCCGCCCCGCCCCTCCTCCCCGCCCACCCACCCTTGGTTGTCGGTGGGTGGGGGTAGGGTGCGGCACATGGGGAGGAATCGTGCGCGCCTCGGGGCGCTTGTCGGGGGAGTGGCCGTCGTCGTCGCGCTGGCGGTCATCGCCGTTCTGGTGCTGCGCGGCGGGGGTGACGACAGCGGGGAGGAGGCGCGGGCCGGTGCGGACGCGTTCCTCGACGCCTGGGCCGAGGGCGACCTCGAAGGGGCCGCCGGGCACACCGACGACCCCGAGGCCGCGCTGTCCCTGCTCGACTCGATCCAGCAGAACACCCGGCCCGAGGCGGTCGACCTCCGCTCCACCGGGCCGGGCGAGGAGCCCGAGGGCGAGGACGTGCCCGACGGCGCCCTGAGCGTCCCGTTCAGCGCCACCCTCACCCTGGAGGGCATGGGCGAATGGGGCTATGAGTCGAGCGCGCTGATGCTGCCGGGCGAGGGCGGCGACGGGTGGACCGTCCGCTGGTCCTCCGCCGTCGCGCACCCCGCGCTCGCCGAGGGGCAGACCCTCGTGCTCACCCTGGAGGACGCCCGGCGCGCCCCCATCCTCGCCGCGGGCGGCGAGGAGCTGGCCGGGCTCGCCACCGTGTGGGACGTCACCATATGGCCCGCCCAGCTCGGCGACCCCGACGCCGCCTACGAGGCGCTCGACGACCTCGACGCCGGGATCGACATCGACGCCCTGCGCGAGCGGGTCGACGAGGCCGACCCCGACCAGGCCGTGCCCGTGGTCACCCTCAGGGACGAGGCGTACCAGGAGCACGCCGAGGCGCTCGGGGCCGTCGCCGGGCTCCAGTTCGCCGAGGCCGTCCGGCCCCTTGCCCATGCCGCGCGCCCCCTCGTCGGCGGGCTCGACGCCGCCACGGGCGCGGGCGCCTCGGGGCTCCAGGAGCGCTACGACGAGCAGCTCACGGGCGCCTCGTCCGGCGCCGTCGTCATCGCCGACCGCGCCTCGGGCGAGGCCGTCGAGACCCTGCACGAGCAGGGCGGCGGCGAGCCCGGCACCCCCGTCACCACCACCATCGACGCCGACATCCAGCGGGCCGCCGAGGAGGCGCTCGCCGACCTCGGAAGGGACGGCTCCATCGTCGCCGTCCGGCCCTCCACCGGGGACATCCTGGCCGCCGCCGACTGGCCGGCCGACGGGTTCAACCGCTCACTCCAGGGACAGCTCGCCCCCGGCTCCACCTTCAAGGTCGTCACCACGGCGGCGCTCCTGGAGGGCGGCACCGGGCCCGACGACGTCCTCGGCTGCCCCCGGTACGCCACGGTCGAGGGGCAACGCTTCGAGAACCAGGGCGAGTTCGAGCTCGGGCCCGACACCACGCTGCGCGAGGCGTTCACCGAGTCGTGCAACACCGCGTTCATAGAGAACCTCGACCGGTTCGAGGACGACACCCTGCCCACCACGGCCGAGGCGTTCGGCATCGGCGCGGTGTGGGACGTCGGCGCGGTGACGTTCGACGGGGCCGTGCCGCCCGCGCGGTCGCCCAACCAGCTCGCCGCCTCGCTCATAGGCCAGGCCGAGGTGCAGGCCAGCCCGCTGGTCATGGCCTCGGTCGCCGCCACCGTCGCCGACGGCACCTTCAGACAGCCCGTCCTGGTGCCCGACGCCGTCGATGAGCGCCACGAGGCCGCTTCGGCCCTGTCCGACGGGACGCTCGACGCGCTGCGCGACCTGATGCGCGAGACCGTCACCGACGGCTCGGCCTCGGCCCTCGACGGCGTCCCCGGCACGCCGCACGGCAAGACCGGCACCGCCGAATTCCACGACGAGGAAGGGGAGTTGTCCACCAACGCCTGGATGATCGGCTATCTCGGCGACTCCGACCTGGCGTTCGCCGTCGTGCTCGAGGACGGCGGCTCAGGTGGCTCGGACGCCGGGCCGCTCGCCGCCGACTTCCTGCGCGCCCTGTAGGACTCCGCCCACGCGCCGGCGGCGGCCACGAGCGCCGCCGCGCCCGCCGCCGCCACCGGCAGCGCGAAGCCCGTCGCCGCGCCCCCGGCCTCCACCAGCGCGCCCCCGCCCGCCGAGCCGAGCGCGATGCCGCCGAGGAGCGCCGCCACCGTCAGCGTCATCGTCTCGTTGAGGCGCCCGGGCGGCGCGATGTCCTGCGCCAGGGTCATCCCGGTCACCATCGCGGGGGCCGTGGCCATCCCCGCGAGCAGCAGCGCCGGGGCGAGCAGCGGCAGCGACCCCGTGCGCGCCACCAGCGCGGGCAGGACCATCAGCCCCGTCATGGCCGCCGCGCACACCGCGAACCGAGTCCGCGCCGAGCCCCGCACCGCGAGCAGCCCGAACAGCAGCCCCGCCAGCGCCGAGCCCGCGGCCTGCGCCGCCAACACAGGCCCGCCCCAGGCCCGTTGACCCCGCTCGTCGGCGAACGCCAGCGTCACCACCTCCATCGCCCCGAACACCACCCCGGCGCACACGAACGCCGCGAGCAGCGGCCGCATCCCCCGCGCCCGCAGCGGTCCAGGCCCCGAGGCCCCGCCGCCCACCGGCAGCGGCGGCTCCGTGTCACGGCGCGCCGCGAACGCCGCGACCCCCACCACGAGCAGCGCCACCGCCACCACCGTGCCCGCCTCGACGAACAGCGCCGAGCACAGGAGCGCGGCCAGCACGGGCCCGCCCACGAAGCACAGCTCGTCCATGGCCTGTTCGAGGGAGTTGGCCGTGTGCCGCGCCGATATCCGCTCGGGCGACGAGCCGCGCAGCAGATGGGCCCAGCGCGCCCGCGACATCCCGCCGGTGTTCGGCGTCGCCGCCCCCAGCACCGCGCAAGCGAACCACGTCCACACCGGCGCCCCCGTCACCAGGCACACCACGAGCGCCCCCTGGCCCGTCGCCGCGAGCGCCGCCGCGGGAAGCGCCACCCGCCCCTGCCCCCGCCGGTCCACGAGGCGCGCGACCAGCGGCCCGCCCACGGTCGACGCGGCGAGACCGGTCGCCACCACCGCCCCGGCCAGCGCGTAGGAGCCATGGTGCTCGGTGACCATCAGCACCGTCGCCACCCCGAACATCGCCATCGGCAGCCGCGCCAGCAGCCCCGGCACGGCGAACGCCAACGCGCCCGGCACGGCCAGCAGTCGGGCATAGGGCGCGAGCGGTGACGGGCGCGAGCGGCCCGCGGGGGAGTGCGGCATGGCCCCTACGCTCCAGGCCCGCGCCCGCCGCCGTCCAACACCTGAACGGCCGTCATTCACGCCCCCACGTTGTGAATCACTGGCTCGCGCGCCGCCCCGGGCGACAATGCCCCGGTGCCTCATGACACCGACCCCCGCCTGCTCCGCGCCTTCGTGGCCGTCGCCGAGGAGCTGCACTTCACTCGCGCCGCCGCCCGGCTGATCGTCGCGCAGCAGGCGCTCAGCCGCGACATCAGGAGGCTCGAACGGGAGTGGGGCGCCGCGCTGTTCGTCCGCGACACCCGGCATGTGGCGCTCACCCCCGAGGCCGAACGGCTCCTGCCCGCCGTGCGCGGGCTGCTCGCGGCGTACGACCAGCTGGCGGGCGCGGTCGCGGCGAGCGGCGACCGGCCCCTCGTGGTCGACGCCTCGGCGCCCGTCTCCACCGGGCACCGGGTGCTGGCCGCGGCCCGGGAGGCCGAGCCGGGCCTCGAGTTCGTGGCCCGCTTCCACAGCGGGCTCGCCAGGGGCGCTGCCGAGGTGGCGGGCGGGCGGCTCGACGTGTCGTTCGGCCGGGTCGCCGGGCTGCCCCACGCCGTGCGCGGCGGGCTCGAGCACGGCCTGGTCCGCTACGAGCGGGCCGCCGTCCTGCTGCCTGAGGAGCACCCGCTCGCCGCCCGCGCCGAGGTCGAACTGGCCGCGCTCGAAGGGGAGGCGGTCTACGCGGCGGCGGGCAACGACGAGACGGCCGAGTGGACGGACTACGCCCGCGCGCTGTTCGCCGGGCGCGGCATCGAGCTCGCGGCGCCGTTCCCGAAGATCGAGGGCGAGGCCGAGTTCGAGCGCGTGGTGCGGAAGCGCGGCTGGTCGGTGCTGGCGAGCGAGGAGTTCACCGAGGTGCGCGGCATGGTGCTGCGCCCGCTGACCGGGCCCGTGCCGTTGATCCCGGTGTCCATGGTCTGGCGCCGCGGGCTGCGCCACCCCGGGCTCGCCGCGCTGACCGCCGCCGCCCGAGGGCTGGCCGCGGCCGAGGGCTGGCTGCTCCGCCCCCGCGACGCCTGGCTCCCCGAGGCCGACCGCGGCCTGCCCGTCCTCCCCGTGGTCCCAGGGCGCCCCGCCGAACGGTCCGGCGGGGAAGTAGAGTAGATGCATGCGTATGTATCTAATGGGCGCCGCGGGCCATGGGGCCCGGCGATGACCGCCGTTGTGCCGCCCCCGGGGCCGCCGACCCCGCAGGGCGAGGCCATGGTGGCCGAGCTGCGCTGGATCCACGACATGATCCGCCGCGACCTCGGCATCGCCCTGCGGCTGGCCGACGAGGTCACCGCGGGCGCGCCCGCCGACGAGATCAGGAGGGGCCTCACCTCCCTCGCCTCCCAGGGCCCGCTCTGGCAGCTGAAGATCAACTGCCTGCGGTACTGCCGCTTCGTGCACGCCCACCACGGCATCGAGTCCGCGTCGCTCTTCCCGGCCCTGCGCGCCGCCAACCCCGCGCTCGGCCCCGTGGTCGACCGCCTCGAGGCCGACCACCGCACCGTCTCCGACGTGCTCGACGCCGTCGAGGCGGAGGCCGCGGGGCTCGGCGGCCCCGACGAGCCCGCGGTGCGCGGGCGCCTCGCCGCCGCGCTCCGGCGCCTCGCCGACGAGCTGCTGCCGCACCTGGAGTACGAGGAAGAGCACATCTCCGGCACGCTGGCCACGTTCACCGGACCCACTGGCTGAAGGACGGCACCCATGGAGCACACCGAGGAGAGCTGCGCCCGCGCGTTCACGGCGCTCGCCGACGCGCACGCCCGCGTGAGCGAGGCGCTCGGGGCCGCGCTCGCCGCCTCCTGCGGCCTGACGGTCAACGACTTCGAGGTGCTGGTCCGCCTCAGCGCCGCCCCGCCGCCCGGGCTGCGGCTCAAGGATCTTGCGCCCGCCGTCCGGCTCACCCAGCCCTCGCTCAGCAGGCTCGTCGCCCGCCTCGAGGCGGGCGGCCTGGTCGCCCGCTCGGGCGCCCCCGACGACCGGCGCGGCGTGCTGATCACCCTCACCGCAGCGGGGCGGGCCGCGTTGGACGAGGCCGTGCCGATACAGACGCGGATCGTGCGCGAGCTGCTCCTCGACCGGCTCACCCCCGAGGAGCAGGACCTGCTCGCCCGCGCCCTGGCCCGCATCGGCGAGCAGGGCTGACCCCACCCGCGAACCCTCAAGCCCTCAGGAGAACGCCATGGCCGCACCGGCCCCTTCCCCTTCCGTCGCCTTCGGCCTCAACGTCGACCCCCATGCCGCGGGGCTGCCCACCGCCGCCCGCATCGCCGAGATCGCCGACACCGCGGGCCTCGACTACGTCGGCATCCAGGACCACCCCTACCAGGCCGACTTCCTCGACACGTTCACCCTCATCACGTGGCTGGCGTCCAGGACGCGCTCGGTCCGCTTCTTCCCCAACGTCGCCAACCTCGCGCTGCGCCCGCCCACGATGCTCGCCAAGCAGGCGGCCTCGATCGACGTGCTCAGCGGCGGCCGCGTCGAACTCGGCCTGGGCTCCGGCGGGTTCGTCGACGCCATCGCGGGGATGGGCGGCCCGCGCCGGTCGCCGGGGACCGCCCGCGCCGCCCTCGGCGAGGCCGTCGACATCATCCGCGCCGCCTGGGCCGGGCAGCCCTACGCGTACGAGGGCGCCCACCACACCGTCCCCGGCACCCGCCCGGGCCCTCGCCCCGCGCACGACATCGCCATCTGGCTCGGCGTCATGGGCCCGAAGGCGCTCGCCCTGCTCGGCGCCAAGGCCGACGGCTGGTCCGTCTCCAGCCCCTATGTCCCGCCGGAGCGGCTCCCCGGGCTCAACGCGATCATCGACGACGCCGCGCGCGACGCGGGCCGCGACCCCGCCCGGCTGACCCGCCTCTACAACGTGATGGGCACGGTCGTGCCCACCGCCCATGACCCGTTCAACGGACCGGTGGAGCACTGGGCCGACACCCTCGCCGAGGCCCACACCGCGCACGGCATGAACACGTTCGTCTTCTGGCCGGGGCGCGACCGCGAGCGCCAGGCCCGGATCTTCGCCGACGAGGTCGTCCCCGCGGTGCGCGCCCGCCTGGGCTGAACGTTCCGCCTCGGGTGAACGCCCCGCGCCCGGCTCAGCTCAGCCAGCCGCGCGCCGCCGCGCGCACGCCCGCCTGGAAGCGGTTGGTGGCGTCGAGCCGGTCCATCAGCTGGGCCACCAGCCTGCTGATGGACCGCTGGGCGAGCCCGAGGCGTTCGGCGATCTCGTCGTTGGTGCGCCCCGCCGCGAGCAGCATCAGCACCTCGCGCTCCAACCCCGTGGGCTCAGGGCCCTGTTCGGCCTCCCGCTCCGTGAACTCCACGCCCTCGTCCCAGCACTGGTCGAACAGCTGGCACAGGAAGCCGAGCACCGAGGGGTCGCGCACGAGCGCCGCGCCCGCCGCCGTGTCGTGCGGGTCGAGGGGCAGAACGGCGCAGCCGCGGTCGTAGATCTGCATGCGGGACGGCAGCACACCGGCGCTGCGCACCCGCGCGCCCGCCGCCGTGATCAGCTCCGCGTAGTGCACGGTGGGGCGGTGGCGGCGCGCGCTGTGCTGGAAGAGCGACCTGATCCTGATGCCGCGGCCGAGCAGTTCGAGGTCGAGCGGGGTGGCCGCGCCGATCGCCGCCTCGGACTGCCCGCCGCCGGGGGCCAGCGCGTCGAGCGAGGCCACACACGTGCGCGCGAGGTCGTCGATGACGGCCCTGATGTTGTCCAGGCCCCTGACCACCTCGACGCTGCTGCGGGCGAAGCGCAGGCTGCGCGCCTCCAGGTAGTCGCCCGACAGCGAGTGCAGGCGCTCGCGCGTGGCGGCCATGGCGATGCGGCGCTCCAGGACGTCCTGCTCGAACGGCGCGAGCAGCGCGTCCGCCGCGCTCTCCGGACTGATCGCCACCCAGCCGCCGCCGGGCGACTGCTGGAGCAGCCCCAGCTGGGCGAGCCGCTCCTCGGCGGCTGACACGTCCTCCACCGTGAGACCGGCCCTGGCCGCCAACTGGCTGGCCAGATCGGTGGGATGGGTCACGCGCAACTGATAGACCCGCACGGTCACCGCGTCGATCTCGTCGTCGAACGACGGGGACGAGTGGAACGAGTGGGACACGCCCTTGTCCTTTGATTCGGTCCGGGGATTCGATTCGGTCCGGGGAGGGGGATTCAGGACAGCCAGCCGTTGAGCGCCGCGCGCACCCCGGCCTGGAACCGGCTGTCCGCGTCGAGCCGGTCCATCAGCCGCGCGACCACGCGGCTCACCGACCGGGGCGACACGCCCAGTTGGTGGGCGATGGCCTCGTCCTTCTTCCCCGCGGCCATCAGCAGCAGCACGTCACGTTCGACGCCGGTGGGCTCGGGGCCTGACGTGCGCTCGGCCTCGGAGAACTCCGAGGCCCTGTCCCAGTAGTGCTCGAACAGCTGCTGAAGGAAGCTCAGGACCGCCGGGTCGCGGATCAGCGCGACACCGACCGCCGTCTGAGCCGGGTCGATCGGCAGAACGGCGCAGCTGCGGTCGTAGATCAGCACGCGGGACGGCAGGACGCTGGTGATGCGCATCTGGGCCCCCTCCCGTTCCAGTGCCTCGACATACTGCACCGTCGGGGGGTGGTTGCGCGCGGTCTGCTGGAACAACTGGCGCATTTTCCCGCCCCGTTTGAGGATCCTGAGGTCCAGCGGCCTGGCCGCGCGGACCGCCTCCTCGGTCGGGCGCCCCGGCATGAGCGCGTCGAGCGACGTCATGCAGGTGCGGGCCAGGTCGTCGATGACGGCCCTGATGTTGTCGATCCCCTCGACGACTTCGATGCTCGTCTTGGCCGAACGCAGGCTGCGCGCCTCCAGGTAGTCGCCCGAGAGCGAGTGCAGGCGCGCGCGGGTGGTCGCCATGGCGATGCGGCGTTCCAGGATGTCCTGTTCCAGGGGGGCGAGCAGGGCGTCGGCGGCGCTCTCGGGGCTGATGGCCACCCGGCCGCCGCCGGGCGACGACCTCAGCAAACCCAAGGAGAAAAGGCGTGATTCGGCATCTTTCACATCATCCGGGGTCAGGTCGGCCCGCGCCGCGATCTGTTCCACCGAGTCCGTGGGATGGATCACACGGAGCCGGTAAACTGTGGTGGCCGCTGTGTCTATTTCGCCGGATTCGTGCACGCTCTTCTTCCTTGGACGACATCGGCCTGCCCCTGGCGTCAACCTGACAGGCGAGATGATGCCACAGCGACTCTATCGACTTCCCCGTGAAAGCTCGTGAGCATGATGAGAGTCACCATGCCACTTATGTTCGCCTCTGTGGGCACGGAAGAGGGAAACTGTGAAGAAGTTCGCTCTCAGTGTTATCGCCGCTCTCGCGATCGCGGCGGCCACTGTCGGGTTCGCCCAGGGCACCGCCACCGCGGCGGGTCAGAGCTCCGCGAATCAGTCGGTCGGCACGACGAGCCTCTGGTACTGACCAGAGTACGCGCCCCGAGCGCCGTTTGACCACGATCCGATCAGCTCGATCACGCATGGATGCCCTCGAAGTCGTCCGGGCCAGGCCCGCAGGATGAAGCGGATAGAGGAGGCGGCACGATGACGCCCCAGACTCCCCTGGCGGTCCTGCTCAGTCCACGGCTCGCCGTCGTGGAAGCGGCTCGCGAGGTCGGAGCGCGCAGCCTCGTGCTGGCGCCCGATCTCACCGACCCGGACATCCGGGAGGCTGCCGCGGCGGCCGACGAGGCCATGACCGTCGACTGGCGGGACCACCCGCGGTTGATGATGGCCATCGGGCACCTCGCCAACCTCTCGGTCAGGGTCTCGGTGTTCGGATTCGCGGAGCCGAGCGCGCTCATCGCCGCACGGGCGAACGAGGCGCTGCGCTTCCCCGGGAACCCCCATGCGGCCGTCGCGTACCTCACCGACAAGGCTGCCCTGCGCGGCAAGGTCAACCAGCTCACCGGTGCCCCCGTCCGGTTCGAGCACTGCGACCGCGCCGCGCACCTGGCAGCAGTCGCCGAGCGCGTCGGCTTCCCGTGCGTGGCCAAGCCACGTACCGGGTTCGGCGGCCAGGACGTCCATCTGCTGCGCGCCGCGGCGGACGCGGCGCTCCTGGCCGCCGATCTACCTCCCGAGCCCGCGTTGATCGTCGAGGAGTTCCTCGAGGGGCCCGAGTACAGCGTGGAGGCGCACTCCCAGGACGGGAAGCACCGCATCCTGGTCATCACCAGGAAGCACACCAGCGGCACCCCCGGGTGCCCGGAGACCGGCTACGACCTGCCGGCGGATCTGGACGACGACACCACCGACCGGATCCACCAGCTGGTCCATGCCACGCTCAACACGGCGGGCCAGCGCAGCGGTCCGTCCCAGACCGAGGTCATCCTCACCGAGGAAGGCCCGCGGCTGATCGAGTCGCACGCCCACCCGGGCGAGGACCGCGTCAGCGAGCTGCTCCTGTCGACCGGGACCGACATCCCGGCCCTGACGATCGCCACCGTGCTGGGACTTCCCGCACCGGCCCCGGCCCCGGCCGACCGGTATGTGGGTATGCGCTTCCTGCGGTTCCCGCCCGGCCTTCTCGAAGGCGTGGACGGGTTCGCGGAGGCGCGGGGACTGCCGGGTGTCACCCGGCTCGAGATCGACGTTCCCCTCGGCAGCCATGTTCCGGAGACCACCAGCCGGGTCGCCGGACATGGCTTCGTCACCGCCGTCGCCGACACGTCACAGGAGTTGGAGGCCGTGCTCCGCAAGGCCATGGACACCGTGCGTCCGGTGGTGGTTGCCGCGTCCTCGAAGGAGGAGGAGCACACTGCTGCCTGACCTGTTCCCCGCGTTGGTCCCCCCGGGGACCCCGGCCCCACGGACAGACCTTCTCCTTCCCTTCCACGGCGTGCTCGCCCAACCCCTGGGCCGCGCCAGCTACTACGTGCTCGAACGCCGCGACGCCGCGGGCGACATCCAGCAGCGCGGCGTCATCGGTGCCCTGAGCCTGGACGGCGTCGAGACCGGTCACGTGCTGCGCAGGCAGCAGGTCGGCGAGTCGGACGTGCGCGTCCAGGCCAGGCTGCTGCGGCAACGCGGCGGCGTGATCGAGCCGTTGCTGCTCGCCGCGCCCGACCTCACCACGTTCCAGCGGTGCATCGACGAGACCACGCGCGGCCCGGCCGACCAGGAGCTCGCCACCCCCGAGGGCGGCGTCCAACGCCTGTGGGCCTGCGCCGCGTCGTGGACCGCCGACCCCCCGGCGCTCGCTCCCGTGCTGCTCGCCGACGGGCACCACAGGCTCGAGGCCGCCCGCCGCCTGCACCGGGCGCACCCCGGGGCGGTGGCCGACCGGCTGCTCGCGCTCGTGGTCGACCACCGGCGTTACCCCTTGACGCTGTCGGCCACCCACCGCGTGCTGCCCGGGCTCGACATCGACCGCGCGGTGCGCGCCGCCGCCCGGATCGCCCGCGTGCACGCCCACCCGCCGGGGGCGCAGCGCGTGCCGCGCCCAGGAACGTTCCTGCTGACCGGCGGCGGCCAGACCTGGGGGCTCTCCGAGATCTCGCCCGCGGCGATGGCCGGGCGGCTGCGGTCCGTTCCCGCGGAGTGGGTCGAGCTGCCCGCGGCGATCAGCGACCATGTGCTGATCCCCGCGCTGTGCGAGGACCAGGGCATCGAGCCCGCGCCCCGCTACACCAGCAGCGTCCCTGGCCCGGGCGAGGTGGGGCTGATCCTGCCGCCGCCGACCTGGGACCAGATCTGGGCGGGCGCGGCGAGCGGGGCGGGGATGCCCGCCAAGAGCACGAGCCTGGGACCCGTGCCGGTCGCCGAGGGCGGCTGGCAGCGCTAGGCCCCGCCCGGGCGGGCTTCGGGGACCGGCCGGTGCCCGTCGGATGCGGTGCTCCCCCGGCTCGACGCGTCGGCGCGCTGCGCTCACGGTGGGGTCAGGGCCCGGGTGAGGGCGAGGTTGCGTCGGTGTCACCTGCCGCCACGGGAAGGAAACGCGGCCTGCCTACCGTCGGGCGGGATGGCCAACCGACCCCGCTGGAGGCGCCATGCCGATGCCCGAGCCCGCAGCAGCCGAGATCGCGGCGGCCACGCCCGCGGCCACCCGCCGAGGGGGGCGCTGGATCGACGCGTGGGACCCGGAGGACGAGGACTTCTGGCGCACCACGGGCGAACGCGTCGCCCGCCGCAACCTCGTCCTGTCCATCGTGGCCGAGCACATCGGGTTCTCCATTTGGACCCTGTGGTCGGTGCTCGTCCTCTTCATGGGCCCCGAGTACGGGGTGGACGCGGCGGGGAAGTTCTTCCTGGTCTCGGTCGCCACGCTGGTCGGCGCGCTGGTGCGGGTGCCCTACACGTTCGCCGTGGCGCGCTTCGGCGGCCGCAACTGGACGGTCGTGTCCGCCTCGATGCTGCTCCTGCCCACCGTCGCCGCGTGGCTGGTGATGGAACCCGGCACGTCCTACGGGACGTTCCTGCTCGTCGCGGTCCTCACCGGCGTCGGCGGCGGCAACTTCGCCTCGTCCATGACCAACATCAACTCCTTCTTCCCGCTGCGCCGCAAGGGCTGGGCCCTCGGCCTCAACGCGGGCGGCGGCAACATCGGCGTGCCCGTCGTCCAGCTCGTCGGCCTGCTGGTCATCGCCACCGCGGGCGAGGGGCACCCCCGCGTGCTGCTCGCGGCCTACGCCCCGCTGATCGTGCTCGCCGCCGTGTTGGCCTGGCGGTACATGGACAACCTCGGCCCGGTGACCAACGACACCGGCGCCGCCCGCGAGTCGGTGCGGGACGGGCACACCTGGATCATGTCGTTCCTCTACATCGGCACGTTCGGCTCGTTCATCGGCTACAGCTTCGCGTTCGGGCTCGTCCTCCAGAACGAGTTCGACCGCACCCCGCTCCAGGCCGCGGCCGTCACGTTCATCGGGCCGCTGCTCGGGTCGCTGATCCGGCCGCTCGGCGGCTCGTGGGCGGACCGCTGGGGTGGCGCGCGGATCACGCTGCTGACGTTCGCGGGGATGGCGGGGGCCACGGGCGTGGTGATCGCGGCCTCGGTCAGCGGCTCGCTCGCGGTCTTCCTCGTGGGCTTCATCGCCCTCTTCGCGCTCAGCGGCCTGGGCAACGGCTCCACCTACAAGATGATCCCCGGCATCTACCAGGCCAAGGCGCGGGCGCGGGGGCTCACGGGCGAGGCGGCGGCCGCGTGGGGCCGCCGCCTCTCCGGCGCGGCCATCGGGCTCATCGGCGCGGTCGGCGCGCTCGGCGGCCTGGGCATCAACCTCGCCTTCCGGCAGTCGTTCCAGTCCACGGGCTCCGGAACGGCGGCGTTCGTCGCGTTCCTCGGCTTCTACGCCGCCTGCTCCCTGGTCACCTGGGCCGTATACCTGCGGCGCGCGCCAGGGACCGGCGGCGGTGGCGCACCGGCGGCGGCCTCACCCCGCGACGCCAGGGAGCAACACGCCTACGCCGGGGTGTGAGCGCGGCGCCACGCGCCCGGCGCGGGAGCCGGGCGCGTAACGCCGGGGAAACCGGCGAGCCCCAGGGCCGACACGCCCCGTTGACAGTCTCGGCACCGGGCCACCCCACGGGGAGGGCGCGGGAGACGGGCACCGGGGACGGGCCGCAGGGACACGGCACAGGCACGGGCGGGAGCGGATGGGCGCATCGGAGATCAGGCCACTCGACGGGTTCGCCGTGGGCGTCACCGCCGCGCGGCGCGCCGACGAGCTGACCGCGCTGCTGCGCCGCCGGGGCGCGGAGGTGCAGCACGCGCCGGCGCTGCGCATCGTGCCCCTGGCGGACGACGAGGAACTGCTCGCCGCCACCCGGGCGTTGATCGACGCCGCGCCCGACGTGGTGGTGGCCACCACGGCCATCGGGTTCCGCGGCTGGGTCGCGGCCGCCGACGGCTGGGGCGTCGGCGAGGAGCTGCTCGGCACCCTCGGCGGCGCCCGGCTGCTGGCCAGGGGCCCCAAGGTGCGCGGCGCGGTACGCGCCGCCGGGCTGACCGAGGAGTGGTCGCCCGCGTCCGAGTCCATGGCCGAGGTGCTCCAGCGCCTGCTCGACGAGGGCGTGCGCGGCACCAGGATCGCGCTCCAGCTGCACGGCGAGCCGCTGCCCGGCTTCATCGAGTCGCTGCGCGAGGCGGGCGCCGAGGTCGTGGACGTGCCCGTCTACCGCTGGATGCCGCCCGTGGACATCGGCCCGGTGGACCGGCTGGTCGACACCGTGCTCGCCGGGGGCCTCGACGCCGTCACGTTCACGAGCGCGCCCGCCGCCGCGTCCCTGCTGCGCCGGGCCGGGGAGCGCGACCTGACCGAGCCGCTGCTCGCCGCGTTCCGCCACCGCGTGCTCGCCGCGTGCGTCGGCCCGGTGACCGCGCTGCCGCTCCAGGCCCACGACGTGCCCACCCGCCAGCCTGAGCGCTTCAGGCTCGGCCCGCTCGTCCAGCTGCTCTGCAACGAGCTGCCCGCCCGCGCCCAGCCGTTGCTCGTGGCCAGGCGCCGCCTCGAGATCCGTGGCCACGCGGTCGTCGTGGACGAGCGGCTGCGCCCCGTGCCCCCCGCGGGCATGGCGCTGCTGCGCGCCCTGGCCCGCCGCCCCGGCTGGGTCGTCCCGCGCGCGGAGCTGCTGCGCGCGCTCCCGGGTGCGGGCCGCGACGAACACGCCGTCGAGACCGCGATGGCCCGCCTGCGCACGGCACTCGGCGCCCCGGCCATGATCCAGACGGTCGTCAAGCGCGGCTACCGGCTCGCCCTCGACCCGGCCCTCGACAGCGCGAAGTACGGTGAGTGACCCCGCCCTGACCCGCGCGTGTCCGCCGGTTGTCGACTACGGTGGACCGCTGCCGAAGTGGACAGGGACGAAGGGGGTCCGAGGCGTTGGACGTGCGGGAACGGGAGATCCGTGACGAGCAGCGGCACCTTGACGCGGTGTACCGGCGGCTGACCGAGAAGATCCACGAGGCCGAGTACCTCATGGCGGACGCGGCGCGCCGCGTCCAGGTCGGCACGCCGGGCGCGCTGGCGGAGCGTGACGCGCAGGTCTTCCGCGCCGGGCTCCATCTGTCACGCCTCAACAACGAGTTCGAGGACTTCCTCTTCGGCCGCATCGACCTGCTCGCGGGCAAGGACGGCGAGCGCGGCCCCGACGGCGCCACCACCTCCGTCGAGCCGGCCGACGACGCCGTCACCGAGACGCCCGGGGGCGACCCCACCGCCGAGATCGCCGAAACGCTGCACATCGGCCGCCTCGGCGTGCTCGACGCCGACTATGTCCCGCTGGTCATCGACTGGCGCGCGCCCGCGGCCGCCCCGTTCTACCGCGCCACCCCCGTCGCCCCCGGGCGGGTCGTGCGCCGGCGCGTGATCCGCAGCAAGGGGCGCCAGGTGCTCGGCGTCGAGGACGACCTGCTCCGCCCCGAGCTGCGCGTGCTGAGCGAGGGGCACGAGCTGCCCGTGGTCGGCGACGGCGCGCTGATGGCCGCCCTCGGGCGGGCCCGCGGGCACCGCATGACCGACATCGTCGCCTCCATCCAGGCCGAGCAGGACGAGGTGATCCGCGCCCCCGCCGTCTCCGTGACCGAGGTCACCGGGGGCCCGGGCACGGGCAAGACCGCCGTCGCGCTGCACCGCGCCGCCTATCTGCTGTACCAGGACCGGCGGCGCTACGCGGGCGGGATCCTGGTGGTCAGCCCGACGCCGCTGCTCGTCTCCTACACCGAGGGCGTGCTGCCCTCGCTCGGCGAGGAGGGCCAGGTGGCCATCAGGGCGCTCGGCGACCTGGTCGAGGGCGCGTCGGCCGACTCCTACGACGACCAGGCCGTCGCCAGGGTCAAGGGCTCGGCCGCCATGGCGCGCGTGCTGCAACGGGCCGCGCGGGGCGTGTTGGAGTCCGCGCGCGCCCCGGGGCGGCTCCGGGTGGTGGCGTTCGGCAGGCGCGTGGAGCTCGACGGCGAGGCGCTCTCCCGCGTCAGGCAGCAGGCCCTCGGCGGCACGGCCCCCGTCAACCTGCTGCGCCCCCGCGCCCGCCGCCTGCTGCTCGACGCCCTGTGGCGCGCGTCGGGCGCGGCCCGG
Source organism: Streptomyces radicis (assembly GCF_003626575.1). Classification (GTDB taxonomy): domain Bacteria; phylum Actinomycetota; class Actinomycetes; order Streptomycetales; family Streptomycetaceae; genus Streptomyces; species Streptomyces radicis. The sequence continues at coordinate 125,915 of NZ_RBDY01000012.1, read as the reverse complement.
CGGTACGAGGACCCGGGGATGGCCGAGGAGGCGCGCGAGGCGTTCACCGATGACATCGGCGCCGAGGACGCGTTCATCGACTTCCTCGACGCGTGGTGGCCCGAGGTCACCCCGCTCCAGGTGCTCGCCGCGATGAGCGACGAGCAGCGGCTCGGGCGCTGGGCGCGGCGGGTGCTGCGGCCGCGCGAGATCCGGCAGGTCGCCCGTTCGCTGCGCCGGATCACCCCGGCGGGGGCCGGGCTCTCGGCGCACGACGTGGCGCTGCTCGACGAGCTGCGCGTGCTGCTCGGCACCCCGGCCAGGCCCGCGAGGCCGCGCGAGGCGGACCCGTTGGACCAGCTCACCGGGCTCCAGGAGCTCACGACCTACGCCGAGCGCCGGTCCGCGCGCCGGGAGACGCCGGAGCGCGAGGGGGAGCGCGTGGACTACGCGCACATCATCGTGGACGAGGCGCAGGACCTCACGCCCATGCAGTGGCGCATGGTCGGGCGGCGCGGCAGGAGCGCCACCTGGACCGTGGTGGGCGACCCGGCCCAGAGCTCGTGGCCCGCGCCCGACGAGGCGGCCGCCGAGCGGGACGCCGCGCTCCGCGGCCGCGCGCGCCGCCGGTTCGAGCTGACCGTCAACTACCGCAACCCCGCCGAGATCGCCCGAGTCGCGGACCGGGTCCTCCAGCGCGCGGTCCCTGGCGCGCGCCCCCCGCGTGCGGTGCGCGAGACCGGGGTCGCGCCCCGGTTCACCACCGTGCCCGCCCCCGAGGCGCTGCCCGGCGCGGTGCGCGCGGAGGCCGAGCGGCTGCTCGCCGAGGTCGAGGGCACGGTCGGCGTCGTGGTCGCGATGGGCCGCCGCGCCGAGGCGGCCCGCTGGCTGGCCGCACCCGCGGGCGCGGGGGCGGGCGAGGCCTTGGGGCGGCTTGTCGTGCTGGGCAGCCTGGAGGTCAAGGGCCTGGAGTACGACGCCACGCTCGTGGTCGCCCCCGGCGAGATCGCCGGGGAGTCGCCGTCCGGTCACCGTGTGCTCTACGTGGCGCTGACGCGGGCCACCCAGCGGCTCACCGTGCTGTCCACGCCGGCCGACGAGCCGGGCCCCGACGGCGTTCCTGAGCCGCTGCGAGCGCCCTGACCAGCGTGTCTGCGGCCGGTTGACCTCCGGCGTGAGTGGGGTAGCCTTGAAAAGGCGCCGGCCCGTTCCATGCCCCCGGGCCCAACCATTGTCGCTACGAGCGACCACTTGCCGCGAGGCGAGCTGGCGGGTCGGTGCCTCTGACTTCCCCCCCGGGATCCCCCCACGTTCCTCACCCGCGCTTCGCCCGCGCGTTGTCCTGGCGCCGTCCGCGCGTCGGCTTCCCGAGGGCTCACGTCCGCCCTTCCTGTTACGGTCATATCGGTCGGCCGTCCCGACTTTCACCGGGGGATGAGCTCTCGTAAGGTGACAGCGACTTGGGGGGCGGCAACAGGAAAGTGAAGGAAGTCGACCCATGGCAACGGCGCCCAGTGTCTCCTACTCGATGACGGTCAGGCTCGAAGTCCCCGCGAGCGGCACGGCGGTGAGCCAGCTCACGACCGTCGTCGAGTCGTCCGGAGGCTCTGTCACCGGCCTCGACGTCACGGCGTCGGGGCACGAGAAGCTGCGCATCGACGTCACCATCGCGGCGAGTTCCACCGCGCACGCCGACGAGATCGTCCAGAAGCTCCGCGGCATCGAGGGCGTGGCGCTCGGCAAGGTCTCGGACCGTACATTCCTGATGCATCTCGGCGGAAAGATCGAGATGACATCGAAGCACCCAATTCGCAATCGCGATGATTTGTCCATGATTTACACCCCCGGCGTCGCCCGCGTCTGCACGCAGATCGCGGCCCACCCCGAGGACGCCCGCCGCCTGACCATCAAGCGCAACAGCGTGGCCGTGGTCACCGACGGCTCCGCGGTCCTCGGCCTCGGCAACATCGGGCCGCACGCCGCGCTTCCCGTGATGGAGGGCAAGGCGGCCCTGTTCAAACGGTTCGCGGGCATCGACGCCTGGCCGCTGTGCCTCGACACCCAGGACACCGACGCCATCGTGGAGATCGTCAAGGCGATCGCGCCAGGGTTCGCGGGGATCAACCTCGAGGACATCTCGGCGCCCCGCTGCTTCGAGATCGAGGCGAGGCTGCGCGAGGCGCTCGACATCCCGGTCTTCCACGACGACCAGCACGGCACCGCGATCGTCGTCCTGGCCGCCCTGCACAACGCGTTGCGCGTCGTCGGCAAGGAACTCGGCGCGGTGCGCGTGGTGATGTCGGGCGCGGGCGCGGCCGGGACGGCCATCCTCAAGCTGCTGATCGACGCGGGCGTCAAGCACGCGGTCGTGGCCGACATCCACGGCGTCGTGCACGCGGGCCGCCCCGATCTCGTGGGCGCGGACGGCGATTCGCCGCTGCGCTGGATCGCGGACAACACCAACCCCGAGGGGATCACCGGCACGCTCAAGGAGGCCGTCGCGGGCGCCGACGTCTTCATCGGCGTCTCGGCCCCCGACGTGCTGGACGCCGCGGATGTCGCGGCCATGGCGGACCGCGCCATCGTCTTCGCGCTCGCGAATCCGGATCCCGAGATCGACCCGGCCATCGCCCGGCAGACCGCCGCCGTCGTGGCCACGGGGCGCTCCGACTTCCCCAACCAGATTAACAACGTCCTGGTCTTCCCCGGGGTCTTCCGCGGCCTGCTCGACGCGCAGTCCCACACGGTCACCAGCGCGATGATGCTCGCCGCGGCCCGCGCGCTCGCCGATGTCGTCGGCGAGGACGAGCTGAACGCCAACTACATCGTGCCGAGCGTCTTCAACGAGCGGGTCTCGGGCGCCGTCGCTGGCGCGGTCCGCGAGGCGGCCCAGGGAGCCTAGGGGCGCCCCCAGGAAGACGGGCCACGGGCGGGCGAGTCGGTTGCCCCTGCCGCGCGGGTGACCCTTAGGGTGACCGGGAGGCAAAGCCTCGGGAACGTCACCGGCGGGACGAGCAGCGCTCTCCGTGTGACCCCCGCTGGTGCCGGATTGGCCTTCCCGCCACTGGTGGGGGCAGGATGCGTATCCGGGCGAGGGGTTTACGGCAGGCAGACCCGGGTCCGGGCACTGTCAGTGGGCCCTGGCAGCATCGGCTTCGATCTCACGCCTCATTGGCAAGTTGAACACGGGAGTACGAAATATGAACCGCAGTGAGCTGGTGGCCGCTCTCTCCGAGCGCGCCGAGGTGACTCGGAAGGACGCCGACGCTGTGCTGGCGGCCCTCGCCGAGACCGTCGGCGAGGTCGTTGCCAAGGGGGACGAGAAGGTCACCATTCCCGGCTTCCTGACCTTCGAGCGGACCCACCGCGCCGCTCGCACCGCGCGGAACCCGCAGACCGGCGAGCCCATCCAGATCCCCGCCGGGTACAGCGTCAAGGTCTCCGCGGGCTCCAAGCTCAAGGAAGCCGCCAAGGGCTGACCACACCCCACACGCGACAAGAGGTGGCCTCCCGCCCGGAGGCCACCTCTTTCGCATGCGCCGAACGCCCCGCCCCAGCCCGTCCCCAGCCCGCCCGCGACGCGTCCACCGCCCGTTCCCTGCCGGGAACACCCCCCGGGAACGGGTCTGCGAACGCGCCCGCTACGGGCGTTCGACCTTGGCGCCCAGATCCTCCAGCTTCCGCACGAAGTTCTCGTAGCCGCGGTTGATCAGCTCGATGCCGTGCACGCGCGACGTGCCCTGCGCCGCGAGCGCCGCGATCAGATACGAGAAGCCGCCCCGCAGATCGGGGATCACCAGGTCCGCGCCCTGGAGCGGCGTCGGGCCCGAGACCACCGCGGAATGCTGGAAGTTGCGCTGCCCGAAGCGGCACGGCGTCCCGCCGAGGCACTCGCGGTAGAGCTGGATGCGCGCGCCCATCGCGTTGAGCGCCTCCGTGAAGCCGAGCCGCGACTCGTACACCGTCTCGTGCACGATCGAGAGCCCCGACGCCTGCGTCAACGCCACGACGAGCGGCTGCTGCCAGTCGGTCTGGAAGCCGGGGTGCACGTCCGTCTCGAGCGCGATCGCGTTGAGCGGGCCACCGGGGTGCCAGAAGCGGATGCCCGCGTCGTCAACCTCGAACGCCCCGCCCACCTTCCGGAACACGTTGAGGAACGTCATCATCTCCCGCTGGCTCGCGCCCCGCGCGTAGACGCTGCCCTTGGTCGCGAGCGCGGCGCTCGCCCACGACGCCGCCTCGAGGCGGTCGGGCAGCGCCCGGTGCGTGTAGCCGGTGAGGCTGTCCACGCCCGTGATGCGGATCGTCCTGTCGGTGTCCATCGAGATGATCGCGCCCATCTTCTGGAGCACGCAGATCAGATCCTCGATCTCCGGCTCCACCGCGGCGTTGGACAGCTCCGTGACGCCCTCGGCGAGCACGGCCGTCAGCAGCACCTGCTCCGTCGAGCCCACCGAGGGGTAGGGCAGCTTGATGCGGCAGCCGCGCAGGCCGCGCGGCGCCTCGAGATACTGGCCGTCCGCGCGCTTCTCGATCACCGCGCCGAACTGCCGCAGCACGTCGAAGTGGAAGTCGACGGGGCGCCCGCCGATGTCGCACCCGCCGAGCCCTGGGATGAACGCGTGCCCGAGCCGGTGCAGCAGCGGCCCGCAGAACAGGATCGGGATGCGCGACGACCCGGCGTGCGCGTCGATGTCGGCGACGTTGGCGCTCTCCACCCGCGACGGGTCGAGCACCAGCTCGCCCTCCTCCTCGCCCCCGCGCACGGTCACCCCGTGCAGCTGCAACAGCCCGCGCACGACCCGCACATCGCGGATCTCGGGGACGTTCCGCAGCCGGCTCGGGGTGTTCCCGAGCAGCGCGGCGACCATCGCCTTGGGCACCAGGTTCTTGGCCCCCCGGACGCGGATCTCGCCCTGGAGGGGGGTGCCGCCGTGAACAAGCAGTACGTCGTCCGTCATGGAACTCACGATCTGAACGTAGGAAGCCTTCGGCCACCGGAATCGTAATCCGAGCCGGGCGGCCCGCCTCGGGGGCGGGCCCGGGACAACACTCCCCAGTACCCGGAGGGATGCGGAATCATGGCCCCATGACCGAGGCGTCCTCGCTCACCGGGCGGCTGCTGGTTGCCGCCCCGGCCCTGTCCGATCCCAACTTCGATCGCTCCGTGGTCCTTCTGCTCGACCACGACCGCGAGGGGGCCCTCGGGGTCGTCCTCAACCGGCCGACGCCCGTCGGCGTGTCCGAGGTCCTCCAGCCGTGGGCGGCGCTCGCCGGGGAGCCGGGGGTCGTCTTCCAGGGCGGTCCCGTGGCCCTCGACGCCGCGCTCGCGCTCGCCGTCGTCCCGGGCGCGGGCCCGCTCGGCTGGCGTCGCGTGCACGGCTCGATCGGACTCGTCGACCTGGAGGCGCCGCCCGAGGTGCTGGCCGCCGAGCTGGGCAGCCTGCGGATCTTCGCGGGCTACGCGGGCTGGGGCCCCGAGCAGCTGGAGCGCGAGCTCGACGAGGGCGCGTGGTACGTCGTGGAGTCCGAGCCGGGCGATGTCTCCGTGCCCGAGCCCGAGCGCCTGTGGCGTGCGGTCCTGCGCCGTCAGAGAGGCAGTCTGGCGCTGCTCGCCACATACCCGGACGACCCGTCGCTCAACTAGGCTGGGGACCCATGAGCACTCTTGAGCCCGAGCGCGGAGCGGGCACCGGCACGCTGGTCGAGCCCACTCCGCAGACGACGCACGGCGATGGCGACCATGAGCGCTTCGCCCACTATGTCCAGAAGGACAAGATCATGGCGAGCGCGATGGACGGCACCCCCGTCGTCGCGCTCTGCGGCAAGGTGTGGGTGCCGGGCCGGGACCCGAAGAAGTATCCGGTGTGTCCCATGTGCAAGGAGATCTACGAGTCCATGGGCGCGTTCGGCGGCGGTGGCGGCAAGGACGGCGGCGGCAAGAAGTAACGCCGCGCATGCCCTGATCGTGTGAGTCGCCCGGGCGCCCGTCCGGCCCCCGAAGGCCCCCCGCGGAGAGGGCCCGAAGGCCCCGGTGGACGCCCCGACCACCCCCGCGTCTGCCGGGCGGGAAAATATGCCAGAGTTGCCACGTCCCGGCTCCCAGCACGTACCGTACGGCTCGGCAGCCGGGACGACCGGAAAGGGGCAGCTGGATTGAGCACCCACGCACCGCACGCAGCGCACACGGACCGGCTCGTCGCGCTCCCGGCCACGCTGGACGAGGCGGTCGCCGCGCTGGCCGCGGTGCCAGCGGCCGTGCCCGTCGCCGGGGGCACGGATCTCATGGCCGGGGTCAACGCCGGGCTGTTGCGCCCCGCGGCCCTCGTCGGCCTCGGTCGGCTGGCCGAGCTGCGCGGCTGGGCGTACCAGGACGGCCACGCGCTGCTCGGCGCGTGCCTGACCCACGCGCGGATGAGCCGCCCCGACTTCGCCGCCCTGATCCCGGCCCTCGCCGCCGCGGCCCGCTCCGCCGGGCCGCCCCAGGTGCGCAACGCCGGCACCCTCGGCGGGAACATCATCACCGCGGCCCCCTCGGGCGACACCCTCCCCGTGCTCGCGGCCCTCGACGCCACCCTGCTGGTCGCAGGCCCCGACGGGGAAGGCCGCCAGATCCCGGTCAGCCACCTGCTCGCGGGCCGCGACCGGCTGCGCCCCGGCGAGCTGCTCGCCCATGTCAGGGTGCCGCTGCTGCACGCGCCGCAGACGTTCCTCAAGGCCACGAGCAGGACGGGCCCCGCGCGCGCGACCGCGTCGGTCTCCGTGGTCCTCGACCCCGTGCGCCGCGAGGTGCGCTGCGCGGTCGGCGCGGTGGCCCCCATGCCGCTGCGCCCGCTCGACGCCGAGCGATGGGTGGCGTCCCTCGTGGACTGGGACGGGGAGCGCGGCCTCGCCCCCGAGGCGTTGGCCGCGTTCGGCGACTATGTCGGGATGGCCTGCATCCCGGACCCCGCCGCTCCTGAGGACGGCGGCGAACCTCCTCAACTCCCCCCCGCCCTCCTGCACATGAGGCGTACCGTGACAGCACTGGCCCGCCGCGGACTCGGAAGGGCTCTCGCATGAACGACGACCAGCAGCCCGAGGAGAACTCCCAGGGCCCGCAGCCGGGCTGGGGCGGGGAGTACGACGCGGAGGCGACCGCGTTCATAGAGCTGCCGGGCGGCTACGCCCAGGAGCCGGGGGGCGAGCCGCTCGCTGCCCCCGGGCACGGGTACCAGCCGCCCGAGATCGGCGGCCCCGCGGCGCAGCCCGCCACCGCCGACCCCACGACGGACCCGGGCTCGACCGGGCAGTGGACCATGCCGTTCTCCTGGGGCGAGCCCGACGCCGCGGGGGACCAGCAGGGCGCCGCCCGCGGCCCCTCGCGGGCCGCCGCCATGAGCCAGGGCGCCGCCGCGCTGGCCGGCGGGCGGCGCAGACTCGGCGAAGGGCCCGCCGGGGTCGACGCCGAGGCGCCGCAGCTCCAGGAGACGAGCCCCTGGCCGCCCGAGCGGCAGGCCGCGGCCGAGCAGCCGCCGCCGTCCCCGTGGGCCGCGCCCCCCGCGGGCGAGCCGCACCCGGCCGAGTCCGTGCCGGGGCCCGCCTCGCCCACACCCCCGGAGCCCACGGCGGCCGAGCCCGCCGACGCCGGGGGCCGCAGCGAGCACCCCGAGGTCTCCTACGTCCTGCGGGTCAACGGCGTCGACCGCCCCGTCTCGGGCGCCTGGATCGGCGAGTCCCTGCTCTACGTCCTGCGCGAGCGCCTCGGCCTCGCGGGCGCGAAGGACGGCTGCGCGCAGGGCGAGTGCGGCGCCTGCTCGGTGCAGGTGGACGGCCGCCTCGTCGCCGCCTGCCTGGTCCCGGCCGCGACCGCGGCGGGCAGCGAGATCCGCACCGTCGAGGGCCTGAGCGCCGACGGCACCCCCTCCGACGTGCAGCGCGCGCTGGCCGCCTCCACCGTGCAGTGCGGGTTCTGCCTGCCCGGCATGGCCATGACGGTGCACGACCTGCTCGAGGGGAACCACACGCCCACCGACCTGGAGACCCGGCAGGCCCTGTGCGGGAACCTGTGCCGCTGCTCCGGCTACCGGGGCGTGCTCAACGCCGTGCGCGCCGTCGTGGAGGAGCGCGCGGCCCGGGCCGAGGCCCCGCAGGGCGAGGACCGCCAGGCCCGCATTCCGCACCAGGCCGGACCCCCGGCAGGAGGCATGTGATGACATACCAGGCCGGCGACGCGGCGGCCGTCACCGTGGTCGCCTCGCAGGCGGGCGGCGGCGGGCAGGGCAGCCAGGCGCCGCACGGGCTCGGCGCCTCGGTGCCGTCGGCCGAGGCGGACGCCAAGGTGCTCGGCACCTACCCGTACACCGCCGACCTGTGGGCCGAGGGCCTGCTGTGGGCCGCCGTGCTGCGCTCGCCGCACCCGCACGCGCGGATCAAGCGCGTCGACACCGCCGACGCCGCCGCGATGCCGGGCGTGCGGGCCGTGGTCACGCACGAGGACGTGACGGGTGAGGCGGGCCTCGGGCGCACGGTCGAGGACCGGCCCGCGCTGGCCTCCGACGTGGTGCGTTACCACGGGGAGCCGGTCGCGGCCGTCGCCGCCGACCACCCCGAGACCGCCAGGCTCGCCGCCGCGGCGATCGTCGTCGAGTACGAGGTGCTCGAGGCGGTGACCGACCCGGAGAAGGCGTTCGAGGCCGAGCCGCTGCACCCCGAAGGGAACCTGATCCGCCACATCCCGCTGCGCCACGGCGACCCGTCGGCGACCGGCGAGGTCGTGGTCGAGGGCCTGTACCGCATCGGCCGCCAGGACCCGGCGCCCATCGGCGTCGAGGCGGGCCTCGCCGTGCCGCGCCCCGACGGCGGCGTCGAGATGTACACCGCGTCGACCGACCCGCACGGCGACCGCGACCGGCTCGCCGCGTGCCTCGGCCTCACCGAGGAGCAGGTCAAGGTGTATGTGACGGGCGTGCCAGGGGCGTTGGGCGACCGCGAGGACCTGGGGTTCCAGCTGCCGCTCTCGCTGCTCGCCATCCGCACCGGCAGCCCGGTCAAGCTGGCGGCGACCCGCGAGGAGTCGTTCCTGGGGCACGGCCACCGGCACCCCACGCTCCTGCGGTACTGGCACCACGCGGACCGCGAGGGGAAGCTCGTCAAGGTCGAGGCGCAGATCCTCATGGACGCCGGGGCCTACGCGGACGACTCGGCGGAGGCGCTGGCCGCGGCGGTCTCGTTCGCCGGGGGGCCCTATGTCGTGCCCAACGCCGTGGTCGACGGCTGGGTCGTGCGCACCAACAACCCGCCCTCGGGCTATGTGCGGGGCGAGGGCGCGATGCAGGTGTGCGCCGCCCACGAGGGCCAGATGGACAAGCTGGCCGCCCGACTCGGCATCGATCCCGACGAGTTGCGCGCGCGGAACGTCCTGGCCACCGGCGACGCGCTGCCCACGGGGCAGGCCGTGACATGCCCCGCGCCCGTCGCCGAGCTGCTGGGCGCGGTGCGCGAGGCGCCGCTGCCCGCGCTGCCCAAGGACGGCCCGGTCGAGGACTGGCTGCTGCCCGGCGGCCCCGACGGCGCGGCCGACCCGGGCGCGGTGCGCCGCGGCGTCGGCTACGCCCTCGGCATGGTGCACATGCTCGGCGCCGAGGGCGCGGACGAGGTGGCGACGGCGACGGTCAAGGTCGAGGGCACGTCGGCCACCGTGCTGTGCGCCGCCGTGGAGTCGGGCCAGGGCTTCGCGACGCTGGCCCGGCAGATCGTCCAGGATGTCCTCGGCGTGGACGACGTGCAGGTCGCGCCGGTCGACACCGACCAGCCGCCCGCGGGCCCTGGCTGCCGCTCGCGGCACACCTGGGTCTCGGGCGGCGCGGTGGAACGGGCCGCCAAGATGGTCCGCACCCAGCTGCTCCAGCCGCTCGCCGCGACGTTCGGGATGTCCGCCGAGCTGCTCTCGATCGCCGACGGCAAGATCACCTCCTACGACGGGGTGCTCTCCACGACGGTGGCCGAGGCCCTCGAGGGCAAGGAGCTGTGGGCGACCGCGCAGTGCCGCCCGCACCCCACCGAGCCGCTGAACGAGTCGGGCCAGGGCGACGCGTTCGTCGGCATGGCCTTCGCCGCGATCCGTGCGGTGGTGGACGTGGACGTGGAGCTCGGCTCGGTCCGCGTGGTCGAGATGGCGGTCGCGCAGGACGTCGGCCGCGTGCTCAACCCCCGCCAGCTGCGCGCCCGCATCGAGGCCGGGGTCACCCAGGGCATCGGCGCGGCGCTCACCGAGCACCTGCGCGTGGTGCGCGGCGTGGTGCGGCGGCCCGACCTGGCGGGTTACGCCCTGCCGACCGCGTTGGACGCGCCCGACGTGCGGATCGTGCGGCTGGTCGAGGAGCGCGACGTGGTGGCGCCGTTCGGGGCGAAGGCCGCGAGCGCGGTGCCGCTCGTGGTCGCGCCCGCGGCGGTCGCGGCGGCGGTCCGCGCGGCCACGGGCCGCCCGGTGAACCGCCTCCCGATCCGCCCGCAGGCCGCGGTCAGCACCGGCTGAGCGGCGGCCTACGACCAACGGCCGACGTGGTTCCTGGCGCCGGTCCATAGGCGCGGCGGCCCCTCGCTCCTTACGGTGTCCCCATGAGCGACACCGACGCCGCCGCCGGCTCCGTGCCCCCGCCGACCGACGCGACGTCCGACGCGACGTCCGACGCGACGTCCGATGCGCGGGAGTGGGACGACGACGGCGGTGGCGGGGTGCTCAGCGCGCCGTACCGGGCGCTGACGCTCGGGTGTGTCAGCACGATCCTGCTGATCGCGTTCGAGGCGATGGCCGTCGGCACGGCGATGCCCGCCGCCGCGGAGGCGCTCGACGGTCTCGCGCTGTACGCGTTCGCGTTCTCGGCGTTCTTCACCACCAGCCTGCTCGGGATGGTCGTCTCGGGGCAGTGGTGCGACCGGCGGGGGCCGCTCGCGCCCGTGATGGCGGGCATATCCGCGTTCTCCGCCGGTCTGCTGCTCTCGGGCACCGCGCAGTCGATGTGGGTCTTCGTGCTGGGGCGCGCCGCGCAGGGCGTGGGCGGCGGCCTGGTGATCGTGGCGCTGTATGTCACGGTGCGCAGGGCGTATCCGGAACGGCTGCGGGCGTCGGCGCTCGCGTCGTTCTCGGCGGCGTGGGTGGTGCCCTCGATGGTGGGCCCGGTGATCTCGGGAACGGTGACGGAACGGTTCGGCTGGCGCTGGGTCTTCCTCGGGATCACCGTTCTCGTGCTGCTCCCCGTCCTGGTGATGCTGCCCGCGCTGCGGCGGCTCGGCGGCCCGGGGGAGCCGGGGGCGCGCTTCGACCGGCGGGGGCTGCGGCTCGCGGCCGCGGTGGCGCTGGGCGCGGGGCTGCTCCAGTACGGCGGGCAGGAGCTGCGCTGGCTCTCGCTCGTGCCGGTGCTCGTCGGCGTCGCGCTGCTGGCGCCCTCGGCGCGGCTGCTGCTGCCGCGCGGGACGTTCCGCGCGGCGCGCGGGCTCCCCGCGGTGATCACGCTGCGGGGGCTTGTGTCGATGGCGTATCTGTCGACGCAGAGCTTTGTCCCGCTGATGCTGGTCACCCAGCGCGGCCTGTCGTACACCGAGGCGGGGCTGGCCCTGGCGGCGTCGGGGCTGCTGTGGGCGTCGGGCTCGTTCACGCAGTCGCGGGCGTGGGTCGAGCCGCACCGGCTCGGTCTTGTGCGCCTCGGCACGGTGCTGGTCACGGCGGGGGTGGCGGCGACGCCGCTGGTGCTGATCGACGCGGTGCCGGTGTGGCTCCCGGCGCTGACGCTCGCGGTGGCGGCGTTCGGCATGGGCGCGGTGACCGCCTCGGTCGGGGTGCTGGTGCTGCGGCTCTCGGCGCCCGACGAGGCGGGCGGGAACGTCGCCTCGCTCCAGGTGTGCGACAGCCTGGGCAACGTCGTGATGCTCACGACGGTGGGCACGCTCTTCGCCGCCCTGGGCGGCGACGCGTCGGCCACGGCGCACGCGGCGACGGCGGACGCGGCCGGGGTGGCGGTGGAGGCGACGGCGTTCCTCCCGGTCTACGCGGCGACGACGACGGCGGCACTGTTCAGCATCGCGGTGGCGGGCCGCCTGCGCACCCGAACGTGAATTCGGTACCATTCTGGTACCACTTCCGGTACTGTGGGAGTATGGCTATGAACTTGCGACTGCCCGATGAGGTTCAGGAAGCGCTGAAGCAGCGGGCCGAGGAGGAGGGGCGGAGCATGCACGCCATAGTGGTTCAGGCGGTGGAGCGGTATCTCGTGGAGGAGGCGGACCGGGCGACCGTCCGCAAGCTGGGGGCGAAGTACGCGGCCAAGCACGCGGACTTGCTGCGGCGGCTGGGGGAGTAGCGCGTGAAGTACCTGACGGTCCGGGAGGCCCTGGACCTCGCCCAGCTCGCGTGCGACCCACAGGAGGTCGCCGTCCGGGACTTCGGACTGCTGTCGTCGGCGCTGCACAGGCCGCGGTCCGAGATGTTCGGGGTGGCCGCCTATCCCGACCTGTTCGAGAAGGCGGCGGCGCTCCTCCAGTCGCTCGCGGTCAACCACCCCTTGGTGGACGGGAACAAGCGAACGGCGTGGATGTGCACCGTCGTCTTTCTCGACCTCAACGGGGTGGACATGGCGGAGGTCGACCAGGACGCGGCGTATGGCCTGGTCATCGATGTCGCCGCAGGCAAGGCGGAGGAAGTCGCCCTCGTCGCCTCGGCGTTGCGCTCGCTGCACCGTGATGTGAGCTGAGCCGCATCGGCGGGCCGGTCTCCGGGGGTAGGCTGTCGCGGTCCTCGTGCCGTCAAGACCCACCCCGGAGACCGTGACCGCCGCCGCCTCATCCTCCGCCGCCCACTCCTCCCATCTCTCCCCGGCGTTCCCCGGCCGTGCCCCCTGGGGCACGGCCGGCAAGCTGCGGGCCTGGCAGCAGGCGGCGATGGACGCCTATCTCCAGGCGCAGCCGCGGGACTTCCTCGCGGTCGCCACCCCGGGCGCGGGCAAGACGACGTTCGCCCTGACCCTCGCGTCCTGGCTGCTGCACCACCACGTCGTGCAGCAGGTCACCGTCGTCGCGCCCACCGAGCACCTCAAGACCCAGTGGGCCGACGCCGCGGCGCGGATAGGGATCAGGCTCGACCCCGAGTACAGCGCGGGGCCCGTCGCGCGCGGGTACCAGGGCGTCGCCGTCACCTACGCGGGCGTCGGCGTGCGGCCGATGCTGCACCGCAACCGCTGCGAGCAGCGCAAGACGCTGGTCATCCTGGACGAGATCCACCACGCGGGGGACTCCAGGTCGTGGGGCGAGGCGTGCCTCGAGGCGTTCGAGCCCGCGACGCGGCGGCTCGCGCTGACGGGGACGCCGTTCCGCTCGGACACCAACCCCATCCCGTTCGTCTCCTACGCCGAGGGCAACGACGGCATCCGCAGGTCCGTCGCCGACTACACGTACGGCTACGGCAACGCGCTCGCCGACGGCGTCGTCCGGCCGGTCATCTTCCTCTCCTACAGCGGCAGCATGCGCTGGCGCACCCGCGCGGGCGACGAGGTGGCGGCGCGGCTCGGGGAGCCCATGACCAAGGACGCCACCTCCCAGGCGTGGCGCACCGCGCTCGACGCCAAGGGCGAGTGGATGCCCGCCGTGCTCGGCGCGGCCGACCGGCGGCTCACCGAGGTGCGCCGCTCGGTGCCCGACGCGGGCGGCCTGGTCATCGCGACCGACCAGGAGTCCGCGCGCGCCTACGCCAAGCTGATCAGGGAGATCACCGGCGCCTCCGCGACCGTGGTGCTCTCCGACGACGCGGGGGCCTCGGGGCGGATCGAGGAGTTCAGGACGGGTCAGGACCGCTGGATGGTCGCGGTCCGCATGGTGTCCGAGGGCGTGGACGTCCCCAGGCTGGCCGTCGGGGTCTACGCCACGACGATCGCGACGCCGCTCTTCTTCGCGCAGGCCGTCGGCCGCTTCGTGCGCTCGAGGCGCAGGGGCGAGACCGCGTCCGTCTTCCTGCCGACCATTCCCATGCTCATGGGGTTCGCCCACGAGCTGGAGCTCGAGCGCGACCATGTCCTCGACAAGCCGCGCAAGGACGCCGACGACGACCCGTACGGGCCCGAGGCCGACCTGCTGAAGGACGCCGAGCGCGAGAAGGACGAGCCGGACGGCGAGCAGGACCAACTCTCGTTCGAGGCACTGGAGTCGGACGCCGTGTTCGACCGGGTGATGTACGACGGGGCCGAGTTCGGCATGCAGGCGCACCCGGGCAGCGACGAGGAGCAGGACTACCTCGGGATCCCCGGGCTGCTCGAACCCGACCAGGTGCGGCTCCTGTTGGGCAAGCGCCAGGCCCGGCAGATCGCGCACAGCAGGAAGAAGCCCGACGAGGAGGCCGACCTGCTCGAACTCCCCGCCGACCGGCGCCCGGTGGTGAGCCACAAGGAGATGATGGAGCTGCGCCGCGAGCTGAACTCCCTCGTCGGCGCCTATGCCCACCAGTCGGGCAAGCCCCATGGCGTGATCCATACCGAGCTGCGCCGCGCGTGCGGCGGCCCGGCCACCGCGGAGGCCAGCGCGGGGCAGCTGAGGCAACGCCTGCTCAAGGTGCGGGAATGGGCCACCCGGATGCGGTGACCTGCGGCGACATGCGACGGAGATGAGCGCATAGCGTTCGAAAGTCGTGCTCGACCGCTCGGATTCTGGACAGGCCCTTCCGCTGAGCGGTGCCCCCCGATAAATTTCCGGACACGCGCACGCCGAAGGGACACACGGCGGCGGGCAACGTTGCCCGGTGCGCGGTCAACCTCTGTGACCTGCCACCTGGCACCTGCCAGCAACCTGCTTCGAACTGCTTCGAGGGGGCGTCGTGACCGCGGAGACCTCCCAGACGCTCGACCGAGGGCTACGGGTTCTGAAGCTGCTCGCCGAGACCGACCACGGCCTGACCGTCACCGAGCTGTCCAAACAACTCGGCGTCAACCGAACGGTCGTCTACCGGCTGCTCGCCACGCTCGAGCAGCACTCGCTGGTCCGCAGGGACGCGGGGGGCAGGGCCAGGGTCGGCGTCGGGGTGCTCGGCCTCGGCCGCCAGGTCCACCCGCTGGTGCGGGAGGCGGCGCTGCCCGCGCTGCGCTCGCTCGCCGAGGACGTGGGCGCCACGGCCCATCTCACCGTGGTGGACGGCAACGACGCCCTGGCGGTCGCGGTCGTCGAGCCGAGCTGGACCGACTACCACGTTGCCTATCGCACGGGTTTCCGGCACCCGCTCGACCGGGGCGCCGCGGGCCGGGCCATCCTCACCGGGCGCTGCAAGGACATCACCGACGAGGACGGATACGTGCTGACGCACGGGGAGTTGGAGGCGGGCGCGAGCGGCGCCGCGGCCCCGCTGCCCGCCGAGTGCGGCATCGAGGGCAGCGTGGGCGTGGTCATGCTCAGCGAGGCCGTGCCCGACGAGGTCGGCCCCCGCGTCGTACGGGCCGCCCAGGAGATCGCGGTCGTGCTGCGTTAGATTCCCTCCATGTCCGCAGCCCCGACCGCGCCCCAGGCCAAGGGCGGGCCGACCCCGCCGTCCGGCGGCCGCCGGACCCTGCTGCTCACCGTCTGCTCGCTGCTCGTGGGCGCGTTGCTCGCGGTGGCCGCGCTGGCGCCGCTGCCGTTCTCGGTGACCCACCCCGGGCTCACCGCCGATGTGCTGGGCGAGCACGAGGGGCGGCCCGTCATCACCGTCACCGGCGCGCCGGTCCGCGCGCCCGAGGGCGAGCTGCGGATGACGACGATCACCGCGACCTCGCCCGACGCCACCGTGCGCCTCGCCGACGTGGTGAGCGGCTACTTCGCGAGCGACCGCGCCGTCATGCCGCGCGAGTCGGTCTACCCGGTGGGCGAGAGCACCGAGGAGATCCGCGAGCACAACGCCGACCAGATGGTCGAGTCCCAGGACGCCGCCGTCACCGCCGCGTTGGGCTTCCTCGGCCTCGACGCCTCGGATGTCTCGGTCGAGTTGCACCTCGCGGACATCGGGGGGCCGAGCGCCGGGCTGCTGTTCTCGCTCGGCATCGTCGACCTGCTCGACGGCGACGGCGAGGGCGGCGACCTCACCGGCGGGGAGGTCGTCGCGGGGACCGGCACGATCGACGCGGCGGGGCGGGTCGGCGCGGTCGGCGGCGTTCCCCTCAAGACCCAGGCCGCGCGGCGGGACGGCGCCACCGTCTTCCTGGTGCCGCGCGACGAGTGCGGCGACGCGACGGCCGACACCCCCGAAGGGCTGCGGCTGCTCCCGGTCACCACGCTCGAGGGCGCGGTGAACGACCTGCGCGCGCTGGCCGCGGGCGAGTCCGTGCCGTCCTGCTGATCCCCCGGGGCGCACAGAGGACCGCCCCCGCGAGTGCAGGTCGCGGGGGCGGCTGTGGGGGGTGGTGCTCTTAGAGATTCCCCCGTCGGGCCTGTTCACGCTCGATTGCCTCGAAGAGTGCCTTGAAGTTCCCTTTTCCGAATCCCTGCGAGCCATGCCGTTCGATCAACTCGAAGAAGACCGTGGGCCGGTCCTGCACGGGCTTGGTGAAGATCTGGAGCAGGTAGCCGTCCTCGTCGCGGTCGGCGAGGATCTTCAGCTCCCGCAGCGTGTCCACGGGGACGCGGGTCTCGCCGACCCACTCGCCCAACGTGTCGTAGTACGAGCCCGGCACGTCGAGGAACGAGACACCCGCGTCCCGCATCGCGCGCACCGTGCGGATGATGTCGTCGGTGGCCAGGGCGATGTGCTGGACGCCAGGGCCCCCGTAGAACTCCAGGTACTCGTCGATCTGCGACTTCTTCTTGCCGGGGGCGGGCTCGTTGATCGGGAACTTCACCTTGCGCGTGCCGTCCGCCACGACCTTGGACATCAGCGCGGAGTACTCGGTGGCGATGTCGTCGCCGACGAACTCCTTCATGTTGGTGAAGCCCATGACGCGCTGGTAGAACGCCACCCACTCGTCCATCCGGCCGAGCTCCACGTTGCCCACGCAGTGGTCGACCGACTGGAACGTCCGCTCGACCCGCGGCTCGGTCAGCGGCTCGGCGGCGACGTAGCCGGGCAGGTGGACGCCCTTGTAGTCGCCGCGTTCGACCAGGGTGTGCCGGGTCTCCCCATAGGTGGCCACGGCGGCGAGCACCACCGTGCCGTCCTCGTCGGAGACCTCGGCGGGCTCGGACAGGCCGCGCGCGCCCTGCGCCACGGCGTGCGCGTACGCGGCGCGCGCGTCGGGCACCTCGATGGCCAGGTCGACCACGCCGTCGCCGTGCTCGGCGACATGGCGGGCCAACGCGTGGCCCTCGGGCGTGACCGGCCGGATGACCGAGGTGAGGACGAAGCGGGCGCTCCCCGACTCGAGGACGTAGGAGGCGCTCTCGCGATGGCCGTTCTCGGGGCCCCGGTAGGCGACGAGGGTCATCCCGAACGCCGTGGAGTAGTAGTGCGCGGCCTGTCTGGCGTTGCCTACGGCGAAGACGACCGCGTCCATGCCCCGGACGGGGAACGGGTCGTCCGATGTGATCTCAGTCATGGAGACCAGCGTGCGGTGGTTCGGCAGAGTGCGCAATAGTTTGCGTTTGTGCTGGTCAATCTGTAGAGAGTGACGCGCGTAGCCGTCTAGGGTCTGTACAGGATGCCCAGGAGGTGCGCGGTGACCATCGACGCGTTGGACGCACGTTTGATCGAGCTGCTCGCGCGCGAGCCGAGGATCGGGGTGCTCGAGGCGTCCCGGCGGCTCGGCGTCGCGCGCGGCACCGCCCAGGCGCGGCTCGAGAAGCTGCGCGTGGGCGGGGTGATCCGCGGCTTCGGGCCCGAGGTGGACCCGGCGGCCCTCGGCTTCCCCGTGACCGCCTTCGCCACCCTGGAGATCAAGCAGGGCCAGGGCGACGAGGTCCGCCGTCACCTCGCCGGGGTGCCCGAGGTGCTCGAGTTGCACACCATCACCGGCGAGGGCGACATGCTGTGCCGCCTGGTGGCGCGTTCCAACGCCGACCTCCAGCGGGTCATCGACCGGGTGGTCGGCCTCGACGGGATCGTCAGGTCGTCCACCGCGATCGTCATGGAGAACCCCGTGCCGCTGCGCACCCTCCCGCTGGTGCGGCACGCGGCCGCCCCTTAGGGCCAGGCCCTAGCTAGGCCGCGGCCTCGTCCGAGCCGTCGGGGGCGCCGAGCAGCGCGCACAGGGTGTCGCCGACGATCAGCCGGACGCTCTCGGTGCCGAACGGGACGAGCCGCAGCGTGCGTTGGAGCCAGGCGGCCACCGTGGGGGCGGGGGCGTGCAGCAGCGCGTCGCCGTCGGGGGAGTGCAGCGCGAGGCACAGCACGGGGCCCTCGTCCTGGATCACGGGCCAGAGCCGTACGTCGCCCTGTCCCGATGGCCTGACCAGGCCCTCGACCAGCAGCTCGCGGGAGAAGGCCCAGTCCACCGGGGTGTCGGAGTTGATGTGGAAGCTCATGTGCACCGCGTAGGGGTCGGACGCGCGGTAGCGCAGCCGCGCGGGTACCGGGACGCTGCGGTCACCCGAGAGCACCAGCTTCAGGGCGAGTTCCCGCTCGATCGTGGTGTGCATGCGATGCGACCTCTCCTGTCGTGCCGTTCTGTCGTGCCGAAGGGGGAGAGGGGGAGGGGCGCCATTCCTTACACGACTTCGGCGACTTTTTCGAAGGGCAGCTCCGAGGGGCAGCTCCGAAGGCCGCTTTCCCGGTGGGGCGCCTTCTCGGAGGGCCGTTGTCAGTGGGGCCGCGTAGCGTCGGTGGCATGGACGGAGGAGCGGCGCGTGTGCGGCTCGTGCCCTGGCACGAGGGCGGTCTCGACCTGCTCCGGCGGGCGAACGCCCCGGAGATGATGATCCACCTCGGGGGCCCGGAGTCCGAGGAGAAGCTCCAGGACCGGCATCTGCGGTATCTGGGCCTCGGCGGCACGGGCCCGGGGCGGATGTTCATCGTGGAGGACGCCGAGGGCGGCGGCTCGGTGGGCACCATCGGGTTCTGGGAGCGGGAGTGGCGCGGCGGCGCCGCGTGGGAGACGGGGTGGAGCACGTTGCCCGAGTTCCAGGGGCGCGGCCTGGCGACGGCGGCGGCGCTCGCCGTGGCGGCCGTGGCCGCCGAGGAGGGGACCCACCGCTTCATACACGCGTTCCCGTCCGTGGAGAATCCCGCGTCCAACGCGATCTGCCGCAAGGCGGGCTTCACGCTGCTCGGCGTGTGCGACATGGAGTACCCCAGGGGTCGCCCGCTGCGCTGCCACGACTGGCGCCTGGATCTGACCCCCTGGGGAACCGGGAGGACGCCCCTGGAGTCTCACGACGGACCGGGAGTTGGCTAAGGTCCCTCACAGGGAACGCAGGACCGGCGCCGCCCGCGCGGCGACGTACCATGCTTACCCGGCAAGAGACTCGAAGGACTGCACGGACGAGGAGATTCGGCCCCCATGAGCTCCCCACCCGCAGGGCCCAACTGGTACCCGGACCCGTCCATTCCCGGCTACATCCGGTACTGGAACGGCACCTCCTGGGTGCCCGGCAGCAGCCGGCCCGAGCCGCGGGAGGGCGAGCCCGTGCCCTCGCCCCCGTCCGGAGGGGCGGCGCCCGCGCCACCCGCCGCGACGGGCAGGCCCGTTCCGGCGGCGCGCGAGGGCGAGACGCAGCCGTTCTTCTTCGACGAGGACCCGCCGTCGGCGCCCGCGTCGTCCTCGTCCTCGCCCTCGGGAGGGGCGTCGGGCCCTTCCCAGGCCGCGGACGATCCGCCGCCGTCGGCGGGCAGCGCGCTGCCCGAGCCGCGGCGGCGCGGCGAGGTCGAGCCATCGGGGCAGCGGCAGGGCGGCCCCTGGGGCGGTGACGCGGGCCCGCAGCAGGGCGGGCGCGGCGAGCAGCGGGTGACCTGGGGCTCCGACGAGGACGTCAGCACGTCGCCCGTGGTGGCCGCGGGCCGCGGCGTCGATCCCCGCGGGCAGTTCCGCAGGACCCCGTCCGAGGGCTCGGAGACCCCGGCGCGGCGGCCGGAGCCGCCCGCCGAGGACCCCAAGGAGCAGACGACCACGCTGCGCCGCGCGGACATCGCCGCGGGCGGGTCGTGGGAGCGTCAGGTGCGCGACCTCGCGCAGCAGTCCCCGCCCGGGGGCTCGCCGCAGGCGCCGCCCGCGGCGCAGGGCGGGCAGTCGGCGCCGCCCCAGCAGGCGCAGCCGCTGCCGCCCGCCATCGGTCAACCGCCCGTCCCGCCCCAGCAGTCGGCGCCCCCGCAGCAGGCGGCCGCGCCGCCGCAGGCCGCGCTCCCGCAGGCCGCGCCCCAACAGGCCGCGCCGCCGCAGCAGCCGCAGCCTCAGGCGGCCCAGCCGCAGCCCGCGCCCGGCTATGGATATCCGCCGCAGCAGGGCCCCGCGGCTGGTGGCTACGGCTACCCCCAGCAGCAGGGCGGCCAGCAGCCGGGGCCTTCGGGCGGCGGCTACGGCTATCCGCAGCAGGGCGGCCAGCCCGCCCCGCAGCAGTCGCCGTTCCTCCAGTCGCACCAGGGCGACGCCCTGACGATGGTGCGCCGCTTCGACACGCGGCAGGCGTATCCGGCGAAGCTCGGCAAGCGGCTCGTGGCCCGCGTCGTGGACTCGCTCCTGCCGGGCGCCGCCGCCGCGGTGATCGCCGCCCCGCTGGTGGGCGACGCCAGGGACCACATCCAGGACCAGGTGGACGCGGCCGAGCGGGCCGGGGTCACCGAGACGATCTGGCTGATCGACGGCACGACGGGCGGCTATCTCGCCCTGGTGCTCGGGGTGTTCCTCGGCGTGAGCCTCCTGCTCGAGGCGCTGCCGGTCGCGCTGTGGGGCACCACGCTCGGCAAGGCGATCGTCAAGCTCCGCGTGCTCGACGTCGGCAGCCAGGAGAAGCCGGGGTTCGGCGCTGCGCTGCTGCGCTGGCTGCTGTACAACGTCCTCGCGGTGTTCGTCGTCGGGATCGTCAGCCTCATCATGGGCGCGAGGGACAGGCCGTGGCGCCAGGCGTGGCACGACAAGGCCGCACAGACGTTCGTGGGTGAGTTCAGGGCCGAGGGCCAGCAGCCGCGGTCGAGCTGAGCGCCCCCGCCGACCCGGTCGGCGGTACGCGCCCCCCGATCGTCGCCGCCGGGATGCGGGGTGCGCCCCGGCGGGCTTGACTGGCGATCATGAGCAACGATCAGCCGCGGCCAGGGCCCGGCGACGAGCCGGGCCCCGCCCCTCCCGAGGAGCAGGGCCTGCCGAAGGCGCCCCGCGCGGGGAACACCGACCTGGGCGGCGCCTTCGGCGAGAGCCCCTTCGGCGGCCCCGCGGGCGCGAAGGATCCGCTGGCCGGGATGCCGTCGTTGGCCTCCCTCGGCCGCCGCCTGCTCGCCCGCATCATCGACGCGCTGATCGTCGGCATCCCGGTGACGTTCGCCCTCTGGCCCCTGATGGGCGCCTACAACGGCAACGACGACGGCGGCGCCGCCTACGGCCAGCAGGCCATCGTGCTGCTGGTCTACTTCCTCTACGAGGGCCTCATGCTGAGCGCCCGCGGCCAGACCGTGGGCAAGATGCTGATGCGCATCCGTGTCGCCATGCTGGACAACGGCGCGGTGCCGCACGGGAATCCGGCCTGGTACCGCGCGGCGGTCTACTCCCTGCCGCAGCTGCTGCCGTGCATCGGCTTCATCTTCTGGCTGGTCAACGTGCTCACCTGCACATGGGATCGCCCCTACCGGCAGTGCCTCCACGACAAGGCGGCGGGGACCGTGGTCGTCTCCGCCGCCTGACGCGTGCCCGGTCAGGCCCGCACGCTCGGGCGCGGGGCCGCCGCGGGGGCCGGCTCGGCCCGCGTGGCGCTCGCGGTGACCGCGACGGCGGGGCGCCGCGCCGCGGGCCTGCGCCACGGGGCGAGCGCGGTGAACGCCCCGATCAGCAGCGCCACCACGGCGATCGCCGCGGTCGCGGGGACCGAGGGCTCATCGACCACGAACAGCGAGACAAGGGTGATGGAGATGACCGTGGCCGAACCGTAGGCGATCTGCACGGGGGTCGGGTGCGGCATGTCGGTGTCCGTCCTCGGAAGGGGTGCTCTCGAACGGTTCTACGGGCCGTGAATGCCCGGGAGCGCGAGAGCGTAAGCCTGGCCTCGACCGGCGGACGGGAGCACAGGGGGCGCACGGAATCATCGCCCGGCAGAGCGGACAAGACGCTATCCGTACCGGGGTGTTGAGACAAGGTCTGTCTTTTTCTGTTCTACTCATGTCAAATGCGTCCCGTCACATCACTGCGTGCGCAGGGGAGGACAGGCAACACGTGAATACAG
Organism: Streptomyces radicis; assembly: GCF_003626575.1. Classification (GTDB taxonomy): domain Bacteria; phylum Actinomycetota; class Actinomycetes; order Streptomycetales; family Streptomycetaceae; genus Streptomyces; species Streptomyces radicis. The sequence continues at coordinate 103,658 of NZ_RBDY01000012.1, read as the reverse complement.
GTAAACGATCGAGGAGATCGGCCACCACCGCCGCCGCGACGGCAGTCGTCGCCCTGGGGGCGGCGGTGCTCATTCCGGTGGGCACGGCCTCGGCCCAGCCCCCGGCCGAGTCGGTCGAAGGGCCGCGCGACGCCAGGGCGTTCGCGGCCGGGCCGCACCTCGAGAACCCGCTGGCCGAGAAGCGTGAGGCGCAGAAGCAGCAGGCGCAGCAGGAGTTGCTCAGCGGCACGGCGAGCGCCCGCACGCGGGCCGACTCCGAGGTCGTGGAGCTGAGCGACGGCGAGTTCGTCGAGGTGGCCACCACGGGCACGGACCAGATCTTCACCGTGCTGGTCGAGTTCGGCGACGAGACCCACCCGGACTTCGGCGGCGACCCGGGCCCCCGGGTCAACGAGATCGCCGAGCCCGACCGTTCCGATGACAACACCACCATCTGGCAGGAGGACTTCGACCGGCAGTACTACGAGGACATCTACTACTCGGAGGACCCCGAGGTCCCCTCCGTCAAGCAGTACTTCGAGAGCCAGTCGTCGGGGCGTTACACCGTCGACGGCGAGGTCACCGACTGGGTGCTCGTGGACTACAACGAGGCCAGGTACGGCAACAACGCCTGTGGCTCCAACGTCTGCGAGTCCGTCTGGGAGATCGTCACCGACGGCGTCAACGCCTGGTACGAGCAGCAGCTCGCCGCCGGGGCCACGCCCGAGGAGCTGCGCGAGCGGCTGGCGCGGTACGACACGCAGGACCGTTACGACTACGACGGCGACGGCGACTTCAACGAGCCCGACGGCTACCTGGACCACTTCCAGATAGTCCACGCCGGCGAGGACGAGTCGGCCGGCGGCGGCGCGCAGGGCGAGGACGCGATCTGGGCGCACCGCTGGTACGCGTTCGCGGACCGGGTGGGCAGCACGGGCCCCGAGTTCAACCCGGCGGGCGGCACCCAGATCGCCGACACGGGCCTGTGGGTGGGCGACTACACGATCCAGCCGGAGAACGGCGGAGTCGGCGTGTTCGCCCACGAGTTCGCCCACGACCTCGGCCTGCCCGACCTGTACGACACGCAGGGCGGCGAGAACGGCACCGGCTTCTGGTCGGCGATGTCGTCCGGCTCGTGGCTCGGCCGCGGCGACGGCTCGATCGGCGGCCTGCCCAACGACATGGGCCCCTGGGAGAAGCTGCAACTGGGCTGGCTGGATTACGAGACCGCGCAGGCGGCCACGCGTTCCCAGCACGACCTCGGCCCCTCCGCCCTCACCTACCCCGAGGGCGAGGAACGCGACGAGGCCCAGGCGCTGATCGTCGAGCTGCCCGAGAAGACCGTCACCACCGACATCCACCCGCCCGCCGAGGGCGAGGCCCAGTGGTGGAGCGGCTCGGGCGACGACCTGAGCAACACCCTGGCCCGCACGGTCGACCTGACCGGCGCGTCGGAGGCGTCGCTCGACCTCACGGGCTGGTGGTCGATCGAGGAGGACTACGACTACCTCTACGTCGAGGCGTCGGCGGACGGCGGGGAGACCTGGACGGCCATCGACGGCACGGCGGACGGCGAGGCCCTGCCGCGCGACGGCGCCGACCGGCCCACGCTGACCGGTGAGTCGGGCGGCGACGTGGCCCTGTCGTTCCCGCTCGACGCGTACGCGGGCGCCCCCGTCGACCTGCGGTTCCGCTACCAGACGGACGGCTCGCTCGCGCTGACCGGCTTCACGGCCGACGCGATCACGGTCACCGCCGACGGCGAGCCGGTGTTCTCCGACGGCGCCGAGGAGGGCGAGGGCGACTGGACCACCGACGGCTTCTCCGTCGTGGGCGCCTCGGTGACGGACGACTACGCGCAGTACTACGTGGTGGAGAACCGGCAGTACGTCGGGTACGACGAGACGCTGGAGACCGGCCCGTACAACTTCGGCGACCTCACGGAGCGTCCCGACTGGGTCGAGCACTTCCCGTACCAGAACGGCCTCCTGGTGTGGCTGTGGGACACCTCACAGCTGAACAACAACACCAGCCAGCACCCGGGCGAGGGCCTGATCCTGCCGGTCGACGCCCACGCGTCGGCCGAGTACTGGGCGGACGGCACGGTCATGCGCAACCGCCTCCAGACGCGGGACGCGACCTTCAGCCGGGCGCGCACCCAGGAGCTGACCGTGCACCTGAACGGCGAGCCGACGACGCTGCCTTCGCAGCGCGGCGCGTCGTTCTTCGACGACCGCACGGGCACGTACTGGGACGAGGCGAACCCCGGGAACAGTGTTCAGGTCCCGGACACCAACACCAGGATCACGATCATCAGGCAGCCGGGCGACGCGTCCGAGCCCCTGCGGGTCCGGGTGGGCGCGAGCCAGCGGTGATCCCCGCCCCGCGTTAGGAAAGCGCAGGTCAACGCAGTGATCGGCCGCCGCCCCTCGACGGGCGGCGGCCGTTCGCGTAAGGATGGCCTGGTCAGCTTTCGCGCACGGAGCGAGCCGAGGAGAGGGTGACCCATGGCCGACGGAGGCTTTGTCCAGCTGCCGGACGGGAGCGTCGTCGTGGCGCTCGCGCTGCCCCGCCCCGGGGCGCCTTCGTCGGCCGTCCGGGTGCTGGTCCACGCCGCGACGCGGCAGCGCGCGCTGACCCGCCTGCGGAACCTCGGGCTGCGTCCGTTCTACCTCAGGGGCAACGGCGCCCCGCCCACGCCCGACGAGGTCTCGGCCGTGCTGCACCACCCCGAGGGCGTGGTGTGGCGCCCCACGCCCGCGATCCCGACCGAGAGCTGGCACCCGATGACCCATCTGCTGCGCGGCCGGGTCTCCTGAGGGCTCGCCGGGGGCCCGCCGGGGGCCCGCCGAGCCCCCGCGGGCGGGCGGGGCTCAGGCGACGGCCGGGGTGCCGGTCAGGGTGATGTCCGCCTGCCGCAGCTGCTCGAGCGCGGTGTCCACCGTCGGGCGGGCCACGCCCGCCGTCAGACTCAGCAGGACGCGCGTGTCGAAGCCCGCGCGGGCCGCGTCGAGGGCGGTGGCCTTCACACAGAAGTCCGTCGCGATCCCGACCACGTCCACCGCGGTCACCTCGCGGGCCCGCAGCCAGTCGCCCAGGGGCGTCCCCGACTCGTCGACGCCCTCGAAGCCGCTGTAGGCGGCCGCGTAGGCGCCCTTGTCGAAGCACGCGTCCACGGCGCCCGAGGTGACGGCCGGGGCGAAGCTCGGGTGGAAGCCGACGCCCTCCGTGCCCGCGACGCAGTGCGGCGGCCATGAGTGGAGGAAGTCGGGATGTGCCGAGAAGTGATCACCCGGTGCGATGTGGTGATCGCGCGTGGCCACCACATGTCGGTACACGGGCGTGGCCGCGCCGATCACATCCGTGATGGCGGCGGCGACATCCGCGCCCCCCGCGACGGCCAGGCTGCCTCCCTCGCAGAAGTCGTTCTGCACGTCGACGACGATCAGCGCACGGTGCATGAGGTCACCTTTCTCAACGGGCCACGGCCCTTTGCGATCGACAGTAGTCAGGCTGGGGCGTCCGTGTAGCGCGTCGGCAGGACCGGCTCGCCCTTCGACAGCTGGGACGCCGAGAGCGGCAGCGCCTCGCGCGCCGCCACGTGCCGGTCGCGCGCGGCCTCGAGCGGCTCCCTGGCCACGGCCTTGCCGCCGCGCATCAGCTCGACCTGGAGCAGCCGGTCGGCCAGCTCGTCGGGAACGGGCCCGGTGCCGACGACCTCCGCGTCCGCGACGCCGTGCGCGTCCACGGCGCGGGCGGCCCACTTGGCGCCGCCGATCGACAGCTTGCCGCCCGTGGACCTCTTGGCCACCGGGATCAGCGGCGCGTCGGGCTCGTCGCCCGCGGCGCGCGCCACCAGCTTGTAGACCATCGAGGCCGTCGGGTGCCCGCTGCCGGTGACCAGCTGGGTGCCCACGCCGTAGGCGTCCACCGGGGCGGCGGCGAGCGACGCGATGGCGTACTCGTCGAGGTCGCTGGTGACCACGATCCGCGCGTCGCGCGCGCCCAGGTCGTCCAGCTGCCCGCGCACCCGGTGGGCGGCGACCAGCAGGTCGCCCGAGTCGATGCGGACCGCGCCGAGCCCTGGCCCCGCGACCTCGACCGCGACGCGCACGGCCTCCTCGACGTCGTAGGTGTCGACCAGCAGGGTCGTTCCCGCGCCGAGCGACTCGACCTGCGCGGTGAACGCCTCACGCTCGGAGTCGTGCAGCAGCGTGAAGGCGTGCGCGCTCGTGCCCACGGTGGGGATGCCGTACCTGAACCCGGCCGCGAGCACCGACGTGGAGGAGAAGCCACCGACGAACGCCGCACGCGACGCGGCGACCGCGCCCAGCTCGTGGGTGCGGCGGGCGCCCATCTCCATGAGCGGGCGGCCCGCGGCGGCCACCGCCATGCGGGAGGCGGCCGCGGCGACCGCCGAGTCGTGGTTGAGGATCGACAGGACCACCGTCTCGAGCAGCACGCACTCGGCGAAGCTGCCCTCGACCGCGAGCACAGGGGAGCCGGGGAAGTAGACCTCGCCCTCGGGGTAGCCCCTGATGTCGCCGGTGAAGCGGTAGTCGGCGAGCCAGTCGAGCGTCGGGGCGTCCACGATCCCCCCCTCGCGCAGGAAGTCGAGGATCGCGGGCTCGAACCTGAAGTTCTCCACCGCGTCGAGTACCCGGCCCGTGCCCGCCACGACGCCGTATCTGCGGCCCTCGGGCAGCCGCCGGGTGAAGACCTCGAACACCGATCTGCGGTGTGCCGTCCCCGAGCGCAGCGCCGCCTGGAGCATGGTCAGCTCGTACTGGTCCGTGAAGAGCGCGGTCGAGGGCACCGTCATCCGCGGCCCGGTCCACGCCTCGCCGCCGATGCCCGCGTCGGCGTCCGCGCTCATGTCCGCCCTGGTGTCCACACGTTCGCTACCGTCCATGGATCCCAGCCTACCCTCAATCTCGTCAGATTGACGATATCCGGTCGGCGTGGCCCCGCTCACCCCCTCCCGCCGGGCCGTTTGGGCCAGGGGGTGGGGTAGGTGGCAGCATGGACCGGGTGAGTGCGATGCCCGTGGAGATCGAGCGCACGGAATCCGACGAGGCCCGGGCGGTGGACCCCGTCCCCGATGTCCCCTGGATCACGATCGTGCACAACGACCCGGTGAACCTCATGAGTTATGTGACATACGTCTTCCAGAGCTACTTCGGCTACTCCAAGGAGAAGGCCAAGAAGCTCATGCTCGACGTGCATCACAAGGGGCGGGCGGTCGTGTCGAGGGGGAGCCGAGAGGAGATGGAGCGGGACGTGCAGGCGATGCATGGGTACGGCCTGTGGGCGACGCTCCGGAAGGAGCGCTGATGGCCGGGTACTTCGAGCCGCTGAGCGGCGGCGACGGGGGCGCGGCGATCGCTCTTGACCATGTCGAGATCTCGATCCTTCGCAGCCTGGCCACCCAGCTGATCGAGCTGATCGGGATCGATCACGCCGCCGAGGGTGACCCGGGCGAGGTCGATCCGCTGAGCGCGCTGTTCGTCGAGGGGCCGACCGAGCCGCCGAGCGATCCCGCGCTGGCCCGGCTCTTCCCCGACGCCTACGGCGAGCCGGGGCGGCCCGAGGACGACGAGAGCACGCGCCTGTCGGCGGAGTTCCGCCGGTTCACCGAGAGCGACCTGCGCACGCGCAAGCGCGAGGACCTGCTCGCGCTCGTCCGCTCCCTCGACTCGATCGCCTCGGAGGCGAAGGCGGCGGGCGAGAGCGGCGCGGTGCTGACGCTCAAGGCCGAGGAGGCGCGGCAGTGGCTCGGCGCGCTCAACGATCTGCGCCTCGCCATCGGGACGCGCCTCGACGTCAGGGACGACGAGGGCTCCGAGCGGCTGTTCGAGCTGCCGGAGAGCGACCCGAAGAAGCCGCTGGTGATGGCGTTCTTCTGGCTGGGCGGGCTCCAGGAGTCCCTCGTCGAGACGCTGATGCCCTGAGCCGCGCTCGCCGTGCGCCCCGGCGCCGCGTTCCCCCCAAAGGGTGATAACTCAGCAGATCATGTGATCAATACCACGATCGGTGGTACCTCTCTTGGCATCCTGTCCCTGCGGCCAAGGGCGACGGTATGGCGAGCGAAGGGTCCTGGACCGATCGGATCGACGAAGCGGTCAACAACGTCTTCGAGCCGGTCAGCGACGTCCTCTCCGACGTCGTTTTCCATGAGGTCACGATCCTCGGCGGTGACATACCGCTCATCGTGGGCTGGCTCGTGGTGGCCGGGCTCGCCTTCACGCTCTACTTCGGCTTCGTCCAGCTCCGGCACTTCGGGCTCGCCCTGCGCCTGGTGCGCGGCAGGTACGAGCAGCCGGACGCGCCGGGGGAGGTCAGCCACTTCCAGGCGCTGACCTCGGCCGTCGCGGGAACGGTCGGGCTCGGGAACATCGCGGGCGTCGCCATCGCCGTCTCCCTCGGCGGCCCGGGCGCGACGTTCTGGATGATCGTGTGCGGCCTGCTCGGCATGGCGTCCAAGTTCGTCGAGTGCACCCTGGGCGTCCGCTACCGCGAGATCGACGAGCGGGGCCGGGTCTCCGGCGGCCCGATGCACTATCTGCGCCGCGGCCTCGCCGAGCGAGGGCTGCCACGCCTCGGCGCGGTCCTCTCGGTGCTCGCCTCGGTGATGATCCTCTTCTTCGCGTTCTTCGGCGGGAACTTCTTCCAGGTCAACCAGAGCCTCGAGCAGCTGGCCACCGCCACCCGCGACCACACCGACTTCTTCGCCGGCTCGGGCGGCGCGCTGCTGTTCGGCGCGATCGTCGCCGTGCTCGCCGCGGCCGTGCTGCTCGGCGGCATCCGCGCGATCGGCCGGGTCACCAGCCGCCTGGTGCCCGCGATGGCGGTGCTCTACGTGAGCGCGTGCCTGGTGGTGATCGCGTTCAACGTCCACGAGGTCCCCGACGCGCTGGTCACCATCGTCACCGAGGCGTTCCGCCCCGAGGGGGTCGCGGGCGGCGTGGTCGGCGCGCTGGTCATGGGCTTCCAGCGGGCGGCGTTCTCCAACGAGGCGGGCGTCGGCTCCGCGCCCATCGCGCACTCCGCGGTGCGCACCAAGCGGCCCGCGACGGAGGGCCTGGTGGCGCTGCTCGAGCCGTTCCTCGACACGGTCGTCATCTGCACCATGACCGCGCTCACGATCGTGGTGGCGGGCGGCCCGCTCTACCGCGAGGCGCGGGAGGCCGCGGCCTCGGGCGAGGGCGTGGACGGCGGAACGGTCGGCATCTCGATCACGTCGGACGCGTTCGAGACCGCGCTGCCGTGGTTCCCCGCGGTGCTGACGATCGCGGTCTTCCTCTTCGCCTTCGCCACGATCATCACGTGGGGCTACTACGGACAGAAGGCGTGGGCCCACCTCTTCGGCGGGGCCAAGGGGAGCGAGACCGCGTACAAGGTGCTGTTCTGCTTCATGATCATGGCGGGCGCGCTGCTGTCGCTCGGCACGCTGGTCGAGCTCGCCGACGCGTTCCTGTTCTCCGCCGCGGTCTGCAACATCGTCGGGCTCTATCTGCTCGCGCCGCTGGTCAAGCGGGAGTTGGGCCGCGTCATCGAGTATGTGCGGCGCCGCGACGCGGGGGAGTCCGACGCCGCGATCGAGGCGGACGAGCGGCTTGCCGCGGTCCCCCCGGTCGTGCTCGAGGCGCCGCGCGCGCCCCACGCCCCCGACGCCGTCCCCGACTTCGCCGACAGGGCCGACAGGGCCGACAGGGCCGACAGGGCCGACCTGTCCGACAGGGCCGACCGGTCCGACGAGGAGGACGGGCCCGCGGACGGCCTCCCCGTGGCCAACTGAGCGGCCCGGCTTACGCTGGGCCGCATGCTGACCCTTTCGAACGCCCTGCGCGACCAGATCGTCGCGCACGCCCGAGCCGACCACCCGGACGAGGCGTGCGGCGTGATCGCGGGCCCCGCGGGCAGCGACCGGCCCGAGCGGTTCATCCCCATGCTCAACGCGGCGCGCTCGCCGACGTTCTACGAGTTCGACTCGGGCGATCTGCTGCGGCTCTACAAGGAGATGGACGCGCGCGACGAGGAGCCGGTGGTCATCTACCACTCGCACACCGCCACCGAGGCCTACCCCTCGCGCACCGACGTCTCCTACGCGAACGAGCCGAACGCGCACTATGTCCTGGTCTCCACCGCCGAGTCGGGCAACGGCGAAGGGCCCGTGTCGTTCCGCTCCTTCCGCATCGTGGCGGGCGAGATCACCGAGGAGGAGGTCAGATTCGTGCCATGAGACGGCCGGGTCCGGATGATGGGCGGAACCCGGGGCCGTTCACCGGGAATCGTTACGATGACTTCCTGGTTCCCCACGGCGTGACCGCTCCGCGGTCGGCCACCCGGCACCCTCGGCACGCTTGGCAGACCCGCAGACCCGCAGACCCGCAGACAAGATCCCTGGAGCTTTGATGGCCATCGAGGTCCGCATCCCGACCATCCTCCGCAGCTACACCGGTGGCGAGAAGGCCGTGCAGGGCGGCGGCGAGACGATCGCCGAGCTGTTCGGGGACCTGGACGCCCGGTATCCGGGCATCAAGGACCGGCTGGTGGACGGCGAGGAGCTGCGGCGCTTCGTCAACGTCTACCTGAACGACGAGGACGTCCGCTTCCTCGAGGGCATCGCGACCAAGCTCGCCGACGGCGACAGCGTCACCATCCTGCCCGCGGTCGCCGGGGGCGCTGGCTGATGCGGTTCGACTCACCGCTCGCGGCGGTCGGCAACACGCCGCTGGTGCGGCTGCCCCGGCTGTCGCCCGCCGAGTCGGTGCGCGTCTGGGCCAAGCTGGAGGACCGGAATCCAACGGGTTCGGTCAAGGACCGTCCCGCGTTGTTCATGATCGAGCAGGCGGAGAAGGACGGCCGCCTCACGCCCGGCTGCACGATCCTCGAGCCCACGTCGGGGAACACCGGGATCTCCCTGGCGATGGCCGCCCGCCTCAAGGGCTACCGCATCGTGTGCGTCATGCCCGAGAACACCTCGTCCGAGCGGCGCGAGCTGCTGGCCATGTGGGGCGCGGAGATCATCTCCTCACCCGCGGCCGGGGGTTCCAACACGGCGGTCCGCGTCGCCAAGGAGCTGGCCGCCGAGCACCCCGACTGGGTGATGCTCTACCAGTACGGCAACCCCCACAACGCGGGCGCCCACTACGCCACCACGGGCCCCGAGATCCTGGCCGACCTGCCTTCGATCACCCACTTCGTCGCGGGCCTCGGCACCACCGGCACGCTCATGGGCGTGGGCCGTTACCTGCGCGAGCACCGCCCCGGCATCCAGGTCGTCGCCGCCGAGCCGCGCTACGACGACCTGGTCTACGGCCTGCGGAACCTGGACGAGGGCTTCGTCCCCGAGCTGTACGACGAGTCCGTGCTGACCTCGCGCTTCTCCGTCGGCTCGACCGACGCGGTCGTCCGCACCCGCGAACTCCTCGCTCAGGAGGGCATCTTCGCCGGGGTCTCCACGGGCGCCGCGCTGCACGCCGCGATCGGCGTGGGCCGCAAGGCGCTCAGGGCGGGCGAGGACGCGGACATCGTCTTCGTCGTCGCGGACGGCGGCTGGAAGTACCTGTCCACCGGCATCTACACCGCGGACAGCACCGAGGAGGCCGTGGCCCGGCTGCACGGCCAGCTCTGGGCGTGACGCCGGGGCACACCGCCGCCCGACTCACGGTGTGTGGCATGCCGGGCACGTAGAGTCCTCGGCGTGATCGTTCCCAGCTACTCCCGCGCCCGGCCTGCCGCCGAGCAGACCGTCTGGACCAGGATGACCGCCAGGGACTCCCTGGCGCGGCGTCTTGACTGGGCGCTGCTCGGGGCGGCGGTGAGCCTCTCCGTCCTCGGCACCCTGCTGGTGTACTCGGCGACCAAGGCGCGGACCGATCTCAACAACGGCGAGCCCGGCTTCTTCCTGGTCCGTCATGTCCTCAACATCTCGATCGGCCTCGGACTCGCCGCCCTCATGGTGTGGCTCGGCCACACCAGGCTGCGCACCGCGGTGCCCGTCCTGTACGCGGTCTCCGTCGTGCTCTCGCTCGCGGTGCTCACCCCGCTCGGCTCCTCGATCAACGGCTCGCGCAGCTGGATCCAGCTGCCGGGCGGCTTCGTGTTCCAGCCGTCCGAGCTGGTCAAGGTCGGGGTGATCCTGGGCCTCGCGACGCTGCTCTCCGCGCCCATGGAGAGCGAGGGCCGGGACACCCCCGACACCCGCTCGGTGCTCCAGTCGCTCCTGCTGGTCGCGATCCCCGCCGTGCTGATCATGCTCACGCCCGATGTGGGGCAGACGATGGTGATCGCCGCGATCGCGCTTGGCGCGCTGCTGGTCTCGGGCACCGGGCGGCGCTGGATCCTGGGCCTGCTCGGGCTCGGCGTGGTGGGGGCGTTGGCCGTGTGGCAGCTGGGGCTGCTCGACGAGTACCAGATCAACCGGTTCGCGGCGTTCGCCAATCCCGCGCTCGACCCCTCGGGGGTGGGCTACAACACCAACCAGGCGCGGATCGCGATCGGTTCGGGAGGGCTGACGGGTCAGGGGCTCTTCCACGGCAGCCAGACGGCGGGGCAGTTCGTGCCCGAGCAGCACACCGACTTCATCTACACCGTGGTGGGGGAGGAGCTGGGCTTCGCGGGCGCCGGGTCCGTGATCGTGCTGATCGGGATCGTGCTGTGGCGCGGCTGCCGGATCGCCGCGCACGCGCCCGATCTGTACGGGACGCTCGTGGCGGCGGGGATCGTGGCGTGGCTCGCGTTCCAGTCGTTCCAGAACATGGGGATGGCGCTGGGGATCATGCCGGTCACGGGGCTTCCGCTGCCGTTCCTGTCCTATGGCGGTTCCGCGATGTTTGCCACCTGGATCGCCGTTGGACTGCTGCTTGCGATTCGTGTTCGGTCACGCAGCCGAATGTGACCGACCATGATCGAACGCCATCGCGCGGGACCGAGCAGGGCAGGTGAGCGGCCCGTGGGCGACCGTCCCCCGCCCTGGTGATTCCGCCCACACCCCGGGCCGCACAAGGAGCATGGCGGGCCGTTGCGACTTAGAGTCGTTCGAACCCCACTACGGAGGTTCCCCGTTCCATGAAGCTCACCGTCGTCGGCTGCTCGGGGTCTTTCCCGTCCGCGGACTCGGCCTGTTCCAGCTACCTCATCGAGGCCGAGGGCTACCGACTGCTCCTGGACCTGGGCAATGGCGCCCTGGGCGAGCTACAGAAGTACTGCGGCCTGTACGACGTCGACGCGATCGCCATCAGCCACCTGCACGCGGACCACTGCATCGACATGTGCGGCTATTTCGTGGCCCGTTACTACCGCTTCGAGGGCGGGCGCTGTGAGCCGATCCCCGTCTACGGGCCATCGGGGACCGAGCAGCGGCTGATCACGGCCTACCACGACACCCCGTCCGACGACTCGATGCGCGAGGTCTTCGACTTCCGCACGCTGGCGTCGGGCGCGACGTACGAGGTGGGCCCGCTGCGGCTGACGGCGCTGCGGATGACGCACCCGGTCGAGACGTTCGGCTTCCGGGTGGAGCACGCGGGGCGCGTGCTGAGCTACTCGGGGGACACCGGCAGGTGCGACGCGTTGACCGTGCTGGCCAAGGACGCGGACCTCTTCCTGTGCGAGGCGTCGTTCACCCACGGCAAGGAGGACATCGCCGATGTGCACCTCAACGGGCGGCAGGCCGGGGAGTGCGCGCGCGACGCGTCGGCCGAGCGGCTCGTGCTGACGCACATCCCGCCGTGGACGGACGCCCAGGTCAACCTCTGCGACGCCAAGGCCGTCTTCGGCGGCCCCGTCGAACTCGCCCGCCCCGGCGCGGTGTACGACGTCTGACCGGTGTACGACGTCCGACCGGTGAACGCGGGAGGGCGGGCGGGCGCGTGGGGCGAACGGGTTAGGCTCGCCCCCATGTCACGCATCGACGGCCGCGCGGCCGACCAGCTCCGTCCCGTCACGATCGAACGCGGCTGGAGCAAGCACGCGGAGGGCTCGGTCCTGGTGTCCTTCGGCGACACCCGGGTGCTGTGCACGGCCAGCGTCACCGAGGGCGTGCCCCGCTGGCGGCGCGGCGGTGGCGAGGGCTGGGTGACCGGCGAGTACGCGATGCTGCCCCGGGCGACCAACACCCGCGGCGACCGCGAGTCGGTCCGCGGCAGGATCGGCGGCCGCACCCATGAGATCTCCCGGCTGATCGGCAGGTCGCTGCGCGCGGTGATCGACTTCAAGGCCCTTGGCGAGAACACCGTCGTGCTCGACTGCGACGTCCTCCAGGCCGACGGCGGCACCAGGACGGCGGCGATCACGGGGGCGTTCGTCGCGCTGGCCGACGCCGTCGCGTGGGGGCGGCGGCAGAAGCTGATCAAGGCCAAGGCCCAGCCGCTGACCGGCACGGTCTCCGCGGTGAGCGTCGGGATCGTGGCGGGCGTTCCGCTGCTCGACCTCGCCTACGAGGAGGACGTGCGCGCCGAGACCGACATGAACGTCGTGTGCACGGGGGACGGGCGCTTCGTCGAGGTGCAGGGTACGGCGGAGGGGCAGCCGTTCGACCGGGCGGAGCTCGACGCGCTGCTCGACCTCGGCGTCGCGGGCTGTGGGCGGCTGGCCGCGGCCCAGCGCGAGGCGCTCGGCGAAGGCTGAACCGGCGTCCGGTATCCCGGACGCGTCACACGATCTCGAACACACCCCTTGACTCCCGCGGAAGCGGCTCCTTAGCGTGTCCGCACTCCGGCTGACTGCGTAGTCAGCCGGCCGTGCTGGCAAGGGAGCTGGTAGTGACGGGTCGGGTCTCGATGGCGGACGTCGCCAGGAGCGCGGGGGTCTCGCAGAAGACCGTCTCCCGCGTCGTCAACGGCGAACCGCACGTCAGCCCCGCCGTCAGGCGGCGCGTGCTGCGCGAGATCGAACGGCTCGGCTTCCTCCCCAACGAGTCGGCGCGCGCCCTGGTCACCCGACGCTCGCGGCGCATCGGCATCGTCACCGCGCGCACGTCCTACTTCGGCCCCGCATCGGTGCTGCGCGACCTCGAGCACGCGGCGCGCGCCGCCGGGTACTTCGTCAGCGTCGTGCACGCCGACGAGCAGGACGGCGACGAGGCGGCGCGCGCCGTCGCGCACCTGGTCAGCCAGGGCGTGGACGCCATCGCGGTGTGCGCCCCCTGCGGGCCCGTCGACCCCGCGGCCCTTGTCCCGGCGTCGCTGCCCGTCCTCGTGCTGCGCTGCCCCGAGGACCAGGGCCCCGACGCGGCTCCGCAGAGCGTCGAACGGCGCCGGATCACCGTCGGCAACGACGACATCGGCGGCGCCGCCCAGGCCACCGAGTACCTGCTGAGCCTGGGCCACCGCACCGTTCACCACATCGCGGGCCCCCTCGCCTGGGCCTCGTCGGGCCACCGGCTGCGCGGCTGGCGCTCCGCCCTGCGCGCCGCGGGCGCGGACGAGCCGCCGCCCGCGCACGGCGACTGGAGCCCCGCGTCCGGCTACCACGCCGCCCGCGAACTCCTCGGCCGCACGGGCCCGTTCGCGTTCACCGCGCTCTTCGCGGCCAACGACCAGATGGCCGTGGGCGCCATCCACGCCATCGAGCGGTCGGGGCGGCGCGTGCCGGACGACATCAGCGTCGTCGGCTTCGACGACATCCCGGAGGCCGCCTATCTGTCCGTGCCCCTCTCCACCATCCGCCAGGACTTCGCCGAGACGGCACGGCGGGCCATCCGGCGGCTGATCCCCGCCATCACCGGCGAGGGAACACCCGCCCCCGACGCGCGGACCCCGACCGAGCTCGTCGCCCGCGCGAGCACCGCACCGCCGCCGAGCACCCCGCCCCGCTCCACCTGAAAGGCAAGCGAGGGACGACCATGACCCCACCACCCCCCTCCCTCCCCCCGATACCGGGCGCCGCCCTCTCCCGGCGCCGCCTGCTGCGCCTCGGCGGCGGCCTGGGCGCGGCCGCCGTGTTCGGCGGCGCGCTCAGCGGCTGCGCCGGGCGCGCCGACGCCGAGCCGGTCACCTCGGGCCGGGTCAGGCTGGCGTTCTGGACCCACGACCAGGCGTATGTCGACTTCTTCCAGGCCGCGGCCGACACCGCGGCGGCCACGGGCGGCGGCCCCTTCGCATGGGAGCTCGACGCCACCCGCACCGGCGCCGCCGACATCGTCACCAAGACCATCGCCCAGACCATCGCGGGCCGCGGCACCCCCGACGTGGTGGGCCTCGAGATCGGCGCGTTCCCGCGGCTGCTCCGCGGCGACCTGGCCGCCGAGATCCTGGAGCCGCTCGAGTCGTACGTGACCGACGCCGAGGACGACCTGCTCACCGTGCGCACCGCGCCGTTCAGCCAGGACGGCCACCTGTACGCGCTCGACTCCGACGCCCCGCTGGTCGTCTACTACTACCGCGAGACCGAGTTCGAACGGGTCGGGCTGCCCACCGACGCGGGCAGCTGGGAGGAGCTGGCCGAGGCCGCGCTGCGCGTGCGCCGCCGCCACGACGTGTGCGTCGGCGCGGCGTGCGTGGGCAGCGAGCTGGGCCAGGTCGTCCAGAGCTTCGACCAGCTGCTGATGCAGCGCGGCGGACGGCTTTTCCAGGAGGACGGCACCCCTCTCGATCGAGACGCCCGAGGCGGAGGAGGTGCTGGCGTTCCTGGTCAGGGGCGTCCAGGAGGGCTATCTGGCCACCATCCCCGACCCGTTCGGGCCCGGCACGGCCGCGGCGTTCACCTCGGGCCAGCTCATCGGCCAGTACGCCGCGACCTGGTACAAGGTCTACGGCCTGATGCCCAACGCGCCCGACCAGGCGGGCGAGTGGCGCATCCGGGCGCTGCCGGGCTTCGAGGGCGGCGGCTCACGCGCGTCGTTCACCGGCGGCACCGGCTTCGCCGCGCTGCGCGGCAAGGAGAACACCCTCGCCGGCGTCGAGCTGATCAGGACCGCCTACCTCACCCCTGACGAGCAGGTGCGCCGCTATCTGGACCTGGGCTACCTGCCCACCAGGCGCTCGCTGTACGAGAACGAGGAACTGCTCGCCGTCGAGGACGAGTTCTGCGGCGGCCAGCGCATGTTCGAGGTGTACCGCGACGTCATCGACGAGGCGCCCGCCGTCCACCTCAGCGCGGACAAGCCGATCCTCGACACCGTCCTCAGCGGCTATCTGCTGCGCGCCTACCGCGGCGACCTCAGCCCGCGTGAGGCGCTGAGCGGCGCCACCGAGGACTTCCACGGCCAGACCCGCGCGTCCCGTTCGTAAGGAGCCGTCACCGATGACCGCACTCCAGGCTCCACCCCACGGAAGGCCCGACGGCGGGCCAGGGAAAAGGCCCGACGGCCCCCGGGGCGCCGGAAGGAAGCAGCGGCAGCTCGCGCCGTACCTCTTCATCGCGCCGTTCTACGTCCTGTACGGCCTGTTCATGATCATTCCGATCGGGGCCGGGATCTATCTCTCGATGACCGAGTGGGTCGGCCTCGGCACCCCCGAGTTCATCGGATTCGACAACTTCGCCAACCTCGCCCGCGACACCAGCTTCCACAAGGCGCTGGGCAACTCCCTGATCTACGTGCTGATCAGCGTCCTCGTCGTGGTCCCCGCGGCGCTGCTGATCGCCCAGGCGCTCAACACCAAGGGGCTGCGCGCCCGCGACCTCTTCCGGGTCACGTTCTTCATCCCGATGGTGCTCTCGCCCATCGTCATCGCCCTCGTCTACAGCCTGCTGCTCGACCGCAACAACGGCCTGGTCAACGCCCTGCTGCGGGCGCTGTTCGGCGCCGGGAACACCGACTGGCTCGGCGACCCCACGCTGGCCAGGCTGTCCGTGGGGTTCGTGCTGCTGTGGCGCTGGGTCGGCTATCTCACGATCTTCTTCCTCGCCGCGCTCCAGGCCGTGCCCAAGGAGCGCTACGAGGCCGCCGAGCTGGACGGCGCGGGCGTCTTCCGCACCTTCACGGCCGTCACGCTGCCCGGCATCCGCCCGGTGACGGCGTTCGTCGTGGTCACGTCGTTCATCGGCGCGGCCCAGCTGTTCGACGAGCCCTTCCTGATCACCGGCGGCGGTCCCGGCGAGGAGACGCTGTCCGTGGCGATGTTCGTCTACCGCGCGGCGTTCGACCGCCAGCAGTTCGGGTACGCCGCCGCCGCGGGGCTCGTGCTGTTCGTCATCGTCTTCGGGGTCAGCCAGATCCTGAACCGGCTGCTCTCCATCGGGAGGACCTCTTGACCGCGGCGACCCCCACTCCCGCCCGGACCGTGCGGCGGACCCCGAAGAAGGCCGGGGCGGCCCCGCCGGGCGGCCCGCGGCGGAACGGCAGCGTGCCGGGGCGGATCGCGCTCTACGCGACGCTCACCGTGCTGCTGCTCGCGTTCGTCGCGCCGATGGTGTGGGCGCTCAGCGCCTCGTTCAAGCCGCGCGCCGACATCTTCGAATACCCGCCCAACCTCATTCCGAGCCCGGCCACCCTGGAGAACTTCCGCAATCTGCTGAACGGCGAGCCCTTCTGGAACTGGTTCGCCATCAGCGTGGTCACCGCGCTGCTCGCCACCGTCATCGCGGTGTTCGTGTGCGCGCTCGCCGGATTCGCGTTCGCCAAATACCGCTTCGCGGGAAAGCGAATCCTCTTCTCGGTGATGTTCAGCTCGCTCTCCGTGCCGTTCGCGGTCATTCTCGTGCCGCTCTTCGTGCTGGTCGTGAAGTCGGGCCTGTCCAATCCCTGGTTCGCCCTCATCGTGCCCTGGGTGGCGCCCGCCTTCGGCATCTTCATGATGCAGCAGTACATCGTCCAGTCGATTCCCGACGAGATCCTCGAGGCCGCGAGAATCGACGGAGCCACCGAATTCGGCATTTTCCTCCGCGTCGTTCTCCCGCTGCTGCGGCCGCCGCTCGGCGCGCTCGCCGTGTGGCAGTTCCTGCACAGCTACAACAGCTTCCTTTGGCCGCTCGTCCTCATCTCGGAAACCGACCGCTACACCATTCCGCTCGGCCTCAACATCCTCTTCAAGGCCGAGAACCGTTCGTTCGACCTGGTCCTCCCCGGCGCCGTCCTCGCCTCCGTGCCGACGATCCTGGTCTTCCTGCTGCTGCGCAAACAGCTGCTCGAAGGGCTCTCCACCGGCGCGGTCAAGGGCTGAGTTCTCCGCACCCTCCGCACCATCCGTCAACGCAAGGGAGAAGCATGCCCACGCTGCCCGGCCGGGTCCTGTTCGGCGCGGCCTACTACCACGAGTACCAGCCGAGCCCGAGGCTGGAGAAGGACCTCGACCTGATGCGGGAGGCGCGTTTCAGCGTCATCCGCGTCGGCGAGTCCGTGTGGTCCACCTGGGAGCCAGAGGACGGCGTCTTCGCGCTCGAGTGGCTGCGCCCGGTGCTCGACGGCGCCCACGAGCGCGGCATCTCCGTCATCCTGGGCACCCCCACCTACGCCGTCCCCCCGTGGCTGGCCCGCCTGCACCCCGAGATCAACGCCGAGCGCCGCACCGGCCAGCCCATGGGCTGGGGCATCAGGCAGGAGATGGACTTCACGCACCCGGCGTTCCTCTTCCACGCCGAGCGCGTCATCCGCCGGATCGTCGCCCACTACGCCGACCACCCGGCCGTCATCGGGTACCAGGTCGACAACGAGCCCGGCATCGAGATCTTCCACAACCGCGCCGTCTTCCAGCGCTTCGTCGACCAGCTGCGCCGCGTCTACGGCTCCGTCGA
Organism: Streptomyces radicis; assembly: GCF_003626575.1. Classification (GTDB taxonomy): domain Bacteria; phylum Actinomycetota; class Actinomycetes; order Streptomycetales; family Streptomycetaceae; genus Streptomyces; species Streptomyces radicis. Next base: position 86,000 of record NZ_RBDY01000012.1, on the reverse strand, counting down.
CGAGATCAACGAGCGCTGGGGGCTGACCTACTGGTCGCACCGCCTGTCCACGTGGGCCGACCTGTGGACGCCCGACGCCAACGGGCAGCCGCAGTACGACCTCGCGTGGCGCCGCTTCCAGGCCGGGCTGACGAGCGACTTCATCGGCTGGCAGGCGGACGTGGTGCGCGAGTACGCGCGCGAGGACCAGTTCGTCACCACATGCATCGCCTACTCGCGCCCCACGGTGCGCGACGACCACCTCACCGCGCGCCTCGACGTGACCGCGGGCAACCCGTACTACCGCATGCAGGACGGCCTGGCGCTGCCCAGCACGGAGCCGACGAGCGACAGTTGGGCGTCCACCGGGACATGGGCGCTCTACGCGGCGGCCGACCGCATGTTCGCGTCGCGGCAGGAGCCCTTCCTGGTCACCGAGACCGACGCGCAGGCCATCGGGCCCGCGTGGATCAACGAGCCCGCGTACGACGGGCAGTGGCGGCAGGCCGCCTGGGCGCTGGTGTCGCGCGGCGCCCGCATGATCGAGTACTGGCACTGGCACACGCTGCACCACGGCACCGAGACCTACTGGGGCGGCATCCTGCCGCACAGCGGGGCCCCTGGCCGGGTCTACCGCGAACTGGCCGCGCTGGGCGCCGAGTTCGAGAAGGCGGGCGAGCTGGTCGCCGGTCTCGAGCCGGACGCGGACGTGACGATGCTGTACTCGGCCGACACCAAGTGGGCCCTGGAGCACGCGCCCATGCTGCACGGTCCCGACGGTGGCCCCGACCGGCGCGCGTACCACGCGGTGTTCGACGCGTTCTACCGCGGCGCGTTCGACGCGGGGCTCCAGACGCGGATCGTTCACCCGTCGCAGCTGTTCGGGCGCGACCCGGCTGAGGTCGCGGCCGAGCGGCCGCTGCTGGTCGCGGCGGGGCTCCTCGTCGCCGCGGAGGACGAGCTGCGCTGGCTCGAACGGTACGCGGCGGCGGGCGGCCACCTGCTGCTCGGCATCCGCACCGGCTACGGCGACGAGGAGGTGCGGGCGCGCCAGGAGACCAAGCCCGCGTTCCTGACCGAGGCGGCGGGCGTGTGGTACGACGAGTTCTCGACGCTGTCCGACCCGCTGCCCGTGCTCGCGCCCGACGCCTCGCCGCTGCGGCTGCCCGGGGGGGCGCGTGGCACGCGCTGGGTGGACGGCCTGACGGTGGCCGACGGCGAGGTCCTCGCGCTCTACGAGCACCCGCACTTCTGCCGCTGGCCCGCGGTGACCACGCGGGCGCACGGGGCGGGGCGGGTGACGTATGTGGGCACGGTCCCTGACCAGGCGCTGGCCGCGGCGGTCCTGGCGTGGTGCGCGCCGCCGCGCGAGGAGGAGGGCTGGCGCCCGGCGGCCGACTCCCAGACGGTCACGGCGGCCACGGCCCCGAACGGCGCGCGGGTGCGCTTCCTGCACAACTGGTCGTGGCTGCCGAGCACGTTCCGCCTCCCGACCCCGTGCCGCGACGCACTGACGGGGGCGCCGCTCCCGGCGGAGAGCGAGCTGGAACTCGGTCCGTGGGATGTGCGGGTGCTGAGGGATGCGCTCCGCGCGGGGGAGCGGCGGGGTGGTGCGGCTGTGACCTGAGCGGGGTGCGCTCCGCGCGGGGAGCGGCGGGGTGGTGCGGTCTGGCGGCAGCCGGGTTGCGGCCGCGGGAACTCCCCCGCCCACCCGCCCCGTTCGCCCTGCGGGCGGCGTGCCCTGCGGGCGGCGTGCCCTGCGGGCGGCGTGCCCTGCGGGCGGCGTGCCCTGCGGGCGGCGTGCCCTGCGGGCGGCGTGCCCTGCGGGCGGCGTGCCCTGCGGGCGGCGTGCCCTGCGGGCGGCGTTGCGGGGTGCGCTCCGCGCGGGGAGGCGGCGGGGTGGTGCGGCTGTGACCTGGGCGGTCGGCGGCGGTGGGTGCCGAACACGGGTGCGCTCCGCGCCGGTTGCCCTGCGGGGGCGTTCCGTGCGGGGAAGCGGCGGCGCTGTGTGGTCCGGCGGCAGTGCCCACCTGCCCGGGTTTGCCCTGCGGGGCGCGCTTCGCGCGCGGGGTGGTGCGGGCTTTGCCGCCGGGCGGCGAAGGTCGTGGTCGGCGCCCGCGGGTCTGCGGCGGTCGCGTTGCCCGGCGCGTGGGCGGCGTGCGCTCCGCGCCGGTTGCCCTGCGGGGGAGCGGCTGCGCTGCGTGGCCTCGCCGTTCGCGTGGCCGGGCTGTGGGCATGGGAACTTCCCCGCCCACCCGCCCGGTTCGCCCCGTGGGCGCGTGGCACCCCGCGCGGAGCGCACTTTGCCGCGGCGATGCTCACCACGTGGTGCGGTCGGGCCGTTTCCCCGCGTGGAGCGCACTTTGCCGCAGGGATGCTCACCACGTGGCGGGGTCGGGCTGTTTCCCCGCGTGGAGCGCACTTCGCCACGTGGCGGCTTCCGGCTGCTTGCCCGCGCGGAGCGCATCCCGCGCGGAGCGCACCCCATGCGGGGGCGGGTGCCATCACCCGCGGCCCGGCCGCGGCGATGCTCGCCACCTGGCGGGTCCGGCTGCTTGCCCGCGCGGAGCGCACCCCGTGGGGGGGATAATGGTGGGATGCGTCTCGTTCTCGCCACGCGCAACGCGCACAAGATCTCCGAGCTGCGGGTCATCCTCTCCGAGGCCGGGGTGGGGGCCGAGTTGGTGGGGGCGGGGGAGTTTCCCGAGGTCGGGGACGTCAAGGAGACCGGCGTCACCTTCGCGGAGAACGCGCTGCTCAAGGCGCACGCCCTCGCGCGCGCCACCGGGCTGCCCGCCGTCGCCGACGACTCGGGGCTGTGCGTCGACGTGCTCGGCGGGGCGCCGGGGATCTTCTCCGCGCGCTGGGCCGGGGCCCACGGCGACGACGCCGCCAACCTCGGGCTGCTCCTCGCCCAGCTCGCCGACGTCCCCGACGCGCACCGCGGCGCGCACTTCGCGTGCGCCGCCGCGCTCGCCCTGCCCGACGGGACCGAGCGCGTCACCGAGGGGCGGCTGCGCGGCACGCTGCGCCATGTGCCCGCGGGGAGCGGGGGGTTCGGGTACGACCCGATCCTCCAGCCCGAGGGCGACACCCGCACGTGCGCCGAGCTGACGCCCGAGGAGAAGAACGCCATCAGCCACCGCGGCCTCGCCTTCCGCGCCCTCGCGCCCCTCGTGGGCGCGCTGCTCACGCCCGCCCCGTGAGGTACGCGGAGACGACGACGTTCGCGGAGTAGCCGCTGCTCTCCGGGTCGAACGTCCCGCCGCATGTGATCAGCCGCAGCTCCGCGGCCCCGGTGCGGCGCGGGCCGTAGACCCGCTCCGCGTCGAACGCCGCGCGTTCCACCAACTCCACGGCGCCCACCGTGAATTCCGCCACGCTCCCGTCCGCGCGCGCCACCAGGACCTCCGCGCCCGGCTCGACGCTCTCGAGCGCGTGGAAGACGGCGGGCTCGCGTTCGGTGTCGACGTGCCCCACCAGCACCGCCGCGCCCTCGGCGCCCGGCGTCGGGCCGCCCTCCCACCAGCCGACCAGCTCGGGCGACGAGAACGGCGGCGCCGCCACGCCCCCCTCGTCGTCGAGCCCGCGCGGCACGATGTCCGCGCGCAGGCCGATGTCGGCGATCTCCACCGCCGTGGGCGCCGGGTCACCGCCCAGCGGCAGCGCGCCCGCGGCGGCCGCGGGCGCGTCCCCGAACACCGGGCGCGCCAGGCCGCTCTCGGTCAGCTCGCGGCCCCACAGCCACAGGGCGAGCAGCAGCAGCGTCCAGACCAGCAGCGCGACCAGGCGGCCGCGGCGGGAGGAGCGGGGCTCGCCCGCCGTCAGCACTTCGACCGGATGTGCAGCCGACGGACCGCGAGCAGCGCGCCGCCCGCGAGCGCGCCCGAGAACAGCGTCAGCCCGGCCGTTCCGACGTCACCGCCCGACCAGCCGTCCTCGCGCCCGTCGCCCGCCGCGCCGCCGCCCCCGGCCCGCACCGGGCCCGTGGGGTGCGCGGGCTCGGGCTTGCCGTGCTCGCCGCCCTCGTGCTCGGAGACGACGAGCGTGCCGGTGACCTTCCCCTCACGGGTCGTGCAGTCCACGTCGATCGGGTGCTCGCCTGGCCGCGCCCCCGAGTCCACGCGCGCCTCCGCGAACAACTCCCCGCCAGAGCCTGGCGCCGGTCCCGGCGCGAGCCGCGCCTCGGCCACGAACGCCGTCGAGAGCGCCGTGCCCGAGCCGCCGAGGCAGCCGGTGACGCGCAGCTCCACCTCGTCCCCAGGGCGCGCGGAGGCCGGGGTGAGGCGCACCCCTGGCGCGCCCGCGCCCAGCGGCTCCTCCGACGGCGACGGCCCGTCGAGGGCGGCGGCCTGGCCCGCCCCCGCGATGACGACCAGCGCGGCGACCGCGCACCAACGGGTCAGCGGCGAACGCTTCATGGGCACCTCCCGGGTCGTTACCCGTCGAAGGTCTCCCGCGTGCCCGCTCCCCGCATCCGCTACGCCTCGCCGCTGGCCCGAACGGGGCGCGCGACCCCCCGCCCGGACCCCTAGGACCCCGGACCCCCGGACCTCCTCAGATCTTGTCGATCAGGTCCGCGATCGAGCTCACCACGGCCGAGGGCCGGAACGGGAAGCGGTCGATGTCCTCCGCCGCCGTCAGGCCCGTGAGCACCAGGAACGTCTCCATCCCGGCCTCGAGACCCGCCAGCACGTCCGTGTCCATCCGGTCGCCGACCATCGCGCTGGTCTCGGAGTGCCCGCCGATCAGGTTGAGCCCGGTGCGCATCATCAGGGGGTTGGGCTTGCCCACGAAGTACGGGTCGCGGCCCGTGGCCTTGGTGATCAACGCCGCGACCGAGCCCGTCGCGGGCAGCGCGCCCTCGGTGGAAGGCCCTGTGTGGTCGGGGTTGGTCGCGATGAACCGCGCGCCCGCGTTGATCAGCCGGATCGCCTTGGTCAGCGCCTCGAAGCTGTAGGTCCTCGTCTCGCCGAGGACCACATAGTCGGGCGTGACGTCGCTGAGCACATAGCCCACGTCGTGCAGCGCCGTCGTCAGCCCCGCCTCGCCGATGACATACGCCGAGCCGCCGGGGCGTTGGATGTCGAGGAACTGCGCGGTGGCGAGCGCCGACGTCCAGATGCTCTCCAGGGGGACGTCGAGGCCCATCCGCGCCAGCCGGGCCTGGAGGTCACGGCGGGTGTAGATCGAGTTGTTCGTCAGGACGAGGAACGGCTTGCCCGAATCCCGCAGCCGTGCCAGGAAGCGGTCGGCCCCTGGGACCGGGACGCCCTCGTGGATGAGGACCCCGTCCATGTCGGTCAGCCATGACTCGATCGGCTTGCGCTCTGCCACGTCGTCTCCGCCCCTCTACCCCAGATCCAGATCCCTGATCAGCTTCGCGACGTGCCCGGTGGCCCGCACGTTGTACATCGCCTGCGCCACCTTCCCCTCCTCGTCCACGATGAACGTGGAACGGATCACGCCCGTGACCTTCTTCCCGTACATCGTCTTCTCGCCGTAGGCGCCGTACGCCTCGAGCACCTTCTTGTCGGGGTCGCTTGCCAGGGTGACCCGCAGGTCCTCCTTGGTGCGGAACTTCGCCAGCTTCTCCGGTGAGTCGGGGGAGACGCCGATCACCTCGTACCCGGCGGTGGCGAGCACGTCGAGGCGGTCCGTGAAGTCGCACGCCTGCTTGGTGCACCCGGGGGTCATGGCCGCCGGGTAGAAGTACACGATGACCTTGCGCCCGGCGTGGTCCGCCAGCGAGACCGCCTTGCCGTCGGCGTCGGTCAGGGTGAAGGCGGGCGCCGGGTCACCCGGCTGCAAGCGGACGCTCATGGCGGCTCCTCATCGTTGATCGTGGTGCGCCACCCAGCCTAAAGGGGGGATCCGACAGGCGGCCTGTCCAGGGAGCTGACACACTGTGCCGTAACGACGACGAGGGAGGCCGGAGCGTGCCGGAAGCAGCCGAGACACCCGCGGAGATCCAGGCGCGGATCGCCATGCGGCGCGAGGAGCTCAGGGTCACGCTCGAGGAGATCGGCGCCCGCGTGCACCCCACGACGATCGCCGAGGACGCCAAGGCCCGCGTCGCCGCCACCCTCGATCACACCGCGGGGCGCGCGTTCGTCGCGGTGAACCGCGCGGTCACCGGCGTGCGCGCCCAGATCGTCTCCGCCGAGGGCGCCCCGCGCCTCGATCGCCTGGTCCCCGCGGCGCTGCTGACGGTGGGCGTCGTCGGGCTGCTCGTGCTGTCAACGCGCCGCAGGCGCCGCTGAGTACGCGGGCTCGCATCCCGGGCAACGGCCCCGGGGAACGGCCCGGCCACGGTCCCGAGGTTCCGTTCGCGAAATCCTGAGATACGGTCATCACGTGAGTTCGCACCCCACCCACGACAAGCTGCCCATCCGGATGCTGCACGACCGGGTGCTGGTCAGGGCCGACACCGCCGAGGGCGAGCGCCGCTCCTCCGGCGGCATCGTCATCCCGGCAACGGCCCAGGTGGGCCGCCGACTTGACTGGGCCGAGGTGGTCGCCGTCGGGCAGAACGTCCGCACCGTCGAGGCGGGCGACCGGGTGCTCTACGACCCCGAGGACCGCGCCGAGGTCGAGGTCCGCGGCGTCTCCTACCTCCTCATGCGCGAGCGTGACCTGCACGCCGTCGCCGCCGAGCGCCTCCAGGGCACCGACGACTCCACGGGCCTCTACCTGTAACGGTCGTACCGGTGACGGTCAGCCGTCCCGCGGTCCCCCGAGCCATGGGACGTTCCTCGGCTCCGCGGGCGGTGGCCCCGAGGGCCCGGGCCCGCCGCCGGGCCCGCCCGGCTCATCGGCGGGCGTCGATGGCTCGGGCCCCGGCGAGGTCTCGGGCTCGGGGACCGGCGAGGGCCCCGGCTCGTCCGATGCCTCCCGGCTCTCCTCGGCCTCCGGATCCCGCCGGGACTCCTCGCCGTCCTCCGCCCCGTCCGCCTCGTCGCCGTCCTCCCCTTCGCGGTCGCGCGCCGGCCCCTCGTCGCCGTCCTCCGAAGGCCCCCCGGGCGAGATCCTCGGCACCGAGCCCCCGCCCTCCAGGTCGAAGTCCCGCTCGGGCTCGCCCGCGAGCGCGTCGCCCGTGTACTGCCCCCAGATCTCCGCGGGGAAGCCGCCGCCGCTCACCCGCTCGAGGCCCGCGGCCCCGTACAGCTCCCGCTGCTCGCCGCTGACCGGGTCCTGCCCGAACAGCGCGACCACCGTGGCGAGTTCGGGCGTGTACCCGGCGAACCACGCCGCCCTGTCCTGCTCGGCCGTGCCCGTCTTGCCCGCCGCGGGGCGCCCGGCCGAGCGCGCCGCCGTGCCCGTGCCCTGCTCGACCACGCCCCGCAGCACGGCCGTCGTGCCGTCCGCCGCCGCCCGCGAGATCACCCGCCGCTCGCGTGTCTCCTCATCGGGCAGTGGCACGTTCTCGCCGTCCCTGCTGATCTCGTCGACCAGCCGCGCGGGCCTGTGCACCCCGTGCCTGGCCAGCGTCGCGTACGCCTCCGCCAGGTCGAGCGTGCTCGGCGTCGCGGTGCCGAGCGAGATCGAGCCCTGCGCCCCGTCGAGGCCGGGGGTGTCCTCGGGAACGCCGAGGGCGAGCGCCGTCTCCCGCACCCGCCCAGGGCCCACGTCCGCGCCCATCTGCGCGAACACCGCGTTGACCGACTTGTCCATCGCCTCGGTCACCGTGAGCGTTCCGTAGTCCTCGTCGCCCTCGTTCTCCGGCGCCCAGCCGCTGCCCTCGCCGTCGCGGTCGACCACCTCGCGGCCGCTCTCGCCGTCGTACCGCGTGCCGGGGCCGATCCGTTCGCCGTCGCGCGTCTCGGAGCGGTGCTCGAGGGCGGCGGCGTAGACGATCGGCTTGAACGTGGAGGCGGCCTGGTAGTCGCGGCGCGTGGCGTTGTTCACATACTGCTCGGTGTAGTCGCGGCCGCCGTACATCGCGACCACCCGGCCGCTGTCCGTCTCGACCGAGCTGGCGCCCGCGCGCACCCACGCGTCGACCTCGCGGCCCTCGTCGAGCCGGTCCATCAGCCGCCGGTCCACCGCGTCCCGCAGCATCTTCTGCCGGTCGGGCTCGATCGTCGTGGTGATGCGGAAGCCGCCGTCGGCCAGAGCGTCCTCGGTGGCGGCGCCGCTCTCGAGCAGGTACGCGTTGACCGCCTCGACCAGGTAGCCGCGCTCGCCCGCGAGGCCCTCGCCCGGCGTCACGGGGTCGGGCTCGGGGAACGCCATCCCCTTCCGCCGCTCCTCGCTCAGCCAGCCCTCCGACACCATGCCGTCGAGCACGTACTCCCAGCGGGCGACGGCCTGTTCGGCGTTCCGGGGGTTGGCGCGGACGTCGTAGGCGCCAGGGGCGTTGAGCAGCGCGGCCAGGTAGGCGCCCTCGGCGAGGGACAGGTCGGCCGCGTCCTTGCCGTAGTACGCCTGGGCGGCGGACTGGATGCCATAGGCGCTGCGGCCGAAGTAGCTGGTGTTGAGGTAGCCCTCGAGGATCTCGTCCTTGCTCACCTCGCGACCGAGCTTGACCGAGATGAATAGCTCCTTGACCTTACGGGTCACGGTCTGTCGCTGATCCAGATAGTAGTTCTTCACATATTGCTGCGTGATGGTCGATCCCGACTGCCGTCCGCCGCCGCGCAGCATGTTCCAGCCCGCCCGGACCATCGCGGTGACGTCCACGGCCGGGTCGTGGTAGAAGTCGCGGTCCTCGGCCGCGAGCACCGCGTGGCGCACCCGCACCGGGACCTGGTCGAGGGCGATCTTCTCGCGGTCGACCTCGCCGACGCGGGCCAGCTGGGAGCCGTCGGCGTAGAGGTAGACATTGCCCTGGGCCGCCGCGGCCGACTTGGGCTCGGGGATCTCCACCAGCACATAGCCCGCCACCAGCGCGCCGAGCAGCACGACGGAGAACGCCAGGAACGCGCCGCTCACCATGCGCCACGTCGGGAACGCGCGACGCCAGCCGGTGCGGCGCCGCCGCGGGCGCCGGGGGCGGCGGGTGCCTCGGGAAGACCACCCCGGCCACCTGGCGCCGCCGCGGGGAAGCTCGCTGTCGTCGGTCACGGTGCGGTGCCGTCCCCTCTGTCCGCGGTCGTGGACACTGTCGCACCGTGCGTAACGAGGGCCCCGCCGCCCGCACACCCCGGGCCCCGCGCCAGTCCCCCGGATGGGCGCGGCGGCTCACCCGTTGGAGGGGCCCAGCCCGTCCCTCGGCGTGGGCAGCAGGGCGCGCGGGTCGACCGCGTCGGCCATGGCGGCGTACCCGGCGTCGTTGGGGTGCAGGCCGTCGCCCGAGTCGTAGCGCGGCAGCAGGCGGGCGGGCGCGGCGGGGTCGCGCAGCGCGCGGTCGAAGTCGATGACCGCGTCGAACATGCCGCCGTCCCTGATCGCGGCGTTCACCCGCTGGCGGACCCGCTCGCGCCCCGGGTCGTCCTCCGCGTGGCCGCCGAACGGGCCGAGCGTGGCGCCCACCACCCGCAGACCCGCCGCGTGCCCCCGCTCGGCGGCGGTGCGAAGACCGGCGATCACGGCGTCGGGGTCGTCGCGCGGCTCGAACAGGATGTCGTTGATCCCCAGCTGGATCACCAGCGTCCCGGCGCCCGGTGCGGCCAGGGCGTCGTCGGGGAGCCTGCGCAGCCCGGCGGCGCCGTTGAACGAGCGGTCGGGCAGGGCGTCGCGCAGCAGGCGGTTCCCGCTGATCCCGAGGTTGAGGACGCCGAGCGCCGGCGCGCCCGGCTCGTCGCGCAGGCGGGTGGCGAGCGCGTCGGTCCAGCGGCGGTTCGCGCCGGGGGTGGACAGCGCGCCGTCGGTGAGCGAGTCGCCGAGCACGACGACGGCCCCTTCGGCGACATCGGTGAGCACGTGCACGCCGGTCACATAGCGCCAGGAGGCGAACGGCTCGGTGAACGCCGCCCCCGAGGCCGACGCCGCGTGGTTCCCCGCCGCGGCCCAGCTGGTCTGCTGCGCGAGCCGGTGGTGGGTCACGGGCCCGGACGGGTCGGGTGTGTGGAACGACACCAGCAGGTCGGCCGCCGGGGGCACCGCGAGGGCCGCGGGGTCGCTGACGACCGAGCCGCCTGGCGGCACGGTGACCGAGCCGCGCCCGTCGAACGTCAGCGCTCGAAGCGTTTCGGGGCGCGCGTCGGGGCCGCCGCGCGCCGAGAGCGCGACGGTGGCGTCGGTGAAGGTGACGGGCGCGGTGCCGTAGCGGTTCGACAGCTCCACGCGCGTCCGCTCGCCGCCGATGGAGGTGCGGACGACGTTCCGCAGCGAGTGGCCTGGGAGGCCGTCGCGCGTGCCGGGCTCGGGGCCGCTCGGCGCGGCCGACCACGTGCCCACCCACACGGGGCGCGCCGGGGTGTCGTCGGCCTGGCTGGCCTCACCGGGCGCGTCGGTGTCGCCCGCCTCGTTCCCCTCGTCGCCCTCGCTCGCCTCGTGCGCAGGCGAGGGCGGCGGGGGCGTCGGCTCGCGCCGCGCCTCCCGCCCCGTCCCGATCCCGACCGCCACCCCGAGCAGCACGGCCAGCACGCCCGCCAGCAGGGCGAACGCCCGCCGGTGGCTCACCACTCCCACCAGCTCATGATCCCACGATCGGGACCAGCGGGGCTCACCCGCCCGGCTCAGCCGGGGACCGCCGCGGGAACCGGGACAATGGACCCATGGCAGAAGCGACGCGGACGGCCGAGCCGGGCCTGCTCACCGAGGCCGACGCGGACAAGCTCCGCGGCTTGACGCGGATGAAGGCGCTGGCGACCGGGCTGCTGGTGTTCGTGGCGGTGGTGTACGCGCTGGCCACCTGGGCGGAGCACGCGGGCGCGGGCGCCTGGGCGGGGTATGTGGCGGCGGCGGCCGAGGCGGGCATGGTGGGCGCGCTCGCCGACTGGTTCGCGGTCACGGCGCTGTTCCGCCGCCCGCTCGGCCTGCCCATCCCGCACACCGCGATCATTCCCACCAAGAAGGACCAACTGGGCCGGTCGCTCGGCGACTTCGTGGGCGAGAACTTCCTGGCCGAGGACGTCGTGCGCCAGAAGCTGCGCTCGATCGGCCTCGGCGACCGCCTGGGCGCGTGGCTCTCGCGCCCCGAGAGCGCCGAACGCGTCACCGCCGAGCTGGCCACGGCCCTGCGCGGCGGGCTGACCGTGCTGCGGGACGCGGACGTGCAGGCCGTGCTCGCCGAGGCGATCACGCGCAGGGCCGAGGCGCAGGAGATCTCACCGGCCCTCGGCAGGCTGCTGGAGAAGACGGTCGCGGACGACGGGCACCGCCGTTTCGTCGACCTGATGTGCGCGCAGGCCGCCGAGTGGCTGGGCAAGCACAGGGACGCCGTGCTGACCGCCGTCGAGGGCGGGGCGCCGGGGTGGACGCCGCGCTTCGTGGACCGCAGGGTCGGCGACCGGGTCCACCGCGAGCTGCTGCGTTTCGTCACCGAGATGCGCGACGCCCCCGATCACCCGGCGCGGGCCGCGCTCGACCGCTTCCTCACCGACTTCGCCGCCAAGCTCCAGGGCGACGAGGAGACCCGCGCCCGCGTGGAGAAGCTCAAGACCGACTTCATCGGCCGCCCCGAGGTGCAGGAGCTGATCGCCTCCGCGTGGGGCGCGCTGCGGTCGATGATCGTCACCGCGGCCGAGGACGAGCGCAGCGCGCTGCGCCGCCGCGCGACCGAAGCGGTGCTCACGCTGGGCGCGCGCCTGTCGTCCGACGAGCGGCTGCGGGACAAGCTGGACGGCTGGGTCGCCGACGCGACCGTGCACGTCGTCTCGGGGTACCGCGCGGAGATCACGTCGGTGATCACGGACACGGTCGCCTCGTGGGACGCCCGCACGACGTCGCGGAAGATCGAGCTGCACATCGGGCGCGACCTCCAGTTCATCCGCCTCAACGGCACGGTGATCGGCTCCCTCGCGGGCCTGGTGATCCACGCCGTCACGACGGCGGCGGGCGGCTGAGCCCCGGCCGTTCGAGCCCCGGCCGGTAGACTCGTACGGCGAGCGGCCGTGATGGAATTGGCAGTCATGCTGGGTTTAGGTCCCAGTGCGTTCACGCGCGTGAGGGTTCGAATCCCTCCGGCCGCACCCGGATCCGCGACGGTCACGCACCGCGCGCAGCGATAGCGTGTAGGCGTACGGCCCGTAAGACCCGTACGTGACCTGCTGTTCAGGTTCCTTCCAGGAGGATCGACCACATGGCAACCACACGCATCGCGACGACGAACTGGGAAGGCTCCCTCATGGAGGGCGCCGGGAACGTCTCCCTTGACTCCTCCGGGGTGGGCAAGTTCGACGTCACCTGGGCCTCACGGGCCGAGGACCCCAACGGGCGGACCAGCCCCGAGGAGCTCATCGCCGCGGCGCACTCGTCCTGCTTCTCCATGGCGCTCTCGCACGGCCTCGCGGGCGCGGGGACGCCGCCGGAGTCGGTGCAGACGCAGGCCAGCGTGACGTTCCAGCCGGGGCAGGGCATCACCGGCATCGTGCTGAGCGTGAAGGCGCGCGTGCCGGGGATCTCGTCGGAGGACTTCGCCGCCGCCGCGCAGACCGCCAAGGAGAACTGCCCGGTCAGCAAGGCCCTCGCCGGCGCGCCCATCTCGCTCGAGGCCGAGCTGCTCGACTGAGCCCGCCCAGCGCTTCCGGCCCCGTCGCACCGGCGGGGCCGGACGCGTTCAACGGGCTTGTGCCGAAGGGGTGTTGACCGACGGGGTGTTGACGGCCGCCGCGTCGTCCGTTGTCCTGGGTGCCATGTCGTCCCCCCAGCGTCCCGGCGGCCCCCGCCCGCCCCGCATGTCCCGTTCCGCGTTCCTGCGCACCGCCGCCGGTGCCGCCCTCGGGGGCGGCCTCGCCGTGGGCGGCGCGACCGGCGCGCGGGCCGAGGAGAGCCGGGCCGCCGCGCTCGGCGTCACCAAGGTCCGCGACCTGACGGGCCCTGGGCTCACCACGGCGTTCCGGATGGAGGCCACCGACCTCGGCATACCGGTGCGCACGCCCGACGGGCGGCTGTTGTTCGTGTTCGGCGACACCTTCGAGGGCGCGGCCGCGTACGAGCCGTGGGGCTGGCGCGACGGGGTGTGGGCGTGGGGCCAGGGCCGTTCAGAGGGTCAGCGACAGCAGCGCGGGCGCCGCGCGGCGGCCCAGGGACTCGGCGGTGCGGCGCAGCCGGTGCGCCTCGCTGATCGGCAGCGAGAGCCCGAGCGCGCCCGCCGTCGAGCCCGCGGTCAGCGGCACCGCCGCGCACAGCGTGCCGACGGCGTACTCCTGGAGGTCGAGCACCGGCATGGTGGCGGGCTGCCGGTCCAACGCGCCGAGCAGCGCCTGCTGGTCGGTGATCGTCCGCGACGTGAGCCGCGCGGCCCGGTGCCGGGTGAGGTGGTCGTGGCGTCCGTCGTGGTCGAGTTGGGACAGCAGGCACTTGCCGAGCGCGGTGGCGTGGGCGGCGGACCTGAAGTCCACCCACTCGTTGACCAGCGGGGTGCCGGGGGCGTCGGACGTGTGCGTCAGCTCCAACTCCCCCTCGGTGTAACGCGCCAGGTAGACGGCGGCGCCGAGCGCGTCGCGCAGCGCGTCGAGCGCCTCCTGGAGCTTGGAGTGCCGCAGCCGCCGCCGGTCGGCGTCCGAGCCGAGCACCAGGAGCGTCTCGCCCGCCGTGTACGCGCCGTCGGGCAGCCGCCGCAGATAGCCCTCGCGGCACAACATCCGCAGCAGCGGCGGGAGATGCAGTGGCGGCAGCCCCGTCCTGCGCGCGAGGTCGACCTCGCGCAGCCCCTCCGGGTGCCCGGCGACCGTCTCCAGCACGCGCAGGGCCTGACGCACGGACTGGTAGGGGGCGGTCCTCCCTGATGTGGTGGCCACGTGATCCTCCTGCGGGAGCGGATGGCATCAGCCTAGCGAGGAACGCGGCGCCGGCGCGGGCGGTCGACGTGGGGCTTGACGGGGCCCGGTGGGTTCGGCTATCCGAACCCACCGGGCCCCGCGTCACGGCCTGAAGGCCTCACAGCACGGTGCTCAGGAACTCCCTCGTGCGCTCGTGCTCCGGCTCGCTGAACATCTTGTCCGGCGGCCCGAATTCGACGACCCGCCCCTGGTCGAACATCATGACGCAGTCGGAGATGTCGCGCGCGAAGCCCATCTCGTGGGTGACGCACAGCATGGTGATGTCCGTGGTGTGGGCGATGTCCCGCAGCACGTCGAGCACCCCGGCGACCAGCTCGGGGTCGAGGGCCGAGGTGACCTCGTCGAGCAGGAGCACCTGGGGGCGCATGGCCAGCGCGCGGGCGATCGCCACGCGCTGCTGCTGGCCGCCGGAGAGCTGGCTGGGGTACTTGTCGAGGTGCTCGGACAGCCCGACCAGCTCGATCAGGCCCTTGGCGCGCTCGACCGCCTCGTCCTTGGAGAGGCCGAGCACATGGACCGGCGCCTCGGTGACGTTGCGGAGCACCTTCATGTTGGGGAAGAGGTTGAACTGCTGGAAGACCATGCCGATCTTCTTGCGGACCTCGCGGACGTGCTTCTCGCCGGCCTTGACCAGCTTACCGTCGCGCTCCTCGTGGTTGAGGTGGTCACCGTCGACGGTGATGGTGCCCTCGTCCGGGGTGAGCAGCGTCATGAGCAGCCGCAGGATCGTGGTCTTGCCGGATCCGGACGGGCCGATCAGGGTGACGTGCTTCCCGGTCTCCACATGGAAGTCGAGCCGGTCGAGCACGGTCACGTCGCCGAAGCGTTTGGTGACGTTCGTGAAGCGGACCAGCTCCGAGCCGTTGGCCCGGCTCTCGCCGTTGCCGCCGTTCTCTCTCGGGCTGTCGGTGGTCTCGGGTGTCTGCGGGGTGTCAGCTGGTGAGGACAAGGCGACGCTCCAGGAGGCGAATCAGCAGAGAGGCGGGATAGGCGATGACGATGAAGGCGACGCCGACGATCGTGTAGGCCTCGGTCGTGAACGTTTCGTTGCTGAAGCCCTCGGCCTCTCCGAACATTTCCAGTGCCCCGATGACCGCGATCATCGGGGAGTCCTTCAGCATCGCGATGACGTAGTTCCCCAGGGCGGGCACCACCCTGCGGATGGCCTGCGGCAGGATCACGGCCGTCCAGGTGCGCACGCGCGGCAGGTTGAGGGCGGTCGCCGCCTCCCACTGCCCCTGCGGGACGCCGCCGATCCCGGCCCGGTACACCTCGGCGGTGTACGTCGAGTAGTGCAGGCCGAGCCCGATGATGCCGGTGGTGAGGGGCGACATCGAGGGCCCCCACTCCGGCACCACGTAGAACAGGAAGAACAGCTGGACCAGCAGCGGGGTGTTCCTGACGAACTCGGTGAACGCGGTCACCGGCCAGCGGATCGCCCTGAGGTCCGAGCGCTGCGCCATGGCCCACACCAGGCCGAGGGCGAACGCGATCAGGCTGCCGAGCACGAGCGCCTGGAGGGTCAGGGCGAGCCCGTCCCAGAAGCGCGGCATGAAGTCGTCGACGACCTCCCAGTCCCAGTTCATCGGGCCGCACCCCCCGCCGTCAGGGCACCGGAGCCCTCACCCGCGCTCTCGCGGAGCGCGAGCCGCGACCACAGCCCGCCACGCGGTGGCGCCTGGCCGACCCCGGCCTTGGCGTGGCGCTCCAGCACGCGCATGCCGCGCGTCAGGACGAAGGCCATCACGAAGTAGAGCACCAGCAGCAGCGTGTAGACGGGCGCGCTCTCGTTGCTGCCGATGCGCACCAGGTTCCCGGCGTAGGTCATGTCCGCGACCATGATCGTGGAGACCAGCGCGGTGCCCTTGAGCAGCTCGATCAGCAGATTGTTGAACGGTGGGACCATCTCGGGCCAGGCCTGCGGGAGTTCGATCCTCCGCAGCCGCTGGAACCGGGTGAAGCCCAGTGCGACCCCCGCCTCGCGCTGAGCCACCGGCACGGCGGCGAGCGCGCCGCGCACCACCTCGGAGCCATAGGCGCCGTAGGTCAGCCCCAGCGCGAGCACGCCCGCGTACATCGGGGCGAACTGCCACCTGAACATCAGCGGCACCGCGAACACCAGCCAGAACATCAGGATCAGCGCGGACGTCCCGCGGAACAGCTCGAAGTAGACCCCCGAGAGGAAGCGGACGATCCACAGCCGCGACGCGCGCAGCGTGCCGACGATCAGCGCGACCACCGCGGCGAGCGCCGCGCTGAAGAGGGTGACCTGGACGGTGACCCAGACGCCGGGCAGGAAGTAGTTCTCGAACATCCCCTGCGTCATCATCAGCACAGCTCCTCTGCCGTCAGGTCCGTCATCTCCGTCTCGGTGAACCCGTACGGAGCGACGATCTCCAGCAGCTCCCCGCTGTCCTTGAGCTTGTGCAGCTCCGCGTTGAAGGCGTCCCTGAAGTTCTGCTCGGAGAGCCGGAAGGCGAAGCCGCCCGCGCCGTACGCGGGCTCGCCCGCGAGCGTCGGCTGGAACGCCTCGATGGCCTCGACGCGGTCGTTGCCCTCGACGGCGGTCTTGACGGTGACGTTGGTCCCGGCGAACGCGTCGGCGCGGCCCTGCTGCACCGCCTCGAGCCCGGCCACCTGGTCGGGCAGGATCAGCAGTCCCGTGACCCCGGCGTCCTCGGCGTAGGCGATCTCCGCGTACGCCTGGCCCGTGGCCAGCCGCAGGCCCTGCTCCGCTATCTGCTGGTAGGGGTTGACGCCCTCCTCGGTGCCGAGGCCGTGGGGGTTGCCGCTGGGGACGATGAACGAGTCGAGCATGAGGTAGTCGGGGTCGGCGAAGAGGACCTGGGCGCACCGGTCGGGGTTGATGAACATCCCGGCCGAGACGACGTCGAACTGCCGCGCCTTGAGCCCGGGGATCAGCGCGCTGAACTCCACGGGCACGGGCGTGATCTCGTCGATGCCCAGCTCCCTGAAGATCACCTTGGCG
This sequence comes from Streptomyces radicis, assembly GCF_003626575.1. Classification (GTDB taxonomy): domain Bacteria; phylum Actinomycetota; class Actinomycetes; order Streptomycetales; family Streptomycetaceae; genus Streptomyces; species Streptomyces radicis. Next base: position 69,143 of record NZ_RBDY01000012.1, on the reverse strand, counting down.
ATCGCGGGGGCCTGCCCGTCGGGCTCGCCCTCGTCGTTGATGTAGCCGAACGGGATCTCGCTCGCGATGCCGATCTTGACGGAGCCGCTGTCCCTGAGCCGGTCGAGCAGGTCACCGCCCTCGACCTGTCCCTCGGCCGCGACCCGGCTGCACCCGGCCGCGCCGAGCGCGCCCAGCGCGGCGGCTCCGGCGAGGAGCGAGCGCCGGCTGATCCCTCCCGTACCCCTGCTGAATGTCGCGTGTCTTCTCTGTGGTGGAGCCATGGGCGCGCGGCTACCCAGACTCGTCGGATCCACACCTCCCCCGTGCCCCGACCGCAACCCTCCCGTGCCGGTCCCGTGACCGGATCGCGCCGTGTCATACAACCATCGCGGTGTGTCGCGGGTCTGGTGTGGGTGAGGGGGGCGCGAAGGGGGGCGAAGGGCCCGCGGGGGGCGGGCCCTTCGGCACGCGCGCCGGTGCGCGCCGCCGGGGCCGAACGCCCTGCCGGGCGCGGTGACCGATGCCGGGGCCGAACGCCGTGTCCAACGTCCGTGCCCGCCCATGCCGTTCGCCCTGTCGGCGCCTGGCGCTACGGTCGGACGCATGACGCAGCCCGCGGTGCTCGAAGCCGTTCTGGAGCGGATCACCTACGCCAACGCGGAGACCGGATACACCGTCGCCCGGGTGGACGCCGGTCGGGGCGGCGAGCTGCTGACGGTGGTGGGCGCGCTGCTCGGCGCGCAGGTGGGGGAGTCGGTGCGGATGACGGGCCGGTGGGGCTCGCACCCGCAGTACGGCCGCCAGTTCACCGTGGAGAACTACACGACCGTGCTGCCCGCCACCGTGCAGGGCATCCGCCGCTATCTGGGCTCGGGCCTGATCAAGGGCATCGGCCCGAAGACCGCCGAGCGCATCGTGGACCACTTCGGGGTGGAGACGCTCGACGTCATCGAGGCCGACCCGAAGCAGCTGATCAAGGTCCCGGGGCTCGGCCCCAAGCGCACCGCGCTCATCGCGGGCGCGTGGGAGGAGCAGAAGGCCATCAAGGAGGTGATGGTCTTCCTCCAGGGCGTCGAGGTCTCCACGTCCATCGCCGTGCGGATCTACAAGAAGTACGGCGACGCGTCGATCTCCGTCGTGAAGAACGAGCCCTACCGGCTGGCCGCCGAGGTGTGGGGCATCGGCTTCCTGACCGCCGACCGGATCGCGCGGGCCGTGGGCATCCCGCACGACAGCCCCGAGCGGGTCATGGCCGGGCTCCAGTACGCCCTGTCGCAGGCCACGGACCAGGGCCACTGCTATCTGCCCGAGGAGCGGCTGATCTCCGACGCGGTCAAGCTGCTCCAGGTGGACACGGGCCTGGTCATCGACTGCCTGGGCGAGCTGGCCGCGCGGCCCGAGGGCGTCGTGCGCGAGTCGGTGCCCGACCCCGAGGCCGCGCCAGGCTCGGGGGAGCGGGTGATGGCCGTCTACCTGGTGCCGTTCCACCGGGCGGAGCTGTCGCTGGCCGGGCAGGTGCGGCGGCTGCTGGACGGGCCCGATGACCGGCTGGCCGCGTTCGCCGACGTGGACTGGGACAGGGCGCTCGCGTGGCTGGCCCGGCGCACGGGTGCCGAGCTCGCGCCCGAGCAGCGCGAGGCGGTGCGGCTCGCGCTGACGTCCAAGGTGGCGGTGCTGACGGGCGGCCCAGGCTGCGGCAAGTCGTTCACCGTGCGCTCGGTGGTCGAGCTGGCGCGGGCCAAGGGCGCGGCGGTCGTGCTGGCCGCGCCGACCGGGCGCGCGGCCAAGCGGCTGGCCGAGCTGACCGGGGCCGAGGCGTCCACGGTGCACCGGCTGCTCGAGCTCAAGCCTGGCGGCGACGCGGCCTATGACCGCGACCGCCCGCTGAAGGCCGACCTCGTGGTGGTCGACGAGGCGTCGATGCTCGACCTGCTGCTGGCGAACAAGCTGGTCAAGGCCGTCGCGCCCGGCGCGCACCTGCTGCTGGTCGGCGACGTGGACCAGCTGCCATCGGTGGGCGCGGGCGAGGTGCTGCGCGACCTGCTCGCGCCGGGGGGCCCGGTGCCGGCGGTGCGGCTGACCAAGATCTTCCGGCAGGCGCAGCAGTCGGGCGTGGTGACCAACGCGCACCGGATCAACGCCGGGGCGCCGCCGATCACCCAGGGCCTCGACGACTTCTTCCTCTTCGTCGAGGACGACACGGAGGAGGCGGGCCGCCTGACCGTCGATGTCGCGGCACGGCGCATTCCGGCCAGATTCGGTCTCGATCCGCGCCGGGATGTCCAGGTGTTGACCCCGATGCACCGGGGACCGGCGGGCGCCGGGGTGCTCAACGGGCTGCTCCAGCAGGCGGTCACGCCCGCGCGGCCCGGTCTCGCGGAGAAGCGGTTCGGCGGAAGGGTCTTCCGGGTGGGTGACAAGGTCACCCAGATCCGTAACAACTATGACAAGGGAGCGAATGGAGTCTTTAACGGAACGGTCGGCGTCGTGACCGCCCTTGACCCGGTCGATCAGCGGCTCACCGTGCTGACCGACGAGGACGAGGAGGTCGCCTACGACTTCGCGGAGCTGGACGAGCTGGCCCACGCGTACGCGGTCACCATCCACCGCTCGCAGGGCAGCGAGTACCCGTGCGTGGTCGTCCCGGTCACCACGAGCGCCTGGATGATGCTTCAGCGAAACCTCCTGTACACGGCCGTGACACGGGCGAAACGGCTGGTGGTGCTCGTCGGCTCGCGGCGCGCGCTCGGCCAGGCGGTGCGCAGCGTCTCGGCGGGCCGCCGCTGCACCGCGCTGGACGCCAGGCTCGCCGGGGCGATAGCTCCCTGATGTCCGAAAAGGGGCGGCACCCGGTGCCAGAAAATGGCCCAATGGCCGACCCCGAGTGCACATTGTGGCCCCGGATGGGGGACAGTGGAGGGAGTCAGGGCACCTCGAAGAAGAGGCACAACCGTCGGTGAGGGATCACGTGAGCGAAAACCGCTACGGCGACAGCGCGGACAACAACGCAGACAACGCGGTGGTCGTGCGTTACGGCGACGACGAATACCGCTACCCCCTGGTCAACAGCACGGTCGGGGACCGGGGTTTCGACATCGGCAAGCTGAGGGCCCAGACCGGGCTGATCACCCTGGACTCGGGCTTCGGCAACACCGCGTCCACGACCTCGGCCGTCACCTACCTGGACGGCGAGAAGGGCATCCTCCGCTACCGGGGCTACCCCATCGAACAGCTCGCGGAGCGCGGCTCGTTCCTCGAGACGGCGTATCTGCTGATCAACGGTGAGTTGCCCACCGTGGACGAGCTGGCCGGCTTCCGGCAGGAGATCTCCCAGCACACCCTGCTGCACGAGGACGTCAAGCGCTTCTTCGACGGGTTCCCCACGGACGCCCACCCGATGGCCATGCTGACGTCGGTCGTCAGCGCGCTCTCGACGTTCTACCAGGACAGCCACAACCCCTTCGACGAGCGCCAGCGGCACATCTCCACGATCCGCCTGCTCGCCAAGCTCCCCACGATCGCGGCCTACGCGTACAAGAAGGCGATGGGGCACCCGATCGTCTACCCGCGCAACGACCTGGGGTACGTGGAGAACTTCCTGCGGATGACGTTCTCCGTGCCCGCCGCCGACTACGAGGTCGACCCCGTGGTGGCGAGCGCCCTGGACAAGCTGCTGATCCTGCACGCCGACCACGAGCAGAACTGTTCGGCGGCCACGGTCAGGATCGTCGGCTCCTCCCAGGCCAACCTGTTCGTCTCCATCTCCGCCGGTATCAACGCCCTGTGGGGCCCCCTGCACGGTGGCGCCAACGCGGCGGTGCTCGAGATGCTCGAGGCGATCCAGCGCGACGGCGGCGATGTCGACGCGTTCATCCGCCGGGTGAAGAACAAGGAGCAGGGCGTCCGGCTCATGGGCTTCGGGCACCGCGTCTACAAGAGCTTCGACCCCCGGGCGAAGATCATCAAGGCGGCGGCCCACGACGTGCTCTCCGCGCTCGGCAAGTCCGACGAGCTGCTCGACATCGCCCTGCGCCTTGAGGAGCACGCGCTCAGCGACGACTACTTCGTCTCGCGGAACCTCTACCCCAACGTCGACTTCTACACCGGCCTGATCTACCGGGCCATGGGCTTCCCGACCAGCATGTTCACCGTGCTGTTCGCGCTCGGCAGGCTCCCGGGCTGGATCGCCCAGTGGCACGAGATGATCACCGACCCCACCACCAGGATCGGCCGCCCCCGGCAGGTCTACACCGGCGTGGTCGAGCGGGAGTACCTCCCGGTCGAGCAGCGGTGACGACACGCCGCACAGTGTGACGCAGGTCACACCACGACGTGTGCAACCTTTGATGATCCCGTGGGTCTAACCGGTCGACGTTGGCGCGGATTCGGCTGGATCCACGCCGACGGCCGTCCGGCCGGGGTCCCGTGGGGGGACGCTCTGAGCGGACGGCAGGAAGCGCCCCGCGCCGGGCCCTGTGGGGGGACCCGCCGGCGGGGCGCTTTTCCGTGTCCTGGGTGTTCTTGCTCGGGCGGTGCTCTTCTTCGGGCGCCCGAGCGTGGTCGACGCTCGGTCAACGCTCAGGCGCGGCCGACCAGTTCGTAGCCCGCCTCGTCCACCGCCGCGCGCACGGCCGCGTCGTCGGGCTGGGCCTCGGCCACCACGGTCACAAGACCCGTCGCCGCCACGGCCTTCACCTCGGTGACGCCGGGGATCGCGCCGATCTCGGACTTCACCGCGCCTTCGCAGTGCCCGCAGGTCATGCCCGTGACCTGGTAGGTGATCGTGCTCATACTGCTCTCCTTCCCTGGGGTGCGCCCCCGCGTCAGCAGCATACCCCATGGGGGTATGGGTATCGCGTATCGGCACCCGGCGTGTCCGGTGGCCGGGAATCGCGGGGCGCGGCGTTCCGTTGTCACCCCTAGGGGGAACCCGGGCGCGTCCCGGGAATGCTCCTGACGCCCTTTTCCGCCGGGCCTTCAACATGTCAGGTTTGACTGACGGGTTGGGCTGACCGCGGGGTCTCGGCCCCGGGACGAAATGGATACGGCATGGACGGCGCACTGTGGATGTACGCCCTGCTGGCCCTGACCACCGCTCCCCCGCTGGTGCCCAACGCCGCCCTCATCGCCTCGGCGGGCGCCCTCGCCGAGCGCGGCGAGCTGAGCCTGCCCCTCGTCCTGCTGGTGATCGCGGGGAGCGCCCTCGCCGGGGACGCCGCGATCTACGGCATCGGCCGCATGGCCAGCGGGCGCGCCGTCCACTGGCTCTCCCGCACCACCCGGCGCAAGGCCGCCCTCGCCTGGACCGGCGACCGCATGCACACCCATGGCCTGCCGTTCGTCGTCGGCGTCCGCTTCCTGCCGAGCGGGCGGCTGATCGGGGGCCTGACCGCCGCCATCGTCCGCTACGGCTCGGGGCGTTACCTCCTGGGCGCGGGTATCGCCGAGACCGTGTGGGCCTCCTACAGCGTCGCCCTCGGATACTGGGGCGGCTCCGCGCTCGACGGCATGTGGGGCGCCCTGGTGATCGGCACCGCGGTCTCGCTCGTGGTCGCCGCCGTCGCCCAGGTGCTCAGCCGCTCGGGCCCCCAGGGCCCGCGCACGGCGCTCGGCCCCGGCGCGCGCGACGCCCAGGGCGCCGAGCCGCCCGCCGCCGCGTGAACGCGCCCGCCGAACGCGCCCGCGCGCGGGGCGTTCAGCCGTGGTGCGGGAAGCCCAGGTCCACGCCCCGGTCGGCCGGGTCGGGCCAGCGCGTGGTGACGACCTTGCCGCGTGTGCAGAAGCGCACGCCGTCGGTGCCGTAGACGTGGTGGTCGCCGAAGAGCGAGTCCTTCCAGCCGCCGAACGAGTGATACCCCACCGGGACCGGGATGGGCACGTTGACCCCCACCATCCCCGCGGCGACCTCGAGTTGGAAGCGGCGGGCCGCGCCGCCGTCCCGCGTGAAGACGGCGGCGCCGTTGCCCCAGGGCGAGGCGTTGATCAGCGCGAGCGCCTCGTCGTACGAGTCGGCGCGCACGACGCACAGCACCGGGCCGAAGATCTCGTCGCGGTAGGCGGCCATCCCCGGCGTCACGCGGTCGAGCAGCGAGACGCCGAGGAAGAAGCCGCCCTCGTGGCCCGCCACCGTGTACCCGGTGCCGTCCACCCGCACGTCGGCGCCCTGCTCGCGCGCGCCGCGCACATACCCCGCGACCGAGTCCCGGTGCTCCGCGGTGATCAACGGGCCCATCTCGGACGTCGGATCGGTCCCCGGACCCACGCGCACCGCGGCCGCGCGCTCGGCAAGCCGCGCCACCAGCGCGTCGCCGGTCTCCTCGCCGATCGCGACCACGACCGAGACGGCCATGCACCGCTCGCCCGCCGAGCCATAGGCGGCGCTGATCGCGGCGTCGGCGGCCACGTCGAGGTCGGCGTCGGGCAGCACCAGCATGTGGTTCTTGGCGCCGCCGAGCGCCTGCACGCGCTTGCCGTGCTCGACCGCGGCCCGCTGGACCGCGCGCGCCACGGGCGTCGACCCGACAAAGCTCACCGCGGCCACGTCGGGGTGGGCGAGCAGCCGGTCGACGGCCTCGCGGTCGCCGTTGACGACGTTGAGCACGCCGTCGGGGAACCCGGCCTCGGCCGCGAGCTCGCCCAGGCGAAGACCGGCCGACGGGTCCTTCTCGCTCGGCTTGAGCACGAACGCGTTCCCGCACGCGAGCGCCACGGGGAACATCCACAGCGGCACCATCGCGGGGAAGTTGAACGGCGTGATGCCCGCGACCACGCCGAGCGGCTGCCGGATCGAGGCCACGTCCACGCCCGTGGACACCTCGGTCGACAGCTCGCCCTTGAGCTTCTCCGGGATGGCGCAGGCGAGTTCGACGATCTCGAGGCCGCGCGCCACCTCGCCGAGCGCGTCGCCGTGCACCTTGCCGTGCTCCGCGGTGATCAACGCCGCCAGCTCGTCCCGGTGCGCGAGCAGCAGCTCGCGATAGCGGAACAGCAGCGCGGTGCGGCGCGCGAGCGACGCGCGCGCCCAGGTCCGCGCCGCCTCCTTCGCCGCCGCGACCGCGCGGTCCACCTCGGCGGCGTCGGCCAGCGCCACGCGCGAGCGCTGCTCGCCGGTCGCCGGGTCCCACACCGGGCCGAACCGCCCCGAGGCGCCCTCGACGGCCTTGTTGTCGATGAAGTGGCCGATGGTCCTCATGGTGACCTCTCTCGCGGTGGTGTGCTCGCGGTGTCGAACGCGGGCTTGCGGCCCGGTCACAGGTGGCGGCGGCGGCCCGCCGCGGCCCGCTCGTAGGCCGCGCGGGCCGTGCGCGCCGCCGGGCGGGTGGCGGTCTCGGCCACCGGCACGTCCCACCACGCGTGCGCGGGCGGGGCGGTCGGCGCCGGGTCGGTCTCAACGTAGACGCAACTGGGCCGTTCCTCCGCGCGCGCCGCCTCCAGCGCGGCGCGCAGGTCCGCCCAGGTGTCGGCCCGGTGGACGGAGAGCCCGAGCGAGGCGGCGTTGGCGGCCAGGTCGACCGGGAGCGGGTCACCCGTGTAGGTGCCGTCGGGCGCCCTGAACCGGTACGCGGTGCCGAAGCCCTCCGCGCCCGTCTCGCGCGAAAGACCGCCGATGGACGCGTAACCATGGTTCTGGATCAGAACCAGATTGATGTTGATCCCTTCCTGAACGGCCGTGACCAGTTCGGTGGGCATCATGAGATAGGTGCCATCCCCGACGAGCGCCCACACGGGCCGGTCGGGCGCGGCCAGGCGTACGCCGATCGCGGCGGGGATCTCATAGCCCATGCACGAGTAGCCGTACTCCAGGTGGTACTGGCGCCGGGAGCGGGCGCGCCACAGCTTGTGCAGGTCGCCCGGCATCGACCCCGCGGCGTTGATCACCACGTCCTCGTCGCCCACGACCGCGTCGAGCGCGCCGATCACCTGCGTCTGGGTGGGCCGCGCCGTCGTGTCGCCGGGGACGAACGCGGCCGTGGTGACGCGTTCCCAGCTCTCCTTGCCCGCCAGGTAGCGCGCGGCGTACGCGTCGGCGACCCGGTGCCCGGCCAGCGTGTCCGCCAGCGCGTCGAGGCCCGCGCGGGCGTCGCAGAGCAGGGGCAGGGCGCCCATCTTGTGCGCGTCGCGCGCGGCGATCGACAGGCTGACGAACCGCACGCGCGGGTCGGCGAAGAGCGTGCCGGAGGCCGTGGTGAAGTCCGTGAACCGCGTGCCCACGCCGATCACCAGGTCCGCCTCGCGGGCAAGATCGTCGGCCACGGCCGTCCCGGTGTGGCCGATGCCGCCGACCTCGCACGGGTGGTCGTGGCGCAGCGCGCCCTTGCCCGCCTGGGTGCAGGCGACCGGGATGCCGGTGGCCTCGGCGAGCGCGCGCAGCGACTCCTCCGCCTCGCTGTGGTGCACCCCGCCGCCCGCGACGATCAACGGGCGGCGCGCGGCCCGCACCGCGTCGGCCGCCTCGGCGAGCGCGGCGGCGTCGGGGACGGGGCGCGGCACGCGCCACACGCGGGGCGCGAGGAACGCGGCGGGCCAGTCGAACGCCTCGGCCTGCACGTCCTGCGGCAGCGCCAGGGTCACCGCGCCCGTCTCGGCGGGGTCGGCGAGCACGCGCATCGCCTCGAGCGCCGCGGGGATCAGCGCCTCGGGCCGTGTGACGCGGTCGAACCAGCGGCTCACCGGGCGCAGCGCGTCGTTGACCGACACATCGCCCGCGCCCGGGTGTTCGAGCTGCTGGAGCACGGGGTCGGCGGGGCGGGTGGCGAACGTGTCGCCGGGCAGCAGCAGGACGGGCAGCCGGTTGACGGTGGCGAGCGCGGCTCCGGTGACCAGGTTGGTCGCGCCGGGGCCGATGGAGGTGGTGACGGCCTGGGCGCTCAGCCGGTCGCGCTGGCGCGCGAATCCGACGGCGGCGTGCACCATGGCCTGCTCGTTGCGGCCCTGGAGGAACGGCAGCTCGGCGCCGGGGCCCTGGCCGGACTCGACCAGGGCCTGGCCGATCCCGGCGACGTTGCCGTGCCCGAAGACGCCCCAGCAGGCCTGGATCAGCCGGTGCCGCCGCCCGTCGCGCTCGGTGTACTGGCGGGCGAGGAAGCGGACGAGGGCCTGGGCGACGGTGAGGCGGGTGGTGGGCTGGCTCTGGCTCTGGGGCGGAGTGGTCAACGCGGCACCTCCGGCGGGGAGTTGTACAGCGGAAGTCTGGGGTCGGGGCGTTCGTCGTCCCAACGGGCCCTGATCCAGGCGTGGTCGGGGTGGTCGGTGATGAGCCAGGCCCGGTCGGCGCCGGGCCCCGCCATCACATTGAGGTAGTACATGTCGTGCCCTGGCGCGGCGATCGACGGGCCGTGCCAGCCGTCGGGGATCAACACGGCGTCCCCCGTGCGGACTTCGGCGAGCAGCCCGTCACCCGCGCGCGCCCGCGACGGGGTGACGCGTTGGTAACCGACGCCGTCCGCCGCGGGGTTGGCCTCGGCGCCCGCGATCTCGTAGTAGTAGATCTCCTCGAGGTCCGACTCCTCGCCGGGCCGCGCCTCGTCGTGCTTGTGCGGGGGATAGGAGGACCAGTTGCCGCCGGGCGTGAGCACCTCGACCGCGATGAGGCGGTCGGCGTCGAACGCGTCGGCCGCGGCGAAGTTGTTGACCTGGCGCGAGCACGAGCCCGCGCCGCGCAGCTCGACGCCGACGCCCGAGGCCGGGCCGTGGCGGGCCGCGAGGCGGGTCGCGCAGCGGGCGCCGCACAGCGCGAACCGCCCGCCGTCGTCCGACGCCACGGTGACCGTGGCGTCCCTTGGCGCGTAGGCGAAGTCGGTCACGCCGGAGAACACGTCGGCGCGCCCGGCGAGGTGGAGCGTCGCCCCGTCCACGGTCACCGCGCACGCCCCCGCGAGCGGCAGCACGATCCACTCGCTCCCGCCCGTGGCGAACGTGTGCCGCCCGCCAGGCGACAGCGGCAGCACGCGCAGCGACGCATGGGCCAAGGGGGCGCGTTCGGGCGTGATGTCCAGCGTGTAGGGGCCGTTGCCCGCGGTCCCCGCGGGGAGATGGGTGCTCACGATGCCTGCCCTTCAGCGGTCCTGGATCAGTCCGACGGCCGTGTCCACGGCCTTCCTGACGTCGCCGTCCGCCGGATAGAGCAGCGAGCGGCCCACCACCAGGCCCTGCACGGTGGGGAGTCGGAGGGCGCGCCGCCAGCGGGCATAGGCGGCGTCCTGGTCGCCGCGCACGTCGCCGCCGAGCAGCACGACGGGCAACGTCGTCGCGGCCAGGGCGCGTTCCATCGCGTCGGGGTCGGCGGTGACGGGCACCTTGAGCCACGTGTACGCGGACGTGCCGCCGAGGCCGGAGGCGATGGCGAGCGAGGTGGCGACCGCCTCCGGGCTCAGGTCGTTGACCAGCCGCCCGTCCACCCGGTGGCACAGGAACGGCTCGACGAAGACCGGGAGTTGGCGCGCGGCCATGTCGTCGATCGCGCGGGCGGCGGCGTGCAGCGTGGTGAGCGATCCCGGGTCGGAGCGGTCGATCCGCAGCAGCAGCTTGCCCGCGTCGAGGCCCCACCGCTCGATGTCCTGGGCGCGATGGCCCGTGAAGCGGTCGTCGAGCTCGAACGCCGCTCCCGCGAGGCCGCCCCTGTTCATCGACCCGACCGCGACCCGGTTCTCCAACGCGCCGAGCAGCAGCAGGTCTTCGAGGATGTCCGCGGTGCCGAGCACCCCGTCGACGCCGGGCCGGGAGAGCGCGAGGGTGAGCCGTTCGAGCAGGTCGGCCCTGTCGCCCATGGCGAGGGGGTCGCCGCCCACGGCGAGCGCGCCGCGCGCGGGGTGGTCGGCCGCGATGATCAGCACCCGGCCGCCCGCGCCCACCAGGGGCCTGCGCCGCCGCCGCGCCGCCGCCTCGGCGATGGCCTGGGGGCGCCGGGCGCGCGTCCCGGCGAGCTCCTTCACGTCTATGCTCAACGCGCCACCTCCGCACCGTCGTCGGGGCCGCCCCGCGCGGCGAGCAGGGCCTCGACCTCGTCCGGGTAGGGCATCGCTGACGAGCAGGCGAGGCGGCCCGCGACCAGCGCGCCCGCGGCGTTGGCGTACCGCATCGTGCGCTCGGGCGGCCAGCCCGCGAGCAGCCCGTGGACCAGCGCGCCGCCGAACGCGTCGCCCGCGCCAAGACCGTTGACCACCTCGACCGGGTGTGGCGGGACCTCGGCCGCGGTGCCGTCGCGGCGCAGCGCGAGCACGCCGTCCCCGCCCCTCTTGACGACGGCGAGGTCGACCCCGGCGGCGAGCAACGCCTCGGCGCACGCCAGGGGTTCGCGTTCCCCGGTGGCGACGGCGCACTCCTCGACGTTCCCGACCGCGACCGTGGCGTGGGCCAGCGCCGCCGCGTAGTGCGGGCGGGCCGCCTCGGGGGAGCCATCGGGCCAGAACATCGGCCGCCAGTCCAGGTCGAAGACCGTCACCGCGCCGCCGCCCCTCGGCCGCGCCGCGAGCGCGGCCAGCGTCGCGCTGCGGCTGGGCTCCTGGCACAGACCCGTCCCCGTCACCCAGAAGACGCGCGAGGCCGCGATCGCGGCCAGGTCCAACTCCTCGGCGTGGATGACCAGATCGGGCGCGGTGGGCAGCCGGTAGAAGTACAGCGGGAAGTGGTCGGGCGGGAACACCTCGCAGAAGGTGACGGGCGTCGGATACGCGGGCACGTCGCTCACCCAGCGGTCGTCCACGCCGAACTCCCGCAGCGCGTCATGGCAGTACACGCCGAACGGGTCGGCCCCTGTCCGGCTGATGACGGCCGCGCTGCGGCCCAACCGGGCGGCGGCGACGGCCACGTTGGTGGGCGAGCCACCGAGGAATTTCCCGAACGTCTCCACGCGCGGCAGTGGCACACCGGTCTGGAGCGGGTAGATGTCAACGCCGATGCGTCCCATGGTGATCAGGTCCAGTGGTCCGGCCATGCCTCCCAGGTGTAGGCCCGGAGGGATCACCTGTCAATATATTGTCCTGACAAAGTATTGACACGTCGCGCGCCCGGGAGTTTGCTGCCGATCAGCAACGTCGCCCGGAACGTCCCCCGATTCCCCCGATTCCCCGATCCCTCCGCTCTCTCACAGCGAAGTGAGGTACCCCGATGAAACGCGCCCACCGCTCCGCCCTCGCGGCCCTCGTGGCCGCGGGCGCCCTGCTCGCCGCGGGCTGCTCAAGCGACTCCGGCGGCAAGGCAGCCCAGGACCGCGCGGAGGAGGGCGAGGTCGGACAGGCCGACACCCCCCGGATGACGGTCGCGTTGATCACCCACGGGGCGCCGGGCGACACGTTCTGGGACACCGTCCGCGAGGGCGCCGAGACGGCCGCGCACAAGAGCAACGCCGAGCTGATCTACTCGAGCGACCCCAGCGTCTCGGGCCAGGCCAACCTGATCCAGAACGCCATCGACCAGGACGTGGACGGCATAGCCGTCTCGCTGGCCAACCCCGAGGGGCTCTCGGGCGCGATAGCGCAGGCCCGCGAGGCCGGGATCCCGGTCGTGGGCCTCAACTCCGGCATGGACGCCTGGCGCGACCTCGACCTACTGTCCTTCTTCGGCCAGGACGAGATCGTCTCGGGCCGGGCGTTCGGCGAGCGGCTCGACGAGATCGGCGCCGAGCACACCGTGTGCGTCATCCACGAGCAGGGCAACGTCGGGCACGAGGCCCGCTGCGCGGGCGTCGCCGAGGCGTTCGACGGCGAGACCGAGGTGCTGTACGTGGAGGGCGCCGACATGCCGTCGGTCCGCTCCACGATCGAGGCCAAGCTGCGCCAGGACGACTCGATCGACTATGTCGTGGCGCTCGGCGCGCCGTTCGCGCTCACCGCCGTCGACTCGGTGGCGGACGCGGGGAGCGACGCGGAGATCGCCACGTTCGACCTCAACACCGAGCTGGTCACCTCCATCGAGGAGGGCGACATCCAGTTCGCCGTCGACCAGCAGCCGTATCTCCAGGGGTACTTGGCGATCGACTGCCTGTGGCTCTACCACACCAACGGGAACTTCAGCGGGGGCGGCGAGCAACCCGTGCTCACCGGGCCCGCGTTCGTCGACGGCGAGAACATCGACACCATCGCCGACTTCGCCAGGAACGGCACCCGATGACGACGACCACCCAGCGGGTCCGCCGCGTGCTGGCCAGGCCCGAGACGGGGGCGCTGATCGGGGCGCTCGCCGTCTATGCGTTCTTCTTCGCCGTCGCGCCGACGTTCCGGCAGTTCGACTCGCTCGCCACCGTGCTCTACCAGTCGTCGACGCTCGGCATCATGGGCCTGTCCGTCGCGCTGCTGATGATCGGCGGGGAGTTCGACCTGTCGGCGGGCGTGGCGGTGACGACGTCGTCGCTGACGGCCAGCATGTTCGCGTTCCAGCTCACGCTCAACGTGTGGATGGGCGTCCTCGTGGCGCTCGTCCTGGCGCTCGCCATCGGGGCGTTCAACGGGATCATGCTCGTCAAGACCGGACTGCCCAGCTTTCTGATCACTCTGGGCACGTTCCTGATGCTCCAGGGCCTCAACCTTGCCGTCACCAAGGCCATCACGGGCCATGTCGCGACCGATTCGATCCGCGACATGGACGGATTCGACCAGGCGCGGGACCTCTTCGCATCCAGCGTCTCGATCGGCGGCACCGGCATCCGGATCACCGTGCTGTGGTGGCTCGGCTTCGCGCTGCTGGCCACCTGGGTGCTGCTGCGGACCACCTACGGCAACTGGATCTTCGCCGTCGGCGGCCACCGGGACAGCGCGCGGGCGGTGGGCGTGCCGGTGACGTTCGTCAAGGTCAGCCTGTTCATGCTGGTCGGCTTCACCGCGTGGTTCGTCGGGATGCACCAGCTGTTCGCGTTCAACACCATCCAGTCGGGCGGCGGCGTCGGCAACGAGCTGCTGTACATCGCCGCGGCCGTCATCGGCGGCTGCCTGCTGACCGGCGGCTTCGGCTCCATCCCCGGCCCGGTGATCGGCGCGTTCCTCTTCGGCATGGTCTCCCAGGGCATCGTCTACGCCAACTGGGACGCCGACTGGTTCATGTTCTTCCTCGGCTCGGTGCTGCTGCTGGCCACCCTGCTCAACCTGTACGTCCGCAAGCAGGCCACCACCAGGAGGCTGACATGACCGGCCCCGGCCCATCCGCGGTCGCCGCCCCGCTGGTCGAGCTGCGCGGCGTCGGCAAGTCCTACGGGACCATCCGCGCCCTGCACGACGTGGACCTCACCGTCCGCGCGGGCGAGGTCGCGTGCGTCCTCGGCGACAACGGCGCGGGCAAGTCCACCCTCATCAAGATCATCTCGGGGCTGCACCGGCACTCCGAGGGTGAGCTGCGCATCGACGGCGAGCCGGTCAGGCTCGGCGGCCCGCGCGAGGCGCTGCGCCGCGGCATCGCCGCCGTCTACCAGGACCTCGCCACGGTGACCCTGATGCCCGTCTGGCGCAACTTCTTCCTCGGCTCCGAACTCACCCGTGGACGCTGGCCGTTCCAGTGGCTCGACATCCCCGGGATGCGGCGGGTGGCCGACGGGGAGCTGCGGGCCATGGGCATCGCGCTCGACGACCTCGACCAGCCCGTCGGCTCGCTCTCCGGCGGCCAGCGGCAGTCCGTCGCCATCGCCCGCGCCATCCACTTCGGCGCCCGCGTGCTGATCCTCGACGAGCCGACCGCCGCGCTCGGCGTCAGGCAGTCGGGCGTCGTCCTCAAGTACATCGCCGCCGCCCGCGAGCGCGGCCTCGGCGTCGTCCTCATCACGCACAACCCCCACCACGCCCACCTGGTCGGCGACCACTTCACGGTGCTGCGGCTCGGCGAGGTCGAGCTGAGCGCCCCACGCGCCGACGTCACGCTGGACGACCTGACCCTGCACATGGCGGGCGGCGCCGAACTGGCCGTCCTGGAACGCGAGTTGGCCAACGGAACGACCGACAGCACGGCAGACGGCACGACGGATGGCACGACGGATGGCACGGATGGAGAGGACGTGACGGAACGATGACGATCCGTGTCGGCTCAGCACCCGACTCCTGGGGTGTGTGGTTCCCCGACGACCCTCAGCAGGTCCCCTGGGGGCGTTTCCTCGACGAGGTCTCCGAGGCGGGCTACTCGTGGATCGAGCTCGGCCCCTACGGCTATCTGCCCACCGACCCGGGCCGGTTGGGCGCCGAGCTGGCCGCCCGCGGCCTGAGCGTCTCCGCGGGGACCGTCTTCACCGCCCTGCACCACGGGCCCGCGGTGTGGGAGTCCACCTGGGAGCACGTCGGCCGCGTCGCCGCCCTGACCCGCGCGATGAACGCCGAACACCTCGTGGTCATCCCCGAGTTCTGGCGCGACCCGGCGACGGGCGAGGAGACCGAGCCCGGGCGCCTGGGGCCCACCCAGTTCGCCCACCTCGTCAGCGGCATGGACCGGCTCGGCCACCGGCTGCGCGAGGAGCACGGCCTCACCATGGTCGTCCACCCGCACGCCGACACCCACATCGACACCGAGGAGAACGTCGCCCGCTTCCTGCACGCCACCGACCCCGACGCCGTCAGCCTGTGCCTCGACACCGGCCACTACGCCTACTGCGGCGGCGACAACCTCCGGCTCATCCAGGCCTTCGGCGAGCGCATCGGCTATCTCCACCTCAAGCAGGTCGACCCCGCGGTCCTCGCCGAAGTCCACGAGCAGCGGCTGCCGTTCGGGCCCGCCGTGCGGCGCGGCGTGATGTGCGAGCCGCCCGACGGGGTCCCCGCGCTGCCGCCGATCCTGGACGCGGCCACGTCCCTGGGCGTGGACCTCTTCGCCATCGTCGAGCAGGACATGTACCCCTGCCCGCCCGACCGCCCCCTGCCCATCGCCCGCCGCACCCGCCGCTTCCTGGCGTCCTGCGGCGCCTGACCCACGCACGACCGAGCACCGCCGCACAGCGAGGAGTTGTTCCATGACCACCACCGCCGCCGCCGAGCTCGGCGTGGCCGTCATCGGCGCGGGCAGCATGGGCGCCGACCACGTCCGCCGCATCGACGGGCTGATCAGCGGCGCCAGGGTCGCCGCCGTCGCCGATGTCGATGGCGACCGGGCGGCGGCCCTGGCCGAGGGCATCGAGGGCTGCTCCGCGCACACGGACCCGGGCGCGGCGATGGCCGCGCCCGGGGTCTCGGCCGTGCTGATCGCCTCCCCTGGCGCGGCGCATGAGGAGTCCCTGCTCATGGCGCTCGAACGCGACCTGCCGATCCTGTGCGAGAAGCCGATGACCCCCGACGCGGCGGGCGCCCTGCGGGTCGCCGAGGCCGAGGAGAAGCTGGGCCACCGGCGCGTGCAGGTCGGCTTCATGCGGCGCTACGACGCGGAGTATCTGCGCCTCGCGCGGCTGCTCGCCGACCGCGAGCTGGGCCGCCCGCTGCTGCTGCACTGCCGCCACCGCAACGTGTCGGTTCCGCCGTACTTCACCGACGCCCACCTCATCAACGACTCGGTCTCCCACGAGTTCGACGCGGCCCGCTGGCTGCTGGGCCAGGAGATCACCGCGGTCCGCGTGCACCGGGCCGCGGCCGGGTCCGCTCCCGAAGGGGGCCTGAACGACCCGCAGTTGGTGGTCTTCGAGACCGACGGCGGGGTGCTCGTGGACGTCGAGATCTTCGGCAACTGCGGCTTCGGCTACCAGGTCCAGGCCGAGGCCGTGTGCGAGCGCGGCACCGCGCGCATCGGCGAGGCGCACGGCCTGATGACCAACGCGGCCGGGCGCTGGGGAGGTTCGATCGACCAGGGCTATCTGAGCCGCTTCGCCGACGCCTACGACCGCGAGGTCCAGGCGTGGGTGGACGCGACGCGGCGCGGGGAGGCCACGGGACCCGGCGTGTGGGACGGCTACGCGGTGGCCGCGGCCTGCGAGGCGGGGGTGGAGGCGCAGCGCACCGGGCGGCGGGTGGCGGTGGAGATGGCGGAACGGCCGCCGTTCCACCGGCGATAGGGTCATGGCCGTGGACGTGCAGTTCAGCATCGACCGCACCAGCCCGGTGCCGTTGTACTTCCAGCTCTCGCAACAGCTCGAAGCGGCCATCGAGCAGGGAGAGTTGCTGCCCGGCACGCTGCTGGTCAACGAGATCGACCTCGCGGGCCGCCTCGGGCTCTCCCGCCCGACGGTCCGTCAGGCGATCCAGGCGCTGGTGGACAAGGGGCTGCTGGTGCGGCGCCGCGGCGTGGGCACCCAGGTCGTGCACAGCCAGGTGCGGCGCCCGCTGGAGCTGAGCAGCCTCTACGACGACCTCGCGGCGGCCGGGCAGCGGCCCGGCACCCGCGTCATCGACCTCGGCACGGTCCCCGCGCCGCCCGAGGTGGCGGCGGCCCTCGGCGTCGGCGAGGGCAGCGAGGTCCAGCGCATCGAACGCCTCCGCCTCACCCATGGCGACCCGCTGGCGTTCCTGCGGAACTACCTCCCGCCGGGGCTGCCCGCCTTCACCCGCGCGGACCTGGAGTCCACGGGCCTCTACCGCCTCATCCGCGCGGGCGGCGTCACGCTGCACAGCGCGAGCCAGTCGATAGGCGCCCGCGCGGCCACCCCCGACGAGGCGACGCTGCTGTCCGAGCCCCAGGGTGCCCCCCTCCTGAGCATGCGCCGCACGGCGTTCGACGACACGGGCCGCGCGGTGGAATACGCCACCCACCTCTACCGCGCCTCGCGCTACACGTTCGAGCTGCGCCTGCTGATGCGCTCGTGAGGCCCTGGCCGCCTTGCGGCGGTCGATCAATCGGGATGGACCACCCGCTTGACCGGCAGGCCGGTCACTCGGGAGACAGCCTCGTAGTCGCGGTCGTCGTGCAATACGATCAGCCCTTCTCGCTCAGCTGTCGCCGCGACCAGCAGATCGATGGCGCCCGCCGAGCGGTGGAGGCCGGACTCGGTCAGAGTCTGCTGAAGCTCCTGTGCACGCTCGAACGCGGCTTCGGGCATGGGCACCCAGGCGAACAGCGCGCGCAGCAGCTCACGCTTCTTGGAACGATCGGCCAGAGACCGGGCCGAGTAGAGGACCTCCAGCTCGACCGCCGGGCAGACGGCGATGATGCCTGCGGTCAGAGCGCTGCTCCAGTCATCCCTGACCTGCTTCTGGAGGATTCGGAACACTGCGGAGGTGTCGATGAGGTAAAGGCACGAGCTCACGGGCGATACGACCTCTTGTTGCCCAGATAGGCGTCGAAGTCTCCTTGGTCTGCCATCTCGCCCAAGAGCTCCAAAGCTCTCGCGCGCCTTATGCGCAGCGTCGCCTCCCGGAGGGCCGTGTTGACCGTGTCCTTCTTGGTCTTTGTCCCGAACACCCGCGCCGCGTCCGCCAATGCCTCATCGTCGATGTCCACCAGCATCTTGGTCATGACTTGCGCTCCCGCCATCCATGGATATACGAAATCGTTGATCAGTATATACCTGCTGCGCTCCGGCCGCACCTGGGCTCATCTCGGCCGCTACTGGCGGTCAGCCGGTGCTGGCCGCCGACATCCTGGAGGCGGGCGAGGCCCTCTCCGCGCTCGACGGCGTCACCCCGATCCAGCTCAACGCCGGGACGGCCATGGGCGAGGCCACCACGATGCAGGGGCTGCTGCCACTGCTCGCCGGGACCGGCGAGGAGATCCACGACGGCGACAGCTGGGCCGGTGACACCCCGGGGCTGCGCGACGTGCTCGGGCTCTACGAGGACGTCTACGGCGGCGGGTTGGGCGACCCGGTGCTCCAACAGGAGGCACAGGGGCGGGACAAGTCGTTCGAGCGGTTCGCCGAGGGAACGGTCGGCATGCTCGTCGAGGGCGACTACTTCTGGCGCAGCGTGGTCAACCCCGAGGGCGGCACCGCCCCGAGGGAGAACCGCGACGAGGCCGTCGGCTACGCGCTCATCCCCGCCGTCCAGCCAGGCGCGGGCGTGCGAGGACAGGACTTCGTCTCCACATCGGGCGGCAGCGTCCGCGCCGTCAACCCCGCGAGCGACAACGCCGAGTTGGCCCATGAGCTGCTCCAATTCATGAACTCGGCCGAGGCCATCACCGCGGCCGTCGACGGCGACGCCCGCATCACCGCGCGCACCGACGTCAACGACCAGGTGCTCACCGGCGACCCGATGCTCAGCTTCATCGCCGACGAGGTGCCGCCCCTCACCAGCTACCGCCCGCCGCTCGCGGAGTACCCCCAGGTCTCGGTGCTGCTCCAGGAGGCCACGGGAGCGGTCGCCACGGGCGACCGCGGCCCGGCCGAGGCGGCCCAGGAGTACGCCTCGGGCCTCGAGGAGGTCTCCGGCGGTGGCGACTGACGCCGCGGGGCTCGGGCGGGGAAGGGCCGCGGCGTTCGTCGCACCGGCGCTGCTGCTGATCGCCGCCTTCCTGGTCTTCCCCGCCCTGTGGACGGTCTATCTGGGCGCCACCGACTACCAGTTGACGGGCCTGGCCGCCGCCGACCCCCAGGTCACCGGCCTGGACAACGTCGAACGCGCCCTGGACGAGGAGGAGTTCACCCACTCCCTCGGCCTGACCCTCCAGTTCGTCATCGGCTCCGCCGTCCTCGGCCAGGCCGTGCTCGGCTTCGCCATCGCCTGGCTGCTGCGCGAGCGCGGCGGTGCGCTGCGCCGCCTGGTCGAGGGGCTCGTGCTGCTGGCCTGGATCCTGCCCAGCTCGGTGGTGGCGTTCCTGTGGATCGCGCTTCTCGACCGCGACGACGGCACGCTCAACTCCCTGCTGGGCACGCCGGGTACGGCCTGGCTCGTCGAGCACCCGATGGCGTCGATCATCGTCTTCAACATCTGGCGCGGCACGGCGTTCTCGATGATGCTCTACGCCGCCGCGCTCGGCACCGTCTCGCCCACCCAGCTCGAGACCGCGCGGCTCGCCGGGGCATCGGGCTGGCAGCAGCTGCGCGACGTGGTGTTCCCGGCGATCCGTGGCCACATCCTCACCAACCTGCTGCTGATCAGCCTGTGGACGTTCAACGACTTCACGCCGTTCCTGCTCACCAACGGCGGCCCCGGCGACGAGACCGAGATGATCCCCGTCTTCATCTACAAGACGGCCATCTTCGACGGCGAGTTGGGCTACGGCGCCGCCCTCTCGGTGCTGATGCTGCTCATCAACCTCGTGATCGCCCTGGTCTACGTCCGCCTGCTCCGCCGCCGCGACCGCGCCCCGAAGCGGACCGCCGAGGTGGTGAAGTCCCCATGAGCCCACGCCGGTTCCTCGCCGTCATCGGCCGCTACACCCTGATCTGCCTGCTGCTGGCGTTCTTCTCGCTGCCCCTGCTGTGGCTGGCGTTCGCGCCGTTCGACCGCGCCCCCGGCGTCGCCGCCTCGCTGCCGAGCTTCACCCTCGACAACTTCCGCGAGCTGCTCGACAACGAGAACGCCCTGCGCTCGCTGCGCAATTCGCTCGTGCTCGCCGCGGGGACCGGCGCCATCGTGGTCACCCTGGCCGCGCTCGCCGCCTACGCCCTCAGCCGCGTCCGGCTGCCCGGCCGCGACGCGCTGCTCTACGCCCTGCTGCTGCTCTCCTCGATCGTCACCGGCACCGCCGCGATGGTCCCGCTGTTCAACCTCGCCTACGAACTCGACCTGATCGACTCCCAGTTGGGGGTGATCCTGGTGCTCAGCGGCGGCCTGCTGCCCAGCGCGGTCTTCATCCTCAAGGACTTCACCGACGCCACGCCCCGCTCCTACGAGGAGTCCGCGCGCGTCTTCGGCGCCTCACCGCTCCAGATCGTGCGGCACATCGTCGTCCCGCTGATCCGCCCGGGCCTCGCCACCATCGCCGTGTGGTCCGTCGCCCAGGTGTGGGGGAACTTCCTGATCCCCTTCCTCCTGCTGCGCTCGCCCGAGAAGTCCCCCGCCGCCGTGGTGATGTACACCTTCTACACCGAGGGCGGCCAGCCCGACCTCGCGCTGATCTCCACGTTCTCCCTGCTCTACTCCCTGCCGGTGGTCGCGATGTTCCTGTTCGTCTCGTCCCGGTACGGCTTCCGCTTCCACGGAGGGATCAAGCACTGATGTCAGCCATCGACCTGGTCCGGCTCTCCAAGGTCTACCCCGGTGGGGTGACCGCCCTGGACGGCGTCGAACTGGCCATCGCCGACGGCGAGTTCTTCGCGCTGCTCGGGCCCTCGGGGTGCGGCAAGACCACCCTGCTGCGCACCATCGCGGGGCTCGAGGAGGCCACCGGGGGAGCGGTCCTCATCGGCGGCGACGACGTCACCGCGCTGCCGCCGGGGCGGCGGGACGTCGCGATGGTGTTCCAGGACTACGCCCTCTTCCCGCACATGACGGTCACCGACAACATCGCCTATCCGCTGCGCATCAGACAGGTCGGCGGCGCCGAGCGCCGGGCCAAGGCGGCGGGGACCGCAGGGGAGTTGGGCCTCGACGCGCTGTTGGAGCGCCGCCCGGCGCAGCTCTCGGGCGGGCAGCAGCAACGGGTCGCGCTCGCCCGGGCGATGGCGTGCCACCCGCGCGCGTTCCTGCTCGACGAGCCGCTGTCCAACCTCGACGCCCGCATGCGCCTCGAGGCCCGCACGTTCCTCAAGCGGCTCCAGCGCGAGCTGCGGATCACCTGCGTGTTCGTCACCCACGACCAGGCCGAGGCGCTGGCGCTCGCCGACCGCGTCGCGGGCATGGAGGACGGGCGGGTGCGCCAGGTGGGCACACCGGCCGAGGTGTTCCGGCGCCCCGCGAACACGTTTGTCGCGTCGTTCATCGGCTCGACCCCCATGAACCTGCTCGAAGGCGAGGTCCGCGAAGGCGGCCGGGTCGCCGTCGGCCCCGCCGAGGTGCCGGGCGGCCCCGGCGCCGGGGCGCTCGCCCCCGGCGACCCGGTGGTCTACGGGGTGCGGCCCGAGTATCTGACCTACGCCGGAGAACCCACCGGGGGAGCGTTCTCCGGCGAGGTCACCGTCGTCGAGAACCTGGGCAGCGCCCAACTCGTCACCCTCGACGGGGAGTCGGGGTCCATACAGGTCGTGGTCGACGAGGACACCGAGGTCGCGCCCGGCACCGCCGCATGGGCGGTGCCGAGGCCGGACCGGGTCCTGCTCTACCGCGACGGCGCGCTCGTCCCCTGACCAGCAGGGGCGCCGCCCTCGCCACCGCCGCCCCCGTCGTCCGCCGCCCGCGGCTGGCGGCGCCCGCGCGCGAGCAGCACGGCCGAAGCGATCAGCGCCGCGCACAGCGACCCGGCGAGCACCGCCGCCTTGACCTGCTCCTCGAGCGCCGGGGTGTCGGCGAACGACAGCTCGGTGATCAGCAGCGACACCGTGAACCCGATGCCCGCGAGCAGCGCGCCGCCGAACACGTCGGGCCACCTCAGCGTCGGGCTCAGCCGGGCCCGGGTGAAGCGCGCCACCAGGTAGGTGGTGCCGAAGACGCCGATCGTCTTGCCGAGCAGCAGGCCGAGCGCGGCGCCCAGCGGCTCGGGCTCGCTCACGAGCGAGGACAGCGTGTCGCCCGAGACGGGCACCCCCGCCGCGAAGAGCGCGAACAGCGGCACCGCGATCCCCGCCGAGTAGGGGTGGACCAGGTGCCCGACGCGTTCGGCCGGTGACTGCTTCTCCAGCGGGCCAGGGACGCTGCGCAGCAGCATGCCCATGGCGACCCCGGCGATCGTGGCGTGGATGCCGCTGTTGGCCATCAGCACCCAGATGGCGAGCGCGAGTGGCACATACACGTACCAGGCGCCGTGCCAGCCGCGCACGCCCCTGTGGTGCAGCAGATGGAAGAGGACGAGACCGGCGA
The DNA here is from genome assembly GCF_003626575.1 of Streptomyces radicis. Classification (GTDB taxonomy): domain Bacteria; phylum Actinomycetota; class Actinomycetes; order Streptomycetales; family Streptomycetaceae; genus Streptomyces; species Streptomyces radicis. Next base: position 46,437 of record NZ_RBDY01000012.1, on the reverse strand, counting down.
CGGCACCGGCGAGCGCCCAGAGGTCGAGGCCCGAGGTGAAGAAGATGGCGATGACGATGATCGCGATCAGGTCGTCCACCACGGCGAGGGTCAGCAGGAACACCCGTAGCGCGGACGGCAGACGGCGCCCCACCACCGCGAGCACGCCGAGCGCGAACGCGATGTCGGTGGCCATCGGCACGGCCCAGCCGCCCTGGTCGCCCCCGCCCACGCCGTTGACCGCGACGGAGATGAGCGCGGGCACGGCCATGCCGCCGATCGCGGCGACCACGGGCAGCACGGCCGTGGCGGGGCGGCGCAGCTCACCGGCGACCAGCTCGCGCTTGAGCTCGATCCCGGCGACGAAGAAGAAGACGGCGAGCAGCCCGTCCGACGCCCAGTGACCCACGGAGAGGTCGAGCCCGAGCGCCGGGATCGCGAGGTGGTGGTCGCGGACGTCGGCGTAGGTGTCGTCGAGCGGCGAGTTCGCCAGGACCAGGGCGACGGCCGCGGCGATCAGCAGGAGCAGCCCGCCCGAGGCCTCCAGGCGCAGGAACTCCGCGACCGTTCTGCGGTTGCGCTCCTCGTCGGCCCTCGGATCGCTCGGCGGGCGCGGGAACGACAGGGAGTCCTGGGAAGCCATGGTGGCGGGCCTTTCAGCGGGTACGGGCAGGTCGCGTCACATCGCCGACCAGACTTCCCGGCACACCACGGCGGCGGACCCAGGCACAGGAGGACCTGGCGAACCGCGCCGGTCCTGACACCGTACCCCGGGGATTCTTTACGCGTCCTTGACACGGAGCGTAGCGGCGATCACATCGCCAAGCGCGGTCGCGTCGGAGGCGTCCACCGGGCGCGCGCCCAGGCGGCGCGCCAGCACCGCGCGGTGCGCGCCGGGGGCGTACACCCACACATCCGGAACGCCTCCCTCCACCAGCTCGGAGGCGACCACGAGCCCCGCGAGCCCGTCCCCGCCGAGCGCGACCACGGCGCAGGCGGGCGCGCCCGGCCCGGCGAGCCCGAGCCGTTCGCGCTCCTCGGGGTCGGTGGCGTCGGCCACGGCCACCCGGGCGAGCGTGGCCCGCCGCGCGGAAACGGCCTGCTCGTCGGCGTCGACGCCGAGCACCGCGAGGCCCCGCCGCGTCAGCTCGTCGGCGAGCGCCCCGCCGAATCCGCCGAGCCCGACCACCGCGACGCGCCGGTCGTGCGCGCCCGGCGCGCCACGTCGCCGCGCGCCCTCGGTGAGTCCTCGTGAGCGGGCGCGGCGCAGCGCGTGCAGGGGAGTGGCCATGGCTCCATCCTCTCTCTGCCACGGAGGGCTCACACATACGCACACGACGTCCCGCACGGGCACGGCATTCGCCCCGGATTCTCACGCGCGAACGGCCCCGCGGCGCACGGGAGTCCGAAAACGCCCTTGCGGAACGCCAGGGGAGCGCCGCCGGAACGCCGTTCGCCGGAACGCCGTGGGAACGCCGCCGGAGCGCCGTCGCGGAAACGCCCCCCGAACAGCCGAAAGGGCGGCGCCCGGCGCGCGGCTCGCGCCCTGGCACCGCCCCGCGGCGGAAGCGGGGGTCAGCCACCCCGGATGGAGCTCTCCAGACCCGTGTCGGTGTCCTCCATGGCCTGGGCGGCGGTCTTCAGGAAGTTGCCCATGCCCTGGAGGCCCTCAAGGACCTTCTTGGCGCCCTGGGTGAACTCCCGGTAGGAGTCGTCGAAGGCGCCGGAGGAACGCGAGGTCGTGTAACCGGCGGCCAGCAGGCCATCGATGTACGACTGAAGCTCGTCGAGCTTCTGGTCCATCAGCTCGTACTCGGAGATGAGCCGATCGCCCGCCTCCCGCATGTCGTCATATGTGACGTCGATATCCGCCATGACGATTCCCCTCCTCAGGTAGGGCGGAGGGCCATCCCCCCGCTGGTGTCCGGCCGGTGTGGGCGCCGGGGTCCCGCCTGTGGCGCCGCCACAGGCAGTCAGCCTACGTCCACGAAGCATGGGACGGTACCCCCGGTCAAGAGGGCGTGAAACACCCGTCCCCGGTGCCTCGGCGACACCTATGACGCCCAACTCGGATGTGCGGTTGCACCTTCTCCCGCACCCGTTGTCACGCCCACACAAGATGCGATTATGGTCATGTCCAGCGAAGCACGTTGCTGTGTCACTACGGGAGGAAGAGCGTGCGCCTGACCCTCACAGTCGTCGACCCGGTCGGGGGGCACCGGGCCGACACCGTGGTCGATGCCGCCCCCGAAACGCAAGTCGGCGACCTCGCCCCCGAGTTCGTCCGCTCCGTCGGCGGGTACGGGGACCAGGGCCCCGCCGCCCACCTGTTCGTGAGCGGCGAGTACGTCGATCCCACGCTCACCCTCGCCCAGTCGCCGCTGCGCGAGGGCGGCGTCGTGAGCCTGCACAACCCCAGCGGCTGCTGGCCGGGCGAGCCCAGCGGTGTCATCGAGTTCCGCGTGGTCGGCGGCCCTGGCGCGGGCGCCGTGCACCGGCTCGGCGTCGGCAAGGTCGAGATAGGCAACGGGCAGCAGGTCCATATCCGCGTGGACGACCCCACGTTGCCCGAGCGCGCGATGACGCTGCGCGTCGCCGCCGACGGCACGTGCAAGGTGACCGTCTACAGCGAGTCGCAGCCGATGATCGACGGCGAGCCGTTCAGCCACACCGAGGGCGACCGCGCCGACTGGAAGCTCGGCAAGCAACTGGCCGTCGGCGACTCGCTGTTCGAGCTGACCCCCTACTTCCCCCCGGACGCCGCGCTCAAGGTGTCCGAGGACGGCGCGGGCCTCGACTACAACAGGCCGCCGCGCCTCCTGCCGCCCGAGCGGCAGACGAAGTTCATCCTCCCCAAGCCGCCCGGCGACCGCGAACGCCGCCCGATGCCCTGGCTGATGGCCATCCTCCCGGTGGTCGGCGCGGTCCTGATGGCCAGCATCACGGGTCGCTGGATCTTCCTGATGATGGCGTTCATGAGCCCGGTCATGCTGCTGTCCAACTACTTCATGGACAAGAAGCGCGGCCGCATATCGCACGCCAAGCGGGTCGAGGAGTACAACGAGCGCAAGGCCCGCATCGAGAAGGACGCGCGCGACGCGCTGATCGCCGAGCGGTTCGCCCGCCGCCACGCCGCCCCCGACCCGGCCACCGTGCTCAACCAGGCCACCGGCCCCCGCACCCGCCTGTGGGAGCGCCGCCGCACCGACGAGGACCACCTGCTGATCCGCGTGGGCACCGTGGAGCTGGACTCCGAGGTCGTGCTCACCGACCCCCAGCAGGACGAGCACAAGCGGCAGGTCTTCTGGAAGATCGCCGACGCCCCGGTGACCCTGCCCCTGCGCACCCTCGGCGTCGTGGGCTTCGCGGGCCCCGGCGACACCGCGCGGGCGCTCGCGCGCTGGAGCGTCAGCCAGATCTCGGTGCTGCACAGCCCGGTCGACGTGCAGTTCTTCCTGCTGACCGACGGCTCGGGCCAGTACAGCTGGGACTGGATGCGCTGGCTGCCGCACACCACGCCTGGACCCGAGCACGAGGTCAACGCGCTGGTCGGCACCGACGCCGAGACCATCGGCGCCCGCGTCGCCGAGCTGACCGCGACGCTCGACGCGCGCCAGAAGGCGGCCAAGGAGGCCCGCGCGCAGAACGCCACGTTCAAGGACCCGGACATCGTCGTCATCTTCGACGGCTCGCGCCGGATGCGTTCGCTGCCCGGCGTCATCCGCCTGCTGCGCGAGGGCCCCGCGTCCTCGATCTACGCCCTGTGCCTGGACGACGAGGAGCGCTTCCTGCCCGGCGAGTGCCAGGCCGTCGTCATCGCCGAGCCCAACCCCGACCGCCCCGCGCACGGCGGCCCCGCGCGCAACCCCGGATACGCCACCGGCTTCCACACCTTCCTCGCCGTGCCGGGCGGCGCGGCCCCAGGCGCCATGGCGGGCACCGCGCCCGTGATGGCCGCCGACCGGCTGCGCGTGGAGCAGACCGGCGCGTGGCGCATCAGGGGCGTGCGCCCCGACTGGGTCAGGCCCGAGTGGTGCGAGCTGCTGTCCCGCGCGCTCTCCCCGATCCGCGACATCAGCGGCGAGTCCGAGGACGCGGCGCTGCCGTCGGCCAGCCGCCTGCTCGACGTGATCGAGATGGAGCCGCCGACCGCCGGGGCGATCGCCGCCCGCTGGCGCCTGGGCGGCCAGTCGACCGAGGCCGTCATCGGCGAGTCCTACGACGGCGCGTTCGCCATCGACATGCGCCGCGACGGCCCGCACGGCCTGATCGCGGGCACGACAGGGTCGGGCAAGTCCGAGCTGCTCCAGACGATCGTCGCGTCGCTCGCGGTGGCCAACACCCCGGAGAACATGACGTTCGTCCTGGTCGACTACAAGGGCGGCTCGGCGTTCAAGGACTGCGTCCAACTGCCGCACACCGTCGGCATGGTGACGGACCTCGACAACCACTTGGTGGAGCGGGCCCTCCAGTCGCTCGGCGCCGAGCTGACGCGCCGTGAGCACATCCTCGCCGAGGTCGGCGCCAAGGACATCGAGGACTACCAGGACCTCATCAGGCGCAATCCGGGGCGCCTGACCTCGATGCCCCGACTCCTCATCGTCATCGACGAGTTCGCTTCGATGGTCCGCGAGCTGCCCGACTTCGTGAAGGGCCTGGTCAACATCGCGCAGCGAGGCCGTTCCCTCGGCATCCACCTGCTGCTCGCCACCCAGCGCCCCAGCGGCGTCGTCTCGCCCGAGATCCGCGCCAACACCAACCTCCGCATCGCGCTGCGCGTCACCGACGCCAGCGAGTCGTCCGACGTCATCAACGCGCCCGACGCGGGCTTCATCGCCAAGTCGACGCCGGGCCGCGCGTTCGTCAGGCTCGGGCACTCCTCGCTCGTGCCGTTCCAGTCGGGCCGCGTCGGTGGCCGCAGGCCGGGCGCCGTGGACCCGGCGGTCGCCAGGCCGTGGACGGGCGTCCTGGAGTGGAGCGACCTGGGCCGGGCCAAGATGAAGCGGCCGCCAGGGGCGAAGTCCGAGGAGGAGGAGATCACCGACCTCAAGGTGCTGGTGGACTCCGTCATCGAGGCCGACCGGCAGCTCGGCTTCACCAAGCAGCACAGCCCGTGGCTGCCCGCGCTGCCCGAGCAGGTGCTGCTGCGGGACCTCGAACACCCGGTCCCGCTCGGCGCGTTGCCCGCCGCCCCCTACGGCGTCGAGGACCTGCCGGTGCAGCAGGCCAGGCGCTCGGTCGCGGTGGACTTCAAGTCGTTCAGCCACATGATCGTCGCGGGCACCGCGCGCAGCGGCCGCTCCCAGCTGCTCCGCACGATCGCGGGCTCGCTCGCGTGGATCCACTCCGCGGCCGACGTCCACATCTACGGCGTGGACTGCGGCAACGGCGCGCTCAACGCGTTGACCAAGCTCCCCAACTGCGGCGCGGTCGTCAACCGGAACCAGACCGAGCGCGTCCGCCGCCTGATCCGCCGCCTGCGCGCGGAGCTCGACCGGCGCCAGGAGGTGCTGGGCAACGACGCGCTGGCCGACATCGGCGAGCAGCGCGCCGCCGCGGCGAGCCCCGAGGACCGGCTGCCGCACATCGTGGTGATGATCGACCGCTGGGAGGGCTGGGTCTCCACCCTCGGCGAGATCGACCACGGCGCGCTGACCGACGAGATCTACGTCATCCTCCGCGAGGGCGCGAGCGTCGGCATCCACCTGGTCATCACGGGCGACCGCTCGGTGCTCTCGGGCCGCATCGCCGCGCTCACCGAGGAGCGCTACACGCTGCGGCTCTCCGACCGCGCCGACTACTCGCACATCGGCATGCCCGCGCGGAAGGTCCCCGAGGAGATCCCCGACGGGCGCATGTACCGGAACCAAGTGCTCACCGAGATCCAGATCGCGGTGCTCGCCGAGGAGCTCTCGGGCCAGGCGCAGGCCGCGGCCCTGGGCGCGATCGGCGACTGGGCGACGCAGCGGGACGCGGCGGTGCCGCGCTCGAAGCGGCCGTTCCGCGTGGACGTGCTGCCCAGCCGCCTGACGTTCGCGGACGCGTGGGAGATGCGCGACCCGGAGGCGTCCGAGTCCCGCCTGTGGGGCCTGATCGGCGTCGGCGGCGACGAGCTGATGGGCTATGGCCCCGACCTGTCCAAGGGCGCGCCCGTGTTCATCGTGGGCGGCCCCGCCAAGTCGGGCCGGTCCACGGTGCTGACGATGCTGGCCAAGTCGTATCTGGCCCAGGGCGTCCGCATCGTGATCGCGGCCCCGCGCCCCTCGCCGCTGCGCGACCTGGCGGGCCAGCCGGGCGTGATCAACGTCTTCACCGGCGACGACCTGTCCGAGGACCAGGTGCGCGAGTCGGTGCGCGACGCCTCGCTCGAGAACCCGATCGTGTTCGTGATCGACGACGGCGAGGACCTGCGGCGCTGCGACGGCGGGGACGAGCTGAAGAACATCGTGACCAAGGGCGCGGAGTTGGGCCAGTACATGGTGCTCGGCGGCGACGAGGCGGACCTGTGCACGGGCTTCTCCGGCTGGCAGGTCGACGCGAAGAAGGCCCGCCGCGGCGTGCTCCTCTCCCCGTCGAGCCACCGCGTGGGCGAGCTGGTGGGCGTGAAGCTGCCGCGCAGCGCGGCGGTCGAGCAGCCCACCCCAGGGCGCGCGATCCTGCACCTGGGCGACGGAGTCCCCTTCACGGTCACGACCCCTGCCCCGTAACGGCGGCCCTGCCACGACGCCCCTCGCCGGGAAGGCGGGGGGCGTCCGGCGTTCCTGGGGCGGGGTTGGTGCGGCCGCCTAGCGCGGCCAGTAGCGCGGTGGTGAGGCGGAGGGATCCACCATTGCCCGCCCACTTGATCTCGCTGACGTGGCGCACCTCGTGCTCGGGCAGCAGCCGTCTGAGCATTTCCAGCATCTGCACCGGGACGTTCTCGTCGATCAGGATTCGCATCAGGCGGCGCGCGGTCCCGGGCTGTAGCTGTCCACGTACAGGGCGAAGGAGACCGCGTCGCGGGCGGCGTCCGCCGTCACGCCTGGGTAGTAGTCGGCGATCTTCTCGGGCGGGATGCCGTCCTCGACCAGCTCGGCGACGGCGTCGAAGGGGACGCGGGTGCCGACGATCACCGGCTGTCCGCCTTGCGTCCCGGGGTCGACGCTGACGTGCCGCTTGGGCCGCAGAAGGTGCGGAACGACGACCCCCGCCCGGGGAGCGAACTCCTCGAGGATGTCGGCCATGGTCGCGATCACCCGCTGCCCCGGGTGCTTGACGAGGTCGGTGGCGTGGTCCTCGCCCTCGTCGCCCACGAGGACGATGGAATCGCCCTCGGCCACGAGGGAATAGCTGGACAGGTGCTCCACCTCCCCGAACCGCTTGAGCGTGGCCAGAGCCTTGCGGATCTTCTGGAGCGACACGTCCTGACGGAGGACCGCGAAGGCACGGAGCGCCACCACGTCCCTGAACGAGTACAGCGCGGGCTTGGCCGCCAGCTCGGGGCGGAGCACGGGCCCGTTCCCCCGATCCTGCCGCCACGTGCGCAGCTGCCCGACCGTGGCTCCGGACAGAGCGGCGGCCATGCGGGTCGAGTACGCCATGGTCCACTCCTTCCAGCCCCGGTCATCCCGTCCGCACGCCAGCATCCCAGCTCCGCCCCCGGGGACGCCACAGGAACCGCTCTCCCGGGGGCCTGGGTAGAACGGGTGTCGGGGTCGGTCCCGGGGTCGGGGTCCGTGGCGGGGGCGATACTGGGGGCGTGGAGATCGACGACCTGGTGCGGTTGCGGCGGGCGCGGGATCGGATGGACCGGGACTACGCCCAGCCGCTCGACGTCCCGACGCTGGCCCGTGACGCGCTCATGTCGCCGGGCCACTTCTCGCGCGCCTTCCGCGCGGCGTTCGGCGAGAGCCCGTACCAGCACCTGATGACGCGGCGCGTCGAGCGGGCCAAGGCCCTGCTGCGGCGGGGCGACCTGTCGGTCACCGAGGTCTGCATGGCCGTGGGCGCCACGTCGCTCGGCTCGTTCAGCAGCCGGTTCACGGAGCTGGTGGGCGAGTCGCCCAGCGCCTACCGGGCCCGCGACCACTCGGCGGCGGCCGCCATCCCGCCCTGCGTGGTCAAGAACGCCACCCGACCGGTCCGGACATAGTGTGACCGATATGGACATCACGCTGTCGCAGTGCTTCATCTCTGTGAACGACCATGACGCGGCGCTCGCCTTCTACCGCGACGGCCTCGGCCTCGAGGTCCGCAACGACGTGGTCTTCGAGGACATGCGCTGGGTCACCGTGGGCGCCCCGGCGCAGCCCGACGTGGACATCGTTCTCGAGCCCCCCGGCGTGAACGTCGGCGCGTCGCCCGCCGACCGCCGCGTGATGGCCGAGCTGCTGGCCAAGGGCGCGCTGCGCGGCGTGATCTTCGCGACGGACGACTGCGACGCGACGTTCGACCGCATCGCGCGCATCGGCGGCGAGGTGGTCCAGGAGCCGATGGACCAGCCCTACGGCGTCCGCGACTGCGCGTTCCGCGACCCGGCGGGGAACCTCCTGCGCTTCGCGCAGCGGCGTTAGCGGAGCTGCGCCATGAACGCCGCCGACCCGTTGGGGCGGGGACCCGCCGGTGTGGCGCTGAACGGACTCGGCACTGTTCCAAGTCGGTAGCAGTGCCAAGGACCGCGTGGTGCCATGGCGTGGGGCGGCCCTACCGTCGTGCGCATGACGTCGGACGACAACCCCTACCTGCGACCCGGATATCACTCCGCGCCGACCGAGCCGAGCGGGTTCGGGCCCGTGGGGCAGCGGCCCGCGCCCGGTGGGAGGGGGCCGGGGAAGCGGGCGATCGCCCTCGTCGTCGCCCTGACGGCGCTGTGTCTCGCCGCTCTCGCGGTCGGCGGCCGGCTGTTCTTCGGCGGCGCCGACGACGAGGACGAGCCGGTGGCCGAGCCCAGCGCGAGCGCCGAGCCGAGCCCCTCGGACGAGCCGTCCGCCGCGCCCGACGACCCGCGCGGCTCGGCGATCGAGACCCCTGACCCCGTCGTCGCCCCGGACTGGCAGGTGCAGACCAACACCACGCGCCTCAACGCGTTCGACGTCCCGCCCGACGGGTGGAACGTCGGCTCGGACGACTTCGTCGTCGGTTACGAGATCCTGGCCGAGGGCGAGGAGAGCGACTACATCCCGGACATCGCCGTCGCGGGGACCGCGCTCTACCAGGAGGGCTGGTGCCCCGAGGACGAGGACGGGCTGAGCTTCCGCGCGATGGCCGGGACCAGGAGCGCGCAGGGCCCCGGGCACACCTCGACCGAGGAGTCGGCCGTGACCGAGGCGGGCGCGTGGGCCGTCGCCGCCTACGACCAGGGCGAGCAGGGTGACATCCAGGTGACGGAGGCCGAGCCGTTCGAGAGCGAGCACGGCCTGGTCGGGCACACCGCCACGGCCACCGTCACCGGCGCCCCCGACAACCCGAGGGACGAGTGCGGGACGAGCGACGGGCGCGTCGTCACCGTCTCCTATGTGACCGGCGAGGGCGACCAGGCCACCTGGGTCCTGGTGGCCGACACGGGGCATCCCGACGCGCTGGACGACGCGACCATCGAGAGCGTGATGAACAGCCTGCGCCACCTCGGAGCCGGGTGATGCGGTGGAATCCGGCCGTTGAAGGCGGTCAGAAGTGGCTGATAAGTTCGGGCGCGGCCGTTGTCACCTGGCCGCACGGGGGTCGACTCGGGGGTCGAGAAGAGTGAACGCATGAGGACTCAGGACCGCGCTTCCGCCGCGCGGACGTCCATGGCTGCGGGGGCCGTTCCGGGAGAGCGGTTGCCCACGCCGCCGCGCGAACGCAGGCCCGCGCTCGCGGCGCTCGCCGCGCTGCTCGTGCTGGCCGGGGCGCTGGGCGCCACCGTGCTCGTGCTGCGCGCGGGCGACCGCGTCGAGGCCGTGCGGATCACCGAACGCGTGCCCGCGGGAGAGCGGATTCCCGAGTCGGCCATGGAGTCGGTGCTGGTCGCCGAGGACTCCGCGGTGAACTATGTGCCATGGGGCCAGCGTTCACAGGTGGCCGATGACCTGCGGTCCGTCACCGACCTGGTGCCCGGCACCGTGCTCGTCGGCGAGATGCTCACCGGCGAGGCGTCGCTGCCGCAGGACGAGGTGCTGGTCGGCGTCTCGCTCCAACCCGGCCAGTACCCCTCGGGGTTGGCGGCGGGCGACACCGTCGCCGCCTACTGGGTGGGCGACGACGACGCGCCAGGCTCGGGCGACGAGACCTCGGAGAGCGCTCCCCCGCCGATCAGCGACGACGTGATCGCGGACCCGGCCACCGTCGCCGCGGTGCACGACGGCGACGGCGGGGGCGGCAACAGCGCGCTCCCCGTGACCCTGAGGGTCGGCGCCGACGACGCGGCGGCCCTGACGCGCGCGGCGTCGAACGGCGAGGTGTCCCTCGTCATCGTCGCGCCCCCGGGCGAGTGAGCCGGGAAGGGGCAGGCCCATGGCGTTGATCGCGTTGGCCGCGGACAAGGGGGCACCGGGCGTCACCACCACGGCCGTGGCCCTGGCCGCGCTGTGGCCGCGCCGCGTGCTGCTGGCCGAGACCGACCCGGCGGGCGGCGACCTGGTGTACCGGTCGGTGGGCGAGGGCGGGCGGCCGCTCGACCCCGGCACGGGCATGCTGTCGCTGGCCGCGACGGCCCGACGGGGCATCGCCGCCGAGCAGTTGTGGGATCACGCGCAGCGCGTCTCGGGCGGGCTCGACGTGCTCGTGGGGCTTGCGGCGTCCGACCAGGCGGGCGGCCTCGCGGGTCAATGGGGCGCGCTGGGGCGGGCGTTCGCCGAGCTGGCGCAGTCCCCGCACCAGGACGCGGCGGCCGACGTGCTCGCCGACTGCGGTCGCCTCGACGCCGGTTCGCCGCTGCTCGCGCTGCTGCCGCACGCGGCCGTGCTGCTGCTGGTCAGCCGTGTGCGGCCGGAGAGCATCGCGCATGTCCGCGACCGCGCCGCCGCGTTGCGCACCAAGCTGCACGGACAGGGGCGCGGCACCGCGCAGTTGGCGCTGCCGAGGATCGGCGTGCTGCTGATCGCCGACGCGCAGTCGGGCGGCCGGATCGCCGGGCAGGTCAACGAGATGCTGATCGCCTCGGGCAGCGGCTCGTCCGTCGTGGGGCTCATAGCCGAGGACGCCGTCGGGGCCGAGCAGTTGGCGGGGCGGCGGCGCGGGCGCCTCGACCGGTCGCTGCTGGTGCGCTCGGCCCGCAAGGTGGTCGCCGACCTGCACGGGACGTACCGCGCCGAGCTGGTGCCACCCTCGACACCGCCAGCCCCGACATACGGTCCGCCCGCGCCGACGTATGGCCCGCCCGCCTCGACGTATGGCCCGCCCGCGCCGACGTACGGTCCGCCCGCGCCGAACCACGGTCCGGGGGCCGGGGGATGAGCGAGGTCAACCACCAGCTCGTGAAGCGGTTCAGGCAGGAGGCAGGGGACCGCATCGCCGAGCAGCGGCGCATCGACCAGGCCAGCGGCGTGCGGCCGATGACGTCCGAGGACGAGCGCCACTACGCGCGGGCCGTCATCGCCCAGGTGCTCGAGGAGTACGCGCGCGCCGAGATCGCCGAGGGCAGGGCGCCGTTGGACGCGCGGGCCGAGGAGGGCTACGCCTCCGCCGTGCACGCCGCGCTCTTCGGCGTGGGGCGGCTCCAGCCGCTGCTCGACGACCCCGACGTGGAGAACATTGACGTCAACGGCTACGACCACGTGTTCATCGGCTACGCCGACGGCCGCGAGGAGCGCGGCGCGCCCGTCGCCGAGAGCGACGAGGAGCTGGTCGAGCTGATCCAGATACTCGGCGCCTACTCGGGGCTCTCCTCCCGGCCCTTCGACTCCGCCAACCCCCAGCTCGACCTTCGGCTGCCCGACGGCTCGCGCCTCTCCGCGGTCATGGACGTCACGCGCCGCCCCGCGCTCTCCATCCGCCGCGCCCGCCTCGGCAAGGTGTTCCTCGCCGACCTGGTCGGCAACGGCACGCTCACCCCCGAGCTGGGATCGTTCATGACCGCCGCCGTCAGGGCCCGCAAGAACATCATGATCGCCGGGGCCACCAACGCGGGGAAGACCACCCTGCTGCGGGCGTCGGCCAACGAGATCCCGCCCGAAGAGCGGCTGATCACCGTCGAGCGCGCCCTGGAGCTCGGCCTCGACCAGTTCCCCGAACTCCACCCGAATGTCGTGGCGTTGGAGGAGCGGCTGCCCAACTCCGAGGGCCAGGGCGCCATCGGCATGGCCGACCTGGTGCGCCGCTCGCTGCGCATGAACCCCTCACGCGTCATCGTCGGTGAGGTGCTGGGCGACGAGATCGTCACCATGCTCAACGCCATGTCGCAGGGCAACGACGGCTCGCTCTCCACGATCCACGCCAACAGCTCGCACGAGGTGTTCAACCGCATCTCCACCTATGCCCTCCAGGCCGGCGAGCGGCTGCCGATCGAGGCCAGCCAGATGCTCATCGCGGGCGCGGTCAATTTCGTCGTCTTCATCGAGCGGCGCAACACCTATACCCAGGGCGGCAGGCTGCGGCGCTTCGTCTCCTCGGTCCGCGAGGTCAACGGCGTGGACGGGCGCGTGCTGTCGAGCGAGGTGTTCGCCGAGGGCGCGGACGGCGTGACCAGGGCGCACGCCGCCCTGTCGTGCGCCGACGAGCTGGCGCAGTACGGCTACCGCGGCGGATGGGGGTGAGCGGCCGATGAACGGGAGCGGCGTCTTCTCGCCCGCGTTCGCGCTCGCCCTGCTGTGCGGGGTCGCGGTCGGCGGCGGCCTCGCCCTGCTGATCGCGGCGATCCGCGGCCTGCCCCCGCGCTCCCCCGAGGAGCGCGCCGGGCGGCAGCGAAGACGCGCGGAGGTCGTGGCGTTCTTCGGCCGCCGCGGCACCGTCGCCGCGGGCGTCGCCCTGCTGGTCCTGCTGCTGACCCGCTGGCCCGTCGCCGCCCTGGCCGCCGCGCTGCTGGCGTTCACCTGGGACCGGCTGTTCGGCGGCGCCGCCGAGGAGCGGGCCGGGATGCGCCGCGTCGAGGCCCTGGCCGGGTGGACCGAGTCGCTGCGCGACACCATCGCGGGCGCGGTCGGCCTCGAACAGGCCATCCCCGCCTCCGCCCGCGCCGCGGCGCCCGCGCTGCGCGGCCCGTTGAACAACCTGGTCGACCGGCTGCGCGCCCGCACCCCGCTGCCCGACGCGCTCCAGGAGTTCGCCGACGAGCTCGACGACTCGTCGGCCGACGTCATCGTCGCCTCCCTCATCCTCAACGCCCGCCTGCGCGGCCCCGGTCTGCGCGAGGTGCTCGGCGCGCTGGCCAAGTCGGCGCGCGAGGAGGTCGACATGCGCCAGCGCGTGCTGGCCCAACGCGCCTCCACGCGCCGCAGCGTGCAGATCGTCGTGGGCGTGAGCGTGGCGTTCCCCCTCGGACTCGCCGTCTTCAACCGGGACTTCGTCGAGCCCTTCGGCGACCCGCTCGGGCAGGCCGTGCTCGCCGTGGTGTGCGGACTCTTCGGGCTCGGGTTCTGGTGGATGCGGCGCCTGGCCAGGATCGAGCTGCCCGAGCGCTTTCTCACCCGGGGCCGCCCCGAGACGGCGCTGCGCCCGCGCGATGACGCGCTGCCCGACGGGCCGCAGCGGCCCGACGTCGCGAGGCGGCCCACGGAGCGACCCTCGAAGGGAGCCCGCGCGTGAACTCCGACATCACCACCGCGGTCCTGGTCGGCGCCCTCTTCGGGCTCGGCGTCTACGCCCTGGTCAGGGCGCTGCTGCCGACCCGCAGGGGCCCGGTCTCCACGGTCGCGCGGGTGGATGCGCTCCGCGCGCGCGGCAGCGTGGGTGCCCCCCTGACACCCTCCGCGCCCTCGGGCGCGCCGGGCACGCCGGGTGGCGCGACCGGTCGGCTGGCCGAGCTGCGCGAGCGCACCGGGAGCCGCCTGGCCGAGCTGTATGTCCAACGCGGCTGGGAGCAGCGGTCGTTGCGCGCCGACCTCGCCCTGCTCGACAGGACGTGGGAGTCGTTCCTGGCCACCAAGGTCGTGCTGGCCGCGACCGGCCTCTTCTTCGGCCCGTTCCTCTTCTCCCTCGGCTGGATGCTCGGCATGGGCGCGAGCCCCGTGGTCCCCGTCTGGCTCGCGCTCGCGTTCGCCGCCGGGTTCTTCTTCCTGCCCGACGTCGAGGTGCGGCGCGACGCCAAGGCCATGCGGCGCGACTTCCGCCGCGTCGTGGCCGCCTATCTCGACCTGGTCGCCATGAGCCTGGCGGGGGGCCGCGGCCTGCCCGAGGCGCTCAAGGCCGCGGCCGAGGTCAGCGACGGCTGGGCGCTGCGCCGCATCCGCAGCGCGCTGGCCGACGCGCGGATCACCGGGCTCACCCAGTGGCAGGCGCTCGGGCGGCTCGGCGACGAGGTCGGCGTCGACGAGCTCAAGGACCTCTCCGCCTCGCTCGCCCTGGTCGCGGACGACGGCGCCAAGGTCCGCGCCTCGCTCTCCGCGCGCGCCGAGACGATGCGCCACCGCGAGCTCGGCGAGATCGAGGGCAGCGCGGGCGAGAAGTCGCAGTCGATGCTCATCGCCCAACTCCTGCTGTGCATGGGCTTTTTGATCTTTCTCATCTTCCCGGCCGGGATGCGGGTGTTCCAGGCATGAGGTCCCCCGCAGCGCACCCCCGTCCGGCGTCACGTGGAGGTAGCACCATGGTTCGTCATCCGGTAACGGACTTCCTGATCGCGCACCTGCGCGCCCGCGTGGAGCGCGCCAGGTCCGCCGAGACCGACCGTGGCGCGTCCGCGATCGAGTGGGTCATCATCGCCGCCATCGTCGTCGGCGTGGTCGCGGGCGTGGCCGCGGTGATCATGAACGCCCTGAACGACCGCGCCGACGATGTGAGCGACTGCATCGAGGGCGTCCAAGACTTCCAAGACTGCTGACCGTGCGGCGGCTCGCGGCGTTCGTGCGCCGCCGCGTCGGCGAGGGGGCCGACGGCGGCAGTTCGGCGATCGAGTTCGTCGTGCTCACGCCGGTGATGTTCTTCATGATCTTCGGCGCGGTGCAGTTCGCGCTCTACTCGTTCGCCGAGCAGGTCGCCAAGGCCGCCGCCCAGGCCGGGGCCCGCACCGCGCGCGCCGAGGCCGACGCGGACCCGGACGGCTGGCGCGCCAAGGCCGAGGACAAGGCGCACGAGTACATCGAGCAGCTGGGGCCCGGCATGTTCACCGCGCGCCCCGACGTCACGACCGCGCGGCCCGCCGCGTTCACCGTCCGCGTCGAGGTGGTGGGGAACGTGCCGTCGATCCTGCCCGGCATGGACCTGACGGTCGAGGCGGCGAGCGAGGGCCCGGTGGAACGTTTCGTGCCGGACGGGGAGTGAACGATGCGACGCGTGGGACTGCGGGCGGGCCGCGGCGACCGCGGGATGACGACCGTCGAGGTGGTGATCCTGGCGCCGCTGATCATCGCGTTCATCCTCGTGCTCGTCGCGTTCGGCCAGCTGGTCTCGGGGCGCGGCGCGGTCAACGGCGCGGCCAGGGACGCGGCGCGCGCGGGCTCGCTGGAGCGCAGCACACAGGCGGCGATGCGCGAGGCGCGCGCGGTGGCCGAGGCGCAGCTCGGCGACGTGTGCGTGGGCGGAACGGTGCGCGTCGATGCCACCACCCCGCCGGGTCACCAGCCGGGCACGCTCTTCGGCATCGAGGTGACATGCCGGGTGCGCGGCCTCGACCTGCTGGGCGTCCCGGTCACCAACACGATGAGCGGGACGTCGAGTTCGCCCATCGACCCCTATCGGAGGTCGGGATGAGACGGTGGTTGACAGGGCGGGGTGACGACCGGGGCTCGGGCGCGCTCGCGCTGATCTTCTTCGCGCTCGTGGTGCTCGGCCTCGCCGCGTTCGTGGTGGACGGCGGCCTGTCCATCTCGCAGCGCGAGCGGGCCGCCGACATCGCCGAGCAGGCCGCCCGTTATGCCGCGCAGGACCTCGACGTCGAGGCGCTGCGCGACGGCGTGCGCCCGGTCCCCATCAACTTCGGCAACTGCGAGGCGCGCGTCACCGAGTACGCCACCTCCGTCGGGATGGAGGCCGCCGACATCGCCGCCGCCGAGTGCTCGGAGGAAGCCGTCAACCGCGTCACCGTCCGCATCAGGCTGACCTACCGCCCCATCTTCACCGGCCTCGTCCACGACCGCCCCCTCACCGTGTGGGGAACGGCGACGGCCGAGGCCCAGACCGGCTGAGAGGCCGACTGAGAGATCGGCTGAGAGGCCGCCGAAAGATCGCTGAGAGGAACGACATGGCTCAGGTGAGAACCGGGCGCGGCGCGGGCGACGTGCTCAGGGCGCTGGTCGCCTTCATCGCCCTGCTCGCGCTGGTCGTCGGCGTTCCGCTCGCGCTGGCGAGCCTCATCGGCTGGCCGCTGCCGTCGTCGGCGCCCAGCCTCGACATGCTGACCGACGAGATCAGCTCGGACGCGTTCCTCAAGGTGCTCGCCGTGCTGGTCTGGGTGGCCTGGGCGCAGTTCACGGCGTGCGTCCTGGTCGAGGCCGCCGCCGCGATCTCCGGCGTCGGCATCCCGCGCCGGGTGCCAGGGGCCGGGCCAAGCCAGCTGCTCGCGCGCCAACTCGTCGGCGCCGTCCTGCTGTTGACCTCGGCCGCCGCGTCGTTGACGCCGGGGCTCAGCCAGTTGGGACCCGGCGGGCACGGGCCGGGGCAGGCGAACGTGGTGGCCTCCGCCGAGCGGATCCCCGGCGTGGTCGCGCGCTCGGCGCCCGACGGACCCGGCAAGATGATGGACGACCGGCCCGCCGCCGGGGAGTTGGGCACGCTCCAGTCATCCGAGTCGGGCGACCCGGCCGCGGTCACGCCCACGGCGCCCGCCGACGCCACCAAGTTCTACCGCATCCAGCCGCCCGAGGGCCGCCACCACGACACGCTGTGGGGCGTCGCCGAGCGCCACCTGGACGACGGGCTGCGCTACCGGGAGATCTTCCAGCTCAACAAGGACCGTGTGCAGCCCGACGGTTCACGCCTCACCGAGGCCAGCCTCATCAGGCCCGGCTGGATCCTGGAGATGCCCGCCGACGCCCACGGCGGCGAACTGGTCGAGCTGCCGGGGCAGTCGGACCAGCTCACCGCCGAAGAGGCCGCGGAGATCGAGGAGTACCACGAGACGGGCGGCGGCGCGCCGCTCGCCCCCCAGCCGCCGCCCGAGGAGCCCGACGAGTCGGACGAGCCAGAGGAGGACGGTCCAGGGCGCCCGCTGCCGCCGAGCGGCGGCGGCGGAGGTACCGTCCCTTCCGAGGAACGGCCCGAGGCCGAAGTGGCCGACTCCGACGGCGGGTTGGGCCTGTCCGAGGCGCTGCTCTGCGCGCCCCTGCTCGCCGCGGGCCTGCTGGTCGCGCTCGGCCGCACCCGCCGCGCCGCGCTGTGGCAGTCCGCCGCCGGAGCCCTCCGCCGCGGCGTCGGCGACGGCCTCGCCCCCGGCACCCGCGAGGCCGCCGCGGCCCGCGACGCGCTCCTGGTCGGCGCCGCGCCCCGCTCCGTCGCGTTCCTCGACCGCGCCCTGCGCCACCTGGCCGCCGCCCTCGACGCCGACGGCAAGCCGCTGCCGCCCGTCTACGCCGCCTGGCTCGGCGAGAGCACCCTCCACCTCCAACTCGCCGCACCCGCGGGCCGCCCGCCCGCGCCCTGGGGCACCAGCGCCGACGAGACCTACTGGACGATCTACGAGAACGACGTCCCCCAGGGCGAGACGAGCGCCGAGGCCCCCTACCCGGGGCTGGTCAGCCTCGGCACGCGCGACCAACTCCGGCTGCTGCTCAACCTGGAGGCCGTCCCCGGCGCGGTCGCCGTCACCGGCGAGCCCCACCGGCGCGACGCCGTCCTTGCCTCCCTCGCCGCCGAACTCGCCACCAGCGGCTGGTCGGACCGCATGACCGTCACCCTCGTCGGCTTCGGCGACGACCTGATCCCCCTCGCCCCCACCCGCGTCCGCCATCTCGCCGATATGACGGGTCTTCTGGAGGTCATGGAGAACGAGACCCGCCTGCGCATGAACCGCCGCACCGGCGCCGCCGCGCACCTGGTCCTGATCGGAACGCCGCCGACGGCCGAAGAGGCCGAACGGCTCGGCGCGTTGGCCACCGTCTCCGCCCAGGTCGGCATCGGCTATGTCGTCGCCGCCGACAAGCCCGGACTCCCCGGCACCGCCTGGCAGTTCGAGATCACCGACGAAGGGCGGCTGCGCGAGCCGGTGATGGGACTCGAGCTCGCCGCCCAGCAGCTGCCCGCCGCCGGACGCGCGGCGGTGGTCGAGCTGTTCGCGGGCCTCACCAGGGGCGGCGACGCCCCCGACGAGGAACGCGCGCCGACGCCCGCCACGCCCGAGGTGGCCATCCGGCTGATGGGCGCCTACGAGATCGCCGGGCTCCCCGAGCCCGAGCCCGAGCGCGCCGAACAGCTCCGCGAGGCACTGGCGTTGCTGCTGCTCCACCGCGAGGGCGTGCACCCGCGCGTCCTCGGCGCGGCGCTGTGGCCGCGCGGGGTGACGGACGACGTGCGCGAGGCGTTCACGGGCCGCCTGCGGGCCTGGCTCGGCCCGCACCTGGTGGCCGAGCCGGACGGGCGCCTGACCCTGGCGCCCACGATCGGCTCCGACTGGGACCGGCTCACGGCGCTTCACCACGACACGGTGGTGCGGGGCGGCCGCCTGGCCGCGGACGAGCGCCTGCGCCGCCTCACCGAGGCCCTCACCCTCGCCCGCGGCCCCCTGCTCGCCGAGCGGCGCGAACGCTACGGCTGGCTGGTCCACGAGATCGTGGACGCGCAATACCCCTTGGTGGTCGCGGAGTTGGCGCTGACGCTGGCGGCGGAGCAGCGCAAGGCGGGCGACGCGCAGGGGGCCTACACGGCGATCCGCACGGCGCTGGCGTCCGCCCCCGCGGACGAGCGGCTGTGGAACGAGCTTCTGCGCGCGGCGCACGCGACGGGGCGCGAGGAGTGGCTCGCGGGCGCGACCAGCTGGCTGCTCGGCCACCACGCGCACCTCTTCGGCCCGGCCCAACCCCTGCCCGCGGCAACGGAGTCCCTCCTCGACGAGATCCACCCGGGGTGGCGGGATCTGCCTCCCGCAGGGTAGAGCGCGCGCCTTCGGCGCGGTGGTGGTGCGGGCCGCCTCCGGCGCGGTCCGACGCGCCTGCGGCGCGGTGGGTGGTGCGGGCCGTGGTTCGCCTGCGGGCCCGGGCGCTTCGCGCCGGGTTGTCCCCACCCACCCACCCTTTTCACGGCGCTTCGCGCCGTGGTTGCGCCGGGCGCTTCGCGCCGGGGGTTGCGCCTGCGGCGCGGGGGCGGTGCGGGCCGTTGTCCGGCCGCGGGCCCCGGGGGGGTCCCCACCCACCCTTTTTCGCCTACGGCGAGGGGGTGGCGCGCGCCGTCCTGCGGAGTGCCCGGGGCCACGGCCGGACCACGACCGCCGAAGGCGGCCCCCCGGCGCGAAGCGCCGAAAAGGGGCGGGTGGGTGGGGACACCCCGGCGCGGAGCGCCCGGGCCCGCGCTCGGGCAACGGCCCGCACCACCCCCGCGCCGAAGGCGCGCCGTACCGCGCCGGAGGCGACCCCGCACCACCCCCGCCGAAGGCGAAACCCGCAAACCGCGCCGGAGGCGCTACGCGCTGGCCGTCAAGAACTGCGTCGCAGCCAGCTCCGCGTAGAGCTCGCTGCCCGCCACCAACTCCCCGTGGGTCCCCACCGCGAGCACGCGCCCCGCGTCCATCACCACGATCCGGTCCGCCGACGTCACCGTCGAAAGACGGTGCGCCACCACCAGGACCGTCGTGTCGCGGGCCGCGGCCGTCACCGCGTCGCGCAGGGCCGCCTCGTTGACCGCGTCGAGCTGCGACGTCGCCTCGTCGAGCAGCAGCAGCCGCGGGCGCCGCAGCAACGCGCGGGCGATCGCGACGCGTTGGCGTTCGCCGCCCGACAGCTTCGTGCCGCGGTGGCCCACCAGCGTCTCAAGGCCGTCGGGGAGCCGCCGCACCAGGTCCTCGAGGCGCGTCGTCGCCAGCGCCCCCGCCACCGCCTCGTCCGTCGCGTCGGGCGCGCCGAACAGGAGGTTGTCGCGCAGCGAGCCCGAGAGCACCGGCGCGTCCTGCTCCACATAGCCGATCTGCGCCCGTAGCTCGGCCACGTCCCACTCACCCACGTCGCGCCCGTCGACCAGCACGCGCCCATCGGTCGCGTCGTAGAAGCGCTCGATCAGCGAGAACACCGTCGTCTTGCCCGCGCCCGAGGGGCCCACGAACGCCGTCATCCCGCGCGGCGGTATCTCGAACGTCACCCCGTGGTGCACCGGCGGCAGCTCGGGCGTGTAGCGGAAGTGGACGTCCCGGAACGCCACCGAAGCGGGCTTCTCCTCCCCGGTGGGCAGCGGCGGCGCGGCCGTCCGCTCCGGCTCGCTCGGCAGCTCCCGCACCTCCTGGATGCGGCTGATCGCCGCGGAGCCCACCTGGTACTGCGTGATGGCGCTCACCACCTCCTGGATCGGCGCCATGAGATAGAAGACATACAGGAGGAACGCCACCAGCGCGCCCACGTCGATCGCCCCGGTCGCCACCCGCGCCCCGCCGACCGCGAGCACCGTGATGAA
Organism: Streptomyces radicis; assembly: GCF_003626575.1. Taxonomy (GTDB): domain Bacteria; phylum Actinomycetota; class Actinomycetes; order Streptomycetales; family Streptomycetaceae; genus Streptomyces; species Streptomyces radicis. Next base: position 25,818 of record NZ_RBDY01000012.1, on the reverse strand, counting down.
CGCCACCTGCGTCGACAGGCCCGCGGTGTTCCCGGCCAGCGCGCGCCACTTGGCCGCCCGCACGCTCGCGCGCCACGACTCCTCGGCCGCCGCGTGCACCGCGCGCCGCTCGCGTTCCTCGGCGCTCGACGCCTTGACCGTGCGGAGCGCGCCGAGCACCCGCTCCAACGCCGCGCCCATCTCGCCGACGGAGTCCTGCGCGCGCTTGCTGGCGCGGTTGATGACCGGCACGATCAAGCCGATCACGACGCCCGTCACCACGATGACGCCCAGGGTCACCAGCAGCAGCACGGCATCGACCAGGGCCATCATCACGAGCGTCGCGACCAGCGTGAGACCGCCCGTTCCGAAGCCGATCAACGACTCGGTCGTCATGGCCCGCAGCAGCGTCGTGTCGGACGTGGCCCGCGCCAGCAGGTCGCCGGGCTCGCTCGCGTCCACCGCGGAGATACGCAGCCGCATCAGGTACGACGTCAACGAGCGGCGCGCGGTGAGGACGACCGACTCGGCCGTGCGCTGGAGGACGTAGCCGCCGAGGGCGCCGATCACGGCGTTCGCCAGCACCAGGGCGCTGAGCAGCATCAACGCGCCGGAGATGGACTCGTCCTGGGAGAGGCTCCCGATCAGGTCCTGGGCGACGAGCGGCAGCGCGAGGCCGGTGGCGCCCATGGTCAGGGAGAGCAGCGCGCCCACGGCCAGCGCCCCGCGATGGGGGCGCACATACCCGAGCAATACACGCCAGGCGGACTTTCGTGTGTCGGTTGGCACGGCTTCACCCTACCTACCGATTGTCACGCCTTCCGCTTGCGGAGTGACATCGGCGCCTGCTTGACTGCCGCCTGCCCGCTTCTGCGGATCGAGCAACAAGCCGAAGACCTCGGAGGTTTGGCGCCCGCACGGTGCCACGCTGTGCGCCCGCTCCTCCCCGGGTTCGCCCCAACGGTATTGAGGTGCACGCGAATGGAGATACCGGCGGCATGGGCCGTCTGTCTGATGGTCGGCAGCGCGCTCGCGGTGGTGCTCGCGGGGCTTTGGCTGCGCCAGCGAAGGAGCCAACGCCGCGCCGACGCCCGTCAGCGGCAGCACTTCTCGGCCGTGGAGGCCGAGCTCGACGCGCTGCGCGGCCAGGTCGCCGAGCTGCTGGGCCGTGAGCGGATGCTGGCCGAGGAGGCCGAGCACCTCGCCGTGAAGCGGCTGCCCGCGGTGGCCAAGGCGCTGCGGCACTCCCATGTGAAGGTGCCCGAGCCGCTGCACGCCAACCTCAAGGAGAGCGCGGGCGGCAAGGCGCTCGCCTCGGTGGTGTCGGGTGTGTCGGACGCGCTGGTCAGCGAGCGGCGGCGGGTGGACGGCGCGGCCCAGGCGGCGATGCGCGGCGCCACGACCAAGCTCCAGACCATGTGCTATCAGATGCAGACCACGGTGGACGAGCTCCTCCACAAGTACGACGACCCCGACCTGGCGGAGCAGCTGTCCGCCCTCGACTATCTGAACGAGCAGATCCTGCGCCGCCTCCAGGTGACGCGTGTGGTGTGCGGCGCCGGCGCGGGCCTCGTCCGCACCAAGTCGCCGCTGCGCGCGCTGGTGATGGGCGCGAGCTCCCGCATCCCCAGCTACGAGCGCGTGCAGATCGTCGACCACCTGCCGCGCGCGGTGGCCGTCGTGGACCGCGCCGCCGAGCCGGTGGCGATCATCGTGGCGGAGCTGATGGCCAACGCCGTGTATCACTCGCACGGTTCACTGCCGGTCGAGGTCTCGCTGCACCAGGCGCACAATGGCGCGGTGATCGTGGTGAACGACGCGGGCATCGGGATGAACGCCGACGAGTTCGGCTGGGCGCGGCGGTTGCTGTCGGGCAGCGACCAGATCCACCTCGCCGAGCTCGGCGACCCCCCGAGGTCGGGGTTCGCGGCCATGGGGGAGCTGTGTCGCCAGTTCGGGATCGGCGTCTCCGTCGAGCCGTCGCAGTACGCGGGGGTGAAGGCGGTCGTGTTCGTGCCGAGTGAGCTGCTGGCCGAGGCGGACGAGGACGAGCTGCCCGTGCCCGCCCCGGCGGCCCGCCCCGCGCGGCCCGCCGCCGCGGTCGGCCCGGGGGCGAGCACGCCCCCGCTGCCGCAGCGTCGGCACCGGCGTGCGGACGAGGAGTGGGAGCGGCCCGCGCGCCCCGCGCGCTCCCGCCGCACGGCTGCCCCAGGCGCCTCCGGCGGCGCGGCCGACCGGCGCTTCCGCGATCCCGACGAGGCGGCGGCCCGCATGGGCGCGCTCCAGCGCGGGATGGCCAAGGGCCGGGCGGTCAGCCCCGACGAGGGCGACTCGGCGGGCGGCTCGGTCGACGACGGTGTCGACGACGGTGTCGACGACGGACACGACCTGCCCGACGGCCACGAGCTTTCCACCGGCCACGACCCGTCAGGCCAGGGCTCCGAGGACGACACCGAAAGGGATAGCCGATGAACGCCCGAGTCCCCGTCACCAAACCGAGGATCGACCTCTCGTTCGTCCTGACGCCCATCCTCGAGGTGCCGGACGTCCAGCACGCCATGGTGGTCACGGCGGACGGGTTCTTCGAGGCGCACTCGGGCCTGGACAACGAGACGGCGGAGAAGCTGTCCGCCGTGCTCGCCTCCCTCCTGGCCTCCGCCCGTGGCACCGCGCTCACGTACTACGGCGACGACTCGCCGCTGCGCCAGGTGATGGTCGAGGCGTTCGACGGCTATGTCTTCGTCATCCCGGCCGCCGAGGGCACCTATCTCGCGGTGTTCACCGGGCCAGGGGTGGCGATGGACAACGTCTCCTACGAGATGCAGAAGCAGGTACAGACGCTGGGCAAGGCCATGGTCAGCCCGCCGAGGACCGACACTGCGCGCTGATCCCCGGCCGGTCCCGTCGCCACACGCAAGGGAGACTCCTTGACTTCCTCCCCCGCCTAGAGGCGGGGGGTTCCAGCGGTCGCCCGCTGGGGTTCCTGCTTCACCGACGACTGCCCTGTCCGGGAGGACTCCCGTTGAGGTCTTACACCGTCTCCACAGGCTGCTGCCGCCAGCCCGGCGGCCAGGACGTTGCGTGCCGCGTTCGCATCGCGGTCATGCACCACGCCGCACTCACACGTCCACACGCGGACGTTCAGCGGCAGTTTCTCGCGGACCGTGCCGCAGGCCCCGCACAGCCTGGAGCTGGGGAACCATCGGTCGATCACCACGAGGTCACGCCCGTACCAGGCGCACTTGTACTCCAGCATGGAGCGAAGCTCCGTCCACGAGGCGTCCGAGATGGCGCGCGCGAGACGCCCGTTCTTCAGCAGGTTGCGGACGGTGAGGTCCTCGATCACGACCGTTTGGTTCTCACGGACGAGCCGAGTCGACAGCTTGTGGAGGAAGTCCCGGCGCCGGTCAGCGATCCGGGCGTGAACACGGGCCACCTTACGGCGGGCCTTCTCACGGTTGTTCGAGCCCTTCGCCTTGCGGGACAGCTGGCGCTGCGCGCGCGCCAGGCGCGTACGGTCACGCCGCTCGTGCCGGGGATTGGTGATCTTCTCCCCGGTGGACAGGGTCACCAGCGAGGTGATGCCCGCGTCGATACCGACCGCCGCACCCGTGGCGGGGACCGGGGCGGGGGTGTCCTCGCACAGCAGGGACACGAACCAGCGGCCCGCCGCGTCACGGGACACGGTCACGGTGGACGGCTCCGCCCCCTGAGGCAGGGGACGCGACCAGCGGATATCCAGCGGCCCGCTCATCTTCGCGAGCGTCAGTTGTCCATCGCGCCAGGTGAAGGCGCTCCGGGTGTACTCGGCCGACGCCCTCGACCTCTTCCGGGACTTGTACCGAGGGTATTTGGCGCGCTTGGCGAAGAAGCTGGTGAAGGCCGTCTGAAGATGTCTCAGGGCCTGCTGGAGCGGGACGCAGGACACCTCGCCCAGGAACGCGAGCTCCCCGGTCTTCTTCCACTCCGTGAGCGCGGCGGACGACTGCGCGTAGGAGATCCGGCGCTGCTCGCCGTGCCAGGCCCGGGTGCGTTCTTCCAGCGCCTTGTTGTACACCAGGCGGACACAGCCGAACGTCCGCGACAGCTCAGCCGCCTGCCCGTCCGTGGGGTAAAAGCGGTATTTGAACGCCCGCTTGACCTGCCGCGCCACGCTTCACAACCTATCAGCTCCCATGTGAGTGACGGGTGTCGACCGGTGGGCGGCGGACGCCGGTCCGCCCCGGCGGCGAACCGGCTTCTCCTGCCCTGCTCCGCAGGAGCTTCGTTTCCTCCCCGGCCCGAAGGCCGGGGTATCCACGAAGGAAAGCCCTGATGAACCGGCGGCTCATTCCGCCCTATGTGTGGACCGGTGGCCGGACCCGTCCGACCCGGAACGTCCTCGACCGGCTGACCGTGCTGAGGGCGGCCGTCGAGACGATCCCGGCCGATGTGTCACCCGCCGAGCAGCGGGTGCTGGAGATCCTCGGGGACGGCGCGCTGCCGCTGGCCGAGGTGGCGGCCCACCTCTCGCTGCCCGTCAGCTTCGTGAAGGTCCTCGCCAGCGACCTGGTCGACCAGGGGCTGCTGATCGTGCGCGCGCCGGCGGCGTTGATCCTCGACGAGCAGCCCGACACGCAACTCCTTGAAAGGGTGATCCGTGGTCTCCGCGCCCTCCAGTAGAGGCATTCATCTGCGCAATCCCGACCAGGAGTTGGTCAAGGTCATCGTCAGTGGCCCCTTCGGCGTCGGCAAGACCACGATCATCCGCACCCTGTCGGAGATCCCGCCGCTCAAGACGGAGGAGGTCATGACGGCCACCGGCGCCGTCGTGGACCACCTGCACGGGGTGCGCGACAAGACCACGACGACCGTGGGCCTGGACTACGGCCGCATCTCGCTGGGGGACGACCTGGCGCTGTGCCTGTTCGGCACGCCCGGCCAGAAGCGTTTCCACGCGCTGTGGCAGGACCTCACGCGGGGCGCGCTCGGCGCCCTGATCCTCGCCGACACGCGCCGCATCGCCGACTCGTACGAGGTGATGGGCATGATCGAGGAGCAGGGCATCAAGTACGCGGTCGCGCTCAACGAGTTCCCCGACTCGCCCGCCTATCCCGAGGACGACCTGCGCCAGGCGCTCGACCTGTCGCCCGACACCCCGCTGGTCGCGTGCGACGCGCGCGACCGGACCACATCGTTGAACGCCCTGCTCGCGCTGGCCGAGCACCTGCTGAACCTTCCCGCCATGGAGCAGTCGTGACCACCGAGGCAACGCGCCCTGTGCCGCTGTACGGCCCTGATTACGCGGCCGACCCGTACGCCGTGTTCGACAAGCTGCGGGAGTTCGGCGCCTGCGCGCCCGTCGAGCTGGCGCCAGGCGTCGTCGCGACGTTGGTGATCGGCTATCGCGCCGCCCTCGAGGTGCTCCAGGACCCGGGGACCTACTCGAAGGACCCGCGCGTCTGGCAGCACAACCTCCCCCCTGACAGCCCGGTGGCGCCGATGATGACCTGGCGCCAGAACCTCCTGTTCAACGACGGCGAGGTGCACGCCCGTTACCGCAGGGCGATCAACGACAGCTTCGCGCTGATCGAGCCGTTCGAGCTGCGCGACCTGGTGCACCGCTTGTCGGACTCGCTCATCAGGGGCTTCGCCGACCGGGGCGAGGCCGACCTGCTGGCCGAGTACGCCAGGACGCTGCCGCTGCTGATCTTCAACGCGCTGTTCGGGATGTCCGACGAGTACAGCGAGCGCGTGGCCACGGCGATGGCCGCCTTCTTCGACGCGGAGTCCCCCGAGGCCGCCAACCGCGCGATCACGGACTTCGACGGCTATCTGCGGGAGTTGGTCGAGCTCAAGAAGAAGGAGCCGGGCCAGGACCTGACCTCGTGGCTGCTCGAGCACCCGGTCGAGCTGACCGACCAGGAGGTCATCGACGAGATCATGATGACGATGTCGGCGGGGCACGAGCCGACGACCAACCTGATCGCCAACGCCCTGGCCCGCATGCTCTCCGACGACCGCTACTACCGCACGGTCTCGAGCGGCGCGCTGACCGCGACGGACGCGATCACGGACGTGCTGTGGAACAACCCGCCCATGCTCAACTTCTCGACCCACTTCCCGCGCCGGGACGTGGACCTGCACGGCACGTGGATACAGGCGGGCACCCCCGTGCTGATCTCGTACGCCGCCGCCAACACCGCCCCTTCGGAGCTGCCCGCCGGGCCGCGCTCCGACACGGGCGCGCACCTGTCGTTCGCCGCCGGGCCCCACGCCTGCCCGGCCAAGCAGCCCGCCGTGCTGATCGCCGCCACCGCGATCGACCGGCTCACCAGTTGGCTGTGCGACATCCGCCTGACCGTTCCCTATGACCAGCTGACGTGGCGACCAGGGCCCTTCCACCGGGCCCTGACCGCTCTGCCCGCCCGCTTCACCCCGATCGCACCCGATCAGAAGGGAACCAACCCGTGGCACGAGAGCCGTTCGTCCTCGACCCCACCGCCAAGGACATCCCCGGAGACATAGAGCGTCTGCGCGCCACAGGCCCCGCGAGCCGCGTGGTCCTGCCCGGTGGCTACGAGGCGTGGGCCATCGTCACGCACGACCTCGTCAAGAAGCTGCTCGCCGACCCGCGCGTGTCGAAGGACGCGAAGCAGCACTGGCCGGCGTTCATGGCAGGCGAGGTGCCCCAGGAGTGGCCGTTCTTCTCGTGGGTCGCCGTCCAGAACATGTTCACGGCCTATGGTGCCGACCACAACCGGCTGCGCCGCCTGGTCTCGCCCGCCTTCACCGCGCGCCGCACCAAGGCGTTGACAGGGCGAATACAGGCCATCACCGCCGACCTGCTCGACGGGCTCGCGGCCGGGCCGCGCGACGACGTGGTCGACCTGCGGGCGGCGTTCAACCACCCGCTGCCGATCCAGGTGATCTGCGAGCTGATCGGCGTGCCCGACGAGGAGCGCGACGAGCTGCGGGACAGCGTCGAGGTGACGTTCAAGACCTCGGTGGCGCCCGAGGAGGCGTTCGCCAACTTCCAGGCGCAGATAGCCCAGATGGCCCGCCTTGTGGCCCTCAAGCGGGAGCACCCGGGCGACGACCTGACGAGCCTGCTGATCGCCACGCGCGACGACGAGGGCGACCGGCTCAGCGAGGAGGAGCTGGTCCACACCCTGCTGCTCGTCCTCTCCGCGGGCCACGAGACCACCGTCAACCTGCTGGGCAACGCCGTTCACGCGCTGCTCAGCCACCCCGACCAGCTCGCCCTGGTCCGCGCGGGGAGGGCGAGCTGGAACGACGTGGTCGAGGAGTCCCTGCGCGCCGTCTCCTCGGTGACCGCGGTCCCGCTGCGCTACGCCGTCGAGCCCATCACCCTGGACGACGGCACGGTGATCGCCAAGGGTGACGCGATCCTCATCTTCTACGCGGCGGCGGGCACCGACCCGGCGCTGCACGGGCCCGACGCGCGGGAGTTCGACGTGACGCGGACGTCCCACGAGCATGTCGCGTTCGGCCATGGGGCGCACCACTGCCTGGGCGCGCCCCTCGGCCGTCTCGAGGCGGGCATCGCGCTGCCCGCCCTCTTCGAGCGGTTCCCCGATCTGCGGCTCGCGGAGACGGAGTTGACGCCGATCGAGTCATTCATCGCCCACGGTTATCAGCGGATTCCCGTGGTGCTCGGCTGAGCCTGTTCGCGTTCCCCGGTGTTCCGGGTCCGCGGCTCGTCGGCCGCGGACTCGTTCAGCCCGAACCTCCGGTGCACGCCGCGCAGTACGGGCGGCAGCCACCACATCGCACGGCCGCCGAGCCGCATCGCGGCGGGCAGCAGCGCGCCCCTGATGAGCGTCGCGTCCATGAGCACGGCGAGCGGCGCGCCGACGCCGAGGGCCTGCATGAACGAGATGTCCGAGATCGCGAATCCCAGGAACACCACGGACAGCACGACCGCGGCGGCGGTCACGATGCGGCCCATGCGCTCGAGGCCGAGGGCGACGGCCTCGGTGGGGGAGCCGGTGCGTTCGTACTCCTCGCGGATGCGGGAGAGCATGAACACCTGGTAGTCCATGCCGAGTCCGAAGGCGATCGCGAACAGCAGCACGGGGACCGTGCCGACGACCGCGCCCGTCTCGGTGAAGCCGAGCAGCCCGGCGAGGTTGCCGTCCTGGAAACCCCACACCAGCGCGCCGAACGTGGCGGTCAGGCCGAGCGCGCTGAGCAGCATGGCGACAAAGGGCAGCAGAACGCTGCCGGTCAGCAGGAACAGCAGCACCAGCATCGCGGCGGCCAGGGTGATCCCGGCGACGGGGATGCGGTCGGTGATGGCCTCGATGCCGTCCACGCCGATCGCGATCCGCCCGCCGACCAGCGCGTCGTCGGGCGCGGGCGCGGCGCGGACCTCGGCGAGCAGGTCCTCGACGGCGGCGTTGCCGACGGGTTCGGGCACGACGGCGAGGTGGACGCCGCCGTCGTCGGCCGCGTGGCGGGCGTGCGCGGGGCCCGGGTCGGCGACCTGGGCGCCATCGACGTAGGTGCCGCTCGCGGTGTCCACCCGGGCGACATCGTCGAGGGCGGACAAGTCGGCGGCGTAGAAGGTGAGTTCGGCCTCGGTGATGCCCTCGGGCACGACGACGTCGATGGTCTGGCTCTCGCCCGCGTCGAACTCCGCGCGCAGCGTCTCGGCGACCTGGCGGCTCTGGGACGACTCGGGCAGGGCGCGCTCGTCGGCGGTGCCCATCCTCAGGCCGAGGAACGGGGAGCCGAGCAGCAGCAGGAACAGCACGCCGAGGGTGGCGACGGGCAGGGGGCGGCGCATGACGAAGGAGGCGAGGCGGTGCCAGAAGCCGTTCTCCAGCGGGGCGTTGACCCCCGGGGCGGACCTGCGGCGCGTCCGGCCGCCCTCGACGCGCGGGCCGAGGAGCGCGAGCAGCGCGGGCAGCACGGTGAGGGTGACGACGGCGGTGAGCGCGGCGACGGCGATGCCCCCGTAGGCGATGGAACGCAGCGCGAGCAGCGGGAACCACGCGAGGCCCGCCAGGGTGACGGCGACGGTGACGGCGGAGAAGATCACGGTGCGGCCCGACGACGTCATCATGATGCGCAGCGCCTTTGACCGTTCATGTCCGGCCGCGATCTCCTCGCGATAGCGGTTGACCATGAGGAGGCTGTAGTCGACCGCGAGGCCGAGGCCCAGCAGGGTGACAACGTTGACGGCAAGGACGGAGACGTCGGTCAGCCCGGCGAGCACCCAGAGCATGCCCATGCTGAGCAGGATGGTGATCACGCCGGTGATGAGCGGGATCGCCGCGGCCACCAGGCTGCCGAAGACCAGCACCAGCACGGCGAGCATGATCGGCAACGCGATCAACTCGCCGCGCACCGCGTCGCGTTCGCTGATCTCCCCCAGCTCCTTGTTGATCGCGACCGAGCCGCCGACCTCGACGTGGAGGCCGCCGTCCGCCTCGCCCTCGTAACGCGGTTCAAGGGCGGTGAGCCGGTCCTCGGCCTCGGTGTCGTCGCCCTCGATGGCGGCCAGGACGAGCGCCGCGTCGCCGTCCTCGCCGCGGAGCCCGGGGGCGCCGGTCGCCCAGTAGGAGGTGACGGCGGCGATGCCGTCGTCGTTCGCCAGCCGCTCGGCGAGCGCGGTCCCCGCGGCCCTGGCCTCCGGGGAGTCCACGCCGGACTCGGCCCGAATGAGGAGGGCCAGATTCATGTCCTCCTGGCCGAAGTCCTCGGCCAGCGCATCGGCGGCGCGGCCCGACTCGGCGGTCGGGTCGTCGAACCCGCCCGCCTTCATCCGGTCGAAGAGGGTGGCGCTCAGCGCGGCGCTCGCCAGCGCGAGCAGCACGGCGACGAGGAGCACGGCCCGGCGGCGCCGGGGCAGGAAGCCGGACAGTTTCGCGAGCATGGATGGTCTCTCCCTTGCGTTCCTTCTGGCAGCCCGACGGGGTGGCCCTTCGCGGGTTCGGCCCGTCACACGGTCGGCCCGTCACAGGGGTGACGGGCGCGCGGGGGGCGTGTGTGACATGGCGGCGCCGGGGGAGACGCGGATCACATGGCGTTCAGCGGATCAGATGGCGTTCATGGCCGTTTCGCGCCGTTGAAACGCTCTTGGCGTGCGCAGGACAATGCCGGGGCCACCGGAGGGGGCTGTGCGCGGGCCTACGGGACGGTTCGCGCGTCCGGCGGCGCTTCCTCCTGCTCAGGAGCGCCTTCGATGACAGCCCTTGCCAGAAGTACGTCTCGTTCCGCCCGAGTCGGCCTTGTTCTCGCCCTCTTCCTCTCCGTCTTCGCGACGGTCCTCGCGCCCTCGGCGCGCTCCGCCGAGACGCCCGCCGAGATCCCCGCCCAGGCGCCGGTGCGGATCATGCCGCTCGGCGACTCGATCACCGGCTCGCCCGGCTGCTGGCGGGCCCTGCTGTGGCAGGACCTCCAGGCGGCCGGGTTCACGGATGTGGACTTCGTGGGCAGCCAGGCGCCCCAGGGCTGCGGCTTCCCCCACGACGGTGAGCACGAGGGCCACGGCGGGATCCTCGCGACCGCCATGGCCGCGCAGAACCAGCTGCCCCCGTGGCTCGCGGCCGCGCGGCCCGATGTGGTGCTGACGCACCTCGGCACGAACGACGTGTGGAGCGCCAGGACGACACAGGCCGTGCTCGACGCGTTCACGGTGCTCGTCGGCCAGATGCGCGCGCAGAACCCCGGGGTCACGGTGCTGGTCGCGCAGATCATCCCGATGGCGGCGAGCGCGTGCGGCCCCTGCCCCCAGCGGGTGGTCGAGCTGAACGCCGCGATCCCCGGCTGGGCCGCCGACCTGTCCACGGCCGCGTCCCCCGTGACGGTGGTCGACCAGTGGACCGGCTTCGACACGGCGACCGACACCTATGACGGGGTCCACCCGAACGACGCGGGGATCCGGAAGATCGCCGACGCGTGGTACCCGGCGGTGTCGGCCGTGCTGTGAGCGTTCGCGCGCCGCTCGCGTCGGTCCTGCCGCTCCGGGCCGCCTCGGCCGACCCGCCCCCCTCGTCAGCGGGCCCCGCGACTCGACCAGGTCACGGCCCCGGGTCGGCCCTCACGTCGGGGGCGGCACCGGCGGGGGAGGCGGCTGCGGCTTGGGCTCCGGGTGGTCGGGCCCAGGAGGCGTCGGCGGCACCGGGTCGGGCTCGGGCGGCGGCATCGGCTCGGGCGGGGGCCCAGGCGGCGGCGCCGGAGGGGGCCCTGGCACGGGTCCTGGCAGCGGCCCCGGCTCGGGCCCTGGGCCCGGCGGGGGCGTCGGCTCAGGGGGCACGGGTTCGGGGGGTGGATGGGTCATCGCCCCCGGGTTCCCATGCCCCCGCGCGTCAAACGCCGCTGCTCACGGCGTCGCCGCCGCTCAGGCCGCCGATTCTCACGCCGCCCGGCCCGGCGCCTCGACCAGCTTCTCGAACAGGAATTCATGCTTGAGGAACGAGACGTCGTACTCGTGCCCCGGATACGGCGGGATCAGCTGCGCGGCCTGGATCAGCCGCCACCCGTCCCGCAGCGCCGCGACCCCGTCGGGGTAGGGCGGCTCGTCCCCGTCCCCCGTGGTCGGCGACGTGGCGCCCGTGCCGTCGTAGTTCGCCCAGCCCACGGTCGGGCTGTCGAGCGCCGACGTCGACAGATAGAGCACGAGCACCCGTTGGCGCAGCTCCGTGCCACTCATGAACGATCCCCTTTCAACGATGGTGTGCGGCCTCAGGCGGCGGCGCGGGTCGGCCGGTTGGTCACCCGCGTCACCCAGTGGTCCAGATCGAACGTGTCGTCCCCGGTCAGCGCCCGCCACAGCCTGACCCTGTTGTGCAGCTCGAGCCGCCCCGTCGCCTGCTCGTACCACGGGAACTGCGTGCGCAGCTCCTCGGCCACCGCGGGATCGGCCAGGTCACGGGTGTCCCACAGCAGCCGCTGCCGCACGGTCGGGTTGAACCGGATCTTGAACATGTAGCGGCGCTCGCCGCCGTCGTTCCGCCGCCCGCCGTGCCACAGCCCGTGGTGCAGGATCACCACGGTCCCCGCGGGGCACGTCAGCCGGTGCTGGCCCCTGATGTTCTGGTACCGGCCGGTGTCGCTCTCGTTGGTCCGCCGCAGATGGCTGCCCGGCACGATGAGCGTTCCGCCCGCCGCCAGGGTCACCTCCCGTGGGTAGTACATGAGTTGGACGTCGAACGCGTCGGGGCGCACGTCGATGATCGCGTCGCCGTGCAGCGGCTGCGCGCTGCCCTGGCCCGGCTCGCGGACATGAACGGCGTGGTGGTCGATGCGCGGCTCTGGGCCCACGAGGCTGTGCAGCGCCCCGGCCACCTCGGGGACCGCGACCAGGCGGCGCGGCAGCGACCCCTCGGGGAACGCCTCCGCCACCGGCGTGCCGTAGGGGACGGCGGGGATCCCGGCGGTGAGCACGTCCACCGCCCGTTCGTTGAGGTCGTCGGGCACCACGGCGTCGAGGCGCAGAAAGCCGTGCGCCACGAAGCGCGCCATCTGCGCCGAGGTCAGCAGGTGTGCGGTCATGGGGGTCCACTCTCCGGTCGTCGGTGGTTGACTATCCCCAACGCTAGGGGCATCCCACCCGCCGGACCATGGGTAGCGTTCACCACCGCTGGTAGATTCTCACCATGCAGTGGTTCGAGGTCCGGCTCGACGAGCCGCCCCGCGTGGTCGGCATCGGCGTCGGCGTGCACGGCACCGCGAGCGCGCACGACACGTTCCGCCTGCCCGACCTGTGGCAGCTGCACCTCTACCGCTACACCGCGCGCCTGATCGTCGGCGACACCCCGTACACGATCCGCCCCGGCCATGTGAGTCTCGTGCCGCCCGGCACGCTGGTGCGCTACCAGTACCGGGGGCGTTCGGAGCACCTGTACGCGCACCTGCGGCTGCCGCTCACCGGCGAGCCGCGGCAGGTCCCCGCGGTCCAGGACGCGGGCGCGCACGCCGCGACGCTCTCGGCGCAGCTGCTCCAGGCGATCGCCGCCGCCCCGCAGGCCCCGGCGCGCACCACGGCGGAGATCTGGTCGGCGCTGTGGCGCGTCGCCCACCTCCCCGCGCCCGACGCGGAGGGCGGCGGGCACCGGGCCGTGGCCGCCGCGATGGCGCACATCGAGTCGCGCCTGGCCGAGCCGTTGACCGTGCCGGTCGTGGCCCGCGCGGCGGGCGTCTCGCACAACCACCTCACGCGCCTCTTCCGCGCCGAGACGGGCGACACGGTGGTGGCCCACATCAGGCGCCGCAGGATGGAGCGCGCGGGCCACCTGCTGCGCGCCACCACCCTCCCGATCCGCTCGGTCGCGGCGTCGGTCGGGATCGGCGACCTACAGTCGTTCAACAAGATCTGCCGCCGCGAGCTCGGCGCCTCCCCCCGCACGATCCGCGCCGCCGGCGCCCTCCCCCCGACCCCGTAGCCGCGCGCCCCTTGACCTTCTCACCGATGTGAGGGGCGATGATGCCCCCATGACCGCCACCGCATTCGACCCGCGTGCGCTGCTCGCCGAGAGCAGGCTCGGCGTGCTCGCGACGATCAAGTCCGACGGGCGCCCCCAACTCTCGCCCGTCCAGCCCTTCTACGACCGCGCCGCTGAGGTCATCCTCGTCTCGATGACCGAGGGCCGCGCCAAGACCGCGAACCTGCGCAGGGACCCCCGCGCCACCCTGGAGGTGACCAGCGCCGACGGCTGGTCCTGGGCCACGGCCGAGGGCGTCGCGACCTTGACGGGACCGGGCACCGACCCCGCGGGCCCCGAGGTCGAGGCCCTGGTGGACTACTACCGCCGCGCCGCGGGCGAGCACCCGGACTGGGATGAATATCGCTCGGTCATGGTGTCCGACCGCCGGGTCCTGATGACGATGACGGTGGACCACGTGTACGGCGCCCGCATCCGCTGACCCCACCGCCCGCCCGCCTGCCTTCTCGCGTCCCTGCGGTGAGCGGTCCTGGCGGATCTCATAGGCCATCGCGTCTCCCGGATCTCGGGTGTTGCGACGATCACTAGAACTCGGGCTTCGGGCCGCGGGCGGGGGCGCTTCGACATGCCTGGGGGTGAGTGCCCTCGGTCTCTGCGCACACAGCAAATCCCCGCCCTATGCTGGCAAGTGACGAGCAAGCAGCACGGGACGGGGTTCTGTCATGGACGACGATAACGTAACCGGGCGGCGGGTGCGACGGGCACGCGACGATCTGGGACTCACCCAGGAGCAGCTTGCCGAGCGCGCCGAGGTCAGCGTCGGTGTGATCAAGAAGATCGAGCGCGGCGGCACATGCCGGGTGGACACCTACCACGCCGTCGCCCGCGCCCTCGGAGTTCAGACATCGTTCCTGTTCGAGCCGCTGCACGTCGGCGCCGACGTGCACGCGGGCGATCGAACGATCGCGCTGATGCCGCTTCGGCAGGTCATCTCACCGCCCGTCGGCATCACCGGCCTCCCGGAGCTCGGCGACATCGGCGAAGAGGTGCAGCTGGAGCCGCTGCGCGAAACGCTCCGGACGATCGCCCAGCTGTACCAGCGGGACGACTACCGTGCGTTGGGGGCCGCGCTCCCGGGGGCCGTCGCTGCCGCGCAGCAGGCCGTGCGCTGGTTCGACTCCGGTCCCGCGCACCGCGCCGCGCTCGCCGTCCGTGCCACTGCGCTGCTGGAGGCCGGGAAATACCTGACGCAGGTGCGGGCCTACGACCTCGGGCACACCGCGCTCGCCGCCGCCGTGCGCGACGCGCTCGCCGCCGAGGACCAGTTGATGGCGGCGGCCGGGGTCTATCTCCAGGGCTGGACGCTGCTACGGCAGTCCCGGTTCGACGAGGCCGAGCGCCTGTCGATCGCGACGGCGGACGCCATCGAGCCCCGCCTGTCGCGCGCGACGCGCGCCGAATTGGGGCTGTGGGGGCGCCTGCTGCTGCGCGCTTCCACGTCTGCCGCCCGGAACAACAAGGACAGCGAGGCGCGTGACCTGCTGAGGCTGTCGCGCGCCGCCGCGACCGCCCTCGGTAGCGCCACGGCCATCGACTGGCACAGCTACGGCCGGTTCGACTGGAGCAGCGTGGCGTTGATGGGGATTGAGAACCACATGATCGCGCGCCGTTACGACCGTGTGCTCGCGCTGTCCGAGCGGCTCCCGAAGGACATCCCGCTCACCTCGGACAACCGACACAGGCACATGCTTGATGTCTCCTTGGCGGAGGCCAGGGGGCGCAGTACGGACCGGGCGTTCCACGTGCTGGGTC
The DNA here is from genome assembly GCF_003626575.1 of Streptomyces radicis. Taxonomy (GTDB): domain Bacteria; phylum Actinomycetota; class Actinomycetes; order Streptomycetales; family Streptomycetaceae; genus Streptomyces; species Streptomyces radicis. The sequence continues at coordinate 10,633 of NZ_RBDY01000012.1, read as the reverse complement.
GCCTGCGCGCGTCCACGCCGGAGTGGCTGCGGCACCAGTCGCTGGCGCGGGATGTGTATCGCGCTGCGCGGAAGCGGCGGCGCGCGCCGCTGAACGGTGAGCAGCGTGAGCTGGGGGAGTTCCTGAGCGTGCAGTGAGGTACACGGAACGTGTACCTACTGGGCGTGCGGTGTAGCCGGGCGGCCACGCAGCGTGCCTGTTGATGGGCCGTCACCCCCCGTAGTTTCTGGGTACTTCCTCCCCCAAGGAGTACCCCATGAAGACGCGCAGCAAGGCGCCCGAGCATCTGCCTCCCGCGCCGCCGCCGTTGTCCGATAACGAGCCGGTCACGGTGATCGTGGGGCGGGAGTGCCCGCCCGCGACGGCGCTTGAGCAGTGCCTCTGCTGCCGGGACTTGGTCCCGTCGCTCGCCGGGCATGTGTGCGCTGGCGGTGGGCGGTGATCGAGACGGTTAGCCTCACCGCGCCCGATCCGGGCCGTGGTACCGACCAGTTGGTGATGGGCCGGTGCTGGCTGGGGTGCGATCCCGAGCGCGTTCAGATGGTGGTCTGGGTGGGGCCGGTGTCCGCGTGCGGTCCGGATGGGCTGGCGACGGCAGACGCCTTCGCCTGCCTGGATCATGTGCGCCGCCTGTACGCGATGGCGAGGGCGGATGAGATCGAGCGCGACCGTCCGCCGCATCTGGCCGACCGCGTGCGCGGCCATCCCTGATCCCCCCTGTCGTCGTCTGTGCGGCTGTCCCGCTGGGGACGGGTGCGGCCCGGACGGCGGCAGGGGTTCCCATCCGCCCGGGTGGCTGGCCCGGGCGGCCCGCCCTCGGCGGCGCCCGGTCCCCTGCGTGCGCCCCCGGGGGCACCCGGCCCGGCACCCACTGCCCGGGGTGCCGGGCCACCCCTACGACATGGAATGAGGGAAGGAGTTTGATGGGGGAAGCGATGCCGGGGTCGACCGTTCCGAGGCGCCAACTCGGGCGGCACCTCAGGGAGCTGCGCACCGACGCGCGGCTCACCCTCAAACTGGCCGCGAGGAAACTGGAATGGTCGGAAGCGAAGATGTGGCGGATCGAGTCGGGGCTCACCTCGACGCGCGGCCATGACGTCCAGACCATGTGCGGGATCTACGGCGCGTCGGAGGAGACCACCAAGGCGCTGGTGGGCCTGGCGAAGGAGTCGAGGGCCCGGGGCTGGTGGCACAGCTTCGGCGACATCATCCCGGAGGGGTTCGACGTCTTCAGCAGCCTGGAGGGCGCCGCCTCCCAGATGTCCATTTACCAAGGGCGCTTGGTGCCCGCACTGTTCCAGACGGAGGAGTACGCACGGATCATCATCCGGGCGGCTCATCCTGACGCGGACGAGGAGGAGACCGAGCGCCGGGTGCGCCTGAGGATGGCGCGGCAGAGCCTGGTCACCCGGGTGACCGCCCCGCCTCGGCTCCGGGTGGTGCTGGACGAGGCACTGCTGCGCCGTCCGGTCGGCGCAGGCACCGTGATGGCGGGTCAGCTGCGCCACCTGGCCGAGGTCTCCACGCTGGACAACGTGGCGATCCGGGTGATCTCCACGGACGCAGGGCCCCACCCGGGCCTGATCTCCGGGTCGTTCTTCGTCCTGCGGTTCCCGCTCAACGGGGACGGCAAGGAGACCGAGCCACCCACCGTCTACGCCGACAGGTACACGGGCGACCTCTATCTCGACCGGCCGAACGAGATCGCCCGGTACGACGCGGCGTTCACCGACATGTGGAACATGTCACTGAGCGTGGAGGCCTCCAGGAGCCTCCTCACGGAACTGGCAAGGACCCACGAATGAGGTTGATGTAACGGGAGCGGTGTGGATCAAGTCCTCGCGCTCCGAGTCCCACGCGAGGCGCGTGACGCGCTGGAAGAAGCTGAGCACGGCGAGTGAGCTTGCCGGTTGATCGTGATCCATCGCTGAGGCCTTGTCTCGGCTTCTCGGCCGCGTGCTGACACCGGCTGCCCTCGGGCTCGGCGGGGCAGCGGACAGAACACCGGCGAACTGGGCTACGGATACTCTGGTGAGGCCGATCTCGGAGGCATTGACTTGGAAATGCGGCGTAGGCAGGCACTACGTGCAGCTTCGTACTCGGTTGCTGCCCTTGCTCTGCCCGATGAGACCTGGTGGTCGAGCATGGCCGAACGAGGTGAGGAACGCACGACAGTTGGTAGGCGGCGCGTGGGCCCCGGTGACCTTGCCCCCGTTCGCGACATGGTGTCGCTGTTCTCGCGTGCCGATCAGCGTCACGGCGGCGGCCACGCCCGTACCGCCGTCGTGCAGTACCTCGTTTCGGACGTCAGTCCTATGTTGAGGGGGCACTTCACCGACGCGCGCGTGCGCCGGGAGATGGTGTCGGCTGCCGCCGAGTTGAGTTATCTCTCGGGTTGGATGGCGTTCGACAACGGTGAGCACGCCGTGGCTCAGCACTACTTCACGCTCGCGGTCAGCCTCGCCGCCGAAGCGGACGATCCGCCCCTGGCTGGCCACGTGCTGCGGGCGATGGCCCACCAAGCGGTAGACCTCGGGCATCCGAGAGAGGCGGTGCGTCTGGCATCGGCCGCTGTCGAAGGGCAGCGATACGCCTCGGCCGCCCCTCGGGAACGCGCCCTTCTCGGAATTGTGCACGCCCGCGCGCTGGCTGCCGCGGGCCAGAGGCGAGCTGCTGCCACCTGGCTCGTTCGCGCCGAGGATGACTTGGCCGCTGCCGACGCGGGGGACGACGAACCGGGGCGCGTGTTCTTTTTCAGTGAAGCCAGCTTGGCTCACGAAACCGCCCGTGCGTTGGCCGCTACCGGCGACTTGGCGGGTGCGCAACGCGAGTTCCGCCGCAGCGTCCGCACCCGCAAGGCCAGTACCTTTACCCGCACCCACGCCGTGACCCTCGGCTACCTCGGCGCCGTCCAGGCCAGGCGAGGAGCAATCGAGGAGGCGTGTGTCACGTGGTCCCGCGCCCTCGGTGCCATGGAGGGGATCCACTCGGCGCGCACTCGCCGCATCGCCACAGACATGCGAAGTGCGCTTTCGCCCATGCGTGGGCGCGGCGTCTCAGCCGTGGCCGAACTGGACCGGCGCGCCGCGACCTACCTGGCAGAATCAGCCTGAGGAGCATGTGATGGCAGACGAGTTGTTCACCGTCGTACCCGTCGCCCATGTCTTTGGTGGCCGATCTGAACCCGGCGATGACTACTGGGGCGGCAGCCGCGCCATCATCCGAATTGACGGTGAGAGGTTCACTCCCGGGGCGGTGGTCGGTCTCGATGCCTTTTCGCATATCGAGGTTGTCTTCCGTTTTCACCTCACCGACCCAACTGATGTGCACGCCGAGCCCCGACGGCCAAGGGATAACCCCGCCTGGCCCGCCGGGGGCATTTTCGCCCACCGCAACATGCGGCGGCTCAACTGGTTGGGCGTGTCACGCTGTCGGCTCCTGGGAGTTGACGGTCTCGACCTCCACGTTGAGGAGCTGGACGCCGTGGACGGCACGCCCGTGTTGGACATCAAGCCGTGGTTCGTCGAGATGGGACCACGCGGCAACGTCCGTCAGCCGTCTTGGCCTACGGAGATGCTGGCCGACTATTTCTCTCCTCCGCGATGAGTTGAGGAAGCACGCGTGTGAGGGCGCGCGCTCCGGGGTGTGGTGAGGGGTGTGCGCCCGTGGGGTGCGCCCGGGGTGCTTCGCCGGGTCGCGTCGGCCCCCGCGGGGCTGGGTAGCTTCGGGAGACGTGCGAAAGGGGTGCCTTCATGTCCGAGTCCGCCGCCTCGCCGTCCGCCGCCTCGCCGTCCGCCGCCTCGCCGTCCGCGGCTTCCCTGTCCGCCGCCTCGCCGTCCGACGCCGTCGCCGATGTGATCGTGGTCGGCGCGGGGCCCGCCGGTTCCTCGGCGGCCTATCACCTCGCCCGGCACGGCGTCGACGTGCTGCTGCTCGAGAAGTCGGAGTTCCCGCGCGAGAAGGTGTGCGGCGACGGCCTCACGCCGCGCGCCGTGCGGCAGTTGATCGGCATGGGCGTCGACATCGACGCCGAGGGCTGGCAGCGGAACAGCGGCGTACGCTTCTACGCGTCAGGGCTCGCCGTGGAGATCGACTGGCCGGAGAGCGCCCGCTTCCCGGGATTCGGACTCACCCGCAGCAGACACGACTTCGACGAGCTGCTCGCCCGCCAGGCCGTCAAGGCCGGGGCGCGGCTGTGGACTTCGGCGAAGGTCATGGAGCCGGTGCTCGACAGGAACGGCAGGGTGCGCGGCGTCCGCGCCCATGTGGGCCCGGAGAAACGGCCGGTGACGTGCGAGGCCCCGCTGGTCATCGCGGCCGACGGCGTCTCGACCCGTCTTGCCGTCGCGCTCGGCGTCACCCGCGTCACCCGCCGCCCGATGGCCACCGCGATCCGCCGCTACTACCGCTCCCCGAGCCGCCACGACGACCCCTATCTGGACATCTGGGCCGACCTGCGCGAGCGCCACGGCGCCCCCCTGATCCCCGGATACGGCTGGATCTTCCCCATGGGCGACGGCCGGGTGAACGTCGGCCTCGGCGTCATCGGCCAACGCTCCCAGGGGAGTTGGGACACCCGCGCGCTGCTCGACACCTGGCTCGCCCGCACCCCGGCGGGCTGGGGGCTCAGGGGCGAGGAGAACGCCGAAGGGCCCCTGCGCGGCGCCGCCCTGCCCATGGGGCACAACCGCCTGCCGCACTACACGCGCGGCATGCTGCTCGTCGGCGACGCGGGCGGCATGGTCTCCCCGTGGAACGGCGAGGGCATCCCCTACGCCATGGAGTCGGGCGAAGTCGCCGCGGAGACCGCCGTGTACGCCCTCGCCCGCCCGGCAGGGCCGTGGCGCGAGCGGATCCTCCAGCGGTACCCGAGGGAGATCCAGCGACGCAACGGCGGCTACTACCGCCTGGGCAACGGCTGGGCCGCGCTGCTCCGTCGGCCCGCGCTGGCGTCGTTCGTCTCCCGCCGCGTGGTGACCTCGCCCGCCACCATGCGCGTGGTGATCCGGCTGCTGACCAACCTCATGGACGACCGCGGCGACGCCGTCGACCGCGCGCTGAGCGCGGCGGTGCGCGTCGTCCCGGTCACCACGCGCGCGCCGCGAACGCGCGGAAGTCGCCCGGCGGGCGGCCGGTGACGCGTTCGACCGCGTCGGTCGTGCGGTCCTCGGCGCCCTCGGCGATGGCGCGGTCCATGGCGGCGAGCAGGGCGGCGAAGCGCGGCGGCATCACCGCCGTGAGCCGTTCGCCCAACTCGTCGGCGGAGACCGCCACATGGCGTATGTCGCGCCCGGTGACCTCGGCGATCACCGCGGCCACCTCGGCATAGCTCAGCGCCTCGGGCCCGGTGAGCACCAACTCCGCGTCGGGGGACCGCTCGTCACTCAGGGCGCGAACGGCGACCGCCGCGATGTCGTCCGCGTCGACGAAGCCCACCCGCCCCTCACCCGTGGCAGTGCGGATCAGCCCCTCGTCGCGGAGGGTGCGGGCGTGGTGGTGGTCGCCGATCAGGTTCTGCATGAACCAGGAGGGCCGCAACGCCGCCCATTCGGCGAACAGTTGGGGCAACGCCGCCTGCACCTCGCCAAGCCCCGGGTCGCCCGACTCGACGAGCGAGGCGCTGAGCAGGACCACCCGCCGCACCCCCGCGGCGCGGGCCTGTTCGAGGAACGGCAGCATCACGGCGGCCGGCTCGGGGTCGCCGATGGGCGCGATGAGATGGACCCGGTCGGCGCCTTCCAACGCGGCGGCGTGGGTGGCGGGTTCGTACCAGTCGAAGCGGACGGGCCGCGCCGCTCCCTCGGCGGCGGTGCCGCCGCGGCTGGCCGCCCTCACCCGGTGGCGGCCCTCGGCCAGCAGTCCCGCCGTGATCCGGCCGCCGATCGTTCCGGTGGCCCCGGTCACCAGCACGGTGGCCTCGCTCACGCGTCCCCTCCCCTTGCCGCGCGCGCCGCGTGCCCCATGAACGCCGACCCGGCGTCCACCTTCACCCGCCTCATCACCCGCCTCATCCCGCGCATCATACGGACCGCGGCCCACCTACCGGGGCGATTCGGTGGGCCGGGGCTAACGTTCTCCACGGACGCGGCACTCGGGCCGCAGGACGAGAGGAGCGGTGATGAAGTACACCCGGCTCGGGGCCTCGGGGCTCGAGGTCTCACGCATCGTGCTCGGCTGCATGGGCTTCGGCGATCCGGCCCGCGGCACGCACTCCTGGGCGCTGGGGCTCGATGAATCACGCCCGTTCATCCGGGCGGCGATCGAGGCGGGCGTCACGACGTTCGACACGGCCAACGTCTACTCGCTCGGCGCCAGCGAGGAGATCACCGGCGCGCTGCTCGCCGAGTTCGCCCCGCGCGACGAGGTGGTCATCGCCACCAAGGTGTATGGCCGCATGGGCCCGGGCCCCAAGGGCGGCGGCCTCTCGCGCGCCGCGATCCTCACCCAGGTCGACGCGAGCCTGCGCCGCCTCGGCACCGACTACATCGACCTCTACCAGATCCACCGGCTCGACCACGACGTGCCGGTCGAGGAGACGATGGAGGCGCTCCACGACGTGGTGCGCGCGGGGAAGGTGCGCTACATCGGCGCCTCGTCCATGTGGACATGGGAGTTCGCGCAGGCGCAGCACACCGCCGACCTGCACGGCTGGACGCGCTTCGTCTCCATGCAGAATCACTACAGCCTGCTCATGCGCGAGGAGGAGCGCGAGATGCTGCCCTACTGCGCGGACCAGGGCATCGGCGTGCTGCCGTGGAGCCCGCTGGCCAGGGGCCGACTGGCCCGCCCGTGGGACACGGCGACGCCGCGCAGCGAGAGCGACCCGTTCGGGTCGCGCATGTACCGCCAGGCCGTCGAGTCCGACCGCGCGATCGTCGACGCGGTCGGCGCGATCGCCGATGAGCGCGGCGTCACGCGCGCCGAGGTCGCCCTGGCGTGGATCCTCCAGCAGTCCCCCGTGACCGCGCCGATCGTCGGCGTCACCAAGCCGGAACACCTCACCCAGGCCGTCGAAGCCGTCGAACTCACTCTCAGCGAAGAGGAGTTGACCCGCCTCTCCGAGCCGTACACCCCGCGCGACCCCGAGGGCTTCTAACGGGGCGCTCCGCCGTAGGGCCGCCGCCACACCAGGGTGTGCCGCCAGAACACCCGGCGGCGCAGCCCGGCCCCCGGCAGCACGCGTCGCGCCTCTGCGGCGATCTCGTGGAACGTCATGGTGGGCGGCTCGGTCGATGCGCTCATGGCGACGGGCACGCGCCCTGGCCGCCGCCCCCGGTTGCGCGCCACGCCGATGAGCGGGTTGAGCGGGACGGCGACGGCGCCGAGCAGGTGATCGACGGGGGTGGCGGGGATGTGACAGCCGACCACGATCAGCGTGCCGCCTGGGGCGAGTTGGGCCTTCAGATGCTCCAACGCCTCGGTGAGCGGCAGATGGTGGAGCACGGCCACCGAAGTGATCACATCCCAGGGCCCCTTGGCCGCGGGATCCCCGAGCGCGTCGCCGACGGCGTACTCGACGTTCGCCCCGCCCTCGGTCGCCTCGCGCGCGCGTTCCACGATGCGCGGGTCGGCGTCGATGCCCCGGGCCATCGCGCTCCGCGAGGCCAGCAGCCGCACCAACTCCCCGCTGCCGCACCCCACATCGAGCGCGCGCCCGAACCGCCGTGGGACCTGGCGCATGATCCAGCGGTGGTAGTGGTGGTTGTGGCTCCACGGGTACGCGGCGTTGAGCCTCCCCAACGCACGGACGGGCCAGGGGGCGTCGGGCGGCGCGTGCACGCGGCCGATTCTGGCACGGCTGTGGGGCGCCGTGGGCCCGCCGCGGGCCCCCCGTGGGCCCCGCCGCGCGGGCCTCAGGGGCAACTTCCCTCGGTGGGCTCGCCGTTGAAGCGGTCGGTCAGCCAGGAGATCGCCGCGCCCTGGTCGGTGATGAGCGGCGCGAGGTGGTTGAGCAGCGTCCCGTCGCCCAGGCCCGGCAGGTGGATCGGCGCGTAGCTGACGTCCGCCCCCAACGCGCACCAGTCCGTGGCGAGTTGGCGGGCTTGGGCATGCGGCACGATGTCGTCCTCGACGCCCGTCGCCACCCGCACAGGGCCCGTCGGCGCGCGCTCGCCGATGCGCTGCTCGTCGAGGAACGCCCGCACCTCGGGCTCGGCGGCGACGATCTCGCCGACGGAACGCCCCGTCGTCGTCCAGTCGCGCGTGTCCGCGAACGCGTGGCGCAGGATCGCGTCGCCCACGCACATCGTGGCCGTGCCGTTCAACGCCTCGCGCCCGTCGTCGTCGAGGTGGCCTTCGATGACGGCGCCCAGCCCTGGCTCGGTGTGGGCCGCGCCGTTGATCGTCCAGCCGATCGCCCCGGCGAGCGCGCTGCCGTCGATGCCCTCCATGACCTCGGTCAGATCGGCGGGCGGCGCGCCCACATAGCTGCCCACCAGGGGGAGTTCGGGCGCGTGGACGGGCTGGAGCTCGGCCGCCGCCGCGGTGGCGCCGCCGCCCTGGCTGTAGCCGTACAGGCCGACCGGCGAGTCCGCCGTCAGCGACGTCCCGTCGAGCGCGCGGGCCGCGCGGGCGGCGTCGAGCAGGGCGTGGCCCTCGTCCACGCGGTTGACATAGGTGTGCACGCGGTCCGTGGTGCCGAGGCCCGCGTAGTCGGTGACCACGACCGCGACGCCACGGGCCAGGAAGCGGTAGACGGCCAGGTTCTCGTAGCCGAAGGAGATCGAGCCGCCGCCCAGGTCGATGCCGAGCGGGGTCTCGAGGGCGAGCGAGGCCGCGCACTGGTCGCCCTGCCCCATGGTGCCGGGGGCCAGCGCCACCAGCGGGCGCGGGCCGCCGTGCGCCCAGTCCGCGGCGGGCTCGATGTAGGCGCCGGTCACCGCGATCGGCTGCCCGCCCGCGTCGGTCGACCGGTACATGAGCCGGGTGGCCGTGCCGGGCAGCGGGCCCTCGGGGCCGGGCAGGCGCACGCCCAGCGTCAGCGGCTCGGTACGGATCAACGCGCCGTCGGCGTCCGGTAGTTGGGCGGGGGGATCGTAGAACTCGGGGACGGTGGACGGGGCCGCGGTCGCGGTCGCGGTCGCCGTCCCGGACGCCGGGAGGAGTGCCAGGGCCGTTCCGAGCCCCACGGCCGTGGCCATGAGGCGGGTGAGCGTCGAACGCGGGCCGGATGAGGGTGACATGGGGGGACCTTCCTCGCGCCGTTGCCAGGTTGATGGCAGTGAAGCACCGGGGCCGTACGGGGGTAACCCGCCGGTAAGTTACGGAGCGGTAACGTCGGATTCGGCGCGGAAGCCAGGGGGACTCCTGGAGTAGGGTTGAAACGGAGAACTCTCCGTCGCTCATGAACGGAACGGGGCGCTCTCCGTTCAACAGGTGCCCCAGCCCCCGACCCGGAGGAGCCCCGTGTCCGAGCCCGCGAACGAGCCCACGCGCGCCGACGCGCTCAAGAACAGGGAGCACATCCTCCGGGTCGCCCACGACGCGTTCGCCGAGTCGGGGACGACGTCGCTCAACGCCATCGCCAAGCGCGCGGGCGTCGGCGCTGGCACGCTCTACCGGCACTTCCCGACCCGCGAGGACCTGGTCCTGGCCGTCTACCGGCACGAAGTGCGGCGCCTGGTCGACTCCGTCCCGGACCTGCTTGCGGCGCACGCCCCGCTCGACGCGTTCCGCGGGTGGTTCCTGGGCCTCGCCGACTACGTCCGCCTCAAGCACGGCCTCGGCGAGGCGCTCGACACGGCGGCGGCCCGCGACGCGGTGAACGAGACCTACGCGCCGGTCACCGCCGCCGTGGGCACCCTGCTGCGCGCGTGCGAGGAGGACGGCGGCGTCCGCCCCGGCCTCGACCCGGCCGATGTGCTGCTGCTCATGGGCTTCCTGTGGCGCGTGCCCCCCGACCCCGAGGGCGAGGAACAGGCCCGCCGCCTCCTGGAGTTGGCGATCGACGGCCTCCGCCAGGTGACCCGCTCATGAACGGGTCACCTGACGGAGGCCGATGTCACGGGCCCGCACGGCGGCGCCAGGGCGTATGCCGAGGACGTCGGAACCCACCGCTTCACCTCGATCGGCGCGGCGGAGGCGGCGGTTCGGCTCGCCACGGAAGGGACGCGGCCGGGGGCGCGCCCCCGGCGTGCTCGCGCCGAGCGAGGCGTTCGACCCGGCCGACATCCTGGACTCCCTCGCCCCGCAGGGGCTCCGCCGCCATGTGATCCCCGGCAGACCCTAGTAGTGCTTGGTCAGGTTGGTATGGGTGTGGGTATGTCACGGTGACAGGTGGGGCAGGCGCCGGTCCAGACCGCGAGGAGCGTCTGCAACTCGCGGATGACCTGGTAGAGGCTCAGGCTGGCGCCGTTTCTTTTGGGGAGAGAGCTATCCGTTGCAGGGTGCAGAAGGCGTGGGCGGCGGAGACGAGGGTGACGTGGTGGTGCCAGCCCTTCCAGGTGCGGCCTTCGAAGTGGGCCAGGCCGAGTGCTTGCTTCATCTCGCGGTAGTCGTGCTCGATCCGCCAGCGGAGCTTGGCCAGCCGGACGAGCGTGGTCAGCGGAGTGTCGGCGGGCAGGTTGGACAGCCAGAACTGGACCGGTTCGTGCTCGGCGGCGGGCCATTCGGCCAGCAGCCAGCATGCGGGCAG